>JAEWPS010000063.1 GCA_023460515.1 Bacillota bacterium | reverse complement strand
TTGCACCAAGAAGTCATGAAATAATAGATATGGAAACTTGTTTAATTCAAGATGAAGTAGCTGATAAAGTAGTTGAATTAACAAGACAATGGATAAAAAAGAATAATATAAAACCATATAATATTGACGGAAAGTATGATGAAACAGGAATTCTTAGACACATAATGATTAGACGTGGATTCACTACTAATGAAGTAATGGTTGTTTTAGTGACTAATGGAAGTAAGTTACCTAATAAAGATGAATTTGTACAATTAATAGTTGATAACATACCAGGAATAAAAAGTATAGTACAAAATGTTAATTCAAAACCTACAAATGTGATATTAGGTCAAGAATGTGTAACTTTATGGGGAGAGCCTACTATAAGTGATTATATAGGTGATTTTAAATTTAATATATCTCCATTATCATTCTTCCAAGTTAATCCTATTCAAACAGAAGTTTTGTATGGGAAAGCTTTAGAATATGCACAATTAACAGGGAATGAAACTGTATTTGATGCATATTGTGGAACTGGGACAATAACTTTATTTTTATCACAAAAGGCAAAGAAGGTTTATGGAGTAGAAATAATCCCACAAGCTATTGAAAATGCAAATATAAATGCTAAAGAAAACAATGTTGATAATGTTGAGTTCTTTGTTGGAGAATCAGAAATTGTTATACCTGATCTAATAAATAAAGGTGTAAAAGCTGATGTAGTTGTAGTGGATCCACCAAGAAAAGGCTGTGATGTTAAATTATTAAATGCTATAACTAATATAGATGCAGAAAGAATTGTATACGTAAGTTGCGACCCAAGTACCCTAGCCAGAGATTTAGCTATATTAGAGGAAAATGGATATAAAACTGTAGAAGTACAACCTGTAGATATGTTCCCTCAAACAGCACATGTGGAGACGGTATGTCTACTGTCACGGAACAAGTAAAAAAGTACAGAAATAGGCTTAAAATAAGGGATTCCGAGAGATTTGCCGATTTTGGCAGTCTCCTGGGAACCCTTTTTTCGTGTTTTGACAATAGCGTCATAGTCTGCCTTTTGATAGGTTGAGACAAGAAATTACTTTTTTGACGATTGAGACAATAGGACTATTGTCAGGTTAAAGTCCGTTTTTTGGTACAGATGGCTTGATATTATTATACTGTCCAGAGTAGCAAACCGATTGACCTTAGACTAAAAATAGGGTAAAATTAGTCAATCACTAGAAGGAGAATGGGATATGGATGAGAGAATATACTTAGACACCTATCTTTTGCAGCAGGACATGCGAGTTCGCTTGCCGAAGTCGGTAATCTCCAATTTAGGGGTCGTAAAAGGAAAAACAAAGTTTGATATTTATTTGGACTCAAAAGAGCATTGCTTAATATTTAAAATCCACGATGAGGAGAAGTCTGAAAATGAGTAAAAAACTTATAGCCGTTTCCCTGTTTACCGAAGCCGGTGGCATGGATGTAGGCTTTGAACGACCCGGGATTAAGGTTGTATTTGCAAATGAGGTTATGAAAGAAGCAGCTCAGACTTATATACTGATTGATTTCCGTGCCTTCTATGGCTTGGATAAATTTAGCTTGAAGCAAATCGACCAGTATGTTTGGCAGATCGGGAAGGATTACTTCCCGAAGAACTACGGAAAGAAAGTATTTTGTCTTTAATCGATAAAAGGAGTGTGTTCGTATGGTAGATAATGTAATTCAAATAGTAACAGAGAAATTATCTTCTTTGCCTTGCATAGAAGGCATTGTATTAGGGGGCTCACGTGCAAGAGGCACCCATACAGAGGATTCTGATATAGATATCGGAATCTATTACAATTCAGAATCATTTGACCTGACAGCGATTAATCAAATTGCTACAGAATTGGATGATGAGAATAGAAACGACCTTGTTGTACCTCCCCGAGCGTGGGGTGATTGGGTTAATGGCGGCGGATGGTTAGTTATAAACGGGTATCATGTTGACTTGATTTTACGTGATATAAAACGGGTGGAACAAATAATCAAAGATACGGAGCAAGGAATTGTTACTGCCAATTATCAGACTGGGCATCCCCATGGTTATATAAGTGCTATGTATCGTGGAGAATTGGCGATCAGCAAGATACAATATGCTAAGAATGAAAGCTTATGCGAATTAAAAAATCAGGCAGAAATTTACCCTGGTGCTCTAAAGAAGAGCTTGATAAACTTTTTTATATTTGAAGCAGAGTTCTCTTTAATGTTTGTAAAAGCAAATGCGGGAGCAGAGGATAAATATTATATTGCAGGCCATGTTTTTCGTATTATTTCATGCTTAAATCAAGTACTATTTGCATGCAATAATGCTTATTGCATTAACGAAAAGAAAGCTATAAAACTGCTTGAAACTTTTGAATATAAACCTAAAAAATATGCCGAAAGGGTAAATCATATTTTTGAAGTACTCGGTCTTTCACTTTTTGAATGCTACGATATGACCGAGAAGCTTTATAAAGAAGTGAAAAAAATTGCAACGGAGATAAATAACTTTTTAAACGAGGGGAATTCAGATGAAAGAAAACAAATATGATGATAATATATTTTTTCAAAAATACAGTCAAATGAGTCGCTCACAGCAGGGACTAGCCGGTGCAGGAGAATGGGAAACATTGAGAAAGCTGCTGCCGGATTTTAAAGATAAGCGTGTGCTTGATTTAGGATGCGGCTATGGATGGCACTGTATTTATGCGATGGAACACGGAGCGTCTTCTGTTGTAGGTGTTGATATTTCTCATAAAATGCTCGAGGTAGCCAAAGAAAAAACACATTTTCCACAGGTTGAATATAAATGCTGTGCTATAGAAGATGTGGAATTCCCAGAGGAGAGTTTTGATGTAATATTAAGTTCACTTGCGTTTCACTATGTAGCAGATTATGAGATTTTAGTAAAAAAGATATATAGAATACTGAAGTCTGGTGGTAAGCTAGTTTTTACGGTTGAACATCCTGTTTTTACTGCCTATGGAACACAAGACTGGCATTATAACGAAAAAGGAGAAATACTGCATTTTCCGGTGGATAATTATTATTATGAGGGCAAACGGACAGCTGTGTTTTTGGGAGAAAAGGTTACAAAATATCATAGAACACTGACCACATATCTAAATACACTGCTTTCAAATGGTTTTATAATAAATCATATTGTGGAGCCGCAGCCGCCGGAAAACATGATGGATATTCCGGGGATGCAGGATGAAATGCGCCGTCCCATGATGCTGATTGTATCGGCCAACAAAAAAGAGAAAAGATAAAATTGAAACACCCGCAACATAAACAGCAAAGGAGTGCGATATGATGCTATCTGAAAATAACTCCACACCAAGGAGTGAAAATAATAATCCATGAGGTATATTGATATGTTTCCGTCTACCGATAGCCGTGGATATGTTTCCGAGAACGGACACACTCAAGTGACATTCATTCTATCCTCTCGACCCATGTGGAGTCGGTAGTAATAATGAATATACAAAATAGAAACGCTAGGAAGGAAGGCACAAGATGATAGTTTATGACGGAACTAAAGAAGATTTTTTAAAGAGTGTAGAACAGGATTCGATTGCAACTGAAATAGAAGAAAATATCTATAAGAAGATGCATCGATCAACAGCAAGAAATGAATTTCGCTCATGGGAAAATTCTTTGGAATATATGTATAAAGTTTTGAATGATTCGGAGATACCTAAAGATGCGGGAATAGCAATCGAATATAATATCCCACAGACATCCAAGCGTGTTGATTTTTTAATATCTGGTTATGATTTATCAAATAAAGGAAATGTAGTTATTATAGAATTAAAGCAGTGGGATAAGATAGAAGCAGTTTCAGGACTGGATGCGCTGGTTGAAACTTATACAGGGAATGCAATTAGACGAGTTGTACATCCTTCTTATCAAGCTTGGTCTTATTCTATGCTAATTAAAGATTATAATGAATCGGTTCAAAGTAACGATATTCATCTTTCACCGTGCTCTTATTTGCATAATTACAGGAGAAAGGAAAATGATCCATTAGATGAATCCCAATATGAAACATATCTGGAAGAGGCACCTGCATTTACCAGAGGTGAAGTAGAGAAATTAAGAGATTTTATTAAGAAATCAATTTGTCAGGGAGATCAGAAAGAATTACTATATCAGATTGAAAATGGAAGAATCAGACCGTCAAAATCATTACAGGATTCCTTGGCTGCTATGTTAAAGGGAAACAAAGAATTTATTATGATTGATGAGCAAAAGATTGTGTATGAAGAAATTATGAGTATATCGAAACAATCACAAAAAGATTGTAAAAAACGAGTTGTGATTGTAAAAGGTGGTCCTGGAACAGGAAAGACGGTAGTTGCTATCAATCTGTTAGCAGATTTAACTGCAGAGGAACAGTTCTGCCAGTATGTTTCTAAAAATAGTGCTCCACGAAGTGTATATCAGAAAAAGTTGAAAGGTGAAATCCGAAAGAGCAGTGTAGATAATATGTTCAAGGGGTCGGGTATCTATACGGAAGCACCGTTGAATGGAGTAGATACTATTTTAGTGGATGAAGCGCATAGATTAAATGAAAAATCTGGCATGTTCCAGAACATGGGAGAGAATCAGATTAAAGAAATCATTCAAGCTTCTAAGTGCAGTATCTTCTTTATTGATGAAAGTCAACGGGTCACTATTAAAGATATTGGAAGTATTAAAGAAATTGAACACTGGGCAAAAAAACAAGGAGCACACATTTATTACCAGGGATTGATTTCTCAGTTTCGCTGTAATGGTTCCGATGGTTATCTGGCGTGGCTTGACGATGTGTTGGATATAAGACAGACAGCCAATTTTGATATGAAGGATATTGATTATGATATTAAAATAGTGGACACGCCACAGGAGATGCAGCATTTAATTATTGAACGTAATTCTAATAGAAATCGCTCTCGAATATTGGCGGGTTATTGTTGGAATTGGCTTAAGCAGGGGAAAAATGATTCCACAGTGCATGATATTAAAATCAAAGATTTTGAAATGAGCTGGAATCTAGGGAATTCTACTACATTTGCTATAGATGAAAGTTCGGTTAATGAAGTAGGTTGTATTCATACCTCACAAGGACTAGAATTTGATTATGTTGGAGTTATTATCGGAGAAGATTTAAGATATGAAAATGGAAGAATCATAACTGATTTTTCAAAGAGAGCTTCCACCGATCAATCTTTAAAAGGAATAAAATCTATATATAAAAAAGATCCTGATAAAGCAAATGAAATAGCTGATGAAGTTATAAAAAATACATATCGTACACTTATGACAAGGGGAATGAAAGGATGCTATGTATACTGTGTAGATCCTAAACTTGCAGATTATCTGAGAGAAAGGCTATAGTATGGATAAAACAATACAAGAATTGGCTGAAATGGTGAAAACTTTTTGTGAAGAAAGAGATTGGGACCAGTTTCATAATCCCAAGGATTTAGCAATTGGAATTTCAACAGAAGCAAATGAACTTTTAGATATTTTTCGATTTAAAAGCGATGAAGATATGAAACTGATATTTTCTGACACAGATAAAAGGGAGCATGTTGAAGAAGAAATAGCAGACATACTGTTTTTTGTCCTTCGTTTTGCACAAAGAAATCATATTGATTTGTCGGAGGCATTGTTGAAAAAGATACAGAAAAATGCTATGAAATATTCAGTTGAATCTTCGAGAGGGAGTAATAGGAAATATAATGAGCAGTGATGATAGTAATCTAAATAATATTACGTTGAATTATTATAATGAGAACGCTTCTTCTTTTATCGAAGGAACTCAAAATGCATCCATGTTTGAAACATTAGAAGAGTTTATTCAGTATATTCCATCTGAAGGAAGCATTCTTGATCTTGGTTGTGGTTCTGGACGAGATACCAAATATTTGTTACAACATGGTTTTTTAGTTGATGCAATGGATGGTTCCGATGAGTTATGTCAAGCAGCAACGTGTTTTACAGGTATTCAAGTGAAGCAGATGGACTTTTTGGATTTAAATGAGATCCAAACATATGATGGTATTTGGGCATGCGCATCTATATTGCATTTACCATACCGGAATCTTCCACTGATGTTTGGTAAGATATTTCAAGCTCTGAGAAAGAATGGAATTTTGTACGTGTCTTTTAAATATGGAAGTTTTGAAGGAATGAGAAATAGCAGATATTTTACTGATATGACGGAAGAAAAGTTATTATATGTATTGGAGAAAATATCTGATTTTATCATCATAAGACAGTGGATTTCTTTAGATATAAGAGAAGGAAGGGAAGATGAAAAGTGGCTGAATCTGATTTTAAGAAAAGTAGATTAGATAATAATAGCATTCTACCAGAGACGGATAATCTGCCAGTTCATCTCTTAGCTGGAATATTTAAAGACAAGAACCAAAGTTACAAATTATTTTGGTTTCAGGCTATATTGGATTTCGTATCGGATGGAAAATTTATTGTAACATATGAAAAGTTGATTCATAAAATGGTGGCACAAGCTTGGTATATGGTTATGGAATACCATTTAAATCTTGGTCCCGCAGATGCATTGGAAATCTTAATAAATCAAGTACGCAATACATCAGGTTTATTGCCGACTGCAAAGGAAAAAGAAGTTATACAATTTCTTAAAACCAGTGAAGATGAAAATATCAAAAAGGCGAAACAAAAATTGGTTTTAAATGTTCCATACCGCCTACAGGCACCATTTTTAGGAAAATTGACAGAAAGTGAATGGCGTGATTATCATTTTATAGAGGAGAAAGCAAAGCAAAATGATAGATTGCTTTATTACTATGAGCAACTATCGGGAAAAGAGCGTCAGATTCGAATAAATGAAAATTGGATTAGTTATTTGCAAAAAAATGAAGCCATTCTTCGTGGTTGGATTCAAAATGAACTAATACAATATTTGCAAAGAAGAAATCCAAACGTGCCAGGAATTCCATTTAAGATTCACCCCCCAGAAAAACGAGATTTAAAAGCAGCCATGAATTTCTGGAGTGCTGTTATAGGACATCATGAAATGAATGACATATATACTGGTAAGTTATTGAATAGAGAAAATTTTGATGAACTGGGGAAAATACATATTGATCATTTTATTCCGTGGTCTTATCTTGCAAGTGATGAGGTATGGAACTTAACTCCGACATTTGCAAAGATTAATATTAGTAAAAGCAATCAGGTTCCGAGCCAAAAGATCGATATCGAGTTACTATCAAGGCAACATTACATGGCATTTCAGATTGCTCAGAGTAATAAGGAAATTAAGAAGCTGTTTGATGTATTCACAAGAAAAAATCTAAATAACACAGAGTTAAAAAGTCGGCTATATTCTGGTGGCATTTCAGAAAAACTATTTACAGAAAATATAATGACTTTAATAGAACCTATATGTCAGACGGCAAAAAATCTTGGTTTCATGGAATGGAAGAACAGAGGATTTGTTACAAGTGTGCTTTGATTCCAATTATTAAAGAGCGTATGTAATTTTTATTTTGGATATGCGAAAGTTCAAGACTAATTGAATAATGATAAAGTATTTGACTTTTATGCATATAAGTAATAATATAATATGCATAAAAGTCAAATTTATTTTCAACACTTTATTTTAGGGACAATATAATTTGAGGGAGAAGGTGATGTATGTCAAACGCAGAAATGATATTAGAAATGGTGCAAAAGAATAATGGAGTGATAACGGCAGCAGAAGTAACCAAAGCAGGAATTTCAAGAGGAAGCTTAAAGCATTTAGTAGATTCTGGGGTATTAGAACATGCCTCAAGAGGTGTGTATCAGTTGGCAGAAGTCTGGGATGATGAAATGTATCAATTACAAATCAGATACAAGAAGGGTATTTTTTCAGGAGAAACAGCGCTTTTTCTCAGTGATTTAACGGACAGAACACCACTTCATTTTCATATGACATTTCCGTTAAAATATAATATTGGAGTATTGAAAAAAGAAAATGTCAAATGCAATCGAACGAAAGCAGAATGGTATGAGATGGGTGTGATTCAATTAAAAACTCCAGCAGGTAACTTGGTAAATGCGTACTGTATGGAGAAAACTCTTTGTGATATTTTAAAAACCCAAAATGATGTCGATATCCAAGTGGTTTCTGATGCATTTAAAAGATACGCCAAACGGTTGGATAAAAATATTCCTTTACTATCAGAATATGCAAAAAACTTACATGTAGAAAAACGGCTTAGAGCTTATTTGGAGGTGCTGTTATGAAAAATGCAATGCAACTTAAAGCAATTATTAAAAATATAGCAAAAGAAAAAAGTATTTCAGCTCAGCTTGTTATGCAGAATTTTATGTTAGAAAGACTATTGGAAAGAGTATCGGTTTCAAAATACCAAGACTCTTTTATTCTAAAAGGGGGATTTTTAATTGCTGCAATGGTAGGTCTTGATTCCAGAGCCACTATGGATATGGATGCGACGATTAAAGGGATACCAGTTACAGAAGATACGGTAAAAGAAATGTTTATTGAAATATGCGCCATACCATTGCAGGATGATGTGACTTTTACTTTTATTAGTATAGGAGACATTAGAGAGGATGATGATTATGCGGGCTACAGGGTATCGCTTTCAGCAAATTATCCACCAATGGAAGTTCCATTGAAACTTGATATTACAACGGGAGATAAGATTACACCGAAGGAAATCAGTTATGAATTTAAGCTTTTATTGGAAGAAAGAAGTATACGCGTTCTGGCATATAATTTGGAAACTGTATTGGCAGAAAAATTGGAAACCATTATTTCTCGTGGAAATCAGAATACAAGACCAAGAGATTTCTATGATATCTATATCCTCAGCAAGTTGCAATCAAATAATATAGAGATAGAACAGTTGAAGAGTGCAGTACATGCAACAGCAGAAAAAAGAGGGTCAGGAATGGTCTTGACTAACTATCAAGATATATTAGAAGCGATTCAGAGTAGTGAAATAATGCAAAATCACTGGAGACGTTATCAAAAAGATTTTGAATATGCAAATGACATTTCTTTTGAAGCTACTTGTATTTCAGTAAGAAATTTGATGGAGCAAATTTATGAGTCGAATTAGCGTAGTATTTATAAGAAAAGCCAGTCAGTGACTGGCAGATTTACAGTTTAAATAAATCATAACAAAATAGCATTTAGGCTAAGCCTGGATGCTATTTTTTCGAGTAAAAGATTAATTTATGGATAGAACAAAATCAAAAAAAGGAGGTCCATCATGAACCAATACCCCGAAAAAGCCTTATTAAACCTAGAAGAGTTCTGCTCATATCTAGGCATAGGCAAAACCAAAGCAAGAGAATTACTGAAAGACCCATCAAGTACATTCACTTTCAAAATCGGCAACCGTTATTATGCCAACAAGAAGTTGCTAGACAAATGGCTTGACCGGAATAGCGGGAATTAGCCTATGAAGAATTTTATGAGATTGCATGGAACCGTAATTCAACAGACGGTGTCTGTTAAATTGAATCAATACATTTCAAATAAAAAATTAAATAATACAATCCAACCAGCCTGTTTTATAGTATAATAAGTCCATACATTGCTATGTACTTACGATTCCTGTAACGCAGGTTGTTTTCATTTATGAAAGGAGCCTGTATATGGGAAAAGATTTAAATGGCAAAGAACTGGGCACAGGAATTATGCAGAGAAAAGATGGAAGGTACGTTGGTCGGTTTACCAATCGTTTTGGACAGCGGCAGGAGGTAAAAAGCCGTGATCTAAAGGAATTAAAGACGTTATTAAATACAGCAATCTATGAAGATACCAATCATATGAATTTGTGTAAAACGTCAATTACCTTAGACAAATGGTTCAAAACATGGATGGAGAACTACAAGGAAAATACCATTTGCGCCAATACAAAACGACGTTATACAGAAATCTATCGGATGCACATCTCACCAGTTCTAGGAAAAATGAAACTGCTGGACATTACACAATTACAGATTTTGCAGCTCTTGAAAAAGATGGATGCAAAAGGATTACAGTTTGAGAGCCGGAATAAGGTTCGTATTTTGCTTCAGGATATGTTTGATAAAGCTATGATTAATGACATGCTTTACAAAAATCCGGCAAAGGGAATCAAATTAGGCGCACATGATAAGAAAGAACCAAGGGTACTTAACCCCGAAGAACAGGCAAGCTTTTTTGAGTGTTCTAAAGGCACATTTTATGACAACCTCTTTGTGGTTGCCGTATCTACAGGTCTAAGACCTGGCGAGGTATGCGGATTAACCTTAAAGGATGTTGATTTCAAAGATTCGCTTATCCGTGTGAACAAGACCCTTGTTTATCAGACCTTTGAAGGGGACGAGAAAAAGACCTTTCATTTTGATGATCCAAAGACCAAATCAAGTAGAAGAGAAATTCCGATGAATCAACAATGTTCATTAGCACTGAAAAAACAGCTCATGCAGCGAAATGTTGTTATGGGAAGAACTACTGCCAAACCCATTGCAGGATTTGAGGAACTTATCTTTACAACCAAATTTGGAACACCTATCAATACCCAGACCTATTCTGATGCCATTAAGGCGGTTTTGGAAAATGTAAATCTATGCAGAGATGAACTGGAGAAAATTGAATATTTCAGTCCCCATTGTTTCAGGCATACCTTTGCTACCAGATGCTTTGAGGCAGGAATTAAGCCAAAGACCGTACAGCAGTATTTGGGACATGCCACCTTACAAATGACTATGGACTTGTACACTCATGTGTTAAAGGAACATTCACAGGAAGAGATGTCAAAGCTAGAAAAAGTTTTGGACAATACCTTGGATGTTTCGGATGCCACCATTCATGAAAGATTTGATAAATTCCAAGAGTCAGATAAAGAAAAAGATAACATCGTTTATCTAAGTTCTGTAGGTACCTGAGAGAGCCCAAAACTCTCTCAAAAATCGCAAGGTGCCAAAATTGGAGTCAAATTCAAAGAGATTGGTGTTGCTACTCGACAAACGTAGATTCCACAAGCCTTCACAAACTTAAACAAACGCATGTTTGCACGTCTTATTATGTATATCAGGTGACGCCTTATGATTTGGATGAAATGCCGTTTGTGTATACGATTTAGTGGGATTGTGGAATAGCGGATAGCACCTGTCTTATCGTAATTTATCGCAGTTTGGTGTAGTTTATTTGAATATTGGGGTATGGAATGGGGTACTAATTTATTAAAATTGGGGTATAAAAAGTCATACTTAATTAATTACATTTAATACATTTAAATAAGCATATATGTCGACTGAAATGTTGGTGCATATGCTTATTTTAGTGCCTAAAAATAGATATGGAAGGGATTAACACCCAAGCTCATATAAGCCGTATATGAGCTACATAGAACGTCACAGTGGCATAATTAACAACAATGTATAGCAAATATGAAACGGTAGTTTTATTTGTCTATCGGCTAAAATAAAGGAGGATCAAAAAAAGTGAGTGAAGAAAAAGTAAAATACAAGAAACCATTAAATACAAAAAGTATGTCTTCAAGAATCTGGCAAAGAGAAGATTGTATTTATAAGAAAGAAGTGATTCAGAATATTTTAAAGATGTATTTTGAAGAATGTGAAACAGCACTAGAACAAGGGGAGAAAATAGGATTATCAAATATCGGTTCATTATGGCCAAGTGTTCATACATCAACTACATATAATGTGAGCAGTATGAATGATGAAGAGGGGAATGCTCCATATACCTCAGTTCGATTTAACCGGAGCAAGATAAACCGGCAGGAAATGAACGGTAAGCCTGGCAATTGGAGTAAAAGAAGTATGCAACCAGTTATGTGTGGGGTTGGTTATTATGGAAGTGAAGATATATATTTCCAATCCAAAGCGTTTACTAGATGGCACGATATGATGAACAGATGCTATGCCTTATTTTTTAATTTAAATATTAGAAGGAATATATTCTTATGCTTGACCGTAATTAATAAACAAACTATAATTGAACGATAGAATATATTCGATAAAAGGGGGATATATAAATGGCATTAGTTAAGTGTCCTGAGTGTGGAAAAGAGATTTCAGATAAAGCGAAGGCCTGTATCCATTGTGGTTATGAGCCTGAAGGAGATGTAGAACTAATAGTTTGTGAAGAGTGTGGAAAAGAAGTACCTATACATAGCAAAGAATGCTTGAATTGTGGATGTCCAGTTAAACAAGAAGAGTACAACCCCATTATAAATAATAATATTATTAGTAACTTAAAGAGGATAAAGAAAATTACCATTCCCATAGTTGCTTTAACAATACTGTTACTAAGTGTGAGCGTCGTGACTTATAATATAAAAGTGATTCAACCTAAAAAGATTGCTGAACAGAATAAAATTACATATAATGAAGCAATAGATTTGTTAGAAAAGGGAAAATATGATGAAGGTAAAGAACTTTTAGAAACAATACCAGAATATGATGATGTACCTACTATATTAGAACAAATTAAATGGGAATCAAGAGTGTATGAGTGTATTACTGACATCAGACAATATTTAAAGAATCCTGATTCATTGCAAGTATATGAAGTCGCGTTCTATGATGGCTATAAAACAGATGTTGATGATGTTAAAAAAACATTAATAGAAGATATTGTTAAATTAGGAAATAGTCAGCCGATATGTGTATTGCGTAGAGGCGGTCAAAATGGGTTTGGTGGAAATACAACTGGATACACGTTATTTTTGTATTCGGAATCCGAGGGATTATATAAATATTTGGGAAGTTGTGATTCTTTGAATGAAGATGATATTGATGAAGATGATAAAGAAGAAGTATTAGTTTGTGACTTGATTAATATATATAAGGATAATCTGAAGCAGGTTGGAGAAGTTGATTTGGCGCGAATTAAGAGAGTGTAAATTATTTTGTGTAAACCTCTTAGATTCATGAAAAAATATCAGAATCATTATTGGGTTTCATAATAGAACCCTTCGTTTAGATTTTTACACAACATACGCAGGCTGTCAATCGGCAGCCTGCGTTTTCTATGGATATGATTTTTACTCTAAGTCGGAAGGAACGATTCTGTCACTGAAGTAGATGCACAGTTGGTCTAAAGTCTGTCCCCAATTCCAGCCTGCTCCAGTCCATTTTTCAGTTATATCGCACATTGCCAGATATAGGATCTTGAATAAAGCATCATCTGTTGGAAAGATGGTCTTTGCTTTTGTCACCTTCCGCAGCTGACGGTTGAAATTTTCTATCGCATTCGTAGTATAAATGATCTTACGTATTTCTTCCGGATATTTAAAGTATGTAGAGAGCTGCGGCCAGTTGTTCCTCCATGAAGCTATCGAAGATGGATATTTCTTTCCCCACTTTTCTTCTAATTGGTCAAGGTTCTCCAGAGCCAGTTCTGCATATTCCAGCCAAACAGCATAACCGTCCCGAAGGGACGGCATGCTATTCCGCTTCAAACTGCACGTTGTAGATTTTGTTACTTTCTCATGTCTCTTCCATTGCACTCAAGGCGGTACGCCTTAGATGTCATCCTGCTTAAGCAGGCATCCGCATAGGTGTTATCTTTGAAGAGGTCCCACCACTTGATGACGGGAAGCTGAGATACAATCATTGTTGCCTTTTTACAATCTCTTGTTTCAATGATTTCAAAGAGGTCACGGCACTTATCCATGCTTAGTTCCATAAGACCGAAATCATCAATTACCAGCAAGTCATAAGCTGCCATCTGATTTGTATAATCGTAGGCATGACCAAGTTGACGTGCCTTTTCACTTTCTAGAAGAAGTGCATTGGCTCTGATATATTTTACTGTTCGTAGCTGTTGTAAAGCGGTAATGCATAGTGCATTCGCGATATAAGTTTTGCCTGCCCCAGCGCTACCAGTAATCAATAGATTTTTAGGTTCGTCAATCCATTCACATTTTTGTAGTAACTCAATGGTGTGAGTATCCAGCATACGATCTGATTCGTAAAGACCAGAATCAAAGTCTGCAGTCGGATATTTCAAGGACGCTTTCTTAAGTAGCTTGTTGAACTTTGTGTTCTGACGCTGATCCCATTCATAGTGAATAATCTCAGATATACGGGTATGAAAGTCCTCGAGTGCCGTGTTGGGGTTAAGGAACTGCTTCTCCAATGCCTCCGACATGTGGGACAGGCGGAGTTTAAATAGTTTGTCCAATAACAGATTTTCATCAGTGCTTAGCTTGTCATTGTATGTATAGTTTTTTTGTGTATAAGCCATAATTCTCACCTTACTTATAGAAGCCCTTTCCTCGGATGTTTTCGTGTTCAGGAAGAACTCCTGGACTAATCGGATTGCTTTGCATTCGACTTAATACCTGCTTAAATGTTTTGTAACGGCAGGAGTTCATTTGAATACACTGACGTGCTGTTTCTTCTACGATTCCATGCGGCATTTCTTTTACCGTATGAAGAAGCCCAGCACACGCATTATAGGCTTGTTCCTCGTGTTTAGAAGCTTTCAGTAGCCTATCAATGCATTCTTCCATGTTAGGTCCGAATACTGAAGCCCAGCGCCTATAGTAAGCACCATCCTTTTCATTGACTTCCTTGTAGTAAAGGTGTTCCGGTCTCATATGACTATCTTCTGTGATGTATTTGGGAAAGTCCTTGTAAGACCGTTTGTGTTTGCAGATCAATCTGTTGTATCCATCGCAGATACGGATTTCTGATGCTGTTGCCTTTATAATTGTGATTGTCAATAAAAAAGTCCCAAAAATAGCGGAGAAAATTCCCCACTTTATTTACCCGGGAAAAAGCACCGCTATGGATGCTTTTTCCAGTTTTTTACTGTCTTTTTACACCATGGGTAATAC
>JAEWPS010000062.1 GCA_023460515.1 Bacillota bacterium | reverse complement strand
ATCTTCAATGGGCTTGGAGTTCAGGATTTTTAGTAGGGAATAGTATTTAAAATACTATTCCTTTTTCCATTCTAACTCTAACTTAGTAACTTCTACCCCTTCATTATTCTTAATTATGTGTGACGTAACTAGTTTATTTTCTTCCTCTTCTATGGTTGAGCATGATACTTTTATAGATTGACCATACTTAGTTTCTTTTTCAAATACAACTTTAACCCTATCTATTGTAAAGTTTTTAGCCACGTATAATGGTACTGATTCAATTGCCCACTCAACATAATTAACGTTATTAACATGACCATTTGAATCTATATCTCTATATCTAACTTCATATTCTTTAATATTCTCTTCCACATCAGATACTCTAATTTCATCCATCTTAATCTTATCTTTCAAATCTCCATCAACATCATACAATTCATACTGTTCTTTAGGAATTCTTATAGCTCTTCTCTTTTCAATATCTATTAAAAAGAATAGTGCCATAGCTTCTCCTAAGATTTCGCCCTCTTCATTCTTTATTATATATCTTCTATAAGCATAAAACTTTTTAAACCCATAAGGCTCTGTTGTGATACTTATCTTTTGTCTATACATAGGATACTTATAAATCTTTATATCATATTTATAGAAAACCCATGCAATATTCTTTTTCGTAAGAACTTCTATGGTATCTCCTAATACTTCTGATTGATTCGTACCTATATCACAAATAAAATTTATTATAGAAGAAATCTTACACCTTAACTTTGAATCCACATCACTATAATTTATTTCATATGTTTTTGTATATTTGTTCGCCATATCTTCACCTCTTACTAAAATAAAATCAAAAAATATTAAAAAAAAGACGAGCATAAGCTCATCTTTTATTATTTATTTAAAGCATTTATTAATTCATCTAAGTTAAGTCCGTGTACCATAGCAGCTTCTTCTATAGTTTCTGCTTGAGCCGATGGACAACCAACGCATCCCATTCCAAAGCTCATTAATATTTCAGCCTTAGTTGGATCTGCCTTAACTACTTCTCCGATAGTCATGTCCTTAGTTATCATAAATTTCACCTCTTTATTTACTTTATTTTTATTATCCATAAAAAAATTATATTTTATTCAATAATTAATGTCAAGTAAATCACTCGGATTTAAAGTTCAGCAACTCTCATTGTCTGATCTCTCTTAGGTCCTACTGAAATTATTGATATCTTTGTATCTGTAAATTCTTCTATTCTCTTTAAATATTTCTTTGCATTTTCAGGAAGTTCGTCATATGAACGTGCATCAGCAACAGACTTATCCCATCCATCAAATTCTTCATATATAGGTTCACATTTTGCTAAATCTTCTAAACTTGCTGGGAAGTAATCAATAACTTCTCCGTTAAATTTGTATCCAACACAAACCTTAATTTTTTCTAATCCAGCTAATGTATCTATTTTAGTTACAGCTAGTGAAGTTAATCCACTTACTCTAGCAGCAGTCTTTACGATAACTAAATCTAGCCATCCACATCTTCTAGCTCTTCCTGTTGTAACTCCATATTCGTGACCTTCTGTTCTTATCCATTCGCCAATTTCATCATTTAACTCTGTTGGGAATGGTCCTTTTCCAACTCTTGTTGTATACGCCTTTACAATACCAACAGCATTTGTTATCATGTTAGGCCCTACTCCTACACCGTTACTTACTCCACCAGCTGTTGTGTTTGAAGATGTAACATATGGATACGTACCATAATCAATGTCTAGTAACATTCCTTGAGCCCCTTCAAATAAAGTGCTCTTTCCAGCCTTTATACTGTCATATACTTCAACAGATGTTTCCTTTACGAATGGTCTCATTTTTTTAGCATATTCTCTATATTCTTTTAATATTTCTTCTACATCTAACTCTTTATCTTCATAAACTTTTGTGATATAAGCATTTTTCATCTTTAAATTTTCTCTAAGTTTTTCTTCAAAAACATCATCATGCATTAAATCACAAACTCTTATTCCACATCTCTCTATTTTATCTGTATAACAAGGCCCTATTCCTTTACCTGTAGTTCCTATGTCATTCTTTCCTCTCGCCTTTTCTTTTAATCTATCTAGTACTTTATGATATGGCATTATTAAGTGTGCTCTATCACTTATAGCTAATTTTTCTGGAGTCACCTTAACTCCTTCATTTTCTAAATAGCTTATTTCTTCAAATAAAGCCTTAGGATCAACTACTACACCATTACCTATTACATTTAATTTATCATCATATAATATACCTGAAGGTATTAAATGAAGCTTATATTGTCTTTCCCCAACTTCAACAGTATGACCTGCATTATTACCTCCTTGAAATCTAACAACCAAATCCGCATCTTCTGCTAAATAATCTGTTATCTTTCCTTTTCCTTCATCTCCCCATTGTGCTCCTAAAACAATAAATGCTGACATCTACATTGCCTCCTTAATGATTTATCTCATCTTTCATACTAGCAAAGTCAATGCCATAGGTCAACAAAAACTCGAATATTTTTTTGCAAACAGATTCCATAATTCGTATAATATAATTAATTGTTAATTTTTATAAAAGGAGTGGTTAAATGAATATTTATGAAGAAGCTTTGCAATATCATGCAGAGTTAAAAGGTAAATTAGAAGTAAAATCAAGATCTACAATTAATAATGCTAAAGACTTAAGCTTAGCATATACACCTGGAGTTGCTGAACCATGTAGAGAAATACATAAAGATCCTTCAAAATCATATTTATACACAAGAAAGTGGAATACAGTTGCTGTTATATCTGATGGTACTGCTGTTCTTGGTTTAGGAGATATAGGTCCACTAGCTGCTATGCCAGTAATGGAAGGTAAATGTGTTCTTTTCAAAGAATTTTCTAATGTAGATGCAATTCCAATAGTATTAGATACAAAAGATACTGATGAAATTGTAAATACTATAGCTGCTATTGCACCTTCTTTTGGTGGTATAAACCTAGAAGATATAGCTGCTCCAAGATGTTTTGAAATAGAAAGAAGATTAAAAGAAAAATTAGATATACCTGTTTTCCATGATGATCAGCATGGTACTGCAATAGTTGTTCTTGCTGGAATCTTAAATGCTTTAAAAATCGTAAAGAAGGATTTAAAATCTTTAAAAATTGTAATTAACGGTGCTGGTTCTGCTGGTTCTGCTATATGTAAGCTTCTTCTTTCATCTGGCGTTACTAACATTGTAATGTGTGATATCAACGGTGTTATTCATAAAGGTGCTGACCTTCCTAATGATGCATTAAAAGAATTAGCTGAAATAACTAATCCAAATAATGAAACTGGAACTTTAAAAGATGTAATTAAGAATGCTGATGTATTCATAGGTGTTTCTGCTCCTAATCTAGTAAGCAAGGAAATGGTTAAAACAATGAACTCTGATGCTATAATCTTTGCTATGGCAAATCCTACTCCTGAAATCTTCCCTGAAGATGCTAAAGAAGCAGGTGCTAAAGTAGTAGGTTCAGGACGTTCTGATTATCCAAATCAAATCAATAACGTTCTTGCATTCCCTGGTATATTCAGAGGAGCTTTAGATGCTCATGCTACTGAAATAAATGAAGAAATGAAAGTTGCTGCTGCCTATGCCATAGCTAATGCTATAGATGAAAGTGAACTTTCAGAAGATAATATAATTCCAAAACCATTTGATGAAAAAGTTCAAAGAATGGTTGCTGAAGCAGTAAAAAAAGCAGCTATAGAAAGTAATGCTACAAAATAGTATAAAAAAGGGGATGTAAAAAAACTCCCCTAAAAAGAAAATCGCTGTAAGCATTAAGCTTACAGCGATTTTTTGGTAAAATTAACTTATGCTACTAAATAATTTTACTAATAATAATTTTATAACAAAGCAATTAAAATTACCACTGGAAATCGAAAAAATTATTGATATTTCAGATCCGGTATATACTTTCTGTGATGTAATGAATCACATTGACCTAAAATCATATTTTGCAGGGGAAGGTTGCAAAACAGGTCGTCCAAGATGTGATTCAGAGAAATTACTTAAAGTTATACTATTCGCATTTATGCAGAACGGAATAAGTTCTTTAAGAGAATTAGAAAGACTTTGCAAAACAGATATTAGATTTATGTATTTGCTTGATGGACTTAAAGCTCCATCTCATGCTACTTTCGGGAATTTTATTCGTAATGAGTTATCTAGTTCTATTGAGCAGATATTCAATGATATAAACAGTTATATCTTTGAAGTAGATAACGTATATTTAGAGCATACTTATATTGATGGTACAAAAATCGAAGCAAATGCCAATAGATATACTTGGGTATGGAAGCGTTCCTGCATTAAGAATAGAGATAAGGTTTTTGATAAAATTTCTACATTAATAGATGAAATGAATTCTGAGGTACTGAATCTATTAGGTGTAAGGCTTGAAAAAAGAGATGAATATGCTGTAGATTATGTCCAAGATATGCTTGCTAATTATAAAAAGGCTACTGGACTCGATACAAATACTTTCGTGTCCGGTAAAGGACATAGAAAAAGTGTTCATCAAAGGCAATATCAAAAAATGCTAGGATATATGGAACGTTTAAAAGGCTACGCGAACCACATAGAAATATGTGGCGATTCAAGAAATAGTTATTCCAAAACAGATTACGATGCTACATTCATGAGAGTTAAACGTGATTATATGGGAAATGATCAACTATTGCCAGCTTATAATATTCAAGCAGCTATATGTGATGAAACATAGCAGTAATAGATGCTAAGAAATACGCTTCAGATATGGAGTGTTTTGTTCCGCTAATGGAAAAATTCAACGATACATATGGGAATTATCCCAAATATCCAGTTGCCGATGCCGGTTACGGTTCATATAATAACTACATCTATTGTGAAGAACATTGTATGGAAAAGTTCATGAAATTTACTATGTTTGAAAAGGAAACTAAAGATAAAAAATATCGTGATAATCCTTATAGAGCAATAAATTTTTTAAGGGATCAAGAAGGCAATCTTATTTGTCCTAATGGAAAGAAATTTATATTTAAATATGAAAAGAAAGTAAGAAAGAACAAATATGGAAGAACAGAAGAAATTTATGAATGTGAGGATTGTGAGGGATGCCCTCACCGAAGCGAATGTTGCAAAAGAACTACTAAAAATAGAACTATAAGTTTAAATAGAGAATTAACTTCAATGCATGAGGAAGTTATAAGCAATCTAGAATCTGTACATGGTGCGTTGCTTTGTATGAATAGAAGTATACAAGCTGAAGGAACATTTGGAATAATAAAATGGAATAGATCTTACAAAAGATTGTTTAGACGAGGACTTGATAATGTAATTCTTGAACTCACATTAATTTCTTGTGGTTATAATCTTTATAAATATAATAATAAATTAAACCGTGAAATGCTCGTTGCATAAAAATAACTTTAACTTTTTTATTTATAGCGAGATGTTTATTAAGTGCACCCATTTTTAAAAATTAAAGGTCAAAAAAATATACATATATAAAAAACAACCATACCAGTTTTTAAGCTAGTATGGTTGTTTGATTTTTAGGACTTTTTTTACAGCCCCTTTTTTTAACTTTATTGATCTGTATGTACAACCTCCAAATCGCCAAATCTACTGAATTGTCCAAGCCATGCCATCTTGACAGTCCCAACTGGACCATTTCTTTGCTTAGCAATTATACATTCAGCAACTCCTCTATCTTCTGATTCTTTATTGTAATATTCATCTCTATATAAGAACATAACCACATCGGCATCCTGCTCAATAGAACCAGATTCTCTTAAGTCCGAAAGCATAGGTCTATGGTCAGCTCTTTGTTCTGGTGCACGTGATAACTGTGATAATGCAATTACTGGACATTGCATTTCCTTCGCTAACGCCTTTATTGATCTTGAAATTTCAGATACCTCTTGTTGTCTATTTTCTGATGATGAACCAGACATTAATTGAAGATAGTCTATTAGAATCAAATCTATACCATATTCCATTTTTAACTTTCTACACTTAGATCTCATTTCCATAACAGATACTCCAGCAGTATCATCTATATATATTTTAGCCTTTGATAAAGGTCCTGTAGATCTAGCGATATTTTCCCAGTCCTGGTCCTCCAGCGTTCCTGTTCTAAGCTTAAGCATATCTACATTAGCCTCTGAACATAATAGCTTATATGCTAATTGTTCCTTTGACATTTCCAAAGAAAATATTACTACACTTTTTCCTTCTCTTAAAGCAGCATTTTCTGCAATATTTAATGCAAAAGTTGTCTTTCCCATAGAAGGTCTGGCTGCAATCAGAACCATATCACCCTTCTGAAACCCAGAAGTTTTAGCATCTAAATCTTTTATTCCAGAACCAACACCTGTAATTTCTCCACGATTATTAAATAGTCTTTCAATTTCAAGAAATCCTCTCTCTAATACAACATTTAAAGGTTCAAAATCACTGCTAGTTCTTTTTTCAGCTATATCAAAGATTTTTTTTTCAGCCTTATCTAAGACACTTGCTACTTCTCCTTGTTTGTTATAACTATCTTCAATTATTGAAGTAGATGCTTTAATAAGCTTTCTTAGTGTTGATTTTTCTTCTACTATTTTTATATACGATGATAAATTTGCTGTAGTTGGTACTGAAGAACTTACCTCTGTAATATATGTAACTCCTCCAGCCTTTTCTAGTAAATCATTTGATTTTAAATACTCAAGTAATGTTAATAAATCTACAGCTGTATCATTCTTAAACATTTCAAAGATAGCTCTAAATATAATTTTATGGCCATCTCTATAAAAATCATTTTCTTCTAATCTTTCAGCTACTTGAACTATTGCACTTTTATCAATAATCATAGAACCAATTACAGACTGCTCTGCCTCAATGCTCTGTGGCAAACTTCTCATAACCGAATCTTCCAAAAAAACTCCTCCGTTCTAACCTTCAAATACTATGTCTACTAATTCTTCTATATTACTTACTGCTTTTACTTCTATAT
>JAEWPS010000061.1 GCA_023460515.1 Bacillota bacterium | reverse complement strand
AACGAATTTACAGAAGATTTACCGTACGAAAGAGATAGAGACAGTCGCGTTGGAAAACGTGAACCTAGAGGTACAGCAAGGCGAGTTTCTCAGCATTATGGGACCCTCCGGATGCGGGAAATCCACCTTATTGAACATCATGGGCCTGCTGGACTTGCCTACCTCCGGCACGGTCGAGATCAACGGCGTGAACACGGTAGGCATGAGCGACAAGGAGTTGGCCGCTTTCCGTAACAAGCAACTGGGTTTCGTGTTCCAGAGCTTCCACTTGATCAATTCCCTGAACGTGCTGGACAACGTGGAGCTTCCCTTGCTCTATCGCAAGGTCTCTTCCTCGGAGCGCCGCAAGCTGGCCGAGGCCGTGCTGGAGAAGGTCGGCCTCAGCCACCGTATGCGCCATTTCCCGACGCAGCTCTCCGGCGGCCAGTGCCAGCGCGTGGCCATCGCCCGTGCGATCGTAGGTAACCCCGACATCATCCTCGCCGATGAGCCGACCGGTAACTTGGACTCCAAGATGGGTATCGAGGTCATGGACCTGCTCCACCAACTCAACAAGGAGGACGGCCGCACCATCGTAATGGTAACCCACAACGAGGCGCAGGCCAAGCAAACCAGCCGCACCGTGCGCTTCTTCGATGGAAGGCAGGTGCAGTAAGGGAGCCGTATACGGAGGATCTCCATGTGTGAGGCACTACTGGTGGCACCTTGCCTCATAGCTATGAGGTACGATACCTCAAACGTATGAGGCAAGGTATCACCCGTGGTGTCTCGATACCTCACATCACGGTGAAGGTAAGCGTACCTTACCGAGGCTCTTTATAAAGGTGATAAGTCGGGGTGAACTGGGTGCAGACGATGGCTTCCCACTCGCCTGCCCCGAAAGCGAAGCCGGGGACGAAGCAGAGCCGCTGCCCGCTGTTGACGAGCGTCTCCTTGCGATACTCGCTCCGTTTGTCTACGACACGGGCGGCGATGTCATCGATGCTGAGCGTACGTTGCCATACGACGTTCCCCTTATAGCTCGCGTTACCGGGCAGGTGGCTCTTGCTGATGCGGATGCTCAGCTTGCGAAACGGCTTGGGCAGCTCCGACTTAGGTATTTCTTTATCCATGATCTCGTGGTTTAATGAATGATTAAGTGGCAAAGATAAGAAAGATAACATGAATAGTATTTGGAAATACATGCTAAGCGTATAATAATTACGGAAAGCAGGCGGCAGATACCCATAAAACAAACTAACAAATAATGAACGATGTACAAGGTATACCTTAAACAAGCTTGGGCCTTGATGGGGCAGAATCGCTTCTTCACCGCCGTTTATATCATCGGTACGGGCTTGGCGATCTCGATGGTGATGGCCATAGCGGTGGTCTACCATATCCGGACGGCGAATATCGCCCCGGAGGTGAGCAGGGACCGGATGGGCTACGTATCGAACGTATCGTATGAGTTCAACGGGGGCAAAGGCTCGTTGAACAGCGGTTGCGGGCCCCGGTTCGTGAAGGAGGTCCTCTACGGCCTCGAGACACCCGAGAAAGTGGCGGTCACCACCAACGCCGCCATCATGCCTTATGAGGTGGGGGACATCTTCATCCAAGCGCCGGGTAGCGACGAGTCGCCGAAAGTACAATTGATGGGATGCGACGACGCGTTCTGGCAAGTCTACCGTTTCAGCTTCTTGGACGGGAAGCCGTTCGCCAGTGCCGAGTTCCTTTCCGGGATGCCCCGCGTGGTGCTCGACCGTTCCTTGGCACGCCGCCTGCTCGGGCGTACCGAGGTAGCCGGTCAGACCGTCTTGATCAACGATATAGAATATACGGTAAGCGGCGTGGTGGAGGATATATCCGCCGTCGCTTCCGACGTTTACGCCGAGGCGTGGGTACCCTACACCTCGATGGCAAGTATCATGGATACCGCCTTGGAGGAGCGGGAAGGCTCGGTGGGACTGCTGCTCGCCAACTGCCTGCTGCGTGACGCCTCGGACCTTCCGGCCCTCTCCGCCGAGTTGGAGAAGGGAGTAAGACGCTACAACAGCGGCTTGCGGGAGGGACAGGTGAGAGTGGAGCCGCCCTGCTCGTTCGGCGACCAGTTATTGTCGCGGTTGTTCGGGCCGGAGACGTATATCGTCTTGGGCGTCGCCCTCTTCCTCTTCCTGCTAGTCCCGGCGCTGAACCTCTCGGGCCTGAACGCCTCGAGGATGCAAGACCGGGTGTCTGAGCTAGGCGTACGCAAGGCCTTCGGGGCGTCGCGGAAGACGTTGATGGGGCAGGTCTTCTGGGAGAACATGCTGCTGATGTTGCCCGGGGGCATGGCGGGATTGCTGTTCTCGTACGTGCTGGTGTCCGTATTCCGGGGCATCCTTCTTTCCCCCGGTTTGCATAGCATGGGCTCCGGGGCGGGTAACGATATCTTCCTCTCGCCGGGGATGCTGCTGAATATGGAGGTGTTCGCCTATGCGTTCGCTGTCTGCGTGGCGCTGAACCTGCTCTCTTCGATGATACCCGCTTGGCGTACCGTGCGGGTGAGTATAACGGATGCGTTGAACGATAAATAGGATACGGCTATGGTAATACATCTATTAAAGTTGATAAGGTCCCGTTTGGGAGGAAGCTGCTGGATACTGGTGGAACTGCTGGTCGTATTCGTGATCCTGTGGTTCATGATGTACTACTTCGTGGCGCAAGGGATGCTGACGCGGATGCCGGTGGGCTTCAAGCTGGATCACGTGTACAACGTGACGCTCGCCATACGGCCGTCCGACAGTCCCTCGTTCATCGCCTACGAGGAGGGGAGCGAGGAGCCGGTGCGGAACATCGAGCGTATCGTGGAGCGTATCGAGCGGCATCCCGACGTGGAGGTGGTAGGGCTCTCGTATTATTCGCTGCCTTATACCGACTCGAACATCGGCAGCAGAGTCTTGAAAGACTCGATCAACCAGCGGGTGCGGGCAATGATCGTCTCGCCGGGGTATTTCCGGGTGGTCGGCATCCGCTCCGCTACGGGAGAAAGCCCGGAGAGACTGGGGCAGACCCTGTCGGGGC
>JAEWPS010000060.1 GCA_023460515.1 Bacillota bacterium | reverse complement strand
TTACAACTATTATTGTTATAACTAAAACTATTAGCGATATACCACTTTTTTTCATATTAAATTCCCCCAATTATTACTACTTAAAAATATATTATAATCTCATACTCATAAACAAAATCTATACGTGCCGTATAGATTTAATTATTATATATACATATATTTTACCATATATGGTATTTTTGTCAACAGAATATTCTATATTTCGACATTTCATATACGATTTAATTTATTATGTTACTTTTTGTAATATTATTGTAACAAAAGTTTATTACAAAGTAATATAAAATACTGTAAAATCAAATAAATACTTATTTTTAATTATAATGGTTTTTTATCTCAAAAAAGGTTGACATAATTATAAAAAATATGGTATAATTAAATATACAAATTAAGAAAGGAGGGGTTAACTAATGTTATCCCACTATCCAGGAGATAAGAGTGTAAAAACTAAAAGAGAAAGAATTATGAATCAGCGGAGAATAAGATTATTTGTATTTACATTTTTTACATCCGTAATTTTAGCGGTACTACTTAATTTTACAATCAATTTTATTAGAGAAAAACAAGCTGAAGACATAATTGTTTCTGCCCAGGAAGAAGCTAATCAGATTTTATCTGAAGCTAAAAATGATGCATCTATTGTTAAACAAAATGCAAAAAAAGATGCACATGAGCAAGCTACTAATATAACAGAAGCTGCTAAGATTGAAGCTGAAAATATCACAGAAAGCGCTGAAGTAAAAGCTGATGAAATCATTGATAAAGCTATCAACACTGAAATTGATGAATTACAAACATTATTAGCTATTACTGAAGCAGAAGCTGGCGGTCAGTCAATTAAAGGTAAAGCTGCTGTTGCTGCAACGATTAAAAATCGTGTAAAAAGCGATGAGTTTGATGCAGATTCAATTAAAGAAGTAGTTTACTCGCCTGGACAGTTTGATCCCGTATCAAATGGAAAAATTAAAAGTGTTAAACCTAGTCCTTCTACTTTTGAAGGAGTTAAACTTTGCCTTCAAGGTAAGGATTATTCCAATGGTGCATTGTATTTTTACAATCCTTCCACAAGTGGAAATGAAAGTAGAAAATGGTTTAATACATTGCAAACGACTGCTATTATAGACGATCACGTCTTTAAAAAGTAGTAGAAAATATAACAACTAAACGCATGAATATGTGTTTAGTTGTTTGCATTTTATATTACTTTTTTTTCATCTTACGTATTATATCTTTAGTCTCGTTATCTACCCTATTTGATTCAATAATTTTTTGTAATGTTTTATTATATGTAAAGTTGTCCAAATTATTTGAATTTAAATAATTCATGGTTTTTTCCTTAAATTTGATAAAGCAATCGCATAAAGTCCAAGCTATTGCCATTTTAACATAATATCCATCATGTTTTACATCATCCAAAATAGTTAATACAGTATCTATATTATTATCTATATATACAGTTTTTAGCATTATTATAGCAAAACGTATGTAATACTCGTTATTACTTTTAATGCATTCTTCTAGAAAATTCAAAAATTCTTCTTTATTATTTTTTATTGCACCAAATTTCTTACAAAAACTATCACAAATAGCCCAGTTATTTATATGTGGCAAAAAACTTTTTATTAATATTAATGTATCGTCATAATTAGTTTTAACATATCCTATTACCAATCCACGTAACATAATTTCTTCATAATATTCATTTTTTGCTAAACTTAAATACTGGTTATACCTTTAGCTATTTCTTTAGCCATAGCACGTAATTTAGGAATTTGTATACCAATAATATTATTAATACCTGGAACTAAATTTTGATGAAATTCTTTGTATTTTTTATCTCCTATTTCTTTAAGATGACAAATCAATTCATCATATTCTTTTGTGGTCCAGTTTATATTATTTAACATAATTCTCATCTCCCCTTAAAATTATACTTATTTTATATATAATTAATATTATATCACATATTTTAAGAAGTTTCATATTATATTTGTATTAGAGGTGAATTTATGTATAATTATTTTAGAAACGATATTTGTTTTCCAAATATTCCATTTTGGGCTAATAGATTTATGCAAGAGCCAAATTTAGAAGTACCTTTTGATATTGCTTATCCTTACATAGGTGGATATGATTCAATGAATATACCACAAAATTCTGTTTACGCCAAACAATATAATCCTTACAAAAAAGTAAACAAAAACACTTTAAATTTAAATAATCATATGCGTAAACTATGGGAAGAACACGCTATTTGGACTAAACTAGTTATAATGAGTATAGCTAGTGGCTCTCCAGATATACAATTAGTTTCACAAAGACTACTTAGAAACCCAGATGATTTCAAAAATTTATTTATAAATTTTTATGGTTTAACAGCTTCACAAAAATTTAGTGATTTATTAAAAGACCATCTACTTATTGCTGCAGATTTAGTTAATGCAGCTAAAAAGAAAGATAATGCTTCTGTGAATTTACTAGACACTAAGTGGCATAAAAATGCTGATGAAATAGCCAATTTTCTTAGTAGTATAAATCCTTATTGGAACAGAGCAACTATACAAAATATGATGAATGAGCATTTAACACTTGTAAAATCCGAAGCCGTTTCACTACTTACCAACAAATATGAAGATAGTATATCACTTTTTGATAAGATTGAAGAGCAAGTACTTATGATGGCGGATTTCTTTACAGAAGGCATAATTAAACAATTTCCTAATAAGTTTTAATTACATATATAAAAGAAGGTAATAGATGCCTTCTTTTTTCAATAACCCCAGAAATATAAAAATAATTTTATTTTATAATATCTAAAAATGTTATATATCATTTTAATTAATTCCATAAAATACTCAACCCTGTTATTACTTTAATATTCATTAATAAATTCAATTAGTTCTTTATTAAGTTTATCTTTTTCTTCCCAAAATAATCCGTGTCCACTATTTTCAAATAAAATTAGTTTAGAATTTCTAATTTCTTTTTTTAACGTTTCACCAAATTGAATAGGACAAACTTTATCATGAACACCTTGACATATTAAAGTTGGTATACTTACCTTTCCAACATCGTTAAATAAATTTTCATTTCCAAGTGAAGACATAAGTCCCATAGTTGAATATCCTGCCGCTTCTAATCCTAAATTTAATATCCAATGAGAAAAAGAATCCGTTATATATTTATTAAATAGTATATCTGTAAAACCTTGTAACATTTTTGGTCTATCATTATATGTATCTAAGATAATCTTTTCAATATCTTCTTTTGAACTTCCAAATGGAAAATTATATTGTTTTACAAAACTTGGAGCTGCCGCACCAAGAAGAACTAATTTTCTTATTCCAAATCCATTATGACGTGACATATACCTTATAGATATAGCACCACCAACTGAATGTCCTACTAAAATAATATTTTCGATTTTCAAAAAATCTATAACCATTCTAATATCATCTGATATACGATCATATGTATAATTTGAATATGGTCTATCTGATTTACCAAATCCTCTAATATCTATACCAATACACCTATATCCCTCTTTTGCAAGTTCATTATATTGATACTCAAACATATTATTATTAAGTGGCCAACCATGTATGAATAATACTACTTTATCACTTTCAGGATTTATATCATTAACAAATATATTTACATCTGACTGAACTTTTACATAATATTGCATAAAAAAACACCTCCATATGATGTAGTATATTCCAATATATTTATATTTGTGTTATGCTACTTTTATATATTAAAATATTAATTTTTATTTAACTTATAAATTGCATATACTAATAACTGTTAATATTATAGGAGGTATATATGAATTACAAATATACAAATAAACTTATAAATGAAAAGTCACCTTACCTATTACAACATGCACATAACCCAGTAAATTGGTATCCATGGTGTAATGAAGCTTTTTCAAAAGCAAAAAGTGAAAATAAACCGATTTTTCTATCTATAGGATACTCTACTTGCCATTGGTGTCACGTTATGGAAAAAGAATCCTTTGAGGATATAGAAGTTGCTAATATACTAAATGATAATTTCATATCTATTAAGGTGGACAAAGAAGAAAGACCAGACATAGATTCGATATATATGTCAGCTTGTCAATCCATAACTGGAAGTGGTGGTTGGCCTTTAACTGTATTTCTAGATAGTAACCAAAAACCATTTTTTGCGGGTACTTATTTTCCTAAAAATTCTACTTTTCATAATTTAGGTTTACTAGATTTATTAGAAAAAGTTAAAAATAACTGTTTAAACAATAAAGAAAAAATATTAAATACAAGTAATTCTCTTACAGATATTATAAGTAATTTATCTAATAATGAAATAATTCAAGATGTAAACCCTAATGTATGTGAAATAGTTTATACACAGTTCTTACACTCTTTCGATACAACTTTTGGTGGTTTTGGAAATTCTACAAAGTTTCCACTACCTACAAATTTATTTTTTCTATTAAGATATTATAACAAAATTAAAGATGATAAAGCACTACTCATGGTTACTCATACTCTTGAATGTATGTATAGAGGTGGTATATATGATCATATTGGATTTGGATTTTCAAGATATTCTACAGATAAAAAATGGTTAGTACCTCATTTTGAAAAAATGTTATATGATAATGCTCTTTTAGCTTTAGTATATACTGAAACATTTCAAATTACAAAAAATAAATTATTTTCACAAATTGCAAACGATACATTAACATATTTAATTAGAGACATGATGTCACCCGATGGAGGATTCTACTGCGCCGAAGATGCAGATTCAGAGGGTAAAGAAGGTAAATTTTATGTTTGGAAATATGACGAAATAATTGAGGTTTTAGGCGAAGATGAAGGTAAAAAGTTTTGTATTCAATATAATATCACAAAAAAAGGTAATTTTGAAAGAAAAAACATATTAAATTTAATAGGAAGTACTAATATAGTTATTAATAATGATAATATACTTAAATTATTTGAATATAGAAATAAAAGAGTACATACTCACAAAGACGATAAGATTTTAACTGGATGGAACCGGACTTATGATTGCTGCTTTATCTGTTGCTGGAAAAATTTTTCATGATGAAAAATATATACAAGCAGCAGTAAAAACTGTGGACTTTATATATAAAAATCTTATTGATTCAGATGGTAGATTACTTGCAAGGTTTAGGGATGGTCATGCTTCAATTTTAGCTTATGCAGAAGATTATTCTTTTTTAGTTTTTGGACTGATAGAATTATATGAATCTACATTTGATAGTGTTTATTTAAAAAAAGCACTAGATTTAAACAAAAAATTAATAGAATACTTTTGGGATGAAAAAAATGGTGGTTTATTTTTATATGGCAGCGATTCAGATAACTTAATTTTAAGACCGAAAGAAATATATGATAACGTTACACCCTCCGCTAATTCAATTTCAACACTAAACTGGATTAAACTTTCTAAATTAACAAGTGATCCCAAACTAGAAGAATTAGCTAATAAACAATTTAGAACATTTGGAAGTGATATTAATTCAAATCCTTATTCTTGCACATATATGTTATGTGCATACTTATTACAAATTTCTAATAGTAAAGAAATAATTATAGTTGGTGATAAAAAAAGTAGCAGAACAAAAGAAATGATCGATATACTAAATGATAAATTTAATCCAAATATAACAACATTATTTAAAAATGTACCTGAAGATAATTTACTTGAAATACTACCACACCTAAGTAACTACAATAAAGTTGAAAATCTAACAACTGCATATGTATGTAGCAATAATACTTGTTCACTACCTATAACTGCTATAAATGAATTTAAGGATATACTTTAAAGTATATCCTTAAATATTTTAATATTATGAAGTAGTAAAATCTCCACCGTTAACATGAAGTATCTGCCCAGTAACATATGTCGAATCTACAGATGCTAAATAAACATATGTAGGTGCTAATTCTACCGGTTGGCCTGCCCTTTTCATTGGTGTTTTCGATCCAGCAGTAGTAATCTGATCTGCAGTAGCACTTGCTGGTTGAAGTGGTGTCCAAATTGGTCCAGGAGCAACTCCATTTACACGAATTCCCTTATTTATAAGAGATAGTGCTAATGATCTAGTAAAACTTACAATTGCTCCTTTAGTAGCAGAATAATCTATTAGAGTTTCACTTCCTTTATATGCTGTTACAGATGTGGTATTAATAATACTACTACCTTCCTTTAAATTAGGTATAGCCGCTTTTGTAAGATAAAAGAATGAAAACACATTTACTGCAAAAGTATCAATAAGTTGCTGAGTTGTTATATTTTCAATACTATTTTGTGGATAATGAACAGCAGCATTATTTACTAAAATATCTAAATGACCAAACATATTTATAGTTTGGGTAATTATACTTTTGCAAAATTCTTCATTTTTTAAATCTCCAGGAATAAGTAAACACTTTCTACCCAAATTTTCTATATACTGTTTAGTTTCGTTTGCATCTTGATGTTCATTTAGGTATACTATTACAATATCTGCACCCTCTTTAGCATAAAATACAGATACAGCTCTGCCAATACCACTATCCCCACCTGTTATTATTGCAACCTTATCTTTAAGTTTATTAGTTCCAACATAATTTGGATTATCAAATATAGGTCTAGGTGTCATAACACATTCTACCCCTGGCTGAACATCTTGATGTTGAGGTGGAAAGTTTATTGGTATGTTTTCTTTTTCTTGTTTATTACCAAGCGGTGGATAAAATAATTTTTCGTCCATATTAATTCTCCTTTCTATTAATATTCTGATCGATTGCCTCTTTATTAAATCCAATAATTATATTTCCATCTATATCAATTACAGGTACACTTCTCTGATCAGACTTATTTATCATTTCTACTGCTTTTTCAGAATCTATTTCAACGTCATATTCTTCATACTCAAGCCCTTTACTTTTAAAATATTCTTTTGCAATTTTACACCAATGGCAAGTACTAGTTGTATAAATTTTAATGCTCATATCTTTTTCTCCTTACTTAATTTTAACATTATTAGATATTTTATACATGAATGCCCAGCTAAAGCTCCACTACCAACAGCTGTTGAGACCTGTTTGAAATTATTGATCATATCACCACATGCAAATATTCCTTCTATGTTTGTCATATTATCTTCATCTGTTTTTATTTTATTATTTTCTGTTATAATACCTATACTGCTAGATAAATCATCTATATTAGGGATTCTATTAGCTATAAATATACCATCTATCTTTACTTTTTCTCCTTCATAAAATATAATATGTGTAAGTTCTTTATCCCCATGAACAGATTCTATAGTTCTATAGTCGTACTTAAATAATTCAATATATTGTTTATATTTTTCACTTATATTCATTTCTCTTCCATCTGTATATATTGTTATATTCTCCGTATAATTTCTTAAATTTAATGCTTCTTCTAATGCATATTCACTATTTCCTATTACTCCAACACTCTTATTTTTATAAAAAAAGCCATCACAAGATACACAACGGCTAATACCTTTGCCTATAAATTTATTTACATTTTTTATTATCATACAATTTTTTTTAACACCTAATGCCATAACTATAGTTTTTGTTACATATTCATTTGTATCAGTTAGTAAACTAAATCCATTTTCTAATTTAGATATTTTTAATACTTTGTCCTTTTTTAATTTAACTCCAACGTTTGTAACTTGCTTTTTTGCTATATTAATAAATTCATTTCCAGATATAGATTCTATTCCTAGATAATTATTTAATTCTTTGCATTTTCCTAAGTATCCAGTTTCACCTAATACCAATACATTATATCCTTCACGCCCTAAATATAGAGCAGCCGAAAGTCCTGATGGACCTTTCCCGATTATTATAACATCATACACCATTTATACCTCAATTTTAAAATATTTCATTCATCTTTTAGTTTAACCAAAAATAATTTAACTATACTCATATTAATACGTATAAATAAAATAAAAAACTTGACATATATTCCATATAAGGTTATATATCAAGTTTTAAGGTTTTATAATAAATTTTAAAATTGCAAGATGTTAAAGTGAAAAATATTAAATTTTAACGTATATTGGCTACTTGAAGGTATTGGTATTGATTAATTTAGAGGGAATGCTGGAGGTAAAAAGTTTCAATTAATTATTACAGATCTATTAAATAATAAAATATTAGATATTTTTCCTCTTAAAACACATCCCAATTAACAAATTATCTAGGTAAAATGAAATATAAAGATAATGTAAAATATGTAACTATGGATATGTGTAGGGAATTTAAAAAGGCTGTTAAAGATTCACTAAAAAATGCAACAATAGTTGCAGATAAATTTCATTACACTATGTTAATTTGTTGGGGATTCGAAAATGTTCGTAAAAAAGTTCAAAAGAACTCTCTCAAAAAGATAGAATATTCTTTAAACATAGTAAAAATGTTCTTCTTAAAGATAGTGCAAAATTAAGTATTAAAGGGGGTCTTTATGAAATAAATAAAGAAACAAATTATAAAACCAAAGTTAAACTTTTTAATGATGAATTATGTATGCAAAAAACTGTCAAATGTTTGAGTTTAAATCGCCTTAAGTACGTTCCATCAATGTGCTACATATATTAAAAATCCATTTAAAACTAAGTTAACTACTATATAACTGAGGTTTTAATAACAAAATCAAAGTAATAACGCGTATTACATACAACTTTAGAAACTTTAAAAATTTTAGATTAAGAATTTTGTCAGCATGTTCATAGAAAACAAAACCTATGCCTTAGGCTGGCGGTAGCATGCCTAAAAACATAAGTTTTTAACAATATTTTAAGTATTATTTAATTTAATTAATATTTTAACGAAAAAACAAAAGAGTACAAGTTTTTCGAAACTTGTACTCCAACAATTGACATTAAGCCATAAAAATACCCCTTTCTATACAGATTGGGGTCCTTGCCAGAAATTTTTAATGTATATATATACACATATATATATCAGAAATTTCTATGCGGATTTCACAAAAACTATTCTGATTTTGAAAAACATATAATATTTAATTTATTTTATCTATTACCTATTTATCATAATTATTTTATTCAATTTATTTCATGTTTTTTCTTGTGTAGCTATAGTATTAAGTTCTACAATACATAAAGCACTACACGAAAACCACAGTCGCTACCTAAAGAATAAGTATCGATGCTATAACGAGTAGCAGCAGGGTCATTATTACTACTTAAGTATCCTCCATAGTAGCCACCTCCACGAAAAATACGATTAGCATTATAAGTTTCATTTGTAATTTCCCATAGATTTCCTGTTAAATCATATGTGTTATTTACTTTATTGTATGATGATGCTCCTGAAACAAGTAATATTCTAGTATTAGCTTCTTTTGTTCCTAATGTTGGATACTCATAACTAAATGACGAATTATAATGATTTCCCCAGGTTGTACTATCAGTTACACTCTTACCTGAATTTTGTATCCATTTCATTACTGTATCCCATTGTGTTCCAGTTATTAAATTTGTTCCTACTTTTGATGTGTCATATCCATAACTTGTATCCATATTTTCTGCATATGCTTTAGAATCAGTATAATTTATAAAGTTCCATAAGTATCCGTTGTATACTGAATTTCTACTTGTTGCCCAATGTGAATCAGTAGTATTCGTGCTCCTCTTACTTGCTGCTCTTATATTTCCAGCATTATAGTCAAACATTGATTCATATCTTGCTATATAAAACCCTTTATATTTTGTTATCTGATCTTGTTCATTAAAGTTTGATGGTAATGTATCATCTGATAGATTTGAATCACTGTATGGAACTCCTGTTGTAGTCCATTTTGCATATGGTACATTTACTCCATCAACTGGTACCCATACAAATTGATTTCCTGCTTCATCTTCTATTACTAGTCCTAAATTCCAATCTGTAGATAAATTAGTCCAACTTGCATCAGTTGTATTTATTGCTTTAAATCCTTTTGGTATTATTGGGTTGTTATATGATGCTGCTCCTCCATTTACTGTTGTATTATCTGTTGCTATTACATTTACACCCAATCCTTTAGGTGTTACTTCTCCGCTTATTATTCCTATTTCTGTTAGATAATCTATTTCTACCTGTTCATCTCCTACATATACTAACTTACCACTTTGTATTTCAAATTTTGGTGCATCAGCTACTTTCATACTTGTTATATACTCTTTTACAGTACCTGCTACATGAGCTAAATTCCCATCCCATACTCCTGCATTAAACGAGTTTGAAGTAAACGAATTGTCTTCTAAATACTTATTTGATATAGCCATTGCTAGTTCCGAACTGTATTCAGATATGTTAGCTTTAAATGTAGCCTCATTTGCTGCAACTATTGGATTATTATCTGCTAAACTCAGTATTACCGCTCCCGCTAGTATTATAATAACTATTATTGTTATTACTAATACTATCAATGAAATACCACTATTATGTCTTTTACTCATCATGTATTCTACTTTTTTGTTTTTTAAATTTTTCACTTTTAAATCATCCTTTCTTATAAATATACTAATTTTAAAATAGATTAACTAGCAGTAAAATTATATTATATATATATTTTTTTGTCAATACTTTCTATTTTTTTGTCGATATTTAGCGAATTTTTTAATACTATATCTATATACTAATGTTATCCTGCCAATCCGATTGTGTATCAGGAAAAAACAAAAATGAGGTGATTAAAAAGCGGAGAATTATTATAATTCTTACAACACTTTTAGTTACCATGCCAATTTTCTTTACTGCTAAATTAACTGTTCATTTTATTCAGCAAAAACGCGATGAATATATAATTTTCTCCGTCCAAAGAGAAGCAGACCAAATCGTTATGACGGCAAAAAGGAATAGTTCAATATATGTTTACATATATTTCTATTGATGTGGTAATTGTTATTTTCATATCATTTAAAAATCAAAATTTGGTTTTTTTAAATATAATGTAATTCCTATTATATGAAAAACTTGACATATATTCCATTAAAGATTATATATCAAGTTTTTGTCTTTTTAACTACATTACATGTCTATTTTTTATCTTCTAGTTTAACTGTCCTTTATTATTTAGATTTTCGTTTATTTAATTCTTCTAAAATTAATTTTGCATAATATTTTTTTGAGAACGTTAATTCTTCATCCCTATTTTTTATCATTGTTTCTAATTCATCTAGGGTTACATATTTTAGTTCAGATACTTCTTCATCTTGCATTTTAAACTCATCAATTTTTTTATTAGTTCTAATCAAATAAGTATATTTAAAATTGTTATTTTCTTCTTCTTCATTTATATACATATCTATAAACTCAATATTATCTACTGTCTCGCTTAACCCTATTTCTTCTCTTAATTCCCTTAAAGCTGCCACTATAACTTCTTCATTTGCATCTATATGGCCCGCACACACAGAATATTTATTAGGATGCTGCTTTTTTTGTGGACTTCTTCTTTGTAATAAAACTTCGTTTTTATCATTCATAACCCATATTGCAACTTGTCTATGCCATAAACTATTTTTATGTACTATATCTCTATCTTGCTGACCTACTTTTTTTGTATTTTCTCTATTGAAAACATCTAATAGTTCCATTTTAACTCCAATCCTGATTTATTTCTTAGTATATTTCTGCCTTACAACTTCATACATACTTATAGCTGCAGATACAGAAGCATTTAATGATTCTATATTTCCTGTCATTGGTATTTTTATTATAACATCACAATTATCTCTAACTAATCTAGATATGCCTTCACCTTCATTACCAATTACAAGTCCTATAGCACCATCTAACTTTGTAGAATATATATCTGTTGCACCTTCCATATCTAAACCGTATATCCATAATCCTTTTTCTTTTAAGTACCTTATACTTTCAGTTATATTAGTTACTCTAGCAACTTTAACATAGCTAGTAGCACCTGCTGCAACCTTTTCTACTGTATCTGTTACTTGACATGCATTACGCTTTTGAATTATACACCCATGTGCGCCAAAACAATCTATACTTCTTATTATTGCACCTAAGTTATGTGGATCTTCTATTTTATCTAATATTATTATAAATGGTTTTTCACCTTTTTTTTCAGCCTCTGCTAATAAATCATCTATTTCAGAATATTCAAAATCCGTAACTGATGCAACAATACCCTGTGAATTTTTAAGTTTTTCATCATCTGCAGTTATCATTTTATCTAATTTTGGTCTATCTGCAAGTACAGTTACTATCTTCTTTTCTTGAGCCATTTTTATTAAATCATAAACTTCTTTATTTCCGTTTTGAAAATATATTTTATTAATTGTTTTACCTGATACAATAGCTTCTGTAACAGGATTTATACCATATATTAAACCCATAACCTCTCCTTAATCATCTAACTTTAAAACGCTCATAAATGCGTCTTGTGGAAGTTCTACACTTCCTACCTGTCTCATTCTTTTCTTACCTTCTTTTTGTTTCTCTAGTAATTTTTTCTTTCTAGTTATATCTCCACCATAACATTTGGCAAGTACATCTTTTCTCATAGCCTTAACAGTTTCTCTGGCAACAACTTTACCGCCTATAGCTGCTTGAATAGGTACTTCAAACATCTGCCTTGGTATAATATCTTTTAATTTTTCTGCTATTTTACGTCCTCTTGTCTCAGCTTTAGATTTATGAACTATAAAAGATAATGCGTCAACAACTTCACCATTTAGTAGTATATCCAATTTTGAAAGATCTGCTTTCTCATATTTAGTTATTTCATAATCAAAAGAAGCATATCCTCTAGTTCTAGATTTTAAACTATTAAAGAAATCATATATTATTTCATTAAGAGGTAAATAGTATTCTAAGTTAACTCTATTTACATCTATATATTTCATATTAATAAAATCTCCACGTCTTTCAGTAGCAAGTTCCATTACATTTCCAACATATTCCTTTGGAACAATAATTTCTGTTTTAGCTATCGGTTCTTCCATATAACTAATCTGTTGTGAATTTGGAAGTTCTGAAGGATTATACAGTTCTAATACTTCTCCATTCGTTTTATATACTTTATATATAACTGAAGGAGCTGTAGTAATTAAGTTTAAATCGTATTCTCTTTCTAATCTTTCCTCAATTATTTCCATATGTAATAACCCTAAGAATCCACATCTAAATCCGTGTCCAAGTGCTGCTGAAGATTCTAATTCATAGTTTAAAGATGCATCATTTAACTTCAATTTTTCTAATGCTTCTTTTAAATCTTCATAGTCACTTCCATCAGCCGGATATATACCACAATATACCATTGATTGAACTTTTTTATAACCTTTTAAAGGTGCCTCACATGGGTGTTTTTTGTTTGTTATTGTATCTCCAACATGTATATCTGAAATTTTACGAATACTTGCAGTAATATATCCAACTTCTCCTGCCTCTAATATATCACATTCAATATAACTACCAGGTCTAAAATATCCAACCTCAACTATTTCATATTCCCTATTGTTTGACATAGTAATAACAGTATCACCTTTTTTTATACTACCATCAAAAACTCTTACATATGCCATAGCGCCTTTATAATTATCATATACACAATCAAATATAAGAGCTGAAGTTGGCTTATCTCTATCACCTTTTGGAGATGGTATTTTTTGTACTATTGCTTCTAACACTTCCTCCATATTAAGTCCAGTTTTAGCAGAAACTTCAGGAGCATTCATAGCTTCTAAACCTATTATATCTTCTATCTCATGTTTTACTTCAACTGGTCTTGCTGAAGGTAAGTCTACTTTATTTATTACAGGAATAACTTCTAAATTATTTTCTAATGCCAAATAAACGTTAGCTAAAGTCTGTGCTTCAACTCCTTGAGCTGCATCAACTACTAATATTGCTCCTTCACAGGCAGCAAGAGACCTAGACACTTCATAATTAAAATCTACGTGTCCTGGTGTATCTATTAAATTTAAAATATATTCTATTCCGTCTTTTGCTGTATATTTCATTCTTACAGCTTGAGATTTTATAGTTATACCTCTTTCTCTTTCTATATCCATATTATCTAGTAATTGTTCTTGCATTTTCCTAACTTCTATACTACCTGTCATTTGTAGTAATCTGTCTGCAAGAGTAGATTTACCATGATCAATATGCGCTATTATACTAAAATTTCTTATATACTTTTGATTATCCATATGTTATCCTTTCAATTTGCCTAATTAATTATATCAATTTTTAGTACTACATTCAAGTAATATTGTTAAAATGTTATTAAAAGTCTATAAAAATAAGGTTATATAAGCTTTTCTAGTAATATTAGTATGTTATTATTTTAAATGTTTAAAACTAAATTATATATAAATATGTTAATTTCTACTATTTTATGTTATAATATATTTAACAAGATTATTTTAGGAGGACAGAATGCTAAAGATTGGAGATTATGTTAGAATAAAAAATACTAACTTAGTTGGAAATATAATTAGAATTAACAGTAATACATATATTGTATCTATAAATTGTAAATTGGTAACAGTATTAAAAGATTTGGTTGAAAAAGAAAATGATATAGTGCAACTAAATAACAGATCTAAAGTTACATATAAGTTAAATTTAGATTTAAATTTTAAAAATGAAATAATGCTTAGACATAAAACAAAAGAAGAAGCAATATATGAATTAGATAAGTTTATAGATAGTGCAATTATAAATAAAGTAACTATTATAAGAATAATACATGGAAAAAATGGTGGAATATTAAGAGAAGCCGTTCATGATTATTTAAAGAATAACAAAAGAGTCGAAAGTTATAAATTAGCCGGATATTTTGAAGGTCAATTTGGTGTAACTATTGCAAATTTAAAATGAGGTAGTATTAAATTATACTACCTCATTTTATATTAAATATTGAACTCTGCAAATACAGGATAATGATCCGATATCTCTACGTCCAATCTTTTTATCTTAGTTAATTGTATTTCACCGCTGTGAAGTATTTTGTCAATATCTGCTACTGGATTACCTGTTGGCCATGTGTCTACATTAAAATTAGGGCAACTAAATATTTTTTTTATATTTTCATATTCAATATATGAATCTTGTTTTTCCACATTATATCTGTGGTTTCCAAGTGGAATTACTCCTAAATTAAGATCACCACCTAATATCATATCTCCAGATATACTATTTCTTTTCATCATATTTATTATTGACTCTGTAAGAACTATTCTTTCTTTATCATACACTGGTAAATGGGTATTAAATACATTAATATATTTTCCATTTATATTTATTTCAGCATGAAGCATACCCTTAGGTTCTTTTGAATATTCCGTTCCATTACTTAAATAGTTTTCCGAAGACACAATTGGATACCTAGATAATATAGCATTGCCATACCAGCCCTCTTTATAAGGTATATTCGAACCAAAACAACTAAACTCAAAACCAATATTCTTCTTGAATTCATATAGCTGATTTTTGTATCCACTACGTGATGTGCAAATATCTACTTCTTGAAGCATAATTAAATCTGCATCAAACTCCTTTATAACGTTTGATTGATTTAAAACATCTATTATACCATTATTATTATCTCCATGGCACATATTAAAGGTTATAACTCTATATTTCATGAAAAATCATCCCCTTTTATTAAATAAATTGTATACTAATTATATCACAATTTAGCGATATGTGCAACAAATTATAAAAATTGATATTTTTTTAATAGTAAATAAAATAATTTAGAGTTGTAATTTGATTAAAATAGAAAAAAGGACTATCAAAATTCTGATAATCCTATTTTTTAACTATACTTTCAAAACAATATATACAAGTTTCATAGTTTTTTCTACTTTTATACCCTTTGGAAACCTCCTCATAGTATTTTCAACTGTAATTACCATACTCTCAATTCCATTTAAAGATGCAAGAACGTTATGAAGTGCCAAACATAAATCACCTTTAAATTTCATTGACTCAAGTTCGTCACCAAAATACCTCTTACAAGACAAAGTAAACTCACTACTTTTAAAGATACTAATGTCCTGGATTATGCCTTTAGTAATGGTTTCCCGCCAATTTTTGTCATCTTTGGTTACCATTATTATTCTAGGCACCACTTCTATATCTGTTTGATTCAACATAGAAAGTAGCTCGTTTAATTTATTTTTTGAATTATCTGTTAACATATTACTTCCTCCCAAAAATTATTTTGTGAAAATTATTGCTTATAGCAAGCATTATTATATCATAAAAAACGCACGTTGTCAATATTTATGTTAACTTTGTTTTAATGTATACTACTCAGTTATGTTATTATAAAAAAATAAAAAATAGAAATTAATCTATTTTTTATCATTTCACTTTTATTATTTATTCTTCTTTTCATTGGATTTAATATTCTTTTTCTTGCCAATTTTATATATTTTATTATAATAGCTTCTCCACATTTTAGTAACATTTTCTTCACTATAAAATTTACTACAAAGTCCAGCTTTTTGTGAAGCTTTATTATAATACGTTTCATCAGTTTTTAATTTTAATATTTCATTTTTAAATTCTTCAACATTTGTACCTTTTATATAGTAACCATCTAATATTCCTTTATATAAATCTATATCCCTAAGTAAAATAGGTATCTTACAATTTGCTGATTCTAGTATTGTCATTGGAAAAAGTTCTTCAAAAGAAGCTAAAAACATAACATCTGACATATTATATATATTATTCATATCTTCCCTTGGAACAATACCTAAAAATTTAACATTTTTAGGAGGGTTATCCACTATAGCCTTTATCTGCTCATATCCATCAGATATTTTTTTAAATGAGAATCCACCAGCCCATACAAACTCTATATCTGGTAAAGATTTTGCAACCTCAATAAAATCAAAGAAACCTTTTCTAAGTTGCAGTTGTCCAACACAAAGTACTACAAATTTATCCTGATCTATACCATATTTACTTCTTATTTTATGTCTTTCTGTTCTATCTATTTTAAAGAATCTTTTTGAAGATACATAATTAGGTATATATGTTACTTTTTCTCTTGGAATTCCATAATCAACTAACTTATCTATAAAATATGGATTTACTGTTATTAAATAATCCATACTTTTATAAAATTCAATAACATACTTATAAAATATTTTCTTAAATAATTTTGGAAGTTTAATACTATTTTCTAAAGTTTCTGGTAAAAAATGTACATATCCAACATGTGCAGCCTTTATTTTAGTAAATGGAAGTGTTAAAAAATACTCCAAATTAATTGTGTGATAGTGCATTATATCAGCATATTTTATTTTATTGATTGTTACACTATATTGATCATTAAGGTTGTTTTGAACTAAACTAACCTGTTCCTCGTATGCTGACAAAACCCCTTGTCCTTTTACTTTATGTGCGCTTGACAACATATTTATTGTTCTTGACATAATATAATTTCCCCCTTTAAAATACAACACCATTTTCTACTAAATTTTCTTTTTTCTCGTTTAATTTATCTTCTTTATCTATTTTAAAATATTCATCCATTATTGGTCTAACAACATTAGCAGTATATGTACCTTCACCACCATGTTCTATTATAGCTACAATAGCTATCTTTGGTTTATCATATGGTGCAAATCCTACAAATATACCATTACTAGAACCAGAAGACACTTCAGCTGTACCAGTTTTACCAGCAACTTCAATACCTAAGTCTTTAAATGTATTATATGAAGTTCCACCTCTATCATTTGTAACAGATAACATTCCTTGTTTGATTGCACTAATATTTTCTTCTTTTAAATTCAAACTTCTACTCTCAAAATTAACACCCGTGAACTCTGCTCCATATTTATTTAGTTCATCCAAATTAACATAGTTATTCTCAGAATCTTGAATAGATTTTATTACTGTAACTTTGTTAAGTGTTCCACCATTTGCTATAGTTGAAATATAATTTGTAAGTTGGATTGGTGTATATGAGTTATATGATTGACCAATTGCAGCAGATAATGTTTCTCCTAAATACCAATCCCCTGTATAATTATCTCCAGCTATTTGACCTTTTTTCTCACCTGCTATTTCCACACCTGTTTTTTCACCAAGACCAAATAACTTTGCATAGGATACAATATCTGAGATTCCTACTCTTCTTCCAACTTCATAAAAATAACAATTACAAGAAACTTTTATAGCCTCTGACACATTAATATTTCCATGTGTTCGTTTATACATTTCATAAATCCAACATTTAGGATTATGACCAAATGGATATATTCCAGGGTCATTAATTTTTTCGGTAGGTGTTATTTTACCAGCATTAAGCCCTGCTAAACCAACAAGCATTTTGTAAGTTGACCCAGGAGAATAAAGTCCAGATATTGATCTATTAACCATTGGTGTTAAAGCTGAAGTATTAAGTATATTCCACTCTTTATAATTTATTCCATCCACAAAACTATTAATATCAAAAGAAGGATAACTTACCATCGCTAAGACTTCCCCTGTTACTGTATCTAAAACAACAACACTACCAGCTGATGCATCTTCATGTTTTTTCATCGTAGGTGTTCCAACTTTTATTTCATTTATAACTTTAATCAAGGATTTTTCTGCAACTTTTTGGAGTCTATAATCTATAGTCAAGGTAACATTTTGTCCAGTAATAGATTTGGTAGTATCATTTTCACTAGATACTGTACCATAGGAATCCACTTCAACTTTTCTTACACCATCAATTCCTTTTAAATATTTTTCATAAGTTTGCTCAATACCCATTTTACCGATATTACTATTTTGTGTATATCCTGAATCTTTAAGTTTAGTATATTCTTCACTACTTATTCTACTTACATAACCAATAGTATGTGCTGCAAGCAAGCCTTCTGGATAATACCTCTTAGGAACAGATATTGTATCTAACCCGAATAATTTAAATTTTTCTTCCTCTAGCATTGCCAAAGATTTTTCTGATATATCTTTAGCAATCGTAGCTGGTTTAAATAATGAGTAACCCATTAAACTAGCTTCATAGCGAACCATAATAATCTTTATTGCATATTCTCTTTTATAAGGGGCTAATTTATACTTATCAATATAATAATCTATAGTTTGATCAAAATTATATTCTTTTTTAATATTCATTTCACTTTTCCACTTTGTCAATTCTTCTTCATTTGAAAAATTAAAACCGTTTTTTTCATCATTTATTGGAAAACTTGAATATATTTTGTCTCCATTTGCTTCTAATATTTGAATAGTATTAAATATTGCTGTGTTCTGTTCTTCATTTGTTGACTTTACCTTATATAGTATCAAATCAAAAGATAATTTATTCGTTGCAAGTATTACACCATTTCTATCTGTTATTTCGCCCCTTGCAGCTATTATTGTTTCATTACGTAGCATTTTCTTTTCGGATTTTTCTCTATATTCTTTTCCATTAATAACTTGAATGTTAAATAATGTTACTATATATATACCTCCAATTAAAACAGTTATAATAGCAAGTATAATATTTCTATTAGAAAAGAAATTAGAAATTTTTTCTATTATTTTTTTCAAGTTATTTTTTCACCCCTATTTTTAATAATATGAATTTGTACTTTCTGCATATTCAGATATTCTTGAAAATGTACCATAAAGTATAAATGCAAGTATTACATTAAGTATACTACTTATTAATATTTGAATTATTAAATGTAATATATTAGAGCTACCACTATTTAAAAATAAGTAAATAACAAATTGAGTAAATTCAAATATACATGTTCCAAATATAGTAAGATAAAGCAATGATACTTTATTTTCTCTTCTATAATTATAATTTAAATAACCAATTACTAGTCCAACAATTATATATGAAAGAGTAAATATACCAAAATTGTTTCCAAACATAATATCTGTTGTAATACCTATAAAAAAGCTGTATATTGTACCTGCATATAATCCATACCATAAACTCATAACTATAACTGAAATAAGTATTAAGTTAGGTTTAACTCCAAATAATTCTCTACTGTCTATAACATATATTTGAAATAGAAATATACAAATTAATACAAGGAATATTATAAAATATGAAAAAATTCTTTTTGCCATAATTACCTCTATTCTATAATAACTGATACTTCAGATATTGATCTTATATTTACGCAAGGTTCTGCTATAGCATATCTATCACTATCATTTTTATTATTTACCACCTTTGTAACCTTGCCTACTGGTAAAGAAGATGGAAACATCGAACCGAAGTCCTGAACTATATAACATATCTCCAATTGAAATTTCTGCATCAATTGGTATGTATTCAAGTTTTAAATTATTATTAGATTTAAGTTCTAAATTGCCTTTTAAAATTGCAGGTTCATTTATTGTTGAAATCGTTACACTAACTGAAGTTCTAGGATCCATTATAGTTGTAACATTACTTGTATTATCACTAACACTTGATATATATCCTACTAATCCTTCTTTATGTATAACTGCCTGATTTAATTTGATTCCATCTTTTAACCCTACATCAATTACAAAAGTTTGACTAAAATTATCGTGTTGCCTTATAATAATTTTTCCACTCTTTAATTTAAAATGTTGAAACGTAGAATTAATATCTAATAATTTTTTTAGTGATTCGTTATCATCTAAAATCCTTTTAGATTCTAATAATTCTAGTTCTAATTTATTAATTTGCTTCTTTAGTTCAACATTTTCCTCTTTTACCTGTACTATATTACCAAAATACATACTAATAGATGAAAACACATTCTGCATGTTAGTTCCAATAATTTTAAAAGGTGCAATTATAACATTAGATGCAGTCCTTATTATAAATATTTGACTGTTTCTAAAGAAAAATGATGAAACCATCAATGCTATAATTAATGCTATTGTTACAAAAATAATTCTTTTTTTCTTTTCTTTTCTTTTGTCAGTAAAGTCATAGTTATATTTCAATAGTATATCCTCACTTTCTTTTATATTATCAGTAATTAAGAAATTTTTATTATCTTTTTTTAGTTTTAACAGCTTTTTTTAATACTGTTATACTATCTAAAGTAGCTCCTAAACCTTTTATTACACAATCTAAAGGATTTTCAGCTATATGAACTGGTATACCAATTTCTCCACTTATATACCTATCTAAATTTTTTATTGAAGCGCTTCCTCCTGTAATAATAATTCCACGTTCCATTATATCTGCTGAAAGTTCAGGTGGTGTCTGTTCAAGAGTTGCTTTTATTGCTTTAACAATTTTTTCTATAGATCCCATGATAGCTTCTTGTACATCTTTTGTAGTAAGTACTACATTTTCTGGAAGACCAGTATTTAGATTTCTACCTTTTACTGTATACTTTTCTTCTGTCATGGTTGCAAATACAGAACCTATCTGTTTTTTTACTTCTTCAGCATCTGCTTCAGAAGTTATGCAATTAAATTTATTTTTAACATACTCAACTATGTCTTTATCAAATTTTTCTCCAGCTATTCTCAATGAATTAGATACAACAATTCCTCCTAAAGATAAAACTGCCATTTCACTAGTTCCACCACCTATATCTACTATCATAGAACCTTCAGCACGTTCCACTTTTACTTTAGAGCCAAATGATGCTGCCATTATTTCTTCTATCAAGTATACAACTTTTGCTCCTGCCTTATATGCAACTCCTTCAACAGCTCTTTCTTCAACATCTGTTATACCATATGGTATTGAAATAACTAATCTTGGTTTAGAAAATAAACTCTTTGGAATAACTTTACTTATAAAAGTCTCAAGCATTAATGCTGTAGAATCAAAATCTGCAATTACTCCATCTTTCAAAGGCTTTACGGCAATTATATTATCTGGTGTCCTTCCTAACATTTCTTTAGCTGCATTTCCAACAGCTAAAACTTCTCCAGTAATTCTATTTATAGCTACGACAGAAGGTTCATTTAAAACTACACCTCTTCCTTTTACAAATATCCTTACATTAGAAGTTCCCAAATCTATTCCTATATCTCTAGACATTATTCCCATGCTTTGTTTCACCCTTCCTTTTTAAAAGTATCCTTTTTCTTTTAAACTTATATATTCATTTTTTCCAATTATTATATGATCTAATAATTTAATTTCAAATGTTTCCCCATATTCATTAATATTTTTAGTAAAGTTAATATCACTTTTACTAGGAACCAAATTACCACTTGGATGATTATGTATTAATATAATACCGCTAGCCATCTGTTTTATAGGTTCACTAAATATTTCTTTTATACCAATTTGAACAGAAGACGTCTTCCCTATTCCATTTGTTATTATAGATAATACTTTGTTTGAATTATCTAATAATATTGTTTTAACAACTTCTTGTTTCTTTCCTATATATGATTCATTTACTAAATTAAATATATCTATTGGACTTGTTATTTTTGTTTTATTATTTACGTTAGTTTTAGAAATCCTTTTAGAAAGCTCTAAAACAGCTTTTATTTGAATAGATTTAACTCTACCAACACCTTTAAACTTTCTTAAATTATTTATTGACATATTAGATAAGTACTCTAAATCCGAAATATTTTCTATATCTTTATTACTCATTAAAATATCTCTAGATATATCTAAACAATTTTTATCTTTCGTACCTGTTTTTATAACAATAGCTAAAAGTTCCGAATTAGTTAAATTTTCCGATCCGAAGTAATTCCAATTTTTCATAAGGTCTATCGTTTAATGGTAATTTAATTAGACTTTCAGCCACTTAAATACCTTATCAGATATAAATGCAAATAAAATTAAACATAGTATCCCTGCTATATTTATTTTACACCAAATTCCAAACGTAAACTGTAAAAAAGATAAATCAATTAGTAGTGGATTTCTAAACCCAACTTCCCCTCCAATGGCAAGCCATTTTAGAGCATCTATATTAATACATAGATTTCCTAATGCACATCCTATTACACCGCCTAGTACTACAAATATTATTATAAATATTTTTTTCATAAATCCCTCCATAAATTATGTATATTATACAACTTTTTATCAGAAAAATCAATTAAAATGCTTTAATATATATAAAAAGCAAAAGAAATGATTTTAAATTTTGTTTCAATTTCATAAAAAACTATTATTTTACATATATTACCAATTTAAAACATAAAAAATACTTCTACAAAATTATTTTTTATGTAGTATATAAAACTACACTTTTAATTTCATAGAAGTATTTTAATTAATAAACTATTTTTAAAAATCTATAACTATTTTATTATCTAAAATCTTAGAATTTAAAGCATTTTCTTCATTCCATCTATTTATTTGAATATTAAATGCTAATGCCAGTTCATTATTATATTCATGAAAAGGTACTACTTCCTTTTTATCCTTAATATATATAGGAAGCATTTCTAAAGATTTTATTTTATTTTCCTTATTTATGTTTATGTCAAATATATATGATTGTTTAGCAAGTTCACTATCTGAATCTGTCATAATGTAACCAGTAGAATAAATTATTGGAACATTTTTATATGTTATAATAGGATAAATACCAAGTGCATGTGAACCCATAATTAAATCCGCACCACTATCAATTGCACTATATGCTATTTTTTTCATTTCGTCAGTTACTCCATATATGTATTCTCTACCCCAATGAATATCTACAATAACAACATCTGCATTTTGACTTGCAACAGTTATATCGTTCTTCATAACATTTTCATAATACGAATTTATTCCATAATCATTATAATTATTCTTAGTTCCTATAAATACATTATTTGCAGCAACAATAGCAATCTTTTTATTATTTTTTTCTAAGTATAATATAGAGTTATTAAGACCAGCAATATATGTATTGTTCTCTTTAAGAATATTCAATGTATTATTAAATATTTCTTTAGGAAAATCTAACATATGGTCAGATCCTACATTTACAGCATCTACTCCAAGTGAAACAAGAGCAGATTTTACTTCTTTTGTAACTAAATATTTACTTTTAGCATCATCTATTTTATCTAGATTTGTTATATTAGTAGAAAAATTAGTATATGTGAAATCTGAATTTCTAGTAAAAGTAAATATCTTTTTAAATGCAGAGCTGTATAAATAACTAGTATTAGTAGTAACGCTCCCACCCATCATCATTTCACCTAAAATTGTAAATTTAAGTTCTTCACTATTTGGAGTTGTCACTTCACCCTTTCCAGTAGTTTCAGTTTCATTTTTCACTTCAGTATTAGTGTTTTCATTACTTGTAGCATCCTTAGCATTATTTGAAATAACACCTTGTACTTCATTATCTGCTACCGAAATAACAGTCTTATCGCGATTTATATTAATCCCTACAGCAACTGAAAGAAGTATAACAGCGGTAATTGAAGTAAAAATAATAATACTTTTATTTATTTTACTATTCCTAAAATTAAATCTTTTTCTAATGAGATTAATTCTAATTCTTGAATTTTTCCCCATAAATTTTTATCTCCTTTTACTTTTACTTTAATATAATTGGATGTATATCCATATAAATATCCATCCTTATATTCTTCAAGTAAAACTTTTTCCTTTTTATTAATATGTTTATTTAAAAATTGTAATCTACACTTTTTTCCTAAATTAATAAGTGTTTCACTTCTATTTATTGCAACATTTGGATCAACGGTAGTTGTTAAAGAGTATGCTCTTGTATGCTGCCTTTTGGAAAATTTAAACACATGCATATCACTAAACTGTATTTTCTCTGCGCCACTAATAGTTTCGTTAAATTCATCATCAGTTTCATCAATATATCCTACAATTATATCACATGTAAGTGAAACATCTTTGAAATTTTTTCTCAACTTGTCTACAACATCAAAAAGATAGTCAGTAGTATATTTTCTATTCATTCTTTTTAATACTGTATTACTTAAACTTTGAACGGACAAATGAAAATGCCTACATAACTTATCCACTTTACTCATTCTAAGTATATTTTCATCAGTAAGCCATCTAGGTTCAATTGATCCGTAGCCTTATTCTCTGTATTCCTTCTATATTGTTTACTCTTTCAATTACCTCAATTAATGATATATCGTTTTCTAAATCTTTACCATATGAAGCTATTTCAATACCAACAAGAACAATTTCCTTAGTTCCGTTTTGGGCCAAACTTTCTATCTCACATATAATATCATCGATATTTCTACTTCTTACTCTTCCACGTGTGTAGGGTATTATACAATAAGAGCAAAAATTATTACATCCATCCTCTATTTTAACACTTTCCCTTAATATATTTACACCTTTTTCTAATTTATCTGATTGAACATATCTTTTTACTTTATCTATATCTGCAACTTTAAACAACTTCCTTTCTTTAACAATTTTACCACTATTCATAAAATTATTTAAATGCGTTATTATATCCTTCTTTTCTTCATTTCCTAATACAATATCAAATATATCATTGTTTAAACTTTTACTGTTGCTTAGCTTTATTTCTTCAGCATAACAACCTACTAAAATCACAATAGCACTACTATTTGCCTTCTTTGCCCTGCTAAGTATTTGCCTTGTTTTCCTAGTAGATAAGTTAGTTACGCTACATGAATTCACTACAAATATATCTGGTTTATTTTCAAATTTAACTACCTCAAAATTGTTATCTTCAAACTGTTTTATCATTAAATTTGTTTCATATTGATTAACCTTACATCCTAATGTATAAAATGCTACTGTCATTTTTCACCACTCTCTTCAAACTATATTATATCAAATAATAATATAATAATCAATTGATTTTATTAAATATATTATATTATTTATAAATATGATTAGCAATGCAATTAAGTTTACATAATTCAAATATAAGAAACATTTTAGGAAGATTCGTGAAAGAATATTAAAATATATAAATTTAAAATAAAGAACAGGTTTAATTTACCTGTTCTTTATTTATACATTTCTATTTTTATGACTAAATTGTTATTTTTAGTTTTCTTAACTATATTATTATATTTAAATTTACCACATTTTCTAAAAGAAACAATATCATTTTCTTTAAGTAAATGAGTTTTATTTACAATACACTTTGAATTTATATATAAATCATTTCTAAGTATTTTTTCTTCCACTTCACTTCTACTTAACCTATATACATGGGCTAAAACAGTATCTATTCTATTAGATGGAACAATCACATTTATATCTTCAAAATTATGTATTATGTTATCTAGTTCATTTATATTAACAATTTCTATTTCAATGTTTGAATTACCTACTTTTGTATAGTTAAGAAGTGTAAACTCTAAAACTTTAGTCATTAAAAATATATATGCAAAATTTTCAAATACAATTATATCCCCAATCATATCTTCATTAATACCCATATTATATATACTTCCCATATAATCTTTATGAAATAATTTAGAATTTTTATTTGGTAATACTTTTATACAAGATAAACAAGAAAAATCATAATCATCATTATACTCAGGAAGTATTGCTATACATTTTCTTTCTAATGTATTATTTAAAGAAAAAAATGTATACTTAACTTTATATTTGTTAAGTAATTGACTTGCAATTTTAAACTCATTAATATCTAAAAAGTTACTTGTAATTAAACTGCCTAACTTCTCATATTTATTTATTTTATCCAAAATATTTGAAACAAAAATCTTCTCATCTTTATCTTTATATTTATTTAGTACCTCTTGTTTATTTATCATAAAGCGCATCCTTAACTATTTGTTTCATTTCTTCTATACTTTCAGATTTATTTATCATATCTCTGTATTTAGATCCATTTTCTATGCCTTTTAAATACCAAGCAATATGTTTTCTAAGTTTCAATCTACTGATTTTTTCTCCTTCATATTCACACGCTAAATCAATATGATTTAATATAATAGATAACTTTTCTAGATTACTAGGTGTGTATTCTTTGTTTTCTAATATACTTTTAAAAACCCATGGGTTTCCTAAGCTTCCTCTTGCTATCATAATTCCATCACATCCAGTATATTCAAACATTTTAACGGCACTTTCAATATCAGTTACGTCACCATTACCTATTACAGGAATATTAACACTTTCTTTAACACTTTTTATAATATTTAAATCAGAAGTTCCAGAATAATATTCTTCTCTAGTTCTTCCGTGAATAGTAATCATTTTAACGCCTGCTTCTTCAGCAATGCGTGCAACTTTAACAGCAGTAATTATATCATTATTGAAACCTTTTCTGGTCTTAACAGTTATAGGTTTTTTAGATACCTTTACCGCAGTTTCCAAAATAGTTTTAACATTGTCTAAATTAAGTAGTAATCCAGCACCATCACCATTTTTAACTAATTTAGGAGCTGGGCATCCCATATTTATGTCTATTATATCTATTCTATCATCTTCATTTAATTTAAGTATCATGTTTTTTATAGTTTCAGGATCACTACCAAATATTTGTACTACAGATGGTCTCTCGTTATCTAAAATATTTAATAATTTTTCTGTTTTCAAACTACCAAATTCCATTGCTTTACTACTTGCCATTTCTGTAAAAGTAAGACCTGGTCCATAATTTCTAACAATTCTTCTAAATGCTAGATCTGTAACTCCAGCCATAGGTGCTAAAAACACGTTGTTACCTATTTCAACATCGCCTATATTTAATTTATGTATATATTTTTCTAACTTATTAACTTCCATAATAAACTTGCCCTTTATATTTATATCCCTTTAAATAATATACGTTATGAGAATTTTCAGCAACTAAAAATACATCTTTATTTGCAACACTACCTTTTCCTTTTTTTATTGTTTCGTTATTAAGTAAAGATGAATTTATTACAAATAATCTGTTGTTTTCATCTGTATTTTGTACAATGTTATTATAGAATTCTATTCCTAATGAATTACTCGAAACTACCTCGTTTGTTATTGGTAGTGCTTTATTTTCTAAATAATATACATTTACATTATCTTGTACTCTAGATAAACTTGCTTTATATTCTTCAAAATTAGCTGAAGAAATTGATCCAGCACCTATAACTGATGCCGATGTTATAATTATCATCATAATTACTGATGCAGTTATTAATATGATTAACGTTATACCTCTTTTATTGTCCATACTTTTCCTCCTAATATATCAAACTAATATATATAATTATAACCTTATTTTAATAATTATTCAATAGAAACATTTAAAAAATACCGTGTTTAACTAATTTTAATATTTACATTAGACATTCATTGACAAATAGATTGAAATTTTATATAATTATATTAGAAAAGGAAGTAATGATATGATAATTTTACCTAATTTGCCAGATAAGCTAAATGAACTAGAAAATTTTTCCAATACTATATTAGACGATGAAGTTATATCTAATTATAGTATATATAATCAAATTATAACTAGTCTTAGTATTAGTAATATTGAAATAACAAACTCAAAAATAAAAAATATAAAATTCATTTCTTGCAATTTTGAAAAATCATACTTTTCAAACGTTATATTTGAAAATTGTGATTTATCCAACATAAACTTATCTTCAAGTACCTTTAAAAAAGTAATGTTTAACGATTGTAAACTCCAAGGTTCAAATTTAAACAAATCATATTTAGAAAACGTATATATGAATAATTGCAATACTAAAAACATTTATGCTGATGAATCAAAAATTTTAAATTCAAACTTTAAAGAATGTAACTTTAAAGATGCCTCTTTATCTACAATAAGTTTTAAAAATATTTCTTTTGATAACTGTGATTTTACATGTGTTAATCTATCTAAAACAAAACTTAAGGATGTAGACTTTACAACTTCAAATATTGATGGGATAACAGTATATACAGAAGATTTAAAAGGTTGCATATTAACTAAATTACAAGCTTTAGAATTTATTAAAATACTTGGTATAGTATTAAAGTAACTATCAACTCATAAACAACTAAATAAAAACTCTAGAAAATTTAATTCTAGAGTTTTTATTTAATTGTTATATATTATGGATTTATTACATTTAATTCATATAAATTATTTCCACCTGTAGCCTGATATCTTATCCATCTTGTATTGACCGGTATAATATATTGATCATCATATGTACCATAATTTCTAGTAACATAACTTATTTCAGTTTTATTAGAATCTAAAAATCTTATATACATTGGATCTCCATTACTATATGTACTTGAATACCACCTTACTCTAAGTTTTTTTCCTTCTGAACTACTATCTACTTGAATAAAGTAATTTCCTGAACCCGCCATTGATGTTGCATCGTTTCCATCATATGATTCTTTTTTTATAGCATCAGCTACATTAGATGTATAGCTAGATATTATTCTTGTTTCAACACCATTAACATCTATACCTTTTGCATATATTGTTAACCCATGATTAACTTTTACAGCTTGATTATTATAATTTAACCATTCTCCAACTGTTCCTATTCTATAAAGTTTTTGTACGCTGGTTGGAAAATAATTTATAACAATCATCTGATATGGCTCTCTTATAGCATTTGCTATATTATAATGTAGTAACATATATCCGTTTGTAGGTGTAAATGTAGGCTCATTACTTGGTTGTATCTCATATAAATTATTGCCTCCAGTTGCCTGATATTTTATCCACTTAGTATTGCTAGGAATTGTATATATGTCATCAAACATGCCATAATTTCTTGTAACAAAACTTATTTCGTTGTTATTGGAATCTAAGAATCTTAAATACATTGGATCTCCATTACTATATGTATTTGAATACCACTTTACTCTAATTCTTCTTCCTTGCATACTATTATCTACTTCCATTAAATAATTTCCTACACCAGACATATATGTTGTATCGTTTCCATCATACGATTCTTTTTTTATTGCATCTAAAACACTAGGTGTATAATTTGAAATTATTCTAGTTTCATTACCATATTGATCTATTCCTTTTGCATATATTGTTTGACCGTGACCAACTTTTATTGATTGGTTATTATAATTTAACCATTCACCAGTTGTTCCTATTCTGTACAATTTTTGTACACTTGTAGGGAAATAATTAACCGTAACCATTTGATATGGTTGCCTTATTGCTTTAGTTGGATCTGCTGTAAGTAGCATATATCCATTAGTGCTACTAAATGTTGGTTCATTACCAACCTGTATTTCGTATAAGTAATTAGCACTACTTGTTGATTCATATTTTATTCTTTTTGTATTTGCTGGTATCGTATAAATATCATCAAAATTTCCGTAATTTCTTGTTACAAATGAAATTTGTTGATTATTTTGATCCATAAATCTAAGATAAACTGGAAAACCATTACTATACGCTTGTGAATACCATTTTACTCTTATCTTACTACCAACTACACTTGCATCTACATCTATATAGTAAGTTCCTGAACCAGGCATTCCTGTTGCATCATTAATATCAAATGCTTCTTTCTTTACAGCATCTAACACATTTGCTGTATAACTAGATACTATTCTAGTCTCATTTCCATATTGATCTATTCCTTTTGCATATATTGTTTGACCATGATTTACTTTAACTGGTTGATCATTATAATTTAACCAATCCCCTGTTGTACCTATTCTATACATTCTCTGTACGCTAGTTGTAAAATACCCTATTGTTACATTTTGGTATGGTTCTTTAATAGACTTTATTGGATCAGCAGTCATTAAAATATAACCATTTACAGCAGTAAATGTAGGTTCATTGCTTGGTTGTATTTCATATAAATAATTTGCACCGCTTGTTGATTCATATTTTATTCTTTTTGTATTTGCTGGTATTGTATAAATGTCATCAAATGTTCCATAATTTCTTGTTACAAATGAAATTTGTTGATTACTTTGGTCCATAAATCTAAGATAAACAGGAAAACCATTACTATATTCTCGTGAATACCATTTTACTCTTATCTTACTACCAACCATACTACTATCTACTTCTAAATAATAACTTCCCGAACCAGGCATTCCAGTTGTATCATTTCCATCATACGCCTGTGTGGTTACTGCATCCGCTGGCATTCCTATCGTTCTACTTACAACAGTTTCTAATCCTGTAGTTTTTTTGATACTTTTTGCTATAATCGTACCACTAGGATAAGTAAACATTCCAGTATACGACTTCCAAGTAGAACCATTATCTATGCTGTAATAATTATCTATATCTGTTCTTGTATCATATACTATTGTAGTTTCTGCATTAAATTTTACTCCATTAGAAGTAAGGGTTGCATACCCGGCATTAGAATTAATTACTGGTACTTTAGGTCTATCTAAATCTAAACTTACAACTTTCTTTTGAACAGTTATTTCATTACCAGCTATATCTTTTCCTTTTGCATATATTGTTACTGTTCCATCTGCATTTTGCCAGTTATTTGCTAGTATTGTATACGAAGATATTGCAAATGTATTTGTATATGTACTCCATGTTACATTACTTGTTCCTACTTTATATTGCTTTATTGTTGAATCTCCATAATTTATTGTTACATTAGCATTAAGACTTACAGTAGTTTCTGGACTTACTTGTATATCTATAACTGGTGCTGTTAAATCTACATTTGTTACATTTAATGTATATACTTGTTTGTTTCCAACTTGGTCTTCTGCATAGAATGTATAATAACCATTACTTGTTATATTTACTATACTATCATTTGCTATTTCAGTTCCAGAGTTTGTAAAATAACTTTCACCCTGAGTGCCTGGTGCCCATTTTACTTTTCCTACTCCTACATCATCTGTTACACTTACTTTAACTGCTACTTTTTGCTGTGCAGCAACCAAATCTGCTGTCAACTTAATTACAGGTTGGTTTTCATCTATATTAACTACT
>JAEWPS010000059.1 GCA_023460515.1 Bacillota bacterium | reverse complement strand
TAATTACAACTATTATTGTTATAACTAAAACTATTAGCGATATACCACTTTTTTTCATATTAAATTCCCCCAATTATTACTAATTAAAAATATATTATAATCTCATACTCATAAACAAAATCTATACGTGACGTATAGATTTAATTATTATATATATATTTTACCATATATGGTATTTTTGTCAACAGAATGTTTCATATTTCGACATTTCATATACGATTTAATTTTTTATGTTATTTTTTGTAATATTATTGTAATAAAAATAAGTAGTTTAATATTTCTATTAAACTACTTATTTTTCTATTTCTTAGGCTTATTCCATGATATATAATCACAGGTTTTAGGACTATTTTCACAAACATAAAACATTCTTTTTGCTTTAGTTTTTTTAATAAGAATAGTTCCTCCACATTTTGGACATGGTACATCAATTTTCTGTACTATGCTTTTAATGTTCTTACATTCTGGAAAACCAGGACATGCTAAAAATTTACCGTATCTTCCTTGTTTTACAACCATATTTCTTCCACATAGTTCACAAACAACATCAGATACTTCTTCTTGTAACTTTACTCTTTCTATTTTACTTTCTACTTCTCCGAGATTTTGAATAAATGGATCATAAAAATTCTTTACTGTTTCTAGGTAACTTTCATTGCCTTCTGCAATTCTATCTAATGTAGATTCCATATTTGCTGTAAATTTCTCATCTACTATATTTTTAAAGTTATTTTCCATTAATTCATTTACAACTTCTCCTAAGTTAGTAGGAACTAAGTATTTTTTTTCTTTTTCAATATATAACCTATCTTCTATTGTAGAAATTGTTGGTGCATACGTACTAGGTCTGCCAATGCCCTTTTCTTCTAGTGTCTTTACAAGTGTGGCCTCTGTATATCTTGAAGGAGGTTCTGTAAATTTTTGTTCAAAATTAAGTTCCTTTTGCTTTAATATATCCCCCACAATTAGCTCTGGCAATATATTTTCATCATCATCTCCAGATTCTTCATCATCTTTACCTTCTATATATAATTTCATAAAACCGTCAAATTTTATTATACTCCCAGTAGTTATAAATACATAATTGTTTACTTCAATAGTAACTTTAGTTGTATCGTAAACTGCTATTTGCATTTGACTTGCTAAAAACCTATTATATATTAATGACATTAATCTTTGCTCATCTCTTGGAAGTGAAGCCAATAATGATTCAATATTAGTTAATTTTGTTGGTCTTATAGCTTCATGTGCATCTTGAGCGCTTTCTTTTGTTTTAAAAACTCTACTCATATAATATTCTTCAGAAAATTTTGAAATTATATGTTCCTTTGCCATAGAGATAGCATCAGTAGATATTCTAACCGAGTCAGTTCTCATGTAAGTTATATGACCTGCCTCATAAAGTTTTTGTGCTACCATCATTGTTTTTTTCATGGTAAATCCTAATTTTCTTGATGCGTCTTGACCAAGTGATGATGTTGTAAATGGTGGTGGCGGGTTCTTCTTTTTTTCACTTTTTTTAACATCAGTTACGACGTAATCTTTTCCATCAATTTTAGAAACTATTTCCATAGTTTGTTTTTCATCTTTTAAATTTATTTTACCTTTTTTATCTCCATAAAATTTAGATACTATATTTTTTGTAATCCCAGATTTTTTAAGTGTAGCAACTAAATTCCAGTATTCTTCAGGTTTAAAATTTCTAATTTCTTTTTCTTTATCCATTATTATTTTTAGAGCAACTGATTGTACTCTACCTGCACTTAATCCTTTTTTTATTTTTTTCCAAAGTAATGGACTAATCTTATATCCAACTATTCTATCTAAAACTCTTCTTGTTTGCTGTGCATTTACCAGATTAAAGTCTACTTTTTTAGCAGATTTTATAGCTTTTTTTACTGCACTTTCTGTTATTTCATGAAATTCAATTCTGCATTTAGTATCATCATTAATTTTAAGTAAATTTTTTAAATGCCATGCAATAGCTTCACCTTCTCTATCTGGATCGGTTGCTAAATAAACTATATCTTTACCTTTTGCTTCTTTTTTTATTTCACTAATTATTTTAGTCTTACCTTTCATGGTAATATATTCAGGTTTAAAATTATCTGCAACATCAATACCAAACTTACTTGCAGGCAAATCTATTATATGTCCTTGTGATGCTATTACTTCAAATTCACTTCCTAAATATTTTTTTATAGTTTTCGCTTTAGATGGTGATTCTACTATTACTAATTTATCTGGCACTGTTTTCAACCCCTTTAGTTAATGTTCTAACTATGTTTTTTGCCTCTTCTTTATTCTTTATATATTCTTCTTCTGTTATATTATTCATATTTTTAGATAGTGCAAGTTCCATTGCTCTAGCTAAAAGTACCATATCTTTTTCGTTCAATCCTTTTGAAGTACATGCAGCAGTACCAATTCTTACTCCACTTGTTACAGTAGGCTTTTCTTTATCATTTGGAATTGAATTCTTATTACATGTTATATTCACTTCTTCTAATAAATGTTCAGCCTCTTTACCAGTTAAATTTTTAACAGTTAAATCTAGTAGCATTAAATGATTATCTGTTCCGCCAGAAACTAATTTGAACCCTCTTTTAATTAATTCTTCTGCAAGTACTCTACAATTTAAAACAACTTGGTCAATGTATTTTTTAAATTCAGGCTCCAATGCTTCCTTAAAACAAACTGCTTTACCAGCTATAACATGTTCTAATGGTCCACCTTGAGTTCCAGGAAATATTGTTTTGTCTATATCCTTAGCATATTTTTCTTTACAAAGTATAAGCCCTCCACGTGGTCCACGTAGTGTTTTATGTGTAGTTGAGGTTACAAAGTCTGCATAAGGAACTGGTGACATATGATTACCTGTACATACTAGTCCTGCAATGTGTGCCATATCTACCATAAGGTAAGCTCCAACTTTATCTGCTATTTCTCTAAATCTTTTAAAATCTATTGATCTTGGATATGCACTTGCTCCTGCAACAATCATTTTTGGTTTACATTCTATTGCTTTATCTTCTACATCTTTGTAATCAATATATCCATTGTTATCTATGCCATATGACAAAAAGTTATATAATTTACCTGAAAAACTCACTTTACTTCCATGAGTTAAATGACCTCCATTAGATAAATCCATTCCTAAAACTGTATCTCCTGGCTGTAATACTGCCATATATACTCCCATATTAGCACTACTACCACAATGTGGCTGTACGTTTGCATGTTCAGCATTAAATAATTTCTTTGCTCTTTCAATTGCTAAAGTTTCAACAGCATCTATATTAACACATCCACCGTAATACCTTTTATTTGGATATCCTTCAGCATATTTATTTGTTAATTTACTTCCTACTGCTTCTAATACAGCGTGTGATACAAAGTTTTCTGAAGCAATTAGCTCTATATTATTTTTTTGTCTCTGATTTTCTTTTTCTATAGCATTAAATATTTCTTCATCATAATTTTTCAAATTTTCCATTTTAGAATCCCCCATTCAAATTATTTTAATAAACCATTTAAACTATACAAATTATATCATGACACTATACCTCTACTTTCATTAATTTATTTCTAATAGTATCATACTCTTTATGTATTTTACTATTTGCATACTTCTTCCACTCTTCATAATTATTACTTATTAAAAATTCTCTCATTTCTGTAGCAGATATCTTAAGTGATAATCTATCTACAAAAACTTCAGTTATATTAGATACAATATTGGGTTCAAAACATTTATTTATATTCTTATCTTTTCCATATATTATACATTCTGGTCTAGCACCTATACATTTTATATATGTATCTATTATAGATTTCCCCCATAAATGTGTTATTCCATCTTCTAAATTTATATCTTGAAATGGATATATAACAATTTTGTTTTCTTTTATTTCTTTTTCATATACTATATTTAATAACTTGATTCTATATTCAACACTATATGGATTTTTACTTGTTTCTATATTATCTCTATATGTGACAAATATAACTAGTTTATCACACAAGTCAAGTCCAATGTTAATGAGCTTTTCATGGCCTGTATGAATATGTTGAAACCTACCAACAACAAGCCCGGTTTTAAATGATTTCAATATAATTCCTCCTAGTAAATTTATTAATAAATTTTACTAAAAAATATAGTCAAATATGAAATATTGACTATATCCTTTATGCTATTGAATTATTTATAAATAATTTTCCATATTTCATGTATAAATAATACTACAAAAAATATACAAATTCAAGTACTATCTATTATTTTATAAAATTTAATACATATTAAATACTCTTAAATATTAATCTTGCCATATGTACTCCACTACAAGATGCCATCATAAGTCCACGAGTAAGACCCCCTCCATCACCTATTGAATAAAGGCCATCTATACTTGTTTTAAAGTTATTATCTATTAGAACCTGATTAGAATAAAATTTAATTTCTACCCCATAAAGCAAATTATCCGGATTTGCAAAACCTGGAATCACTTTATCCATAGTTTTAATAAATTCTAATATATCTACCATTGTTCTATACCCTATTGCATATGTTATATCTCCTGCAACTGCGGAGGTTAAAGTAGGAATTACACTATTTGAACTAAGCTCATAATCCCATGTTCTTTTACCATTTAGTATATCTCCTAGCCTTTGTACCAAAACATTGCCGTTACCTAATTGATTAGAGTTTTCAGCTACATTCATCCCATATTTTATTGGTTCATTAAATGGATGATTAAAGCTGTGTGAACAAAGTATAGCAAGATTAGTATTTGTACTTTTTTTATGTTTATATGAATGCCCATTAACTAATGTTAGATTGTTGTCATAAACCTCGTTAGATACAAAACCACTAGGATTTTGACAAAAAGTTCTAACTTTATCTTTATATGGTTCTAAATGTGCAACAAATTTTCCTTCGTACATATACTTATTAACTTCACTCATGACACTATCTGGAAGTTCATATCTAACACCTATATCTACAACTCCGGATTTATTATGTATTTTATGTTTTTTACACATATCTGATAGCCAATTAGCACCTTTTCTGCCAATACCTAAAACAACCTTATCTGCATATAAACATTTATCTGCTAAATTATTATTTTTTAAATCTTTAGTTGATCTAATTTTAATACCTTTTACTCTATTGTCTTCAATTATTAAATCTGTAACCGAAGTTTCAAATTGTATATTTATATTATTATTTAAAATGTAATCTTGTAATTTTTTATATAATTCATGACTTTTTTCTGTACCCAAATGTCTTATAGGTATACTAATTAAATCTATATTGTTTCTACTTGCAACATCTACTATCTTTTTAACTTCTTCTTTGTATTCAGTTCCTTCTAATTTTTCATCTGCACCAAACTTCAAATATATTTTGTCCGTATAGTCAATTAATTCTTTTGTGTGTTTTATACCTATATATTCATGAATCATTCCTCCTACTTCTATTTTATCATCATCTTTGTTATATAGTGAAAGCTTGCCATCTGAAAAAGCTCCTGCTCCAGAAAATCCACTTGTAATGTGGCAAAGTGGTTTACATTTGATGCACTTACTTCCCTCAGCTGGGCAATATCTTTCTTCCACTTTTCTTCCTTGTTCAATTATTAAAATCTTTTTATTTACCTTAAGTTCTATCAATTCATAAGCAAGAAAAATTGAACTTGGACCTGCTCCGACTATTATTAAATCATATTTACTATTCAAAAGAATCACTCCCTTTATTACATATATCATAATACTATATAAGTTATCTTATTTCAAGCAATAAATAATTTTTTTCATAAATTAACGACTTTTTATTTACTTTTATATATTTTTTTGATATAATATTAATGATGTACCATTAGCTCAGTTGGTAGAGCAGTTGCCTCTTAAGCAATTGGTCCTGGGTTCGAGTCCCAGATGGTGCACCAATTATAAAGAAACTAGTTTCTTAACTAGTTTCTTTATTTACCCTAAAATGAAAATTAAAATAAGTAAACAGATAATATGAAATATACAGTATCATAATAAATAATATTAGAATACTATAAATAAAAGAAATGTAAGGTGATAAAATGAAATGGTCAAATAGTTTAAGTAGTTTTTTAGAAGGAATAACAAGTATTCCTGCAGAATATATAAAATTGGTTACGTTAACATTAATCAGCATAACTACAATACAATTAGCAAAAGTGATTTGCTTTAAAATATACACTAGAAATCATAAAACAGGAAGAGATAAATATCTATATAACAGAAAAATTCAAATTGTATGCACCAGTTTGATTTTAGTTGCTGTATTTATAATTTGGGAAAGTCATATAAAGAGTTTCATGACTCTTATTAGTTTTATTTCAGCTGGTTTTGCTATAGCATTAAGAGAAATAATATTAAACTTTTTTGCTGGAATATATATTAGAGTGAGTAAACCCTTTGTACTAGAAGATCGTATAGAAATAAACGGTTTAAAAGGTGACGTTGTAAATATTAATGCTGCAAGTTTTGATGTTTTAGAAATAGGCGATAGAGTATACGGTGAACAAAGTACTGGTAGAATAGTACATATACCAAGTTCAATTGTGTTTACACATCCAGTAAAAAATTATGTTGAGGCATTTAAATACATATGGAATGAAATAAATCTAAAAGTAACTTTGGATAGCGATATTCCTAAGTTAAAATCTATGCTTTATGAGATAATTACAAAAAATAGTATTATTCAGGAAATACCTAGTAAAATGAAATCTCAAGTAAATGATTCAAGTAAAAATTATAGAATATACTTTAATAATTTAGAACCAATTATATATACATCTATTGTGGAAGATCACATTGAATTATATATAAGATATCTTGTTCACCCTAAAAAAGCCAGAAATGTTGAAGATACAATATGGCTTGATATAATAAAATCACATAAAAAGAAAACTGTGAATTTTGAGATTTTCAGCAAATAAGAAATATTTTTAAATTTTTAAAATATTTTTTTATTGTCGACTACTTTCAACATTATTATCATTTGTATTATTGTATAATTACTAACAAGTGAGGTGATCATGATGGGTCATAATAAAAACTCAAACAAAGTAGCATCTAATGGTATGCAAGATGAAAGATCTTCTAAAACAGCTAAAACAGCTGAAGCTACTAACTTTTCTCAAAACACATCTAAAAAGAAATAACACTGCTTTTTATACTTGGTATAATCATATTATACCAAGTTTTTTTTTATTACTTAAATTTATTTTATTTTGAACTTCCTTTTTAAATTTTTCCCAATCTCTAGGATGATCAATAAACCATTTATAGCATTGTGTATATGTTATCTGATTATGTAAATATAGATTTTTAGAGTCTAGTCGATTTCTAGATAAAAAATCTGCTGAAAATTCGATTAACGATTTCCACTGTACGTTTGAAGGTTTTGAGTTTTGCACACTGTCTATACAAGTTTCAATACCAACTAAGTAATAGTTTGGATTATCTTCTCCTGCTATTTCAAATTTAAGTGGTTTATATACATTAGAACCGCAGTGGTATGCTACTTCGTTCTCAGGCATAGTTCTTATTATATGTCCATCATTATAATCACAAACATATTGAGTAGCACCATATCTAGTTGTATTTTCAAAATTGTTTCGTACAACATTTGCAGATTTTTCTGCTATACCAACATAGTGTATTATTAATCCTTTAATTTCTTTTATTTTTTCGCCTGGTCTATTTATACTTCCTAAAGTCAAAAAATCATTCACAATAATCATAAACTATTCCACCTTATTAAAAATTATCATCTTTATTTATATTATTCAAGTTTATAAAAATTATTATTCTTTTATATGTAGTAGACTAAAGTTTTTTTAATTACTTTAATCTAGCTCTTATTTATTTTTTAAACATCTGTATTTTTATAGTCTAAAGATATCTTAATTTCATCAAAAACCATTTGTATGAAATTAATGACATTCTGTTTTGTTAATAATAACTTAAAAATAATTGGAAGTCTTTCATAAAAATTTTCAAATACATAATTAAACTTCTCTGAGTTTTTACCATATTCAAAAGCTTTTTCTGCTTCAACTATAAGAATAATAGCTACTTCTCTAAGTCCTTTATTCTTAATTGAAATATATAAAGTACCTAAAACTATAATAGCGCCTATTACAATAACTGCTATTGATAATATATCCATATAATTCACCCCCCTAATTTATTATATTTATATATAAATACAAAAGTTCGGAGTATTCGTCTTATTTCAAGTAAAAACTTAACAGCACTGTTATACCAGTGCTGTTAAGTTTTTATAATTCTATGTTTATCTTTCTTTTATAATTGATTTACTTCCTAAATATGTAGCAATAAAATAACCACCATATACCAGTAATATGAATAGAGTCGTTATTATTATATTAGAAGTTAAATCTATTTTACCATAAATAGCTATAAGCTTATTTATTTCTGAAAGACCTACTATACTATGTACAAGGGCTAACGAAAGCGGCAACATGAAAAATATTGCAATTTGTATAAATAATGATCTATTTATAATCTTAGTATCTGCACCTATTTTTCTTAGTATTTCGTATCTTTCTTTATTATCTGAACTTTGAGATAATTGTTGTATTGCAAGTATTGCAGCAGAAGTTATGGAAAATATTATTCCTAGATATAGTCCAATAAATGTTAGTATTGTTTTTATTCCTAAACTTGAAGCATTCATTATTATCTTAGTGAAAAATTGTTCATAGGGTCTATATAATCCTTCTGACTCATGTGATTTATAGAAAGTAGAGATATCTTTTATAAAATTCTCCTCTATTTTTTCAGCTTCATTATTACTTTTAGCTAAATAATTACCACATATAATATTCTCTATTGGTTTAGCTCCATTCATTGCCTCATCTTTTATAACTATAATTCCAAGGTTCATTTTGAAGCTTGCATTTTGTGTTGCTACTTCAATACAATTTTCTCTCTGTGGTATATATTCTTTACCGTTTATTGTTATACTCCTACTGTTTTTTAAAGAATTGTTATATGCAGGTAGTACTTTTTCAAAATTTGCAACTACAACATATTCATTATCTTTTAAATTGACTTTCAAATTTTCCTTATTAAATATATCCATTAACTTATTATATTCAGATTCTTTAATAAATTTTAAATACTCACCATCTAAGTTAAACATATCTCCATACTCTTCTTTAAACTTATCTATATCCTCTTTTAATAAGAAATTAGACATTAAAGTATTTTCTTCCTTTACATTATATACATTGTATTGTACATATTCTTTAATATATTTAGATATATCAAAGTTATCTTGTTTAAATCTTTCTTCTAAATTTAATATTTCATCCTTATCTTGTTCGATATTTCCTTCTAAAGTCACATAATTCACCATTGTCACATCAGTAAGATTATTTTCTTTAAGATCAGTATTAAAACTATTGCCTAAAGACATAGAACCTGATAAAATTCCTATTGTTAAAAGTAACATTATGCATATAAGACTCATAGATATCATATTAGTATTTATTCTACTGTTTATTTGTCTTAAAACAAACATATTCAAGTCTTTAAAATATATTTTCTTATTCATTTGTATAACTCTTAATAAGAATCCTGAAAGTGAGGCAAAAAACAATAAAGTTCCCATACTACCAGATATTATCATAGTTAAAAATTTACTATCTGGTTGCATTAAAGCATCATTTTTTAATAAGTAATATGAATAACCGATAAATACAATAGAAAGTATAAATAATATCATAGTTACAAATCTATTCTTTATTTTTATTTTTTCACTCTTCTTATTCGCATTAATCAAATTTATTAATTTATATTTAGATATTGTTATAATGTTAAAAATCATAACTAAAAAATATATTATACCGAAATACATACAAGTCTTAATTAAAGATTCTTTAGAAAATACAAATGTGAACTTACTCATATCAGTTTCAAACATTTTTGCTATTAGTACAGATAAAAGTTGAGATGAAAATATACCAATTATTAATCCTAAAACTAGAGATATTACACCAATTATTATCGTTTCAGTTAGTAATAATTTAGAAATTTTTCCTTTTCCCATTCCAAGTGTCATATAAAGTCCTAATTCTTTTTTCCTTCTTCTAATTAAAAAGTTGTTGGCATATACAATTAAAAAACCTAATATAATAGATACAAATATTGAAATTGTTCCTATAATCTCAACTAAATTTTTAACCATTTGATTTTTAGAACTATTAAGTTCTAACATAGAACTTTGAGCATCGATTGAATTAAAAACATAAAATATAGCAACGCCAAAAATAAGTGTAATAAAATATATAGAATAGTCTTTAAAACTTTTTTGTATATTTTTACAAGATAGTTTAAATGACATCATTTAGTTCACCCCCAAGAAGTGTAACTACATTTATAATTTTATCAAAAAATTCTTTTCTAGTATCCTCACCTTTTATTATCTCATTAAAAACTTCTCCATCTTTAATAAATACTATTCTATCTGCATAACTTGCCGTAAATGCGTCATGTGTCACCATTAATATAGTAGTATTTAAATTTCTATTTAAAATTTCAAAACTTTCTAATAGCATTCTTGCAGATTTCGAATCCAGTGCACCTGTTGGTTCATCAGCAAGTACTAAAGCAGGATCTGTAATTATAGCTCTAGCAGATGCTACTCTTTGTTTTTGTCCCCCGGATAATTGATATGGGTATTTTTCTAAGATATCATAAATGCCAAGTTTTTTAGATATATCTTTTACTTTTTCTTCTATTAATTTAGGTTTTATCCTTTGTATTGTCAAAGCTAAAGCTATATTCTCATATGCAGTTAGTGTATCTAAAAGATTAAAATCTTGAAATATAAATCCTAATTCCTCTCTTCTGAATTTAGTAAGTTTAGAACCTTTCAATTTTGTTATATCTTCATCATTTACATAAATGTGTCCACTAGTAACATTATCTATAGTAGATATACAATTAAGTAATGTTGTTTTACCACTACCAGATACCCCCATAATACCGATGAATTCACCTTTTTCTACTTCAAAACTAATATTATTTACGGCTTTGGTTAAATTCCCCTTATTACCATAACATTTTTCTACTTTTTCTATTTTTAATACTTTGCTCATATACATATCTCCTTTATTTTATACGTACATTATACTACTATATATTCATTTTAACAATCTATTTATCTTACATTTATCTTACAATTTTGTAAGATAAAAAACATGCTCTTTTACAAGCATATTTCGAAAATTATATTTTATTAAAACTACCTGTAGGAAAAGTAATTTTAATAATCGTGCCTTTATCTAATTTAGAATCTATATCTATACTATGTCCTAATTTTTCAATTAATTTTTTACAAAGATATAGTCCCATTCCAGTTGAATTATATTTTTTTCTGCCATTTTCACCTGTAAAACTTTTATTCCATACTCTACTCAAATCTTTTTTATCTATTCCGATACCATTATCTTCAATAAATAACTGTACATTCTCTCTATTTTTTATAGAATATATTCTAACTATAGCGTTTTCTTGTTTTGAATATTTTATACTGTTTGTTACTATCTGATTTATTATATATTCTAACCATTTGCTATCGCTGTTTACATTAATGTTTAAATCTTTTATATCTAACAATATATTCTTATATATAAAATCTCTTTTGTTTTTTAATATGACATTATTTACAACTTGCTCTAATATTATTTCCTTTATTGTATAATCTTTCTCTACATTATCGCTCCTTGAATAATACAGTACCTGTTCTATATAATTATCTATTTTATCAAGTTCTTCATCTATATTAGAGGTTATATCATTTTTATTATTTTCAACTATTAATTTACTAGAAGAAATTGGAGTTTTAATTTCATGAACCCACATTTCTATATATTCTCTAAATTCCTCTTTAGTATATCTATATGAATTAACATTTTCAAGCATAGATTTATTAGCTTCATGTATTATTTCGTATAATATTTTACCATCTAAAAAGTCTGGTTTTTTTATCATTTCTTGTATTAAAAATTTCTTATCTAAACTTTCTAAATTTGAAAGTAATTCATTATAGAAATAATACTTTCTAAAGTAGTCATGAAATAAAACAATAATAGCAGCTATTGTAATAAATATAGGAATATATACAATAAGAAAAATATTTACATCAAAAATTTTCAATACTACTATTACAAAAATCATAAGTAATAAATACATTAATATTTCTATTACTCTATCTTTTAAATAATCTATTAAATTCATAATATTATATAACCCTGTCCTCTCTTGGTTTCAATAATATCTTTTTTTCCTATATCACTTAACTTTTTTCTAAGTCTATTAATGTTAACTGTAAGAGTATTATCATCTACAAACATTTCACTGTCCCATAAATATACCATTATTTCTTCCCTTGAAACTATAGATCCTTTATTTTTAAGTAAGTAGTGCAATATTTTTGTTTCATTTTTGCTAAGCTCAATAGTTTCTTTCTCAAATTCTATAATACTTTTTGAAAGATCAAACTTAATTCCATTAAAGTTTATAATAGAACTATTATTTGTTTTATTAACTCGCTTAAATATTGCTTCAATTCTTGCTAGTAATATTTGCACGCTATATGGTTTTGTTATAAAATCATCTGCTCCAATATTCATACTCATAAGTTCATCTATTTCACTATTTCTACTAGTAACTATTATTATTGGAATATCAGATACTTTTCTTAATTCTTTACATATATAATATCCATCATATCTAGGAAGATTTATATCTAATAAAACTAAATCAGAATTAGAATTTACAATGTTTTCTACAATGTTATTAAATGTCTCTATCTTTTCTATTTCATATCCGTTTTTAGATAAAAAAATACCCAACTCATTTTTTATTTTATCATCATCTTCAACAATATAAATTTTATACATAAATTTCCTCCCAGTATTAAATATAATTATACTATTAAAACCCTTTAATTTCAATAGTATAATTATATAAAAAAACTTGTGATAAAAATTATCACAAGTTCTTATTCCTAGTTAGCAAAGTAAGTATGTTTTACTTTCCACTCTTCTAAAGCTATTTGTAACCAAAATGAATATATACCTAGAGTAATTATACACAATAAAAACCATTTTACCCATTGTCCAAAAAGTCCAATTGCGCTACCATCAAATTCAAGTCTTTTTCCATTTATTACAGTATGACGTATTTTCCATCCATAGATCATGCATAACGCCCATGGATAACAAATTCCTAAAGTACAAAACGTTATTAAAGCTCCTAATATTAACCATCCTAGATATTGAAGTAATTTACCATCAAAATATGATTTTTCCATAAATATTATCTCCTTTTATCTTGTTAAATCATCCTTAACCTTTTTAGATGTTACTTTAACCTTTTCTGTTTCATTTTTTTGTTTAACTTCAGCTTTAGGCTTAACATCTATTTTTTTATCTACCCCTTTTTCAACAGTCTTAACTTTACTTACAACTGACTTTTCATTCTCATTTTTAGTTATAGTTTTACTTATATTATACATATTTTTTTGTTCAATTATAGGATTCAATTGATAACGTATAAAATACTCAATATATCTTTCTGTAGCTTCTTTTCTTTTGATTTTTTTCTTAAGTTTTCTAGAATCCACCGTATCACAGATAAAAAATTCACCATGATCATACATTAATTGTTCATTACCGTCCACAAAAATAACCCTATTATCCGGTGATTCTAATTTTATATCACTTATTACTTTTGTAAATTCTATATTTTCATTTGCGTCATTCATAAGTTTATCTATTTCTTGAGTAGATAAACTCTTATTTTTTTTAATATCTTTTACAACATTTTTTATAATTTCATCTAAATTTTCTTCTACCTTAATCTTTTCACTCATACACTACACTCCCACATTTATCAACTCAAATATACTAATTAGTTTCAACTATTTTTATAGATATTTTTATTATTTCTTCTAATCTATCTATTTTTTTCTGTATATATAATTCACCTATTAAAGCCTCAAATCCAGTTGCTTTTTTATATTCAATAACATCAACATTCTTAGATACTGTTGTTATATTAGTATTTCTACCCCTTTTATATATATTTACTTCATCTTCAGTTAAATTTTCTACTATATGGTCTATAATTTTAGATTGTGCTTTAGCACTTACGTATTTTATAGACTGTTTATGTAGAAGTCCAGTTTGTAAATTGCTTTTACTTGCTAGATAAGTTCTTATATATATATTAAACACTGCATCACCAATAAAAGCTAATGTTTGATTAGAAACAATTTGTAAATCTATTTTATCTATATATTCATCCAATTTATATCACTCAATTCCATATTAATAACTATATTATATATTAATTTAGTTTAATTATCAAGAGATAATGGAGATTTTTGTAATTGAATGTTTAAAATAGTAACATTTCCATGTATATTGTAATTATAACGTATAGCAATAATGTAATTACAACTATATATTGTGTAAATATAGAGCCAAGTATATTTTTAATTTTAATTTCAGTATTTTCCAACTTAAATATTTTTCTATTAACTAACATATTTTTAACAAAATATATACCAGACGTTAATACAACCGCAAATACTGCTATATTAACAATATTTATCATTATACTATTATTTATTTCAGTAGCTATAACAGCAATTACAGAAACAAAGTTATTTAAGAAATGAATTATCATAGCTGGAATTATCGATTTTGTTTTAATTGTTATAAATGCTAATATTATTCCTAATAAAAATGCAAATATCCCTTGTGTTAAGTTTTGGTGCATTAAACCAAAACAAAAAGCAGTTATTAATATCGAAGCTAAATTTCCAAACTTATTAAGTACTTTAAGCATAGCACCCCTAAATAGCAGCTCCTCAAATATTGCCGGAAGTATTGCAACTTGAATTATAAATAGTAAAATTCCTATTATAGATTTAAAATCTGCACCTATTAAGTTTACTATATCAAATTTCGAGTTATCCTTTATTATAAAAGATATAATAAACTGTATAGCAATGACTAAAAATGTACAACTGAATAGCAAATTAATTTTATCTTTAATTGCTACTTTCTTACTCGCCTCTTTACTTTTAACATGTAAAGGTTTTAAATAGAAATACGAAGGTAATATACTGGCAACCCAGATAATAATATTAATTAAACTTGTAATATTTGTACTTAATATAAATGCTCCTTTAATAAATATTAGTATAAATCCTAAAGCACTAGAAATTACCAAGTACATTAACATAGCAATACTAACTTTAAATATTGTTTCTTTAAATTTAGATTTATTCATATCATATATTTCATCTTTTTTGCGTTTATCAGACTTGTTACTATTACCTGAATCTAGTAATCCTCTTTTAAACCATCTAGAACCAAATATAGATAAAAACACTAGTGTAGCAACATTAGAAAGAACAGCTAATACAATTCCTACATTACTTATTTGGTGAATAAGTATTAATTTGGGTACCATTACAATAGATAACACAGGAAGACAAGATATAATCTTAATAAAAATATTTACAGTTTCAGATACATTAATTATATTAGGACTTACAAAACATACTAACACAACTATCATAATTACAAGCATACTTGAATTTGAGATATCTGTCATATTATTAACTTTAGACGTCATAATGGCTTGTACTATAGACAATATCAGTACACAAAGTATGGTTTGAATAAGTGTAAGAACTACTATCTTAAATAATATAGGGTCCATACTAAAAGTTGCTATTTGTCCTATTTTTCCTACACTACCATCTAAAAATTTAATTATAAGTAAACTACTAATTATATTAGCAAAGATGTAATATACACCACTTAATACCATTTGAATTAAAAATACTATATTAACTTGCAATACGTTATACCATAAATATGCTTTTTCACTTATTCCTGTCAACATATATTCTGTTGTTTTACTTATTTTCTCTATACCTATTGTTGATGAAATAGTTGCAGCTACAAATATAAACAGCATATACATTATAAATGCAATTACCATTACTACTGGTTCATATTTAACATAATCTGTAGCATTTAATGTAAGAACTATTCTTTCTATTTTTACATTACTCCCTAGCTCCTGAACCTCATTTAAGTTAGCCTCATATTTATCTACAAATATATCAGTTCTTATTTCATTTATTATATTCTGCAATTCTGAATATTTATTATCTTCAATATATTCATTAGATGTTATTTTTGCACTTATAATACTAACATCGTTATATTTAATTTCTACTAAAGATTTACCTTCAGTCACTCCTTGCTCAGAATAATCTACAACTTCTATGTCTTTTATTTCTTTTAGTTTTACAAGATCAGTAAATCTTTCAGTTTCATCCTGAACCATTACTTTTAGTATGTTTTTATCTATATTATTTCCAGTATTTTTTTCAATTATTTGTTTTACAGTTCCAAAATTCACAAATCCAATAATTCCTATTAACATTATTATATTTAATATAACAAAAAATTTCATTTTTAATGTTTGCTCAATACCTAAAACTGTTAATCTATATAGTTTATTCTTCATATTTGATACCCGCCTTATCCATAAAGATATCTTCCAAACTCAAATTATTAATATTTATACTTTGAACATCAAATTCTTTTATTAGGTCTAAAATATCTGTTACATTATTTGAGCCATTTACATATATTTCATAAGTATTAAGCTTATCATTTACAACTTTAAATATATTTTCATTATTTAATTTATCTATATTTAAAGAGCCCACCACACTAATTTTCTTTTTATCATAGCTATTCTTTATTTCATTCAAATCTCCATAAAGTATCATTTTGCCTTTATTTATAAGCAATATATCATCACATAAAAGTTCCACATGTTCCATTTGGTGAGATGAAAAAACTATAGTTATTCCTTCTTTTTTTAATTCTAATATAACATTCTTTAATTCATCGACACTTACTGGATCAAGCCCTGAAAAAGGTTCATCTAGTATTAATAATTTTGGACTATGCAAAACAGAAACTATAAACTGTAGTTTTTGCCTGTTTCCTTTAGAAATATTTTTTATTTTCATATTCAAATATTCTAACATATCAAATTTTTTAAGCCAGTATATTAATGACGTTGTTATCTCATCATCACTCATATTTTTCAATATTCCAAAAGTAGAAAATTGATTATATACCGTATATTCAGGAGTTAAAGAACCTTCTTCTATTAAATATCCAACTCTGTCTAGTATAGAATAATTTATAGATTCTCCATCCAACAGGGCTTCTCCTTTATCTTTTTGAACAATATTCAAAATACTTCTAAAAAGTGTAGACTTACCCGCACCATTTCTTCCTAATATTCCAAGTATTCTACCTTCTTTTGCAGTAAAAGAAATATTATCTATTGCTAAATAGTCACCAAATTTTTTTGTCATATTTTTAACTTCTAACACATTTATCACCTGCGTATATTATATAGTAAAATATATTAAATGTAAAGATTTTACAAGTATTTTCAATTTACTTTTATAACAATAATTATAAAAATCGTTATTCACATAACAAAAAAGCTTAATATATAAAATATTAAGCTTTTCTTATAATCAAATATAAATTTTATTTTTGTTTATACAATTTAAACAAATCTTTTACACTTATTCTACTACCATAATGTAATACTGCAGCAGAATATATCCTAATTGAAATTTGAATAACAAGTATTATAGTTACAATTAAAATTGCTACTGAAGTAAGTACTTCCCATGTAGGTACATTAACCATCATCATTCTAAAAGGCATACTAAATGGTGATGAAAATGGCAGTAAAGAAGCAACTTTAGTCATCATACCAGCTGGTGCAAATATTACTGTAAAGTATCCAAAATAAAATCCGAACATTGAAAGCATAGCTACTGGTGCATTCGCTGATTGAATATCTTCCGGTTTACTTACTGTAGAACCTACTAAAGCATATAAAAATGCATATAACGTATAACCTAATATAAAGTAGGCAAATGCAGCAATAATTATAGATGGTGTAACTTGTGAAAAGTCTAAGAAATCTAATGTACTCTTTCCTTCAGCAAATACTTTGTATGATATAAGTGAAACAATTGTAGTTGCCAGCAGTTGAATTAATCCAACTATACCGGTTCCTATTGTTTTACCTAATACAATATGTTTTGGACTAGTTGAAGTAACTAAAGTTTCCATTATCTTTGAAGTTTTTTCCATCGTAACTTCCGCAGAAACTTGATAAGCACAAAAATATATTGCAAAGAATAATCCTATAGAAAGTATTATTATAGCAAATGAAATTTCTGGTGCTTCCTCACCTGTTACTGTCTTTACATCATAAATGACTTGTGTATTAATACTACTCAATTGATCCGAAGTTAAATTTAGTTTTGAAACTTCTACGTTGAAAATTATTTTTGAAAATAAACTTTGTAAAACTTTTGGGTCAGGTCCTTTACCTATCTCAGATACTACGTAATTAAATTTTACATCTTTACCATCTCTAAATATTGTTACTGATCCTAGAATTTCTTTATTATCTATTCTATTTTTTATATCTTCATCACTTGTTGAGTTATTCTCAATTAAGAAGTTATATTCTAATCCCATGCTATTTAATGTTGATAAACTATTTTCAAATATATTAGAACTGTCCACAATTAAAACATCTTTAGTCTCATCACCTTTTGTTTTTTCCATTATATTTGGAATATTAAACATAATTATTATTATAGCAAACATTATTAAATTTGAAATAATAAATGACTTTTTCATCAGACGCTCTTTAATTGTGTGTGTCATTACAATTATTGTATCTCTCATTTGTCTTCACCTACCTTCTCAACAAATATATCATGTAGTGTTGGTTTCACTAATTCAAATTTTTTGACTCTTATACCTTGATTAACAATATCTTTTAATAATTCTTCAGCTTTCTCTATATTGTCAATTTCTAATAAATATTCATTTTCATTATTTGTAATTATTGTTAATCCTAATTTACTAATAATATCATCAATTTTTTCAGCAGATTCAACAAATATCTTCTTAATTTCATATCCGTTTTTTATATCTTTTAAATTACCTTTAAGTATTGTTTTTCCAGCGTTAATAATCAATATATCATCACAAAATTCTTCAATAGATGCCATTTGATGGCTAGACATAATAATATATTTGCCTTCACTAATCAATTCTTTTATTACATTTTTCAAAATATCTGAATTAATTGGATCTAATCCACTAAAAGGTTCATCTAATATAATTAATTCAGGATTATGCATTACACAAGTTAAAAATTGTACTTTCTGTTGATTTCCTTTTGACAATTTTTCTGCTTGCGTATTTATATATTCCTCAATTTTTAATTTTTTTGCCCAATATTTCAAAGATTCTTCTGCATCTTTTTGTTTCATTCCCTTTAGTTTAGCAAAATATATAAGTTGCTGTCCCACTTTTGTTTTTGGATATATTCCTCTTTCTTCTGGTAAATATCCAAAGTTAACATTTTTTCTTGTTACACTTTTTCCATTCCATGAAATATTCCCTGAATTTTTTTCTAATATTCCTAATATCATTCTAATTGTAGTAGTTTTACCAGCCCCATTTGTACCAAGCAATCCAAATACACCCGGTTCATTCATTTCAAAAGAAATGTTACTTACCGCATTTTTGGATTCAAAGCTTTTAGAAACGTTTTCTACCTTAAGTCCCATAATTTACCTCCATTTAAATAAATCTAATTATATACTATTGACTTTTAAAAGTCAATTTTTTCTAAATCAAAAACATGAATTTTTATCTCATTGTACATTTTATTAAAATTACCATTTTATATACTATTCTTTAATTATTTTTTCCCTCTTGAGTTTATTTATTTTACCTGAAAATCTTAAACTTATCGATACAAAAGCGATTCCAATAAGAAAACAGAATAATCCTAAAACAGAATTTACACCTGAAATCTCTGTATGAATATGTGATCCAAGATTAATATTACTAATTCCTATAGTTATTTCAGCAAATGCTAACACACTAAAAAGACTTACTATCTTTTTGTAATGTCCAATTTTTGAATCTACATCTGAATATATATCAAATTGACCTAAACTTGCTTTTTTTCTAAAAAATGCCCATCTAAAACTAGATGCAACATGCTGCACACCAGTTTCTTCTAAAAAATTAATATACTCGATACTTCTAGGATCTGATACTAAATTTTCAAGTAATTCTATCCTATATATGTATTCACCTTTTTCACATTCTTCAAATGTATATTTACCCATAAAAAAATCTACTAACGCAAATCCTTTTGAAGACATTTCATTTAGCCATTTTTCTTCTTTCTCAAAGTCATAATAAAATTTATATATAACTTTTTTCATTAATTTTCACCTCTCATCTTTTTACCATTTTTAACCAGTTCTTCTAGCCTAACTATTTCATTTTTTACAATTTCTTTACCTAAATCTGTTATTAAGTATTCTTTTTTTCGTGAATTTAAATCTTCTGTTAATGGTACAATCCACTTTTTTTCAAGTAAAGTATTAATTGCTCCATATAAAGTACCCGGTCCAAGATTAACTCTTCCATTACTAAGTTCAGAAACATTTTGCATTATTCCATATCCATGCATTGGTGTATATATTGATAACAAAATATAATATACTGCCTCTGTTAAAACTATTTTATCAATATTTCCTTCCATTTCTTTCACATCCTTTATAACGCTTCACGATATATCGCCTTCCGATATATCGATTATACCATAATGAATTACATATGTCAACAAAATATATTATTTTTTGTAAATATTTTCATTTTTTAGATTTTAAACATAAAAAAAAGATAGAATTTCTTCTATCTTTTTTTTATTAATATAATTTTTTACATAATTCTATTCAATATCACTAGTTCTATCTAGCCAATAACTAAGTGTAAAATCTGAAATGGTAGGTTCAGTAGCTACAAATTTTATTAAACCCTTTCCATATTCAAATTCTCTAATTTCAGTATATAAATTTCCATCTACAGTTTTTAAATCTTCAATAGTTAAAGTAGTAATTATATTTCTAATTACCGAATCCGCAGCTCCTAAATTATCTTGAGTACTAGTTATCTTTACCCTTGCTTTATACTTTTTATCAGCATTAACAACTGGAGTATAATCTTCTATAACCCAAGTTTGACCAACTATAATCGGCGTTTTTAACATTAACTTATTATCTATATATAATGACCCATCTTTTGTTACTTCCCATTTTTGATTCCATTCTTTTTTAGGAGATTCACCCTTCATATCACTTTCATCAACTACGTGCAAATTTACAATCTTACCATTCGATGTATCTTGAACGTCAAATAATGTAACAGTCTTAGAACCCCAATGAGATGGTCCGCCTTCATAAATTAATTTAATATCATCTCTAGTAAACAAAAAAGGTTCAACATTATTTATTAAATTTATTTTCTCGTCAGATTTATAAATATCATTCTCACTATTTTCATCGTCTATATCAATAAATTCTTTGTATAAGTATATACCACAAAATACAAAAGCTATTATTAATATGAATGCAAAAATAACTAATAATTTTTTATCTTTCATAATATTCTCCTATTATTTATATTAGTATAATATGTGCTAATATCGATGTATTTATTTAATATTATTTTTTTGAATGCATACTAAGTAAGTTAACATCATTTGAATATATTATATTTGACCTTTTATCTCTTCTTTTAATTGCAAGTTTTATTAATTTATCACATAAGATATCAAAACTTACTCCTTTTGCTTTCCAAAGATAAAAAGCAAGCGAACCTGGAATAGTATTTATTTCATTTACATATACCTTATTAGTATCAGTGTCTATTATATAATCTATTCTTGAAACACCCTCACAATCTAAAATTTTAAATACTTTTTTAGATAATTCTTCTATTTCAATTTTCATCTCAGCACTAATTTCAGCTGGTATTTTTCTTGTTAAAGAAGCCATTCCACTAGATTTAGAACCTTTACCACCACCAGCTGACATATACTTATCTTTAAAACTTAAAATCTCATCTGCCTTTACTGGTTCTTCTAATTCTGAAACCTCTTGTGATTCAAAATTACCTAATACTGAACAGTTAATTTCTTTTAAATTTACAATACATTTTTCAACTAATATTTTATCCGTAAATTCAAACACAAAATTCATTGCTTCTGAAAATTCCTCTTTATTTCTAACTATTTTTATTCCAACACTTGATCCCAAATTAGCTGGTTTCAATATAATTGGAAGCGAAAGTTTATTAATTATATTATTTAAAACTTCTTCTTCATTTTCTTCAAAATCTTCTAAATGTACCTCATAATAGTCTATTACTGGTATGTCTGAAGCTACTAAAACTTTCTTAAATATTATTTTATTCATTCCAACAGCTGAAGAAGTAATATCACATCCAACATAAGGTATATTATACATCTCTAAAAATCCTTGAAGTGTACCATCTTCTACATTTAGTCCGTGAACTACAGGAAATGCAATATCAACTTTTATTAACTCTTTTTTAAATACTCCATCTAGAGAATTAACTATCATTTGACCATTTTTATGTGTAAAGTATATTTGATTACATTCTTTCTTTAATTTCTCAATATCTTTATATATATTTATATCTAATAATTTTTCTGAATAATAGAATTCATTATTTTTTGTTATATATATTGGAACAGCTTCATATACCTCTTTATCTATTGCATATATTGTCTGCAGAGCAGATAATATAGATACCTCATGTTCTACTGTTTTACCTCCAAAAAATACTCCTACTACTGTTTTCATAACACTACTTCCTTTCATTTTAAGAATAACTATCCGGCAAGTCATTTTCAAATAAAGCAATTAAATTAGGATGTTTTTCTTTTATTTTTGTTAATTTTTCAAAAGCTTCATATACATCTTTAACGGTTTCATACTTAGTATATTTTTGTTCATCCATTCCATCTTTTATTGCCTTAGTTGTTTTATCTCCAACCAAAAATACATAATCACATTTAGTCGCATACTCACCTAATTTTTTATTTAATTCATATTCTTGTTCACCAAGTTCTATCATTCCTGGAGTGACCAACACTTTATATTTATCCTCAAACATTGCCAAGCACTCTATTGCCATTTTAGAACCTTCTGGGTTAGAATTAAAAGCATCATCTAAAGCAAGTATTCCATTCATTGACTTAAGTTGTAATCTATGTTCCACTGGTTTTAATTTTTTAATACTCTTTTGTATTTCAACATCTGTCATACCAAGTTCTTTAGAAATTGCCACTGCACAAACTATATTATATATATTGTGCTTTCCAAGTAGCTTTGTTTCCAACTCAATTTTTTTATCCTCACTTACAACTGTAAAAGTACTACCTGTGTCATTCATATGTATATCTTCAACATAGTACTTTTGTTTTTTATCTAATATACTATACTGTATAACATTTTTACCATTTACTTGTTTTTCCATATTTTTTCTTATATACTCATTATCTGTATTTAAAATGGCTACTGCATCTTCTTTGGCATAATTGACAATTTCAAATTTACCTTGAACAATATTTTCCATAGATTTAAATGTACTCAAATGTTGTGGTCCAATAGAAGTTATAACAGAATAATCTGGAGGTACTATTTCACATATTTCTTTGATTTCGCCAAGTCTTGCTGCACCCATCTCACAAACAAACACTTCTGTATATGGTTTAATATTTTCTCTTATACTTTTTACAACACCAAGCGTTGTATTATAACTTTTAGGAGTCATTACAGCAGAGAACTTTTGAGATAAAATTTGGTATATAATATTCTTAGTTGAAGTCTTACCATAACTACCAGTAATACCAATAATCTTTAACTTTTTATTTGAACTTATTATCTTTTTTGCTTCATTAATATATCTTAAATTAATTAGATTCAGTATTGGCATAATTATTACATTTGCAATCATGCTTATACAAATAGCTAAATATTTACTCAGTGATAATAGTATTAGTAATGCAGAAAAAGTAGAAATTGTTAAAATATCTTTTTTCATTAATACATATGGTAATATAACAAATAAAAGTATTAACATATATACAGCAACATAAGTTATTTTTACTCTTGTTGTAATAACAAACTTTTTCTTTACTTTTGGTCTATTCATTATAACAAAGTTTATTGTAAGTATTGCAGCAATAATCCATAATACATACATCACATTTTTAAATGTTGCAATACTTATTAATGATAATGCTGTAAGCAATATTTCAAATGTGCCAATTTTTAATGTATCCGTTTTTTTAAGTACCGATATTAATTCTGAATTATGATAAAAAGATTGTTGTAATATATGTAAAAATTTATCTAAGTTCACATGTAATAACACAAGTCCTAATATTATAATACTAATTTCTAAAATTGTAGTTATCATTTAACTCTTTCACCCTTCCAAAAACTTTGAAATTATAACTAAAAAATCTCCAAGTTTATCTAAATAACTATAGTGTCCTGCGCCTTTAAAGACAACAAGACCACTATCAGGAATTAACTTTTCAAATATTTTTGCATCTTGTACTGGTGTATCTTTATCATTTTCACCCCATATAAGTAAAGTAGGTACCTTGATTTTAGGTAAATATTTTTTTAGATCTTCGTTTACAACATTAATAAATATTTTCTTCATATTTTCAGAAGCAGCTCTATAATCTATAGAACCAGCATTTTTTCTTAAATCTGAAATTATTTTTTCGGATTTTTCTTTACTATTGCAAAGTTGTATAATTCTCTTTGTTAACTTGTAAGAATAAACCTTAAAATAATATTTAATACTTCGTTTTGGCTTAATCCCTGCGCTATCTACAAATATTATATTTTTTGGTGTATATCCAAATTCTCCGACCATTTTTATAATAATTCTTCCACCAAAAGAATGACCTATTAAAGTTGGATTTTCTATTTTCATTTTTTCTATGAATTCTAATACAACTTTTGCATAATCTGTAACACTATATATAGAGTTAGGTTCACAACTTAATCCAAATCCAGGTAAATCAATTGAATATACTTTATAATTTTTAGATAAATGTTTAGAAACAGGTGCAAATGTTTGTAGATTTGCTCCCCAACCATGTAATATTACTACCGAAGAAGTATTATCTTCTCCTAATATCTCATAATTTAAATTTATATCTTTAATATTTATATTCAATTTATTTCCTCCATTCTATGTAATTTATTTGGTTTTAAAATATTAATCTAATATTTCAAGAGGAGTGTATTTTGCCATTAATCTTTTAAAACCTGATCCTTCAAAATTAATTTCAAGTTTTAAATCATCACCTTCTGGCTCTATATTACATATTACTCCAATTCCAAACTTTTTATGTTTTATTTTACTTCCTACTTTATAATTTGATATATCTTTTGATTCTTCTGGTTTATTAGTAATATTTTTAAAGAAACTCTCAACACTTTGTCCAAAGTTATTTTTACTACTACTTACAAAACCACCAGATATTTTACTTGTTGTAACCGCACTACTTCTAGCATATTCATTATTTAAGAATTCATTATTCTTATGAGGTCTTTCACTTTTAGATACTTCTTCAAATAAATTTTCAGGTATCTCATTAATAAATCTTGATGGTATTGGATATGATGTAGAACCATACATTGTTCTCTTACTTGCTGATGTAATAAAAACATTTTTTCTTGCACGTGTAATTCCAACGTAGCATAGTCTTCTTTCTTCCTCTGCATCTTCATCTTCATTTATGGATCTGCTAGAAGGGAATAATCCCTCTTCCATACCAACTAAAAATACAACGTCAAATTCTAATCCTTTAGCACTATGTAATGTCATTAAAGTAACCGCTTCCGCTTCATCATCTAATTTATCTACATCTGCAACCAAAGCGATGCTATCTAAGAAATCTGCTAATGTATTTTCTGCATTTTCTTTTTCAAACTCAATAGCAACACCAATATATTCCATTAAGTTATCGAATCTATTTTCTGCCTCTTTAGTTTTTTCTTCATTAAGCATAGCTTCATACCCAGTAACTTTTAAAATTTCTTTCATAAGCTGTGAAACAGAAAGTTTATCTTTTTTATCCACTAAATCTATCATTATTTCTCTAAAGAAAGAAATGTTCCCGCTACTTCTTAAATCCTTATAATTATTACTATCTTTTATAACATTAAATAAAGAAATATTTTTTTCTATAGCTATTTCTTCTAATTTATCTAAAGCTGAATCTCCAATACCTCTTTTTGGTACATTTATTATCCTTTTTAGAGCAATAGCGTCATTAGGATTTTGCAATAATTTTAAATATGATGTTAAATCTTTTATTTCTTTTCTTGAATAGAATTTAAGACCACCAATTAATTTATATGGCGTACCTGTTTTCATAAAAACATCTTCTATTACCCTGGCTTGAGCATTAGTTCTAAAAAGCACAGCAAAATCTGAATATTTTTTATTTTCTTTTCTACATATATTATCTATTTGATCAATAACATATTCAACTTCTGCATACTCATTATTGGCACTAAAATATTTTATCTTTTCACCTTCAACGTTTTTTGTCCATAAATTCTTATCTATTTTAGCAGAATTATTTTTAATAACTTCATTTGCAGCATTTAAAATTGTTTGTGTACTTCTATAATTTTCCTCAAGTTTTATTACTTTAGCATTAAAAAATTCCTTTTCAAAATTTAATATGTTAGCAATATCTGCACCTCTCCAACCATATATACTTTGTGATTCATCACCAACAACACATATGTTTCCATGTGCACTGGCAATTAAACTTATCAAAGTAAACTGTAACTTATTGGTATCTTGATATTCATCTACAAGCACATATCTAAACTTATTTTGGTAAAATTCCAATCTACCTGGGTTATCTACAAACAACTTAACAGTAAGCATTATAATATCATCAAAGTCTATTGCATTGTATGACTTAAGTTCACTTTGGTATATACTATAAATTTTTGCTATTTGCTCTTTTCTATAATCTCCAGAGTTCTCTCTACTATATTGTTCAGCAGATATCATATTATCTTTTGCCTTAGAAATTTCATAACCAATAGAACTTGGAATAAATTTCTTATCATCCAAATTTAATTTTTTAAGTACTTCTTTAATTAATTTTTCTTTATCTAATTCATCAAATATATTAAAATCTTTTCCATATCCTAATAATTCTATTTCCCTTTTCAATATTTTAACACAGATGGAATGGAATGTTCCAAGCCATACATCACTTGCACTATCTATAAGATTTAAAGCTCTTTCTTTCATTTCCTTAGCTGCTTTATTTGTAAATGTTATAGCCAATATTTGCCATGGTTTAACTATCTCTTGTTCTATCAAATAAGCTATTTTATATGTTAATACTCGAGTCTTTCCACTTCCAGCACCAGCTAAAATAAGAAGTGGTCCCTCTGTATATGAAACTGCCTCTAATTGTCTATCATTTAATCCTTCTAAAAATCTACTCAAACCTATTACCCCTTCAATCTAAAAATATACATGAACCATAATCTATAACGTCCATATTCTTAAAATCTTTTATTTTATATCCCTTTAAATTAATATAATTTATTAATTTTTCTTTACATTTAAGCTTGTCTACATCTCCAAAAAATATAACCGTATCATTCAAAACACAACTACATCCACCAATAAAACCAGACATATTGGAATATGTACCATCTTTATTAAACAATTTAATATCTAATTCAGATGAATCAAGATATAACACATCAAAATCATTTTGAATTAATTTATTATATATTCCTTTATCTGAAGTTATACAACTTTTATTACCAAGTGGAAGTATACTACATCTTGAATAACCTTGTTTAACATCAATCAAGGTATATTTCATGTCGTTTAACTTATTTAATATCTTTTTATCCGTAATTTTTAAATTATGTATTGCAAAGTTATCTATAACACAAACGTTATAGGCAGCTACTTTAGGATAAATGTTTTCCACATTATCACCATTAATACAATCATATTTATTATCCAATATATCTGAAATAGAATTTTTTTCACATATAACCGTATTACCTAGTTTCAAACAAAATATATCAGTATGACTAGATATCTCACTATATATATTATCGTGTTTTTTTATTCTAATTATTTCATAACCTAACTCTAAAAAATACTTTTCAATTTCAGTATTAACTCTTCCGTCAATTATAACTTGCATTCTATAACATATCCTTCTTTTTAAACCATAGAGTAGCTATTATTGTAGATAAAATTGCTATTCCCATTACAGTATAAAAACCTATTGTAGTAGTATTAAATGGAAATTCTACATTCATACCAATAAAGCTTGAAATCATTGTTGGTATTGCTATAATAATAGTTATTGAAGTTAAAAATTTCATTACTGTATTTAGATTATTAGATACTATAGTACCAAATATATCTATTATCCCATTAAGTATTTCACTGTAAGTCTGAACCATTTCCATAGCCTGTGTATTCTCAATTATTGTATCATCAAGTATATCTTCATCTTCTTCATATAATTTAATGTACTTTCCTCTATTTATTTTTTGCAGAACTGTTTGATTTGCTTTAATAGATGCATTAAAATATATCATAGTTTTTTCAAAATCTAGCAAAGATAATAACTCATCATTTTTCATAGCCTTATGCATGCTCTTTTCAAATGAATCAATGTCTTTACTTATATAACCTATATATCTAATATAATCTGAAGCTACTTTATATAATATCTGAAACACTAATCTAGATTTTTTATCTGTATATATATCAAACATTTTCACTGAAGTCAAAACTTCGTTAATAACATCAATTCTACTTTGGGATATTGTTACAAAATAATCATCTCTTACAAGTATCATTCCAAGTGGTATTGTAGAATATACTTTCTTAGTACCTTTGTACTCAGTTATCGGCACATCTATTGCAATAAGAACATTTTCTTCATCAGTATCAATATGGGCTTTTTCAGCAATATCTAGTGGATATCTAAGTAAATTTTCTGCTAAATTTAATTTATGAGCTATACTTTGTATCTCATCAGATGAAGGATCAACTATATTTATCCATACACCTTTTGTTATACTTGAAACATTTTCTAATTTACCTGTCACTGTGTTTGTTTTTAATACTTCTATCATTTGTACAACCTCCATTATTTTGGTATTATTATACCATCTATAACTCAACAATACAACAAAAAAGCAAAAACTTTTCAAGTTTTTTGCTTCTTTTAGAACGTTATTACATAATACTAATTTCGTTATAATTTTATATATTTATATTGTTTAACCATTGCTCTATTTGTTTAGTAGATTCCACATCATTTTTAATTGGATCTATTACATCAATTTCAGCTATAAACTCATTCCCTAACAATTGATCTTTCATGTTTTGAATAGTATTTTTAAGTCCTCCACTATGTGAACAAAAAATACCTATCTTTTTACCCTTTAAAGTATATTTTTTAAAAAAGCTTCTAATAGCTGGTGAATAAGTAAATGACCATACTGGTGTTCCAATAAAAATGCAGTCATATTCATCAACATTAAAATTTAATTTTTCTAAATCTGGAGTTTCCTTCATAAAAACTTGTTTTCCTCCCCAGAAAAATTTTGAAAAACCTTCTTTAGGAACCTTGCATTTAATTTCTTTCAATTCATAGATATCTGCATTTAATTTAGCAGATATCTGATTAGCAACTTTCTTTGTATTTCCTTCTAATGAATAATACACTACAGCAGTTTTCATAAATATCTCTCCTCTTTTTATCTTATTTATTCTTTAAGTATTCTAAAATATCCTTTTGTTTCTTTTCAATTTGTTCAATTTTTTTAGTATGCTTCAATATTTCCTCAATTAAAACTTCAGCTTTAACATCGGTTTGATAATCTTGTTCACTTCTTATTCTATCTTTTTCTTCTTGACGATTTTGACTCATCATAATTATAGGAGCTTGCAGAGCTGCTACACAAGATAGAGCAAGATTAAGTAATATAAACGGATACTCATCAAAACGGAAAAATAATTGTGATACATTTAAACCAATCCATAAAACTATAAATAATATAAAACAAATTATAAACGGCCAACTACCAGCGACTTCAGCAATTTTATCTGCTATTTTATCTCCAAAGCCAAGTGTTTTATCATGAATATCATTTACATTTTTTGTACTTTTTTTACTCATTAAATTTTCAATATATTTTTCATTTCTCTCTTCAATATTATTACTCATAAACTACCTCCATTAACTGAAATTATTATATCACCTATATACTAATAATACAATAAAGAAATAAAAAAAATCAACTTTTTTCTTCGTAAAGTAAATATTTCAAATAAAAAACAATCCTGCAATATAATTTGCAGAATTGTCCATTTATCATTTTTTTATAAAATCTCTGTATACTTCAAACATTTTAGTTGTAAACATATACGTCCCATTCTTTATTTTTAAGAAACCTTCATCGACCATAGAATTCAATTCCACGATTTCTCTGTCAGAGACACTGTGTGAACAACTTTTTTTGTATTCAGCTAAAGTAAAATTCTCAAGCCATTCATTTTTGACATTACTTACAATAACAAGATTTCTTGCTATTGTTTCAAACTCACTCCGCCTCAATTTACTCCCCATTAAACCATTTGAAATATTAACATCTCTCGGAAAAAACATATTTTCCATTTATAATACCTCCATAATAATGTGATAAAGTATAACCAACTAACTTTTCGCTTATATTATATCATATTCAAAACAAATTGTCAAATATTATGTAAATTAGACTATTTTAAAAGGTTAATTTATTTCTTTTTTACCGCCTCAATTATTGCACAAAATTTATCTACTATACATACAATAACTGCCTCTTTAGATTTTGGAATCTTATTTATTGTAAGTGGCCACATATGACTTTCAATTATATTTATCTCTTTTAAATTAAGGTCAAAATTTTTTGATGCATTTTCAGCCGCTTTTTTTGGATGAGTAAAAGCATGTAAATTATGGCCATCATTTTTTGTATGCCAGTCATATAAATAGAAATCATGTAAAAATGCACCTTTAACAAGACTTGCATAATCTATTTTTAAATTTATCTTTATTGCTAGACAATAACTATAATATGCTACTATTTTACAATGAGAATATGTACTTGATTTACCATGCTGGATATAGTTCTTCATTTCATGAACTTCCTGTACGCTTTCTAATTCTTCAATATAATCATAAAAACTTCTTATTTCAACCAAATTAATATTCTCCTTTATTTCTACTTCCTATATTATACTTCATTATACCTTTTCTATTATTTTTTCATTGCCTCTTTACCTTCTTGAATTTTATTTTTTATTGTTGTTTTTATCATTTCAAGATCTGGAAAAGCATCAATTAATCTTTTTCCTGCAGCTGATTTTTGACTTATTATTTCTTTTACCTTTCTAGAAATTTCCTCTGTGCTATCTTTAAATTGTACTGTTGCACTCTTAAAATCTAATATTATTTCAAAGGAAACTATAGTGTCAATTATTATTGCAATAAGCGCTATAATAGATATTACATTCAAAACGAAACCAGGTATTAGACATAAATAATTTAACATTATTGGATTAAGCACATATATTACAAAGCATCCCCCTATACCAAAGAAAAGTAGTATTGCTAAACTAATCCTTCCATTAATATTAAATTTGTGATTACTATAGTCCCACCATCTTGCATTAAATAACTTTTCCATTAAGTAACTTGTAATATATTCTAAAGTACCACAAAGCAATATAGTTAAAACAAAAGTAATAATAATATCTGTTTTATATCTTTCCAGCAAAAAAGTTATTAAAATAACTCCTACACCATATATTGGGCAGCATGGACCTATTAAAAATCCTCTATTAACAAACTTCTTAGTTCTTATTAAATCCGCTATTACTTCCATACCCCAACCTATGAAAGAATATATTAAAAATAATAAAAAATATATTTCTATACTATTTATCATATTTCCTCCTTACTTAAAACAATTTTATTTTAATTATATCAATAATATTGATTATATATTAAATTATTAAATTGTTATACATTCAACTTTAAACTATTCATTTTTCCATCTATAGATATAGATAATGCAGCAAAACTACTGAATATTTTATCAGATTTATGCTGCACCTATTTATAAAATTTTATATGTAAATCTTTTTAATTAAATATCTTATTTTATATTTAATATATTAAAATTTCTTTATCTTGATTGCATTACCAGTTTCAAGTAATTCAATATGATTTAATGCTTTACCAGTGCCCATTGCTACACATGAAATAGGATCTTCAGCTATCATAACCGGTATTCCTGTTCTTTCAGCAATTAACTTATCTAATCCATATACTAAACCGCCACCACCAGTTATATATATTCCTCTTGCTGTTATATCCCCAAGTAATTCAGGTGGAGTCTCTTCTAGTACACCATGTACACATTCAACTATTTCCTCTGCAGCATCTTTTAACGCTTCTAGTGTTTCTTCAGATGTTATTTCTATTTCTGTTGGTAATCCTGTAGTTACATCTCTTCCTTTTATCTCCATTTTTTCAATTGTTGTTTTAGGATACATACATCCTACATTTATTTTAATATCTTCTGCTGTTCTTTCGCCAATAATTAAGTTTCTATTTTTCTTTACATACCTCATTATTGCTTCATCAAATTTATCTCCTGCCAATTTTATTGTTCTACTTTTTACGGCTCCACCAAGTGATATAACCGCTATATCTGAGGTTCCCCCACCTATATCTAGTATCATGCTACCGTATGCTTTTGTTATATCTATTCCTGCTCCAATTGCTGCTGCAATTGGTTCTTCTATTAGATATACTTTTTTCGCTCCTGCATGGCTAGCAGCATCTATTACTGCTTTTTTCTCAACTTCAGTTACACAAGATGGTACACAAATCATAACTTTTGGTGCAAATACAAATTTGCCGCATACTTTGTTTATAAAGTACTTAAGCATTTTTTCTGTTATTGTATAATCCGAAATAACTCCGTCTTTTAGTGGTCTAATTGCTACAATATTACCTGGTGTTCTTCCTAGCATTTTTCTTGCTTCTGAACCTACAGCTAACACTTCATTTGTATTTTTATCTATTGCAACTACAGATGGTTCTCTAAGTACGATTCCTTTGCCTTTTACGTATACTAGTATTGTTGCAGTTCCTAAATCTATTGCTATATCTTGTCCAAATGTCATAATACATTCTAATCTTAATTAATTAAAATTAGAAAATCCACCACCTTTCAACGATATGATTATTTATGTTACAATTATATTACATTTTTATTGCAAATGCAAGATTTTTAATAAAATTTGGATAATATATATACATTTTAAAGAATAAAATGAAAAATTAGTCGATTTATTTTAAAAAAATCATAATTTAAAAATTAGTATAAAAAAAATTTTTCATGTAATAATATTAACAGGTGATTTTATGGAAAACGATAAAATAAAAATGACTGTTAAAGAATATTCTGAGTATGTTGAAAGTAAATCTGCAAAAAGTCCAATAATTAAAAATATTTTTCTTGCATTTATTTCTGGTGGATTAATTTGTGTTATAGGACAAATAATAACTAATCTATGTATCCATTATGGAATTGAAAGTAAAGATGCAATTATAATTTCTACAATTTCACTTATATTTTTAGGTGCTTTCTTAACCGCTGTAAATTTATATTCTAAAATTGGTAAATATGCGGGTGCTGGATCTGTTGTACCTATAACTGGTTTTTCAAATTCTATTGTTGCACCTGCTATCGAATATAAGTCTGAAGGATTTGTACTTGGTCTTGGAGCAAATATGTTTAAAATTGCTGGTCCTGTTTTAGTATACGGTATACTCACTTCAGTTATTGTAGGTTTCGTATATTGGCTGATGTTATTAGTAAGATGAGGTGATAAGGATGAAAATTGGTAAACAAACATTAAAATTAGAAAGTACTCCGAAAATTTTAGAAACTTCAGCTGCAGTTGGTCCAAAAGAGAGTGATGGTCCTCTCGGTATATATTTTGATATAAAATGCAGTGATGTATTCTATGGTGAAAAAACTTTTGAAAAAGCTGAAAGTAAATATATGAAAGCTGCTATAGATAATTTGCTTTACAAACTAAATTTACAAAATGATAATATAGATTATATATTTGCAGGTGATTTACTAAACCAATGCATAGCTTCTGGATATTGTATAAGAGATTTAAACATCCCATTTTTTGGTTTATATGGTGCATGTTCTACATTTGTTGAAGCAATTATATTATCTTCACTCTTTATAAACGCTGGATATGGAAATAAGGTAATAGCATCTGCATCTTCACATTTTTGTAGTGCAGAAAGACAATTTAGAATGCCATTAGAACATGGTAATCAGAAACCCCCAACTGCCCAATCAACCGTTACAGGATGTGGAGCTGCTTTATTAGTACCCCATACTTTTGAAAAAAAAGTTCCAGTTGTCACTTATGTTACACCAGGAAAAATAGTAGATATGGGAATTAAAGATATGAATAATATGGGAGCAGCTATGGCCCCTGCTGCCTTTGATACTATAGTAACACATCTGAAAGACACTGAAAGAAAGCCCGAATATTACGATGCAATAATTACTGGAGATTTAGGTGTAGAAGGTACAGACATTTTAATAGATTTATGTAAAAATTATGGCGTAGATATTTCTAAAGTACATAGAGATTGTGGAAAAGAAATATATGACTTAACTAAAAGAGATATGAATGCTGGCGGAAGCGGTTGTGCCTGTATGGCATCAGTATTTTCTGGATACTTTTACCAAGAACTAAAAGAAAAAAGATTAAATAGAGTTTTAATAGTTGCAACAGGAGCATTAATGAGCCCAATTTCTATTGGTCAGGGTGAATCTATTCCATCAATTGCTCATGCTGCAGCAATAGAAAACGAGGTGTAATTACATGATTATAGAATATTTAAAAGTTTTTATAACTGGCGGTATAATATGTTCAATAGGCCAAGTTTTAATAGATAAAACTAAATTAACACCTGCTAGAATATTAGTTATTTTTGTAACTCTTGGTGTTATTTTCACTGCTATTGGAGTTTACAAACCTATCGTAGAATATGGTAAAGCTGGTGCAACAGTTCCTATATCTGGCTTTGGCTATGCTTTAGCAAATGGCGTTATGGAGGAAGTTAAAGATAAAGGATTTATCGGTATATTTACAGGTGGAGTTAAAGCTACCTCAGCAGGCATAGCCGCCGCTATAGCTTTTGGATACCTAGCCGCCATTTTTGCAAAACCCAAAATTAAATAATTTTTAAAGTATAAAAAAAAACAATTTACTAATAATATATACGTATCTAATTTTAGGAGGTATTATTATGAGTTCTTTAAATCAATTAGAAATTCAAAACATTAGACATCTAGCTTTTGCTTCTACTGCTGCTTGTGATAAGATTACTTATTACAAAACACTAACTTCTGATCAAAGTGTAGTGAAAAATTTTGAAGATGTTTGTGATGGTTTTAATAACCTAAAAACGCAACTTTCAAATCTTTTAGGAGGTATGTAATATGAACGAGAAACTTGCTGTAGGTGATGTTTTAAGCTGCCTAAACATGTCAATTACTATGATTAATCATGCAATAGAACATAGTGATAACGAACAATTCAGACAAACTTTAATAGAGTCTAGAAACAAACTGGATAATTTAAAATGGGATACATATGCGATTGCAAAAGAAAAAGGTTACTATATTCCTGCTGCGCCAGCTGGGGAAGCAGATATAGAACAAGTTAAAACCGCAATTTCTAAATAATTTTAAAAAGAAGATGTAAAAAACTATTACATCTTCTTTCTTTTATTTTTATTCACTTAAATCAAATATAGGAACATACTCTTCTTCATGTTTTCCCAATTCTTGAATGTAACCATTTTCAAAATCTAATTTAAACATATAATCTTCTATAGATATTAATTCTTTTCTTGTTATTTTCCTATTTAAATCACTAGTTTGTTTAGAAAGATGTGTAGGAAAATATTGGGCCATTATACTTATATATATTTTATTTCCAAACATATTATATATATTGTCTAAAACGCCTTTTGTATTCTTTAAATTATTTGGTAATATCATATGTCTTATTATCATACCTTTTTGTATAATTCCGTTTTCATCAAAAACTGGATTTCCAACCTGCCTATACATTTCAGCAACTGCATCTTTTACAGTATCAAAATACTTATTAATTTTTGAATATTTGTAAGCAATTTCATTATTAGAATATTTAAAGTCTGGCAAATATACATCTATATAACCTGCTAATAATTTTAATGTTTCTACTGAATCATATCCACTTGTATTATATATAACAGGTATAGTTAACCCTTTACTTTTTGCAATTTTAATTGCTTCTAAAATTTGAATCGAATATATTGTAGGAGATACCAAGTTAATATTGTGAACTCCTTTATTTTGCTGAGATATGAAAATATCTGCTAAATGTTCTATGGTAATTTCTTTTCCATAACCTTCTTGACTAATCTCATAATTTTGGCAGTATATACAATTCAAATTGCAATTAGAAAAAAATATAGTACCTGAACCTTTTGTTCCACTTATACATGGCTCTTCATGATTATGAATTGATGCAAGAGCTATTTTTATTTTATCTGTAGCTTTACATCTTGAAATTATGCCTTTTGTTCTATTGGCTTTACATTTATGTGGACATATCTCACATTTTTCTAATATATTATCCATACTCTACTCCTAAATATATAAATTATATTATAACATATTTGTCAAATTTAATAAAGTTATTTATTAACGACAAATGTTGACAAGTTTTGCAATGTGTGTTAATATAATATATGAAAAATATTTTTAATCCTACTAATAATTTAAAGGAGGAGTATATTATGAAAAATATTGCATATTTTACTATGGAAATTGCACCTACATTAATATCCAATGATTATTCTAAAGATTTCCGGACCTATTCTGGTGGACTAGGCGTGCTGGCAGGAGACTATTTCAAACAAGCAACAGATGAGAAACGTCCAATAACATTTATATCTATACTATGGAAAAATGGTTATAATAAACAAGAAATAAAAGATGGAAATGTTATTGACGTAGCTAATTCAAATGGCAACTGGCAAAATTATGTTACTGATACAGGTAAAACTATAATGGTTAAAATTGAAGATTTTGATCTTACGCTAAAGATTTGGAAATTTAATAATGGTGAACTCTACATGTTGGACGCGGACTTAGATTGCAACTATGACTACAGATATCTAACATACAATCTATATGGCGGTAATGAAAAGTTTGAAAACCAAGCTGAAAAAGAAAGAATATGTCAAGAGATTATCTTAGGAATTGGTGGGTTGTATGCATTGCAAGCACTGGGTAAAGATATATCCTTCTACCATTTTAATGATGGTCATGCTATTTTTGCTGTACACGGCATAATTAATGAGTATATCAATAGAGGTATCTCTTTTAACGATGCACTAAATATGGTTAAAAAAATAGTTAGATTCACTACCCATACAAATGTTGCAAGTGGAAATGAGAAACATGATATCGCTACACTTATCTGTTATAGTGCTAATTGTGGTTTAGAGTATCGTATGCTTGAAAAAATTGGCGGTGAACCTTACGGTATGACAGTTGCCGCTCTTCATGTTTCCGGCAAGGTAAATGCTGTTGCAAAAGTTCACAGCGAAACAGCTAATATACTTTGGAAATATATTCCTGATGTTCCTCAAATATTTCCTATAACTAATGGAGTACATCTACCAACTTGGCAATACGAGGATATTGCAGAAGCATTCAAGAAAAATAATATACAAGAAATAAGTAAGTTACATTCTGTTCACAAGAAAGACCTCATAGATTTTATATATTATAAAAATGGTGTTAAACTTAACGAAAGCAGCTTAGTTATAGGATTTGCACGCCGCGCTACAGATTACAAACGTTGGGATTTATTTGCAAAGATCCCTGAAGCACTTGATTATGTAATTAAAGCATTTAATGTTCAATTTGTATTTGCGGGAAAGTGTCATAAAAATGATTATGTTGGACGTAAGTATATCCAAAATATTTATGATCTTTCGTGTAAATATCCTAATAATATTGTGTTCATAGAAGGATATGATATTAATATTGCTAAAAAACTGGAAGGTGGATCAGATATCTGGTTAAATACTCCTAATGGTTTAGAAGCATCTGGAACAAGTGGTATGAAAGCTGCAGCTAATGGCTGTATAAATTTTAGCACTTTAGATGGATGGTGGAAAGAAGCTTGTTTTCATGGTATAAATGGTTTTGAAATTCATATTCATGATGAAATTCAAGACAGTAACGAACGTGATATACGTGACTGTCAATCTCTAATGTATTATTTAAATAATGAGATATTACCAATGTACATGAATAATAAAAGTTCATGGGAAAGGATGATGTACGAATCAATTCACACAGTAGACAATTACTTTAATACCAAACGTATGATGTCTGAATATTTTGAAAAACTATATATCTAATTTTATGTAACAAAAAACTCATCAAGTAAATTACTTGATGAGTTTTTCATCTTTTATTATTTAGTTATAACTAAACTATACTATCTTCTGATATATCATTTAATATACTTGGTAATATATCATTTAATATATCAATTGAATACGCTGGATAAGCCAAGAAATATCCTTGCATATGTCTTATACCTAAACTTTTTAATTTTGAATATATTTCTTTTGTCTCAACACCAACTGCAATTAAATCTATACTTTTTGCTACACATAATGTTTGAAGTTCCATTATATATTTTTGTTTATTAACATTTTCTAATAAATCCACAACTAAACTTCTATCTAATTTAATATAATCTGGAGTTAGAAGTTTCATGTCATCAATATTTAATATACCAATCCCAAAATGATCAAGTAATACTTTTCCATTATTATTATGAACAGTAGTTATAAACTGTTGTAATGATGTTAAGTCATATTTTTCATAACCATGTAATTCCAAAACTAAATGAACTTTACTCATTGCATCATATATTCTAGGTTTATTAACATATTTTTCATAGCTAGCTAAATTTACATTTACGAAAGCTTTTTTAGATTCTTTAGTGCGTATATCTACAAAACTATCTATACAATTAGTAAATAATACTTGTTGAAGTTTATCATATCTTTTAGTATCTTCAGCATATTTTAAAAATAATTCTGTATCTATTCTTTTTGAATACTCAATTTTTGTTAAAATTTCATATCCAAATACGCTTCTTGTAACAATATCTACTATAGGTTGATATAACGGACACATTCTCTTTTTATCTAGTACTTCCTCTATAAGCTTGTCATATTCCATCGTAGATACTTCACTCATTCTCATTTCTTGTAATACATCTTCAATTTTCCCTGAAGTAGCCATATTAACATGTGAGATTATATCTGAAGAATTTGTTACAATATTAGATTGAGTTCTAGAGTTTACTATAACATTCTCAAAATATGTATTTGCAAAATCTAAATATTTTGATTTAGTAAGTTTGTATTTGTTATATACTTCAATGCTTTTTGCAGCAGCATCAGCATCTTTAACATCAATTAGCATATAGAATAATTCTTTTTTATTTCCTAATTCTTCTGCTAATGTCTTTAAATTATCATATGTTATTTCACCTTCATTTAAAAACTTATCGTGATATTTGATAAGTGTTAAAATAAGATGTTTCTCTTCTTCTGTAAAATAAAATCTATTTAAAATAACCTCCGCAAGCTCTACAGACATTTCATCATGACCTGCAAAACTTTCAGTATTTTTATCTGTTACAACTTTAACATAAGGCTTACCTATATCATGTAATAACATTGTCCAGTTTAAAATTTTTCTTTGGGAATCTCCAATTGTTTTGTTATATTTTCCAACTTCCTCTATTGTAACCAATATATGTTTAAAAACTCCATATCTATGATATGTACTATTTTGAGTACAATTGATAACATTTTCACCATATTTATTTTTAACATAAATTTCCGGGAAATGTTTTAGGAAACATTGTTCTTTAGATATTCTATTTAAAATATATACTACATTATCATCACATAATATATTCGAATATATCTCAGTTAAAGCATGTGAGTCATTTGTTGAATATAAGCTAGATATTATATTATTTATTTGTGTCTCTGCTTTTGCATCTTCAATACCTGCTTTTATATTTATAGTTTCCATGTCAATTAGGCCTTCAAAACTCTGCATTCCAAACCTCCTAGTTTATAATTTGATTTGAAAACATTATATCATTTATTTATTTTTTTTACAATATTAATACTAAAAATTGATTGTTTTTATCCTTTTTTTTACACTACAAATTATTTTTACAGTTTTTTTATGTAAAATGCATACATTTTCTTGACTTTACACCTTTTTAATTGTATAATATTAAACGTGAAAAATAATTAAGTAATTGGTCCCGGAAGATTACATTAGTTATATTATTTTAATATTTTTGGAGGATTTTATGAACAATACTACACATAGCGTTAAGCTAAACGAAATTGAAAAAAAATGGTATGTTATAGATGCTGCAGATAAGCCATTAGGCAGAGTTGCAACAGAAGTAGCTAAACTAATAAAAGGAAAACATAAACCTACATATTCTACACATTTAGATTGTGGTGACTATGTAATAGTTTTAAACAGCGATAAAATTATCTTAACTGGTAATAAGCTAAATCAAAAAGTATACAGACAACATTCTGGTTACATTGGTGGAATGAAAGAAACTCCTTACACTGTAATGATGGATAAATGTTCAGATAAAGCTCTTATGCTTGCAGTAAAAGGAATGTTACCTAAAAATAGCTTAGGTAGAGCTATGTTAACAAAATTAAAAATATATAAAGGCGGAGAGCATACACAATCAGCTCAAAAACCTGAAATATGGAATTATTAGGAGGCATTGGAAATGGCAAAAGAATATATTTATGCAACAGGTAAAAGAAAATCATCTATTGCAAGAGTAAACATAATACCAGGTACAGGTAAAATAACTATAAACAAAAAAGACATTAACGAAGTATTTAACCTAGATACATTAAAAGCAATAATATTAAAACCTTTTAACGTAGCAAACTTAATGGAAAAATATGATGTTGAAGCTACAGTTCATGGTGGTGGATTTGCAGGTCAAGCAGGAGCTATTGCTCATGGTATTGCAAAAGCACTTTCAACAACTGACTTAGATACTCGTACAGTTCTAAAAAGAAATGGTTTACTAACTAGAGATTCAAGAGTTAAAGAAAGAAGAAAATATGGTCTTAAGAAAGCAAGAAAAGCACCACAATTTTCAAAGAGATAATACAGAAATTATACAAAAAAAGCCTCAACCGCAATGGTTTGGGGCTTTTTTCTATGTGATAGTTAGCTTTTTTACATTCTAATTTTATTTAGGCAGCACTCAGTTTTTCATTTCTATGATTTTGTATGAAAATTACGTAATTGACAAGTTAAAACAAGTATAAATAAAGTGATCTGATTTTTTTATACTTATATAAATTCTTTATTCAAATAATAAATTATAGCATGATTCTATATGACATTTTTAATATCGTCGATTTAATACACTATTAAAATCATAATTGAGACAACTTAGTAAATTCAAGTGTTCTCTTACACCCTTCCCATATAGCAATTTCTTTTGTTCCTATAATTATAAAAAACAAAGTTTTTCTATCAAATTTAAAATTTTTTAATGCTTTCTTCCATTCTTTAATGTCTTTACTTGAAGGATTAGGATACTCTTCTAAGTGTGTATGCCATTCGCCAATATAGTTACAAGTCCCCTCAGAATTCTCCCATTCTTTTTTTATTTGTATCTGATGATATTTATTATCCCTAAAAAAGTAGTATTTTCTCTGTACATCATTTTCTGAAGGTTCTGTAATTTTATCTATTATTACATTTAAGCTATTCATTATTTCTCTTCCTAGTAAAACACCACAATGTTCTTTCTGCTTAACAATTGTTTCATTAAGGTTCTTATTAATTTGATTTAGTGCTTCTTCATTTATTTTTAAAATAGCTCCATTAATTCTCCTGTAATTCATTTTATCTCCTTTATATTGCATACATTACATTTTTCACTTTTATACAAATACTTGCTTTCAATCATTTTTTCAACAGATAGGTTATACCTACTTGTAGTTTTTACATTATACTTATTATCACCTTTCCATGTCAATAGAGGATTATTTCTTTCTTCTCCAAGAAGCACTTCTAAAGATGTCCTCACACATAAAATTGCTGTTTGTATCGCATCTAATGCAGAATATGGAATATATGAACTTCCACATCCGGCTTTTTTCTTTATAATATTTTCATTTATATTAATTAAAGAAGCTTTATTTATTAAAACTCTTTCTAGCGTAAAGTTATCATAATATAAACAGTTATAGCAACCATATTTACTGTTATTAGTTACTAAAACATGTCCTCCAATACCATAAGCTTCTATCCAAGTATAAATTGTAGGAAGTTGTTTTTCTAGCTCATATATTTTTTTATTTAAGTAAAACTCAATATTAGGATTTCCTATAGCAACTACTATTAAATCATATTCTTTTAACACTATTGCTCCATCTTCTATGCTATCAATTAAATCATATGCAATTGTATCTACCGATATATTTTTATATTTTCTATCTAAATACTTTTTCATTTCCTCTGCTTTATAAGATAATTTAGGATTAACTTGGTCTTCTCCTAATACATGCCTAAACACATTTTCATCTTTAAATTTATCTTTATCCACTATTGTAAGTTTACTAATTCCTACTTTGACTAATTCTTCTATTATATATCCACCTAAAGAACCACAGCCCAATACTAATATTTTTTTATCTAACAAATCTTCTACAGCTCCACCTCTATTAAGTAAAAAGTTTTTATCTTTTCTTTCAACAGTCAATGGAATTATTTTACATTTAAAGAATGGACTTATTAGTGGATGTGCTGAAAATTTATTATTACCTTTAATCTTGGTTATATTAGATATAAGTATACCAAAAATTCCAATTTCTCCATTTAATTTTGGAAAAGAAATAATAATACTTTTTATAAATTTTTGAGAACTTTTCAACATTCTATTAAGTATATTTATATTTTTAACTGATATATTACTAAAAATTATACTCTTTAATTTCCCAATATTCCACATTTCATTGTGTTTAGGTGGAAATATTTGTTTATTACTTTCTAAAGGTATATATATACCTCTTCCTATATTATCATCATTAAAAACATGTTTAGTTTTTAACACTAGTTTGTCCAAGTCTACTTTATTTTCATATGCTATAAACATATCTTCTAATAAATATGTTTTTATTATCTTTATATTTTTATCTAATTTTATATAACATGATATTGGTATTTTATTATCTAATCTATCCCAATACGGTTCAAATTCATTTATAAAGTCTTCTTTATTTAATTCATTTTTGCCTCTATAAATTTGCTCTACTGACATATTAATACATGAACTTACTATACCTGCTATATTTTCATTGTCAAATATATAGCTTTCATCATCCATATAACATACTTTGCCATCATTTTCTTCTACATGTGGAAAAAAGTGTTCTCTATAGTCAGCCCAAAAAACATATAAATTTGTTAGTGGGAAATCTTTTTTTATTCCAACAATAATATTAAATTCATTCTCTTTATAATGTACTTGACAATTATATACTTGACTGAGATAATACTCTTTTATATAGTAGTCATCCTCTTGTTTAGTTATATTAGATACCTCCTGTATTTGCATTAATATTTTATATAGACATACCATGTTATGCACCTTCGGTATTACCTATATATGCTTGTTTCTTATATTCTGCTGTAGTCTCTTTTTTGGGTATCTCAAAATCATCTCCAAATGACCTATTTAAATATTCACAAGCTTTAACTGGATCAACTTCTTCACATGCTTTATCTAAATTTTCATTTAACATTCCAAGTTTATCTTTAAAATCTAAAATAGCATTATTTGTCATCTTGTCTAGTAAATCATTATTAGGTTCTACTGGCATAGTTACAACTAATCTCTCTACATATTTTTCTTCATTTTCGTCATAAATAGTTTTAAATTCTGATATCATTTGACTAACTAATACTCTCAAGGCCTCTAAATCATTGTATTTTTTAGTATTTGTGAAATAATCATATGTATAACTAGATTTAAGATACTCATATGCACATACAGTTAATGCTATCCCAGAAGGAGCTACATTTCCACTCGAACTAAACTTTAAATCTTTCCATCTTTTTAAATATCTTATACATCTCCTAAACTGTTCTCTATCATCACTATCGCTAAATCTTTCATTAACTTTATCTTTGAATTTTGTAGGATCAGATATTTCCCAAAATTTATTTTCAGTACTACTATTAAGGTTCCCTTTAGCTAAATACATTTTTTCATCACTATTATTATTAGCATATACCGATAAATCCACATGGTATATTGGTTCTTCACTTTTTTGATATTGAACTTTTATACAAGAATTTTTAAATTTAACTTCTTTTGTATGTCCATCTACTGCTTCAAATACCCAATTTTTAGGTATAGTTGCATCTGAATAATCATCTTTATCTATAGAAAATCTTATTCCTACATCAATATCATAATCTCCATCAATAGGTTTAATTCCTGTCCCCATAGAATAACTTCCATGAATAAATGTAGTATAACTTGCAACATCTTTATCTATATTATTTTTTAATACATCTAATACTATGTCTCTTTTTTCTCTCAACACATCATTTTCATCATCCAATTTTATTTTTTCATGAAAATCTTTAAAGTTTTTTTGTACATCTGCCATAATTAAATCTCCTCCTTATTAAAAATTACTGAACCTTTTGTTTGTCTTTCTTTATTGTAATATACACCGCTTTATTTCACCTTCAACTGTTAATGTATAATCAGCACTTCCATGATGAATATTTAATTCTCCACAATATTTATATTTTGGTTCATTAATGTACTGATAAAATATTTCTGTACAATATTCATTCTCTATATTAATTTCTGCTATAGTACTATAAGATATAGACTTTTCTGTATCATATATAATAAGTATCTTATCAAAATCTTGTTTTATCGTCATCTTAACATCAATTTTCTCATCATTTCCATTATAGTTAGTTTCTATAACTCCATTCCATATACCATTTAAATTTGGCACTTTTAGAAGTTTACTAAACAATTTTGTCTTCCATAAATACTTATTGACAATATATTTTATAAATTCGTATACTCCAATAACTGATGGTATTTCTATTATTGGTTGTATATATGTTGGTATATTATCTAAAATAGGTTTAAATAAATATATTAATCCTATACTAATAGCATAGCTGATTAATACGTGAAATACTATTATTTTATCATTTTCAAATCCTTTTATATTATAACTATGTAATTTTCCTTTCAAAATATCACTTCCTTTTTTCTTCATTAAATTATACATTTATTACAGAAAAATGTCAATAGTATTACAATAAATATAGGAAAATATGTAATTTTTAACCAATTTATAAATATTATGATTATTTTTTAAAGTATTTGTTTTAAAATATCTACGTAATACACAAGTAATAAGCAGGTAATACACAAAATAATAGTTTTTGTTATTAAATAATATTTTAAATCCCGAAATAAGAAATAAATTAAAAATCACCCAACTTATTTGTTAGATGATTTTTAATTTTGTAGATATTTTTTTATATTATTGTTATTTAATTTACAAACGCTAATTATTTAGAAATGCGAAAATTTTGAAATTCTTGCAATATCACAGATTAACTTTTCAAAAGAATCTTTGGTCCAAAACCTTGAATGTAAATATCCGTGATCAACACCATTTCGATTATTCCCAGAATCCGTAGGCTGAGATTTAATAAAATACTGTTTCATTTCTTTTAAAATCAAGACAAATTCTACATTACTTCTATTCTCATTTATTGCTATATTAATTAAATCTATTCCAGTTTTCCTATTTCTAGGTTTATAATTTTCATCGAGAATTTCTATTCCATATTCTGAAGTTGCTGAACGAATAAGTTCTTCCAAATATGAATAGGCAAAAGGAGTCAATACAGAATAAGAATTAGGAGATTCATTATATATTTTTTGAACAATGTTCCAGTCTGGTAACCAATTCCAAAAGTGTGCATAATTCATTATTTCTTCAAAAGAATCATTTATATTCAAGTTACCACCTCCTACAAATTATTAATTATAAACTATAATATATATTTGCTATATTTCAGTTGTTTACCAGCTTTAATATAAGCTTTTCTACTTCTTATTAATATCTCTATCTATTTGGTATTAATGAATTTCCATATATATTTAACAGTATAATTTATTATCTTTTTTAAAAAATATAATTTTAAAATTATATACTCATAATTTTTACAATTTCATTATATGTAGTCATTACTTTATCTATATCTTCAAATAGTCCACCAAAGGGCTTTTTTAAATCATCCAAGAATTTTTGCAAGTTATCATCTTTCATATTTACTTTTGTTGCCTTACTATGAACCAAATAGTTTCTTAAACTAATCAATTTTTTTAATTTTTCATATATTGCTTCATCTTTAGGAAATTCTTTTTTATTTACTATTTCATAAATAATTATATATTTATCTATAGTATCCATTTTTTCATAATGTGTTTTAAATTTTGTATTGCCTAACTTTTTAAATCCGTAGTAATTAATATATGCTTCAACAGCTAAAGCTTGAAAAATGACAGCTATAAAAGCATGATATTTATAATTACCCCAATACTCCATATACTTAGTGTTATCTTCTTTACTATGTGAAAGCATATCCCAGCCCTTACTACCACTAGTCAATTTCCTATACTCTTCTTTGAAGTGTTTATACTTATTATAGTTTAAATCTGCTATACTATAATAAAACGGATGAAGTGTAGCAATTTCTGGATCTTCCATCTCCACATTAATATTTTCCATAATAAAATACCTCCAAATTACTATTTGTTGAACTAAGTATATCATAATATCAAATGAATTTCAAGTATACATTTTTAAAAAAAGAGCTATCTATAAAGTTCTATAAGAGCTTTTACGTAATATGCAAGTAATATGCAAAAATCTTTATAGCTACTGCAAATACTATATTTGTAACTATCAAAGAGATAATAATACATGTAGAAAAAGCACCAACCTCAATGGTTTGGTGCTTTTTAATTTTTACAGTTAAAATTTTTTAGAAAAAGTAAAAAAAATTAATTAATTTTCCTTGTTTTTTCTCTTGCAGATGATTCATCAAGAAAAAGTTCAATACCTATTCTTCCTATAGGTACACTTTTCCCTTTATTTAAGTGAACAACTAGATCCGTGAAGTTATTAATATTTTCATTTCGCACTCCTACAACAATTTTCTCAAAAACTCTATTACCTATTAGTTGATATACATATGAATTTGGCTTTGGTAATTTATATGCAGCCTTTTTTGCTTCTGATTCATCATCAAAAATCAAGCGACCGTAATCTTTAACATTATATCTCTGATATGTATCACCATATAGAACTGCATCAAAACTTCCTATTTCTTCATCAACATGAATAATTCTAGCTGAAGCTTCAAAAGCATGCATGCCGCATGTAGTGCCCCAACAATCAATTACATATAATACCTCACCTTTTTTAAAAATCCGTTTTTCTTTATTAGACATAAAAACCTCCTGAATATTTTTTTAGGTTGTTAGATTTTTATTTGATCAGTCTATCTCGTTTGAATTTCATAAATTTTATGTCTTTAAATTGAATGTTAGACAGTAAATATGCAATAAATTGTTGCTTAATTTCAAGCTTTACTACCTCAGGATAATAATCTGGTATAAAAACTTCACCCGTCTTTGCATTACATAGCAATAGTAATTTAGCACCGCAGGTCTCTTCTACATAGGCAACTGCATTTTCGGCTGCTTTTTCGACAAATTCTACAGCAGAATAGCTCAATGAGTATGAAAAATTACAAGCCAAAGTTACAGATTTTACATCAATAATATTCTCTTCCCGGATAATCACCGGTTGACACACTCGATAAATTGTCAATGACATATTCATCCCTCCATTAATATAAATTTAACTATATGTATTATATCATATTTTACATAATATTTCAATAACTATTTAGTACAAGACACTATCAAACTTTCACTTAGCATACTCATAATATGTAAAATAAGTATAATTACTGATAAGACTTCATTTACAACAATCAAAATTGCAGCAATAAAATATAACAAAAGCTACAAACATATAAGTTTGAAGCTTTTATTATATTGTTGGTTAACTCATAAATTTTTAATTTAGCCATTAATTGTTTTCTTCTTCTTCATCCAATTTTTTTTCAAGTTGATTTATTTTGATATCATTAATAAACCCTATCAATGCAAAGACAACAAATGTGCAAATAACTGAACTAATAAATGTAATTAATAGTGAAATCACAAAAAAACTCAATTTTCCTGCATATTTCTCTGCGTATTCAATATAGTTTGAAACACCTGTTACAACGGTTACAGCAATTCCAGCTATTATACTATTTCTAAAAGCTATTATTTTTGCCATCTTTTTTTCTCCAAACATATCAATTCCAAGTGTTAAATTACGTATTAAAATGTAAATTGATATTCCAAAAAAACATATAACCTCAACTGCATATTGTTTAAAAGGTGCATTTAATAAATTTTGTTGTATAAATATAGATATAATAAGAATTACCATTAAGATGATATATGATTCACTTAATATTTTTTGTTTTTGTGTTACTATTCTTTCGTCTTGTATAATTTGTTTTTTCATTTTTCTACCTCCCAAAATAATTCATCCAAAGTTTTGCCAAGTGCCTTACAGATTGCAATACAAAGATTTAAAGTAGGGTTGTAATTTCCAGACTCAATCATACCAATTGTTTGGCGTGTAACTCCTACAATAGTTGCTAGATCTTCTTGTTTCATATCTAGTTCTAATCGCGCAATTTTCATTTTCCTATTCTTCATATTTCACCTCATTTGATAATAATATTATATACTATATCTTACAAAATGTCAACTATATATTACATTTATTTTTAAAAAAGATAAAAATTATTTACAAAAACCCAATAAATGGTTATATTTACTGGGTTTTTGTATTTATTATTATAATTTATTAACAGTGCCAATTTAATTTTGCCTTGTTTGTTTCATTTTCTACTGCAACCTTCTTTAATTCATTAATCATTTTAATAACTTCCTGATATGCTACCTCTTCATATTCCTCATTGCTAGCTTCAAGTCCTAATCTATCATAAGCAACAGCTGCTCCGCCATAAAATGCTAATCCCATTGAATGTGTTGGAGTATGAAAACAAGCTGCCGCTTGTCCAAGAGTTCTAGCCGCTGCTTGAGCTGCTGGATTATTTTCTGCTTCTCGCGCCGCCTGATGACATTCATTTAAGATTATATTTTTAACTTCCGGAAGTTTCTTTAATCCTTTTAACCAATCACGAGAAGCGTCTAAAGCCATTTTAGGTCTATAATCATTTGGATAATACTTTAAGTATATTGGTAGAATTTCTTTTTCAGCATAATCAATACACCAATTAGCAATAGTTTCTTTACTTTGACTAGAAATTAAAGCCATAAGTTGAATCATATGTTCATCATTGTATTTGCCTAACATTTTTCTTAATTTTTTCAAACTATCACCTCTATTTTATTTCTTATTAATAATTATATTATATCACAATTTATTTATAAAGTACATAAAAAAACATTTTATATTGCCTAAAGTCTACTGAAAAGTAGCACGCAAATTAAGAGTACAGCACAAATTGCAAATAAATAGATAATAATGTGTTTAAATTTTTTATGTTTAATTTTGTTAATAATATATATGGTTAAATTTATTATTTGGTATAACAAACATATAGGTAAAATTGGAATAAAGCATAATAATAAAGCATTCCAAGACAACGTTGATAAGAAAGCTTCCATACCATATATTGTTTTAACGTATGTTGGTAATATTAGAGTATACACGTCATACCCAAAAACGGAATGATATAATGAAATTAATATTAATAAAACATATGGCAAAAAAGAAATTATAAGTAAAATTTTATTTATTTTTTCTTTTTTCAATTTCTAACACCTCCAATAAAATAAAGTTTTTTATTAAATTTATTATAACATATATTTACTTATAAATATATACACTGCTACACTAAAATATTTCCATTACACTATTATATTTATTCTTATATATTTTCTTGCTTTCAGGAGACAGTTTATTGTAACTTCTTATTAGTTTATCTTTAACAAATTTCTCTCCATCACTAATTGAATATTTCCTTACAACAAAAGCAAGATTAAATAATGATGGTACATTATCAAAATGAGATATTGAATCAGCATCTGCAATACATTTTTCTTCTACTGTTTCTTTTTCATTCAATACACTACCTCTATGATTTAATATACATTTTTTTACATGTTCGATCTTTTCATTATCATATTCTAAATCTGATAATATTTTTTCTGCAATTTTAACTCCATGTATATGGTGGTCTTCATATAGTTCATAGTTTGTCACTGACGCTATATCATGAAGCCACGCAGCTAGAGTAACTATTTCTATATCTGCATTATATATTTTCGCAAGAAATACAGCATTTTTGACTACTGATTCTATATGATAGAATGCTCCTATACCAAAAAAGTTTTCTTCACTAATACATCTTTTATATACTTCTTTACTGATTAAATCTATTTTTTCTTTATCCATTTATAATCTCCTTTTGCTTTTTTATTAATATTATATAACTTATTTTTATAAATGTAAAGATTAACAGTATTTCTTTTTAATCATCATTATAATAATTCCTAATTATTAATTTATTTGTAAAAATAAGTAATATTTATATATATTCCGTTGAAATTTAATAAACATATGGTATAATTATACTGTATATTTTAATTTTTTATTTTACCTTTAATAAGTGTATTGATTAAGGAGGTGTTTTGTATGGCATATATCAAAGATCATCCAAATTGTAAACCCGGAGATTGTTACAATGGAGAATGTCATGTTGTGTCATGTGCAATTTACCAAGGATACGAAGAACCTGAAATTGTAGGTGATGATGAAGCAAATGAAATTGTAGAACAAAATATTTCAGGCTCATCACAACCTGCATAAAACTACTCTATTAATAAGTAACAAACTAAAAGCACCTTTAAAACATATTTATTTTTAAAGGTGCTTTCTTTTATTATTTATTATTTATTATTTATTATTTATTATTTATTATTTATTATTTATTATTTATTATATCTTTTATATCATCTATATATAAAAATGATTGTGGTGAATGTTTTATACCATACTCAGATAATTCTTTAGGTCTACTATATTTTTCAACATCTATTAATTTATATGCTATAGCCTTTTCTTTATCTTTAAAATATTCGTTATAAAAATCCATGCTAGTTCCTGAATATTTTTCTGTGATTTTCCATATATTTTTTGGAGTATCTTCTAATGTTTTTTCAACATTTGCTTCTCCTACAACCTTCATTATGGGATATGTAGAATATATTATTATTTTTTCTACATCTTTCCTACATTTAATTTTTCTATATTCATATTGTTTTATTCCATTAAATATTTTTTCTACATGCTCTGGATTTATAGACAATAAAATTGTATTCATATTTTTTCCTTTCATTAATTATTTTTTATTAATCAAAATAGTATAATAGCTGTTTCCACGATATTTACCAGTAAGGAAGTCAAAATCCTCCTCACCATCAAAAGTAAATACGGTTAATTCAATTGGTGATATAATGTTTTTTGTTGATTTATCACCAACAATTTTAACAGATGTACACTGTGTATTTTCTGTCATTTCTCCTTGAGTTACGTGGTAATATCTTCTACCTGGAATTAAATTAACATCATCGTATAAATAAAATTGTACTTTAGGGAACATTAAATATGCATCATCTGGATTTAATATTTTTTGATCAATTATTTCTCCAGTATTTAGAGTAAATTTAATATTATATCCTATTTTGTATTTTTCAATATTTGGATACTCATTCCAATACTTTTTCCAAACGGTTTCAAATGATTTCCCACTAACTATAATATCATTTGTAGGAATTGCATAAAACATCCCCATTATCGCTTCTGCATCCCATTTAGAAGAGTATTCTGTTATTAATTTTTTACCATTATTACTATTTACGTACAAACCAATTTTTATTGGATTATCATCTTTATATACTTCTGGTTTTGGCGTTTCTACTACTATGTTTTCTAATTCATCCACTTGTTTTTCTGTTTCTTCTTGTTTTTGATCAGTACTTATATTTTTAATATACATAATTGTTAAAGTTATTATTAGAATAATTAATATTATTATAGCAATTAAGAATATTCTTTTTTTCAATCTTATCACTTCCTGCTAGAATTATACCATTTACTGATAAAAATTCAATAGAAATATATAAAATTTACTTTTTTTAAAGAATATTCTTAATGAATATTTATTTCATTTTAATTTTTTTATTTTATTAAGTTAGTTGTTGTATCTTTACTTAAATCTTCTAGACCTGTTATATTATAGTAAGTTTCAGGAGTATCTCCAACTATTACATATTCTGCAACTGTAACCTCATTAATATATTCTTGTGAAGACGTATAAAACGGTGCTATTAATCTTACTTTAGTAGTTACTTCTATAAATATTCTATGCCTTATTTGATTTATACCAGCTTCTTCAAATTCAGATTTAAATTTTGCCGTTACATTTCCTGAAGGAATAATACTAAGTGGTAATTTAGGGCCATAACCACTAAATAGTCCCATATTAAATAAACTAGAAAGCGGTATTGTTATATATCTATCCTTTATATTTGCTAACTTTTCTGATACTGTTGTTGATATATTAGTAGATAATCTATTTAGTTCCATAACATTAGCATTTATTGCTATTATTTTACCTGTTGTGTCTTGTTTTAATATTACTAAATCTTCATATTTAATATCGTCTATGCTTTCAGATACAGCCTTATTAGTTACCTCTAGGGCAATATATTTAGCATTAGATTCGCATACAGCATTAATTATTGGTGCTGCTTTACTATACATATATATAAAAATTGAAATTATAATTACTACTGTTATAAAAATAAAGACAAATGGTTTGTTTAAACTCATTTGTCTTAATGTTCTTGTATAATATTTTAATCTCATATCATTACCTGATAATAAGAATTTTCTGTCCTACATTAATTATACTTTGATCTGTTAAATCATTGGTTTGAATTATTTTTTCTACAGTTGTATTATATTTTTTAGCTATAGACCATAATGTATCTTTTGGTTTTACTATATATATGTTCATGCTATCCATATTAGATATATCTAAATCTTCCTCTTCAATATTATCCGAAACATTAAGGTCAACTATACTTTCAGTTTTTATATCTAAATTTAGTTTTAGTTTTACATCCATATCATTTCCAGTTTGAGAAATACTAACTTTATCTGCATATATGTTAAGACTGATATTAGTATCTTGGTTTACATCATCTAAATTATATTCTTCATTTACTAATACATCAACAACTTTATTTTCAATCTCTAATGTATCTATATTTTGAACTAGAACACCTATTTTCACATTACCATCCACATGTACATTGTTTGCTACTTGCTTAAGTACTATATAACTTGTATCAATGGTATAATCTAATAATTTTGTATTATCCGCTAAAATATTATTTAAAGTTTCTTTAATATCTATATTTTTTTGTATCACTATTGCATCTCTAACCGCTCTTTTAACACATTGTTCACATTTCAATTTTTTTTCTTCACTATAAAAGTCATCTACATAAGATATTTCCTCTTGTTCAAACATATTTACATAAACACCAATTTGATAATCTACGCTCATTGTTTTTGAAGCAGACATTTCTGTATTTGGCCTGATGTTAAAATCATTTATTACGAAATCTATACTAAATTTTGATTTATCTGTTATGTTATCCATTTCAATCATACCTGTAAATGGTATTTCAAGAGTTATTTTCTTGATTTCAGTCTCTTGTTTATCTGCTAGATAAAGTAGATTAACTGATATATCTCCTTTAACCATAATTTTATTGTAACTTTCTTTATATTCTGTATTTATAATAAACGGTTCAACTTTTAATATTTCATATAGATCCTCATTTTCATTTGGAATCATAATATCTTCTCTTGAAGCAATAACATTATATTTACTTCTTATTATATTATTAAATGTATTTTGACTTAATTTAGTTTCTACCTTATGATCAGGAGAAAACCTTTGGATTAGATTTATATATGTAGATTCTAATCCTTTAACTCTAAATATAATCTCAGTTTTAATTGCTATTTTCCTCTCATTTGGAAGAGAATAAATAACATTTTTAACCATAGGTCTTACTCTAACATCTGTATCTTTTTTTATACCTTTGACATTTAATACTTGTGTATATGGAAGCGATACAAATAGCCCTCTTGTGCCCATATTAGTTTCATTTGTCCTATATATTACATAATAGTTAAGCTTACCCGTAACCTTAACTTTATTATCCATAACCTCTACATCTGTTACATATGGATTAACTGTAACATTTATTATTTTAATTGCATCTGGTTTAGTATCTGGAACAAGTATGTCTTGCTCTATCCACACACTTACATTTTCTCTAATTGGCACCGTATGGAGATTTAAACCTTTATTTTCTGTATTTACTAACATAATATTTCCTCCTCATATATTTTTATATTACAATATATGAATAGTATTTTTAAATATTACTGTCAAATTGATTTTTTTTACATAATATATATTAGTAAATTAATAAAATAAATTACATATTTTTAATTTACATTAGATATTTATCCGAAAACTAATTTACAAAAATATACCAAGATAGTTAATATAACTATTTTGGTATATTTATATTTTATATTATTACATTGTTAAACTTCCATTAGGTGTTTCTATAACCATCAAAATATTCTCTTCTTCCCCTGTTAAGGCATTTATATATAGTATACATTTTTTTTCATTTACGGTACCTTTAAATTCATATACTAGTAGTTCCTTTTTAGATTCAGTAGGTATTACAGCTAAATTTTTACTTTCTATTTTTATATTTTTATTTATTTTACTTTGCGCCTCCTCAATAGTTAATTTTGGGGACATATTATCTCGTGTTGTATGATTAAAAGTATACCCTCCAGTTTCGATTGAGCAAATTTCACCATCATCCAGCGCAATTTTTACTTTAACCAAATCTGGATATAATATTACTTCATTTTGAACTGCAGCATAATTAATAGTAACAAGGTTTTCTGTTATAATATAGTAGGTATCTACAACATTATCTATTCCTATTTTTTTTAGAAAATCTTCTCCCAAATCTTTAGCACTGTCTACTGTAATTTTTTGTTCTTCTACTTTTTTATCGCTTATCATCAAATACAACTTACCATCTTTTTTAGTCATATATATATCGCGTATATTAGGGTTATCTTTTAACTTCAATTGAAATCCATATAACTCTAACCTATTGTTATTTTCACCTGTAAAATTTACGTATTCTATATTTTTTTCTCCGAATATATTAATTAAATTAGCTTTTGCCTCTTCTTGAGTCACCACTTTTTCACTTAAACTTTTAGGAGTAATCTCTATAATATGATTTGAATATGCACCATCATATATCAAACCTTCATATTCAACAAATGTCTCAGAAATACTATTAATATTAGATACCGCAACACTTTCATCTAAGTTTTGATTACCAGATTTTTCAACTTCATCCCATTTTAACCTTCCAGTATTAAGGTCATCATATATTTTATTAGTAATAACTAAAAGCTCTGTACTACTTGTATTAAGTTTAGCGATATCTTCATATTGTTCTTTAGTTATTTCTTTACCTCTAGAAACAGAATCCATTAGAAAATGTGAAAAATCACTAACTTGGGTTAAGTATTTCGATGTATTTGCCATATTATCTTGTAGTATTGGTAGATTAGCTAAATTTTCTTTTGCTAAATTAGATTGTCTCCATATATCTGCAAGTGTTGCTATTATTAATCTTTTATCTGATGTTAACTGTACTTTATATAATTGTAGATCAACATTCTTTATATATGAAGTCATTTCATACATACTTCTATTATATTCATCTTGCACAAGTTGTTTTTGTCTTTTAAAATTATTAGTCATTTCCATGCTAAATATAGTAAAGAATCCAAATATACAAAAAAATATTAATGATAATACTCTAGGATCTATATTTCTTTTGAATTTTAATATTCTATTTTCAATTTGTTCTATCATTTTTTACCTCCACTAATTGCAAATGTATGTTTTCCAATTACCTTAACTGTTTTAAGTGTAAATAACCATTTACTTTTTGTAGTTTTGGCATTATAAAAAAACAAAGCACCATTAGTTGGATCAGCACCATTCATTGCCTCTTTAGCTGCTTTATATATAGTAGAGTTTTTATCTATTGGTTTATCAAATTGTCCATCTGTAACACAAGAAAATTGTCCTTTCTGATATATTACACCAGATATAGTATTAGGAAACTCTGCGCTTTTAACCCTATTTAAAATTACTGCACCAACTGCTACTTGCCCTTGATATGGTTCTCCTCTTGCCTCACCGTTAATTAATCTTGCTAATAAACCCGTAACATCAGAACCAGATGATGGATTTTTAGTAGAAAGTGAACTTGCCTTAGTCTCTTTCGCAGCATATATTTCAGGTATTTTGATACTAATATTGTTAATAGATAAGTAAAGTGAAAATACCAAAAAAGTTAATACGCATAAAAAAATTGTATATTTCTTAAAACTATATGCTTTCATATTACCTCCCATTTTAGTAATATTTTTAGCAAATTCTAAAAAAATATACAATTTTACTATATGTAAATTATATTTATATTATATATTGAAGTACAATTAAAAGTAATACACCTGGTAAACCTAATATTCCTGATACAAGTGCTGTTATGGTGTTAAATGGTATATGTAATCCAAATCCAGCTCCAAATATGTTAACTACTAGTAAAAGCAATCCACCAATAACAATATTGATCAGTAATTTAAATATTATTTTAAAAGGCCAAGATAATATCTTAGCTATTATTACAACCGCTATTATACATCCAAAAAAAATTAAATATTGCATAAGACAACCTCATTTCTATTTATATTATACTATTTATTAATAAATAATATTCATTATTTTTATTTATTAGTAATTTCACTATTTATTATTTATAAAATAACTATTAAATATACTTTCAATGGTATCATTACTTTCAGATATTGACATCAATATATATCTACCTTTTGTTATTATTAATGGACTTTTGGCAATTACTAGTTGATCTTGTAAGTATCCATCGAAGCTATCTTGAATATTTTTGACTCTATCATTAACTTTATCTTTTACATATCCAACATCTCTTATATTTTTAACTTTTATTATTGCAATTTCATCTGCCCTAACATTCATTATAGGAATTTTAACAACATACTCCTCAATTTTATCAACTTCTATATTGTAATTGTTTTTAAGTTCATCTTCAGTAAGGTCAATCATATTAGGAATATCTTCATCTAATGTTTCAAAAATGTTATCTATAATATCTGTTGTTTTTACATTCACATTAGAATAATCTTCTCTAAAAAATATAATTATTGAAGATAGAACTAAAATAACTAATATAATTATTACTATAACTAATTTTTTATTTTTCATAATATCTCCCTTCCTAATTATATATAAATATTAGACAATTAATATCTAATATTTACAGTTTAATCTATTTCAAATTAAAAAATTCTATTGAATTTTTATATAATACCTTTGCTAAATCTTCTTCATTCATATTTTTATATTCTGCAAGCTTCTTGCATACAATATTCAAATTAGAAGAATTATTAATTTTACCCCTAAAAGGTATTGGAGTTAAATATGGAGAGTCTGTTTCCAAAACCATTTGCTCTACTGGAATCATTTCAATGTATTTTTTAAAAGATACATTTCTAGGATATGTTATATTCCCACCAAAAGCAACAAAAAATTTTCTTTCTAGTACTAACCTAACTAAATCATCTGAAGGCGCAAAACAATGAAATAACAATTTTGTTCCTTCACTTACATTTTCTCTTATTACATTATATGTATCCAAAGAAGCATCTCTTGAATGTATTACAATTGGCAGATTAAGTTTTTCAGCTAATTTAATTTGCTTTATAAATTGACTAATCTGTTTTTCTTTGTTATCTTGTACATAGGCATAATCTAAACCTATTTCACCTATTGCTACTATCTTACCATCCTTATTTTCGTTATATAATTTTTCAAGTTCATCAACACTATCATCTACATTTTCTGGATGTATACCTATTGTAGAGTATATATAATCATATTTCTTTGCAAGTTCAATACACTCTTTTGAACCTTCTATACTATAACCTACATTTACTATTTTATCTACATTTGCTTTTTTTACTATATTTAATACTTCATCTAAATTATCTTTATATACTTCATCATTGTAATGAGCATGTGTGTCTATATATGTCATTTTATCTCCTTTTATTTAACTGGTAGAGTTATAATTATTTCAGTACCTTTATCTACTTCACTTCTAATATCTATAGTTCCACCATTACCATCTACTATCTCTTTAACTATTGCAAGTCCAAGACCTGTTCCACCCATTTGTCTAGATCTTGCTTTATCTACTCTATAGAACCTTTCAAATATTCTTTGCAAATCTTTTTCAGGTATACCCATACCATTATCTACTATTTTAATATATGCACTATTATTTACACTTCCTACATATACCATTATATTACCACCATCTGGTGTATATTTTATACTATTACTTACTACATTCATTATTACTTGTTCTATTGAATCCTTATCCGCATATACCTTAGTTGGTACAATTACTTCACAATCTAAAGTATGTTCTTTTTGACTAGCACTATATTTCATTTTTTCAGTTACATTCGTTGCCAAATCTGATAAAGAAAAAGTTGTCTTTTTAAATGATGCCTTACTATAATCAAACTTAGAAAGTTGCAATAAATCTACAACTAGCCTGTCCATTCTACTAGCTTCTTGATTAATAACTTTCGCAAACTCTGAAATTTCAGCATCTGTTAAATCTGCTCTCATCATTGTTTCAGAATAACCTTTTATAGAAGTAAGCGGTGTTTTAAGTTCATGAGAAACATTCGCTACAAATTCTTTTCTCATATTATCTAATCTAACACTTTCTGTAACATTTCTTGCAACCATTATTATACCCATAGGTATAAGCTTGTCACTAAAAAAAGGGACAAATATTAAGTTTAAAATATTTTCATTTATAACTGCTCTATATTCTATACTTTTATAGTTTGGTAAATACATTATCTGATCAAAATCTAATTGTAAGTTAATCTTGCTTATTATTTTATCAAAATTATCAAATTCCTTAGATATACCTAAAAGGTTAATAGCTGACTTGTTAATATGTATGACATCCTTTGTAACAGAAAATGCAATTACACCATCTGCCATTTGTTCTAATATAATTTCAGTTTTACTTTTTTGACTATTTAAATCAAAATTATTCTTTTTAATTACTTCCATCATAGTAGAATATATATCAATTAAATCATCTATCTCTTTAAATTTATTATACCCTTTTAAATGTTTAGTTTCAATTGATTTACCATCTACAACACTTTTCATATTTCTTTCGATTTTTCTGAGCGGAAATACAATCATCTTTGATATTACACTAGATATTGTCATAACAATAACAAATATACCTAGTAATATAATTAAGTTATTAATGTGAAAGAAATTATCAGTTAGAATAATACCTAGTTTTGTTAAATAAAAAATAGATACATAAACAATTAAAATTATAGCAATAGAAAGCAATAATATAGTTCTTTTTATTGAGCTTCTCAATTTTTTCACCTCTTTATAAAAGAAATAGTGGTACAAAATGTGTACCACTAAAGGTTATTTTAGTGTTACGTAGTAACCCATTCCTCTTTTTGTCAATAGATATTTTGGAGCTGCCGTATTATTTTCTATCTTCTCTCTTAATCTTCTTACAGTAACATCAACTGTTCTTGCATCACCGTAATAATCGTACCCCCATATAGTTTTTAAAATTTGTTCTCTTGTAAATACCTCATTTGGAGAACTTGATAATAGTTTTAATAAATCAAATTCTTTCGTTGTTAAATCAATTATTTTTCCATTAATTGTTGCAAGATAATTTTTTGAGTCAATGAACATATCTTTTATCATAAATCCATTTTGTTTTTCATCGTCTACCTTATTTTCAACAGTCTTAACATATTTTCTTAAATTTGCTTTTATTCTAGCAATTACTTCTCTAATACTAAAAGGTTTTGTCATATAATCATCTGCACCAAGTTCAAGTCCAATTATCTTATCAACAACATCTTCTCTTGCTGTAAGCATTATAATAGGACATGATAATTTTTGTCTTATTCTTCTACAAACTGTAAAGCCATCTGATTTAGGAAGCATAACATCTAGTAATATTAAATCCGGATTAACTTCAAATGCCTTTTCAATAGCTTCATCAGCATCATAAGCTTCATAGGTTTTATATCCTTCTTTTTCCAAATTAAATTTCAAAATTTCAACTATTGACTTCTCATCATCTACTATCAGAATTTTTCTCTCTTCCATACAAAAACACCCCACAAATATTCTATATACATTATATCATAAAACTTTTATTTTTCTATATTTTTTGAAATATTTGTGTAATTTTACTTAAATTTTTTTAATATTGTTGTAATTTAAATAAAACTTTAATATTTTTACACAAAATTAGTATATTTTATATAAATTATAGTAATTTTTTATGATAATTTTCTATAATATTCATTAAATTTTAAATATTATTTCAATTTTACCATTATTATGTTAAATAATGTATCTATATTATTGACTTTCAAAGCAATTTGTGATATAATTATAATGCTTAAAAATTACTTGAAACTTACAAAATTGGAGGTTTGTTATTATGGGTATTGTCGCAAAACATTTTTTGGTTGATCCAAGCGTTAAGCAAGAAAAGTTCCAAGGTCGGTGTACTGATGTATTTGTAGTCTTTGAAGATTTTGATCTGGTTGATTCATGCATCTGCGCTAAGCTTTCTGAAGAAATCGGTGCTGAAGTATACTGGTATAAATCTGACGATAAAATCATGATATGCGTTATGGAGGAAAACGTAGAAGCTGCCATTGATGCCGGAAAAAAACTTATTATTAAGAATATGGCTGGAATGACTGCGCAGTATATTGAAAAAACTGTTTCATTAGTTCTTGATGATTATTCAATCATCGCAACATTTGAAACAGATGATGTCGCAGGCTTAGCAGATTGGTGCAAGAATATCGATACCGAGCTGGTTGTAAAAACCAATTTAAAAGGAGAGAGATGTGTTTTAACAAAAGAACCTCTTGAATTTACTTCGAGAATCAAATCTGCATACGCATCAAATCCTTTCCCAACGCTCTTGAATTTTGACTTTTTTAAAATTTAAAAAAATTATTCAGATAAACAAAAAGGACGATTAGAATTTAATCGTCTTTTTTATATTCTGTTGTTTTATTTTCTAAAACAATTGACATTTTATTCCATTAATGGTATAATAACCACATTAAAGTTTTTTGACACTTCCAAATTTGGAAGTTAGATGTTTTGAAATATACTAAATTTTGGATTTTTCAAAGTTTAGTATTTAATATAGATGGAGGGAGAACGATTGAATAATCGTTCTCCCTCTGCTTTATTATTTATTTCTTAACTAATTCTTTAAATTTGTTACCTCTTTCTTCAAAGTTTTTGTAATATCCATAGCTTGCCGCTGCTGGTGATAGTAGACAAATTCCATTTTTAGGAGTATTTAATTTTGCTAGTTCTATTGCCTTTTCCAAATTTTCGGCATATATATATTTATTATTATTTTTTTCTAACATATCATATATTCTTTTTCCACTTTCAGATATAAGCAATACTTTACCGATCTCGCTTTTATTCAAAAAGTTTACCAATTCACAATAGTTTACTCCTCTGTCTTTCCCACCGATGATTATTGTATCTACTTTTACTAGACTTTTAACAGCACATATAGTAGCTTCTGGAATAGTTGCAATAGAATCATTGTAATAATTGATATCATTAAACTTTCCTACATATTCCATCCTATGTTCTAATCCTTCAAAAGAAGATATTGCCTTTAAGATATCTTTAATTTCTAATTTCATCTCATTAGCTATAGATATAGCTATTACTATATTATATAAATTATGTGCACCTTTTAAGTCAGTATCTATATCTGCTACATCAATTGATAACTCTTTTTCTCCAATTTTAAATAATATTACATCTTCTTTTATATTAACATAATTGTTTTCCTTTATATTTTCATTATTTATATATATAGGTAACCTTCTTTGCCCTATTTTTAATATATTACTAACATTTATAGTGTCTAGAGATGAATTATATATTACCAAATCATTTTCATTTTGAAATCTATATATATTCTCTTTAGAAAATATATACTCCTCAAAAGTTTCATAGTAATCTAAATGTTCCTCGTAAATATTAAGTAATACTGAAATTTTAGGGGATTTGTTAATATATTGTAATTGATGAGATGACATTTCAAATACAATTATAGTATCATCACTTATATCATTAATTTGAGATAAAATAGGAGTTCCTATATTACCCACCAGCATACTATTTAAATTACAATTTTTTAGTATGTGGTGTATTAATGATGAGGTTGTGCTTTTACCTTTAGTACCAGTTATACCCACTATCATATTTTTCGAATACTCTAAAAACAAACTAGTTTGGGATACTATCTTTTCTTTATATCTGTTATACATTTCTCTTTTTATAGGTACCCCAGGACTTTTGATTATTATATCAAATTTTTTAAAATATTCTTCATATTCATTATCACAAAAAACTTCAACATTATCATCATCAATTTTATCAATAACATTATGATCTAATATAGATATTTTAAGATTTTTCAATCTATTTCTTATAAAATTATATGTAGACTTTCCTTCTCTACTATAACCTAATATCAATATTTTTTTTCCATCTAAAAAACTATATATATTATTAATCATTTGCTCTACCATCTATATTAACTCCTTAAATTCAATTGGAACATTGTTTTCCAAATCATAATAATTTTCTACATTATCTTTAACATTATTAATCAATATATTATCATATATGTCAGAATAATTATTCATATAGTATGATAATAATGGTGGCAATTCCTTTTTATTTTCTTTTAATTTATTAATTTTTATATACAATGCATAATTTATCTCTTCTTTTGTGCCAACACATTCAAATGGTTTATCAAATTTGCTACTTACTAAACCATCTAGAATATTTGTAAGTTCAATATTATCAAACATATTAGTTTCAAAAATTACATTCATTTCTTCTAAAGATAAAAAAGCAGATAACATTATATAAACATATAAACATTTAGGACAATTATTGCACCATATATCTTCTTTTGAGCCTACATTACAACTTTTAAAAACTTTGAAATACTTATTATATTGACAAAATATTTTGACAATCTTAAATTCATTAAGTGGTCTTAGTAAACTAAAATATTGTATTTTATCAGACAGATAAATTTGAACATATTCCCTAAAATCGTTTTCAAATTCTATACTTTTAGAATATTGATGATTAACATTACTTCCTTCAACATTAGATTCGTTAGCACTAGATTCATTAGACAACGTTATAAATTTCTTGTCATATAAATATGCCGTTAAATATGATGAAAATGCTAAAATTGCAGAAAAAGGAGTGTGTCCATTAAGAAAACCATTATTATTTAAATCTATTAAATTTTTATCTATAGTTCTATTTACAGAAACAGTTTTATCTCTATATCCAGAAATTTTTGCTGTTTCTATAGTTGCTCCTCTTGGATTTACAATATAGCACAAATTATCTAACTTTTGTTTTGATTTATTTAAGGTTTCTAGTGTAACTATTGAGTCTTTTCCTCCACCTATTGGGATTAAACATCCCTCAAAATCATCTTTCAAAATAATTTCATTTTTTTCTAATTCATTATTACATATAATATCAATAAAATCACTTTCATTTACAGAAATATTGTTTGTATAAAAAAATTCACCTAAACCATTAAAATATAGTTTTTTCCACCATTTCTTTTGATGTTCATTCAAAGCCGAACATTTTACATTTAAAATTGGCGAACATGTAGCCTTCCAATAACTTATAACCTCGACTAATCCTAGATTAAATATTATTTTATCTAGAAATGATCTATCCTTTTTTATATATTCGTCTTCACTTATTGGTATTGTCCATTTTGGCTTAAAATTTATACCATCATATTGTGAAAACTCAAATGTAATTTCTAATTTATTATCTACGAAAACATATGAATAATTATCATAATTAAATTCTTTATATTTTTCTCTTAACTCATTATATTTTACATTATTATATTTCAAAAAATATCACCTTTCTTTTTATATTATATGTATATGTTTTTAAAAACAAACCATAATATTAGTGTCTATATATATAGTTAATATATAGCTTTGTTATACAAGTCCTGATTGTTTAATTTATTGTTGATTATTTTAATTAATATTTAATACATGTTGGATAGTATAACTCCCTTGGTTTCTCTAAAGTATTTTTTATACCCGAGAATAAGGTTGCTAGCCATAAGGTTTTATAATTTTATGGTTAGCGTAATTTTTTTTACATTTCTCTTCTGCCTTCTAATGCCTTTATTAATGTAATTTCATCTGTATATTCTATATCTCCACCTACTGGAATACCATGAGCTATTCTACTAACAGATATATTTAGCGGTTTAATTAATCTAGAAATATACATAGCTGTAGTTTCACCTTCAATAGTAGGATTAGTAGCTATTATTACTTCTTTAACATCAACTTCCTTTAATCTCTCTAATAGTTCTTTAACTTTTATATCTCCAGCTGTTATATTGTTCATTGGCGAAATACTACCATGTAATACATGGTATGTACCATTAAATTCATGTGTTCTTTCCATCGCAATAACGTCTTTAACACTTTCAACAACACATATAATAGTTTCATCCCTTTTTGTATTTGAACAAATTTCGCATGGATCTTTTTCAGTTATATTAAAACATTTCGAACAAAGTTTAACCTTTTGCTTGGCCTCAACTAAAACTTTTGCCATTTCTTCTGCTGTTTCTAGCGGAGACTCTAATATATAAAATGCAAGTCTTACTGCAGTCTTATGACCTATTCCTGGTAATTTTTCAAACTGTTTAATTAATTTATTTATTATATCTGAATACATATGTATACCTACATAAGTCCAGGTATATTAAATTGTCCTAGATTAGATTGCATAGCAGATTCAGCCTTACCAAGAGCTTCATTAGTAGCAGCTTTTATTAAATCTTGTAGCATTTCTACATCTCCATCAGCTATAACTTCTGGTTTTATTATTACTTCTTTTACTATCTTATCTCCATTACATTTTATTATTACCGCACCGCCACCTGCTGATGCTTCAAATTCCTTTTCACCAACCTCTTGCTGTTTTTTTAACATATCAGCTTGCATTTTTTGTGCTTGTTTCATTAGGTTTTGCATATTTCCCATGCCTCCACCGTTAAATCCACCAAATTTACCCATTAAATTCACATTCCCTTCTTAATCCAAATTTGTATATTCTACACTACTATCTTTAAGTATTTTTTCCATCTTACTTTCTTTGACTTGTTTCTTTAGCTTTATTATTAAAGGTTTTTCTATATTGTACTCAGATTTTAAAAGATTAGAAAAAATACTTTTTTGTTCTTCAAGTGCTAACATTTTATATGCAAATTCATTAACTGTAACAATTACCACATTTTCATCAGTTAAAAACATATTTGATCCCGCCAAATTAGAGAACAACTTAATATTTCCTTTTGAAAGTATAATATTTTTGAAATCTTCATAATTTTTAAAAGGTTTTAAGTTATCACTTACTATTTTTTTTTCATCTTTTTCTATTATATTATTATTTAAATTTTCTACGCTTTTATTGTTAAGCACTTCTTTTATGCTACTAATTTCTTTTTCTAAATTTTCAATTTTATCATTTATATAGTTATTATCTAAACTGCTGACTTTATTAATAACATTATCCACAGTTTTAACACTTGAAGAATTACTAATTCTTACTAAAGCAGATTTTATTAAAATAGTAGGCTTTACACTAAGTCTTATTTCATTATCTAAACTAGAGAGTTCATTTATAATATTTGTTATTCTATTACTATTTTCTATATTATCTGAATTAATTAAAATTTCCAAAAACTCTTCTGTAAGTGAATAAATCAATTGTCTTAAATCTTTACCTTTTTTTACTACCATATCTATAGTATTTAATACTTCAATACTATTTCTGTTTAATATAGCATCAACCAAACTTTTTAATATTTCTTTACTAGTTGCCCCTATTATTTCCTCAACTTTAATTAATTTTAAAATTTCATCTTTTTCAGATAAACATCTATCTAATATGCTAAGTGCATCTCTTAATGCTCCATCAGCAAGTTTTGCAATATATTCAATTGCTTCTATCTCATAATTTACATTTTCTTCACTTAAAACATGAATTAATCTTTCTTTTATATTATACTCAGATATTTTAGAAAATTCAAATCTTAAACATCTTGAAAGTATAGTTACTGGTATTTTATGTTGCTCTGTTGTAGCTAAAATAAACACAACGTTTTCAGGAGGTTCTTCTAAAGTTTTAAGTAATGCATTAAATGCACTTGTTGTTAACATATGAACCTCATCTATTATATAAACTCTATATTTAACAGATGTTGCTGCATATACAACTTCATTTCTAATTTGTCTTATATTCTCAACACTATTATTTGAAGCAGCATCCATTTCAACTACATCAGTAGTATCTCCAGAGAGTATACTTTTACATGCTTCACATTCATTACATGGTTCACCATCTTGTGGATTCATACAATTTATTGCTCTTGCAAACACTTTAGCTGCCGAGGTTTTTCCTGTTCCTCTACTACCACTAAATATATACGCATGAGAAGTTTTTAAATTTTTTATTTGACTCTTTAGTATTGATGTTATATTTTCTTGTCCAACAATATCTGAGAATCTATCTGGTCTATATTTTCTATATAATGCTATGTAACCCATATTCATCACCCACATACTAAAATGTACCAAACACATAGAACTTACAAGCTGTTGCTGCTTCCTTCCGGATCTGACAAGGTTCACGTTGAAGCCCTATTGTTTGGTACAAAGATATTATACACTATTTAGTAAAAAAATTCAAGTACTTTATTAAAGTTTTATTAATTTCTATTTTATTCTAAATGGAAAATTTCTTATATCTTCTTTTACAATACTAAGCCCATGAGTAATTAATAATTCATTCGGTAAATTAACATTTACTTTGCAAATATTTAATTTACCAGTTGAATCAAGTATATTTAGATTGAATTGAACATTAAAAGTAATATCTGAAATTTTTATATTTAAAATATTAAATATTGTTCCATCAAAAGTAATAGAATTTTGTGTTTGTGGAATAAAAGCATCCTTTACACAATTTATATTATCAATATTAAATTTAATTAAATATTGACCATCTTTATCCTCTTTATTTAAAACTAATCTTATATTTTCAGTTTTAAGATCTATTTTATTTTCTTCACTTTGATAAATATAAATGTTTTCACCTTTTAATGGGAACTTAATTTTAACTGTATCTATATATATTTCACTAGATTCTACTTCATTAGATTTTGCAATTAAAAAGGATATTGTATTCTTTTGTGAAACATCTAACCTAAGGTCCGACAAACTAGTAATTGGCTTTTTAGTTTCATCAGTCGTGTTATTTTGTTGATTAGGTATTTCATCGTTATTTTGCCCTTCTGTGTCTTTAACATCTGCTATAGAAAAAATAACTAAATCGCTTACTCTAAAACTTCCCTGATTTATTTTACCTGTCGTATCTAATAAGAATATACATAATAATACAACTATTACTATTGAAACCACTAGTATCAAAAAATTTAGAAAGCTTTTATTTCTCTTTTGTTTATCCAAAAAAATCACCTTGTTTATATTATATAATAAAAATAATAAAAATACAATATGTATATATAAAATAGAGACAAGTTCAATATGACTCGTCTCTATTATTTTATATTAATAATTTTTATTTTTATTGTGATACAGCAATTTCATATGTATATATAGTAGTTGATAATAAATTTATCTCGGTTGTATTAGCAGGTATTGTTACGATATTATCATAACCGGCCGAATAATGAATACCAACTGCAATTTGCAAAATTAAAGTTTTAGATGAATTTAAAAATTGTATATATCCTGTAGAATATTCAGCGCCATAAAATGTTGATTTTATTCTTATTTTTTTACCTATCATACTTGGATCTACCTGTATTATACCTTTTGTACTATTAGACGCATATGTTGTTATATTACCATCATATGCTTGTGCCCCAATAGCATCCACAATATTTGCAGTATAACTTGAAGTTAACCTAGTTACATTACCATATTGATCTATACCTTTTGCATATATTGTTGAACCACTAGATAATTTTATTGGTTCATTTGGATAGTTTAACCAAGTAGCTCCTGCATCTAAACTATATAATTTTTGCACACTTGTTGGAAAATAATTTATTGTTACTAATTGTGAAGGTGCTTTGATAGCTTTTGAATCATCTGCATGTAGCAACATATAAATTGTAGATACTGAAAAAGTTGGTTCATTAACTGGTTCAATTTCGAATGTTAATATTGTAATAGATTCTATACTTATTTCTGTAGTACCATTTGGTATTGTTACTATATTATCATAATTTGTTGCATAATGACAACTTACATCTATTTGTGAAATTATCCCACCTGATGAATTTAAGAATTTTATATATCCCGAAAAATATTCTCCACCAGTGAATTGTAATTTTAATCTTATCCTTTTACTTACCATACTAATATCTACTTTTATTCTGGATTTTGTATTATTTGTGGAATATGTTGTATAATTTCCATCATATGCTAACGATCCCATTGCATCTGGTACAATTGATGTATAGCTAGATACAATTCTTGTTTCATTTCCATATTGATCTATACCCTTAGCATATATTGTTAAGCCTGAGTTCACTTTTATAGGCTGATCTTGATAATTTAACCAATCACCAGTTGTACCGATTCTATACAGTCTTTGTATACTTGTTGGAAAATAATTAACTGTTACCATCTGATATGATGACTTTATTGCTTTACCAACATCAGCATGTAATAACATATATCCATTTGTTGTTCCAAATGAAGGTTCATTTGAAGGTTCAATTTCATATGTAGTTACTATAATAGATTCTATGCTTATTAGTGTTGTACCTGCTGGTATAGTCACTATATTATCATAAGCTGTTGCATAATGACAACTTACATTTATTTGTGAAATTACTCCAGATGATGAATTCAAAAATTTAATTGCTCCAGAAAAATATTCTCCGCCACTAAATTGTAATTTTAACCTTATATTTTTACCTATCATACTACCATCTACTTTTATTACACCTTTAGGGCTATTCGTAGAAGAAGTTGTATAGCTTCCATCATATGCAAGTGCACCTATAGCATCTGGTACAGTTGAAGTATAACTTGATATAATTCTAGTTTCATTTCCATTTTTATCTATACCTTTAGTATATATTGTTAAACCTGCATCTACTTTTATAGGTTGATCTTGATAATTTAGCCAATCCCCAGTTGTTCCAATTCTATATAGTCTTTGTACACTTGTAGAAAAATAATTAACTGTTACCATCTGGTATGACGTTTTTATTGCTTTTGTAGGATCTGCATGTAATAACATATATTCTTTAGTTGCTGTAAATGTAGGTTCATTTGATGTAGCAATTTCATATGTATTCACTGTAATTGATGAGATTTTTATTTGTGTAGTACCAATTGGTATTGCTAATAGGCTATCATAATTTGTTGCATAATGACAACTTACATTTATTTGTGAAATAGTACTTCCTGCTGAATTTATGAAGATTATAGATCCCGAGAAGTACTCTCCACCTGTAAATTGTAATTTTAATCTTACTTTTCTTCCTTCCATAGTTGGATCTACTTTTATTACACCATTCGGACTATTTGAGGAATATGTTGCATAATCTTCATCATATGCTGCTGGTTTTAAAGCGTCACTAGGCATTGTTATTGACTTACTTGTAGATACTTCTAAAGCAGTTGTCTTTTTAATGCTTTTTGCTATTACTGTACCACTTGGGTAATTAAAACTACTTGTATATACATTCCATGTTATGCCATTATCTATACTGTAGTAATTATCTATATCTGTTCTATTATCATATGTTATTGTTGTTGTGGCATCCAGTTTAACTCCATATTCATATAGAACCGGATAACCTGCATTAGATTGTATTACTGGTGCATTTGGTCTATCTAAATCTAAACTGACTACTTTCTTTTGAACTGTAACTTCATTACCAGCTGTATCTTTTCCTTTTGCATATATTGTTACTGTTCCATCTGCATTTTGCCAGTTATTGGCTAGTATTGTATATGAAGATATTGCAAATGGTGCAGTATAATTAGTCCATGTTGCATTGCTTGTTCCTACTTTATATTGCTTTATTGTTGAATCGCCATAATTTATTGTTATATTTGCATTAAGTCCGACTGTAGTTTCTGGACTTACTTGTATATCTATAACTGGTGCTGTTAAGTCTACATTTGTTACATTTAATGTATATACTTGTTTGTTTCCAACTTGGTCTTCTGCATAGAATGTATAATAACCATTACTTGTTATATTTACTATACTATCATTTG
>JAEWPS010000058.1 GCA_023460515.1 Bacillota bacterium | reverse complement strand
GTCTGTCAAGACCGATAGTTGCCATATGTTATTCCTCCAATCTATAATTTTTTGCCACGTCAATGGCGTAATGGTGATATCCGGTATCATCCTCATGACCGATATACCGACGCTCGGTCACTGTGAAATCAGCATTTAATAATGCCGTTGTGAGCTGCTTTTTCCGCTCTAAGTAATTATTCTTTGAGAACAGCGATATACGTGCCTCTTGTACATCAAAGCCTGGTCGATTATCTGCATGGACTTCAAAGATATCTGAAAGTGGAGTTATCACGGCATATTCGTCCGGTGCCAAATCGGAAAAAACTCCAGTTTCCACAGGGAGCGATATAGCAGTTATGAGGGTATTCAGTTCTTCTAAAATATTCATATCTTACTGATCTCCTCCTCCAGCTTGGCTATCATCGCATTGGTGCAAGATTTCCTGGATGCAGTTCTCGCCGGTTTCAAGAAAGGTTTTGCAGGCTGACCGTGCTTTCCATATTCAATGATGCTTGCAATTTTAGCATTGCTCTCTCCATCAGACCTTGGTTCTGCAAAACCGACTTTCACATTGAAATTGCCGTCTCTATCCTGCTTTGCATCTGATAGTCCTAATGAAGATATAAGCTCACCGGTACTCCTTGATGGGTATTTCGTATCCTTACCAACTACATCTCTCAGATTTCCTTTGACTTTATCCAGTACCACCTCACCACCGGCTTCTAAAACCTTTGGAAGAATGACATCCGTCCGGTCAGCTAACCGGGATACCTTTAAAAGAAATTCCTCCGGCATCTTTACATTAACTTTTGCCATACCCATCACCTCACAGTCGATTCCAGCTTTTCTGCCAAAACCTCATTATACATTCCACGGCCTCTTACATCCTCAACACTTAAAATCTGGTATCTTCCATCTTCGCATACTATGACCATTTCGGTTGTAACCTTAAGTCCGGAGATTTTCCTAAACCGAAACAGTGATGTTGCAGTGGAAAATGAAGCCATATTTGTCCATCGTTCACTGCCGTGTCTATCTTCCTTATAGGCTCTTAAGCTTGCGAGTATGTTATCACCTTTTTTAGCGAAACCTTCCGCATCCTTGACAGGTACTGTGCTGATGATATCGATGAAAGTGTTCATTTTCCCAAAACTCATCTCACACCTTCCAATCCCGGTCAAGCCGTAGAAGTAGGTTTACCGTGTTCCATACCTGCTGACCTGCTTGCACACTATCGGCAAAGAAACCAGCCGTTGAGCCATCTCTGCTTTCATAGAAATGGCTCGCCAGCATGATTATTGCCTGTTCAGTAGTAGGTGGCATTGGGTTTTCCGTGTAATAGCCTTCAGCGACATGTTGGTAACTCTCCGCATAGGAGACAGCCGCTTTGATGTAATGTAACAGAAGGCCGTCGTCTGCATCATGCGACATAATTAAGTTTGCTTTTACTTTAGGCAGAAGATTATACGTTGTCATACTGACTGCCTCCTTCCAGTGATTATTCGTCTGCCGCCATCAAACCAGCCGTTTTTAGCTTAGCAAGCAGAGCATTAAAATCTGCGACAAGACCTACTACATCGGTAGCAGTGCTATCTACTTGATTCTCTGCAATGGGAAGCCCCGTTACCGAGGCTCCCTGTTTAATCTCCAAAGTACCGCCGATGACGGTTTTATCGCCGCCCTGTTCGGTGTAATTCTTGGTGTTATAGCTCATAATGCACCTCCATTAAGCTTTCTGCTGAAGAACCTTAATGGCTTCAGGCAGAATCAGTTTTCCGTCTACACGCTGAGTAGCAACAAAGCCTACCTGGCCGGTAACGGCAAAGAGTTCATTAAGCCTCTTAAATACACGACCTTGACGGTCGGCTACCCAGTAATAGCTGAAATCACCGAATGCGATTGTCTTCGCTCCTGCTTCAATAGCAGGCACGTAAGAAGATGTGAAAAGCGGACGGTTAAGAATGGTATCCGGAGTTCCTGCCTGTATAGATGGCTGCCATAGGTACTGACCTTGACCGTCTTTCAGCTTACGAATTGCCTTTACTGTTGAGTCGTTCATGATGAATACAGACTTATTACGATAAGGTGCTTTTAATGAATAGAACAGGTCAAGCACTTCATCGAGGGTGATAGCTGTAGCACCCGCAGTAGTTACACCGAGTTGTGCTCCTCCTGTGGCTGCAAGAATACCTGTTGGTTTACCGGAACCGTCACCTGTGAAGAAAGCTTCCTCTTCCTTGTTACCGATACGTCTTGCAAATTCCCTTGAAATATAGGGTTCAAGTTCAAATACACTATCGTTTAGAAGTTCCTCAGAAACCTTAATCATCGTACCCAGCTTATAGGCTCCGATAGATACTTGACCGAAGCTATCGTCACTTTCGGGAATTGTACCTTCCTCATCAATCCATGATGCTGTTCCCTTGGATGCAACCACCGGAATTTTTCTATCGCCGGAAGCGGTTGTGATGACTTTAGCCAGCCTACGGAAGAGATTCTCATCCTCCAATGCCTCGACAAGAGTTCTCTCAAACTCGTCAGGGACTAAGTATCCACCTTCTGAGTCTGTGCCAATCTTAAGAGCATTTTTTACGGTGGGATCAAGACCCTCACCGGCACGTGTACGCATAGCATTCCAGAATGCTTTCCTGTATTCGTCAGTTGCTCTTCCGGATTTGCCTTCCAGTTGGGGAGTGGCAGGCTTACCTGTTAAGGGATTAGCCATAGGAGCATTAAGTTCCGCATCCAATATGGCCTGTTTTTCCAAACGGTCGATTTCCTTACCAAGAGCAATAACATCAGCTTCCATTTTGTTGTAAGTTGCCTCATCCTCAGCAGAAATCAAACCATCTGTGCCACGCTTGGTATCTAAGAACGCTTTGGTAGCGTCCCATGCTTTGGCGCGTTTCTCGCGCAGTTCTAAAATCTTGTTCATAATCTTTTCCTCCAATTAATGAATGATGTTGTTGAGCCGCTTCTCCAGTGAATCAGCGGATATACCTTTTTTGACAGGGGTTTTCTTGGGACATACCTTATCAAGTAACGAATTTGTGACAGCCCTACGGCTGAAAGCATAGGTGAAGTCATCTTGCTGAATGCGCTTTTTCTCATCCTCCAAAATGTCATCTGCAAAGCCGAGTTCAATTGCCTTATTAGCATTCAGCCAGGTTTCCGCATCCATGAGGTGAGAAAGCTTAGTCCTTGATAAGCCGGTCTTGATTTCATAGGCATTGATGATGCTTTCCTTTACCTCCGAGAGCATAGCGATGGCTTTTTGCATCTCTTCGCTGTCACCGATTGCTACGGTCAAGGGGTTATGGACCATCATCAGTGCAGTAGGTGCCATAAACACAGTTGTTCCAGCCATAGCAATTACAGAGGCGGCAGATGCAGCAATTCCGTCAATCTTGATGGTCACTTTGCCCTTGTAGTCCATAAGCATGGTGTAAATCTGGCTTGCTGCAATGCAATCACCACCTGGTGAATTCAGCCAAATAACAATGTCACCCTCACCGGCAAATAAATCTGATTTAAAAGCCTTAGGGGTGACATCATCATCAAACCATGATTCCTCGGCAATCACGCCGTCGAGGTAAAGCGTTCGGGTACCGGATTTTTCATCCTTGACCCAGTTCCAAAATTTCTTCATTCGGTTTCCTCCAATCTTGTTGTATTTGCGAACGCACCAGCGTCCTCTAATTTGGTCATAGCTCCATTAATGAGGTAGAGATCACCACCAAGTTCCGCCGGTATTCGGTCAAGGTTCTCAAGCTCTCGAATGTCATTAGCACTCATCCAACCATTCTGTCTGGCGGTTGCGTAGCCACTCATACGGCTTACATAATCTCCTCGAAGTAATCCGTCCACGTTAAATTTGATGAAAACAGTAGGCTTTTCACTTGCCATAAGGAGAGAACGGTACATATTTTGTTCCCAGCGTACTACCCAAGGGTCGAGAGTATATTTCACAAACTCTAAGGACTGTTGCTCGATATTTGAAAAGCTACTTTTTTCAAGGTCAGCCAGCATATGCGGCGGTACTCTAAAAATACGGGCGATTTCATTAATCTGAAATTTCCGTGTTTCCAGAAACTGTGCTTGCTCGGGAGGTATGCCTATCTGCTGATATTTCATGCCTTCTTCCAGCACTGCCACCCTGTGAGAGTTAGTTGAACCTTGATAGGCAGCGTTCCAGCTGTCTCTTACCTTTTGTGGGTCCTTGATTGTTCCCGGATGCTCCAACACACCACCGGGTGCCGCTCCATTGGCGAAGAACTTCGCTCCGTATTCTTCCGTAGCCATTGCAAGTCCAATGGCATTTTTAGCCATAGCAATGGGTGAATATCCTACTAATCCATCAAAACCCAAACCGGGGATATGCAGCACATCAGAGGGGTCGAGATAGACCAGGCTGTCTTTGCCAAGGGTGGGTGCATCCTCTACACTTCGCTGATACAAATAAAAAAGCTGTCCGTTTTTATCTCGGTCGACTGTCATTTTATTTGGCATAAGGGGATAGAGAGCAATAACCTCACCACGTGCGTTCCTTATAATCTGTGCGTAAGCATTGCCCCATAATAAAAGATGACTCATCAACGTTTCTCGGAACGTAAATGAAGTCATCTCAAGGTTTGGCTCATCGTGGAGCAATCTATATAAAGGATGTTGTAGATATTTTTCTTTGCCACCGCTATCGTTGTATTTATAGACATGAAGTGGAAGTCCGGCTAAGGTTTCAGCTAATATTCTCACGCATGAGTAGACCGCCGTCATCTGCATTGCCGTATGTTCATTTACAGGTTTTCCGGCAGTAGTTCCTCCGAAAAAGAAACTGTAACGGCTACCACTCAGACTATCCTTAGGCTTGTCACGAGCCTTAAATATTCCTTGTAATATTCCCATTGACATCACTCTCCTTCATTAAAAAATAAGCAGACCACGTTCATCATAAACAGAAGAACCGGTCCCTCCGCCACAACGAATTGCACGGTCGAGTGCCATAATCGTGGCAACTGCACCGTCAATTTTCTCAGTGGACTTTTCTTTGTCTGCCTTGATATTTCCGGCAGGATCAGTTCGGATATAGATGTTATCCATCATCCAGCGAAGAATCGGATGCCCACCATGGGCAATCTTTTGTTCCAAGGTCAGTTTCATCAGTTCTTTGGTCGGTGGAGACATATCTTTAAAGCCTTGACCGAACGGAACAACCGTAAATCCAAGGTTTTCAAGGTTCTGCGTCATTTGCACAGCACCCCATCGGTCGAATGCTATTTCTCTAATGTTATATTTTGTTCCCAGCTCCTCAATAAAAGCTTCAATGAAGCCGTAATGCACCACATTGCCTTCCGTGGTTTTAAGAAACTCTTGCTTTACCCATACATCATAATTTACATGGTCACGCCGTACACGCAAATCGATGTTGTCCTCCGGTATCCAAAAAAACGGCATAACAGAGTATTTATCATCCTCATCCAATGGGGGAAAGACCAGCACGAAAGCCGTGATATCCGTACTGCTCGATAGGTCAAGACCTCCATAGCAGACTCGCCCATGCAGTGATTCCGGGTTAACAGCAAATGCACAGGCATCCCATTTTTCCATAGGCATCCACCGCACTGCCTGTTTAACCCATTGATTGAGCCTAAGTTGTCTAAAACTATTCTCTTCAGCAGGATTCTGTCTTGCTGATTCAAAGGCCGCTTTAACTTTATCCATGCTGACCGTGATTCCCAGTGAGGGATTCGCCTTCTTCCACACCTTTGGATCAGTCCAATCATCTTCTAATGCAGCACCATATATGACAGGGTAGAAGGTCGGGTCGTTTTTTCTTCCATCTATGATATCCAAAGCCTTCTGATGTACTTCCCAGCAGATACTATTCTGATTGTCCCCAGCAGTGGTTATAAGAAAATACAGCGGCTGCATTCTGGCATCACCGCTACCTTTAGTCATAACATCGAAGAGCTTTCTATTCGGTTGGGTGTGAAGTTCGTCAAACACCACACCGTGTGTATTGAAACCATGCTTGTTGCTGACATCGGCTGACAGCACTTGATAAATACTGCCCGTCGGCTGATAGATGAGTCGCTTTGTTGAGTCAAGGATTTTCACTCGTTTTGCTAAAGCAGGACACATCCGCACCATATCTGCCGCAACATTAAAAACGATAGATGCCTGGTTTCGGTCGGCAGCACAGCCATAAACCTCCGCACGTTCCTCGTTATCTCCGCAAGTGAGCAACAGGGCAACAGCCGCCGCAAGCTCACTTTTTCCCATCTTTTTGGGTATTTCCACATAGGCAGTATTGAACTGCCGATAGCCGTTCGGCTTTAAAATTCCAAACACATCACGTATAATCCGCTCTTGCCAGTCGATAAGTTCAAATGGCTTACCTGCCCATGTGCCTTTGGTATGGGAGAGAGCCTCTATAAAGGCTACTGCATAATCAGCGGTGGACTTATCATAGACAGAATCAGCCGCTTTAAATATTGTTGGTGTGTATTTCTTAAGTTTTCGTATATCCGCCGCCTCCTTTGCACATAAAAATAGACCTTCATCATGCAAGCCTTCAAATCTTTCTGTACGAGAAACAGAGCCATTTTGAGCACTGTTCTCTGGTTGGTATTTAGTTATTTATTCCTCTTCTCCGGTCAGAATGAAACGGGCATAGGCACCGGTGTTATCCGAAAGGTAAGCAAGCAACTCGTCATACCCTTCTCGCAGAGCAATTTCCTGCACTTTCCGTACATCAAACATATTCGTTTCACCTGTATCACGTATGGCAAGTATCTGTTCCTTTATCCTCTTATCCATTTTCGCCCTCCTTTGAATCCTCTACAGCTTGCTTTAGAATGCCGATATCGAAATCCGCACTCTTGTAACCCTCTAAGATGACGCTGTAATAATAGCAACTGGGAGTGCCAAGTGGTCTGCCATCGTTCATGATGTACACCATTGTTTCCACGTTCTTTTTCCCAAGTCTCACTTTGACTGTTTCCTTTCGGTAAAGGAATGGGAAACCCTCGTAGCGGTCAAGTGCCACTTCGTCTGCCGGGGTAATCTCCCACAAAAGGCATGGTACCGTCTTGCCCTTAAAAGGCTCCACCGTTGCCACAGAGCCGCCGTGTCCGCCTCGAAACAATAACTGGTAGTCCTTTAAAACAACCGGCCCAATCGGCTTTGCTGTGGGGCAACGGTGCGCCATTTGCTCAAGGTTAAGGTTCGAGCCATAGGCGAGATAAAATGTTTTATTCATAGTCTTTGTCCTCCTTATTTTTACGGGGCAACCGTTCAGGCTGCCCGAAATCGCCACGCTGCCGAGCCTTCCAAGTGGGTAGTCAAGTGTTCACGGCAGTTTGCGAATTCCTCGCCGATAAAACCGATGCGGTTGAGGTAGGTCCGCATTGCGAACTTTTCATTCTCGACCTGCGGTTTCTTTGCCGAAGCACATTTCTGTGTCAGTGCTTGGCGGTTTAATGCGAGGGAGAGAACAATATAGCTTCTTATCTTACCTGCGTGAAGTTCGCTGTTAAATCCTCTGAGTTCAACCGTATGGTTTCCGTTGAAAAAGCTATGCAGGTTAAGAAAATGGTATCGGCTTGAATGGTAATGCCTGGTTGTGCTTTCACTGTAACCCTCATACCAAAGACTCTCTATCTGTGCCAGCGTTTTTGGTTTCTTGCGGTTGATTTTTTCAACAAGAATCTCATCCATCTTTTTGCAGTAACCCATTCGTGTAGGTTCTATTTGCAATGCCTTGTAGAAAAGGTCGTTCTTGCTTGCAATGATGTTTACTAAGTTTCGTATACTCCTTGCTGTGTGGTCTGCACCGTCCAAGTGGATGTGTATTCCGCAGGAGTTGTTGGTGAAAGCTCCTGCCTTGCGTAGCCTGCGTACCAATTCCTGCAATGTTTCAATATCATCTTGGTAGGTCAGGATGGGGCTTACCAGCTCTACGCTAAATTCTCTTGTTGCTGCAACCTTCTGCCGTCCTTGTCTCTTCTGGCAAGAAATGCTGCCGTCGCTCATAATCTTCCAAACCCGCCCGTCAGCGGTTGTAATTTTCTTGGTATCGTAATAATCGCTTGTGTTAGTGACTGTACCGTTTAGATATTCGGCTGCAACCTTGGCAGCTTCGTTTCTTGTTATTCCTGTGAACTCAATTTCAATTCCAAAATTCTTGTTTAGCATTGATTCTTGCTCCTTTTAAAG
>JAEWPS010000057.1 GCA_023460515.1 Bacillota bacterium | reverse complement strand
CTCTTGACTAGCCAGATTCTCTTTCGGCATCGTAGAAATCTTCCCATCCTTTGTAAACGTCCTAACAAACAAATATCCGGAAACCTTAGGGACACCAAACATAATCTTATCCCCTTTTTTATACACTTTCCCATCACAGGCAGACACCGCATCACGAGTTCCTATCCCAGCAGCAGCAAATGCCAAACATACCCAACTTAAAACAATACTCCAAATTACTTTCTTCATATCTATAGCTTATTAATCATTCTCTACCCGCTTCCAAAAATAAGTAAAAATCCATATTTATCTACACGCTCCCCCTATTTACCCTGCTTATAGCAGCTAATTTCACCTCTACCCTCAAATATTTTCAAAAAATCCACCGCCACCTATTGCATATATCAAAAAAGTCCGTATCTTTGCACCCGTAATCGAAACAACGATATACAAAACGACATGATGGTGCCATAGCTCAGTTGGTAGAGCAAAGGACTGAAAATCCTTGTGTCCCCGGTTCGATTCCTGGTGGCACCACTTTTAAGAAAAGAAAAACGATGTAAATCCCTGAATTTCAAAGAAGTTCAGGGGTTTTTCATTTCCAAGAATAAGCAAAATAAGTGGGATTAAAGCAAACTGTACGTCCTTATTCGGGGGACGGTTTTAGAAAGCCCTGAATGTTCCACTGCGCGATAGCTACTTCATTCTTTTACAGCACGTTGCACTATTTTACATAACAGAGTCCTCGGTTCGATTTCCTAACTTTGTATCATTAAAAATTGAGCAGTATGGAAAGAAAAAGATTCAGCGTTTTGTTCTTCATCAAGAGAAGCAAACTGTTAAAAAACGGGGAAGCGCCCGTGCGTGTGCGTGTCACTTATGACCGCTTATATGTGGAACTCCAACTTAAACGAAGTGTAAAAGTCCCACTTTGGTCGCAGGACAAAGAGAAATCAATAGGCAAAGACCGCAATTCCGTAGAACTAAACCATTACATTGATGCCTTGCGTGTGAAATTCTATCAAATCTATCAAGATTTAGAACTGGAGGGAAAGATTATTTCTGCCCGTGCCATCGTAAACCGCTATCAGGGAAAGGACGAAACTTTCAAGACATTATATAATGTATTCAAGGAACATAACGACAACTGCCGGAAACTAATCGGAACGGATTATGCCGACATTACCGTAAGACGTTACGATAATTGCCTTAAATACCTCATGGAACTGGTGAAACGAGATTATAAGGTAGATGATATTCTACTACGTGAAGTAAACGGGGAATTGGTGCGCAATTTTGATTTATACCTGAAAACGGAAAAGCATTGCGCACAAAATACTGTTATCCGTTATATGAAGTGTTTCAAGAAAGTGATAAACCTTGCCATTGCAAACGAATGGATAACAAAAAATCCGTTTGCCGGAATCAAGTTTCACGAGGTGGAAGTAAACAAACAGTTCCTTAGCCAAACTGAAATAAATAAGATATGGCAGAAAGAATTTAAGATAGAACGGCTGGAACTGGTACGGGATGTATTCATTTTCCGTGTGTACACCGGATTGGCGTTTATAGACGTATATAATTTACGCCCCGAACATATTTCCGAAGATAGTAACGGTAATTTATGGATAGTAAAAGCCCGTGAAAAGACAAATAACCTTTGTAACATTCCGCTTTTGAGCATTCCGAAGCAGATACTTGAAAAATACAAGGACAATCCATATTGCCTTGACAAAGGCGTAATGCTGCCTGTTCCTTGCAATCAACTGATGAACAGTTATTTGAAAGAAATTGCCGATCTTTGCGGAATTAGAAAAAATCTGACCACGCACACGGCAAGGCATAGCTATGCAACCCTTTGTCTTTCAATGGGTGTTCCGATAGAAACGATTAGCCAGACATTGGGACATCGAAGCATTTCCACTACTCAAATCTATGCGGACATAACACGTACCAAAATCAATGAGGATATGACAAATCTTGCAGAACGGATTGAGGGAAAATATGAATTGGTAAAGTAAGCACATCACAACCAACATATTTTTTCCCTTTTTTTCTCTGATAAACATCTCCTATATGGAAAGAATAAATAAGGCAACACTTTTTGGAAATTTACTCTTTTAAGGAACGAAAAAGGAAGAAATTTTCAAAAACCGCTTGCGGCTCGGTGTTGCCGTTTTATTCTTGGAATATACCTTTGTGTTCAGAGAAAGAAAGAATTAATTAAGATTATTCCATTGAAAAATAAGATATTAGATTATCGACTGTTATGGTATAGTTTTTGTCACCTATTGAATTAAAGCCTAATTTTTCAACAAAAACATTACTTTTTGAAGAAGTACATGAACACTTGATAGTCCAATGATAAAGTCGCTCTTTTCGAAACACTTTGTCCTCAAGTTTATACTAACAAAATCCAAATTATATGTTGATGGCAGGAGGTTATATTTCATCTAATTCTTTTCTCATTAATTCTATAATTTCATCTTTAATTTCTTTTATTACTAATGCTGAAATTTCAATTTCCCTTTGACTTTTTTTCATCCCATATTGGTCATTAGACATCATTTGCTTTGGTAAATCATTCATCATTTTAATTGCTTGCTCCATATTCTTGTCGTATGCAAGTTCTAATAAATCCAACTTTTGTATTATTCTATCACTTGCTATTAAGCGGATTGTATTTGTCTCTTGCTTAATTTTTATTAGACTTTCATTTGCTTCAAATGTCAATCTTTGGATTTTCTTTGACATTACAGATGTAGCATTATTTTCGCCTTTCTTATCATTCCTGCTGGAAGAATTCAAAAAATTTCTATTAAATTCATCTAAAATAGGCAACAGCTTTTCTTGAGTACTTTTGTTTGCTTCATTGGTAAATTGGTCTAATAATTTGAAAAATAATATATATTGTTCTTTTTTACTCTCATATTGATATCTCCGTTTAGATATTTCCAATTGAAAGTCTTTTTTTATTCTTTCCGTTTCCTCTATTAATTTCTTGTTCTCGCTTTTTAGAACTTCCATTTTTGCTTTTTCAGTCGTATACGTTTTAATATACAGGATAAGCAATCCTAGAAATGCGAAAATCATATAAATTAAATATGGCTCTAAAAATTTCAAGTCAATATTCATTTTTTTCTTTTTATATACTACTATTGTGTTTTCTTGTTACTAATATCTAAACTATTAAGAATAAATAAATTAAGCTTGACATTGAATCAGTAATTAACAGGTGCTTTTTTTATTTTTGTCCTTTCTCAAATTCTTCAAATGTTGAGTAGTTTTTATGTTCTTTTCCTTTGATTTTTGCAAGTTTTGTTCCATCTATTCTCATTTGAATGTAACTTGCCAATTCATCAAATTTGTTGATATGTAGATTATACAAAGTTCTCGTAGGTGCAATTTTGTAACGTTTCTTTAATTGACTTGCAAATACAGCATATTTTACCTGACCTTTTCCGACTTCGTATTCTTTATACTCATTATAGCGGCTAATTAGGTGTCCAATATAATTTGCTTTGACTGTATCTGAACCAATGCAACCATCAGGATATTTTTGAACTACTTTTTTCCTCGTTTGGTTAATAACAATTTTATTATTATTTCCAATAACTGCATTATCAACAGTATTATTGAAGTTAATTTTTATTTCTTTGGATTGGCAATCAATCCCTGTGCCTTTTAATAGTGCTGACTTAATTGAAGTAATATTTTTACGCCAGTTTTTTTTATCTGAAAAATCTAAATAATTCAATCGCCTAACCAAATTATCTATTGGTTCTGAGAAACTCTGTCCTTTTGATAAAATAATAGGAATTATTCTCTTGTTTTCAGCAATCCCCATAAACTGTGAAACCTCAAAATTTACCCAAGGTGATTTTATCGAATTTTCGGAAATAACAAGCAATAAATAATCCATTTCTTTTAATGACTCAGAAATTGTTTTTTGAATATCATCTCCTGCTAGTATTTCATTTTCATCAATCCAAAACTTTAATGAATTGTCTTTGGAAAGTTCTTCTTTCAATTTATGAACAAATGGCTTGTCTTTACTTGAGTGGCTTATAAATACTTTTGCTTGAGGTAATTTTCGACTTATGGTTTCTTTCAATATATTATTTACCTTATCAATTGGGATAATATTTTTGCTAAGAAAAACTTCAGAAAGTTTGTTTGCCAATCGCTTTGTATCTTTAGTTTCAATACTTTTATCTATGGCATTTTTAAGCTTTCTCGGAAATTCATTAAACGTATTACACTCAAAACCTGCAAAAAATGTTGGTTCATATTTATCTTGCTTTGATTTAAAAATATTAAAGAAGATGAATGTAGGTTCTGTACCAATAGGAATCCCGAAAGATTTGAATTCATTTCTCATCTTTCTCCATTCTTCATCTGGAATAACTCTATCTTCATATATAAGAGGGGTGAATATATGAAAATTATGTCCACTAAAAGATGAAATTTGCGTCTTATTGTTCTGAAAGTATTCTACAAATTCAGAATCCATAGAGGAAAAGAATGCCATCATGAATTTTGATTCTTCAGGTTTCAACTGATTTTCATTAATAACATTCACAACTTCGTCAATCCATTGTTCTGTTGGTTGCTGTATATGAAACATATTTATTTATCTATTTTTATTATCAATCTTTACTTTTCATAAGTGAGTTACTGATAACTCTTAAACTGTACTCTTTATCAAAAGTGTACAATGAACAAAAGTAATAATCAAAAAAATGATGAGTACTTTATCGTTTACAAATTTAGCAAATATTTGTGATACAGCTAGATTTATGGCTGAAAAACATATCTTCATGTCCACCCAAAACTCAAAATATCAATCAACAGCATGTTTTTCTTTTTTTTCAATGACAAACATCTCATATATGGAGAAAATAAATAGGCAACACTTGTACTTAGAAAAAGAAAGGATTACATTCATTCTATTGAAAAATAAGATTTTAGATTATCAACTGTCATAAAATAGTTTTCACCATCTATTGAATTAAAACCTAACTTCTTGGCAAAAGCACCGCTTTTGTCGTTAGCATACTCAATTCCGATGTACCTGAATCCATACTTTAAGGCTACCCCTGTCAAGAACTGGAGAAAGTGCGTACCATGCCCTATCCGCTCCTTGCTAAAACCTAATCGGGCAATGACAAGGCAATCAGGTGGGAACAGGCTTTCAAACTTTCTGATACGCAAATACATCTCTATACGGCTGTTTCTTCGGGTGGTGATAACATTGTCTATCGTTAAGTATACAAGCGATTTACGATACTTGAAACGCTCCATCAGGTCGGTCTATATTGGCTCTTAGTTCCTCATATTCAATCATCGTCTAATCCCTTTCTTCTTTTTCTTTTTACGTTTCTGTGACTGTAATTCCTCTGCCGATGTTGCATCGTAATTATTGCTATCTCTTAATGAGAAGATAGACAGTAAAGAATTTCCAGTTTTGCTATTTACCTGATTAAAAGATTGTTCATTGTTTTGCTTGTTATCAAGATTACAAGAAATATTGTTTTCTTTTTCACTGGGTTGGAATGTTTCTTTTTTCTTTTCGCCAGTAAAATATTGTTTTGGCTCTTTCAATTCTTGCTCCTGCATTTTCAGTTTATCGTCAATGCTTCCGTTCTTCATCGTGTTGGAATACTCAAACGATTCGGATAATTGGCGGTTGTAGCCAAACAGCTTATCAAAGCCCTGTTCCGCTTGTTGGAACAGGTTCACACGGTCAAAACCACCTTTTATTACTCCGTTCTTGGTGTTCTTGTGGTTGGTAAGCGGTGATAGCTTCTTTTTATTAGCTTGGTCTTTTCGGCTCACAATCAAATGACAGTGCATATTCAGTTCGTTGTCGGAACGGCTACGGTCAAAATGTATCTTTCCGTAAAACTTTATATCCGCTTCGGATAGTCCTTTGTTGAAGTTCTTGGCATATTCAGGAATAAACACTTCCCGGATATACCGTTTCATGGCTTCGGCTTGTTCCTGTTCTGTATTACCCATCGCTTGAAGTTCCTTTTCCGACGGGCTGACATGAATAGCGTAAAACTTAGCATCCGTTTTCAATAGTTGCCCGGTATTAGTATCTATATCTTTTATAACTTTTGATTTATAGATGTTATCCTCTATCAGATTGAAAAAGCCATCGGTATAGATTCCTTTCTCCATCCGTTCCAAGTCTTCATGCTCCATATATGAAGCTAATTGCCGACAACTACCCGTATTATTATATGTTCCTGCCGATGGCGGGGCAAAATCTATGTGCATGGTTCTATGTATTTATCAAATTGACGATTTCCGTCTTTAAGTTTTCTTTCCGTTTGCCGTCCATCACGCCACAAGTTGATAACTCCGAATAGAGTTGTATCAGTTGGAGCAATTTCTTATAATCCCGTTGGTGTATCTGATACAGGGCGGTGAGTTGTTTCCCCTGCTGGTTGATTACATCGGCGTGCTTGCCGAACTGTTCACTTACCTTTTGCAGTACGGCTGTTTGCCTTTCTTGACTGGCTGCCAGTTGTGAAAGGATAAGGTTTTCTAATTCCTTGCCGATAGCATCGAAGCGAACGGCAATAGAATTGGCGGTTCGTACCATTGGATTCAGTTGTTCTTCCTCGTAGTGACGGATGAAACGAATTATATCGTCCTGTCGTTTGTTTATCTTCGCCAGTTCCGATTTTACGGATTCCGGTGCTTCCGAGGGGTTGATACACGCTTTATCAATATAGCTAAATGCCAGCCTGACTATTTCCCCTTTTTTCAGCGAATAGCGTTTGCAGAGCTTGTCTATCAACTTACCCGTTTGTCGGTCTATCCCGATGGTGGTAAGAGTAGATATATTATTAGTCTTATCCATGATTATAACTTTTTTATAAGGAAAACGAGATTCATTTAGTTGATTATAAGCGAAATACATTTCTGTCTTATAATCACTATTATAAATGGTTACGAACGTAACCTATTAAAGCCGAAGGCTTTGCCCCGCAGGGCAAGAGGGAAGAACAGGACTTGTCCAGTTCCCTCTTGCTTCATTTAACGAAACGAGCCGAGCTACAGAGCGAGGCGATTTCTGCTAAATGGGGAATGGTAACATTCCATCAGGCGGTAACATTACCCACCTTATTTTGCTTCGGTTTGCTTATCAAGTTGATTTTCCTTTTTAAATCGCTCATAGGTCTTGCTATCAGCATTTTCTTGAACAAATGCCCGAATGTCGGCTGAACGATAATAGGTCTTATGACTTATCGTAAAGTAAGGAAGTTTGCCACTTACTCGATACCGTTGCAAGGTTCGGAAAGATACTTTTAGTAGAAACGCTAAATCCTGATTATCTAATAGTTTGTCGTTCTCACCCATTACCTTGTCAGTATTGATAAGTGATTTCAGGTCTTGCCCAACTTCGGTGAGCTTCTTTGATAACCTTTCCATCCACTTGTCGAAATTTTCATTATCTACATACATTTTGCTTCAATTTTAAGTTTAACATTATTGTTCTCAACCGATTGATGAAGCAAAGGACGGCAGAATAAAGAACTAAAAATAGAGGAGTCCGGTATTGACCCCTCTATATCACAAACACAAATAGCTATTTATCAATCTATTGCAAAATTATCTTTTTTCATCTTTATTTTTTTAGTGCTTCCGCTTGCCGTTGCTTGTATTCTTTAGTAAGGACTGTTTTTAAAGCATCCAGTGTTTTAGTGAGGTTACATGGCTTGCGTTTGAAAAGTTCGCTTTGACGGTCATAGATACCGTTAAAACTAAATCCGAAAGCCTGTTCAAAGACTTCCGAAAAAGCGATGATAGTTGGATTCTTGCCTATGTTGTCGGTGATGCCACCCAACAGCATCAGGGCTGAAAGAATTTCGGTCATACCCATGATTCCGAGATTAGGAAACTTAGGTATGACCGATAAAGAAGATTCAAATGTCAATGGAGTTACCAAAGGAAACGATTCGGGATGTGTGATTTTGAAATTTAGCAGTTCCAGTTCTGCGTTAATAATCGCCTGTGTTTTTTGTAAGAACCGCTTTTTAAGCGCATTTTCCCCCTGCCCGTAAAGAGGTGCTGTTTCAAGTGAAGCTATCTCAATACGGGTAGCTGTAAGAATACGGTAAATAGTGGAGTAATCATTCCCATCCCCCACTATTCTTATTTGTTCGACAAATTCGCCATAAGCATCTTGCATTTTTTCGTTAGTTACTTCTTGCGAGGATTCAGACAATAGTCTTAAAAACCTCATACCTAATAATTCATTCATACGCATAAATTTTAATGTAAATATTAATTGTCAGATTAAATAATCTGTTTTATGCAGAATGATTTAGCTATATTGAGCTTATCTTAGAACTCTATTTTTCTAGCCATACTATTGGATAGTTTAAAGCTACTTTGATAGCTTCCATCTCAGCACTATGCCACATTTCATGTTTGAAACACCATGATAAAGCTTCATATTTATTATTAGCTACTGGATGTTTGAATGGGATAGGTTCTAATTGTTCAATTAATATATCATCATTTAATTGCGTTAAATTATCTATGCATATTTCGTGAATAGCATCGAACTGCTCTTTTAGCTTATATGCTGAAATCAAGTTCTTTTCTACTGACCTATGCAAAGTACCCATACCATTGAATATCTTCACATAATCAACAATAGGTATTAGTTCAGCGATTTTAGGATTTCTTCCAGTGATACATGTGATAGCGTGGAAGTTTTGACTAATCATCAAGTGTCCAATTTGCCAAGCAAAGTTTGAATCTGTGCTTTCAGGAATTGTGTACCATAAATCTTGTGGAATTTCGGAAATCAAACGATTTACAAAATTCCTCGATTCAATAATCTGTTCTCTTAAAAAATCAATCTTTCTCATCTTTATGAATTTATATACTTATTAGTAAGTAAGTTTTTTGGATAAAAAAATATTAGATATTTAATAGTCCTTCCTGTATAGACTTATATACATCATTTTTTAATACTTTATTCATTTGTAAAGAAGACAGTAACGCAGAATGAACTATGAAAGCCTTTGTTCTTGGTGTTTCCGTAAATGAAAAAATATTAGTTTTTAGTCCATTGTCTAATAATGCTGTTAGCCATTTTAGGATTGTATTTACCAATCCCTTCAATTCTTTCTGCATGTTTTCAGGTAAAGTGTCATAAGATGGAGAAAGTGAACCAACTATACAAAGCCAGTGATTACCAATAAAACTATCGTGCATATGAATGTAATTGGAAAACTGCAATTTGTAATCTAAGCCTTCCCATGTTTTAGTTAGTTCGTTGAAAGCATTAAGATTCCTCTTTATTATCTCCACTCCTAAATCTGACTTTGAAGGGAAATAATAATGGATAGCTGCATTCTTTATATTCAACGCTTTAGATATGTCAGCGTAGCTAAAAGAATTGTAGCCAACAGAACGAATCAATTCACTCCCTAACCGTATTATTTCACTTCTTGTATCATTCATGATGCAAATATAATCAAATTTACTTAGTAGTAAGTATATTCTTTAAAAAAGATGCATTATCTTTGTGCAAGAGTTATTTGAAGCAATGGAAAAATATAACAGACTAAAGAAGTTCGCTCGTTTCTACATCGTTACCCATTGTTATACTCTACTTCTTCAAAAGTATATTATTCAATAGATTACAATTACATTTCTTGTTACCGAAAACACAACTTGCCATGTTCGTTTGAACATGAATTTTTCTGTCGAAAAATCAAAATATGGCATCTTATCCACTTCCCACCTATAAAATCCTTCCGCCGCCATCCTTATCACTTTTTGAATACCCAAAACCGGAGTCACCGGAGCATTTGAGCGGTGTAACAGGATGACATACAGTGTCACAGACTGTCAGCAGACCGCCATGATAGTGCCAATCCGGAAAATTTATCGTTATTTTGCCGCATGTCAGCATGTGTTCGGCAGTTCAATCATCCAAGTGTGCGTCAGGTACATGGTGTATGGTTGCCTTAAACCGTTCGGTAACGGGTGAACGGGGATATGTAAGAACATAATAAGGCAACCGTTCCCCCATGTGTGAATGCGTGACCGGCTTAATGTCAGACTGGACACGTGGGGGATTGGATACATGACCGGCTTGCCGGTCGGATGCACATACCCGTCAGATAATGCAAGCATGTAATAAGGGTGGTATTCTTACATTCACAACGTGATGAAAATGCAGAACTGCCGGAAAAGAATTGTTCAACTATCAAAAATATGGAATTCATGGTAAAGAGAAAGGAAGTTAAAATCGACGAGGAGCAGATACGCCGCGTAATGGCCGGGGATATTCCCGCCTCTGTCCTGGAAAATCGTTATGGGAGCAACGCTGCTAACTCCCAAAAAGAAGATGACAAGAAACCGGAAACGGAAAATCGGTCCGGGATTCCTGCCAAATCCGACAAGGTGGAAGTTCCCGGTTCCGGTGTGTCCGGCGGTGAGGAAGAAGCACCATCTCCGGTTCTTCGGGAGAAAACACACCGGAAAAAGAACAGTCTTCAGGAGTATCCCGAACATCTGTTCGGCAACAACGTTGTGAAAGAGCGCCGGCAGACCTATGTCAGCAGTGAGAACTATGAACGGGTGCGTACCCTGCTTTCCGTGATAGCGCCGACTGTCAGCATTTCCTGCTACATCGACAATATCCTTTCGGCCCATCTGGAACAGTACCGTGACGAGCTGAACGCCATCTACAGCAGCCGTATCAACCTGAAACCGTTGTGATTCTGCCTGTGGGCGCATGAAAAAAGGGACACCCGGAGGTCGGATCTTTTTCCTTCCTTCGGATATCCCCTGCTTTTTCTTTCGGATATCGGGCTTATCTCGTACCGGTGGCTCTTACTCCCTTCGGTATCGGGTTGTCGAGTATTATCCGGTAGCATAGCCTGCCGTCCACATTCACCGGCTCTTTCGCCACCATGAAACCGGCGCATTTCTCGACCTTTGCCGCATCAAGTATCATGCCGGCGATGAAGCTGTTCGAGAAGCGGGCGCAACGCGGATCGTTCCATATCGTGAATCCGTTTCCGTCATCCGAGACGAACATGTACCAGTCCTTTGGCCTGTCTTCGTCCCTGGCGATACATAGCCTGTTTCCTGCGTGCAGGCTCAGTTCCCTGCTCAATATCCTGCTCAGGTACATGCTGCCGTCACGGCATACCGTGATGATCCGTTTGCCTTTGTAGGTCAGTGCCGGATGGGAATTGCTCTTGTCATAAACTGTCAGTTTCATAATCGATTATGTTTTGAGTGATACATTTATTGTCTTTTATGCCGCCTCGCCGGCCATGATCAATCTTCTTTGGGCGATGAACTTCCGGTTTGCCCGGATGGATTCCATCATCGCCTGTGCCCTGCGTGTCACCACCGAGGTCTTCTCGCCCATGTGCCTGGCTATGGTGCGGAATGAGCTTCCGGTCTCGTAGAACCGCAGCATGAATATCCTATAATCCTCATAGGAGAAATGCCGCCTGAGGAACTTCTGTATGTCCCTTACCAGCCTGTCGCATCCGGTAAGCATCTCTTCCCGTTCCTCTGTCTCTTCCGCGCAGTCCGTCTCACCCAGTCTTGCGAAATACTCGTCTCCGGGGCTGTCGTAACGGCTTTCATCCCTTGCGCCCGACTGCAGGATTCTTCGGTAGCATCCGAAGAAATAGGACTCCGGATCTTCTATCCCGACACTTGAGAACATTATCTGCTTCCTGACAGCCAGATATGCGTCATGGAACGCGTCTTCGTCGATTTTTCCATAGATGGAGAGTCTCTCCTTCAATCTCGCGTATGAACGGTTAAACCATCCGTTGAATTCTTTCACGTCTTTTGTTGCCATATCCTTTTGCTTTTATCTGTTAGACATCCGGCCCGTAGTACGGGCACTCTTGTTTCTTTGTATGCCTTACAGCCGTTCTCCCTCCGGAAAGGCGTCAAGGCTCGGCAGGAAAAAATACCGGAGCGCAGAGTGCGAGGATGATTTTTTCCCCGCCGACCCGCAGGGCCCGGCCTTGCGCTCCGGTGGGAAACGGCTACCTTTGCTTCAAAGAAATAAGTGTGTCCTTTCCGCTTCTTACCATCCGTAATTATCCCCTGGCGGTGAAAAGGGATGTCTGCCGGTGACACCTCTCGTCCGGTTTGCAGCCCGTCTTGATTTTTTTATTTTCTTCGCTTCCGGAACGCTTTTACGGACACCGGAACCCCTTTCCGGTATCATCTGTCCGCCGTTCCGGCTATAGTAAAAAAACAAAAGTCAAACTTAAAATTGAGGAATTATGGAAGTAGTGGTCATAGAGAAGGCAACTTTTGAGAGGATGCTCTCGGGGTTCGAGATTTTTGCGGAAAAGGTGGAACGCCTCTGCCGGGAACATGAGGACTTGGGAGAAAAGGAGTGGCTTGACAGCGATGACGTTTGCAGGCTGCTCTGCGTCAGCCCTAGAACATTGCAGTCGATGCGGGAGAACGGAACATTGGCATACACCAAGATAAGCCACAAGGTGTACTACAGGCCGGAGGATGTGAAGGCCGTCTTTCCCGTGGTGGAAATGAAACGGTGTATAACAGCCGGCAAGGAAAGAAAATGCAATGTAACCAACAAACCAATCAACCAACGAACCAACCAACAAACAGATATCTGACTTATGAATGACAATGGCAATATCCGGCTGCTGACACCGGAAAACGACATACGCGTGAGAGTCTTTCTCTCATCGCTGGAAGACCTTTCAGAAAAGGTGGAGAAAATACGTGGTGCCAACAAACCGTCGCTGGACGGGGAACGCTATTACACTGACAAGGAACTGGCCGTTAAACTGAAGGTCAGCCGCAGGAGCCTTCAGGATTACCGCAACAACGGCATACTGCCCTATATCCAGGTGGGCGGCAGGATTCTGTATAGGGCTTCCGACATTGAACGTACTTTGATGGACGGGTACAAAGAAGCGTACCGGTTAAAAGGAAATATGTGATTGGCGAACCTGCAAAATAAAAGTAGGGAGAAAATCATCGCACTGCTTTCACAGGACAACACGCTGGGCGCAACAGCACTTGCCCAACAGAGAGGGTACTCCGACGAATCGGGCCGGACAAGGGCGGATATTGACAAGTAACCGAAAAGACAGATTAATTTTTCTGGAGGGAGCGCAGTTTGCCGCCTGCCTTTTTCTTCGTGTTTCAAAAAATATCCCTCCTAATAGAATGTCAGAACGGCATACAGCAGTAATATTCTATTGTCTGTATGCTGTTCTTTTTTTTATTGTATCGACTTTTCCGTCAGTCGCTTGTTTCCGCTGCCGTCGGCCTCCATTGTACAGACGTGAAAGGGAAAAGGTTTTCGGGCTGAATACTCTTTACCTGCAAAGGAAGATTCTGCCCGAAACGGCACGGCCGCCTGACCTTTTCACTTTCAATGGAGTCTGTACTAACTTCCATGGGCGGCGAGGGAACAGGCGGCCGCGAAACGGTCATTGGTTGTCATGGCCGGAATCTGTGAGGTTTTTGCGTCTCTTTTCCATCAGCTTGTCCATATCCTCGGAAATTTTATCATCGGTCACTTTGGCATAGCCTTGTGTGGTCCTGATGTTCGTGTGCCCCATCATCTTGCTGATGCTCTCGATCGGCACACCTGCCGAAAGCGTCAAGGTTCCGAACGAATGCCTGCTCGCGTGATAGCTGAGATTCTCTTTTACACCTGCCAATATCCCTATCTCGTGGATGCAGTACCAAAGCCTGTTCCGGTTGGGTAGAGGGAATATCGGTCTGCCGTCATCGGTTGTATTGTACAGCGACAAAATTTGTTCGGCTACGGGGTGTAACGGTATAAAGGACTCGACATGTAGATACTAATTGAAAAGTGCACCGTATTTTAATTGAAAAGAGCTCCATCCATACTTGTTACAAAATTACATATAAGTTTAAAATCTTCATTTATCTTGTCTCATTTTTTGTGTTTCTTTGAGCCTATAAGAGAGTCCGGTCATATTTACCAGATAGGCTTTATGTGTAAGCCTGTCGACCATTGCCGCTACAAGCACCTTGTCCTTTATGATTTCATTCCATCTGTTAAAAGCCAAATTAGTAGTAATGATTGTAGCTTTTTTCCCGGCCCTTAAGGACAAGTGGTTAAAAAGCAGTTCTCCTCCTTCCTTGTCACAACTGACATATCCGAATTCATCACAGATAACCAGATCGTATTTTTCAAACCGTAATTGCAACGCCCGCAGTGTCTTTGCGGATTTGGCTTCCCTTATCTGGGTAAGCAAGACAGGGACTGAAGTAAACAATACGGTAAAATCCTGCTGGCAGGCCTTTATTCCTAAAGCCGTAGCAATATGAGTCTTTCCCGTCCCCGGATTTCCATACAGGACTATGTTTCTTCCCTCCCTGATGAAGTCCAGTGTTTCCAATTCAGGCAATATTATCTGTGCCTCTTTGGGCATGTCTTCCATGACAAGTTCATGCAGATACTTCATTTGTGGGAATCCCGCAGATTTTATCCTTGATTTTCTTCTACATTCCCTTCTTCTGACACTTTCCTTTCCAAGCAATTCGGTCAAGAAATGCAAATGGCTCCAGTTTTCTCCGGCTGCCAATGAAAGGGTGTATTCCAGTTCCTCTTTGAAGGCCAGCAGCTTCAGTTCTGTCGCATAGTCATAAATGGTTTCTTTTTCTGATTTCATATATTATAAACTTAAATGGTTGGTATTATATCATGCGCTTCATTGTATCCTGTCATGAGTGCCGTAATGCCTTCAAGCATATCCACGGCTTCTCTTTCTATATTCTCTTGTTGTGCCGGAAGAACAGGCGACTCCATGGATTCTTCCATCTCTTCCTGTGCGTTGCCATGCAACATGGCCTTTACCTGTTCCGGAGATATCTTTCTGACACCACGTCCGGTCAGTTCCCTGCATGCCCTGATGATGTCTGTCCCGGAAAAACCATTTTCCCATGCATAGTCCAGCAGCAGGACGAATGCCCTGTTGTCATTCTTGAAATAGCTGTCATACAGTCTTTTCAGTTCTTCCGGTGCTCTTTGCCAGACCACAGAATGAGGTAATGCACCCGGTTTACGGGAAAGTGTACGCAAGTAGTGCTCCAGCTTGATGCACCAGTCGCCACCACAATAACTGCGTTGGTGCGAGGCCACTTTCTCCTTCCCGTACAGGATGACGATTTTTTCACTGTAGACCTTGACATGTACTTTTTCTCCTACAAGGGAATCAGGTACGGAATAATGAACATTTTTCATGCTGACAGTCGACCACTTGTCCACGATGTACTCATTGACCTCAAAACAGCCAAGGTTGCCGGGAAAAGGCTTCAGCGATGACAAATCAGCCTCCAGACGCGATGATTTCTCCGCTGTTGAAAGACTGCCCTGCTCGTTGTTGACCTGCGTACACATTCGGTTCAAATGCTCCTGGGCGGAACGTATGTCATTGAAATGGTCAGTCAGGCAGAAAGCTTTCCTCCTGACATATTCCACGCTGCGTTCCACATGCCCTTTCTCCCATCCGGCCCGTACATTACAGAAACGGTACTCAAAACAATAGAAACCGGACATCTTCATCAGGGCTTCCGTAGGCTTCTTGTCACCACCGACAAAGCTCTTGACGGCTACACGCATATTGTCATAGACCATCATGGCGGGGACACCATGTATATCCCTGAAGAAGTTGCGGTGGGATTCCATGAAGGCAAGCGTATTCTGATGCCTGAAAAGGTAGGCGTATCTGCCATTGCTATGCCCGAAAGTGAATACGGCCAGATAAAACTTGGTCTTGACACCGTCAATAAAAAGAAGGACTTCACCCCAGTCAAACTCAACAATGCATCCCGGCTCATAGAACAACCGGATAAAGGCTTCGCTCTTTTTCTTCTCTTTGTATGACTCTATATTTTTTATATAACTGCACACTGTGGCATAACTGATGGTATATCCTTTGGATAACAGAAACTGGTGGATATCCTTCTTCAGCATGCGCTGCTTGCGAAGCCCCGTAGCTACCTTAACGGCATTCTTCTTCAGGCAAAACCCGATCTCGTCCTTAATCTCTTGTGTAAGGCGGCGAGGGCGGCGTTTGGAACTGTCATACTTGGGCTGGACGGTAAGCAAATCACTCAAAGCCTCTTCCGGATTATCAGTACGGATGGCTGATTCGTATTCTGAAAGAATATTGTCAACGGTATGACGGCTGACATGAAGTTCACGAGAGATACGCCGTTTGCTATAACCGCATACTCTATACATGTGTATTATTGATTGTCTTTCTACCATAGTCTTCATTTTACCTTTGTATTTGGATGATACAAAGGTCATTATACTTATCCTATGGCGGCGCACTTTTCAATTGGAATATTGGCGCACTTTTCAATTAGTATCTACATTTTTAGGTATTACTTTAATTTTGCCAACTCAACTATTTTTCATTATTTTGTAGTCGTTGTTGACGTTGATGTTGCAAAGATACTATATTGAGAATTAAAAACAACTATATTGATTATTATTTCATACCATATTTACTATTTTTAACCAATTTATACTACAATGAGTATAGCAGAGCGATTACAATATATTGTCGAAGAGTTATTTGACGGAAACAAAGCCGCCTTTGCACGTGCTATCGGAATAGCCCCTACAAGCATATCTAACTACTTAGGAAAGGACAGAGCTTCTAAGCCATCAAGTGATATACTTGAAAAAATAGTCAATTCAGTAGAAAAGGTTAATGCGTACTGGTTATTAACCGGAAAAGGAGAAGCATTCTCCCAAAATAATCAATATAGTACAAATGAATCATATATTGATTCAACCCATAATGTATCCGAGTATATAGAGTGCATCCAAAATCTTTCTGAAGCCAGTAAGAAAAATGCAGAAGCCAATATACTCAATGCAGAGGCTAACAATAGGAATAGCCAGAATTTAGAAAAACTAATTTTGTTAATCGAAAGAAAATAATACTATGGCAAAACCACGTGTATTCATAAGCTCAACATTTTATGATTTGCGATTAGTACGTTTAGAATTAGACAAATTTTTAGAAAGTATTGGATATGAGCCTATACGTAATGAAGAGGGAGATATAGCTTACGGGTCAAATGAATCTTTGCAAAATTATTGTTATAAAGAAATTTCAAACATTGATATTTTCATTTCTATAATCGGCAATCGATTTGGAAGTATAAGCGAAGGAAATAAAGAACGTTCTATATCAAATATGGAATTAAAGACAGCTATAGAACAAAATAAACATATATTTATTTTTATAGAAAAAAGCGTCTTTGTTGAATATGAAACTTTTCTTCTAAATGAAAATAACAAAGACATAAAATACAAATATGTAGACAATATTAATATTTACAAGTTTATTAAAGAAATAAAAAACTTGCCCAACAACAATAACATAAAAGATTTCGAAAGTGCAGATAATATAATATCTTATTTAAGAGAGCAATTTGCTGGATTAATGAAAAAATTTTTCATACAAGAGCAAAGAGAAAACGAAACTAATTTAATAAGAGACATTAATAATACAGCCACCACACTTAAAGAGTTAGTAGATTATATACAACTAACAAATAAAGACAAAGAAGACGAATTAAAAGAAATAATAAAAACATCGCATCCAATTATAGGTGAGTTAAAAAAATATCTCAATATAAAATACAAATTTTACATTGAAGATTTTAATGACTTAAAAAATCTATTAAGCGCTAGAAGCTTCAGAGAGGCCGACAACAATAAAAAAGAGTATATATTTACTAGATACTATCAAGAAGATGGAGAAAGTGATAAATTGTTTATCGATAAATCCATTTTTGATAATAATATGAAGCTAAAATTATATCGTCCTGCTGAATGGAAAGAAGATTTTATATCTTTTAAAAGAGAAAAAATTGAAGATAATTTACCTTTCTAATTATACTATTTGACGATGTAGTGGAGATATACAACGTGATTAAGGTCGTTGAACGTAATATGAGACTATAATATCAATCTAAAAAGTAAAATACTATGGATTTTAAAGACACTATTAAACAGCTTGCTGATAGAATTGAAAAGCTGAAAGATAACATTCAGACAGAAGAAGCTACTAAAAACGCTTTCATCATGCCCTTTATTAATGCTCTGGGATATGATGTGTTCAATCCTTTGGAAGTATTGCCAGAAATGACCTGCGATATTGGAACCAAGAAAGGAGAAAAGATTGATTATGCCATCATGAAGGATGACCAGCCTATATTGCTGATTGAATGTAAGCATTGGAAGCAAGATTTAAACCTACATGATAACCAACTACTACGCTATTTCAACGTATCAAAAGCTAAGTTCGGACTTTTGACCAATGGAATTATCTACCGCTTCTATACAGATTTGAAAGAACCCAATATAATGGATGATAAGCCTTTTTTGGAAGTGGATATTACGGATTTAAGGGATAATCAAATCGAGGAACTGAAAAAATTCCATAAATCATACTTTGATGTGGACAATATTCTGAACTCAGCCAGCGAATTAAAGTACATGGGAGAATTAAAGGCTATTATCCAAGAAGAATTCTCCTCGCCTAGCACTGATTTTGTGAAAATGTTTGCTACCAAAGTTTATGAAGGTAGAATGCTTCAAAATATCACTAGTGTCCACTAAAAATTTTTTGGTCACTAGTCGGTTAAAAATTAAATAAATTCGATTCACTTGAATCATTTAGCTCTTTGATATTTTTGAAATTCGATTTGTCGAACAAATCTCT
>JAEWPS010000056.1 GCA_023460515.1 Bacillota bacterium | reverse complement strand
ACTATTATTCCCTTCCGTTGGATGAGTTGTATCTGAACCCGAACTTGGCTCCGAACAACCCGGGGTGGTAGGGTAATGCCTTATATTTCGGTAAAAATGGCCTTGCACTGGTGTAAAATGTCTTTTTAGATCTTAGAAATGGCTTTTCACCCTCGCGAAGTACCTTTTAGATTTCTAAAAACGACTTTGCGCTTGTGAAATGCCATTTTTAGATTTAAGAAATGGCTTTGCACCCTTGCGAAATGCCTTTTAGATTTCTAAAAATGATTTTACACCTGTGAAATGCCATTTCTAGAATATTTTATGAGAGTAAATGAATTTAAAATTGAATCGAATGTCATTCATAAAGAAGATAGGTCTTGTATGCTTTATCGTCTTCTGCTGTGCGGGATGCCGTAGCGCGGGAGAGAAACTGGTTGAGAGTGCGGCTGCTCCCCGTATTATCAACATCATCAATTTCATCCGCCAGACAGACTACCGGGTGGAGAACGCCGATAGCTTATTGTACGAGACGGTTTGTGAGCAAGTGAAATTGGTGAATAAATATGATTTACCGGCAACCTTCTTATTGCAGTACGATGCGTTGATCAACCCATTGTACCAAGATCTGTTGAAAAGTAAACTCAATGCCCATTCCGAGATCGGTGCTTGGTGGGAACTTACGCAACCGCAGATCGAGGCCGCCGGGATCAAGTGGCGTGGCGAGCATTCTTGGGTCTCGCACGCGAATATCGCTTTCAGCACCGGATATACGAAAGAAGAACGGGAGCGACTGGTGGATGTCTATATGGCGAAGTTCAAGGAGATATTCGGCACGTACCCGAAATCGGTCGGCTCTTGGTTTATCGACGCGCATACCTTGGGCTATATGTACGATAAATATAAGATCGTGGCGTCGTGCAACTGCAAGGACCAAGTGGGGACGGATGGTTATACCCTATGGGGTGGTTACTGGAACCAAGCCTATTACCCGAGCCGGGTAAACGCCTATATGCCGGCGCAGACCGAGGAGGGGCAAATCCCCGTTCCTATTTTCCGTATGCTGGGCAGTGATCCTATTTATCAGTATGATGATGGTCTGGGACAAGAGCGTCAAGGAGTGATCTCCTTGGAACCCGTGTATGAGAAGGCGGGCATGGATCGCCGCTGGGTGGATTATTTCTTGGAATCGATCGTGGATCAGCCTTGTCTGGCCTTCAATTATGCGCAAGCGGGACAGGAGAACTCTTTCACGTGGAGTAATATGAGCAAGGGACTGGAGATGCAGATCCCTATCTTGGACTCCTTGAGGAAGGAAAATAAGATCCGGGTGGAGACGCTGGGCGAATCCGGTGCGTGGTTCAAGGAATGCTTCAAGGTTACGCCGGCGACGGCTGTCACTACGTTGACGGATGTCCGTGGAGAAGGCAATAAGACGGTCTGGTTTAACAGCCGTTATTATCGGGCGAACTTATTGTGGGAGAAGGGAACGTTCCGCTTTAGGGATATCCATCTTTTCGACGAGAGCTATAAGTCGGCTTATCTGGAAAAGCCCGGAGACGGGAACCAGTTCCTATTCTATACGTTGCCCGTCGTGGACGGATTCATGTGGAGCGAGGGACTCGATCTTGCCGGGCTTCGGATCGTCCGATTAGACAAGGATGGAGATAAGGAGGAACTTACCTTGGACCATCCGGTAGTGACGGAGATAGGCAAGGATACCTTGGTAGTTTCCGCCGAAGACTCAAAAGGCCATGCTTTCAAGATCACCTTCTATGAGACCCGCTTCGAGGTAGTCGCTCTATCAAAGGAGGAGGACTTCTTATGGGCTTTAGAGCTAAAGGCCGCGGCAGGGAAGGAGTTACCTTTCACCGTTATAGAGGATAAGGCGGTCAACGCTAGCTTCGATGGTTTTAACTACGTGATCACCTGCGAGAAAGGCCATATAAGGAAACCTGAATCTGGTTCGGATTATGTCTTTAGGATGTTTCCGTCGGATCAGGAAATAGTAATAGATTGTACAAATGCGAGAAAGTAATATGAATATATCAGTTTGGAGAAAATGGGCGATCGTATGGATGGTCTCTGTGCTCAGTGGTTTTCAATTAAGGGCGGCGGATCCTGTGGTCGTCCCGGCGAATACGGAACCGCTGACGATAGAAGGAAATCGTTTTGTCACCTTATGTATCATGATACGTACGACGCCTTGGGAAGTCTCCCGGGATGTCAAGTTACATCCCCGCGATGAGGTGGATTGGCATACGCTTGAGGGAGTGCGGGCCTTGCGGGAGGCTTTCGCCACGAATAACCCGAACGGTCGTCTTACATGGGGATTCACGATGAATGCCTTGGAGGACGGACGGAAGAATTACCGGGAGATCCGTGATTATGTAGTGGAGTGCCAAAAGAAATATGGGGATGAGGTTACTTATTTCCCCGGTTATTTTCCTGCGATGTATCTACCCCGTGAGCGGGTAAACCGTGAGATGTCGGAGGCGATAGAGATCATTTCTAAAATGGTAGGAAATGGTTATCGTCCGCAGTCAATTATGGGAGGTTTCTTATCGGCCGATAATTTGAGATATTTGGCGGAGAAAGAGAACATCCATGTGGCGCACGCCGTGATCTGGAGCCAGCATAATATAGACGGTGGTGGTGCTGACGGTTCTCCTTCTTATCCTTTCTATCCCTCGACGGAACACTTTTGCAAGCCGGCGCAGGGAAAAAGCGATTTCATCGATTGCGTGAATCTGGATGGCTGGACGATGGACTTTATCTGTGCCCGCCGTAGCGGACAGACCGGACATGGTATCGATGGATACAACAGCCGTAGAGGTGTCGGCCCGATCGAGACGTACAAAGGTTGGGGGCTCGACTTGGGGCATCGTGAGGTGATGCACACGGAAGCGATTCACTTTGATAAAGGTCTTGAGTTGAATGGCTTTGGC
>JAEWPS010000055.1 GCA_023460515.1 Bacillota bacterium | reverse complement strand
CAATATACATTGCCTGAAGAAGGCTGGCAATATCTCCTACTGCAGGGATTCCTACAATCGGGAAGAATGGAGTCGCCGTAAAGATAGAACCACCCGGAGCTCCCGGAGATGCAACTAAGGCTACACCCAGCACACAGATAAACGGGAATAAGGTAAGGAATCCGTGAGGCATGCCATAAATGAGCAGGGTAGCGGTCACACAGCAGGTAATTGTGATCATGGAACCTGCCATATGAATGTTAGCGCACAGCGGAATTACGAAGTTCCGGATTTCTTCTGATATACCATTGCTTTCCGCACATTTAATATTAACCGGAATAGTAGCCGCAGAAGACTGGGTACCAATTGCAGTTAAGTAGCCGGGTAACTGGTTCTTTAACATGGTAAATGGATTTCTTTTTGTCAATACGCCTGCTAAAGTAAAGGCCAAAAGCAGATAGATTAAATGAAGCAGGATTACGATTACGAATACCTTCCAGAGTACGGACATAATCGCAAAGGTGGTTCCCTGATAAGTCATCTTAGCAAAAGTTCCGCAGATATACAAAGGAAGAAGGGGAATGATCACCCGGCCAAGTACCTTTGTAATGATCTCAGAAAAATCTTTGATCACATTATATAAGGTATCTCCGATCTCTTTTCCACGCATGGTACTGATGCATACTCCCAATACAAAGGCAAGTACAACAGCAGCTGTTGTTTCAAGTAACGGTGTAATGGCCAGGGAAAAATATCCGCTGATGGCCTTGTCACTGGCAGAAGCAACTTTCGCAACTACCTCTTCATTCACAAATGAAGGGAAAAACGTACTGGCTACCGCATAAGCTGCGCTGCCTGCAAGCAATGTGGAAGCATAAGAAATCGCTGCGGTGAATGCCAGCAGCTTTCCGGCTCCCTGAGACAGGTCCGCAATTCCCATCGTAACAAAAGCTACTACCATGAGCGGAATGATGAACATTAAAAACTGTTTAAATAAATCTGATACTGTAATTAATATTGAAGTTACAAAGCTGGGACAGTACATACCGATTAAAATACCAATAATAATTGCAATAATCAGCTTTGGAACTAGTCCCAGTTTCTTCTTACTCTTCTTACTTTCCTCCATATCAATACCTTCCTTTCATATGAATAAAATAAATTTTATTATATTCATTTATATGATGTAATTTATTTTATCACAAACGCTTAGTGATTGCAATATTATTATGATTTTCTAATAATTAAACAAAAAAATCTGCAGGTTTTTTGTCATTTTGCACAAAAGCCTACAGATTTTTACTTTATCTACCATTTTCACTGTATTAATGTTTATTCGCTCTTCTTTTCTGTATTTGCACCCACATTCCGAATGTGCATATATACGGTGTTTTTAGAAATTCCAAGATAATCAGCTACTTTAACAACCGCATCTTTCATGGTAAAAACTCCCTGTTGATGCAGGGAATTAATGATTTCCTTGTTTTTAAGAGACGGAAGTATCCCTTCATCTGCCAATACCGTTTTTCGGACCTCCTGGACTCTGCTGAAAATTAATTCATCCATATTTTTTGCAAAAGTTTCAGTTTTAACCAGGGAATGCGTGGATATTTGGGGGATATAGCTGGATAGGATCTCGGAAAAACCTGTATTTAAATAAAAATTGATACATAGAAGTCCGATAATCCTTTTCTCCTCCCCCCGCACTACAATGGTGGAGGATTTTAATGGTTCTCCATTTTTGTTCTTGGTAAAATAGGAAATATAACTTTTTTCACCATCTTTTTCTATCTCTTCCAGCATCTGAAGCGCCAGATCCGTAATCGGCATCCCTTCCGTACGTCCTGTATGGTGTCCATTGATGATCTTAATGACGGAGTGTTCCGTATCCTCCAGACTATGTAGCACCATTTCATAGCCTCCCCCCAGATAATCCGCAAGCCCTTCCATCATAATCTTATAAGATTCCAGTATAATTCGGTCAATCAGTGTTAAGTGTACATTATAATCCTTCATTGTTTTCAGCCCCTACATTCATTTTTTAAGGAATAATGCAATATTTTCAAAAATTATAGCATGCTATAAAATATTTTTCAATAATAAGATGGAATACTTAACAACAATGTAATATATTACATTAAAAAGTCCAGGCAATACTTGCCTGGACTTTTTTCTTATTCTGATTTTTTATTAATAAAAATAAGGAAAGAGGCAAAATCCCCTGATTCTTTAAAAAGACGGCTTCTGTCAATAGGAATTCCGGCGTACATAAGCTCGCTTCCATAGTATTCCCCTGTCTCACCTGATAAGGAAACTTTATAAAGCATATCCTCACAAAGGCCCTGGAGCTTCAGTCTCAGCCAGCCTGCATTGGCTGGATTCAAAACCTGATAATAGGCGGCGATTGCCTGTTCCAAATCTTCTGATACTGCCATCCATGCCGTGTCATTTCCTTCAAATGGACTTTTCAGCCTGAAAAATATTCCCTGATGTAAAAGATTCCGGTGTTTTTTATAGCATGCAATCTGCTGCTTAACCGTCTCTATTTCCTCAGGA
>JAEWPS010000054.1 GCA_023460515.1 Bacillota bacterium | reverse complement strand
GCATAGTAGTACGTGTAAGCTTCACTGTAATTGCTAGATTTAAGTCTAAACCATTTATTGCATTATATGTAGCTTCCGATGCTGCAACACTTGATGTATCATTGATTGCAGTGCCTGCAAGGAATCCAAATTGATTGGAAGTTAGATTAAGTGCACCTGCTAAGTATGGGTATACCAGAGCTGCCAATATATCAAAAAGAAAGATCGCTGTCATAGCGTAAGCTATCTCAGTTTCTTTTGCTTTAATAATAGAAGCGAGAGTAGCAATGGCTGTACCGCCGCAGATACAAGTTCCTCCTCCAACTAAAGTACAAGTATTCCAGGATTGTTTTAATTGTTTGCCAACGAAATATGCTACTGTAAAGGATAAGCAGATATTTATAATGATTAAAGGAAGCGCCTTCGCACCAAATCCTAAGATTTGAGCAAAATCAAGTGTTCCGCCTGCAAGGATGATACCTAAGTTTAAGCACTTTTTACCTGCAAAAGTTGTACCTTTTTTAAAGTCTTTGTCTACACTAGGTAAGATGTTTACAAGAAGCATTCCGATAAATAGACCAATCATTGGTGCACCAATAATATTTTGAAGTTTTCCAAGATAAGTTGCTATGATTGCAATAACAACGCAAGTCCCAATAGCCAAGTAAGATTTTTTGTTCATCATTTGTAATGTCCCCTCAAATGTAGTTAAATTTTTAACAATACAGCCCGAAATAATAACCGATAGAGCTTTTACTCTATTCGGTTATTATAAATCCTATATTAACAAGTTGCGCCGCCTACTAAGTGAAGCTTAGCATCTAAGATTTCCTGTTTGCGGTCTAGTAAATCATTTGCATATAACTGAGCTTGAACATTTTCAAAACCTATACGAGAAATTGTATCGGATAAACGTTCTCCGGTTTGTCCTTGTTCTCTATAGAGAAGAATTGTTTTTTCAATGATTGCTAAAGCTTCCTCTTTGCTGGTGAATACACGATCAAGAGAAATTCCGTGTGCTACTTTTTTACCCCATCTGCCACCTATGTAAATCTTGTATCCGCTTATGCCGTCTTCGATGCAATCAAAATGACATTTACCAACACAACGGCCGCAGTTGTTACAGACATCTTTATCAATCGTAGGAACACCATCTTCTAGCGTTGCAGCAGCCATAGGACAGGATTCTACAACAGAACATTTTTTACATGCATTACAATTATCTTCATCATAGTTAGGAATTAATTGACCGATAATGCCTAAGTCATTTAGATCCGGTTTTACACAGTTATTAGGGCAGCCACCTACCGCAATTTTAAATTTATGAGGTAATTTTACGCTTGCATAGCCATTATAGAAACGTTCGTGAATTTCTTCTGAAAGTGCAAATGTGTCAATAAGACCATATTGGCAAGTGGTTCCTTTGCAAGATACAACCGGACGTACTTTTGAACCGGTACCACCGGTAACAAGTCCTTCCTTTGCAATATATTCACGGAACTTTTCAATGTTATCGTAATGAACGCCTTGGCATTCAAGTGTTAATCTTGTTGTCATAGTAACGATACCGTTACCATAAATTTCAGATGCTTCAGATAAGCATTTGTTCTGAGCTGCAGTAATTTTACCATTTACAGTAATAATTCTTGCTGAAAAGTTATCAGTTCCCTTGTTTCTAAGAAATCCAAGGGCCTTTACTCTTTTTTCATCTTCTGCAGTTACTTTTAATTGTGTCATGTTTTTCCCTCCATAAAATTAGTTAACTTCTATCTATAACTCAATTGAATTAAATATAGATCCGCCTTCAAGAACCAAAGTATTTGTATATCCGAAGTGTTTCAGGCGATTTTGTAATAAATATGCTCTTTTACCTTTGGAACAGACCAGTAATAGTTTATCATCCAATGAATAGTCCGCGACTTTGCCGGTAACCTTTGTTAAATCCATATAAGGAGCACCTGTAATGGATGGGGAAATAGAGGCATCAATTAATTTGTACCCTTCAGCCTTACCAGCCTTGTAATCTGTTGGGGTGATACTATTAAATGCACCACTTATTTTATTTAAAAGAACATTCACCGTATGGGATAATGGATGAATTGCTGTTGAGAATGGAGGTGCATACGCTAAATCCATATTCTCGATATCTTCTAAAGTTGCCTTCATCGTAAGGGCTGTAACTGCGATATCAATCATTTTATCAACGCTGCCTTTACCTAATACTTGAAGACCTAATAATTTCTTTGTAGTTTTATCAGCAATCATTTTTACTATAAAATATGATGCCTGTGGATAATAGTGTGCTTTATCATCCACTACAGTAACAACACTAGCAGCATCAAAGCCAGCCGCAATTGCCCCTGCTTCTGTTAAACCAGTTCTTCCTACATTAAGTTCAGGTAATTTGCAGACACCGGTGCCAAGTACTCCGCGATAGGATATGCGGCTTCCGGCTATATTTCTTGCAGCAATACGTCCTTCAATATTAGCGGAAGAACCCATGGGTGACCAGGCGCTTTCTTTGGTTAATGCATTGGATACGCAAGCACAGTCACCGACTGCATAGATATCAGAATCGTTTGTCATAAGAAATTCATTAACCTTGATTGTCTGATTTTTCATGAATTCCAGACCAGTGTCTACAGCAAAGGATGTGTTAGCACGAATACCCATTGCAAGAATTACTGCATCACATTTGATAGCACGTTTTCCGGTTTGAACTTTCTCTACCTTCTCTTCACCAAGAATTGCTTCTAATCTGGTATTAGTCATTGCCATAATACTATGGTCAGCCAAATGATCTTCAACATACTCTGCAAATTCAGGGTCAAAACCAGGTAGGATGTGGTCTGCCATATCCAATACAGTTACGCGTACCCCTAGGAGGCTTAAGTTCTCAGCAACTTCAAGGCCAATAAAACCACCACCTACAACGACTGCACGTCTGATCTTTCCTACTTCAACTGCTTCGCGAAGACCAATGGCATCTTCAGGAGTTCTCATGTAATATACGCCATCTAAATTAACACCCTCAATGTCTGGCTTTATTGGGCTTGCTCCGGAAGCAATCACTAACTTGTCATAGGAATATGTAGAAAGTTCGTTCGTTGCCAGGTTCTTTGCTTCTACAGTTTTTTGATCTCGGTTCATTTTGATAACTTCAGTCTCAGTCAATACTGTGACACCAGTTAACGCTGAAAAACTAGCTGGTGTATTGACTATTAATTGCTCGCGTTGCTCGATTACGTTACCTACATAGTAAGGCAATCCGCAACCAGCGTAGGAAATATCCTTGCTTTTAGTTAGAATCGTTACGTCATAGTCGCGGTTTTCACGTTTTAACTTTGCTGCAACTTTAGTACCTGCGGCAACGCCGCCAATAATTAAAATCTTCACAGCTACACCCCTTTGTTTATTTTTTAACATATGTTTAATATAGCACTTGTTATAATATAATAAAAGTGATAATATCTTATCGAAGTCATAGGTAAAACCTATGATAGAAAATAAAACAGAGGTGATTCCATGACGATACGCCATTTAAGAATATTTAACGAAGTAGCACAAAGTGGGAAGATGAGCATTGCTGCAGCTAAGTTTTATGTATCTCAGCCAACGGTAAGTCAAGCAATTAAGGAGTTAGAAGATCATTATGGGGCGTTATTGTTTGAACGGTTATCGAAAAAACTATATATAACTGAAAAGGGAAGACAGCTGCTTTCATATTCTAAGCAAGTGGTAGAACAATTTGATTATTTAGAAAGTAAAATGTTTGAAATAACAGGGTATCAAAAGCTTAAAATTGGTTCGACGATTACAATAGGAAGCTGCCTTATCAGTGATATATTGAACTCATATCAAGAGTTGAATAACGAAGTTGAAATCTATTCCTACATAAACAACACACACGATATCGAAGAGAAGATATTGAATTCTGAATTAGATATTGGTCTTGTAGAGGGCAGAGTGAAGAGTCCGGATTTAGTGACGATACCTGCTGTGGATGATTACTTGGTTTTAGTCTGCAGTGCTAATCACCCATTTGCAAAGAAAAAGAGCTTTACTTCAAAAGACCTAGCCGGAGAAAAATTTGTAATGCGAGAAGAAGGTAGTGGAACACGAGAGCTATTTGAAAACTATTTAAAAGAAGAAGATGTTTCTATAAATATTAGCATGGTTGCAAATTGTCCAACAGCAATGATCCGATCTGTGATTGACAATCAATGTTTGGCTGTACTATCAATTCGGCTTGCACGAGAGCAGATTGAAAATGGTAGTATCGTTGTAATTAAGAATAGAGATACCACATGGAATCGCTCCTTTAGTATTGTATATCATAAAAACAAATTTGTATCAAAGCAAATGGAAGAATTCATTGATCTGGTAAAAAAATATAAGTATGCAGAAATCTTCGATCGTTTGTTGTAGTGATATAGGTAAATCTTATGATTATCTTAGAAGATTCTTATTTGTATCAATATAGGTGCTGTGTTATGTTAAAAGTAACGATACTTGGAGTTTCGATTCTTAAGTAGAATGAAAAAGTGAGGTTATAATAATGAACATCAGCATGGTGGGGATTGACTATAATACTGCTAATATCGAAGATAGAGAGCATTTTTCTCTAACATTTGAAAAACAGTTAGAAATTGCAAAAGTAATAAAAGAGAGATATCACTCGAGTGGTTGTATCATAGTATCTACCTGCAATCGAACCGAAATCTGGTTTAGTGAATTAGGTACATCTGAAGTAGAATGCTTTAGTCAGCTAGTGATAGGTGAAAATGCCAAAGAGACTATGGGTAGCTTTTGTGTTTACAGGCAGGGGGATGAGGCAGTAAATTACTTAATGGAATTAGGTTGTGGTATTCACTCCCAGATATTTGGTGAAGATCAGATTTTAACTCAATTAAAACAAGCTCTGCAGCAGGCAAGAGAGTATCAATATATAGACTCTGTCTTAGAGTGTTTATTTCGAATTGCTATTACAGCAGCCAAAAAAGTCAAAACAAATATTCAAATAGCAAAGAGCAACACTTCCCTGCCTCAAGCAATTGTAGAGCAGCTGGAAAAAGAACAGGGTGATTTAACGGGTAAATCTTGTTTAGTAATTGGTAATGGAGAAATGGGTCGTTTAATGGCTCAAAATTTATTAGAGAAAAAGTGCGAGGTGTGGATGACCCTTCGACAATATAAGAAAAGTAAAGCAATCATTCCTGAAGGCAGTGGAGTGGTATTATATGATGAGAGATATGAACATATTGCGTCTATGGACTATATTTTTAGTGCGACTAAAAGCCATCATTTTACCGTAAATAAGAATGCGTTTAAGAATAAAAGACTGAATGGAAAGAACTATTATCTGATTGATATGGCTATCCCAAGAGATATCGAGCCAAGTGTAGAAGAACTTGATGATGTAAGTGTATTCAATATGGATTACTTTAGTCAGGAGGCAAATGGTAAAGAAAATGTTTTAGAAGAAACAAGGGAACTGTTATCTGAGTATGTAGATGAATTTAAACAGTGGTATCAATTCCGTAAT
>JAEWPS010000053.1 GCA_023460515.1 Bacillota bacterium | reverse complement strand
TTATTTGTATAATTTTATGCGTTACTATGGAGAAAGCGGGGAGGTAGACGGTCTGTTGGCGGATTTAGGTGTCTCTTCCCATCATTTCGACGATAAGGATCGCGGTTTCTCTTTCCGTTTCGACGGGACGTTGGATATGCGGATGAATACGCGTGCGGGGCAGACCGCCGCCGATATCGTGAATAATTATACGGCGGAGGCGTTGGCCGATGTGTTTTATCTATATGGCGAGCTGAAGGTGTCACGGAAATTAGCCTCTGTGCTGGTGAAAGCCCGTGAGACAAAGAAGATAGAGACGATCGAGGAGTTCTTGGAGGTGATCAAGCCGTTTACGGGAAAGGACAAGGAGAAGAAATTCTTGGCGCAAGTCTTTCAAGCGCTTCGTATCGAGGTGAACGATGAGATGAGGGCGCTGAAAGAGATGCTGCGGAGTACCTTGCGGGTGTTGAGGCCGGGAGGACGTTTGGTGGTTATCACGTATCACTCCTTGGAAGATCGTCTGGTAAAGAACTTTTTGAAGACCGGAAACTTCGAGGGGAAGTGCGAGCAGGATTTCTTCGGGAACGTACGATCGCCTTTCCGCTTGGTCAATAATAAGGTGATCGTCCCGACCGACGAGGAGGTGGAGCGGAATCCCCGTTCCCGGAGCGCCAAGTTGAGAATCGCTGAGAAGGTATAAGGAGAAATAGATATGGAAGAAAACGGACAACATAAGAAAACGAGGAAGAAGGAGAAACGTCTTTCGTTCTGGTATATACTCGGTGGCGGCGTGCTGAAAGAGGATTTTATCTTGAGGCATACGCGCATGATCGTGTTACTTGTCGTGTTGGCGTTTTTCTTTATCGGTAACCGGTATACTTGTATGCAAAAGTTGCGTGAGATCGACCGGTTGCAACAGCAATTGAGGGATGTGCGTTTCGAGGCGTTGTCGATCTCATCCGAGTTGACCGGCAATAGCCGCCAATCGCAAATCGAGTTGCTGATCGAGGAGCAAGGTATTGATCTGGAGGGTGCGAAAACCCCTCCTTATGAGTTATATAAGTGAGATAAGGTGTAAATGGGTATGTCTGAAGAAAACGAACCGAAAGAAATAGAGCCTAAAAGTAGCCGGATTTTATTCTGTTACTTCGTGGTCGTGCTGTTGCTGGGGCTTGTGGCCGTAGGAATCCTGTTCCGTGCCTTTGATACGGCCTTCGTGGAGAGGGATAAATGGATGAAGGTGGCCGAGAGCCAGAAACGACCGAACCGTTTGGTGTTGCCCGGACGTGGCAATATCTATTCGTCGGACGGTAAGTTGATGGCTACCAGCGTGCCTCGTTATTATATGTATATCGACTTTAAGGCGGATGCGTATACTCCGGCTAAGGATGCCAAGTATAATTGGCTGGATACGTTCAAGACGTCCAAGAAGGATGGGGTGGACTCGTTGGCGTTTTATCTTTCCCGTAAATTGAAGGATCGTACGCCGGCGGGCTATAAGGCTTATCTGCTGAAAGGGCTGAGCGGTAAAAGCCGCCAGTTCCCGATTTACGCGGGGAAGGTCTCGTATTCGGACTTGAAGGAGATCCGTAAGTTCCCGTTCCTTCGTCTGGGACGTTATAAGAGCGGTTTTTATACGAAGGAGATGGTGCAGCGCCAGAAACCTTTCGGGACCTTGGCGTCTCGTACGATCGGTGATATCTACGGAGAGATCGAGGAGGGTGGAACTACGAAGGGGAAGAATGGATTGGAGTTGCAATACGATTCGCTCCTGCGGGGGCTGGCCGGGTTGAGTTCCGTTCGCCGTGTCGGTGGAGGCTGGACGAACGTGATTGAGGTGGACCCGGTGGATGGCATGGATATTCGCACCACGATCGATATCAATATACAGGATATAACCGAGAAATCGCTGGTCGATAAATTAAAGGCGATCGATGCCGAGTCTGGTACGGCTGTCGTGATGGAGGTCGAGACCGGAGAGATCAAGGCAATTACGAATATGGGGCGTATCCGTGAGGGCGTATATGGCGAGACGAAGAATCATGCCGTAGCGGACGAGATCGAGCCGGGCTCTACTTTCAAGGTGGCCTCTATCATGGTGGCCTTGGAGGATGGTTTATGCAATCCGGGAGATACGGTCGATGTAGGCAATGGTATATATATGTATAAGGGTGCCCGCATGACGGACCATAATATGAATAAAGGTGGATACGGCCGGATCTCGGTGGAGCAGGCGATTTGGTATTCCTCCAATATCGGTGTGGCCAAGACGATCCTGAAAGGTTATTCGGATAACCCGACAAAGTTCGTGGAGGGACTGTACCGTATCGGTATGAACGCGGATCTTCGTTTGGAGATACCGGGGGCGGGACGTGCCAAGATACGTCGTCCGGATGATACGACCCGTTATTGGTCCAAGACCACCTTGCCTTGGATGTCGTTCGGTTACGAGACGCAGGTACCGCCGATCAATACGTTGGCGTTCTTTAACGCGATCGCGAACAACGGAAAGATGGTTCGCCCGATGTTTACGAAAGAGATCTTACATAACGGCAAGACCGTGCAGAGTTTTTCCACGGAGGTGATCAACTCTTCGATCTGCTCGGATCATACGCTGGCGTTGATAAAAGATATGTTGCTGGGAGTCGTGGAGAAAGGGACCGGTAAGGCGGTTCATTCGGATATTGTCCGGATCGCCGGAAAGACCGGTACGGCGCAGATCGCTACGGGCGGTGTCTACCGTACGAGCGGGCACCAAGTCTCTTTCTGTGGCTATTTCCCGGCCGATCATCCGAAGTATTCTTGTATCGTGGTGATCCGCCGTCCTCGTATTGGTTATCCTTCGGGCGGTACGATGTCGGGAGGCGTGGTGCGTGCGATCGCCGAGAAGATATACGCCAGCCATATGTCGTTCGATGTCCGGGATATGGAACGGGATTCGACGGCCGTGATGGTACCTCGTGTGAAAGGCGGCGATCTGAGGGCGGTAGAGGACGTATTAGATGAATTGGATATTAACGCGGATACGGACAGTTTGGAGACAAAGTGGGTCGTAGCCTCCGCCGAGCAAGAAGAGAATAAGGTGAAATTAAGCGATCTGACGATTCGTGAGGGACTGGTACCCCGGGTAGTCGGCATGGGGGCTAAAGATGCGGTTTTCTTGTTGGAGCAAGCCGGTCTGCGTGTCTC
>JAEWPS010000052.1 GCA_023460515.1 Bacillota bacterium | reverse complement strand
GTTCTGTTTTATGGGAGGCATCTCCGGCGCAAAAAAACCGATCATATCACTAATTTCCCGGCGCCAGCTTTCATAGGAACGGCAGAATTCCCGGTGCATGTCCGGTTCCAAGCGTGACTGATTCCAGAAATCCAACTCTGCAATATCATACTTCTTTTCTTTTTTAATGGTATAGATCTTTTGATTTATGAAAACACCTAAATGATCTTCCAGAGACAACGGGGATTCGGCTTTTAGAAGGCTGATGGAGTGCTGACGGATTTCGCTGTAACGGCTTAAGACTTTTTTCTGGACCGCAAGGAGAAGATCTTTTTTACTGATGAAGTAGTATTGGATATTAGACTGAACCACATCGGCTTTTTCTGCTACCTGTCTGGTTCTAAGTCCGCCTAGGGTTTTTTCCTGAATGATGTCAAGTGCGGCATCCAGTATCCGCTCTTCAGTGGACGGTCCCCGGTGCTTTTTTGATTCCTGATAATTTGTTCTCATAAGCATTCCCCCTTTTGGTCAGGTGATCAATTTCTTGCATTATACGGAAATGACTTTTTGGTGTCAACGATAAAAAGGAATAATTGTAAATATTAAGTTAAGGGTAAATATTATGAAACAAATCCATTTAAAACTAAGTTAATTTGGAAAAATAATAAGGGAAAAACTATGTTTTTTAAAAGGATTGGTGTAGTAAGAAAAATAAGTCATGCATAGGCAGCAGGAGAGAAATCCGGAATAATTGCGCTTTTTTCTGAACTGTGATAAACTATTACCAACTGGCAGGAGGTATGAGAATAGTGGAAGACAGAAAAAATGCATGGAAGGCGTTTTCGAGAGTTGGAATTGGATATGGAGCATTCCTTCTTGTGACGCTTGTTATACAGCTTGAGGTAGGAGTCATTACTCTATTACTTTCCCGTTTTGGAATGAAAATAACCTTTGGAAACTGGTACATGGTGATTGTTTCCCTGTTGAATTACCTTGTGGGAGGAATCGTTGCCTACCTGATTATAAAGGATATGCCTGTTTTATGCAGGCCAAGAGCAGGAAAAGCTGGGGCAGGAATGCTGATTACCGGATTCCTGGTCTGTATGAGCGCCCTGTTTTTTGGAAACCTTATGGGCATGAGCCTTATGAATATTGTAAGTGCGCTGCTTGGAAAACCTATGGTCAACCCGGTAGAGGAAGTGATGAAAGGCTTAAGCACCTGATCGATTTTTCTCACCATGGTGGTAATGGCCCCAATTTGCGAAGAAATCCTGTTTCGAAAGATCCTGATCGACCGGATCCGGCTTTATGGAGATAAAGCAGCGATCCTGGTATCCAGCGTTGTCTTTGGTTTAAGCCACGGTAATTTCTATCAGTTCTTTTATGCCTTTGGAATCGGACTGGTGTTAGCTTATATTTATATTCAGACGGGAAAGCTTCGCTATACCATCGTTTTTCATATGATTATTAATTTTCTCGGCTCCGTTGTGGCCCTTCATATAGGAGATAATCCGCTCCTTACAGTTGCCTATTCTATCTTTATGCTTGGGGCGGTTATTGTCGGAACCATTTTGTTTTTTATGAATCAAAGAAAGTTAGTGTTTCATCCCGGACTTATGGAAGCCTGGGGCAAAGGGGCATTTAAACTACTCTTTTTAAATATTGGAATGATCTTGTTTTTTATTGTTTCGGCTGTGACCTTTGTCATTTCTGCAGCATAAAGAAAAAGAAAGACGATATACGGTTGACACAATTCGTCAATTATGTTACATTTGTAGTTAGCAAAAATACTGTGATTAGGAATAGTAAGCTGTCTGAATCAAACAGAGAGCCGGCGGGTGGTGGAAGCCGGTTGGGGATGACAGCCGAACTGGCCTTTGAGTAGCGTGCTGAAGGAAGCCCTGCTTTCTGTGTAGGCATTGCCGGTATCCCGACCGTTAAAGCGGGCGGATATGTTTTTTCATATCCAGTGAGAGCATACAAAACTGTATGAAATAGAGTGGTACCACGCGGTAAATCCTGCGTCTCTATGGCCGAATGAACGGTCTGAGGCGTATTTTTTTATGCGCTCTTACGGATTCACTTTATTTGCAGGTATTTGATACAGGGAAGAACCCTGACGTAAAAGGAGGAAATTTTGTTATGGCAGCGTCATATAACCACAGTTCCATTGAGAAAAAATGGCGGGAAAATTGGGCAAAGAACCCCATCAATGTTGATGATGGAAAGAAGGAGAAATATTACTGTCTGGATATGTTCCCATATCCTTCAGGAAGCGGTCTTCATGTAGGCCATTGGAGAGGTTATGTAATTTCTGATGTTTGGAGCCGGTATCAGATTTTAAAGGGACATTATGTGATCCACCCCATGGGCTGGGATGCGTTTGGTCTTCCGGCAGAGAATTACGCCATCAAGATGGGAGTCCATCCGGCGAAATCAACAGCAGAAAACGTGGCAAACATCAAGCGTCAGATCAATGAGATCGCAGCTGTTTATGACTGGGATATGGAAGTCAACACCACGGATCCCGGATTCTATAAATGGACCCAGTGGATTTTTGTTCAGATGTTTAAAAAAGGCCTGGCCTATGAGAAGGAATTCCCTATCAACTGGTGCCCATCCTGTAAGACAGGACTTGCAAACGAAGAAGTAGTAAACGGCTGCTGCGAGCGCTGCGGAACCGGAGTTACAAAGAAGAACTTAAGACAGTGGATGTTAAAAATCACCGCTTACGCAGACCGTCTGTTAAATGATTTGGATAAGCTTGACTGGCCGGATAAGGTCAAGAAGATGCAGTCCGAATGGATCGGAAAATCCTATGGAGCAGAGGTTGATTTTAAGGTAGACGGAAAAGAGGAGAACATCACAGTTTATACTACAAGACCTGATACCTTATACGGAGCCACCTTTATGGTGCTTGCGCCGGAACACGCCCTTGCCGCAGGCCTTGCTTCTCCGGAGAATAAAGA
>JAEWPS010000051.1 GCA_023460515.1 Bacillota bacterium | reverse complement strand
TCTCACCTGCCGCTTGGGTAGAGAAATGAACGGCGTAATCAGAGAAATAAGTAGCCATCGTATCGCCAAATTTCACTACCAGCTTTCCGCAGGCCGGCTTACAAGCCACATTTACAGCCGCTACCTTATCGCTATTCACGTCGAATCGGCTAGAGCCATACATATAGATACCGTTACGGGTGGAGGCATTCACGTTAAACTCTTCCCCATCAGAAGCTACTACCGTGTAAGAGCCGTTGCTCAACTCGATCAAACCTGTGGGCCTTTCCGAGTATTTCCACTCACAGCCCGATACCACATGGCCTTGCGCGTCCAAGATTTTCACCTTGTAATCCGCAAGGGGACGATCCGTCAGGTATGTACTCTCATCGACAGCTTTCGTCTTCGTATCAAAGACCGTCTCGGCGGCAAGGTCTAGTATTACCGCACCTTTTCCGCCCATAGCCTGCGAGCCTCCCTCCTCGGAGGAGCAAGCGCTCAACATTAGGCCTCCCGCCAAGGCACAGACCATTTTTACTAATAAAGTCCTCAATTTTCTCATGCAAAAATTTATTGATTTCTGTTTTTTTAATTTACCTAATAAAAAGTGTACAAAAGAACGACTTCGTTAGGAATCTCACAAGGTCAATTTTTATTATTACCTATTCTTTTTTTTAGATTCCATTTTATACAACAACAAGAACAGAGCGTCTTACGATTATCTTCTGTCCTGTTTTTATTCTTCATTATTCTATTTATTAGATTGAGTCCAAATAAAAATATCCTCAAAAAAACGTATATTTGCCATCAAAATTACGTAAGAATATGGAAAATGACATCCCTAAAATAGACCTGCCACAAGATTGGGTAATAGGAAAACTCTCGGAGAAAGACATTGGATTGCTGAATTTATACGCTAATTATCCTTGTCGACTAAAGGCGGGAATATTCGTGTTATGCCTAAGGGGAGAAGTGGAAGCATCTATAAATCTGACGCAATTTAAAGTAGAGGCCGGGAGTTTTATTACGATTCTGCCGGGTACGATTTTCCAGATTCATAGAATGGATAGAGATCTGCAAATTTATTTCATGGGATTCTCGTCTGATTTCATCAATCAAGCGAATATCTATAAATCGGTCATGGATATGCACTATGCCATAAAAGATAGTCCTGTTTTCAAACTAAAAGAAGAAGCCCAATCATTATTGAGAGATTATTTCGAATTGTTGATCAAGACATATCAGTTTTGTGTCTCGCAATTAAACAGGAGTCTCATCAACCACCTGTTTTCCGGAATATTAATGGGAGTCAGCATCATGTATAAAGATAAGACAACAGACACGTCCAATCTCTCTAAAGCCGAAATTATCAGCAAGAACTTCACTCAATTAGTCATGCAAAACTATACCATGCAACGATCCGTTGCATGGTATGCCAAGCGGCTTGGCATCACACAAGCGCATCTAAGCAGCATTATCAAACAAACTACCGGAAAAACTTGCATAGAGATCATAACCTCCATGGTAATCATGGACGCTAAAGCTCAACTGAAATCAACGAACCTTTCCATCCACGACATAGCCTATACGCTAAATTTCACGAATATGTCTTTTTTTGGAAAGTATTTCAAGCGGTATGTGGGCATGAGCCCACAGGAGTATAGAAATAGTTAGTCGATACTCACATTCCCCAATTCTCCCTATCCAAACTCCTATACTGTATCGCCTCCGCCAAATGCCGGACTTCGATATGTTCCGAATTATCCAAGTCGGCTATCGTGCGGGAGACTTTCAGGATACGGTCATAGGCACGGGCGGAGAGGCAGAGACGTTGCATGGCGGTTTTAAGGATGGAGAGGCCGGAAGCGTCGGGAACGGCGTACTGATGGAGTAGCTTGGAGTTCATCTGGGCATTACAATAAATACCCTCATAAGCGGCAAAACGCCTTTCCTGGATCGCACGGGCTTTTATGACCCGCTCACGGATAGCGATACTAGGCTCTGAGGGCTGTTGCTCGGAAATCTTCTCGAAAGGGACAGGGACAATCTCTATCTGGATATCGATACGATCGAGTAATGGGCCGGAAATGCGGTTCATATATTTCTGGACGGCTCCGGGAGAACAGAGACAAGGACGGTCCGGATGGTTGTAGTAGCCGCAGGGACAAGGATTCATGGAGGCCACAAGCATAAAGCCGGCCGGATATTCCACCGTGAAACGGGCACGGGAGATATTGATCACTCGATCTTCCAATGGCTGCCGCATGACTTCCAAGACACTCCTGTTAAATTCCGGCAACTCATCCAAAAAAAGGACACCATTATGAGCCAAGCTGATCTCTCCCGGCTGCGGGAAAGTGCCACCTCCTACCATAGCGACATTAGAGATCGTATGATGGGGAGAGCGAAAAGGACGTTGTACCATCAAGGAGGTGCCACCTCCTATCTTACCGGCTACGGAATGGATTTTAGTTGTTTCCAAGGACTCATGCAAGGTAAAAGGGGGCAAGATCGTGGGGAGACGCTTCGCCAACATGGACTTGCCACTTCCGGGAGGACCTACCATGATCAGATTATGTCCGCCGGCGGCGGCCACCTCCATCGCACGCTTCCCGTTCTCTTGTCCCCGGACATCGGAGAAATCGCAATCAAACAATTGCTGGCGGTCGTAAAACTCCTTACGGGTATCAATAACCGTAGGTCGCAATGTAGGTTTCCCCTCCATAAACTCCAGCACCTCTTTGATATTCGAAGCTCCA
>JAEWPS010000050.1 GCA_023460515.1 Bacillota bacterium | reverse complement strand
AGCTTCATCGCTCGACTTGCATGTGTTAAGCACGCCGCCAGCGTTCGTCCTGAGCCAGGATCAAACTCTCAATAAAAAGTTTAATCTTATACTCAAAAAACTTACTCATAAAAGAATTGCTGGTTTTTAACTTATCTATATCTGTTCAATTTTCAAAGACCATTTGTTTGTCGCACTCAAGCGACACATTTATCTTATCACTTACAGAAACATTTGTCAACAAGTTTTTTTGTTTTTTTTGCTTCTCAACATTTGTTTGTTGCTTCGTGACGAGATTTATCTTATCATATCATCAAATAAAAATACATATTGTTTTTTCTATTTATCTAAACTATCATCCATATTCTATAATTTCTTTTACTTTTCTCTTTTTTTTATCTCTTGATACACCCGGCACAGAGTATATATAATATATACTAATACATGCTATTTTAATAACTTAGTTTTAGCCATAACCACCTGCATAGCAGGTGGTTTTATGTTTCACTTCGTTCAAAATACTAAAGTCCAGACAAAGTGGCTGACGCCACGCTTTTTAGCGCAGCAAGTCACTTCGTCAGCCATGCAAAAGGTTCTAAAAGCAAAATAATTTCATATTAAAATACAATTTAATTATTTTGCTTTTCAGTTCTTTTGCGGCACTACAATTATTTTTTAACGTATTGGACGACTTACATATCAGAAAGCCATTCATAATCAGTGCTCGCTCTCAAAAAAAGTTTTAAATTTCCTATACGTTAAAAAAAGAGCCACATAGTGGCTCTCCGAAATATTATCCTTCTATATTAGTTTCTTCATTTTCAGTTTCAATTTCATCATCAATTGATCCTGTAATCTTACTTATAGCAACAACAATTTCTTCTTCAGTAGTTCTCATCAGTCTTACTCCCATTGCTGCTCTATTAGTTATAGATATATCACTTACATTAATTCTAATAGCAACTCCACTGCTATTTATTAGCATAAGTTCATCTCCATCTTTACACATTGTAGCTCCAACTAGCTTACCTGTCTTATCAGTGATTTTATATGTTATTAATCCAACTCCACCTCTATTTTGGACTTTATATTGGTTTATAGGAGTTCTCTTTCCATAACCATTTTCACTTATAACTAATAACTCTTCATCTTCTACTGCAATATCTAAACATACAGCTTTATCATTATCCTTTAAGTTTATCGCTTTTACTCCTGATGCACTTCTTCCCATAGGTCTTACATCAGATTCATTAAACTTAACAGCATAACCATTTTGAGTTATCATTATTAAATTTGCATCTCCCTTAGTAACCTTAACCTTTAATAGTTCATCGCCTTCTCTTAATGATATTGCTATTAAACCACTCTTACGTAAGTTTTTAAATTCTTCTAATGGAGTCTTCTTAACTATTCCTTGTTTTGTTCCCATAAACAAGAATCCTTCTCTATTGTTATCTTTAACAGTTAGAGTTGTTTCAATTCTTTCATTAGGTTCAATCGGAATTAAGTTTATTATATTAGTTCCCTTGGCTGTTCTACCTGCTTCTGGTATTTCATAGGCTCTTAATTTATAAACCCTACCTCTATTTGTAAAGAATAGTACATCAGAGTGAGTGGATGTTACCATTACCTGTTCTACAAAATCATCTTCTTTTGTAGTCATAGCCTGTATTCCCTTTCCACCTCTTCTTTGAGCAGAATATGTATCTGCAACTATTCTCTTTATATAACCATTATTAGTTAATGTTATAACTACATCTTCTTCTTGAATTAAGTCTTCAATGTCAATTTCATTAACTACCTTTTCTATTTGAGTTCTTCTTTCATCGCCATATTTATTCTTAATTTCAATTAACTCTTCTTTGATTACAGATAATAATTTTTCTTCACTAGCTAATATTGATTCTAAATATTCAATTTGCTTCATTAACTCAGCATATTCAGCTTCAATCTTATCTCTTTCTAATCCTGTTAATCTTCTTAATCTCATTTCAAGAATAGCTACTGCTTGTTTTTCAGTTAATTGGAATCTATCCATCAATGTATTCTTAGCTAATTCAGAAGTTGCTGAATGTCTTATTATACTAATAACTTCATCAATATTATCCAAAGCAATTCTTAATCCTTCAAGTATATGAGCTCTTGCTCTTGCCTTATCTAATTCAAAGTTTGTTCTTCTTATAATTACTTCCTTTTGGAAGTCGATGTAATTATTTAATACTTCTTTTAAATTTAATATTCTTGGAGCATTATCAACTAAAGCAAGCATTATAACTCCAAAAGTGTCTTGCATTTTTGTATGCTTATATAAAAGATTTAGTATTACATTTGGATTAGCATCTCTCTTTAATTCAATTACTATTCTCATACCATCTCTATCTGATTCATCTCTTAGATCTGATATTCCAACTATTCTTTTATCTTTTACAAGATCTGCAATACTTTCTATTAACTTAGCCTTATTAACTTGATAAGGAAGTTCAGTTACAACTATTCTATGTCTTGAGTTTTCTTCTTCAATCTCAGCATTAGCTCTAACTATCACTTTACCTTTTCCTGTTTCATAAGCAGCTCTTATACCTGCTTTCCCCATGATTGTTGCACCTGTTGGAAAGTCTGGTCCTTTTATTACTGACATTAGCTCTAAAACAGTTGTTTCAGGATTATCTATTAACATGACTGTACCATCAATTACTTCACCTAAGTTATGTGGTGGTATATTAGTAGCCATACCAACTGCTATCCCTGAAGACCCATTTACTAATAGATTTGGAAATCTTGAAGGTAATACTGCTGGTTCTTTTTCTTCACCATCAAAGTTTGGTACGAAATCAACTGTATTTTTATTAATATCCCTTAACATTTCAACTGATATTTTATTCATCTTTGCTTCTGTATATCTCATAGCCGCTGGACTATCTCCATCTACTGAACCGAAGTTTCCATGTCCATCAACTAGCATATATCTCATTGAAAAGTCTTGCGCCATTCTTACTAAAGCATCATATACAGATGAATCTCCATGTGGATGGTACTTACCTAATACATCCCCAACTATTCTGGCACACTTTCTATATCCTTTGTCAGGATATAACCCTAATTCTTGTAATGAATATAATATTCTTCTATGAACTGGCTTTAATCCATCTCTAACATCTGGTAATGCACGCCCAACTATTACACTCATTGCATAGTCAATATAGCATCTTTTCATTTCCTTGTTTATATCTACAGGAATGACTTTTCCCTCATTAAAATTCATGTACTTCACCTCGTATTAGTACTAAATATCTAAATTACTTACTAACTTAGCATTTTGTTGTATAAATTCTCTTCTTGGCTCAACTTTGTCACCCATAAGAATTGTAAATATCTCATCAGCTTCCATAGCATCTTCTACTGTTGCTTTCAATAAGATTCTCTTTTCAGGATCCATTGTAGTATCCCATAACTGCTCTGCATTCATTTCTCCAAGACCTTTGTATCTTTGGATACTAGTTGAATTATCTTTTCCACCAAACTCTTCAAGTATATTTTCTAATTCTTCATCTGAATATGCATAAGCTTCCTTCTTATTTTTGCTAATCTTATATAATGGTGGTTGTGCAATATATACATGTCCTCCATCAATTAGATCTCTCATATATCTATAGAAGAAAGTTAATAATAATGTTCTTATGTGAGCTCCATCAACATCGGCATCGGTCATTATTATAATTCTGTTATATCTTATCTTTTCTATATCAAAATCAGGACCTATTCCTGCACCAAATGCAGTTATCATAGATCTTATTGTATCTGCATTTAATATTCTATCTAGTCTTTGTTTTTCAACATTTAGTATCTTACCTCTTAACGGTAAAATAGCTTGGAACTTTCTATTTCTTCCTTGTTTAGCTGAACCACCAGCCGAATCCCCTTCGACTATATAGATTTCACATTCACGAGGGTCTTTAGATGAACAATCTGCTAATTTCCCAGGTAATGATGAACGTTCTAATACCGACTTTCTTGTTAATTCTCTTGCCTTTCTTGCTGCATCTCTTGCTCTTGCTGCCATTAAAGCTTTATCAACTATCATTTTTCCAACGTTCGGATTTTCCTCTAAAAATGTTGATATACTTTCACCAACAATTGAATCAACAATACCTCTTACTTCACTATTTCCTAATTTAGTCTTTGTCTGACCTTCAAATTGTGGTTCTTCAATCTTAACAGATACTACTGCTGTAATACCTTCTCTTATATCATCACCTGTAAAGTTTTTATCATTTTCCTTAATGTATCCAAACTTTTTAGCATATTCATTGAAAGCTCTTGTTAAAGCAGTCTTAAATCCAACTAAATGAGTACCACCTTCAACTGTATCTATATTGTTAGCAAATGAAAAAATATTTTCTGTATATCCATCGTTATATTGAAGGGCAACTTCTACAGATACATTATCTTTAATTCCTTCAATGTATATTGGCTCTTCATGAAGAGAAACCTTGTTTCTAT
>JAEWPS010000049.1 GCA_023460515.1 Bacillota bacterium | reverse complement strand
ACGAAATAAGCAGCAGCACCTGCGCCGATGCCGGAATTATCGCCTTTTACATTGGACACGGCTTTACCGGACACGCCGTCAATGATCCGGTCAAATGCCACATAAGGGATTCCTGCGTCAATCACACCCTGAATGGCAGACTGCACCGTATCATCAATGGGCTGGATGACCATTGCAATATTCTTTTCTCCCTTGGAAACGATATCTTCAATGTTCCGGATCTGCTCCGCCGCGTTGGCAGAGGTGATCAGCTCCGCAGTGTAAGTGCCGTTTTCATTTACCTCCTTGATCTTCTCTTTCGCAAAGGTAGCCACAGAACCGGTCCAGCCATGATCCTCCGGTACGGTCAGGACATAAATATGTGTACCTTCTTTCACGGCCTCTGTCTCCTTTACCGTTTCAGCCGATGTTGACTCCACCTTTGCTGCCGCTGTTGTGGTGTCTGCCGGTTTTACCTGGGAACATGCAGTTCCTGCTACCGCCACCAACGCTGCCAAAATAATTGCTGCTGCTTTTTTCATATTACTGATCCTCCTTCTACATTTTCCTTCTCTATCAAAGCATGTTTGCTGCCTTAATCTAAATGATAAACTGGTCCATATATTTCTTAGACAGTTTCAGACTGTCCAGGATCTTATCTCTGGTGCCCTCAAACGCCCTGTCTTCCACTTCGATACAGGTGAACCCGTCGTAACCGATATCCGTTAATGCGCTGACATATTTTCCCCAGTTCACATCTCCAAGACCGGGAAGCTTTGGCGACATATAATCCAGAGGGTATGCCATGGTCCCCACCTTTTTCAACTCATCCTCATACAATTTAATGTCTTTATAATGGACGTGAAAAATCTTATTCCGGAACTGGTAAAGAGGTTTAATATAATCCATCATCTGCCAGACAAAATGGGAAGGATCATAATTGATCCCAAGATTTTCATTGGGCAGGATTTCAAATATCTTTTCCCAGTTCGCCGGCGATGTCATTAAGTTCTGCCCGCCGGGCCACTGCTCCCTGCCAAACAGCATGGGACAATTCTCAATGGCGATCCGCACATCTTTTTCTTCTGCATGGGCTAGAATGGGCGGCCAAATTTCTTTTACCAGCTCTAAGTTCTCTTCCACGGTCTTTGTCTGGTCCCTGCCGATAAACGTGGTCACCAGATGAACACCCAGGACGGCGCTGGCATCGATCACCTTCTTAAGATGAGAAATATTGGCCTGCCTTTTTTCCTCATCCTCTTCCATTACATTGGGATAAAATGCAAGGGCGGAAATATCCACATTCCGTTCTTTGCAGTAATTTCTTATGTACTCCGCCTTCTCTTTTGTTAAATCAGCCACATCAATGTGGCTGACACCTGCATATCTGCGCTCCGCCCTTCCCTTTGGCCAGCAAGCCACTTCCACACACTGGAAGCCCATGGCCGCCGCCGTATCGATCATTTCCTCAAAAGTCCATTCATCCAGAATCGCACTGACAAATCCCAGTTTCATGCTACCTTTCCCCCTTTTCCCCGATGGCGATCCTTCGTTTCTCCCTGCCGGACTCCAGGCAGGCAAACACAGCTTCCATGGCACTTAATACATCAGCGCCGCTGACCGGCACCTCTGTCCCCGCCTCCAGGGCATCCACAAATGCATCAATAATTCCGGATTTTGTCTGATTGTCATTGGTCTGTATTTTATCAATGTCGTATAAGGTCCGTTCCCCGTTTTTCAAAACAACGGAAATGGAATGCTCCGGATCGTCATAAATCTTCATGATTCCCTTGGTCCCATAAAGAACCGTGGAATTATCTTCCTTGCCGTAATAAGTCCAGCTGGCCGTCATGGTTCCTATGGCACCATCTTCCATCTCATAGATGCAGATGGCATTGTCATCCACGCCGATCAGTTCTCCTGACTCATATCTCTTATCTAAGGTCAGCAGCTGAGCCGTTACAGCCACAACTTTCTGACCAAGAAGATACTGGATCAAATCCGTCTTATGAACTCCCAGATCAGCCATGGCTCCCATGGAAGCCCTCTCTTTATCAAAAAACCAACTGTTTACCCCATCGATGCTCCAGGTTTCCGGTCCGCCATGCCCGAATGTGGTCTTAAATGTGAGGACTTTCCCGATCGTATCTGCTAAAAGAAGCTCCTTTGCCCTTACATGAGCTTTGGCAAATCTCTGATTTTGTCCGATCATCAGCTGCCGGTTGTTCTCTGCTGCCGCGTGCACCATTGCTTTGCATTCCTCAAGGCTTACTGCCATGGGCTTTTCACAAAGTACATGCTTTCCCGACCGCAGGGCCTTTATGGTAATTTCTGCGTGTGTATGATTGGCCGTACAGATACTTACCGCATCGATTCCCCGGTCAGCCAGCAGAGCATCGGCTGAATCATATACCTTTCCGCCGTAAACTGCAGCCAGCTCCCTTGCCCGTTCCTCGTTGAAATCATAATAGCCTGCAATCTGGGCTCCGGGATGCGCCCCGTATTCAGGGATGTGTCTTGTCTGTGCGACCCTTCCGCACCCAATGATTCCTACCTTCATAGCGTGTTCCTTCCTCTTCCGATTGGCTTTCATATTGCTTTTCATTTCTTTCATTTTTTCAAGGTGATTTTAACATTTTCTTGCTTTGTTTTCAAGTTTTTGGTCGTTATTAATAGTTTTTCCATGTTATATCCAGATTCTATTGTGATAATATAATCAATCTGCACAATTGCAGTCTCGATTTTCTGAAAACTTTTCATAACTATGAAAAGTTTATATTTACAATAAGCCTTTCTCATGATATAAACAAAAGAAAGAACGAAGCAAAGGAAGAACAGGGGAATGAAACAGGAAAAAATTACAATAGAAGAAATTGCAAGACAGGCTGGAGTTTCACCGGCCACCGTCTCCCGTGTGTTAAATCACAGGGAGCAGGTCAAGGCAGATACCGCCAAACGGGTAGAAAGCACTATGGCTGCGCTTGGATATGCCTTTGAATCCACCGCTCCGCCCTCCATTGAAGAACAGCCGCTGATCGTACTGAATATTCCGGGAATTGAAAATGTTTTCTATCAGGAGGTCATAAAAGGAGCCAGAGTCTCTGCAAAGGCCCATGGCTGTCATTTACTCATCAATGAATCTCCATTGGACCGGGGTTCCATCCGCAATTTCTGCAATCTGCTCCACCGGGTTAACGCTGCCGGTTCCATCCTTTTGAACCGGGCATCGGAAGAACAGTTAAAACAGATACGTGCCATCACCCCTTTGGTGCAGTGCTGCGAATACAACGAAGACGCCGCAGGATACCCCTATGTCAGCATTGACGATTTTTCCGCTGCAGAGGCAGCCACCACGTATCTCTATAACTGCGGCTGCAATAAGATCGCCCTCATCAATGGGCCTTTAAGCTTTAAGTATGCGGTAAAACGGCAGGAGGGATATTTGAGCGCCTTAAAAAAAGCGGAAATCTCTGTCCCTCAAAACTGGATCATACAGCTGCCGGAGATCAACTATCAGATGGCTTACGCTGCCATCTGCCGTTTATTAAACAGTGAGCCAAGGCCTAACGCCTTCTTTGTGGTCTCCGATATATTTGCAGCTGCCGTCATACGGGCCGCAAAGCGTTTTAAACTCAATGTACCCAAGGACATCATGGTGGTGGGCTTTGATAACATCGAATTTTCCACTATGACCTGCCCTTCCATCACAACGGTTAACCAGCCCTGCCTGCAGCTTGGATACACTGCCTGTGAGATGCTCCTTGAGATGATGGAAAATCCCTCCAGCTCCCCAAAA
>JAEWPS010000048.1 GCA_023460515.1 Bacillota bacterium | reverse complement strand
CTCTTTCTTTTTTCTTCATACAGACGGTCTGTAAAGTGGCTGCCCGCAGCCGTGATTTTCATTATCAGCCAGAAATATGTTATTTATGAGCATGTTGAATGACGCGCTCGCCGCGCATGCGGAAGATACATAAAGGCCGTCCTCATACGGAGAACGGCCTTTATACTTTGTGTGCGGGAAGGAAACGCACACAGAGGGCTTCAAACGCTAGAAGGTGTAGGCAAAGACGAGTTGGGCTTTCCAGGCGTCCTGCTTTTCAAAGGCGCCATTGCCCGCGCCGCCGTAGTAGCCGTCCTTTTCCCAGGTGTCCTTGTCCATCATGTTGACGATGTAGCCCAGTTCCAGGTTGGCTTCCAGGTTCTCGTATATCTGCCAGGAGTTGACCAGGTTGAATTCCAGCAGGCCGTCGTTGGTGGTCAGATACGGGCCGTCGTTGGTGCCGTAGCCGTCGCTCCAGGAAGAGGCGTTGGCCATGTATTTGACCATGGAGGGGGCGTTGGTGCCGCCCCAGTAGGCCACGCGGAAGGTGTGCTTGAGATCTTCCACAAAGCTCATGTCCCGCAACTGCAGACCGATGCCCCAGGTGCCCGCGTAGCTCAGGTCGCGGTCATACCATTCGCCGTTGGGAGCCCAGGCCAGATTGCCGTCGCCCATGAAAGAAGTGAAGTTGCCGGAGGCGGACAAGGAAGGCATCCGTTCGGAACCGTTTTTCACATTGCCGTCATCGCCCGAAGCGTACCAACCGAAAATGCCCGGCGTGCCCCAGTCCATCTTGTATTCAATGAGGGCCTTTGCCAGCCAGCCCTGACGCTCGCTGCTGCCGCGTTTGATGTCGCTGGGATTGCCGCGTTTCATCACGTCGTAGCGGCCCATGGCTTCCACGTAGCCGTAGTTCAGGTCCAGTTCAAAGTTCCAGGGATCCAGGGCGGGGATGGCGATGGGCAGACCGGCCCAGAACATGGAGCCGTAAGCTTTGCTGGTTCCGCCCAGTCCGGTGCCGTTAAAGCCGGGATAGCGGCCTGTCAGGGTGTAGGAGAGGTTGCCGTCCGACGTGCCCCAGGGATCGCCCAGATAGGTCTTGCCGTCATCGCGCCAGATTCCGTTTTCGTCAGCGCCGTCATTGCCGTTCAGAGCATTTTTGCCCATCATGCCGTACATGGCCCAGGGGGTCAGCTCAATGCCGTCGAACTTCAAGGGCAGGCTCAGGGCGAACAAATCAATATTGTCCAGATAATTGGACTCACGAGCATTGCCGTTGTTGTCTTCCCATCCCCCGAAGTTGTCGTTGACCGGACGCATCCAGAGAGCAGTGAGCCCCACATGCTCGTTGAACCGGTAGTTGGCCACCACAGCGGCTGCATCGGCGTCCATGACAGCCGAGCCGCCGGCCACATTGGGCAGGGCGACGCCCTGAAGGCCCATGCGGAAACGCAGATCGGTCTGGGGCACCAGCCAGTCGATATAGGCGTTCTTGACTTTGATGACGTTATTGCCGTCAGCGCCCAGCGCGCCGCCTTCGTCGGCCTTGCCCCAAGTCTGGTCGCCGATCTCGAAAAAGACCGTGCCGGACAGGGCTTCGGAAGCCACCGCGTCCAATTGCAGACGCACACGCTGGCCCGCGGCGAAGTCATCATTACTGTTGGATTTTGTTTTCGGGCCGCCTTGGGCATCGCGCGTGTGTTTGGTCAGATTGGAGTCGCCCACGCCGAAGCCCACCAGCCATTCACCGGCCACCTTAAAGTCAATGGCTTTGGCGCTCCCCGTCGCGCCCAGAAACAGACCGGCCGCCAGCAAGGCCACCATGCACTGTTTCTTGAATCTTCCCGGATTGTTCCTTTCTTTGCTCATGCCTCTCTCCTCAGGGCTATGTTTATGCCGCCGTTTTTCCGGCGCCCCCTGGCCGACCGGAGCCGACGGCGTTGTCGCGGCTACCTTGGTAGCACGAATTTTAAAAGTGTAGCAATTAAAAATTTCGCGCGCCGTTCCGGAAGCCCCCAATTTTCCCTTTTCCGGCTTGTCATGCGCTCTTGACCTGAGGGCTTTTCTTGTGCCCGCAACGGCAATTGGCGCAGTTGCCCCGGCAGACATGTTTTTCCCGCTTCTTTTCCGGAACGATCAGCACCCTGTTGCCGCTGACCGCCAGAGCGAAGCCGCTATTGCCCTTGAAGACAATACGCTGCGGCTCGTAGGCGGCGTGCAAAAAGGCGGTCTTAAGAGCTGTAACTGCAAGTGGATCCGGCTGTTCAACCTGTCTGACATCAATAAAAATACGCTTACAGGACTGATGGTAGCGTTGAAGAAGGTTGATGAGAATGCCGACTTGCGGCGGATCAAAACGGGTATTGAAGCGAATATGCAGATTTTCATGGCTGAAACGATGACTGACATCCAGGGTTTGCACGGCGGTGCAGGAAGAATTCATACTTTTCTCCGCGTTGCAGGTGTGTAGGCGTGACTTTGGCACAGAACGGATCTGGTGTCAATAAAATTGAAATTCATTTTCATAAAAAATACGTACGGCTTGCATTTGTGAGGAATTTGAAGCAGAACGCGTCAAGCAAGTCTTGCGAAGAGAGCGGAGCATGAACCGACGGCATCAAGCAGTGGGAAGATTCTACGGTCTTCTGGCCCTGACGGCGGCCATCTGGGGCGTTCAGCCACTGTTCATCAAGCTTGCCGTGCGGGAAATCACGCCGGTGAGCCTGACCGTGGTGCGCTTCATTCTGATCAGCGCCACAATTTTTCTGATCATGCGCTGGCGGCGCAAAACGCCGCTGCTGCCGCCCCTGGCAAGTCTTTTTCCGCTGTTCTGTAT
>JAEWPS010000047.1 GCA_023460515.1 Bacillota bacterium | reverse complement strand
GCCTTATACATATCGTACTGTCTGCGGTATCGATAGCTGTCCCCAAACACATTCCATGCGGCTTTTACTAAATTCGGTTCATACGGCCGTATCTTTTCCAAGTCTTCCGTTGCTCTTGCAGATATGGAGCAGCCGCAGCAGCCTGTACGAGTTAATCCGTATACCTCATATGCGTCCGAATATCGGATATTGTAGTAATCTTTGTACCATTGCTTATCTGCGTCTGATACATAAAACAGGGGCCGGAGTCTGAACTTTCCGTCAGCCGTTTCAGAAAAGCACATTGATGTATTATCCTTTTTCGGCACGGAACGCATGCCTCCCTCGTCCCGGCGTTCGCCAGTAATCACCATGTCATATGATTTCTGTACGCTGTGTGCCAACTGCTTTTTGCAGTAGTCACAACATTTGTTGCTGACCTTAAATGGGATGGGATTATCAGTTATAAAGTCCAGCATATATTTTGAGGAATTAATGACAAGTTGGATGTCAGGGCGGTATTCCCCTTTTGAATTACAGCAACATAAGAAATTAATCGTTGCTTCGCACCCTGGGTAGCGTTCTTTAAGCTCTGCCCGCTTTGCCGCCTTGTCCTCTGCATTTATGTATTCTTCATGAATTGATAACGGAATGTTTTTGTTCTGTATTCCCTCAATCCCTGCCGACATGATTTTTGATACAAATGGCTGACCATATTCCCTTGTAGCCTGTACGATATTCTTTTTTGGCCGGTGCTTGGTAATTGTTACACCATACAGTGATTCCATTTCGCTCACATGACGCTTTATTGCTTCCATTTCAAGCCCTGTGTTGAAAAAACAATACTGGATAGGAGGGAGATTGAATGTTTCACGTACCATCTCTATTAGGTGTAGCATAATGTCACTGTCGCTCCCGCCAGAGTAGGAGCAGATCGCATTCGGGTGTTCCCGAAGCCTCTTCGCAATAATGCTTTTTATAGCCTCAAATTTACCAGGCGCGTCAAAGTCCGCATATGCCGGACGGTCTGTATATACTTTGCTTTTATACGTGTCACTCATTGTTTCACCGAAAGGAGCCGTGTACACTTTGCCCTGCAGGAGCTCCGGTCCTTTCTGATTTTTTTATTCAGTTAAATCTTAATTTAGTTAAGCAACCTCTGCCGCAATCTTTTCTGATATCGTTCGGATTAAGTCGTTTAGCAGCATTGATTGATTTGCATTTTTTCTAACCATGGTTTTAATCGCTTCTTCCGGAAAACTCATATTGATATCCTTTAAGAATTTTCCGACCATAGCTGTCTTTTCCGGTTCCGTCAGTACCATTACTTCGTGCTTCATAGAAAACCGTCTCAATAAAGCTTCGTCAATCCTGTCAATCCGGTTAGTAGCTCCAATCACGATAACGTCATTCGGCAACTTATCAAACTCCTGCATGAGCGTAATTGTAACCCTTGCCATCTCGCCGCCAGAGCCACTGCTTGATGTTGTATCTGACCTCCGTATACTGATGCAGTCAACCTCATCCAACATAAACACACATGGATTGCTTATTGCGTAGGTAAACGCTTTGCTGATATTTCGGGACGTGCCGCCCATATAGGAGTCAACCAAATGAGAAAAATTCATGTAGCAGAATGGTAAGCCTGTTTTGAATGCCACGTATCGCCCGAATGTGGTCTTCCCTGTGCCACTCTCTCCATAGAGGAGTGTAGAGTTTATGTATGGTATCCCCATTTCCATGAGGCGTTCGTTTACTTTTTTCATTCGGATGATATTTTCATAAACCGCCTTTTCCCTCTCGGAGAGATAATATCTGCCCTCATTAAACGATAATGACACATCCTCCACGGTCAACAGCCCTTTTAAATCCTGTGGCAGCTCATACATATTCGCCCCGGTTGTTTCAAAAATAGTTTTGTATCTTTTGCAAAAGTATTGATTTTTCTGTGTAGTGTCTTCTGTTAGGCATGCAACCGCACATTTTTTAGCTGACCGGATATCATTTTCTGCTATTGCCCTAATAAGTCTTTGTTGATTATCTGTGAGTCCCATTATTTCCTCCTTGCTGTTATGTCTATCAATCCCGGACTGGCCGGACGGATTGATTAAATTTCAGTTATCTGTACGTAACGAAATTGTCAATTCGATACGGGACAAATCCGCCTCGATAATACATTTCTCTAACGGTATTCTTTTGGGGCTTTCCATACACGAATGTTCCTTTGTGATTGTCTGGAAATAACCCTCTAAATCTTGCCAGAATATACAATATCTCAAATTTCATAACGCGCCTTCTTTCTTCTGAAAATCCTAATTTAGATTACCTTCCCACCGTGCCTATACGGCCTTGACTTGTTGTACTCATGCTTTTCCATCAGTATGGCTTCCAGATTGATCCCATAATGGTGGCACATATCGCAAACTCGTATAACTACATCTGCAAGCTCGGAAGGGATTCCCTCTGGCTTACCATGCAACGAAATACCCGGCTTATGTACGCAATTAAAATATCTTCCGGTACACCCGCACTTTTGATCACATTCGCTGCATGAATAATAAGTTTCGGCAGGTGCTGTCCCTGCTCTATATTCCTCCAATGCTTCGGATAACTCAGAATGACACAATGCGATCAATTCCCCGAAGCTTCTCTGCTCACCGTCCCACCATCCATGAGCTACTGCATTTTCTCCTACTTCTTTTACAAATTCATTGATATTTAACATAAATATTCCTTTCTGCCTTGGGCTGATTTACAATTACTTACCATTGATAAATGCAAACATTTGTTCTATAATCTTTTTACTGAATATTTTATTTTGAGGTGACCTGATGCAACCAATATTTATTACTCCTGATGCCATAGCTACCAATATCCCGGCCGGTACAATCGCTTATTACAGTGCGATCAGCGGCTTGCGGCCTATGTATATTGCAGTCGGTAATATTACCTATCAGCTTGGCAATGTGACACTTTGCACGCATGATATAATTGGAGGATTTACCACTAGGCTTTTTAAATGCCGTATTGAGGTAAGAGGTGTAAGCATTGACATTGTACTGATCTACCGGATCCGGGCTCATCAGTGGGCCATAATATCATGCAGTGATAGATCATTTTTAGCCGGTATCGGTAACTACAGTATAGGGTATCCTACAGACTCATTTTACCCTGTGCCTTATGTTACGCCTATTGATCGGCCGTCCGGGCATCCGACGGATATAATCACTACGGCAGCCATTGATGGTAAATTACGTATTGACTATATCCGGTATGAGGATATCCGGCAGG
>JAEWPS010000046.1 GCA_023460515.1 Bacillota bacterium | reverse complement strand
TCGGTTTAATACTTGGCTCAGGGCTAGGTGATTTAGCAGACCTAATTGAAAATCCTGAATTCTATCCTTATGAAACAATACCAAACTTCCCTGTTTCGACAGTTGAAGGACATAAAAGCAGATTAGTAATCGGAACACTAAAAGGAAAGACTGTTGTTGCTATGCAAGGTAGATTTCACTACTATGAAGGATATAATATGGATGAAGTTACTTTCCCTATAAGAGTAATGAAGTTATTAGGAATAGAAACTATTATAGTTACAAATGCTGCTGGAGCAGTTAATGTAGACTTTAAGCCTGGAGATCTTATGATTATAAACGATCATATAAATCTTTCTGGAAATAACCCTTTAATAGGTAAAAACTTAAGTGATTTTGGGACAAGATTCCCAGATATGTCTAATGCATATAATAGCGATTTAATTGAAAAGACTAAAGACATAGCAAAAAAAATTAACATAGATGTGAAAGAAGGAGTTTATACTTTAATGACAGGACCTTCTTACGAAACACCAGCTGAAATAAGAATGGTAAGAACTTTAGGTGGAGATGCTGTTGGTATGTCTACTGTTCCTGAAGTAATCGTTGCTAACCATAGTGGAATGAATGTTATAGGTATATCATGTTTAACAAATATGGCAGCAGGAATACTTAAACAACCTTTAAACCATGAAGAAGTTATTGAAACTTCAAATATGGCTAAAACTAAATTTATAAATCTTATGAGTTCTTTAATAGAATCTCTTTAGAATTCTTAAAATAGCATTAGAGCAGCATCAGCTGCTCTTTTTTAACGTATAGGAAATTTAAAACTTTTTTTGAGAGCGAGCACTAATTACGACTGGCTTTCTGATATGTAAGTCGTCTAATACGTTAAAAAATAATTGTAGTGCCGCAAAAGAACCGAAAAGCATAATACCAAGCACACTTTCTCCAATTTAATACATTTATTCCTTATAAATCTTGTATTTTAGACAAAAAATATAATTATATATATATTTATTTATTATTCAAACAATATAATGTATAATATATAGAAATTATTAATATAGACTATATATTTATATAATCTATACTACTTAATTTTTTTATTCAAAACTATTTTAGTTATATAAGTTTTACTTATTGTTAAAACTAAATCTAAGAATCTTATGAGTTCATTATAATAAACTCTCAAAGATATATTTATTCAAGATGAAATTTTTATTCACAAAAGAAAAGGAGATAGGAAATTGGACAGATTTATTGGAATCTTAGGGATAATAGCTATACTAGGTATAACCTATTTATTATCCGAAAACAAGAAAAAAATCAATTGGAAACTAGTTGGAATTGGTTTAGCATTACAAGTTATTTTTGCTTTATTAGTACTAAAAGTTCCTGTTGGTAGAGCATTTTTTGAATTTATTAGTAATATTATGACTAAACTAATTGATTTTACAGGTGAAGGTACTAGTTTCTTATTCGGTAGTTTAACTGATGCAAATACATTTGGACATATATTTGCAGTTAACACTTTACCAACTATAATTTTCTTCTCTGCATTAATGTCTATATTATATTACTTAGGTGTAATGCAGGCTGTAGTTAAGTTTATAGCAATGGGAATTACTAAATTACTTGGTACTTCTGGTGCTGAAACTTTAAGTGCTGTTGGTAACATATTCTTAGGTCAAACTGAATCACCATTATTAGTTAAGCCTTACATAAAGAACATGACTAAATCAGAATTACTTACTGTAATGGTTGGTGGTATGGCAACTGTTTCTGGTGGTGTTATGGCTGGATATATTGCTATGGGTGTTAGCGCAGGTCACCTTTTAACTGCAAGTATAATGGCAGCTCCTGCTGGTCTTGTACTTTCTAAAATATTAGTACCTGAAATTGAAGAACCTGAAACTAAGAATTCTGTTAACATTGAAACTGAAAAAACAGCTTCTAACGTTGTTGAAGCAGCTGCAAATGGTGCTTCTGAAGGATTACAACTAGCCCTTAACGTTGGTGCAATGCTTATAGCTTTCGTTGCATTAATGGCTTTACTAAACTATATTTTAGGTTTAGCTGGCGGACTTTTCGGATTCCCAGAGCTTAGCTTCCAATGGTTACTTGGAAAGTTATTCTCACCATTAGTATTCCTTATGGGAGTTCCTGCTTCAGATTTATCTGCTGCTGGAAGTTTAATAGGTGAAAAAGTAATATTAAATGAATTCGTTGCTTTCTCTAGCTTATCAAGCTATATAGCAAGCGGTGCATTACAAGAAAAAACCATAGTAATATTAACTTATGCATTATGTGGTTTCGCTAACATCAGTTCAATAGCTATCCAAATTGGTGGTATTGGCGGTATGGCTGGTGAAAAGAAAGCTACAATTGCTAAATTAGGATTTAAAGCATTATTAGGCGGTACTTTAGCAACTTGCTTAACTGCAACAATCGCTGGTATCTTATTCTAATATTCATTAAAGTTCTCTACATTTTGATTAATGTAGAGACTTTTTTTATTTTCTATTTTATTATCTTTGGAATAAATGTATAATATTGTATGAGAATTGAGAAAGAGAGGCTTTTTTATATGGAGACTAAATCAAAAAAAGGAATAAAATCATTTTTATTTGATTGGATATTACCAATAGGAATTGCTGTTGTTATAGCATTATTAGTACGACATTTTCTATTCTTTCAAATTGAGGTGCCAACAAGTTCTATGTATCCTACAATAGAAGAGCATGAAAAATTTATGACAAGAAGATTATATAGTCTAGATAACCTTGAACGTGGAGATATTATTGTATTTGAATCTAAAGAACTAAATGATACATTGGTTAAACGTCTTATAGGTTTACCTAAGGATCATATAGTAATTAAAGATGGGGTAGTAAGTGTTAATGGTGAAGTCTTAGATGAGGATTATGTAAAATATCCATCTAATGATAGTATTAATAAGGTGACAGATGGAACTTTTGATGTTCCAGAAGGTAAGTACTTTTTCTTAGGTGATAACAGAGCTAACTCTGCTGATGCTAGATACTGGAAGAATCACTACATAGATGGTTCTGATATTAAATCCAAAGTTTTATTTAGAACTTTCCCTCTTGATAAATTCGGGAAAGTAGAATAACAAAGCGGGTTACATACCCGCTTTGTTTTATAGTACTACAATCTCTTTAGTTACAGAGTTTAATACTTCTGCTCCATCTTTTTTAACCATTACTAGGTCTTCTATTCTAACACCAATATTATCTTTCAGATAAATTCCTGGTTCTACTGAGAATATCATACCTTCTTTTACTTCATCATGATTTGTAGAACCTACATCTCCAAAGTCATGAGTTTCAATTCCTATGCTATGTCCTGTTCTATGAGTAAAATATTCACCATATCCCATAGACTCTATGTAACTTCTTGCTGCATTATCTATTTCTGAGAACTTAACACCTTCTTTTACTGCTGCTATTCCTCTTAGATTTGCTTCTTTAACTATTTCATATACTTTTCTATGTTCTTCATTTGGTTCTTCTCCAAAGAATACAGTTCTAGTCATATCTGAACAATAAGACTTATAAACTCCTCCAATATCTATAACTATACTTTGCCCTTTCTTAAGAACAGTATTATCTGTTTCATGATGTGGATCTGCTCCATTTGGACTAAAAGCTATTATTGGATCAAATGAGAATTCCATCATTCCTTCTGCTTCATATAGCTCTTTTAAAAGATTTGCATAATACTTTTCAGTCTTTCCTTCTTTTAATTCATTCCATAAATTTTTCATTACTATATCATTTTTCTGAGAAGCTATTCTCATAAGTTCACGTTCTTCTTCATCTTTTATCATTCTTATTCTATCTATAATTGGAGATGCATTTACAAAGTTTTTAGCTGCATTTATCTCCATAAGAGAGATTAAAAAATGAGCTGGCCATGTTTTATCTACTCCAAGCACTTCATTTTTATCAATATATCTGCTTAAGGTTTCTATTGGACTATCAGAATCACCATACCATACTATATCTAATCCTAAATCCTCTTCTACTGGGAATAATCTATTTATTACAAGTTTATGATCTCCATTACTCTTTAATAATAAAGTAATCATTCTTTCTCCAGGGCTAAACCACTTTCCTGTTAAATAAAAGATAGAAGGTGGTGCAGATACTAATATCTGTTTCAATCCTTTTGCAGTCATTTCTTTTAATACTCTATTTATTCTTTCTGTCTTCATCGTTAAACCTCCCTGACTTCTTACTTTATTCTTATATTACATTATATTTCACTTAATATCTATGTCCTTTATGATATAATTAAATAATAATGAATATAGGAGGCCTTTAAATGAAATTAGCTATTATATCAGACGTTCACGGTAACCTTTATGCTTTAAGAAAAGTATTAGAAGATATAGATGATGAAAAGGCAGACTTAACTATCTGCTTAGGAGATTTAGTTGGATACGGACCACATCCAAATGAAGTTGTTGCTACAATTATAAGAAAAAACATCCTTTGTTTGAAAGGAAACTATGATGCTTCAGTTGTTGATGGTGGTTTTACTTATATAAGAGATAACGCTACTAATTCTTTTGCTCTTCCATGGGCTGTTGAAGAAGTTAGAGCTATGAATAAATACTACCTTGATAATCTTCCTACCTCAATGACATTAGAGTTTAATGGTAAGAAAATCAAGTTTGTCCACGGAAGTACTAATGCTATTAATGAATATCTTTTAGAAGATGGAGATAACACAGCGAAAGTTATGGAAGAATTAGAGGAAGACATCTTAGTATGTGCTCATACTCACATTCCATCAGTAAAACAATTTGGAAACAAACTATTTATAAATGATGGTAGTGTTGGAAAGCCAAAGATAGGAACTCCTGATGCTACTTACTGTCTTTTAGACATTGATAAAAATGGTTCAGCAAAAGCCCAAATAAAGCATGTTTCATACGAACTTAGCGGTTTATTAAAAGAAATGCAATTATTAAAATTCCCTTCATCCCTTATTCGTAGTTTTGAAGAAGGAAAAGAAATTTAAAAGGAAGAAGGGCTGCCAGCCCTTCTCTTTTTAGTCTATTAATGTACCAACTACTTTTCCTTCATTTAAAGATTCAGGATTTTCTAAGGTTGCTGTAGAGAAAATTCTCTCACTTGCTTCTTTACCTGACAGCCTTTCCTTCCAAAACCTGCTTTCTGTGACATCATAAACAGTTCCATCCACTGATATATAAAGGGGTCTTTCTTCTTTATCATTAAATCTTTCAAGCTCATCTACAGTGAATTGCGAATCACACCTATATCCTCCTCTTTTAACAAACATCTCTATGTCTACATCATCATCCTCTTCTTCTTTAATGTACTCACAATCTTTTAAAATAAGTTCAATATCATCAACTGTGTCTTTAATTCTTTGAACAATAGCTTCTTTATCTTCTTCACTTCTTAATACAAGTCTTGATTTTAATTCATTTAGAGTATTAATCTTTTTATTAAGTATTCTTTCTTTGTCCATAACATCCTCCAAAAATACAATCTATTATAGTGTATGTAAGAATAGTTGCATTTGTTAGTAAAGTATTGTAAAATCAAAGTTAATGTAAATAATATTTAGTATTACTTTGACGAGAAGAGTAAGTTTAAGAGGTAGTTTTAGCGATTAAGGGATGGTGTGAGCCTTATACGATGCTTATTCTGAAGAACATCTCTGAGTTTCTAACCGAAAGTTTTTTTAATTAGTAGGCTTAGACGGTTCAGCCCGTTACAGCTGTAAGGCATATTATATATGCTTATCTGAGAGGCTAATTTTTTAGCAATTTAGGTGGTACCGCGATTTTTATCTTCGTCCTAATTATAGGAACGAGGATTTTTTTATTTGTAAAAATTTTTATACATTATGGGAGGCAAACATGAATAAATCTGTATTAGTAAAATCAATTTACAGAAACACAAATGAATATATTTCAAAAGATATTACAATATCAGGTTGGATTAGAACTTTAAGAGCTTCTAATGCATT
>JAEWPS010000045.1 GCA_023460515.1 Bacillota bacterium | reverse complement strand
TAAAATTCTATTCTCATAACTTTATGCTATGCGAATTTACTTTTTTGTTTGTACTTTTAGTTGTATTTAACTACAACTATTTTTAAGGTTTTAACTTTGTATTGTTTATTTTTCAATGTGCTCTTGTGTCACGTTAAGTGACTGTTTATATTTTAACACAGTTTCGACATCTTGTCAATACTTTTGTTAAAAAAATCATAAAAAAATGAAAATATTATTGACCTTGTTTTGTCTGTATATTTTCGCTATTTAATGACACGTCTCAACGACGTATTATATGATAACATTTTTATTTCTATTTGTCAATATATTTTATAAAAATTCTTCAATTTTTTTAAAATTTCTACCTAATTCGACATATATTAAATTGACTAAGAGTTTTTACAAATAAAAAAGTAGTCAGAATTATACGTTTATGACTACTTTTAGTAATTTAATTATTTATTTCATTAATTAATTTTTCTTTAATTGTATAGGGTAGTATATTGCAATTTTTTAATTCATCTTTGCTTAAACATACTATTTCATACTTTCCATATTTATTAATATCAATATTAGTAAATTCCTCACCTTTACCTGTTCCTAATTTACCACTTATATATTTTACATTATAAAACTTCTCGTATTTGTCTAATTCATTTACATATTCTTCATAAAAAATATCTTCTATTTCTACTTTTATACCTAATTCTTCAGACACTTCACGTATACATGCATCTTCAAAAGTTTCTCCCGGCTCTAAATGACCACCAACAGTAGCATAAAATACTTTATGTTCATTATCTACTGTCTTCTCTCTTTTAATGAATATATACCCATCCTCTGTCCTTATAATTGCCCTTGCTGTTCTTTTCATAGATTCACCTATTCTACTATCATATTAGGATTAAATTTAGTGTCGGCTTTAAGTGTATTTGATGTTTCGTTTAACTTTTCGCCTGGTTTTAATATATCTAAACTTAAACTTAATAATTTATACTTTTTAGTTAAGTTATCTTGTTCAAAAATACTTATTGAATTTTCTAATGAATCTTCTAATTGTCTTAAATCAGTTGTAAAATATACTTCGTTATCTTTTAAAATCCCTGTTATTTGTTTAACAACCCTGAACATTTCTGCTAAATGTTGAACATCTTCTCCAACAAATACAAGTTGAGGAAGTTCAGAAAGTCCTGCATCATTTTTAGTAAAGTTCTCAAAAAAATCCGAATACAATTGTATTTTAGTTGCAAAATTATTTTGCCAATCTTCATTTCTTCTTACAACCTCGAATACATAATTTACTTCATTTGTACCATCTTTTAGTCTTATAAGTCCACCTGTTGGTTTAAATTTTACATTGTATTTTTTTGAATATAACAAAAAGTTAACATCAATATCTAAGTAACTTGCAACCTTTTCCATATAAGCTATTAATATTTGATTACCCGCTAACTTTCTTTTCAACTCATAAGCTGCTTTTATATTATCAGTTGGCTGCCAATTAGTATTTATATTTCTTTGTTTTAATATATATGTACCTAGTTTATCTAATCCATATACTCTAAATGAACTCTTTCCACTACCACTTTCAAAATAATATCTTGCAAGTACTTTAGATTTTGTTAAATCTTCAAGTAACTTAGCAACTTTATCTTGTCTTTTATCTTTTTCTATTTCTTCTAATTTATTTCTTTTATTTAAAATTTGAGTAACTTGTCTTGATGTTACAAATGAAAATTCATTTACAACTTCTAATGCTTTAATATGCAATTCGTTTATGTATCCCATATCCATCTTAAATACAACTTGATTTATAGATGCAAATCCCTCTTTACCATCAAAGACTTTAACTTCATTCTCTCTAACAGCAAAAGGTGATACAGCTGTTTTTACTTCCTTATCTTTAATCATCTTAATCACTCCTTAAATTTTACTTTAAATTTAACAATAAAATTAATATATACCTAATATTTAATAATTAATTTTAACTATAGATATCTACAAAATTAATTTATATAGTTATTATACACTAATTTAAAAATATTTTCAACTATATTTGAATTAAACTATCAAAAAAGTAATTATACTTTACAAAACATATATATTAAAATCTTCTATTTGTCCGTACAATTTATATTTTTCTATTATATGTTTTCTAATTGTGCTAGATTCTTGCCAAAATAGTTTATCTTCATCTCTTACTATTAATATTTCAGTGTTTTTTAAACTATCTAATTTTTTGATCATTTCTTCTTCACCGTTTTTTCCCATATTACCTAAAAACGGTAAATCCATGTTGCCATTACTTTTACCAAGAGGTAGCATATATACTCCTGCATGCCCAGAAAATATAACTACATTAACACCTAAACTCTCTTTGTACTTTATATAATTATCTATATAAATAATTTTTTCTTTTAATTCCTTTGTTACAATTGTATATTCATATATTTCTATTTTCTCAGACTTATCAGATATTATAAAGCGAATATAATTTATAAAGTTATATCCACTATATATAATTAATGAAATTAGTATAAGAAAAGCAAGAATTTTTAGATATTTTTTAAATTTATCTAAATAACCAGCAAATATTATATCAAACAAATAGAACCCTAATATAAATATTATATATGCCCCAATTATTGAATGATATAAATTCGCAATTGGATAAGCCATAAATTCCGTGCAAACTCCAAAAGTCATTAATTTTACAATATTAATCTTTATTTCATCACTTATGTTTATAGAATTATTCTTATAAAATAGTGTCATCAAAGATACTAATATGATTATACACATTATACCAATACTTACTATTGCATCTGTTTCAACGAAAAAGTTATTCGAAAATTCTGGTATACCTAAAACCGTATAATTTATGAAATTATATAAACTACCATTAAAATATAATATAATTAAGTAACTTATTATAAATATTATGGCTATAGCAACTTTTGTTATTATAGACTTTAAAAGAGTTTTATAACTACTTTTACAAAGAAACACCTCGCTCATTATTAATCCAAAAATATAATATAAAGCAACATTATGCTTTGTTAAGAATATTAAAAATATTATTATACTTTGCAAAACAGTGAAAGTTTTTGATTTAAATTTCGATTCATTAATAGAAATTTGGAGTCCTATTAGAAAAAATATTGCGACTAATACATTATAATTAGCTCCAACAGTACCTATATAAATAGTTGGTATATATATTATTAGTGAATATATTAATGATTTTAATTTACTTATTTTTAAAGTTATAAAAATTTTGTATACTAAAACAATTAATGTTGATATCAAAAATAAATTATATACTTTAAATGTCAATAAAGTTAAACCAAAAAGGTTGCAAAATAATACTCCAACATAAAAAAACAGTGGCGTTATAATTATATTTGCCTCTTTATATATTTCAAATCCATTATATATCTTTTGAATATTATGAAAATTCCAGATTTCATCAGACTCAGCTAGTTTAATAAACATAATTGGTCCAATTGTACATATTAATAAAAAAGCAAATAAGATATAAGTATCGTATCTGCTAATAAATTGTTTTAATTTAATTAAAGTGATTTTATTCATACTCTTAACCTATTATAATAAGCTTAATTTTCTTTTTTTCAACATTTATTCTTTTAACGCTTACTAAAACCTTTTGTCCATATTCTATACCACTAACATGATCAGCTATACCAGATAAATTAGGCTTAAGTTCAATAAATATACCCGTTCTTGTTCTATTTCTAACAGTTCCTTCTATAATATCGCCTTCTTTTATATTTTTAATGTTATCTTCAAATGTTCCAAAATTTTCTTTGTATGACAAATCAATTTTTCCAGTATCCCTATCAAATTTTTTTACTATAACTTCTATTCTTTGACCAAGTTTAAGTATATCTGAAGCATGGTTCACTATAACGTCTGATATATCAGATGTTTTAAGCATGCCTGTAACACCACCACCGACATCAACAAATGCAGCATATTCTGTTAGTCCCCTTACTACACCTCTTAATTTCATTCCAGGCTTAAGATGCATATACATCCATCTTCTTACTTTAAGTTCTAATATCTTTTTAGATGCTATTATTAAAGTAGTATCATCAGTATCTTTTATTATATCTTTTATACAAATTTCAATTTTTTTACCTGTTTTATTAACAATATGTTTAGTATCAACTAATCCATCATCGTTTACAACACTCGATGCTTCTTCTCTTGGAAGTATCGCCTTAATCTTATTTGCAACATATCCTATCATATTAAAACTATCATCAACAGTTTCAACATACATTTCTAGAACTTGCTCTTCATCCTTAATTTGTTTCAATTGGTTGATATTAACTTTCATTACTTATCTCCTTGCTTACAATAAATATCAAAATGAACGTCCGTCATCATTTTGTAAATTTTTCTCTACAAATAATCTTATTTTAAAATTATTTGGCGTATCAGAATAAACAACTATTGTAATCTTCTTATTTGCATCTGGACTATTTCTAGTTATTTCTGTAGCATATAATGAATCATAATCATATGCTTTCTCAGTAACATATAAAGTTAAATTAACATATTCTCTTTTTGTTACGTTATCTGTTGAAGTTCCAGATTTAACTAATACGAATTCATTATTTATTTTATCAACAACATCAATATTTTTCATATAGTTTTCAAGAATATATTTTTTGTCACTAGAATATCTATTATAAAGATTTTCATCTAAATATTCCAACGTTAAATTGTCTTTCCAATTATCTAGAAATTTATATACAAACTTTATACTTTCATCTTCTATATTATAAGTATCATTAAAGTGTGAAGTTTGACTTGAATTATCCCTATCAGCATATGTATTATAAAGTCTAGTCTGAAAGTTTTCTATACATAAATTAGTCACTAGTAGTATAATTATAAAAACAGTAAGAAAAATTCTTTTATCCATAAGTTTAACGCCTCCTAGTTCAAATTAAATTCATCATGATATATTTGAAAAGTATGATTACTTCTATTTAATTTAATGATAACCTTTGCAGTTTTAATGTTACTCCAATCATATTTATTTTGATCTATTTCTGGGATTATTTCTAAATCGCATAAATATACATCACCAATTAATTTGTATGCCTGTTTTACTAATAAGTCATAAGACATATTGTCAGCATATTTTTCGCTTATTTTTTTTATTTCTTCAGGACTTTTTTTGTTAAAATATGTTTGCATCTCATTAACTACATATGATTTTTCATAAATTAAAGCATCATAATATTTACTTGCACATTCCTCTAAATCATCTATAATTTTAGTATCAGAAATTACTTCATGTTTTTTATACATTAATACAAATTTAGGCTCGAAAAATGAATATGTCATTGCTATTATAATAGTTAATAATATCAAAAACAATATGATATTTAATATTTTTGGCATACTCCAATATTTTCTTCTATTAAATTTATTCATAATTTCCTCCAATTCAATATAAATTTATATGTTTATTTCAATGCTATACTCTAAAGGTGACTTTTCATATACTGTTATACTACTAAAAACATTAAATTCACTTTCAGAATAAAAAGGATCGTATTCTTTAGGTGATTTATATTTTTGTGATACAATTACATAACTATAAAGATTATATTCATTATCAATTTTACTATATTTATCAACTACTAAAATACCTTCTTTGTTTTTATTAATATTCATATAATTATTAAGAAAATAATTTTTCAATTCATCAGATGATTTGAACATACTTTTTGTTTGTAAATTTAAAAGTTTATATGCTTCATCAAAATTGTTATCTATCATAAGATTTACAAAATTTAAAGCAACATCTTTTGGTGATTTAAATTTAATATTTTCGTCTATGTATTTATTATCTTTATTTACTCTAAATATAGCAGTTGTATAGCTATTAGCAAAATAAAATAATACTACAATAACTAAACATAATATAATGTTTCTTCTTATTTTTTTATCCATATTATCACCTCTATATTAGAATATTAATTATTCTATATCCAGATTTATCTTCACTCAGTTTTACAACAATACTAAAATCTGTATTTTTATCATCAGATTTTATAGAATAATTACACTTATATACGTCGTTTGATAATACCTTTATTTCACTAATATCAATAATTGAATTTTGATTTAATGAAGACTTGTTTTTTAATTCATCATAAAAATTTTTATCTTTTCTACCATCAAATAAAGTAATATTAGACAATATATCATATTTACCATCTATTATACAATCATTATAATTTTCTACTATATCTTTTAAAACATAAAATTTATAGTAATCCATTAAAATTTCATTACTATCTGACTTAGAAATTTCTCTATATCTTTGATTGATGATAATATTTCCAGTTATAGTAATAGCAATGTATACAATTGAAATTACTATTATTATCTTAAAAAACAAATCCTTCATAATTCAGCCTCCCTTTTTTAAAATTAATTTAATATTATTCGTGTTATCATTAAATATCTATTATCTATCATAAATTTTAGCATTATAATTTCCTGTAGTAAATAGTTCCCATTCTGCTGCTCTTCTTTTAACAAGACCTGGTGCAACTACACCCTTTGCAGTAACTGGTTTACTAAAAAACGCTGTCCATAATCCATCAGTCATGCCATAAGTTTTCCATGCTGCTGGGAATTTGTTTATATTACCTACATTATAATGATAACTTGTTAATGCATCTAATTGATATTGCTTTAGATCAGTAATCCCATTGCTTGCTAAAAGTGCCTTTATATTAGCTACCCTTCCAGCAATATCTTGTTTTTCTATAGTTTCTACTATAGCTTTATCTACTAATGTTCCCACTGACATACTTGTTACACCAAGGGCATTAAATTGAGAAACATGATCCTTCCATGTTATTCCCATACCAATAGTTATATATCCATATCCATCATCATACGCTTTATACTTATCACCAACCATTGGTCCTTTACCTTCAGCTCTACCTAAAAATCCGATCATACCACCAGAAGTGGCAGCATTAGTAAGTCCAGAAGATAAAGAATTTACAAATTTATAATAACCAGCTGGTGTATCTACCCTGCTTGGATAAGAACCATATTCGGGTTCTGTTATGTAATATAGTAAGGGATCAGTATTCGTACCATTTAGCAATATTTGATAATGTAAATGAACACCTGATGAATTACCTGTTGTACCCATAGTTCCTATTACTTGTCCACGTGATACTTCTTGACCAACTGTTACAGATATAGAACTTAAATGTCCGTATACTGTTGTAAATTTACCATCTGAAGTTTGTATTTTAATAACGTTTCCATAACCACTTTGATTTCCACCAGTTCCAGAAGAATCCGATGAATAAAGCATGGAAGCAGTCGTAACCTTACCGTCATGCGCAGCAATTATGTTCGGTCCTACTGTAAGACTTCCTTGTTTAGTAAGACAATCAGCATGCCTTATATCAATACCACCATGATCTCCACCATATGCCTTTGTATTACCAAATATGTAACCAACAACGGCTGAACCTGGTGACTGTGTTAAATCTACTGGCCAAGCAAATCCATCTAATGGTATATCTCCTATATCGATAATATTATAATTTAATCCTGCACCAGCAGTTTCAGTTAAAGCTTTATAATATTTATCAATTTGATTAAATCCAAATGTCAATTCGTCATATGAATAACCTTGTATAACAGGATCTGTCTTTCCTCCATCTGGACTATAATATGTGTTTTTAGCACTATCCATTGCTGCTTGAGTTTTAACAGGAAACATTTGAGATAAATATTTTCCACCACCAGCATCCATATACCATTCTATTCTAGATATTGATCTACCTAAATTATTGAATTTTTCATCTGACATATATGAAACTCTATATTTTTTAGTTTCTTGATTTAAAGATTCTAAATTTTCATCCCATATTTCAACTATTATTTTTGTTCCATTTTCATCAATTAATGATTCTGATTTTTCAACAGGCAACTCGCTCTCGTTAATTGGTTTTATATTATATGTTGCTTTTATTATATTATATAAATCCTCAGTATATGTTAACTTCGGTACATGTCTGTAAGGTGCATCAACTGATACAGGTGTTCTACTGTATGGATTTGCTTCATCTATAGAAATACATCCACCCTCAGCATTTTTTATTTTTGTTATAGAATAACTAACACTTGTATTACCATAAGAATATCCTGTCCAACTATATCTAGTATCACTTTCAAATGTACGTGAACTTGATGATGACGATCCAGGTGTAGTCGCTGTTCCTGGGTAATACGTAGTTGTTGTTTCAGTTACTGAAGTCTTAATATAATGCTTCTCTGTCGTAGTCTTAGTTCTTCTGTCTAATTCATATAAAGTTACTTCAATTGGACTCCACATGTCTTCTAGTACAGATTTTGCAAAAGCATTATTTTGAGATGCTATGTTTAACGCATATGGAATTACCCAATGTTGTAAATGTGTATTAACCATATCAACATACATATTTTGTAATTGCTCGGCAGTCATTCCAGGACTTGATTTATATTTATCTAAATTTGGCATTTTAAGATGACCAGGGTCCGTAAATATTGAATCTTTTCCTTTTAAATTATAATCCTTAATTTCTAAAGCGCTATTACTTCCAGCTAATTTCCAAGTTATTTTATTAAAATTCTCTCTACCAGCTTTTAAATACTTTTCAATTATTGCAATTTTTTCTGTGTATGAACTAGTTGGATCATTTGAGTCACTAGGTATAAAATTATCAAAATCTTTTTTATACATTTCTTTTAAATAAGTTTTATAAGATAAATCCTCTTTACCATAATCTTTAGTAAGTATTTCATTAATTTCATCATTAGTCATTAATAAAAGTAACTTAGTAGACTTTCCAGATTCTGCATATCTTTTTTCTCTTTTATCAATTATACTATATAGATCAGCATATGTATTCTCACTAGCCAAATATAATGTTCCCGCAGAAATAAAAAAGAAAATAAAGAATATAGGTAAAAGTATCAAACCCAATAAAAATGTTCTTTTTATTGTTTTTCCATCTACCCCTATATTTTCTTTTAATTTTGCATCTACCTTTTTATCTATTGCTTTTTTAATTTGATTTAATCTATCGGCTACTTCGATACCTGCAGCAACAGCAGTTCCAACACCAGCAGTAGCTACACCACTAGCAGCAACTGCACCTTTGGCAGCTGTTTTAGCGCCTTCTTTTGCGACAACCTTTCCAGTTTCTTTTGCAGCTGTTTTAGCACCTTCCTTGGCAGCAGTCTTACCCGCCTCTTTTCCGGCAGTTTTACCTGCTTCTTTTCCGGCGGCCTTTCCAGCTTCTCTTCCAGTTCCTTTTCCAAGATTTTCACCATATTTTTTACTAGCTTCACTCGCTTTTCTTCTTTTATCTCTAAATTCTTTGGCTTTATCTACACCATCTTTTATATCATCTGATCTATCTTTTAGACTTCTTTGACTCCTTTGATTTCTTTGTTCTTCCAGTTCATCTAATTCTTCATTTTCACCAGGATTTTGATATTCAAAATCATCCAACTTCATTTCACCTGCCTTTTAATTATAAATTGTAATTTATATAGGAAATTCTAAATCTTTTGTTTCTCTTGATATATCATTATATACATCTTTTATCACTATCGAATTAACAGCTCCTGTTTGTAAATACTCAGGATTAAATTGTAAATCTAAGTTTATTGTAGAATTAGAAGTTAAAGTTTTAGTAACACCACTTAACCATACAGATGACATTCTTACTTCACTTCCATTTTTTAATTTTAAATATATATTTTCATAATTTCCTTGTTTATTTATAACTATATCATTACTAGAAATGTTATTAATTGTTATTTTTATTTGCATTTCACTAACAAATTCTCTTACATTTGTAATAGTCATTTTTATCCCATCTCTAATAATTTCTTTTTTAGAATTATCTTCACCAATAAAACCATCAAAAGATACTTTATAATTCCTTGGTGATGCTTCGATAAGTAATATTTTTTCCTTTACGTATGAATCATAAGTACCAATTTCAATTTCAAATACCTTACCGTATCTAGCATGTGAAACGGATTTATAACTATAAAATTTTAAAAGTTTTCCAATTAATCCTTTTTTTCTTAAATTATCAAATAAAGTATCTTTATTAAATCCTCTATAATTTGAATATTCTTCTAAAATCAAATTATAGATTTCATCTTTATCTTGCATTGAAAATGTGTCTAAAATATCTCTACAATACTTTTCCACAACTTGTCCTTCGCTTGTTGTTTTATATACATATTTACCAGTTTCAATATTATCTGATGTAGCTACATTTCCTCCAACTACATTTGTATCATCATTTCTAGACCAAATCAATACTAATGAGAAAATTAATAATATAATTATAAATACTATTCCTGAGATAATAATAGAAATAAATAATTTTGGATTATTTTGAATTTCTTCTTTCATATTTCCTCCTTATAATTCCAAGTAAGTAACTGCATACTCGTTATTATTTATTAATTTGATTCCAATTTTGGATTCACCTGAAGTATTATTGGATTTTACAACAGCAATATATTCATTATTATCCATACTATATAACATTTTCAAGTTATTATAATTTTTATATCCAACCTCATCAACATCTTCTTCAAAACTATATTTGAAATTATTACTTACATATTTTTCTACATTTTTCATAAAATAGTCTTTACTTATATTTTGTCTAGCTTGAACAGAAAAAATAGAATAGATTTCTTGATAATTTTCTTTATTTAAATTCATAATTATATTTTGAACTATTGTTTCAACATTGAAAAAAGTCGTGTAACTAGTAACAATTTTAGTTTCAGATGTATATATATTAATATTCTCTGGTGTAATATCTGTTGATTTATTACCTGATGGAGAAAAAACATTTACAACTGAAATAAAAATAAAATATATCAGCGCAATAATAAATACAAATATAATTGACAAATTCAAACCACTTTTTATTTTATCTAACATTTTATCACCTCATACTATATATTCTCTACATTGCCACCTTGTCTCTTTTGTAGTTCACGAATTTTTTCTAAATCTTTTTTATTTCCCTTAACTTCATGATTTATTTGAAATTTAGTTACTTGATCAACTGTCATTTTAATTGGAGAATTTTTAACTACTGTGCTTCCATAATCTTTAAGACCATCCTTAATACTAGTTGTAATAGATTTTTCTAATACCTTAGAAGCTCTCTCCACTTCATTACGATTACCATCATCATCAACAAATTTAGGTGCTTTTCCAGATGCAATTAATGCGTCATTTTCTTTTATGTATTTTTCTTTAGACTCATTATAAATTTCTCTTCCAGCAACGCCATTAGAGTATTTATCAGTAATAACATCTAAAGGTTTATTTATTAAATTAGATATTGTTAAAGATTCAGACAATTCATCAGCAGCTCCTAAACCAACGGAAACAGATGCTAAAGTTCCTGCCGCGTTTAAGTATTTATCTATTCCTGCAGCTCTTTTTGCTTTTCTTGCTTTTATCTCTTGTCCTTCTAACTCGTCTAACTCTTCTTTTCTTCTTTCTTGTTCTAACATTCTATTAAAGTCACCTCTACTGCTTGGAGTTCCATATTCTCCTCCACCTTGTCCTGCAGTTTGACCAGCCCCTCCGCCACTTTGTGTTCCACCGCTAGTAACGCTATTATATATACTTTCAGCTCTTGCAGATGCAGCGGTAGGTACCTTCTTATTTGGATTTCTTTTATTATATTCTTCTGGGTTAAATAATCTATCATAAGAGTCTTGTTTACTTCTTCTCTTATCTTGTATATCTTTTAAATTTTTATTTGCATCTCTAGATTTTTTAAATCCACCAGTAGCAGTTTTACCAAGATCTATAGCAGATTTTGCACCCATAAACATTTTAGCTCCAGCTCCAGCTGTATTGCCTACTGGTGAATCTTCGATTCCAAATAATTTTTTTATCATTTTTTCAAATTTTATTAAAGCCATGGCACATGCTATTGCAACAACAGCAAGTACTCCATCTATTTTCATATTTCCTGATTTACCTTGAATCTGACTTAACATAATCATAGTAAACATTAAAAATACTGCGTGAAAACTTTGCAGAAATACTGTTGAAACAAATTGTTTAAGCCAATTACTAAATAATGGAAAATTACCTTTATTCATCAAATATCTCTCCTCTCTACACGCCCTGTTTAATTATATCTGCCGCTATTATTAAAGGAGCAATCATTCCTAATACTATACAGTAAAACAACCTTTTAGTATATTGGAATATAAGGGCAGCCGTTTGTCCTAATAAAATTCCAGAAATTACAAGTCCAACCAAGTCCCCTCCGGCGGCATCAACCATATATTTAAGTATCATTCCTCCGTATCCAGGAACATCGGGACCAGCGGCGCTTGCATTGCCTCCTGTAAAGAAGTCTAATACACCAGTTACAGCTTTAACAATCGAAGTTCCTACACCACCTGTAACAGCACCAGCACCGGCACCTATTATGCTAGCTAATGAAATTGTAAACTTAACGTTAGCAGAATCCATTGCCTTATATGCACCATTTACAATTGTCTCATTTAATTTAAAAATACCTGCCATTAAAAATGGTAATATAAATAACAGTAATAAACCAAAAGCCCAATTTGTAAGTGCTTTTTTATATTGTGCTTTATCACTTGCTATAGTAGATATTGCAAGTTTAATAGATATAATCATAATGGCTATCAAAAATATAGCTGCTGCTACTAAGTAAAAAGAATAATACATATTAGATATTACTCCTTGTAATATATGTACAGGTGATTCATCAACAGCAGGTGGATTTAAAAAATTAGGATCAAAAAAAGCTAATTTATTAAATATTATCTGATCAGGAAATGGAAAGGCTCCACCACCAGCTACCGGAGAAAACAGAAAGTACATAATCGAGAATATTACCATAAGTAACATAAAAGCTAAACTTATAAGTGGAGCTCCTAATGCACCCATACCAATTCCTAAAATTGTTGATATTATTCCACTTATTCTGTCCAATACAGTATTATCATGCATATTCTCTGGATTTAGCTCAGCAAATACAGAATTTGTAGAAACAAATATTATGACAAAGCATATAAATGTAATATATATTAATTTTTTAAATAATTTTTTCTTCATTTTATACCACCTTTTCTAATTATCTAATCTCTTTTGTTCCTTCATTGCTAAAATTTTAGCTACATTCGTTTCAACAAACTCAAATTCTTTTTGTGTTGGTTGAATAGATATAACTGCAGATTCTTGTCCTATACGTATAAGTCCCTCTCCTCTTGTGCATGTAAGTAAGAAATCCGACTCACCTTCACTCAATTTGAAAACTTCTCTTAAGTATTCAATTTCAGATTTATCTTGTGATAAAAATAGTTTTATTTCTGACGAAGTTAAAACTGCTTGTGCTTCTTTCTTTTCATAGAAATCTTGGAATTTCTGTGATACAACAGCTAGTGAAACATTTCTTTTTCTAGCACGTCTTGCCATTGTATTTAAGAATTGTACTGCTTCGGGATAATCTAAAAGCATCCACGCCTCATCGACTAACACTCTTTTTCTTCTAGCTTTTTTCTTATCTTCACTATTTTTCTTAACATATTTTTCCCAAATCCAAGAAAGTAATATTTGTTGTGCTAGAGGTCTAGCAAATTTTTCTTCTAGTTGTGATATGTTAATATTTATAAATTGATTTCCATCCATTAATTCAAAAGTTGATTGACCATCAAAATATGCCATTTGTCCATCAAATTTTCTACAATATTGTTTCATAACCTTAAGTAAATAATTATAATGATATGCATATGTTTCATTTGAATCTGCTTCAGAAATTTCAACTAATAAATCATACCACTGACTTATAGTTGGCATTTTTTTCTTTGTAAGTCCAACATAATTATTTAGACCACTAAGTTCAGAAGCATCGATATATAAAGAATTAACATCATTTGTTATTCCTTCATTACGATATAGCTTTGATACTATTTCTGCTATTATTTGTTTTGTAAGTTCATTAACTTCTGTACTTCTTGTTGCTCCTCTTGCCATAGTAAGTAATGCTTGTGTAACGTCTTCTACTTTGTTTTCTACATTAAGTACTAATCTTTCTTTTCCTGTTATTTCATCTTTAGAAATTTCAGGTTCTATATCAAATATATTTATTACAGTACTACTATTAGGACTTAAATTTATATTAATTCCATTTAATGCCTCTGCAACTACAACATATTCACCTTCAGCATCAAGAACTAGATTTTCTACTCCCATTAAAACTGATGATCTAGCCATAATAGTTTTAATAGTTACAGATTTACCAGAACCAGATTTACCAAATATAATCATGTTATAGTTAGTTAAGCTAGGATGAAAATTATCAAATAATAATGGTAATCCTGTTTGCTTATTTATTCCTATTGGGACACCAACTTCATGTCCAATATCTGAAGATAAGAATGGAAATACTGTACCCATTGAACCTCTATCGAAAGTATGTTTCCTATTTAATTTATTATCATTTAACGGTAAATTACTTTTAAATCCTTCTTCTTGTAGTGCCCATGTAGCTTTAATTCCCACCATACTTTTAGATGCTTCCATAGCTAACAATTCAGATGCTTTATCTAATTCTTCTTTGTTATATGCAAATAATGTAGCAACAATTGTTGCTTCAAATAGTTTATTATATCCTGCAGCAATTTGATCTCTTAAAGCTTCTGCTTCTGCTTGTTTTGTAGATAATACTGATGACCTATTTATATCTCCTCTATCATCTGCAACATATCTTTCAGACTGTAATTCAACAATTGTTTTGTTTAGTTCGTTTTGTGATGTTGTTTCAGATATTGGTGATATGTACACAGATGTATTTATATCTCCAAACTCATAAATGTTCGCAAGAAAATATGGAAATGATGCCTGTCTTGGAAGTGTTGTAACATAAAACGTTCTAGCAAATCTAGATACCTTTGAAAAAATTTCAAGATAATCGAAATGTGTTGCGTCTATACCCGCTGGTGCTATTAAATCTTTTAAAGAAGATTTATTTATATCTAGACTGTTTTCCATATTATCTGTATTAGTTATCAATTTTTCTTCTGTAGGCTGATTAGTAGTAGCTACAGTTTTTTGTTCATTTTTTTCGCTTTTTTTATTATTTAATCCAAACATTTACTATACCCCCTAAACAATTGAATCTTCAGATGTTGCCATGATATTTGTATCACTGTTTGTTTTTTCAACTGGTTTTTCTTCTTGTTTATCTTTTTCATTATTATCATCTGTTTTTTTATTTTCTGTTTCTAATTTCTTTTCTTTTCTTTCTGCTTTTTTTTCTTCTCTAACTTTTTGTCTTTCTTCAACGCCTTTGTTATGATTTTCAACAATAATCTCTTGTATTTTTCTTTTATCTTCAGGTTTAATATTAGTATCTTCTAATACTTTAACAGCTGCTATATCTGCCTCATTTTCAAACTCTTCAACTGTTTCATCCTTTGATTTGATTATTCCATTATCTATTGCTTGACGTATAGCATCTTCAACTCTTCTCATAGCCTCTTCTTGAATTATTTTTTGCATTGATTCTCTTTTTTTATCTTGAATATCTTTAGTTGTAGAATACATTCTATAGAATCCTGAATCTAAAGCAGTTTTTATATCTAGTAACTTTTCATCATCTCTGTTATAAGATATATATAATAACTCTGCAAGTTCATTAGAGTTTAGAACTTTTGAAGAAACTGAACAAGCTTGCAAACCACCTATAATAGATTGTGCTCTTGTATATAATTCTCTATAACATATATCATGTATTTCTTCTTGTGAAAAATTAGCAGTAGAATTAACATCTGATTTATAATAAGATAATATTATATAGAATTTTCTTTGTAAAAGATGCTTATTTAAACTTAACCTTTCAACGTATCTAGTTATATCTTGAGCGTATTCAGAAATATTTAACATTCTTTCTCTTTGTACATTTGCTTCTCTCAATTCATTTTCATTAGTATTTATGTTATCTGATAATTTTCTTACTCTATCATCAGAATCTACAAGTTTTTGATTTAGTTCATTAACTTTTGACTTGTATATATTTAAACTAGTTTTCAAATCAATTGTTCTAGCTTGAACATATAATTGAATTGGGGATTTAAGAGTATTTAAAAAAGTTATAAAACCTTCTTCAACCGCAAGTTGCTCAACTTCAGACATAAGATCATAGTTTATACCTTTACATTGTATAACCATTGTATACTTATTTCCTTTTTCTTGTAAAATCATATCATCCATAATTTTTTCAAAATTTATAAAATTAAACATATCTTTTCTTTGTACATCAGATAAGTTGCTTTTCTTAACGCTAGCTGTTTTATTTAAATCACCTGTTTTATTTGGTGTAATTTTACTGCTATTTGCAGAATGTTTTGTTTTAGAATCTGCAGACCCTTTCCAAGTAAATACAGCATAAAATATACCAAAAACACCCATTACTATTAAACCTATTACTGTTATGTCCATTATTTATTTCCTCCATTTCTATATACATATATCTTTTTCTTCCTAGAAAAAGTGATTGTTCTCAGTAAAATTCCAGCTACCTGCTCGCCACCAGCTTTTCTTAAATTACCGACAATTTTAGAATCTGGTATAGTTAAAGTTCCAATACCAAATCCAACTACTGCAAATGCTGCAATTAAAATCCAACCAATTGATGTTAAACCAAAAATAGAAAAAATAAATGAGAATATAAATCCTACTGCCGCTCCAAGAATTGTCGTAAATAAAGATTTCATACTAAATATATATAAAAATCTTGATTCGCCCTTAACATTTCTAGGAACTGTATACGTTCTTCCCATAAAACAACCTCCCTTTTCATTAGTACTTAATTAGACTAATTTTATCACGAAACTGTTATAATTTCAATATAAATTTAATAAATAACGATAATTTTTTATAAATAAATACCCATATCATGATTTTGTAATATTAATGTAATAATAATGAATATATTATACAAAACAAAGAAGTATTAATTGTAAAAATTAATACTTCTTCTAATTTATTATATAACTATGGTAAAATATCTGCTCCTGCACTTGCTAAAAACTTAAGAACGCTACTCATTGCATATATAAATACTAATCCAATTGCCACCGGAACCATATCTTTTTTAATATCTGCTTTTGTATCCGCAGATGCAAACATATATTTTATACCCAAAGCAACTATACCAGCAATAGCAAAAATATTAACTACTATAGATATATTAGCCCATAAATTGTTTTGGATAGATTCATAAGTAGTTCCACCCATTGCCTCAATAAATACGCCAGAAGTAAATGAATATACAGTATCTGCCAAATAAAATACAGAAGCTGCTACAACAAAAGTTGGCAAAGTTCCTTTAACTTGTGACTTTCCCTCTACTCCAGACCAAATATATTTTAATCCAAGAAAAGCCGCAACAGTGAAGAATATAAAATTACCTATTGCTTCAATTATTGGTTTTATACTATTATTTACAACATCCTTTAAAACATTTCCTATATTACCCTGTTGATTTCCACTGTTAGGATTGAAAAAATTTTTCCCTTGATTTAGTATATCTTGTAAAAAATTTCCGCCTGGAGTGGTACCACCACCACCACCTTGAGCTTGCGCTGCAAATAGACTGTTAAGGTTGATTGTAATACTAAAAATAATCATAATACACATCAATAATTTTATGTATTTCATTTTGACCTCCTAATAAAAAATATTACAAGAACAAAGCCCTGTAATATTTTAAAATGTTATTTCACTTATGACTTCTACTACTTAATTATTTCGTTTGCTGCATTTGCTACTAAATTAGCAATTGGAACTGCTGCAAATACTAATACAGCACCAGCTATAAGTATTACTGTTTGTTTCTTTATATCTGCTTTAGAATCTGCAGATGCAAACATATATCTTACACCAGCAATTACTATTGCTGCTATAGCTAAAATTTGTACTAATGTTACTATTGTTCCCCATATATTATTTGCAAGTGATTTAACTGAACTACTTCCACTACCTGTACCTGGGTCTACTACCGCTATTCCATATACGTTCCCAATTATTATTGCAACTACAAGAACTATAGGCATGATTCTTAAAAAGATTTTAGTAAACTTTTTCATAAAAATTCCTCCTTAAACTTATAAATAAATTATATCAAATATTTTATAAAAAGCAATAGTTTTAATACAAAAACTAGAAAAAAGATTAATTTTCATATTTACAGCATATCTTTTGTAATAATTATGTAATATTTCGCTATAATTATTGATATCCGAATACTTTACTATATATAAATAAAACTATATAATACTAACTGGTGATTTCATGTTTAAAAAATTCTATGTTTATTTAATAATTTTATCTGCTACCGTGTCATTTATTTTTTCTTTCTCAGTTTCAAATTATAATCAATATTATTTTCCAATTAAAAACAATGATCTAATTTCATCCTATTATGGTGTAAGAGAACTATTTGGAAAATATAATTTTCATAATGGAATTGATATACCTTCTCCTAACGGTACTCCCGTACATTCTATTGAAAACGGAATAGTAAAATATGCTGGTTTTGATATACATGGCTATGGAAATTATATTATAATAATGCACTGTAATGCATACAAATCATTATATGGACATTTATCTGAAAATTATTTAGTAAATATTGGAGATAATGTGTATAGAAATCAGATTATTGGATATGTTGGTCCGAAAATACTTTCAAACGGTAATTTTAACGGAAACACTACAGGTTCGCATTTACATTTTAGTTTATATACAGATAGTGGAAAATCAATTGATCCATTATCTGTAATGTATAAAAAATAAACGAGTATTTTTACTCGCTTATTTTTTATACTATATTCTTATTCTTCTTCATATAATGCAAATTTCGAAACGGAAACTTCATACGCTACATGTTTTATACTTGTTCCATCGTCTTGCTTTTTATCATATGTTCTTGCTTGTATTCTTCCAGACAATTTTACTTTTGTTCCTATATCTAACATCTCAGAATATTTTGCATTTCTACCCCATAATATACATGGAATATAATCCGACTTTTTATATGATCTATTTACCGCAAGCAGAACATCAGATATCTCTCTACCTAATGGTGTTTTTCTATATATTGGTTTCTTACATATGAAACCTTCTAGTGTAATATCATTTAATTTACTAACTTCTTCTTTTTCGGCTATTTTAAAATCTTTTGCAAATATTGATAACACTAATTTACTTTTTATATCTCCTAGTTCATTATAAGATCTAAATTGACCTTCAATTATAACTGGCATACCAATCTTTACACCACTTACATCAAATACTCTTTCTGAAAGTATAATTGGTAATGTATCCGTTAAATCACTAAGTCTTTCAACCTCTATATATAATTTATAAAATTTTTCATCATATATTTCATGACTAAATTCTAAATCAGTTGTAACAATACCACCTATTTTTACTAAATTACTTAAATTATATGTTTCCACAAAATTTCCTCCTTTGGACTTTATATACTTTAATCTTATGTTATATAGGGTAAAAAAATTACTATAATATATATATTATATCATAGTAATTTAATTTTGTAAATAGTTTATGTAAACAATTTACATTTTTTTCTCATGTTTTATCATTTTATTTGTTTCTAAGTTACATTTCTATTTCATGTTTATGTTCTTTATGTGTCATTAAATATATATTTATCAATATATTTATATACTACATATAAATTAATCGTAGATGCTATTAAACTTACTCCTATTTTTTCAGATAAAATTAGAAAATATCTATTATATTGAAAAAAGTTTATAGTAACAACAGGTATAAAATATGCTATAGAGGCTAAAATTAATAATTTAACATCAGCTTTGCTGTAATCTTTCATACTAAATACGGTTATAAGAATGAAAATATTTGCCATATAAAAATACCTGTCCATCATTCCTGGTAATATATATGGAACTATTAGTGAAAGTAGCATAACTTTAATTAAAAACCTATTTGAATCATACTTATAATTATGTTTTTTTATTCCTCTAACAGAAATAAAAATTGATATTATTACGGTTATTATAGATATTAAATATTTGAGTATAAGATTTATACCTTTATAATTGAGTGATACCAATGAATATATATTTGGCGCTGAACGTACTAATTCTGGATATTCCTTAGTTTGTTGTATATATATCATAAAGATTTCAATTATACTTTTACCGTAAATCATTGTAGGTACCATTAAAATAAAAAATCCTGGAACTACATATAGAACATCAATGATTCTTACTTTTTTTGTAATTAATAGGTATAGCATAACTGGCGCTATGAATATTGCTTGCAATTTGAATGATAAAGCAATACCAAAAAGAAACATTGCCAATCTTTTTTTATCCTTTAAAATATAATATACAAACATCATTACAAATGAAGTGTATATAGAATCACACTGTCCTAAAACAGCTGAATTAATAACTACTCCAGGTAATACAATAATATAACAAAATATTTTAAAATATTTATTTACATTAAAGTGTTTGACTATCAAACAAGAATACAATGCTAAAACTATATCAAATATTAATGCTATAAATTTTACCCAAAACAAGGAGTTGGTTGTAATATAAGTTCCAATTGTAAGTAATAAAATATAAGGTGGAGTGTAATTTCCTATTTTTAATCCTAATGAATCAATTTGTCCATTTTGTATTATTTGACTATACCAATTTTTCAAACATATGTAATAGTCTGGACCAATAATTCTATAGAAAATAAGTCTAGTAAAAAAAATTAATCCTGTCAAAATAAATATTCCTATAAAAAGCTTATTTTTTTTAGAAAGTTCTTTCTTCATTAAATTCTCCTATTGTTCAATTTTATATCATTTATGTATAAAAATTAGTGTTATAAACATTCCATTACTTTTAGATATGACTGTTTATAACACCTGTAACTATTCATTATTGTTTATTTTCTAGTAATTTCATCATGTTATTTTTATATGCTTCAACTCCTGGTTGGTCAAATGGATTAACTCCCAATATATAACCACTTATTGCACATGCCTTTTCAAAGAAATATATTAACTGACCTATATTATATTCATTTACTTCTTCTAAATTTATAATTATACATGGTACTAATCCTTCAACATGTGCTTGCACTGTTCCTAAAAAAGCTTGCTTATTTATATAATCGATTTCGGTTCCTGCCAAGTAATTTAAGCCGTCTTGATCATCATATACTTTTGGTAATGTTATAAAGCTCCTATTTCTAGAAATGTTTATAACAGTTTCGAATATATTTCTTTTTCCGTCTTGAATCATTTGTCCCATTGAGTGTAGATCTGTAGTTAAACTAACTCCAGCAGGAAAAATACCTTTAGAGTTTTTTCCTTCACTTTCACCAAATAGCTGTTTAAACCATTCAGTAAACATAGCAAAACTAGGTTCATATGATGCCATTATCTCAATATCTTTTCCTTTTTTATTTAATATGTTTCTATATGCAGCGTATTTATAACAGTCATTTTTTTCAATACTCTTTTCGTTATAAACATATTCAGCAAAAGTTGCTCCATCTAATACTTCCTCAAAATCTATATTTGCAACAGCCATAGGAAGTAGTCCAACTGGAGTAAGTACAGAATATCTACCACCTACATCTTTTGGTATTACAAATGTTTCATATTCATTATCTTTTGCAATTTTATTTAATATTCCATCTTCCTTATCTGTTGTAACATAAATTCTTTCTGCGGCACCAGATATACCATATTTTTCTTCTAAAAATAATTTAAGTATTCTAAAAGCAATCGCTGGTTCTAAAGTTTTTCCTGATTTAGAAATAACATTTATTGCGACGTCTTTATCACGTATATATTCAATTAAATCTCTTATATATTTTCCACTTAAATTATTACCAGCAAATAAGATCTCAGGATGTTTTCTATCATTCAAAGATTGCATATTACTAAATGTACTAGAAAATATATCTATAACCGCTTTAGCTCCTAAATATGATCCACCTATTCCAATTACTACGAAAACATCAGCTTGTTTTTTTATTCTATCACTGCATTTTTTTATTCTATTAATCTCTTCATCTGTTATTTTATTTGGTAAATCAACCCAACCGTAACATATTTCTACCTGCACCTGTTTTGTCATTTATCATATTGTGAGCTGAAAATACACCATTTTCCATAAGTTTCAATTCATATTCCTCAACAAATGGGCTTAATCCTTTAAAATCTAACGAAATACCTTGCATAACAATTCCTCCTTATAACATTTTAATCATTATATCATATAGCTATAATCTTTTCAACATAAAATTTCTACTTTTTTTTAAATATATATGATATATCATCTTCATAAATATTTACATAATTATCGTCTTTAAGTAACATTATCGTAAGCGGCTCGTCCTTTGGAATTAAAAAATATTCTATATTATATTTATTTACTATATCTTTATAATGAATTTTACATTTTACAGTGTTCATATAATCTTCTGCGACATTTACACCCTGGTTATATTCCTTTGTATATAAGTCACATCTAGAATCTATAAATACTTTTATGTCATTAAACATCATATAGCTTCCCCACGTATATTCATTAAAAATAACCTTATCGTAACCTATATTTTTTTTAATATATTCCACCGCATTAATAGGATAAAACTTACTTGGTATGAACTCATATTGTTTTTGTGATAATCGACTAGAGATTGCAGACATTATAACAATAAATATTATAACATTTATTAGTACAGTCATGCCTTTTAATCCTTTTTCATTCAGTCCAAAATATAACCAGTTTTTCATTCTAGTTAATACAAATTCCAAATGTGGGATAAGAACTACTGTTGTTATTATAAAAAACATAAAATGTCTTACGGATAGTAACGACATAAACAAAGTGCCAGAAAAAAATAGTATCTCCTGTAGCTTTATCTTCTTATTACTTAATATTAACGGTATTATCTGAATAACAAAATATATAAACATTTGAATTCCCATAACACCTTTTATATTAAATGGAAAAAATTCTTGAATGCTGTTATTTATAAAAGAATTATTAAGTGTTTTAAACATATAAGTAATTCCGTTTATACCATAAGGATTTAAAAGTAGCAAAGGTAAACTTATAACAAAAGGATATATGAGCTTTTTCAACTTATTTTTATCTATAGTTTTATCATTTTCTATTCTTATTAAATTAACATTACATAAATTAAATAAATAAACACCAATTATTATATAATAAAAGAATATTACTCCACTATGAAAATTAATTAATAAAATTGGTATTAAAGTTAATATTGCTAATATTATTTTATTTTTTCTATCTGATAGGTTCCCATATAAATATTTATTTATCATTATTATTTCAATTAGAAAAAATATACTACTAAACATTTGAGCTCTAAGAGATATAAATGGTGAAAACATGAAAAGTTGTATAAACGTAATAATATAAGCGATTTTTTTGCTTTTTGTAAACTGATTATTGACTGTATAAAATAACATTGCTATTATACATGTAAGTATTATCTCAAGTATATATGTTCCTATAAACCCAAATACATTATATATAGCATAAATAACTAAATCTAAAAACAAATGGTGAGTCTGATATTTCAAATTTTCGTGAATAGAAAATTTATCTATGGAAAAGATACCGTTTTGCGAGTACTCTTTTCCTATTAATATATCATAAAATGTATCATTTTGTAAATCAATTGAGCATAATGAAAATATAAATACCAGCATAAATACACAAAGAATTATCTTTATAATTAGATTTTTTGTTAATTTCATCTCCATATAATCCACCCTTCTTAGGTAGATTATATCACATGACCACATTCATTACAATACACATTCTTATTTTTTATATATTATATTTAATAAGTTGCTAATACATCTTGTAGCATAATATGCCTCATCTAATGTATTACCAGTAGCCCCTACTTCTATAAGCAACGAATATCTATTTAAATCTTGATTATACATTGAATTTCTAATATACATGGGTCTAAACAATCCTGGATATATCTTATCTGCTAAGAGTTGAAGTTGAATAGCTAAGCTCAAATTATCCGAATAATATGGATTTCTATTTTTATCTGTTCCAACACCAACAACAAACATACATTGTGCAACATCTATTCCGTTTATATTTACCTTAGGTGCAAAAGCTAAGTCGCCACTTGCATCTCTATGTACATCTATAGCTATACCAAAATTTCCATTTTTAGTTATACTATCCTTAACAGTTATTTTCGATCTGGCATATGCACTTGTATAAGTTCCGTAATCATGAGGAGTAGTATCTTGTATAACACTTACATTTTTTTCTTTTAGATTTTTCTCTAATTCTCTAGCAACACTAATCATATTAAAATTAGAATCTGTTGTTCTATATGTTCCTGTATAATCAAATTTATATTTTACACTATTTGTGTATGACTCAGATGTATGTGTATTATATAGCAAAATGTTATCACTTATTTTTGTAAGTGTAATAGTTTTGTTATATAATTCTTGATAATTTATTCCACGCAAAGTTGAATAATTGAGTATTTTCATAGTATCTATTGATATTCTCTCCAAATCAGGACTATCTGTTACATTAATGTTTAAATTTCTTTTGTTTGAAAATACCGAAACCGCTTCATCGGTAGTTATATTATCAATCAATTCGTAACCATATTTATTTTCGTTAGTAACAGATATAACTTCATTATTTAATTTTTCTTTTATAATATAGTTATTACTGTTAAAAAGAGGATATATATTTTTAATACTTGATATATTCAATTCATTTTCTCCACTAATTCTAGCATTACTTGCAAGCGCAACAATATTACTATTAATATTAAAATTAGATACAAAAAAAGCAAGAAATATTAATAGTATACAAATATATGATAAATATATAATTTTTTTTAACCAATCGCTAATACTACTGGTTATCCCTTTTATACCATGCTTAAAAAAAACAGTTGTAATTCTCATAGAAAACTCCTTTGTTCTATGTATACTACAACTGTTATAAATTTATGATTAATCTAACAAACTATTCATGTCTGTACTGTACTTGTCCATTAATCTTATTGTTCTTTCTTTAAGATCAATAACTTCTTTTTTTAAGTCTAATAATTTTTCTTTTTCCATTTCTGTTAAATGTTCAATTCTTTCACGTTCTTCATTTGCTTCTGCTCTGGCATTCTCAATTATTTTTTTTGACTGATCTTCTGCCGTAATTAAAGCATTTGCAACCTTTTCTTGTCTTTCAATATAATCTATTTCGTATCTTTCCAATTTTTTCTTTACTATTGTAAGCTCATTAGAAAGTCTATTTGAATCTGATTTTTCCGCTTGAAGTCTACTTTCATATTCAGCTTTCAATTCTTTAATATATTCATCTACTTCTTGTTTGCTATATCCAAACATCTCGTTTGAAAACTTCTTTTCACTATCCATAATTTGCTACCTCCAAGATATATATATTGTACAATACTTTCGTCTAATTTTCAAGTTATTTAAGAAAAAAGTGTCTAAAATCTGTACAAAAGATTAAACAATTTATAGTGTACAGAAAAAAACGCATAAAAACTAATACCTTTATATAGGTTATACTATTTATTAAAGTATTACTCAGTCAAACTTATCCACACTTATATATTTGACATAATATATAAAATATGTTATAATATTACACAAAAATATATAAATCTGAAAAATAATTTTTAAGGAGGATATATCATGCTTACAATTTTAGCTTTTGTTGTTTTAATTCTCATTGTTTTTTGCTTTAACTGTGTAATGTGCAAAATATTAAATAAAGAATCAGAGAAAAACTGCAATAATACAAATAATTCTACAGCTGATAATCCTGCCGACATATTTATCGATATATTACTTGATTATGGTAAAGGCGGGCCACAAAATAATAATGTTAAAGATAAAATTTCAAGTGGTGATTCTTTTTATGATTCGCAAGGAAGGTTTTGCTATCCCGGTGACCCTTTTTATGATACTCAAGGACGGTTATGTTACCCAGGTGACCCTTTTTATGATACTCAAGGACGATTATGTTACCCAGGTGATCCCTTTTATGATTATAATGATAGACTTTGTTATCCTGGTGATCCTTTCTATGATTCTGAAGGAAGATTATGTTATCCAGCAAATATAAGCAAAAAGTAGACCTCTATATATTATCATTATATAAAATAAAAAAGTATTACAAAAATTATTGTAATACTTTTTTATTTTACTTATATCTTAATGTATATATTCAACACCACAGGAAAAACTAACTGCTCCATTACTATAGATAGAAAGAAAAAAGGTGTAATTATCATATAAGAATATCCCAAATATACAAGCCTTTTTAATTTTTCCATTAGTGTAGATTCACTACAAATATAATAGTGAAAATCTATAGTTTTAAGTCCTATAAATATATATGCCGGTATGAATATTATATTTGGAATAATATTAATTAAAAAATTAGATAACGTTCCATTCCAAAATCCAAATATGCTATATATAACTGAAATATATATGCCTATTGCAAATCCTTTTAAAAAATATATTATACAAAATACTATTGGTGCAACTATTGTTGTAGATACAACTAAAAACAATAAAATAGTGTATAAGTTAGATTTAAGGCCATTTTGTAATATAGAAACTTTTTCAAAGTTTTCATTTTTAGAAATATCTAACGTTGTTCTTACACTATTTACAAGCTCAGTTTTATTAGAAGAACTCAAAAAATTATATGAGATAATTCCTGCAGCAAGTCCTAATAATATACAAAAAATAAACACCTTTATACTTTTTTTATTTTCTCTTAATATTTTTAATATGTAATTCTTCAAATATATCACCACAAAACATTCTATGCTTTATGGTAATATATAATTACATATTTTTATATGCTTCTACAGCCAACTTATCACATCTATTATTAAACTCATTGTCACTATGACCTTTAACCTTAATAAAACGTATATTATGTATATTAAGATATTTAATCATTTCTGTCCAAAGTTCAACATTTTTTACTGGTTTTTTATCAGATTTTATCCAATTTTTCTTTTCCCAACCAAACAGCCAGCCTTTTTCAACACTATCAACAACGTAGGTACTATCACTATATATTTCTATATCACATGGCTCTTTAATAATTTCTAATCCTTTTATAACCGCTGTTATTTCCATTTTATTATTTGTAGTATTCTTTTCAAATCCAGATACTTCTTTTGTGTTTCCTTCATACATTAGTATGGCAGCATAACCTCCAGGACCAGGATTTCCACTGCATGCTCCATCCGTATACATTGTAATTTTTTTTCTCATCTTTTAACTTTATATCCTCCAATTTCTTGAAAATTTACTTGTTCTATGTTAAACTATATATATTATACCATCTATTTTATCAAAGTAAATAGATAATAATCAAAAGGAGTGTCTAATTTTGAAAGTTTTAGGAATCATAACAGAATATAATCCAATGCATAATGGACATATATATCATATACAAAAATCTAAAGAATTAACAGGCGCAGATTATGTTATTTTAGTTATGTCGGGCTCCTTTACTCAAACTGGAAACATATCAGTATTAGATAAGTTTACTAAAGCAAAAATTGCAACTGAATATGGAGTAGACTTAGTAATTGAATTACCTACGCTTTATGCTACTTCTAGTAGTGAGTATTTTGCATCAGGTTCAATTTCATTATTAAATTCATTAGGGATTGTAGATTGTATTTGTTTTGGAAGTGAATGTAAAAATATAGATATTTTAAATAGTATTGCTACTAAACTTATTGAAAATGAAAAAGAAATATGGGAAGATATAAAACTACAAGATAAAAATAATACTTTTGCGAAATCCAGGAGTATTGCTTTATCAAAATATTTAAATAGTACTGAGATTGAAGAAATTTCTAAACCTAATAATATACTTGGAATAGAGTATATTAAAGCACTAAAAAAATTAAATAGTAGTATTGAGCCCTATTTAATTCAAAGAAACAGTTCAAATTATAATGAACTAAAATTAAATGATAATAGTTTAAATTTTACAAGTGCTACAAGTATAAGAGTTGCACTAAAAAATAATGAACTCGAAAATATAAAAAAATACATTCCCTCTCAAATTTATAATAGCTTAAGTACAAATACTATTTTATTAAATAGTGAACTATTTAATCTTTTAAAATATCAAATAACTAGTATGAGCGAATATGAGGTTTCAAAAATAAATGAAGTAACTGAAGGTCTAGAAAATAGATTACTTAAAAATATAATTTCGGCTAAAGATTATGATGAATTAATAAACTCCGTAAAGTCTAAAAGATATATAGAAAATAAAATCAAAAGAATATTAATAAATATCATTCTTAAAATACAAAAAGATAATTTTAAAATATTATATGAAAAAAAAATAAATTATGCTCATATTTTGGCACTTTCTAGTAAAGGTAAGTTGTTACTCTCAAACATCTCAAAGTCGTCTAAAATACCTGTTTTTACTTCACTCAATAATAATATAATTAGCAAACAAAGTGAACACGTACAACAAATGATTCAGTTAGATATATATTCATCAAATATACATAGTATCCTTACCAATACTATATTAAATAAAGACTTTACAAATAAATTATAAAACAAAGCAAAGTAAAAAATAAATTAATCTTTTACTTTGCTTTGTTTTATATGTACTATTCTATATTCTCCTGTTTAGCATACATGCATGACAAAAACCTAAAATCAATAGAACTATGTATAATGCTGATCCTACAGTGGCAAATTTTGAAAACATGACAAATATCATAAACATACTCACTACTATAATTATCAATGAAAATATAAATAAAAGGTCAGATAATACGTGCTTTAATTTATTCAATCTTCTAGTCCGTTTCAATGTTAATGGATATTCATCCTTGTATATTTTCTCATTTATACTATTACTAATAAGTAAAACATCCAAAATTATAAATACCAAAGCTGAAACAATAGGTAAACTGATTGGAAATATAAACAGATTGATATTTTCTTGCTGAGTAAAATTATTAATTATTGCAATGAGACCACATATTGTTAAAATTACAATTGATACTGAAGTAATTAAAGTAAGTTTATAATATACAAGTATCCGTTTCAAAGCACCATCCCCCTTTAAATTTATTAATTAAATTCTTACCTAAAATATTTTTAAAATATATTATTAGGTTAATTTGAAACATTAATGAACGCTCCTCTCAAGTATTTTTTTAATTACATATATTATACTATTAAATATAACAAAAATCAAGTATATAGGCATATATTGCAGATAAAATTTACATAATTTTTGAATTCACTCTTAAAAAAGGCAAAAAAATAAAAAGCAAATTAAATTTGCTTTTTATTTTATATAAAACTATATTAATTCAACTATAGCCATTTCTGCGCCGTCGCCTTTTCTTGGAACTAATTTAATTATTCTTGTATATCCACCTTTGTTTGCTTCGTATTTAGGTGCTATTTCATCAAATAATTTTTTTGTTAAATCAATAGTTTCACCGTTTGCTGATTTAATTTTATTCACCATTGTGAACATTTTCTTTCTAGCTGCAAGTCTAGATGGCATATCAACATTTACGTTTTCTTTAACAGTTTCTCTAACTACTACTTCATATTTGTTTCCATTTTTAGAAGTTTTAGCTTCTTTAACTATTTTACCATTCTTATCTAATTTTGCTCTAGAAATTGTTTTTTCTTTAACCTCAAAATTATCTTTTTCAACTATTGCTAAACTTATTAAACTATCTATAATAGGTTTTAATTCTTTAGCTTTAGCAAGTGTTGTTTCTACTTTACCATTAAGCACTAGTGAAGTAGTTAAATTATTTAATAAAGATAATCTATGTGAAGTTGTTCTTCCTAGTTTTCTATTTATTGCCACTTTTTTTCCCTCCTTAATTAGTCATCAGTTTTTCTAAATTCTAAACCTAATTCTGCTACTTTATTAATTACTTCCTCAAGTGATTTCTTACCTAAGTTTCTAACCTTAATCATATCGTGTTCAGTTTTAGCAACAATATCTGCTACTACATGCATTCCTGCTCTTTTTAAACAGTTATATGATCTTACAGAAAAGTCTAGATCTTCTATTGGTGTCTCTAATAATCTATCTCTCTTAGATATTTCTTTATGAGACATAATAGACATTGTTTTTGCTATTTCAGATAAATCTATAAATAGCTCTAAATGTTCATTTAAAATTTTTGCTGCCATACTTAATGCTTGGAATGGTTCAATTACACCATTTGTCCAAATTTCCATAACTAAACTATCAAAATCTGCAGATTTACCAACTCTAGTTTTACCTACAGTAAAATTAACTTTCTTTACTGGAGTAAATATAGAATCAATAGGAAGTACATTTAAAGCCGTAACATTTGCTCTGTCAGCAACTATGTACCCTCTACCTCTTATAGCTGTCATTTCAATATTTAAAGTTGTTCCTTCATCTACATATGCAATATGTAAATCTGAATTAACAATACTAGCTGTTCCATCTGTTATTATATCTTTTGCTTTTACTTCACATGGTCCAACTGCTTTTATATGCATAGTTTTTTCATCAGTATCGCTACATTTAATACAAACTTGTTTTAAATTAAGTATTATATCTGTAACATCTTCTGTAACTCCTGGAATTGATACAAATTCATGAGTAACCCCATCTATTTTTATTGTATTTAAAGCATATCCTGGAAGTGAAGAAAGTAATATTCTTCTTAATGAATTTCCTAATGTTATTCCAAAACCTCTTTCTAAAGGTTCAACTTCAAACTTAGCATAATATGTGTCTACATCTAATTCAACACATTTTATTTCTGGTCTTTGCATTTCAATCATTTTAATCCTCCCTCTAGCACGCTCTGATTACACGCACTATAATATAAATGATTAATTAAATTATTTTAATTAGTTTTTAGAATATAACTCAACGATTAAGTTTTCAGCTACTTCTAAATCAACATCTTCTCTTACTGGTTTTCTAAGAATTTTAGCTTCGAATTTATCTTTATTCATTTCAATCCATGCTGGAATTACTTTTGACTTATTCATTTCTAAAACTGTTGTTAATGCTTTGTTATCTTTTTTGTTTTCTTTTATTGTAACTACATCTCCAATTTTTAGTATGTATGAAGGTATATTTACGTTTTTACCATTTACTTGTAACATTCCATAACCTACTAATTGTCTAGATTCTGCCCTTGACATTCCTACACCAATTCTGTATGCTACGTTGTCTAATCTTAATTCTAATTGTTCAAATAATGTGTCTGAAGTAACTCCTTCTCTTCTGAAAGCTTCATCATAATATTTTCTAAATTGAGATTCAGAAACTCTGTAATAAACTTTTGTTCTTTGTTTTGCACGAAGTTGTAATCCATATTCTGATAATTTAGATCTATTTTTACCATGTTGTCCTGGTGCGAATGCTCTTCTATCGATTGCACATTTGCTACTATTACATCTAGTACCTTTCAAGAAAAGTTTTAATCCTTCTCTTCTACATTTTTTACAAACTGCGTCTGTATATCTTGCCATTTAATTTTACACCCCCACTATATTCTTCTTCTTTTTGGTGGTCTACAACCATTATGTGGAATTGGAGATACATCTTTAATCATGTTTATTTCCAATCCAGCCGCTTGAAGCGATCTTATAGCTGCTTCTCTACCAGAACCAGGTCCTTTAACGAATACTTCTACACTTTTTAAACCATGTTCTTTTGCTGCATTTGCTGCTGTCATAGCTGCTTCGCCTGCTGCAAAAGGAGTATTTTTTCTTGAACCTTTAAAACCTAATCCACCAGCACTTGCCCAAGATAAAACATTACCTTCTGTATCTGTCATTGTTACAATTGTATTGTTAAATGAAGATTGGATATGAGCAGCACCAGTTGCAATATTTTTTTTGATTTTTTTCTTAGTTACTACTTTTTTCTTTGTTGCCATTTTCTATACTCCTTTCTTGCCTGCTACAACTTTTCTAGGACCTTTTCTAGTTCTAGCATTTGTTTTTGTTCTTTGTCCTCTTACAGGTAATTTCATTTTATGTCTTTTTCCTCTGTAACAATTAATTTCCATTAATCTTTTGATGTTTAAAGAAACTTCTTTTCTTAAATCTCCTTCAACTGTATGATCTCTTTCGATTATTGCTCTTACTTTTGCTTCATCATCGTCAGTAAAGTCTTTTATTCTCTTATTGCTATCTATACCAGCTTCTGCTAGTATTTTTTTAGATGCAGAACGTCCTATACCATATATAGCTGTTAGTCCTATTTCTGCAATTTTTGACTTCGGTAAGTCAACTCCAGATATACGTGCCATTTAATTTTACACCCCCACTATTAACCTTGTCTTTGTTTGTGCTTAGCAGTCTCGCAAATTACTCTTACGACACCGTTTCTTCTTATAACTTTGCACTTTTCACAAATCTTTTTTACAGATGGTCTTACTTTCATTTTGAATCCTCCTTAAACACTTAAATAAGTATTTTTAAAATAGTCTTAACCATAACTTTAAGCTGCTTTTTATCTATTGAAATGAGATAAATAAAAAGACTTTAAATTTATGTACAACTGCACATAAATTTATATATTGAAAAACATAAAACAAATAGGGTACATATACCCTTTTCAGCCGCATTCGAATTATGTTTTTTCACGAAATTAAATAAATAAAGGCTATTATTTAGCTCTCCATGTAATTCTACCCTTTTGTAAGTCATAAGTTGAAAGTTCTAACTTAACTTTATCACCTGGTAATATTTTAATATAATTCATTCTTAACTTACCAGAAATATGTGCTAAAATCTCATGATCATTTTCAAGTTTAACTTTAAATGTTGCATTAGGTAGTGCTTCTGATACTATACCATCAACTTCAATTACATCGTCTTTTGCCATGTTTAATAATCCCCCTATTTTTGAATAAAACATACTTGCAAGTTTATTTGCAAAGTTTACTCGTATATTATACAATAATTATCTTAAAAAGTCAATATTTCTGGTTCATTTTCTGTTATTATTATCGTATTTTCATAGTATGAAGTAAGTTTTTTATCAACTGTTGCTATAGTCCATTTGTCTTTTTTTACGTAAACCTCATTTGAGCCTTCGCAAATCATTGGTTCTATTGCTAACGCCATACCCTTTTCAATTCTTGGACCAGTACCTTTTCTACCCATATTAGGTACACCTGGATCTTCGTGCATTTCTTTTCCTATACCATGTCCTTGATATTCTTCCAATAGAGTAAAACCATTTTTTAAAACGAAATTTTCTATGGAATTTGAAATATCACCTATTCTACATCCTGGTTTAGCATATTTTATTCCTTCAAAGAACGCCATTTCAGCTATTTTAATTAACTTTTTAGCTACATCAGAAATTTTACCAACCCCAAAAGTTCTTCCTGCATCACTATGATACCCATTTTTATATACTCCTAAGTCTACACAAACAATATCTCCTTCTTGAAGTACTCTATCTGAAGGAATTCCATGTATTATTTCATCATTTACAGACAAACATAATGCATGTGTGTATGTTTTGCCACCTTTATATGGACATTCAACACCTTTAAATGATGGTATAGCTCCATTTTCTTTTATAATTCTTTCAGCTACATCATTTAAATAATTTGTAGTAATTCCTGGTTTTATTTCTTGTTCTAAAGAATTTAGCACAAGTTTTAAAACTTGTGCTGACTCTCTCATTAAATTTATCTCTTTCTCAGATTTTATATGTATCACTTTTATCACTCTTTCTATAAATTATAATGTTCCCAATATTTTTTCTGGATGACTAGAACTATCTATAGTTCTAAGTATTCCCCTTTTTCTATAGTAATCTAATATAGGTTTGGATAATATTTCATATGCATCCATTCTTTTTTTTAATGTTTCCTCAGTATCATCTGACCTTTTTATTAATTTAGTTCCACACTCATCACAATTATCCCCATTCATAGATGGAAAATCTATTCCAAAGGATTTTCCACACTTAGGGCATTCTCTTCTTTCCAGAACTCTTTTAAAAGCAAGTTCGCGGGGAACTATTAATTCAATAGCCTCTGTTATTCTCATATTTAACTTTCTCATCATTGCTTCTAATGCATACGCTTGATCTATTTTTCTAGGATATCCATCAAGTATAAAACCATTTTTACAATCTGATCTACTTAATCTTATATATAGTAACTCATTAATTACATCATCAGTTATAAGTTCACCTTTAGAAAGTTTTTGCTTTATATCATTATTTCTTTCTGCAGCTACTCTTAAAATATCCCCTGTTGAAATGTGTGGTATATTTAGCTTATCTGCTAAAATTTCTGACCTTGTGCCCTTTCCAGTGGCAGGTCCACCTAACATAATATATATCATTTGTATCACCTCTATAATTTTAAATATAGTTTATATATATATTATTCCACAGAATTCAATAAATGTAAAGTGTTTTACGGAAATTTGTAGAAAATAAACTAATTTTAAACATCTATTTTTTCATAATTACATGCTCTAATTATCCTATTCATAATGCCTATTCCTATACCTGATAAATCAAAACCTTGAATATAACAAATATCTGAATTTAATCTATCTAATTTTCTAAGTGACGAAAATAAATTTTTAGAAACTTCATCTAAATTATTGCCTAAATCAATTATATTCACATTGCTTTTTTTAACTATATTATTCATATTATCACTAGTAACCATAATAGAAATTTTATTTAAGTCATTTGATTTGCTTATCAGTTCATTCATTTTATTAACTATCTTATTATGTTCAGAAGCTTGTATAACTATGCATTTTGTAGCAGGTGCATAATGTTTATGTTTCATACCTGGTGACAGAACCTTTTCGTTATCAGTAACTTTATTCAAGCATTTATCATCGATCGAAACTTGGTCTGTAACTTTTAAAATATCTTCTTTTGTTATTTTCCCAGGCCTTAGAATTTGAACTACTCCATTAATAACTCTCACCACTGTAGATTCTATTCCTACTTGTGTATAACCATCATCAATAAAATATGATACTGATGACTCTAATTCATCATATATATCTTCAATACAAGTACCGCTAGGTCTAGATGATATATTAGCACTAGGTGCAGCTATTGGTGTATTACTCTCTTCTATAAGTTTAAGAGCTAATTCATTATCTGGCATTCTAACCGCCACAGTATTTAAACCTGCCGTAACACTGTATGGTATACAATCATTCTTTTCTAATATTATACTTATAGGTCCAGGCCAAAAATTATCAATTATTTTTTTTTCTATTACACCTATATTTTTTGCAACTTTATTTAACATTTCTAAATTACATATATGTACAATAAGTGGATTATCTGCAGGCCTTTTCTTTGCTTCAAATATTCTATTTACTGCCTCTTTATTAGTAGCATCCGCTCCTATTCCATATACCGTTTCTGTTGGAAATACTACTATTTTTCCATCAACAATATATCTACTGGCAAGTCCTATATCTTGTCCTATTTTTATCATTTAAATTCACCACTATATATTATATCATATAACTATATATAATTCAATATCTATTAGATTCAAAAAGGTGTTGACTTTACATAATATTTGTGATATAATGTTTGTGTTATACCATTATTAACCAAAAAATAATTATTTTATGGAGGATATATATATGAAAACCCAAAAATTATATTCAGACGGATACTGTGACAGTGTCACAATTAATGAAGAACTCTACAATGAGTTCATGGAAAGTATCAAAAAATCAAACAAATACGATGAAAGCAAATTAAACGATTTGATATATTTTGCGTTCGAAACGTCTAAAGAGCTAAATTACAAAATCAGCAAAAAACGGTTACTTCTCAAAATTGCCGATATAGTTGATGTAATTCCAATAGAACGACTTACTGAGCTTAAAGCTTTTGAATTAGAACCCTTGCTTAAGGCCGAGAAAGACTACTATTTAATCGTTTTAAATGAAATCGAATCAGATAATATGGGCGGAAACCTACCAATCTTAGATAATTAACAAACTAAGAAACCTATCCAGTAATTTTGGATAGGTTTTTCTTTATATTCCCGCGCCGTTTGCTTTACTAGTTAATTTTTCCCAAGTAGAACATCCAACTATGCCATCTGCAGATATATCATTAGCCCTTTGAAAACGCATTACTGCATCTTTTGTTCTATTTCCAAATAAACCATCAATAGTACCTACACTATATCCCAGACTATTTAAAGCATCTTGTAAAACAGCTACATATACTCCTCTTGATCCATTTTGTAATAAAGGATATCCTCCTCTAGGACAAATTGGTGTACCAAACCTTTTATCTACATGTACCCATGTAGGTGTAAGCACTTTAGGTTCTACATATGTAAATATTCCTAGTTGAATTGCCAAATCTCTTAATTTATCTCTTTCAGTTGAAGAAAAAGTTTGTGCCATATCTAGCGCCATACCTGCATAATGCTGTGACATACTTGAATGGCCACCTTCTCCTATTCTTTTAAATGCAGCACCAATAGTGATAGGTTTACCATATTCTCTTCTTAATATATTCCAAGAATCCATTAATCTTTTATCTGTCCATATTATATCTGACCTGGAATTTCCTCTAAATTCCCTTACTGTCATATTATTCGCATATGGCATTTTTTCACTTAGTCCTCTATAATATACTTCCATTCTATTTGTCGATGGATTATATACCATTATTCTTGCCATAAAAACCCCTCCTATTTGTATTATATGCAAAGCAAAAATTATTGTGTGTTTGTATGCTCATTGAATATAAAAAATCATATAAAGTAAATACCCTATATGATTTACAATTAAATTGATACATGAGTAATTGTTAAATCTGCTTTAATTGGAGTGTTGCCTAATCCTACAGTTTGACCCGTAGTATTTATTAATTGCAATGTAACAGGAGTAATCACACTCGCTGTTATTGATAGTAAAGCATTTCCTGTTAATTGCCCTGAAACTATAGGGCTTGATGCTCCTATACTATCTCCAGCAGAAGTAGTTACAGAGAAATCAACAAAAGTTGATGCTTCTGCACCATCAGTAGATACCCACCAGTTAACATAGTATAATCCTGTTTCTGTAATTGTTATTTCACCTGTCAATGAATTATATGTCAAAGCTGGTGATTGATTAGCTATTACTGTATCAAATATAACAGGTGTAGTATCTGGCACAATAGTTGTTTCACCTTGTAGTTGAATTTGTAATCCACGTAGTTGTGCTATAATTCCTGGTGGTCCCGGTGGTCCTGGTGGTCCTGGTGGTCCTGGTGGTCCCGATTTATTAATATGACACCATTCATTTGAACACGAATAATCTCTATCACAACATTCTTGATCATTATCATAAAATCTTCTTTGCATATATATCCCCCCTTTCTATTTAATATAAAACTGTAAAATGTTTTATATTATAATATATGTTTTTATGAATTGAATGTGAATTTATAATTAATCAATAAATAATAAATCATTAATGAAAAAAATAACAGCATAAATTAATAAAATTTAATACTGTTACTATACTATACTATACTATATTATATAATTACTGTTAATAATTTAAAATTATTGTATCGTAATACCTGCACTTGCATAACCAAGTACAGTATTAACAAGTGATATACCTGTCGCAGTTGTAGAGAATACTAATAGTAAACGTGTCTCTGCTGTTACTGGTATAGATAAACCTTCTGTAATTCCATTACTTATATCACCAATTGAAATTAACCCAGTTAGTGGTGGTGCCAATGTTACAATTGCACCTGGAATTGGTGAAAATACATTGTCTGGTGTTGTTGAACTATATAACTGCGCTGTAATTGTTATTGTTGAACCTACAAGCGCCAAAGCAGCAGTTACGCTGAAGAATGCTGAAATTGATGTTATTGTTCCATCACGTGGTACAGAAAAGGCAAAATTTAGTAATTCCCCTGGTCCACCCAATATATCTATAGTACCACCTAATGCTGTTAGTGTATTACCAGAATTTCCAAATCCCACTAAAGCTGGTATACCTGCTAATCCAAGCCCTATAGTTGTCATCGAAACTGGTAATCCTGATGCGAATGGTATTATTGCTCCATTTCCTGCAGGTCCTTGTGGTCCTATTGGTCCTTGTATTCCTTGTGGTCCTGCTGGTCCTATTGGTCCTTCTGGTCCAGTTAATCCTTGTGGTCCTGCTATACCTTGTGGTCCTGCTGGCCCTGCTGCACCTTCTGGTCCTGCTGCTCCCGCTGGTCCTGCAACGCCTGGTATTCCTTGTGGTCCCATTGGTCCTGGTGGTCCTACTAAACAATATTTAACTCTACAATTTTCTATAGGACGATATTGACTCTCGCAATTATTATAGTCATTATATGAACTTTCTCTCATGTTTTACTCCTTTCTATATAACACTTCAATGTGTCTATAATATAATATGAAGTCTATGTTTATGTGTTACCTACAATTATTTAAAGTATAAATATTCACTTTATAATCGATTTGTTTTTAAAAAACTCAACTTTTAAAATTGTTTTTATATCTTTGCATAAATAAATATATATAGTAAATTTAAAAATAGCACTGTAAATTTATACAATGCTATTTTTAAGTTTATAAACAAATTATACTTTCTTTCTAATTTTAGCAATAATAAAAATAAGTATAGGAATCAAATAGCCCATAATTATATTCAGAGGAGTTAATATTTTTAATGACAATACACTTAGTTCTATAGTACTTCGGGCTAAAATTAGTGACAAAAAGAAAATTCCAATTATATATATAATAGATGTTGATCTAATATTGGGCATTTTAAATGATAATCTAATTATATGAATTGCTGTGTATATAAAAGTAGATATCAAAATAAAGTCTGAAATTATCCAAAACATAATCATTCCCGACTCTATTCTTTCTATAACATCAAATAAAGATATTTCTGTCATGGTATTAATATACGGTATTGGCATTTTTACTAATATTGACCATCCGAAAACAGATAAAGGTATAATAATTACTAAAAGAGATATAACCGACAAAATTATTGTTGTCTTCATACTTAATTTTTTAAAATCGCCTTTGTGATCTATTTTGTCATTAAATATAAATATTAAAATATTATATGCAAATATTGCAATTATCCCAAAATTTGCTTTAAATATTGGAAATGCATCTTTATATGTTATAGGAAATATGTTTTGTAATTCTATTTTTGGTAATATTAAAACATTATATACTATAAAAATTATGCTAAGAGCTATAAAAAATAGTTCAGCCATTTTTGCCAAAGTAACAATTCCATTTTTCACGATATATCCAACAATTAATAGCATAGTACCTAAAACGATAAATATACTAACTCCTGGCATAGCTGTTGCTACTATTCTTTCACAATACATTCTTACATTATACGAAAGTAAAAAAGTTATCCACAAAAAATACATTATACAAATTATATTTCCAATTAGTTTTCCAACTATATCTTTTACAATATCTATATATGACTTACTAGCATATCTTTTTATAAATTTATTCCAAATTAACATATATATTATTTCAAAAATAATTGCAATTAATGGTGAAATCCATGCAGCTTGTTTAGCTTGTTGAGCGGTAAAAAGCGGTATATACCTTATTGCAGGCGCACAAAAAATTATTATTATAAATATCATTGCTTGCTTTACTGAAATTTTACCATTATCATTACTCATTTTTATCACCTCTTTAATATTAGTTATTTTATACTTTTTTTCTTACTTTTCCAATCAAAAATATAAATATTGGCAAACAAAACCCCATAATTATGTTTGTTAAAGTCAATATATTTTCAGAAAACGTTTGCAACTCAGCTGTTGATTTAGCTATAATCAATGATAAGAAAAATATTCCTACAATATATATTAATGTTAATGGTTTTACATTAGGCATTTTAAATGATACTTTTAACATATGTATCGCTGAATATACAAAAATAGATACTAACATAAAATCTGTAATAATCCAAAACATAATTATTCCTGATTCTATTCTTTCTATAACATCAAATAATGATATCTCCATCATAGTGTTAAGAAACGGTATAGGCATATCTGATATCACTGATGATCCAAACACAGATATAGGAACAATAATTACTATAAATGATATGATTATTAATGTCAATACTGACATTATACTTGCTTTTTTAAATTCCCCCTTATGTTCTATATCATCATTAAACATAAATATCAAAATATTGTATCCAAATATTGACATTATAGGATATGATGCTTTAAATATAGAAAATGTATCTTTATAGGTTATTGGAAATAAATTTTTAATTTGCATTTCTGGAATGATTAAAATGTTATATATTAAAAATATTCCACCTAAAAATATTATAAACAATTCAGCCATTTTTGCAAGTGGAATGAGTCCCTCTTTCAAAATATAACCAACAACTACTAACATACTACCAATAACAATATAAAGATTCATTCCGTCCGGGTAGCACCTAAAATTCTTTCTGCGTATAATCTAATATTATATGCAAGAAAAAGTGTAATCCATATAAAATATATACTAATAACTATAGTACCAAAAATTTTTCCTATTATATCTTTTATAATATCTATAAATGACTTACTACCATATTTTTTTATTACTTTGCACCAAATCAAAACATATATTATTTGAAAAAACAAAGCGACTAATGGCGCCAGCCATGCTGCTTGTTTAGCTTGTTGAGAAGAATATAACGGTATGTACCTTATTGCCGGAGCACAAAAGATAATTACAATAAATATCATAGCTTGTTTTACTGAAATTTTATTATCATTGCTCATTTTTGACCCCCATTAATAATGTATATTAAAAATTTTAAAAATATAATATGATAAACTATTACCATATTTGTTTGAATAATAGTATATTGCAATAATTGATACTATCAATAACATTGATAAGTAAACTATAATTTGAATAATTCTATCTTTTCTATTAATTTTATTATCTTTAGTTATACAATAAATTTCATAAATGCTTAACATCAAAATAAATATAAAAAAATATATCATTACTTATCACCACTCTCACTTCGAATAGGTTGCCTAATATGGTAAGTTCTATTAACATTTGACTGCACATTTACAGTGATTTCCATAGTTTTAAAAGTTTCTTTCCAATTTTCTTTAATTATGTCCCATTTTAGCGGATGTTGATGATAAATTGCATCACTAATACCTAATATATCTAAATTATTTTTTTGAGCAAATTCTATTATACTTTCTGCTTCTTTTTTTACAATATCATTTTGTTTTTCTATAATTTTAGATAATTCTACTTCATTAAATATATTATCCTGAGACATTACTTCTCCTATATTAGTTGAAAAATTTATGTTAATTGATGCCTGCGGAATATTCCCATCCAAATCTATTTTAATTTTTGAACTTGAATTAATTACTTCCATAGATACATCTTTTTCTTTCTCATCTTTAACTACAATAATAGTAGATACTATATTTGAATTTATCCAATTTAACCCTCGAGCCATATAGTCAGATACATATCCTAATAATTTAACTCCATCAAAAACTGCAAATCCGTTTAAATTTAAATATAAAATATCCTTTTCTTTAGCAGATGTACTATCCTTAGAACTTGAACTGCCACTTTGTGAACTTTCGTTTTGCTTTGAACTACTATCACTTTCTGAAGTACTTTCTTCTTTTGATGTGTTTTCCTTTACTAAATTGGTTCCAACTGGTTTTCCACCACCAATTGGTACTGTACTATTCCCCACTTTGCTAGTGCTTATCTCATCGTTTTTTCTTGAAACCATACTAATAGTAGGTATATATGCAGAGCAATATACATTATTAAATGTCTGCATAACATCAGATAGCCTTATTTCATAAGTTAAAGATAATTTACCTATATTATGAAATACACCATCTAATAAATCTATAGTAAATTGTTTAATTTGTTCACCTGACCTTATAAAAGATTCAGCAGAAGTATCTTTTACAATTACAATAGTAGTATCAAATCTAAGTTCATGATCTCTAGTAAAGAAATCTAATATATCCAGTATATTTTCCTTAGCAACTTCTTCACTGATCAAAATATATTTAATATGACCCCAAAATACACTCTTACTTTTAAACAAAGCAAAATTTCTTACAGTTTCAAACATTGTATTACCGTCGGCAGTTACTATTTCTGCATTTTTGCCACCAGTTGAAGATGAATCACCACTTGGAACATTAAATTTTTCACCGATTGTAGTTAATTTAAATTTATTCACTCCATCATTCGCTTTATCAATTCCAGCAGCAAGAACAAAATAATTTTGTTCTATATTACCTGGTATATTAATGGGGTTTTTAAAATCAGATAAGCTCATAAACAAGATTACTCCAGAAAGTATTATTAAAAATATCAAAACAGAATCCTTTTTCATAATCTAATCACCTTGCCTTTTAGCATCTTTTGTTTTCAAACAATTTGGTCTAGTTTTATTACTATTACTAGGAAGTCTAAAAAATGTGTCTTTCATGAGGTCTTTACCATCATTTCCAACAAACGGAGCCATATATGGCACTCCAAAAGATTGTAATTTACAAAATTCAAATCCTAATAATAATATTGCTATAACAAGTCCTAATAACCCTAAAAATATTCCAAAAATTGTTGATGTAATTCTCCATAGTCTTACTGCATTACTAAAATCCTGATTTGGTATTGTAAATGACGCTATTGCAGTTATTGCGACAATTACAACAATCGAGGGTGATACCAATTTTGCTTCTACTGCCGCCTGACCAACCACCAATGTTCCAACAATTGAAACAGTTTGCCCAACACTCTTGGGAATTCTTAAACCCGCTTCATATAATATTTCAAATGAAATAATAAGTGCTAGTGCTTCTACTGCAACAGGAAATGCTACACCTTCCCTTGATTTAGCAATGAATAGCACAACATTAGTAGGAATCATTTCAGGGTGGAATGTTGTAACGGCAACATATAATGCCGGTAGAAAAATAGCTAGAACCAATGAAATATAACGTATTACCCTTATAAAAGATGAAACCATAAACTTACGTGAATAATCTTCTGGCGTTTGCATAAACTGATTAAATGTACCAGGAACAATAAATCCAATCGGTAAACCATCTACTATTATTCCAACTCTCCCCTCAATAATATCCGCACAGAATTTATCAGGTCTCTCTGTACTTGAAACCTGGGGAAGAGAACTATATAGATTATCAGATAAAGCATCTTCTATTATACTAGTTGTTAATAAATTATCTACATTTATAGATTTCAATCTATCCCTTGCTAAGTTTAATATTTCATCATTAGTTATACTTTTAATAGAAACTAAAGCAACTGAAGTTTGTGTACGTAAACCAATTGTCATTTGTTCTATAATCAAATCAGGTACCTTTATCTTTCTTCTTACTAATGCAGTATTTGATCTAAAATTTTCAATAAATGAATCTTTTGGACCTTTATTTACATTTTCAATGGTCGGTTCCATCATTGATCTTTTATCAAATCCTTTTGTATCAAAAATAAAAGCTGTATTTTGATCACTAAATAGAAGAACAGAACTTCCAGATGTTATTTCGTTTGCAACCATATTTAAGTCGTTAGAAATAATTTGTGATGAAAAATATAGTGCGCCATCTTGAATTAATTTAATGATTTCGTCTAAATTTTTAGATTCAGAAATTTTTTGGTTTTCAATAAGTGGCTTTACAACATAATTACTTATATCTGATGAATTTACTAATCCATCTACATATATAAGATTAACTGGCAGTGCACTATCGCTATTTATTAATATTTCCCTATATTTAATATCTTGGCTACTTCCAAACAAATTTTTAAGATTCTCAATATTAAGCAATGTATTTTTATCTTGGTTTTGCTGTTTCTCAATTACTTTTTTTTCTTTTTTCTTTATGTGTTTAACTATATTTAATTTCAAGAAAATCACCTAGTTATAATATTTACTTAAAACTGTAAAAATATACATTTACAATTTTTTTATAATTATATTATTTTTATAAATTAGATAAAAAAATTGCAACCTCAACTTTTATAAATTGAAATTGCAATTTTATAAATTATTTTATTTATATAAAAAATATATACTGAAATGAAAAAATCATATCAGCATATATTTAAAATATATTTTTAATCTAAAAATCCTTTATAATGTCTACTTACCATTTGAGTTTCAAGATTTTTAAGAACTTCTAAAGCAACACTTACTACTATAAGTACTGATGTGCCACCAAATGTAATTGAAATTGGCATAAAACCTTGAAGTAATATTGGAAGTACTGCAACTGCAGCTAGGAACAATGCTCCTACTGAAGTTATATACTTAAGTACAGTAGATATATAATCTGAAGTGTTTTTTCCTGCTCTTACGCCAGGTATAAATCCACCATTTTTCTTTAATGAATTAGCTATTTCAACTGAATTAACTATAAACATTGTATATATAAATGTAAATGTAATTATAAGTAACATATATATAATTGAATATATTAATAAGTTATACCAACTACTTCCTGAAGAAACAGAGAATATATTATATAGTACTTTCCAAAATCCTGTTGGAGCATTTTTAGTAGCTATACCAATTATTGTAGATGGAAACATCATAAATGACATTGCAAATATTATTGGCATAACACCTGCCATCGCTACTTTAATTGGAATATGAGTACTTTGTCCACCATATAATTTTCTTCCTACTACTCTTTTTGCATAATTTACAGGTATTCTTCTTTCAGCTTGTTGCATGTAAATAACTCCAGCTATAACTATAATCATAGCTAAAACTAATGCTGCAACTATTAATAAATTTGTAAAACCACCTATTGCAAAGTTATATAGAGCAACTGCACCACCTGGTGTACCTGATATAATACCAACAAATATTAGTATTGAAATACCATTTCCAATACCATACTCAGTAATTTTATCACCAAGCCAGATAAGTATTGCAGTTCCAGCCATAAGACTTCCTATAAACAGTAATGCTCCAAGTACTTCACCTGCACCGTAAGTTAATGAAGGTAATAAAAATTTTCTATAGCTTAAAAATAATCCAAGTGCTTCAACAAGTGCAAATGCAATTGTTAGATACTTTGTATATTTACTAAGAGTTTTTTTACCCTCTTCACCTTCTTTAGCAAGTTTTTCTAAACTAGGAACTATAACTTGTAACAAATTCAGTACTATTGAAGCTGTAATATATGGTCCTATTGTCATAGCAAATATTGAGAATCTACTAAACGCTCCACCAGATATTAAGTTTATAGTTCCAAGTATTCCTGCATCTGTTCCTATTTGTTCCATAAATGCTATTTTATCAAAACCAGGTACTGTTATAAAAGTACCTAATCTATATAATAAAATAATAAATACTGTAAACAATATTTTCTTTCTTAAATCTTTAACTGAAAATATGCTTTTCAAGGTTTGAAGCATATTACTTCACCTCTATCTTTCCACCTACAGCTTGTATTTTTTCTTCTGCTGATTTTGAAAATTTAGCTGCTACAACTGTTAGTTTTTTAGTTAATGTTCCGTTTCCTAATACTTTAACACCATCTAAAACTTTTCTGATTGATCCGTCTTTTAATAATGTTTCAGTTGTAACTGTCATTCCATCGTCATATTTTTCTAAATCAGAAAGATTTATAACACAGTATTCTTTAGCAAAATGATTTGTAAATCCTCTTTTAGGAATTCTTCTATAAAGTGGTGTTTGACCACCTTCAAATCCTCTTCTAATACTTCCACCTGTTCTTGCTTTTTGACCTTTATGTCCGCTACCAGCAGTTTTTCCAAGTCCACTACCAATACCTCTACCTACTCTTCTTCTAGATTTAGTAGCTCCAAATGCTGGACCTAATTCGTGCATTTCCATGTGCGTTTTCCTCCTCTCTATAATATATTATTATTAGTTAAATAACCCAGCTACAGTTTTACCTCTTAGCTTAGCCACTTCTTCAGGTGTTCTCATAGCTTTTAATGCTTTTATTGTTGCGTGTACAACATTTCTGCTGTTACGAGCTCCTAAAGTCTTTGCTGTTACATTTTTAACTCCTGCAAGTTCTAAAACTGGTCTTACAGATCCGCCTGCAATTACACCAGTACCTTCAACTGCTGGTCTTAATATAACTTTAGATGCACCATAATTAGTAGTGTATTCATGAGGAAGTGTTCCATTTACTAATGCAATTTTAACTAAGTTTTTCTTAGCTTCTTCTGTTGCTTTTCTTATAGCATCAGGTACTTCTGAAGCTTTACCAGTTCCAACACCAATACTGCCTTCTCCGTCACCTACAACAACAAGTACACTAAATCTAAAAGTTCTACCACCTTTAACAACTTTAGCAACTCTTGCTACATCAACAACTTTTTCTTTTAATTCATTTTTTAAGTCTGCCATTATTTTGGTATCTCCTTTCATCTAAAATTGAAGTCCAGCTTCTCTAGCTGCTTCTGCTACTGCTTTTACTTTACCATGATATACATAACCGTTTCTATCAAATACTACTGTATTTATATTCATTTCAAGTAATTTTTTAGCAATTAAAGTTCCAACTTCAGTAGCTGATGCTACGTTAGAAGCTTTAGTTTTAATTTCTTTATTTAAAGTAGATGCTTCACATATTGTAGTTCCATTATCATCGTTTATAACTTGTGCATATATATTATTTAGACTTCTAAATACACATAGTCTTGGTCTTGCTGCTGTTCCTAATACTTTAGCTCTAACTCTTGCTTGCTTTTTAGCTCTTGCTTCGTTTCTATTTGTCTTATTAATCATAACCTAATAATCCCTCCTTTTTTAAAGATTATTTTTTACCGCCGGCTTTACCTACTTTTCTTATTATTCTTTCACCTGCGTATTTAATTCCTTTACCTTTATAAGGTTCTGGTAATCTTTTTTCTCTTATTTCTGCTGCCATTTGACCAACAACTTGTTTGTCAATACCTTTAACAATTATTGTATTAGGATTAGGCACTTCTAAAGTTATTTTCTCATCATCTGAAAACTCTACTGTATGTGAATATCCTATATTAAGTACTAACTTATTTCCTTGTTTTGTTGCTTTATATCCAACACCATTTATTTCTAAAGTTTTTTCAAATCCTTTACTTACACCAATAACCATATTGCTTACTAATGTTCTAGTTAAACCGTGAATATTACCATATTTTTCATCATTTACTTTAACAATTATTTTATTGTCTTCTACAGCTATATTAACTACATTTAAAAATTCATTAGTTAATGTTCCTTTAGGTCCTTTAACTGTTACAGTAGTTCCATCAATCTTAACTTCAACACCTTGTGGTATAGTTATTGGATTCTTTCCTATTCTTGACATAGTATTATATCCTCCTTATACTTATTTACCAAATATATGCTAAAACTTCTCCACCAATATTTTCTTTTCTTGCTTTTTTATCTGCCATTATACCCTTAGATGTAGATATTACAGCAATTCCAAGTCCATTTAATACTCTTGGTAATTCTTCGCTATTTGCGTATATTCTAAGACCTGGTCTACTGATTCTTTTTAAACCTTGTAATACTCTTGTCTTATTTTCATATTTTAATGTTAATCTTATAGTTTTTCTTATTCCGTCTTGTAAAATATCTTGTGATTTTACAAAACCTTCTTCTACTAATATGTTAGATATTGCTTGTTTTACATTTGAATAAGGAATATCTACTGTGTCATGTTTTTGACTATTAGCGTTTCTTATTCTAGTTAGCATATCTGCAATTGGATCTGTCATTTTTATTCCTCCTTTTTGAAAGTCTTATATTTAGATAATTTTAATCAATTTGTTCTACCAACTTGCTTTTTTTACTCCTGGGATACTTCCTTCATAAGCTAATTTTCTAAAGCATAAACGGCATACTCCATATTTTCTGATGTAAGCGTGTGGTCTTCCACATATTTTACATCTATTATAATATCTAGTACTGAACTTAGGCTCTCTTTGTTGCTTAATTATCATAGATTTTTTTGCCATTTTTACTGTCCCCCTATCTATTTAGAGAATGGAAGGCCAAGCATTGAAAGTAATGCTTTTGCTTCTGCGTCAGTTTTTGCTGTTGTAACAAAAATAACGTCCATTCCTCTTACTTTATCAATTTTATCATATTCAACTTCTGGGAAAATTAATTGTTCTTTTACTCCCATTGAATAGTTTCCTTTTCCATCGAATGATTTAGCATTAGCACCTTTAAAATCTCTAACACGAGGAAGTGCTACGTTAAATAATTTAGTGGCAAATTCGTACATTTTTTCTGATCTTAATGTTACTTTACAGCCAATATCCATTCCTTCTCTTAATTTAAATGCTGCAATTGATTTTTTTGCTTTTGTTATTAAAGGTTTTTGACCAGTAATTAGCATTAATTCATTTGAAGCAGTTATTAAAGCTTTAGAATTGTCTTTAACTTCAGCAACACTCATGTTTATAACAATTTTTTCTAGTTTAGGTACTTGCATAACTGATGAGTAATTAAATTCTTTCATCATTGCAGGCACTATCTCTTTTTTATATTTTTCCTTAAGGTTCATTTATTTTTCCCCTCCTTCTACTTTATCTCATTACATTTTTTGCAAAATCTTACTTTTTTACCGTCAGCTTCAACTTTTATACCAAGTTTAACACCTTTTCCACACTTTTCACAATAATAATTTGCTTTTGAAGCATGAATTGGTTTTTCTCTTTTTATAATTCCTGATTCTTGACCTTGTTTTTTAGCTTTAGCGTGTATAGTTCTAACATTTATACCTTCAACCAAAATAGCATTATCTTTTACAGATATTTCAAGGATCTTACCTTTTTTACCTTTTTCAGTTCCAGCATTTAGTATTACTACATCGCCTTTTCTTAACTTCATCTTTGTCATAATTATTCATTCACCCCCGCTGATTATAGCACTTCAGGAGCTAAAGATATGATTTTCATATAATCATCATTCCTTAGTTCTCTAGCTACTGGCCCAAAGATACGAGTACCTTTAGGTGTTTTATCATCTTTTATTATAACGGCTGCATTTTCATCAAAACGTATATATGAACCATCATCACGTTTTAATCCTCTTTTTGTTCTTACAATAACTGCTTTTACAACCTCACCTTTTTTAACAACGCCACCTGGTGTGGCTTTTTTAACAGCAGCAACTATAGTGTCTCCTATGTTTCCAAATTTTCTATAATGTCCACCTAGAACTCTAATACACATTATTTCTTTTGCTCCTGTGTTGTCAGCAACTTTTAATACTGATTGTTGTTGTATCATGGATTAGTCCTCCCTTCAAAAATATACTACTTAACTTTTTCTACAATTCTCACTAATCTATATCTTTTATCTTTACTTAGTGGTCTTGTTTCCATTATTTCAACTGTATCTCCAATATCGCATTCATTATTTTCATCATGTGCTTTTATTTTAAATGTCTTACTTACTATTTTACCGTAAAGTGGGTCTTTAACTTTTGTATCTATTGTAACTACGATAGTTTTATCCATTTTATTACTAGATACTTTACCAATCTTTGTTTTACGTGCATTTCTTTCCACTTGTTATTCCTCCTTTAACTACTTGCTAGCTTCAATATTTTTTGTATGTTTTATAGTATTTGCTCTAGCTATATTTTTCTTTATTTCAGTAATTTTTTTAGGGTTATCAAGTCCATTCATTGCATGTTGAAATCTTGCTTTAAATAGTTCTTTTTTTAGTTCTTTTATTTCAGTTTGTAAATCTGCTTCATTCATTTTTACATATTCTGTTGTTTTACTAGATTTCATTTGAAACTCCCCCTTCGTTTATTTCTTCTCTTTTTATTATTTTACATTTAACAGGTAATTTATGCATAGCTTTTGTTAAAGCTTCTTTAGAAGTAGCTTCATCTAAACCAGCGATCTCAAATAATACTCTATCTGGTTTTACAACTGCTACGAAATACTCAGGATTTCCTTTTCCAGAACCCATACGAGTTTCAGCAGGCTTTTTAGTTATAGGCTTATCTGGGAATATCTTTATCCAAGTTTTACCAACTTTTTTAGTATATCTTGATAAAGTTACTCTGACAGCTTCTATTTGATTTGCAGTAATCCATGCAGCCTCTGTTGATTGTAATCCGTATTCACCATCAGAAACTCTGTTTCCTCTTTGTGCTCTACCATTCATATTACCTTTTTGTACTTTTCTAAATTTTGTTCTTTTTGGTGACAACATATTAGTTACCTCCCTTTACATTCTTTTTAGCAGGTAATACTTGACCTTTGTATATCCAAACTTTAACGCCAATAATACCAAATGTTGTTTTTGCTTCTGCAAATCCATAATCAATATCTGCTCTTAATGTTTGAAGAGGTATTGTACCTTCGCTATAGTGTTCAGTTCTAGCTATTTCTGCTCCGCCTAAACGTCCAGATACAGCAGTCTTTATACCTAATGCTCCTGCTTTCATTGTTTTTTGCATTGATTGTTTCATAGCTTTTCTAAAAGATATTCTTCTTTCTAATTGTCCAGCTATATTTTCTGCTACTAAAGTTGCAGACATATCTACATCTTTAATTTCAACAATGTTTAAATCTACTTGCTTATTTATTAATTTAGCAAGATTTTTCTTTAATTCTTCAATTGCTGCTCCGCCTTTTCCTATTATCATTCCAGGTTTTGCAGTATAAATATCTACTTTAACTTTTGCGCCTTTTCTTTCGATTATTAATCTATCAATTCCAGACGTTTTAAGTAAGTTTTTTAAATATTTACGAATTTTGTAATCTTCTACTAGTTTATCAGAAAATTCTTTTTTATCTGAGTACCAAGTTGAAGACCAGTCTTTTATGATTCCTACTCTAAGTCCATGTGGACTAACTTTTTGTCCCATTTCTAAACTTACCTCCTTATTATATCTCTTTTAAAATAATTGTTATATGACTTGTTCTTTTTCTTATCTTGTATGCACTACCCTTTGCTCTTGGCATTATTCTTTTCATTGTAGGTCCTTGATTTGCGAATACTTCGCTAACCACTAATTTAGTAGCATCCATATCATGATTGTTAGTAGCATTTGCCATAGCTGATTTAAGTAACTTATACATTATAGGAGCAGCAGCTTTATTTGTAAATTTTAACATTGCTAAAGCTTCATCTGCTTTTTTTCCTCTAATAGTATCAATAACAATTTTTACTTTTCTTGCACTTATTCTAGCATTACTTAAGTATGCTTTTGCTTCTTTTTCCATTTGATGATGTCCTCCTTTTTTAAGATATATAATTTGCTTTAATTATTTAATTGAACTTTTTTTATCTCCAGAATGACCTTTGAATAGTCTTGTTGGAGCAAATTCTCCTAATTTATGACCAATCATTTCTTCTTGAACATATACAGGTACATGTTTTCTACCATCATGTACAGCTATTGTATGCCCTATCATTTGAGGATATATAGTTGAACTTCTAGACCAAGTTTTAAGCGCTACTTTTTTCTCTTCTGCGTTAAGTTTCTCTATTTTAGCAAGTAACTTACTATCAACATAAGGTCCTTTTTTAAGTGATCTTGACATTTAAATCCCTCCATTTATCGTCTATTTTTTATTTCTTCTTTTTACTATGAACTTATCAGTTCTATGATTTTTATTTCTTGTCTTATATCCAAGAGCAGGTTTACCCCAAGGAGTACGTGGTCCTGAATGTCCAACTGGTGCTTTACCTTCACCACCACCATGTGGATGGTCTACAGGGTTCATAACGCTTCCTCTAACAGAAGGTCTTATTCCCATATGTCTAGTTCTACCAGCTTTACCAATTTTAACGTTTTCACTATCTTTATTTCCTACAGTACCTATTACTGCTTTGCAATCTACAGGTATAAGTCTCATTTCACCTGATGGCATTCTAACATGTGCGTATTTTCCTTCTTTTGCCATAAGTTGTGCTGAGTTTCCTGCACTTCTTACTAGTTTAGCACCTTGGCCTTTATGTAATTCGATATTATGAATTACAGTACCAACTGGTATTGAACTTATTGGAAGACAATTACCTGGTTTTATATCAGCTGTTGCTGATGATATAACTTTATCACCATCTGTAAGTCCAAGTGGAGCTATAATATATGCTCTGTCACCATCTTCGTATTCTACTAAAGCTATGTTTGCAGTTCTATTTGGATCATATTCAATACCTATAACAGTAGCAAACATATCCACTTTATTTCTTTTAAAATCAATTATTCTATATTTTCTTCTTTGTCCCCCACCTTGATGTCTAACTGTTATCTTACCAGTATTATTTCTTCCAGAATTCTTTTTAAGCGTTGTTAATAGTTTCTTTTCTGGTGAAGATTTAGTAATTTCTTCGTAAGTTAAAACAGTCATATTTCTTAGCGATGGAGTAACAGGTCTAAATGATTTTATTCCCATTTTTTATTCCCTCCTAGTTTTTTCCTAATGCTGAATCAATTTCCTCAATTTCAGTTTTATATTTTTTGTTTACTTTAACTTCTTTTCCACCTTTTGAAAGGTATTTATCTGTAGTTGGGTTTGTATCAATTTCAACTATTGCCTTTTTCCATGCTTTAGTTTTTCCTTGGTGTACCCCAACTCTTTTATTTTTACCATCATATTTTAATGTGTTAACTTTTTTAACTTTTACATTAAATATTTCTTCTACCGCTTTTTTTATTTCAACCTTAGTTGCATTTATTGCTACTTCGAAAGTATATTTTCCAAGATTAGCAACGATGCCAGATTTTTCTGTTCTTATAGGTTTTACAATTATATCTTCTGCCTGTTTCATTTAAGCGTACACCTCCTCGATTGTCTTTATAGCATCTTGAGTTAAAACTAATTTCTTATATTTTAATAAATCAAACACATTAATTGTATTTACTAATGTTGTTTTAACATTTTCAATATTTTTAGCTGATGCTTGAACATTAACATTTTTCTCGTTTAATACTATTAAAGTTTTATTAACATTTAAATTATTTAGTATTTCTACCATTTTCTTAGTTTTGATTTCTTTTAAAACTAATTTATCAACAACTACTAAATTTCCTTCTTGCACTTTAGATGTAAGAACAGATTTTAATGCAAGTTGTCTCATTTTTTTAGGTATTGCATAAGTATATTTTCTAGGTTTTGGTCCTAAAGCTATACCACCTTTTATCCATTGTGGTGCTCTTATACTTCCTTGTCTTGCTCTACCAGTTCCTTTTTGTTTCCATGGTTTTCTACCACCACCACGTACTTCAGCACGTGTTTTTGTAGATTGTGTTCCTTGTCTTTGATTAGCTAAGTAATTAACTAAAGCAGCATGAACTACTATATCATTTACTTCTATTCCAAAAACGCTTTCATTTAATTCTAAATCGCCGATTTTTTTACCTTCGATATTTAAAACGTCTACTTTAAGCATTATTTTTCCTCCTCCCTTAAAATATTATCTTACAGTTTGTTTTACTCTAACAATAGCTTTTTTAGCGCCAGGTATAGAACCTTTAACTAATATAACATTTTTATCAGAATCAACTTTAACTACATCTAGGTTTAATATTGATGATACTACTTTTCCCATATGTCCTGGTAATTTTTTTCCTTTGAAAACTCTACCTGGAGATGTTGTAGCTCCCATTGAACCTGGTCTTCTATGATACATAGAACCATGAGACATAGGTCCTCTGTGTTGTCCGTGTCTTTTAATAACACCTTGGAATCCTTTTCCTTTTGAAACTCCTTGAACATCAACTCTGTCTCCGTTTTCGAAAACATTAACATCAATTGTCTTGCCTATTTCGTATTCATCTAAATTTTCCACTCTAATTTCTCTTAAGTGTCTTTGTACAGCCACTTTTGCTTTTGCAAATATTCCTTTTAAAGGTTTATTTACATTTTTCTCTTTTACTTCGCCAAAGCTAACTACAATTGCATTGTATCCATCTTTGTCAACAGTTTTTTTAGCAACTATTGTACAAGGTTTGATTTCAATTACAGTTACAGGAATTGCGTTTCCATCTTCAGCAAAAATTTGAGTCATTCCTAATTTTTTTCCGTAAATTTCTTTTACCATTTTTATTTCTCCCTTTCATTTAATTCTTTTAAATAAACTTAAATCAAATTTCTTTAATTGCAAATATCTTATTACAGGGTTTGTCATTGCCTATTAAAAGGATAACTAATAGATACTTTATAAGTTCATTATATCTTAACTTCTATTTCAATGCCTGCTGGCATATCGATAGACATTAAGGCATCAACTGTTGCTTGGTTTGGAGCTAAAACATCAATTACTCTTTTATGAGTTCTCATTTCAAATTGTTCTCTAGAATCTTTATGTTTGTGTGGAGAACGTAATATTGTAACGATTTCTTTTTTAGTTGGTAGTGGAATTGGTCCTACTACTTCTGAACCAGTCTTTCTTGCTACGTCAACTATTTTAGCTGCTGATTGTTCTAACAATACATGATCATAAGCTTTAAGTCTTATTCTCATTTTTTTAGTTTCATTTTTTGCCATTAATAACACTCCTTTACTATAGAATATTGTTTGGCAAGTGTTACACCACCCCGTGTGTTTCTTTTTAGTATATATATTAAACCAAATTTTAACCAATTAATGATTAAAAACTTGGCAAATACATAATTTATACTTGCCGCCCGATTTAAAATCAGACATGCTCCATAGAAGTTCCCTATCTCTATGATGGATAGCCACATTCTACTTCAACGCAAAATCATAGATATATTATAGCTTAATTTTAAGCAAAAATCAAGTGTTTTTGTCAAAATAGTCACATTTTACATAAAATATTTATTCTTTTCGAAATATTTGTGTAACAAACACCATATTTACCGATTTTAATCGTATTATTTTTATTTAACATTACAAAAAGTATCAATTCCATTTTACTAGATTTGATACTTTATTGTAACTTATTTATTATTGATTTCTTTCATTCTATTTTCAATACTAATAGCAGTCCATGCAAAATCTTGTTTAACAAATTCCATTTTTCCACAAGTTAGCTTTCCTTCAGGACAATAACCTTTTGTATAACAATTAGGACCAAATCTTTTAAATATATTCGGATATTGTTCCATTAATTTATTTAATAATTCTCTGTAATACTCTCTCATTTTCCATTGAGCTCTATTACAAGTTCTAAGATTACATATATGATATAATATTCTAGCATTCATGGTTGTAATGAAATCTACATTTTTACCATGTAAAAATAAATATACTAAATCTTCTATATATATACCTAAATCTTGAAATTTTTTGTATAATTGATTAGCATCAGCATAAAAATCTGAAAGTAATTGTTTGTATTCCTCGCCTTTTTCAATAATAGATGGTGGATATGAATATCTTGTAGTATTAGATATTTCTGTAAATGTTGGTATATTAATATTTTGTATTCTATGTCTAACTTGATGCTTTAATAATATAAGAGGCATATCGTTCATTCTAAAAGTAATATTTACTTGTTCTAATTCTCTTTTTCTCTTATCTTCAAATATAATATCTATTATTTTAGATGTCATATCTGGATTGCTATTTAAAATTCTTTTAGCTTCTTCAATACTACATTGTTTATTTTTAATAATTGCAGAAATAGCAATAGTCTCTTCAGGATTAGATGTAATATCAATTATTTCTATAAGTGATTTTTCATTTTTATCTTCATTTATTTTAAAAACTGATTTACCTAATAATTCATCTAACTTTTCTTCTTTATTTTCTGCCCCTTTTTCTATTTTCTCTAAATTTTCTGCTATACTCGGAGCTATATTATTTAATTGTTCTTTAAGTAAACTTCCTATTTTTACCAACTCTAAGTATTTTTTTCCTCTGCCATATAACATAGACCATATAAGATGAAGTAATTCTCTCGCATTCATAGAACAATATATATTTGTTTTAAGACTGTATGGAAGTATGAATCTAGCATCTTCTACTTTTATCCCATCTTCTACAAGTTTTTTATATAGTTCAAATGATTCAGATACAAATTTCATATATTCATTTTTTACTTCATTTTTTATTTCATTAGATACCTCTTTGTTATACCTAAATTCGGGTTCATAGCATCCAGCCTTACTAAAATTTACATATCTACCTGACTTTATTGTATACGCAGAAATTCTATGCTCGATTAAATATTGCTCGAAGAATAGTGATACATTTTCGAACATTATATTAAAATATCCATGTTCTAAAACAGAAACATGTCCTAAACGTATAATTCTCGAAAGTGTTTTTCTTGCATCTTCTATATCTTGTATACCTTCATATACATCTGTGCACGTACCTTCTGTTGTAGACATTCTTGCCGCTGCAGAACAAACTTTTTCTAATTCTGGTGTAACATTAAAAATTTTCACCTTCATGTTATCATTTGACATATCTAATACCTCTTTTCTTTCTACACATAAAGTATATCAAAAAATGACAAATAATTCAATAGTTTTTTATTTATTCTGAAAATATATATATTTATTATAATTCATCATACTCATTAACATTTCTCGTTTTAAAGTAATGGATTGCAAAGGTGCTAAGAAATACTAATGCCAAAATTGAAAAGAAAAGCCCCTCTGGAAGATGTATACCAAATACTGAAGCCATCATTTTAACTCCAATTATACCTATAAGAACATACGCTGTAGTCTTAAGTTCAGCATATTTTTCAAGTAGTTTAACAAATATTTGAGCTACTCCTCTCATCATTAATATCCCAAAAATTGCTCCTAAAAATAGTACCCATACTTGTTCACTTATTCCAAATGCAGCTGATACACTATCAATACTAAATGCTATATCCATCATTTCAACTTGAAGTACAGTCATCCAAAAAGATTTAGATCCAGTTTTTGTCTCACTTTGCTCGCTATCTGTCAAGAAGAAGTGTTTCGTAGACAGCCAAATCAGATATAATGCTCCTAAAAGTTTAATCCACCAAAAATGTATTAAATATACTCCAAATCCTATTATTAAAAATCTAAAAATATATGCCCCCCACATACCAGCAAATATAGCCAATTTTCTTTCCCTATCAGTTCTAAGATTACTAACAATAGTTGCTAGTACAAGAGCATTATCTGCAGATAATAACCCCTCTAAAAACATAAGCGAAAGAATAACTCCCCAATTCGAAGGTGTGGTAATTATTTGATGAAATATGTCCCACGAAAAAAATTGTGTATAACTATTAATTATTTCTTGTAACATAATTACCTCCTTATTTATGTATTGTTTCAAAAAACTGTTTTTTATTATATCATTTTTTTAACAATATGTAAATATGTGATTAAAAATTTTATTTTTATTTTCTATTGATATATTATTTTTTTTATGATAAAATACTTTTATAATTAGGAGGTTATTATGAATAAAATATTTGTTATTGAAGGAACTGATGGAAGCGGCAAACAAACCCAAACAGAAAAATTGTATAAGAGATTGCTGTCTGAAGGATTATCTAGTTTTAAAACTTCTTTTCCAAATTACGAAAATTTATCTTCTGGTCCTGTTAGGGAATATTTATCTGGAAATATATCAAGGAATCCAAATGATATTTCAGCAAAGGCTGCATCTACATTCTACGCAGTAGATAGATATATTTCATATAAAGAAAATATCCAAAAATATTATGAGGACGATAGCACAATTATAATTTTTGATAGATATGTATCTTCTAACTTATTACACCAAGGTGGTAAAGTTTTAGGCCAAAGCGGTAGTTATGATAAATTAAGCGAGTTTGCAGACTGGAATTATAACCTTGAACACCATGACTTAGAATTACCCGTACCAACAGCTATATTCTTTTTATATATACCAGTTGAATTTACTCTATCTTTAATGAAAGACAGAGTGAATAAAATAACTCATGAATCAAAAAAGGACATTCATGAAACTGACATTAATCATCTGACAAATGCATCTAATTCTGGATATTATCTTGCTAAAAAATTAGGATGGCACATCGTAGAATGTGTAAGAAATGGTAAATTAAGAGAAATAGATGATATACATAGTGAAATATATGGAATAGTAAAAAACAACTTATAATTCACACAACGTTAAGAATAATAAACTATTTTTAACTAAATTCACATAAAAACTTGATTTTTTAATACTTTTATGTTAAAATGTTATAGTAATAATTTAATCTTACAATTATAGGGAGGTGCTACGAATGCCAAATATAAAATCAGCAAAGAAAAGAGTTAAAATTATAGAAACTAAAACTGCACAAAACAAAATTACTAAAAAAGCTTATAAAGAAGCAGTTAAATCTTTTGAAGCAGCTGTTAAAGAAAACAAAGAAAATGTTCAAGAATTATATACTGCGGCTGTTAGCTTAGTAGATAAAGCTTGGTCTAAAGGAGTTCTTGCAAAAAATACTGCTGCTAGAAAAAAAGCTAATTTAGCTAAATTGTTAGTAAAGTAATTTAATATAGAAGATCATCTAGTTATAGGTGATTTTTTTATACGAAAAAGGAAGAAATATAATATTTCTTCCTTTTTTCGCACCTGTTTAATAAATTAATTTTAATTTATTATTCTATAACTTTATCTGAACATCTAACTACTTCACTATTAATTTTATCATTTAGTCCTTGAATTTCAGATATACCCTTATTTAAATCATCTTTTTCTTCTTTTTGCTGTTCAACTAATTCATTAATACAATATTTTTGGTCTTCTGTATAATCTCTAAATACTTCTTCCGGATTTAATTGCCCAGTAGCAAATTTGGAAGTCATATTTATAACTGTCTTATTGCATATATATTGTCCTGTGATTTTTAAATATTTTTTGGCATTTTCCACATGTTCTTCAGTTACTTGTACCATATCATATTTTCCATCTACAATTTTACCAACTGTAGGATTAGAACTTAAATATTTTTCTTTATTAAAACCTAATTTATATGATGATAATTCATTTCTCAAAGAATGCATTGATGGGATATAACCGTTATTGATATTACTATTATGTTTGCAACTCATCATCAAATTATCGTACTCTTTAGTAGCATCTTCATAACGACTATTAGATTTTATATTAGATGTCATATTTATAATATCGCTAGGAGATATTTCTTTGCTTTTTATTCCATCTAAAAGTTTAAGAATCAATTTTTCCCTTAATTCTTGGCTTTGGCAGTTCTTAATTAAATCAGGAAATTTATATTTAAATGAATATTTTTTTGCATATTCATTTATACTCTTTTCTCCGGAGATAATCCACTCAGTTAATTTATTTCTTACATTAATATGTATATCAGCTGCCCTTTTTGCACTTTTATTAAATTCTTCTTTCAAACCAATATCTTCTCTAGAAATATCCGCTATTAAATCATTAAATTCATCTAATCTTAGATTATTTTTTTCACAAAAGGCTTCCTTACTTGTTTTTAATTCTAAATATTCATTAACTAAATCAATATAATCTTGTTTAGACTTAAATTTTATATTTGCTTTAGAAAATATTTTTTTAAGCTCACCTGACTCATTGAGCCATTCTCTATTATATCCGTTTTTACCAAACCCAGTCGATCTATTATATCCAGCCTCATCATATAATAAATTATTAATTTCAGGATTTTCTAAAGTTTGTCTAGGAAAAAATATCATAGCACTTGGGTGCATTTCTAAAACCATTTTAGCAAAATTAATATCATTTGTATATTTTACATCTAATAATCTTACAACAGAAGGATCTATAATTGCTATAGCTTGTACTATTTCTCTGTTATTTAAATTATCTTCCGGTATATTCACGTATCCATGTGTTTTTACTTGGGTTAATATTACATCTTTATCATGTTTAGAATCATCTCCGAGTGAACGAAACAGATCTCTTTTATATGAAAGTATTGCTGCTATCGAAGCTTCTTTATCATTTTTTATATTGTTATTTAAATCTTTTATATACTTATAATCGATATGTCCCTTTTTTATTTCTGCAAGCAAAAATTCCCTATCATTTTTTAATTCTTCACTTGCATATATAAGAGAACCTCCATTATTATATGCTGCAGTGATGACTACCTCTTTATCATTTCTCAGTTCTTCACTTAAATGTTTAAGTTGATATCCATTTTTTGAAACCATACTCAATGCCACATTTTTATCATATACAATTTTCATATAATCGCCTACTTTCAATTACCAGTTTGTTTATACTTTTCGTATCTAACTTTAAATTCACTCTTTTCATATTCAAATTGATCTTTTAATTTTTCAATATCATTATCATATAACTCGCTCAATTTTAATAATTCTTCAGTTGTCAGTTCATCTAATAAAACTTCATTATTGTCCACTTTCTTTTGAAGTTCTATTATTTCATTATTTTTAACATCATTTTTCTGAACTTGACGCGATATTTGATTTCTAAATTCAACTTTATTTGTAGCCGTACTGCTGTAATAATTTTTTTCATTCAATAAATTATTTTTTTGTTTTTTATCAATCGCTATAATCTGATTTATTTTATTTATAATATATTCAAACACATTTTTAATTTTATTCATATGTCCTCCTTTTTTTACAAATTTATACATTAATATATAAAATTATATCATATTGTAAAAAAAATTACAACATGATATAATTTTATATATTAGTTTTATGAAAATAATGTATTATTTATTAATTTTTTAAATCAATATTATTCAACTGACGTGTCCTCAGCAAGTATTATTTCAATATCAGCAGTTTGTTTTTGTCTATATATCTTTAATACGACTTTATCTCCAACTTTTTTAGTGTTTTTAATTTCATTTAATTCCTCCATAGTAGTAACAGATTTACCATCTATAGAAGTTATTATATCGCCATTTTTAATTCCCGCTTTTTGTGCTGGTGTATTAGCAAGCACTTGTTGTACATAAACACCTGCAACTAAATTATTCTTTTCAGCAGTTTTAGCGTCCAATGCAAATCCAGATAAACCTATATACGGTCTTGATATTTTTTTATTTGTAAGTAATTGTTCTATTATAGGTTTTACATCATCTATTGGAAGTGCAAATCCTAAACCTTCAACTCCAGTTTCTTGAACTTTAATACTGTTAATACCTATTACTTGACCTTTACTATTTACTAAAGCCCCTCCGCTATTTCCAGAATTAATTGCAGCATCTGTTTGTATTAAGTTATATGTTCTACCTTCAGCTGTTATTTTTCTATTTACAGCAGAAACATATCCCACCGTTACGGTACCTGCAAAATTTTGACCAAGTGGATTTCCTATTGCTACAGCAAGCTCACCAACTTTAGTGTCTGATGACTTACCTAGCTCAGCAGCTGTCAGACCAGTTTTTTCGATTTTAAGTAATGCTAAATCTGATACTTTATCTGAACCTACAATTGTTGCTGCAATACTCTCCTCTACATTAGGAAGTGTAACAGTAATAGTTGCTGTTGAATTATTTAATGCAGATGCTATCACATGATAGTTTGTTATTACATAACCATCTGAAGTATAAATAATCCCAGAACCTTCAGAGCCTGCATCATCCAACGTTCCAAACATCGTTTGAGTAACATATTTAACTGTGACTCCAACGATTGAAGGACTACATTTTTCAGCAATTGCTACTACTGGATTATCTACTTCTTTTATCTCATACTTTGTATTCGTAGCAGTTCCAGTAGATTCATTTTTATCTGTTCTACTGTCTAATATTACATATGTAAATGCACTGGATACTATACTAGTTATAAGTGCTACAATTATCATAGATACTAGAATATAATTTGATCTTTTTTCTTTTACAAAAACTCTTTCATCCATATCATATAACTCCCTTCAATTTAATATGTTTTTCATTTATCTACATATTATATTATACAAATATTTATATAATAAATCAAGATTTTTTTACTAAAAAAACTTCATAAATATCATTTTTCATTTATTCTTCACAATTAGAATTCTTTCCTGCAACATATCCTGTAGAAAAAGCAATCTGTAAGTTAAAACCTCCAGTATACGCATCTATATCAATAACTTCACCAGCAAAATATAATCCTTTTACTAATTTAGATTCCATTGTTTTGGGATTTATTTCCTTAGTAGAAACACCGCCGCAAGTAACAATCCCAACTTCAATTCCCATTAAATCATTAATATTTACTTTTAAATTTTTTATTAAGTTACATAAATTTAATCTTTCATCTCTTGTTATTTGATGAACTTTTTTATCTTCATTAATTTTGCTTTCTTTAATTATATATGGTATCAATTTTTGAGGAAATAAATCAGATAATGAATTTTTAAATTCTTTATTTGTATACTTTTCAAAATCTCGTTGAAGCCTTTTATCTAGAACTTCTAAACTAAGTGCTGGTTTTAGATCTATACTAACATATATTTTTTTGCTTTTTAGTTTTGTTTCCAAATCTTTGACTCTATTAATTTTACTACTAGAACTAAGTATTATTGGACCTGTCAAACCAAAATGCGCAAATAGCATTTCACCAAAATCCGTATATATACACTTTTTATCATCTATAACTTTAATTTCAACATTCTTTAAAGTTAACCCTTGTAACTCTTTACAAATGCTATCATTGCTCTTAAGTGGTACTAATGCAGGCTTAATTTCTATTATATTATGTCCTAAGTCTTTTGCCAAAGTATATCCATCACCAGTACTACCCGTTTTAGGATAGCTTTTTCCACCTGTTGCTATTATACATTTATCACAATCAATTTTCTCACCATTTTCAATAACAACAGATTTAATTTTATTATCTTCTGTTATTATTTTCTTAACTGGCGAATTGTATACAATTTTTACTTTATTTTTTTTAAGTTCACTTCTAAGTGCAATTACAGCTTCATCTGCATTATCACTTTCTAAAAATATTCTATTACCTCTTTCAAGTTTTGTTTTTACATTTAAGGCATTAAAAAAATTAATAGTATCCGTATTTGAAAAACTATTGTATGGACTGTACATAAACTTATTATTCACAGCTATATTTTTACTAAAATATTCAAAATCCCCATCAAAAGTTAAATTACATCTACCTTTTCCAGTTATTTTAATTTTATTACCGACGTCACCTGTTTTTTCTAATATAGTAACGTTATTTCCTTCTCTAGCAGATATTATTGCAGCCATCATACCAGCTGCTCCTCCGCCTATTACTATCACATTCATAATTTAATCCTCTTTTAACATATTTTCAATAGCAATTAAAATAGCAAGTTTAGCTGACTCATATGTTATACCACCTTGCATATATGCAACATATGGCAAACGTATTGGAGAATCGGCTGAAAGTTCAATAGATGCTCCTTCAATGAAAGTACCCGCAGCCATTATAACTTGATCAGTATATCCTGGCATATCCCAAGGATATGGTGTGACATGGCTATCTATTGGACTTGCTTTTTGTATACCCTGTATAAACTTAACTAATTCCTCTTTTTTTTCAAATTGCACAGCTTGAATTATATCCGTTCTTTTTTCTGAATAACTTGGGTATGAAGTAAAACCTAATTTTTCAAACATACATGATGCAAATGTCATCGATTTTAACGCATTACAAACTACAGAAGGTGCAATAAATAAACCTTGAAGAATATTTCTATTTTGATGTAATGTAGCACCACATTCCTTGCCAATTCCAGGACAAGTTAGTCTCTGAGCACATAATTCTATATATTTAGTTTTTCCAACTATATATGCACCTGTTTCGCATAGTCCTCCACCTAAATTTTTAATTAAACTTCCACAACATAAATCCGCACCAACATTTGTTGGCTCTAATTCTTCTACAAGTTCACCATAGCAATTATCTACCATAACTATTATATTATTATCTATCTCTTTTATTTTATTTATTATATTTTCAATTTGATATATTCTCATTGATTTTCTCACAGCATAACCTTTGGATCTTTGAATAGCAACCATTTTTACTTTATTATTTTTAATATGATTAATTATTCTTTCTTCATCAAAGTCTAAACCATCTTTTAGATCTATATGATTATATTTAACGCCATAGCTCATAAGCGACATAGTATTTTCAGTTGTTCCAATTGTTTCCGCCAAAGTATCATAAGGTTTTCCTGTTATATATAGGAGTTCATCCCCTGGCTTAAGACAAGCAAATAGAGCTGTAGAAATGGCATGAGTACCATTTACAAATTGTACCCTCACTAAAGCATCTTCACTACCAAAAACATCAGAATATATTTTTTCGATAACTTCTCTACCAACATCTCCATAACCGTAACCTGTACTACTTCCTAGATGCATAGTAGCAACTTTATTATCTTGAAAAGATTTTAATATTTTAGCTTGATTAACATAGCTATTATATTCAAAACCTTTGAATATATCTTCTAACTGACTTTCACATTCAACAGATATTTTACTTATTCTATCTGAGATATTAAACAATTTATTTACATTCATTTTATCACCGAATATATTATATCATATTTTACATAAAAAAGATAGATACTTACTATTAAAAGTAAATACCCATCCTAAATATTATTAACAATTATTCTTTATCTTCGTCTTCTTCTTCGTCAAATTGAGATATATATGTATTAAATACTTCATCTGCTATAGCTTCGTCTGTTACTGTATCGTAAATCTCTTCGCCATTTTCTTCTTTTATTTCTAGTATAACAGCTTCAGCTTCACTATCTTCTTTTCCAGCTTCAGTTACTACTAAATATTGTTTTTCGTTTTCTAATACTATTACGTCTAATATTTCAAATTTAGATTCTTTGCCTTCTTCATCTACTAAAGTAATTGTAGGTTCATAATCTTCTTCTCCGTCATCGTGACATCCACTACAACCTGCACATCCTGAAGCACATCCTGCACCAGTTTCTAATTCTTCTTCATTTTCTTTCATTATAACTTACCTCCATATTTTCCATACATCTATTATACACTATTTTTTCGAACTTTCAATACTTTTCTTTAAAAAAGTACTTTTTTGCTAATTTAATATTAAATTTTTTCAATTTTTCAAAAGAAAAGTAAAGTAAAAAAATCCCTTACCTTACTTACTTTATTTTTCTATTTAACTTAATCTTATTATATTAGTTTTATATAATATTCGTATCCGTTTTTAATAATTTTTTCTATTCAAAAAGCCTTCAAGTATATATATTGCAGATAATTTATCCGCAACTTTATTTTTATTCTTTTGAGAAATTCCTAATTCCCTCATAGTTTTATAACTACTTACAGTTGTTAGTCTTTCATCAATTTTATGAACATTAACACCTAAATTTTCTAACTCAGGTATTAAACTATCCACTTTTTCAGTTTTTTTAGAGAGTGTACCATTCATATTTTTAGGATAACCAATTACTATATCTGAAACATCATATTCTTTTATTATATTATGGATTGAAGATATAAATAATTTATCATCACCATTAATCACTAAAGTATCCATTCCTTGAGCAGTGATACCTAACCCATCTGTAATTGCGAGTCCTACTCTTACATCTCCATAATCAATACCTAATATTCTCTTCATATTTTACACATCTAAGTATTTCTTTATCATTTCTTCTAATAAATCGTCTCTTTCAATCTTACAAATAAGTGCTCTAGCATCTTTATGCGAAGTTATGTATGTAGGATCTCCAGATAAAATATAACCAATTATTTGGCTTACTGGTTCATATCCCTTATCTTTCAAAGCCAATACTACTTCATCCATTATCTCTTTTACTCTTTTTGATTCTTCCTTTTGTGGTACGAATACCGTTGTGTGTTGATCCATTTAAATTACCTCCTACTTTATATTATATTTACTATATTATTTTTATAGTATCTGTTTCTCTCATACCGTCTATATATGATACCATTTTTTGTACTTCTCTTTCAATATTATTCTGCTTTTTAAAAGTATGAATTAATATTTGTGTGTTTAATGAAACAAACTTATTGTTTATATTTTCTACAGCATCACTCTTTATTCTTGCTAGCATTCTTTCAACTGTTGCATGAACAGTTTCAGCAGTAGAATTAGGCATTAAAAGTATTATTCTTGCTCCACTATATCTTATACACATTGTCTCACTACTCACAAGTTCCCTTATTATATTTACAGCCTTAGCAAGAACTGCATTTCCGACATTTCTATCGTATTCACTATTAACCTCCGCTAAATTATTAAAACATAAAAGTACTATTGAATTATTTTCATTTTCTAAAAGTTTTTGCCTTGCTTTTGAATAAAGAAATAAATTATTATAAAATCCTGTTTGTTTATCTGTATTTTGAGCGGCCTCAATAATATTTTGATATAATGTATTTTCTAAGAATACACCCATATTATTTTTTAATTTTGAAAGTTCAGATTTTGATATGCTATCAAATGCATTTTCTGTTTCATCCTCTAATATCCAAAAGCCTAAGTAAGTGCTTCCATGATATATAGGCGAGAACATACAAGATTTTATATTTCTTTCAATCGCGGATTTATATCTAAGTGTTTTATCTGAAGATGTAGTTATATATTTAGATACATTTTTATAAGCATTACCTCTAAAATCATTTTCATCACCTATTTTAGCAATACTCTCTATATAACTTTTATCTACATTTGTTGCTTTTATTTCATGATTTGAACCATCAAAAGAAACAATAGAAGAATATTTAGGTTCATATGTATCTAATATTACCTTGTTTAACTCGTTTACTTTATTTTCAGCCGGTATATTAGCGCCCATAATTTCAAACATACTCTGTATAACTCTCATAGCAGATAAATTTTTAGATACTATAGTATAGTAACCAATCTGTTTGTTTTTAATTACAAGCATCATTGAAAGTGCACCTATAATTATAATTAATATAATTACAATAATTAATAAACCTGTCATCCTATTCTTCTCCTTTTTTCCTTAGTTATTTTATTTCTTTTTCAAATCCAGAATCATTATCATTTGAAAAATAGCTTTCATTTATTTTTTTTGTTTTAAAAAATCCTGAAACACTAGATTTTTTATTTCTTTTATGTACTGACGCTTGATATTTATCATATGAATTTCCTATAGGATATATTGAATTTATTAGTTTATTTAAACTTATTTTAAATTCTTCTGTAAATGTAGAAAATAAGTTTGAATATTTAAATACCATTTCAATATATTTTCTATAATTTTCTTCATTAAAAGGTAATATAAAATATGGTATATTACCAGAGATAAATAATTCATCATACATCTTAAGATCATAACTAGTATATGTTGCTATACCATCTAATATATCTTTTGCAGTAAGAGCGCACTTAACATGTTTATTTATTATCACTCTTATCTTACTCATAGGTACACCCCTATTTTTAAGTTCTCTTAAAAATAGCGTAATTTGGTTTATATTTAATATATCCATATCTTGAACTACATATACTTCTTGGCATAATCTAAAATAATCTGTAGGTGTTGTAAAATCCGCATCTATTAAAACAACATTATTGTTTTGCATAACAGTTTCAATTACTCTACTTGCATTATATATTTTTCTATCTTCACCAGGCATTGCTGTATATACACTTAACTTTTCATATATTAAAGGTTCGTTAAATCCATTAGAAGCATATTTTAAACTTTCTGCAGCAATGGCTCTTTTACCTTCATTATCATAAGTATATATAGTATATGAATCTCTTTTTCTAGTCATATCAACAATTGCCGTTTTTATTTTACTTCTTGCAAGCGATGTAGCTATTGCATTTATACAAAATGTAGTCCCACATTTTGGAGCACCAATAAAACAAACAACTTTTTTATAATCTGTTGGTACTTCGTATACAGATTGATATACTTCTTTTTCAACAACTTCTGTAACTACAGGTGCCGCATGATTTACTTCTTTAACAACAATTCTTTCAATTATTTCTGGTTCTTTTTTTATTTCAATCACATCAGAATTTTGAGTTTGATCAATAATTTGTTGTTGATTTGCAGCTACTTCATTTTGAGCTGCTTGTGAAGTTACAACATCAGGCATATTTATTATTTGTTTATATTTTTCATTATTAAAAGAAAGATATTGCTTTACATCTGGTGGTAAAAATCTAACTATTATTTTCATCTGTTCATTTGTGTACTGAGTCGCTACTCTATCAAATATTTCATTATATTTATCTGCTACTCCATTTAAGTTTTTATAATATGAAACAATTCTTTGAAGTTCGATTTCAGAAACTTGAACACTTTTATATACACTTTGCCCAGAATTTTCCTCATAGTATTTTTTTATATCTTTTTTAGTGTATGGAGCATTTATACGATCACAAACTTTTCCTTTAGTTCTATCTTGTCCAGTAAGTACAGTATATACACCTAGATTAAACAATTTAGATAAAAATTCATCGCCTAGTCTTCTTCTATCTGAGGCAATGTATACCAATTTTTTAGCATCATAAACATCTGTTATATTATCTATATTTGTAAATAAATAATCATCTATCTGAGCATAATTATTAGTAGGAAATTTTTCTAATTCTTCAAGTACAACAGCTCTTTCATATTGACCTGTTTGTAATTCTTGAATAAACTGTTTAAAATAGTATACATTTTTATATTCTATTTTTTCTTTAAATCTTTCTTCATAAAAACTAGCGATACCTTTTACAGTATCATCATTATTTATACCAAATAATATTTTCATATATCGTTGCCCCCTAACCAGCTAAAGTTATAAATGCATATATAAGTGGTAAACATTGTACAACTGCCATAAATATTGCAATTCCTACAATCAACCTTTGTCCCATAAATTTGTGTTCTAACATTTCAGAACCTATAAGATAAAATTCATATAGCGCGTAAATAAATACTATTGTAACAACAGGCCACGAATACTTTTGAATAAATATAAGTATATCAAGTACTGAATCATATATTTTATCATTGCTCGTAAAATCAGCAGCAAATACAAAATTTGATACTAATGTTGCAATTATTGCAATTGCTATTGAAACTGTTGTAATTTTTTTATATACCATAATAATTCCCTCATTCTCTTATTTAATTTATACAATATAATTTTACTATATTTTTATGTAAATAGCAAGCAAATTTTTAAAAAAAGTAAAAAAACACATATAAAAGCATAAAAAAGCATTTAATCAAAAAAGAGTGGCAATATTAGTAATATTGTCACTCTTTTTAACTATCTAGCGAATCTTCTTCTAAATCTTCTCATTTCTTTTTTGCCTTTTCTCATCGCTCCCATTACACTGTCACTATTCATTGCTCCTAAAGCAGCTCCAACCATCACTCCTGTGACAATACCTTTAACAAAACCCATAGCAAAACATCTCCTTTCATTAATTATATTTTTCCCTTTTTAAAAGAAATCAAACTTGTAATTATTTCATATATTCCAATTATTAACACAAAAATATTAAAATATTTTTTCAAATCTTGTTCGTTAATAATCTTAGCAAAGTGTACTCCTATATAACTACCAATTAAGCAAAAAATAATAACCTTAAAAAATATTTTTTTATCAAATTTTTTAGCTTTAATATTAGTAACAGTTGCAGTTATACCAACAATAATAAACATTATTAAGTTATATACCATAGTTGTTTTATAATCTAATAAGTTAAAAGTTGTCATAAGAAGCATAAATATACTTCCTCCTCCAACACCACTACCAGCTACAACAGCTGCAAGTATACTAATTATAACAAACATCATAATAATTTACCTACACAATCCATATATTGATAAAGATACAACTAACATTCCGGAAACTAAATTAAGTATTTTAGAATCAATTTTATGCATAATCTTACTACCTATTATTCCACATATCCCAGATATTATTATAAGTAGAATTGTTTTTTTTAGCTCAAGATTTGCTACACTTTGAAGTCCAAATATACTAAATATAGAAGTAATACTTAAAACAGCTATGCTTACTGATCTTCCTATATGTGTATCAATTTTCAAAATAAAAACTAAATAAAAAACTAAAATTTGCCCCGCACCGCTTGCAAAAAGTCCATTTGCAAAACCTGCAATTAATCCAATTAAATATATCATGTTTTTATTATTTGTATTTTTTTTAAAAATATAAAAAAAAGACGCAAATTTAAATTGCGCCTTTATAATTTTTATTTCGAATATCTCTTTAAGACTAACTCCAAATCTGAAATTATATTTTCAAGATATTTTTTGTATTCATTAGACAAGGATAGAATATTATATATACTTCTTTTGCTCTTTAAAACGGAATTATCAAAATCAACGTTCGTAATTTTAGATGTTTTGCCTATTCCTTGTAGATATTTATGCCCAGAGACGTTACCGTATCCAAGTAATTTTAGTCCTACAATTGGAACAAATAAAGTTTCATTTCCAAATGTGTTTGTTATTATGCTGAGATCAGAAATTGTACATCCACCAGAAAACTTATTTCTCTTACATGAATATATAAACTCTGTTAAACTAAAATAAAGTTGACACAAATACTCTATATACTCATCTGAAAAAGATTGAATAATATATTCTTTTCCATCAGGCGTAATTAGATTTACTAATATATCGTCTTTGTTATCTGTAATCTTGTATAAATTGACTTTTGAATCAAAATCCTTTTTAGATTGTTGACCCTTACAAAGGGTTTGCAAATTATTGATTAGTGGACACATTCTAAACACCCCATTATTGTCTAGAATACCTATCCGAACTTCCTCAAGTAATACCTTTTTCATCATAATTATACACTCCTTCAAAATTATTTTTAAAGTTTAAATTGTATATGTTACTATTATATCACATATGTCAATTGTTATTACAACTTATAACTTCTTTTAAAAATATTATATAACAGAAATAAATTTTTGTCAATAATTTATTTTTACTCTTCTAATAGTATACTACTTAATTTTTTTTGTACTTTTGTTTCTATTCTTGATACATATGATCTAGAAATACCTAATATATCTGCAACTTCTTGCTGAGTTTTTGGTATTTTCTTATCTAATCCATACCTCATCGTCATTATTTCCCTTTCCCTTTTTGGAAGCTTTGTGTTTATATACTGAATCATTTGATCAGTTATAACTTTGTTATATATTGTATCTATTGGGTCTTTTTCAACAATTTCTAAAGTATCTAAAAGTTCCATATCATTTCCATCTTTATCTGTCCCTATTATACTGTTCATAGAAATTTCTGCTTGATTTTTTTTTGTTGCTCGAATGTGCATAAGTATCTCATTATCTATACATTTAGAAGCATATGTACTTATTTTAAAACCCTTATCCTCTTTAAAACTATTAATTGCTTTTATAAGTCCTATTGTTCCTATCGATGTAAATTCTTCTATATCTTGTTCCTTATTAGAATATTTTTTTGCTATATGTACTACTAATCTTAAATTATGTTCTATTAACGTGTTTTTTGCCTCTTTATCCCCTTCAAAATACCTTTTCAAATAGTATTCCTCTTCAGACTTACTAAGTGGTTCTGGATATAAATTTTCAGATTTTATATATCCAAATAAACAAAATATATAAGATAAAATATTACCAAGAAAAGAAAATAACATAAACTACCTCCATAAATATATATTAAATGTATATGCAAATTTTGTATTATTTTGACTTTCAACTTGTACTTAATATTTAATAATTTTAAAATATTTCACCCGATCTATATGAATTATATAACTTTATTAAATATTTTCTTAACTAATAAATATATTTAATACTAGAGAGGTATAAATTATGAATGTATTTTATATTAATAGAAAAAAAATATATGCAGCTCTTCTACTACTCATATTAATATATACAATTTTATTCTATATGTTATCTTTAAAAATCCTATTAAATAAAAATGAAGCAAATGAAGAAATTAGTTACATAAACTAAAACAAATAATATAATATTCCTTTTATATTTTTATTTATAACTATTGTATTATTTATAAATTTGTAATATAATGTAAACTATTGAGGGGGATATTATGGAAAATGATTTTGAATTTAATAATGTAATAATAACTAAAAAAAATAATGTTTTTGAAAAAACGTTCCAATGGATGTTTATGGGTCTTTTAATTACTGGACTAGTTTCTTGGTTTGTATATTCATCACAGTTATACATTGATGTTGTGCTTGGTGGATATTTTGATGCCTTACTCATAGCTGAACTTGTTATGGTATTCGCATTTTCTTTTTTATTAAAAAAATGCTCACCAACTGTTGCAGGAATTATGTTTTTTGCATATGCAATATTAAACGGTTTTACTTTTTCAGTTATATTTGCATTGTTTGAACTAACTTCTATAACAATACTATTTTTTGCTGCGGCAGGTATATTTGGTATTATGGCATTATATGGTTATCGTACAGACAAAGATTTAACAAAAATTGCACCACTTTTGTTTACAACTTTATTTGTAGGTATATTGGCTAGTTTAGTAAACCTATTTGTTGGCAATAGTCTACTAGATATAACAATCTCATGGGTTATGCTATTAGTATTTTCTGGTATAACAGCTTATGATATACAGAAAATAAAATTACTAAGTGAAGACAGTTCTTTAGATCAATCTAAAATACATATATATGGAGCATTAGAATTATATCTTGACTTCATAAATATATTCTTAAGATTACTTAGTATATTTGGAAGAAGAAAATAATTTTAAAATACAAAAGGTGATTTTAGATACCATTCTTAATGGAGTCTATAATCACCTTATTTTTTATTATATAATTATTATATTTTAATTTAGCTCTTTAATTAATCACGATAAATCATTTGATAATCATCTACAAATAAGACATCATCATTTTTAAGCCCCATATCTTTAAGTTTTTTCATAACTCCAAGTTTAGTTAAAATACGTTGCATATATTGTCTTGATTCAACATCGTGAACATTAACCTTTGTCATAAGTCTTTCAATAGGTGCACCAGTAACACTATATCCACCTTCTATTATATCAATTTTCCAAGTTTGGTCAATTTTTTCATCTGATTCATAATCTTCATCAACAATTACTAAATCTTCCCTTGGTATTTTTTTAAGTTCTTCTGCTACATATTCTAATAATTCATCCAATCCTTGACCTGTAACTGCAGACACTTTAAACAATTTCACTTTATCTTTTTTACATTGTTTTTCCAAGTCTTTTAAATATGTTTCATCAGATAAACTATCCATTTTATTAGCTACAATAATTTGGACTTTTTTACTTAGTTTCTCACTATAATTTATTAATTCTTTATTTATTAATTTATAATCTTCTAATGGGATTCTATCTTCACTACCACTTATATCTATAACATGAAGAAGCAATCTTGTTCTTTCTATATGCTTTAAAAATTTAAGTCCTAATCCTATACCTTCGCTAGCACCTTCTATAATACCTGGAATATCTGCCATAACAAATGTTTCATTACTTTTTGTTCTAACAACACCAAGTGCTGGTTCTAAAGTAGTAAAATGATAATTGGCTATCTTAGGCTTAGCCGATGATACAGTAGATATAATTGTAGATTTACCTACGTTAGGAAAACCAATTAATCCAACATCCGCAAGCATTTTAAGTTCTAATTCTATATTTTTTTCTTTACCTTTTTCACCTGTTTCAGCAAATTTAGGCACTTGTCTTGTAGAGGTAGCAAAATGTTGATTTCCCCTTCCGCCTCTTCCACCTTTAACTAGTAACAATTCTTGACCATCTTCAGACATATCTGCTATAACTTTATCCGCATCAATATCTTTAACTATTGTTCCCAAAGGAACTGGTATATATATATCTTTTGCAGATTTTCCGTGAACGTCTAGCACCTTCACCCATTTTACCATTTTCACCTATAAAATTCTTTTTATATTTAAAATCTAATAATGTATTCAAACTAGAATCTACTTTAAGATAAATACTAGCTCCTCTTCCACCATCTCCACCATCTGGACCACCGTTTGCAACATATAGTTCACGTCTAAAAGACATTGAACCTTCTCCGCCATCTCCAGCCTTTACGTGTATTTTTGCATAATCTATTATCATTTAATTTTCTCCTATTCACATGTATAAAACAATATTATAATTATTTTGCGTGTTTACAAAATTAATTATTCTCAAAATAATTAATTTTCATTGATTCTTTTACTTTTTTCATTGTTTGTTTTGCTTTTTCTCTAGCTTTTTTAGTTCCTTCAATAAGTATCTTTTCAACTAATTCTGGTCTTTGTTCATAATAACTTCTTTTCTCTCTTATTGGAGATAAAGTTTTTATTATGTTTCTAGCTAATTGTTTTTTACAATCAACACATCCTCTTAGACCTTCTCTACATTCATAAAATACATTTTCTTTTTCTTCTTTGCTAAATATTTCATGATAGTATCCAACCATACATTTTTCAGGATTAGCTTTGTCAAACTTTTTAATTTTAGTTTCATCTGTAACAGCAGACATAACTTTAGAAGTTATAACTTCTTCATCATCAGATAAATATATTGCATTTCCTAAGCTTTTTCCCATTTTATTATTTCCATCTAAACCTTTAACTCTAGCTACTGTTCCTATCATTGCTTCAGGTTCAGTTATAACATCTCCATATAATGAATTAAACTTTCTAGCAATTTCTCTTGTTTGTTCAATCATTGGAAGTTGGTCTTCACCTACTGGTACTAAATCGGCATTAAAAGCAGTAATATCTGCCGTTTGACTAACTGGATATCCTAAAAAACCATATGTTAAAGAGTCTCCATCATTACCAAATAATTCTTTCTTTTGACTTATCTCTGTCTTTACAGTTGGATTTCTTTGCAGTCTAGCTACAGTAACTAAATTTGAATAAAACACAGTAAGTTCTGCAATTTCTGGTATCATAGATTGTATGAATATTGTACTTTTTTCTGGATCTACTCCACATGCTAAATTATCCATTGCAACTTCAAAAACATTTTTTCTAACTTTTTCAGGATTATCGTAATTATCTGTTAAAGCTTGTACGTCAGCTATTATTATATATTGATCATATTCATCTTGTAGTTTTACTCTATTTTGAAGAGAACCTAAATAGTGTCCAATATGCAATTTGCCTGTTGGTCTATCTCCTGTTAATATTATCTTTTTCACTTACATCACCTTTTCTAATTCTATATATTATACACTATTTTTAAGTAAAAATCTATCTTTCTATTAAAAAATTACATAATTTACATAATGTTGTTAATTTTTTTTACTACTTATGTTACAGTTATAATACAGTTATAATAAATTTTCGATTATTTTCTACTTTTTTCGACATTATTCTTGACATACCTTTTTTTTATTTATATAATAAACTTGTAAATGAAATTATGTTAGCAGTTAATTAACTAATCGGGATTTAATTTTTTGCCACTCAAACCAACAAAAAGGAGATGGGTTTATGGGTATCAAAAGTAAATTCTACATCGACGTAATGTCTTTAACAGAGGAAGTAACCGGGTCATGTCATCTATGTGTTGTGAAGACGCCTAATAACGATACAATTAAGTTTATTGTTGATTGCGGATTATTCCAGGAAGAGCCTTACTACAAGTATAATGATACTTTTCCTTTTAATCCAGACGAACTTGCTTTTGCATTAGTTACACATAACCACACGGATCATATTGGTAGATTACCGCTTCTTGCAAAACTTGGTTTTAGAAAAAATATTTACGCAACAGAGCTTACTAAAGTTTTCATGCCGGAATCATTGACAGACTCTTGTGGAATATTGGGACAAGTTGCAAAACGAAACAATGCGAAACCTCTCTATAATGTTTCAGATCTTGCAGTAACATTAGATCTTATAAAAGGGTTGCCTTATCTACAAGAAATTCAAGTACATGAAAATGTTTTCGTTACTTTCCTAGACAATGGACATCTGCCAGGTGCTGCTATGATACTCATCAAAGTAACCTATCCAGGTGAGGAAGACATTTTTATGCTATTTACCGGTGATTATTCTAAGCATAGTACTTTCTTTGACATAAAGGAAATTCCAAATTATGTTTTTGATTTACCGATTACTATCATACAGGAGTCAACTTATGCAACAACCTATACTGATAGTGTAATGAAAGTATTTGAAGATAATATTTTAAAAGCTATACTTGAAAACAAGACAATAATAATCCCTGTATTTTCACTTGGTAGAGCTCAAGAACTAATGCTTAAAATTCGTAGAATGCAAGACTCTGGTAGATTAGACAAGAATATACCTGTACGTTTAGATGGTAAATTGTCAATTCGCTATACCAACATCTACAATACAAATTCAGATACGTTTAAAGAAGAGTCAAAAGATTTCTTCCCATACAATTTTGAATTTGTAAATAAGAAGTCTAGAGCAGATTTAATAGCAGATACAAGTTGTAAGATTATCCTTACTTCAAGTGGAATGGGTTCTTATGGTCCTGCACCGGTCTACATTACTAACTATATTTCTTCTAAAAAAGCATTGATTCATTTCGTTGGATATCCAGCTATGGGTACACTTTCAAGAAGATTAAAGGACACAACTGTTGGGGATTTTGTAAAGATTGGCAGTATTATGAAACAAAAATTGTGTGATATCGAATATACTACTGAATTTTCATCACATGCAAAGTTAGATGAGATTTTGGAATTTTTACAAATGTTTAATAACGCTAGACTTATTTTAGTTAATCACGGCGAGTACGATTGTAAGGAAAACCTTGCAAAGCAAGTAATCGTTAATAACTTATCCAAAGACGTAGCTATCGAAAGTAGATCAACTTTCTACAGAATCGGTAGATACGGATTAATTAAAGAGCTTACAACTAAATTCTTATAATCCTCCTCTAGGAGCCAACATTAATATTGTTGGCTTCCTTTTTTTCTAATATAAATTATTTTAATTTTCTTTACAACGTAAATTATAGACAAAAAAATAACTTAGAATAAATATCTAAGTTATTTTATATTTTAAACCTATTCAGCTACTGGATATACGCTTGCTTTTTTGTCAGATTTTCCTTTTCTTTCAAATTTAAGTATTCCACTTGCTTTTGCATATAATGTATCATCGCTACCGATTCCTACATTTACCCCTGGATGTATTTTAGTTCCTCTTTGTCTATATAATATATTTCCTGCTAAAACGAATTGACCATCTGCTCTTTTTGCGCCAAGTCTTTTGCTTTCACTGTCTCTACCATTTCTAGTAGAACCAACGCCTTTCTTATGTGCCATCTAAATTTCCCTCCTTATACTATGCTCAATCTAATAAATATTAATTAAGCATTTTCTTCAATTTCATTTTCTTTTTCTTTTTTAGCTCTTGAAGTAGCTGTTATTTTTTCGATTTGAACTTTAGTATATGGTTGTCTGTGTCCTTTAGTTTTTCTTTCATTTTTCTTAGCTTTGTATTTATATACTAAAACTTTTTTGTCTTTACCATGAGATACTACAGTTGCTTTTACTTTAGCCCCTTTAACATATTCTTCTCCAATAGTAACTTTTTTATCGTCAGATAATAAAAGAACTTTATCAAATTCAACTGATGAACCTGGTTCTAAAGATTCTATTCTGTCAACAAAAACGATATCACCTTCTGATACTTTGTACTGTTTTCCACTGATTTCAACTATTGCGTACATTTAGTACACCTCCTTAAATTCTATCTTGTACTCGCCACTATAGGTAGTTAATAATAACATTTAAACCTTTCGTGCGCGGTTAACACTGATATATTGTAACACAAATATACCTATTTGTCAAGAAATTCTAATAATTTCTTTTCTGTTTTATTAAATATATCTCCTAGAAGGTTCTCTTCTTCTTTAGAAAATCTATTAAGTACAAAATCACTTAAATTTTGATCTGGGTATTTTAAATTACCTATTCCGGAGTCTTATTCTTGAAATATTTTGTGTAGAAAGCATCTGAATAATGTTTTTCATACCGTTATGCGAACCCCCGCTACCACTTTCCCTATATCTAAATTCACCAAACTCTATGTCTATATCATCAAAAACTACTATAATATCTCGATCTTCTACTTTGTACCAATTTTTCACTTTTTGGATTGCTTCACCGCTCAAATTCATATAAGTAAGTGGTTTTACAAATATAATCTTTTGACCATTTATAGTACATTCACCTATTAAACTATCTAGTTTTTTCTTATCTATTTCAAACTTATATTTTTCTTCTAAATATTCTAGAAACATAAATCCAAAGTTATGTCTTGTTCTTGCATATTCTTTTCCAGGATTTCCAAGTCCTACGACTATTTTCATAGTAATCATTTCTCCTTACATCTGATTTTAACTTTATTTAGCAATAAATACTAACCATTTTTTTGATTTTTAACCGCTTCTTTTAGTATTTCTCTTGATTTTTTAATCTAAATGTAGTATCATATATATACAATTATATATTATGTATATATAAAAATCAAGGGATAAAAAGGTTTTTATACCTTTTGTATATTAACTTTCATGAAAGCGGTGGTATTTTTGTTCGAATCAATATTAAAAAAATTACATATAAAAACTAAGCCAAATAAACTGTTAACCTACTTTTTTTATAGTTTAACAGCTCTACTAGTACTGATATGTGCAGGTAAAATGCTTGCTTTCCTAATAGGAGATCCAAGATTATCAGATGATGCTTCACCTTATATATATTCAATTTGGTTTATAATACCAGCTTTAGCATATTCATATTACGTAAATGCAGGTATAGCAAAAAATGATAATACAAAAATCAATATATATATAGTAACTTTTTCAATGTTTTGCATAATTTTAAGTACTGTTATCTCAATATATATAAATTCTACTATTTGGTTTCTACTAGAAAAAATACCAAATTATCAAAGAGTTTATACTACATACCCAGAATTATTTTCGCCAGCTCTTAAAACACTTACTCTTTTAGTTACTTTTGTTGGATTATTTAAGGTTGTAGATTACTTCTTATTAATATATAGAGATGATGACATACCAAAAGCAATAGCTGGATATTCTGGTCTATCAACAAAATCAAATGCAAAAGATACTGGCGTATTTAGTTGTTCTACTGTAATTTGTAAAAATAAAGGAACTTCAATACCTGTTGTTGTACCTGAAAAAAAGAGATATGAAGCTACACTTGTACAAGGTGCCACTGGTACTGGTAAAACAGCTACTGTACTACTTCCAATGAGTGCTTTAGATTTAGAAAAAAAATACTTTTTTAGAGAATACTCTAAAAAACTTGGTTATTCGTTGTTAAAAAAAGGAATTGCATACGTAACTGGACCTTATGATAATGAGTACATAAATAAGAATTTTTCTATGAGCTTTATTAAACCAAGAAGAGGTTTAGAAGAACAATTTTTATTACAAGTTAGAAACTTAATACAATATACTGATAATTCATCTGGACTAATATCTTACAAGAATTTAGGTATAACAATTATTGAAAACGATGGTAAATTCATATCTGACTTTATATCTGTAGCAAAAAACTTTGATATAGATGTATTATCTGTAGATCCTGTAAATTTAGAAGGTACTTTAAGTATAAATCCATTTGCTATTGAAGATCCGCCAAAGGTTGCATCAATAATAGCCGATGTTTTAAAATCAATGTATGAAAATGAAGGTGGCGGAGCTCCTGGAGATCCATTCTTTACACAAGTAACACTTGATGCATTCCAAAACTTAGCAATACTTTTAAAAGAAATGTATCCAATACTTAATAATGGAGATATGGCAAGTTTAGAAGATATGTTAGAATTATTATATAACTTCGATAAAGTTGAAGACATGGCTGAAGAAATGAAAAAAGTTCCTGAGCTAGAGCAAAAATATAAATTACTTCTTGCATACTTTGAAAAGAATTTCTATAAACCTTCTTTAAATATAAATGGTTATGAAATTCCTGGAACACGTGGTAGCGGTAGAAAAGAAACTGAAAGATTCCTATATGGTGCTATTACACAATTAAATAATCTACTTAGACACCCTGGACTAAAAAAAGCCCTTTGTGGCAAGACAAATATATTAGAATTTGATAAAGCCTTAGAAGATGGTAGTGTAATAACTGCTTGTTCTAGAAAAGGTGATTTAGGTATTATACAATCAAAAGCATTCGGAATGTTCTTTATTATGCAATTCCAAGATGCAGTATTAAGAAGAAAAGGAAACGAAGATTCTCGTACACCTCACTTCTTATACATTGATGAATTCCCTGAATACCTTAATAAAGATATGGAAGTTATGTTCACATTATTTAGAAAATACAGATGTGGAGTTTGCGTAGCTATACAAAACTTATCACAACTTGAAAAAGGCGGTAAAAGTGCAAGTTATTATAGACAAACCGTTCTTGCTAATACTAAAACACAAATTGTATTTGGTGACACAGTTCCTGAAGATAGTGCATATTGGGAAAGAGCCTTCGGTAAAGAGAAGGTTCCAGATCCTAAAACAGAATTTAAATTTGATGATAAAGGTAGAATGGCTGCAGTTCCAACACTTAAAGTTTATCCTAAAGAAAGAGCACCTGAATGGAAACTTTCTAATCAAGGTTTTGGAGCAGTATTTTACAAAACTAAAGATTCTTCTGGTAAATCAGTATACGGTCAAGGCAAAACAAGTTTCTTAGATGGAAAATATAAACATAAACATCCTGCTGAACATTATAACTTTGAAAAATATATGATGAGTAAACCAGATGGCCCAACTATTAATTTCAATACAAGTGATTCTTCCGATAACGATGATTCATTATTTGGAGTAAATACAACAACTAGACTTATGGATGAGCTTAAGAGTTCAAATGATTTAATATTCAAAAACACAGTAAAAGAAGAAAGATTTGCAAATGTTACTACTGCTAGACCTTCTTCTACTGAACCTGGATTTGAAATTGAATTTGATGATTTAGAGCCAAACATAGATAACGCAAAAATTGATGGTGGTGCAATAACAGAAACATATGAAACACCAGTAATAAACAGAAAAAATTAGTGTTACTTTACAACGAAAAACTAACAAGTTAATCTTGTTAGTTTTTTGTTGGTATAGAAACAATATATAATAAAAAAAGGTAAAAGAATATGTAATACTCTCTCACCTTTTTTATTTAAAAAATTTTATTTAACGTCTTTACCGCAACAGTATTTATATTTTTTTCCACTTCCACAAGGACATTGTTCGTTTCTACCAACTGTTTTTTCAACTTTTACTGGTTCTTTTTTTACTTCTTGATTTGTAGTGACATTAGTGTGATTACTAACATTCAATTCTGGGTTTTCGTAACTAGTTATTTTACTTATATTATCCTGAGTATTTATTCTTACATTATTAACATTTTCTTTTATAGAAAATACTGCTTTTATACTGTCTTCTTTAATAGAATTTGCCATTTCCTCAAACATTGTAAAACTTTCCATCTTATAAGCTTCAACCGGATTACTTTGTCCATATGCTCTAAGTCCTATACCATCTTTAAGTCCTGTTATATTATCTATATGATCCATCCATTTTTCATCAACAACAGTTAATATTAAATGTCTTTCTAACCCTTGTAAAATTTCTTCAGTATTATTTTCTTTTGCTTTTTCATGTTTATCTAAATATTCTTTTTCTATTTTATTTATTATTATATTATATATTTCTTCCTCATCAAATGTTTTTATTTCTTCTTTTAATACTAAATCTTCTATTTTGAATATATCATTTAACATAGTATTAACGGCAAAGAAATCTACTTCATCAATACCATCAGCATGAGTAAAATATGTATCTACAATTTCTCTAACTTTAGATTTTACCATAGAAAGTACCATTACTTTTATATCATCTGTTTTTAGAACATCTCTTCTTTGTCCATATATTAATTCTCTTTGCTTATTCATTACATCGTCATATTCTAAAACATTTTTTCTTATACTATAGTTAATACCTTCTATTCTCTTTTGTGCTTTTTCTATTGTAGAAGTAAGTATACTCATTTCAATAGGCATGTCTTCTGGAAGCCCTACCATTGTAGCTAATGCATTTACTTTGTCTGATCCAAATAGTTTCATTAAATCATCTTCAAATGATATATAGAATTTAGATCCACCTATATCACCTTGTCTACCAGAACGTCCTCTTAATTGGTTGTCTATTCTTCTAGATTCATGTCTTTCACTACCTATTATCTTAAGACCACCAGCTTCAATTACCTTTTTTCTACCTTCTTCTATTTCTGGCTTATATTTATTAACTATTTCAGCCATCTTTGATTTAGCAGCTTTTACTTCTTCATTATCATAATTTATAGGAGTAATTGCCATTTCGATTATTTCTTTATTAAATCCTTCTTTATTAAGTTCAGATTTTATAATGTACTCTAGATTACCACCTAATAATATATCTGTACCACGTCCAGCCATATTAGTAGCAATAGTTATTGCTTTATATCTACCAGCTTGTGCTATTATTTCAGCTTCTTTTTCATGATACTTAGCATTAAGTACTTGATGTGGTATTTTCTCTTTTTTAAGTAATGCACTTATTATTTCAGATTTATCTATTGATACTGTACCAACCAATACCGGTTGCCCAATTTCATATGATTTTTTAACCTCTTCAACTATTGCATTAAATTTACCTTTTTGAGTCTTATATACAGAATCATTTAAATCTAGTCTTTTTACTTCTTTATTTGTTGGAACTTCAACTACATCTAGCTTATATATACCTTTAAACTCATCTTCTTCTGTTTTTGCTGTACCTGTCATTCCCGCAAGTTTGCCATATAATCTAAAATAATTTTGGAATGTAATAGTAGCTAGGGTTTGTGATTCAAAAGCAATTTTGACCCCTTCTTTAGCTTCAATAGCTTGGTGTAATCCATCGCTATATCTTCTGCCACTCATAAGTCTACCAGTAAACTCGTCAACAATTATTACTTCACCATCTTTAACTATATAATCTATATCATTTTTCATTAATCCATATGCTCTTATTGCTTGATTAATATGATGTGAAACACTTAAATTCTCAACATCACTTAAAGAGGTAATACCAAAGTATTCTTCTGCTTTCTTTACTCCACTATCCGTTAAAGCAACACTTTTTGCTTTTATATCTACTATATAATCATAATCATTATCACTATCATCAAATACTTTATCATCTTTTTCTATAATTATTTTAGATTTTAATTTTTTAGCAAACTTATCTGCTTTTTCATAGATATCACTTTTTTTATTTATCATACCAGAAATAATAAGAGGTGTTCTTGCTTCATCTATTAATATACTATCTATTTCATCGACAATAGCATAATTCAAATCTCTTTGAACCATTGTATTAACTGACATACTCATATTATCTCTTAAATAGTCAAATCCAAATTCATTATTTGTACCGTATGTTATATCACAATTATATGCCTTTTTCTTTTCTTCAGGTGACATGTCCGCTACAACTAATCCAACTGAAAGACCTAGAAATTTATACAATTTTCCCATCCAAATACTTTGAGTCTTAGCCAAATAATCATTAACAGTTACTAGATGAGCACCTTTTTTAGTAAGCGCATTTAAGTATATTGGAAATGTTGCTGTTAAAGTTTTACCTTCACCCGTTTTCATTTCTGCAATTCTACCTTGATGTAATATTATACCACCAATTAATTGTACTCTAAATGGCTTCTGATTTAAAATTCTACTTGCTGCTTCACTTACTACAGCAAAAGCTTCTACTAGTATATCATCTAGAGTTTCTCCTTTATTTAATCTTTCTATAAATTCATTTGTTTTATTTTGAAGTTCACCATCTGAAAGTTTTGACATACTTTCTCCAAGTGCCACTATTTTATCTACAGTTGGAAGGATTCTATTAATTTCCTTTTTGCTATAACTCCCAAAAATTTTTTCTAATAATTTCATCTTTTCCTCCATTTTAATTCAATATATATTCTATTTTTAAAACTAACACATACATTATATCATAAAAGAAGTTATATTTAAATAGTTTAATAAAAATCTTTTGATTTTGAGGAGGATTTATGTTTGTTGTAAATTTTAAGTTAAATATTAAAAAAATACTGTTTATATGCCTACTTATTTCTATAGTCGCAGCAGTATTGATAGAATTTGTTGCGAGTGGTTCCAATCTTGAATCAACGTCTGCACTAAAAAAAGATGAGTCAAAATATGATTATATTTTGACTGAAGAAAACTATATACAATTATTAAAAGAGGTACATGAAAATATTCAAGGATCAGTTAATAAAACAGTTAAATTTAGCGGATTTGTATTTAGAATGGATGATTTTAAAGAAAATATTTTTGTTTGTGGTAGAAATACAATAATAAACGAAGAAGATACTGTTGCAGGATTTTTATGTGAAAGCGCAGATGCTTCAAAACTAAAAGATAGCGAATGGGTTGAAATAACTGGTGTAATAAAAGAAGGTACATATAATACAACTATGCCAATTATAAAAGTAGGAAGTATTAAGAAAATAACTGCACCTGCTAATACTTTTGTTAAATAAAAGGTAATAACGTATACAAAAAAAAAAAAAACTAGATGCATAATACGCATCTAGTTTTTAATTGTTTAAAATCTGTTATTCCTCAACTTCTTTAGTTATTCCAGATTTACCTTTGTTCTGTACTGTATTAAATAATTCAGCTTCGTCAAGATAAAACTTGGTATTGTCACTTATAGTTAACGACAAGTAGTAATCCGTTACAATATCATAGGACTTCTTATTGTAAGTCTTGCTTAATCCGTCAAACAAATCTAAATAAAGTAAATTTTGATCTGTTTTTGAGCTTTTAACTGTGAAAGTTAAATTGATTCTAACCCTGTAAGATACACCATCAAAGTAAACAATAGGCTGCATTTTAGACTTTCCTTCAAGTATTATTTCATTATTCTTAACATGTTTAACATATGCCTTTATTGCAGAATCATTTACATCGAATATATAGTATTGTTGCAACTGCTCAGTTAAGCCTTCTTCTGTTATAGTTCTGTAGTCAATATTCAAAATAGTATTAAAATGTCCTTCAGCATATTCCTTTATTTGCGGAAAGCTTTCCTTTTTAATAGAATATACTTCTTTAGCATTTTGAAAGCGCTCGCTAAATCCAACAAAATAAGGAAGTTCATATATAGACTTATCGACATTAGAAACTATATAAGGAAATTGACTAGCATTAGATGGCATTTTAGATGGATCTGTATTAATCTTGTCGCCTTTTAAAGCTATCGTATTGTACTTCTCTGCAAAATTAACAACTAATTCATTTAACTGACCTTTGAAAATATAGTCACTGCCATTTAAAACATCGGCAATAGGATATATAATTCCATTTGCCTGCATGTCTTTAATTGCTGCTTGTTCATCTGATGAATATTTAGATATATCCTTCAAATATACTTTTGTATCCTTAACCGCATAACCTTCTAAAAATCTTAGCTTACAACTTTCAAATAATGATATAACTTCCATATAGTTTGCCTTGTCATTGTAGTTAGTAGAATTTATATCCTCTTTTAAAAGTTTTTGAGATCTAGCGTAATCAACCCAATTTGCATTTACATACTCATTGTTATCTTCGCCAAATCCATTAAGCAGTGGTCCAAAATCGTGTGCATCATCAACATTAAATATTACAGCTAATGCTAATTTTATCGCCTCAGACTTAGTAACAATTTCGCTGGTTTTAGCACTTTTATTGTCATAGAGTCGATCAAATCCATAGGTCTTCATTTTTTCTTCATATTTAACGTATGAATTTTTTGAAACAAGACTATTTGATTTGCTAGTATCTAAAGTGACTTTAAATGTTTCTTTCATCGCTTTAGCTACATCAGCCCTTGTAATGCCGAAATATCCAACTTCATTTTCAAGTATCTGTAGTGTTTGCTCAAGTGTAAGTGAAGCTTCAGGACTAAATTTTGTGCTAGATAAGCCGTTTAATAAAGCTGTCTGATAAGCCATACTTACATATTTTTCTGACCAATGACCTTTTGTATCCGTAAACACGTTTGCAGTCCTGATTGATGGGATTTTTAAAACTTTGCAATTAGCAACAGCTAACACCTTTGCTGCTTCAGATCTCTTAATTGGTACATTAATTTTCATATACCCGTCCGAATTTCCGCTTAATATTCCCAAAGATTTTAGAATTTTTGCTTCTTCTTGTGCAGACGCTGTCAAAGTTTTGTTATCCTTGTAATTTAAGGTTTCTTTTGGGGCAGAAAGTAATTCTAACCCCCGACTTTTTAGCGATGATTGAATTGTACGAAGTTGTACTAGCATAAATTCACCTTTTAAGACTTCACGAGTTGGACTTTCATACCACTTCAATTGATAAAGATCAACCAAATTTTTAGTCCAATCACTTGCTTTATAAGATGAATCGCTACTGGAAGATACATAATTCACTTTCTTCCCGTTATTCCAATTATTTTGTGCTGCATAGCCCGTTGCTGTAAACGAAAATACCATTGTAAATACGATCACGATTGTTGTCATTCTTCTAAACAGATTTTTAAAATTTGTTTTCATAATGATTCCTCCTTGTTATTAGTGTTTCAAACATAATATTTTAACATTTAAGTAAAACTTAAATGGTTAATAAAAATACTTACAAGAAAAAATAACAAAAAATATATTTATAGTTTTTCAGATATTCGTTTATTCACAAGTATTATATCACATATTGAATTTCATGTCAAATATTTACAAGAAATTTATAAATATTATGTATACTTTATACTTAAATATTCCTTATTAATTGATTTTTTTGCGTTAATTTAATCAGTTAGCCCTTTATAATTACAAAAAGACGCACACTTTTAGTGCACGTCCTTTTATAATTTAAATTTTATTCAAAATCATTAGCTGCTCTATTATCTAAATCAAATAGTACTACTGTACCTTTAACTTGTTGATATCTTGAATTGTCTATTTGCCACATATCCTTTTCTAGTTGATATCTTAATGTGTTTGTAGGACTTCCTGGAGTTTTAAAATTCATGAATCCTTCATAATCCCATTGTGATGTATTCATAGAGGATCCTGATGATTTATCGCTTGTATCATATGATAGCGTAAATCCTCCTGAGTCTATACATTTAATATCAAATATAACACCAATATAACCATCTTTATAAGGATTATTCACATTATTGTTAGGGTTTCCTACAGTATTAGAAACTGCTATAGTTGAATTAGGTAATTTAAATTCTCCATACCAAGCTTGGATAAATGATGTATTATTAGTACTCATTGATTTGTTTGTTAACACTATCTTAGATGATACTGTCAATGGTTCCAACTTAGTTGACATCAAAGTAAAGTCATCTGTATACATACTATTTCTTAAATATCTATAACCATCATTTGGTTTATAATATATTGTATATCCACTTGATGCAAAATTGATATAATTTCCATTAGCGTTTTTAAAATACAATTTAATATTATTATCAAATGTTTTACCATCTTTTGAAATATAATAATATTTAGGAGTGATTTCTATACGTCTTGAATTATTATAATTATTAGATGCCATGTATCCAGTTGTTTTTAAGTCAAAAGCAATTCTATATCCCATTTTTGGTGCATTAACATATTTTGTATTTGTATTCTTGTATGGTCCAAGAGGTAAAATTGTTTGTGGAGTTCCACCTACATCTGTTCTATCGACCATTTCATTGTATGCTGTACTATATAAATTCCATTTTTTATAACCTGAATAATATGATTTTCCAGTAGGTGTATTTATATTACCAGTAGTAGTTGTTTTAAAAATATCTTTAAATGCTAAATCTGTACAATCAGATATTGCAAAATCAAATATTCTACCTAAATTTCTAGTAGTTATTCTCTTATATATAGCATGATATGAATCACTTACTATATCAGATCTTGATAATAATTCTCTTTGATTTTGTACATTTGTATTTCTAACTATATTATTGTTATTATCCATATAGTTATATGTTGAATACGTCGAATCATCAAAGTAACTCTTTAAAAGATCATTTATGTTTGTGGTAATTGCCACAATTTTAATACTATTTGTAAGCTGATCTGCTGAACCATTTCCAAAACTATCTGTAGTCTTAGCTGTTATGGAAGCATATCTTCCCTCAATATATATTGGATCATATGCTTCAATTTCATTTCCATTATATATTATATTAAAATCAAACATAAAGTAATATCCTTTAATAAATTCTCTTGTATCACCTAAATTATATCCTGCAGTATTGCTTCCAGCTGTCGTTGGTGTAATAGTAAATACTGCATTTTTCTGTAGTATTGTAGCATTGCCTGCTCCAGTAGAGTGATCAACCTTTTGATCAGTTATCAAATCAAATGTTCCAAAATTTGCAGGTGTCAATACATTTACTTTATTTACATCAGTATTTATATATGACTTATTCTGAGGAGTAAAACTAGTATCAACTAAATTTAAATCTTGATTTAATCTGTATGTTGCATCAGTTGAATGAAAAATATTTGATCCTACATTATACTTTGAATCAGTAACTATTGTATAATATATTTTTCCTTCTAATCTTCTTATACCATTTTCCTCATCTGCTGGTACAGTTTGATAATTTGGTGTAAAATCTGAATCCGTTGTTAATCTAGTAGTAGGTCTCATATAACTCATAAGATTCGATGTGTACATTAAATCTATACCATTTATTTGACCAGTACCAGTTTTTGTTGAGTCTAGATTCCTTACACTTGCATCTGTTTCTTTAATTATATGTTCTGACCAAGTTTTGTAGTTACGTTGCAACATATCTGTAGCACCATCTAATTCTACATAATCATTATCATATTGATATGTAATTGTTAAATTTTCATGATCTGCTGCAACTTTATGATTAACTTCTCCTAGTTTTGTGTTTGCAGTTGATAAAGCTGTAGCTTGACTATTCACACTCGTTCCAGATGAAGTTCCAGTGCCACCAGAAGGTTTAGCCAATTGCTCATAAACTGAATCTAAATAATAACTTTTACTTGGGAAAGTAACGGTTAACGTTTTATTTATTTTTCCTCTACTATTGTTAAATCTTGATTCATAAGTGCCACTTGGTGTAATTGTATATGTTCTATCACTACCAAATAATGTTCCACCTACATTATTCTGTTTATCGTATACATCTAATTTTGAAATTCTATACATTTTAAAATTAGTTATTTGAAACCAAGAGTGTTTATATTGAACCGCATAATTAAATACCTTATTAGTAGTAGCTTCATTTGTTGTTTTATACCAATCACATGCACTAGTATGTTGATGTGAATAGCAAGATCCATATATTCCTGTATGAGTATGTGCTGTTTTTCCACAAGTACGCACTCCTAAAGCATTATAACATCCAGAGGTATGAGAATGTTCTGCTATAGTACAAGTTAACTTCCTACTTGCAGCAGAATCATCATGACTATATGTCCATATGTCCCACTTATATGTAATATACGTAGTTACAGTTGCACTTGAACTTCTAACTTCATTTCTAGGTTCATATCTTAATGCCCTTACAACGTAAGGATATGCACTTTGTGCAAATGGTGTTAATTGTTTTGTTGATGGTATGTAATCAATATCATGTCCAGAAGTAGAATTTATATATTCTGAACTTCTATTTATAAATTCTAGTCTACCTACAATTTCTAATTTTGGTAATACATCAGGAGGTATCTCAATAGTTTTACTATAAATTAAATTTATAACAACAGAGTCATCTACTTTTTTTGTACTTGTAGTAAAAGGTCTTGGATCTTCATCCTCACCCCAGTAATACTTTGAATTAGGTGATAAATTTTGTGCCTCAGTGATATTAGCTCCTGCTGCGGCCACACCACCAGTAAAAGTGTAAGTAGTATTTCCAATCTTAACCCCTGATTTGGGAGATTTACTTATTGGTATATACTCTGGTCCATATATTGTATAATGTTCTTGATAACCTTTTCTATCTGGAAGGTTTAATCTTGGATTTGTTCCACCCTCCTTCAAAACTGTCATATTTAAGCGCTGATTTTCAAAACCAACTAAAACATTTCCTTCTTCATCTACATGATTTACATATATCTCTCTTTTTACCTTTGGCTTTGGTAAATCAGGAATAAAAAGAATATTATCAAATTCATTTGCTACAGATGCTGCTTTTGCATAATCACCAGTAGCATATGCTTTATATCCGTGGTCTTCATCTTTTGGCCAAGAGGGAGAAAATCCTCTTCCACCATTAGACCAGCTATTATCTACAGTAAGCTGATACCATAGCCATGCTGTATCTATATAATCCCTTGAGCTATTTAACCAAGAACATTGAGTTCTAAGTACATTTGAAATTCTTATACCAATTTTACTGCTTATTATATCATCTTCACCAAATATATCAACCAAATCCTGTAATGCTGAATTAGTTAGTTTGTATACACTAATTATTACACCATTTTTATTTACTTTCCATCTCAATAAATCTATTTTTTCAGATTTATTTTCAAATTTTTTCATTCTAGTATAGTTACTAGTATCCGTTCCTTGATTTTCTGGTATATTTGCTTCATTTTCTTTGAAATTACTAAAGCTTACTGAATCACTTTTTATTGGCAAATTAACTCCGATTCTTATTATTAGTATCATAATATATATTATTCTTTGTTAAATTTGAAGTACTTTCATTAAAACCTGAATTATATTTTGTTGGAACTGGGTCTGTCATCTTATAAAATATATAGTATGGAGTTGCAAAAGTATACTCACTTCCGCTTGTACCTTTATCCTCTGCAGTTGCAATAACCCATCCATCAGAAGTTTTCGCTCTATCCTCATACTCTTTTATAGTATCTTTATACGCACTAGTCATAGTAGTTATTTCGACCATACGTTCACTATCTACATACTTTCCTTCATATACCAAGTTATATCCATATATATTTAAAGATCCTACAAATAATATAAATATAAATAGTGATTTAAATATTCTATTTATTATTTTCATTATTTTGCCTCCTCTCTAATATATATTTCATTATCTACTTCTTTTGTTATACCTGATTTGTCTTTATCAAGTATAGTATTATATAGTTCTGCTTGATCTAAATAAATGTTATAATTTCCTATTCCAACTGCTAAATAGTAATCAGCAAATATTTCATAGCTATTTTTTTCATATGTCTTTTTTAATCCATCAAACAAATCCAAATATAATAAATTATCTTTTGTCTTAGAATTTTTTATATCAAAATTTAATTTCATTCTTGCTCTATAAGAAACGCCATCAAAATATATAGCTGGAACTTGTAACTTTGCAGTTCCTTGTATAACTATCTCATTATCTTTTACATGTTTTACATATGCTTTAACTGCAGATTCATTTGGGACAAATATAAAATAATTTTCCAAACTTTCTCTTAAACTTTCTTCAGTTATAGTTTTATAATCTATATTTAAAATAATATTAAAGAATTCTTCTGTAAATGTTTTTACTTGAGAATAATTTTCCTTTTTAATTGAATATAATTCTTTTGCTGACATAGCCCTTTCACTATATTCAGAAAAAAATGGTTTTTCATAAACACTTTTATCAACAGTGGTAATAGTATATGGATACTGATTTGCATTTGAAGGCATTTTTTCAGGATTAATATTTATTTTGTCTCCAAACATTGTTATTGTATTATATTTTTCAACAAAATTAACAACCAGTTCATTTAATTGTCCCTTAACTATATTACTTTTGCCATCCAGTTTATTAAATACTTCATATATAATTTCATTTGCTACCATGTCTTTAATCATAGTTTGCTGTTCAATTGTATATTTAGAAATATCTTTAAATTTAACATCTACATTCTTAATTGCTTGATCTTTCAAAAATATTTTTTTACAATTTTCAAAATATGTTATAACATCTAAATATTTTGCTTTATCATTAAAGTTATTAATGTTAATATCTTCTTTTGTAACTTCAGTATCTTTTGCATATTCAACCCAAATTGCATTTTCATATTCGTTATGTTCAGCTGCAAAATCTGATATATCACTTTTATTGAAAACAGCAGCTATAGCTAATTTTAATGCTTCTGCTTTTGTTACAGATTCATTGGTTTTAGCACTCTGATTGTTATACAATTTATCAAATCCATAAGTTTTCATTTTTTCTTCGTATTTTACATAGTCCTTATATTTGATGCTGTTTAAATACATAGTTAAACCTGTTATAATAGCAGCAATAATAATTATAGATACGGCTATAACTATATACAACTTTCTATTTTTCCATTTAAACCTTTCTTTAGCTTTTACGTTTTCCTTTTTTGCAGCATCTAACTTGTCCTTGTTAGATAATAATTGTGATTTATTCTCAACATTTTTTACATCTTTTTTAAACACTTTATCAACACTCCATTCATTATAAAATACATTTTTTATCTATACTTTTATTAATTAATTAACAAGTACATAAATATAAATATAATGTCATTTTACCTCTAATAACATTATATCACAAAAGAAAAAAAATTAAAGTTTTTTTGAAAAAAATTCTCAAAAAATGTAAAATAATACGATTTTTTGATGAAAGCAAAAAAATGGACTTATAGTTTCCTATAAATCCACTTTTTTAACCTATTCAAAATCGTTTGCAGCCCTATTATCTAAATCAAATAATACTACTGTTCCTTTTATTTCTTGGTATCTAGAATTTTCTATTTGCCATATATCCCTTTCTAATTGATATCTCAAAGTATTTGTTGCGCTTCCAGGTGTTTTGAAATTCATAAATCCCTCATAATCCCACTGCGAAGTATTAACTGAAGGTGTAGCCGACTTATCATCTGTATCATATGATAATGTAAATCCGGATGAATCTATACATTTAATATCAAATACAACCCCAATATAGCCTTCTGTATATGGACTATTTATGTTACTATTAGGACTTCCAATAATATTTGATACTGCTATTGTTGAATTTGGTAATTTATATTCTCCATACCAAGCTTGAATAAATGAATTATTATTTGTGCTCATCATTTTATTTGTAAGAATAAGCTTATTAGATACATTTAATGGTTCTAATTTTGTAGATAATAAAGTATTATTATCTGTGTACATACTATTTCTTAAGTATCTATATCCATTATTAGGTTTAAAATATATTGTATAACCACTTGATGCAAAACTGACATAATTACCACTGGAATTTTTATAATATAATTTAATGTTATTATCAAATGTTTTTCCATCTTTTGATATATAATAATATTTTGGCGTTATTTCAACCCTTCTTGAATTATTAATATTACTATTTACCATATAGCCGGTCGTTTTTAAATCAAAACTTATTCTATATCCCATTTTAGGTGAATTAACATATCTAGTATTGGTATTCTTATATGGTCCTAGCGGCAGTATAGTTTGTGGACTACTTCCTATATCAGTTCTATTTATCATATCGTTATATTCGGAACTATATAAATTAAGTTGCTTATAGCCAGAATAATACGAGATTCCAGATGGTTCATTTATATTTAAAGCATTTGGCTTTCTGAAAACTTCTTTGAATGCCAAATCCGTACAATCAGTTACTGCAAAATCAAATATTCTACCTATATTCTTAGTAGTTATAATCCTATAAATAGCGTGATAACTGTCGCTAGCTATATCATTTCTTCTTAAAAATGTCTTTTGATTTTGAATCTGTGTATTTCTAACTACATTGTTACCTGAATCCATATAATTATAATTAGAATATGTTGCCGTGTCTAAGTATTTCTTTAGTAAGTCAGTGATATTTGTACTAATTGCAACTATCTTAATACTATTTGTAATTTGAGCAGCTAATCCTCCAGTGAATGCATCTGTTGTTTTTGCAGTAATTGAAGCATTTTTTCCATCTAGGTAAATTGGATCATATGCTTCTATAAGATTACCATTATATATAATATCAAAATCAAATATAAAGTAATATCCTTTTACAAATTCTCTTGTATCAGATAAACTGTACCCAGCTGTACTACTTCCGCTTGTCATAGGCGTAATTGTAAATACAGCATTTCTTTGTAAAATTGTTGCACTACCTGCACCAGTTGAATGATCTACTTTCTTTTCAGTAATAAGTTGAAAATTACCAAAATTAATTGGTGTTAGTACATTTACTTTATTTACATCTGTACCTTTATATTCTTTGGATTGGTCAGTAAAATCTAATTCTATTAATCTAATTTCAGTATTTAATGTATATGTTGAATCAGTTGATATAAATCTTTCACTTCCTAAATTATATTTAGGATCTGTAACTATTATATAAGATATTTTACCACTTAATTGTCTAATTCCATTTTCCCTATTTACAGGTACAGTTTGATACTTAGTAGTAAAATCATTATCACTTGTCAATCTAGTAGTTGGTTTCATATAATTCATTAAATTTGAGGTATAATTTAATACTGATCCATTAACTTTTCCCGTTCCAGTTTTTGTTGAATCTAAATCTCTAATATTACTTGCGTCAGTTTCTTTATCTATACGTTCAGTCCAAGTTTTATAATTACGCTGTAACATATCCTCTTTACCATCCAACTCTACATAATCATTATCATATTGGTAAGTTATTGAAAGTGCTGTAGCATCAGAAGCTGTTTTATTGGTTTCTAAATTCAATTTATTGTTAGCTGTTTGTTTTGATACATCTAGACTACTCTCAGATGTACCAGAAGCAGTTTCGGTTCCACCAGAAGGTTTACTTTTTTGAATATATACAGGTTGTAGACTATAACTTTTGCTCGGAAAAGAAACTATTAATGATCCAAGTACTCTTCCTCTACTATTGTTAAACCTATTTTCATATGCTGTACTTGGCGTAATAATATAATTTCCTCCAGCAAATAATGTACCTCCAATATTATTTTCATTATCATAAACATCTAGTTTTGAAATTCTATACATTTTAAAATTTGTTATTTCAAACCAAGTATGTTTATACGGTACGGTATAATTAAATGTTTTACTTATAGTTGAAGTGTACGTTGACTTATACCAATCGCAAGAAGCGTCATGTTTGTGTTTATACGTTGCTGGTGTTCCAGGTGTTGGTGGTGGACCTGGTGAAGGTGGTACTGCGGGCTTATCTATCTCAACTGCACTGCCATGACTATAGGTCCATACATCCCAACTATATGAAATATTAGCAGTAACTGATGTAGACGAACTTAAAGTAATATTTCTAGGTTCATATCTCATACCTCTTACTACATATGGATATGCTCCTTCTGCATAAGGTGTTAGCTGCTGAGTAGATGGAATATAATCTATATCATGTGCAGACGTAGAGTTAATATATGATAAATTTCTGTTAATAAATTCTAACCTGCCTACCAATTGTAGTAATGGCAGACTAGGCACTGGTGGTATTAATTCATATACTAGACTTATTACTAGTACATCACTTTTGTCGGAATTAGCAAATTGCTTTGGTGTTGACCATGTTTGTGTTACATTTCTAAAATTACTATTTGCCTCACTAAGTGTTGCACCAATAGCACTTTTTCCATATTTAAAATCATATTCGTCATCTCCTACAGTTGGAGAGGAATTTTCAGTAACCTTTATTTCTTGATTAGATTTAACTGTATATGTTTCTTGATATCCATTACTAGCTCCTTCATTTGCAATATTACTTACATTACCATTTTCTACATATTGCTGAGACGATTTTTGCAAACCATTAATTGTATTTCCGTTAACATCAACATGCTTTATATACACTTTTCTATTTGATTGTATATTTTTAAATGGTAAAGATAATATGTTATCAAATTCATTTGCAACGGAGGCGCCTTTTTTATATGTTCCAGTTCCATAGGAATTCCATATTTCCATTTCTTTAAAACCACGTACTCCACTATTCCAATATCCTGTAGTAAGTTGAAAAAATATCCAAGCAGTATCCATATTATCTTTGTGGTATGCTATTGATGACGCAAAATTATTATACTTAGTTCTAAGTCCTCCAGAAAATCTTACTCCATTCTCAAGTTTTTCTTGACCGAATTTTTGTATTAGAGATTGAACAGTACTATTAGTTAGTTCAGTTAAATCAAGTCTAACCCCTGAATTGGTTACTCTCCATTGCAAATGTCTAGTGGAAGATCCATTATTCTTATATATCTTTGTAAATCCATCCATTGTAGTTCCTTGGTTTCTAGCAACATTTCCTTTATTACCGTAAAATGTAGCAAAACTGTCTGAATTTGGTGTTATTGGAGCAGTACTAAAATCATAATAAATATTACTATTGCTTCCACTACTAACAAATCCACTACCATAATCCGTAAGTGGCGGAGATACATATGATGGATTATCTGGTTCATAGTCAGGATGAAATCCATAATAGAACGTACTGAATGAAGATGTAGAACCTGTTGTACTTGCATCACTCCCTCCATTAGATATCAGCCATTGGCCATCATATTGTTTTCTGGATTCATATTCAGTTTTAGATGATTCTGAGGCATTAGCCATAGACAATATTTTTACTCTATATGTATTTTCAGTATTTGTAGGATCAATAAATTCTCCTTGATATAATAGTCCATACCCATATATACTAAATGAGAATATAAAAATTATAAATATAATTAGAGTTTTTAATGTTACTTTAACTGTTTGCATCTTCACCCTCCTTAAAATAGTTTTCTTTATCTACTTCTTGGGTAATTTTGCTTATTTTGTTATCTAATATTGAGCCATATAAATCCACTTCTTTCATATATATATTTGAATTATCTATTGCATTTGTCATGTAGTAATCAATTATTAAATCATATTTATTTGCTTCATATGTCTTTTTAAGTCCATTTATATAATCTAAATATATTAAATTATCTTTTGTTTTGGAGTTTTTAATATCAAATGTTATTCTAATTCTTACTCTGTATGAAATTCCATCCGAATAAATTACAGGAAATTGGACTTTTGCTGCTCCCTCAATAATAATTTCATTCGTCTTAACATTTTCAATATATCTTTTTACAGCATAATCATTAGGTTTATAAATTAGATATTCAGATAATTTTGTTTTAAAACCATCTTCGGTAATGGTATTATAATTTACATTTAACACTGCATTAAAATATTCTTCTGCAAATCTTTGTATTTGTGAATATTCTTCTTTCTTATATCTAAATAATTCAACTGGTAGCATAGCTTCACTTGAATATTGTGTATTAAAAGTTTTTTCATATACACTTTTATCTATATTTGCTAATGTATATGGAAAATCCTTGGCATTCGATGGAAACTTTTCTGGATTAACATTTATTTTTTCTCTATTCATAGTAATAGTGTTATATTTTTCTACAAAATTAATAACCAATTCATTAAGCTGACCTTTGAATATTTTCTCACTGCCGTTTACATTATTAGAATATAAAAATATAATTTGACTTGCTATCATATCTTTAATTGCTGTTTGCTCAGCTAATGTGTATTTATTAATATCCTCTATTTTTGACTCAGTATCTGCAATTTTTTCTTTCAATATCTTAACTTTGCTGTTTTCAAAATATACAATTACATCAATATATTTTGCATTATTCCAATAATTATCCTTGTTTATATCTTCGTTTGTAATTCCACTAGATTTTGCGTAATCTACCCAAATTGCATCGGGATATTCGTTACTATTTAGTGCAAAATTAGATATATCGCTAGTATTAAACACTGCTGATAGTAAAATTTTTAATGCTTCAGTTTTTGTAACTAATTCATCTGTTTTAGCGCTTTTATTATCATACATAGAATCAAATCCATATATTTTCATTTTATCTTCATACTTTATATACGACTTATATTTTAAATTTTTTATATAAACAACAGTTGAAAATGTAGCAAGTATAACTAAAATAGAAATAGTAACTATAATATAAATCAAACTTTTGTTAAGAAAAATATTCTTTTTTTGATTATCTTTTAGCTCTTTATTTTTATTAGTTTTATTGTTTTTTTTAAATTCGAAAATATTAATTTTGGTAAATAAATTAAATTTATTGTTTTTACTTTCTTTTTTATCATTACTTTCCATTTAATAAATACCTCCATTAACGCTATTATTACAATTAGTATTTACAAATTTTGTATTTATATTCTATTTAAATATTTTTTATATAAATGTGTTTATTGTAAAAATAAAAAACGTTAAGATATTCTATTATCTTAACGTTTTTTATTAATTTTTTTAATATATACTTTTATGGTCTACATAACGGACAAGGATAGAAACCTTGTACATATGAACTTACTCCACCATTTGTAATAGATGCTTTAAGTGAAGCAGCTTGTTGTTTTGTATTTACAAATTCAGGTGTTATATTATCCTTATTAGAAACTTTATATTCAGGACAATTAATATCTTTATGATATAAATTTCTTATATATTTAGAACCAGTCGATGCATTTGGCGTACTAACGTAATATTTAGTTGCAAGTTCTAGACTAGAACCACCATATGATTTATAATTTAAATATTTATTTCCAACCGATATACCTTGAACAAATGCTAAAACCCCAATATCTTCTACATATCTATACATTTCATCTTTTGTAGTAAATGGAAACGAAAATGCATAGTTTATACCTGCTAATCTTGCATAATGATTATGTTTATTAACCGCAAAACTTAATTCATTAGTAATAACCTCTATTATAACCTCTTTTCTTTTTTGTTTTAATAGATTCTGTATTGGTATTTGTAATGCAAGATTACCATCATATAAATCCGAATTATTTTTAGTATCTGCTATATAAAAACCTTTCGAACCATAAGTAATTGAATTATATCCCACATTTTTCTTACCTCTATGCATAACATAATCATCCATAGTAAATTCAACTGTATGTATTGAAAATCCATTTTGATTTGAATTTGTTTGTATTAAATTCAAATTTGTTACTATATTACTACCATTATCTATTCCATATGTATATGAAAAATATCTTTTTGGTTTAACAACATGATCAATTACGGTTTTACCATCTTTTTGAAATTCTTCAATAGAAGATATATATACTCCATTATAATCTATTACAGCTATTGCCGGTACAAAATATTTAAGAAATAATTCTGCGTTTTTATTACCTTTTATTGCAAAGTTATTAGACATCGAACTAAAGAATGTATCTACTGCTACTTGTGCATTTACACTGACTTTATTATTTAATTCACCTGAATATCCATAATCGTTTTCTGGATCTTCACTTTCAACTTCTTTCATTCTTTGTGCTGAGTCTAGCAAAGCTGAATCTATCAATTTTTGATAATACATTTCTTCTTCTACTGCTTTAATTGTAAATGATACATTTACATACACTACTATAATTATTGGAAGTACTATACCTATAAATATAAGAGCAAAATCCGTTATTTTCATTCATTCACCTTCTCTTGTTAAATTACTTAATTAAATTTATATTGAACACTATATTTTATATATGAACCACTTGTTAAACAACCAGCATGTCCGCTATCTACGCTATATTGGAATCTAAGTTGTACATACCTACTTTGATCTGCAAGTGATACTTGTCCAGTTGAAACACCATTGCTTACACTTACATATGAATCTACAGATCCACCTGGTCTAACACTTTCCCAAACTCCACCAGTAGTTAATCCTTGTATTCTCCACCAGTCATTTCCACTATGTCCTGAAGATACACCAACTTCAAACGAATATCCTGCAACTGTTGCTCCATTTATTACAATAGAGTCTATTGTTGCTAAACCAACTGAAGATATTGCTTGTTGTGCAAAGTTATTCATAACTGAAAATGCTGTACCTGTTTTTGCAGATTCTAATCCAGCACTATCTACAGCATAAACTGTAACTGAACCAACACCATTATTAAATACTTCACTTAAACTTCCAGTTGTTGTTTCTCTTACGTATGGTGTACCTCCACCATTTTGAATTGTCCATACATACTTAGATATAACCTTCCAAGTACTATTTACAGTTGAATATGCTGTAAAGTTTATTCTTGTCCCACCAGCTACTGGTATAATTACATTGTTATTTATTGTATCTGGATTTGAAGTTAAAGTAGGTTTTGTAGGCCCATATGAATATGTGTGTATCGTTGCAGAAGCTAAATTAGAAGTCTCTCCATAGTTATCTACTGCATAAACACTTACTGTACTTGGAGTTTGCACTGGAAAACTTCTAGTTATTGCACCTACAAGATTAGGAGCTGTACCTGTTGCAGGTGTAGTCACATTTTCAACTCTTCCATCTGCATATTGAAAGGTCCAAACGTAACTTACAATTCTCTTCCACCAATCTGACGGTGTAGATAAAGCTGAAAGGTCTACACTAACACCTGCTTCTACTGTTGCACTACCACCTGAAATTGTAACTCCGTTTCTACTTATAACAGGAGCTGATGGTCTAGTTGTAAATGAATGTATTGTACTTTCAACTTTGTCCCATGAACTGTTTTTTATTACACCACCATAATTTACAACTATTCTTTCTTTTTTAGCAGTTGGAATTATAGCATTAAATACCGCACCAGCCATAGTTGTAGTTGAATTTTTAAGTTTTACATATATTTGGTCATCTTTATTTAGTAAATATGCATTATCTTTTAATAATTTTCCACTTATATTAGTTGTTCCTGTATTTATCACGTTTAGTATATCATCGTTATAATCTATTTTATATTGTTCAAGGAATTCTCCTGGATTATTTTCATCAGCAATTAATGTTTTTCTATGTGCTTCAATTTCTATGTCATATGAATTACCAGTATTACCTAATTGTGATATAAAATCATTATAGCTATTTTGATCTATATAACCATTATTTCTAATTTCATCTACAAAAGTAGTAGTTGCTTTCAAAGCAAGCGTATATGACATATCATCTTGTCTCTCAAACAGATTATATAAAGGAAATATTACTACTAATGTTACAAATATAATCATAGTTATTATAATACTTAAGTTGTCTTGCATATTTACCTCCTTTTCAATTATCTTACACGAGTTATTTTAGCTTTTCCTTCGCCAGAATTATATCCAGCTGTCATAGATGCATTAATAAATGTTAATCCTGAATAATGGCTTGCTTGACCAGTATGAATACCAGATGCATTTACAGCATCACAACCTGGATATCCAGATATGAATGATGAACCACCACCACCACCTGAATCATCTAAATCGTTGTAATTCGAATAATCACTTGATCCGCCGCCGCCACCGTAGTATCCACCACCACCGGCACCAGCACTAGTATTAGATGCAGTTTCTGCATTTCCACCTATTCCGAACGAACCATTTGTAGCTCCATATGCATATAACCTTCCCGCTGATCCACCATAAGTTTGTCCTGCTCCAGTCCCTGGATTTCCGTATAAATCTCCACCTGTATATCCATACAATCCACCTGAACTTCCGCCTGCACAAGATGTACTATTTCCACCATTTCCGCCGCCGCCGCCGGCAACAATAATTCTTGATCTAAGTGAAATAGCATCACTCCATGCACCATTATTTAATCTTATATCTGTAGCTCCGCCACCTTTAGAATATGATAACATTGAGTTTCCGCCACCATTATATCCCGCACTTGATCCTACATAAATATAGAATGTAGTACTTGATGATATATTTAATTGACCGGTAGAATATCCACCATATCCACCAGATCCATTACCACCACGAGCTCCCCATGTTTCAAACACATATTTTCCTGCTGGTAATGTAACTGTATGATAACTTCCGTTTGAATAATATTCCTGCTCAAATGGTACGAAGTCTTGAGTAATTGTGAACGTTAATGTTCTTGTATCTGAAGTTAATCCTGCTGAGTTAACTGCATATACACTTACTGTATGAGTTCCTATTCCATAATTTAGATTTATACCATTAGGTACATAGGCATTATATACTGTTCCATCAACATTCCATACATATCTTACAACATCATATTTTGCTTCAGTCGATGAGTTAAATGTAAGATTTACAGTACTGTCTGTAATAGCAAGTGTACGATTTGTTGTAATAGCTGTATTACTACATATTATTGTAGGAGTTGGTATTTTATTAACTGTAAAGGCAAAAGTAGTTTCTGCTGTACCTTTTATTGAGTCATATACTTTGATTGTTAAAGAATAACTACCTGGAGCAAAACTTCTTATAAGTCTCTCACTAGCACCACTTTGTACTAATGTGCCATTTAGTGTCCAATCATATTTTTGTATAAATCCACCTGGATTTTTTGATGTTGCATCTGTAATAAATCTTAATGAAGCTCCTGTTGGAGAATCCATATCTACAGCTCCATAATTTATTACTTTATTATCCATTTCTTTTACATAATTTATAACTGGATCATTGTATCCTACTTTAATTTCTTTACTTATTGTATTTGACTTATTTCCAAATGCATCTTCAGATGTAACGTATACTCTATTTGTACCGTCAACAAATTTCAATACATTTCCATATGCTAATTCTGTTAATTCCCCTTTTTGTCCAGTAGTAGTAGCAGTGAAATCCGGTCTACCATCCTCTGGACTATAGTCAATTCTCCAATAATATTTAACTATAACATTAGTTGCAAATGAAACATTTACATAAGAATGAGCTTCCATTTCAACTACAGTATTAGGCATTACTCTTGAGTCTGTATTAGGGTATGTAATAATAGTTGGATCTGAAGGTTGATTGTTTATAGGTATTATCTCACCTGAAGTTGGGGTTCCAACCTCTGGTGTTATATCTCTTACTGTTATAACTGGATTTGAACCAGTATTCGCAGATTCATATATTAATGCATATGACCTATTTATATCAATACCTACATCATTTATATTACTAAAATCATAATTAGGTGTATTGGCTGTACCATATTTATCTGGTGACTTATAATTATAGTAATATGTTAATAATTCTGCACCTGTAATTATACTATATTTTGGAGCAGAAGTTGTCTCTATTACACTATCACCAGTTGTTACTTTTCCATATTCAAATGCTTTATCTGCAACTGTAACTGTTGTTGAAAACAAGTATACAGTTAAACTTGTTGCAATCAAAAATATGAATACGTATACACCTAACATTAAACTGTTATATCCTGAATCCTCCATATGTTATTCTCACCTTCCATCAAAAAATATTGTAACTATGCCATTATTATCAGTAGTGTAACTAACTTTGTATAAATCACTAGTGTAAAAACTGCTATTACCGTTATATCCATAAAGCCAAGCTTGTGTATTAATATTACTAGCTCCAGATATGTGATTTCTTACATTAACCTTGTTACTACCTTTATATCTATTTGCTGTATTATACATTTCAAGTCCAGTCATTGTTGTGCCATCATACATCGCAAATTCAGTAAACTGTTTTTTTATGCTAACATCAGTATTATATACATCTTGATATAATAAAGTTATCTGACTTAAAGTAAATAATATAGCTGATGTAATTGTTAAAGATATAGCTATTCCTACAGCTATATTTAATGCTTTTGCTGATAAAAAATCCACTTTAAATCACTTCCTTTTTTAATTTACAAATGTTATTCTATATGATCCGTTTCCGTTATTTACTCCAGTTTGCATCTCACCGCTAGTCACTCCGCCAATATAGCCTGAGCCACCGCCGCCGCCACCATTAAAGTGTAGAGATGGATTTCCACCGTAATAACCACCGCCACCACCGCCTAGGTCAGTAGCTATTGTTGGAGGAGGTGCATATCCAAATTGAAGTCCATTTCCACCATATTGATTTCCTCCTAAAGCTGGAGATACATAAACAGCAGGACTTCCATTATTTAAATCTGAATAACTTGGTGAATCAGTACCGTTAATATATCCTCTACCACCATTAGTTCCTCCACCATGTCCACCAGAACCATCATTTCCACCGCCTGCTACTTCAGTAGCTAGTGTGTCGTCAGCTCCACCGCCGCCACCTGCTACTATTATTCTAGAGGCAAGTGATGCAGGATTATTCCAAACTCCACCAACAAGCCTTATATCTGTTGCTCCACCGCCACCGTTTCCAGCTGGTCCACCATCACCGCCGCCATTAAATCCGCCAGAAGAACCAACACCTTTACCGCCAACGTAAGCATATAGTTTTGTACCTTTTGTTAATTGTATTATACCTTTTGAATATCCACCTTTACCGCCACGACTTCCTAATACAGTACTAGATGGATCATTACCTCCACCACTTGCTCCCCATACCTCTAATAGGTATCTTCCTGTCTCGGCAATTGTTATTTCTTCTAAATTTCCTGTGTATCCACTATTTGCAAGTACCCATGTCTTATATTTCTCATTTTGAATTGTGCATCCATAATTAACATATACTCTAGGAACTGGTTTTGCTGTCATACCAAGTGTTAATGCATTAAAAAATATTTCAGCAACAGTTGTATTAGTATTTCTAACTCTTATTGCAAATGAATCACCTTTATTCATCGTATATATAGACCCTAATGTACCTGATGCATATAGATTTGGATTAAGTGGAATACTATTTAAACCAACATTTTGGTAAACTTCTTTAGCCATTCCAGTGTATACAATGTTATTTTCTTGTGATAATACATCAAGAATTTGATTTTCTGTGTATACTTCTTCACTCTTAGAATATGATAAAACTAAGTTTCCATATGCATTTCCATTATATATAATAGTTCCAGTTAAGTATTGCCCTTTATATATATCATATTCAAAAGTTTCTAATAATTTTGTATAAGTGGCATCTGAATAAGAACAAATAACAGGATTATATTTATATGATTTATGTTCAAGTTTAATCTCATATGAATTTCCTGTTACTGCCATTTTAGACAAATATTCATCATACATTTTTTTAGATATATAACCATTATTTTTTATATTTTCAGTAAGTTCAGATGTTATTCTAACGGCAAGAGCATATGCAACATCGTCTTTTTTTTCAAATGCAACATACATTGGTAATAGAAAAAAAACTATTACTGCTACCATTATAGAAAATACCCTTTGTACATTCTCCTCCATAATTCTCTCCTATCTTAAGATATTAAGTCAAATATATATTTGTCCCCACTATTTGTTATTCTAAATTTCTGATTTGGCATCATTGTCTTCATAATTTGCGTGTATGTAACGTTTTTATTTAAATTTATTCTTTCTCTATCCCCTAACGGTATCCAAGTTATTTGTGCACCACTATTAAAATATGCATAGTATCTATCAATACAAATATTAACTTCACTATTTCCATAAAAATACTGCAATATATTTTTTACATCTGAACCAGTTGCCTCAGTATTATATAATATATTTTTAATATCTTCTCTATAGTTTTGTTCAATGTTAGTGCCTGTCCCAATACTAACAACACTTAGCCTTGCTGTGTTATAGTACATCATAACTGCAGTTACTGTTGCAAGGGTGATAAATATACTAGCACCTATGGTAATAGCTCTTATTAAAACATCATCATCCATACTAATCTCTCCTTATTTAATATACATTAAAAAAACATATTCAAATATATCTTTTTAATATATATTTTCAAAAAGGTATACTTTAAAATATACCTTTTTGAATATAAATTGTAATTATTTTCTTAAGAATGCCATACCAATTGTAACTCCGTTATATTGAACAAGTTTTGCTTGGTATTGTGCAGTTGTTACTACTCTATTAGCAGCTGAAGCAGCTGAGCTTGAGAATTGGTTTAAAGCAACTCTTGCAGCATTTCCACTTACTGGAGCTGTAGCTATAATTGGTGTAACTTGTGCTACTGTTGGATTAGGACTTATTGTAGTTAAGTTTGGTGTAGCCCATACTGGTGTTCCATAAGAACCAGAAACGTTGTACACTGCAACTACCATTTGTGGATCATTGTAATATTTTTGAACTGCTGCAAGTACTTGCGCACCTGACATTTGTACATCGTCATATTCAGCAGTTAATTGTTGTGAAATTTGTGCTGATAATCCACCTAATTGTGATTGACCTTGATTTAATAGGTCTGTACCTATTCCTGTTATAGCCATAACTGCAGCTATAACTATGATGGTGATAAATAATCCTACACCGATCATAATTGCCTTTTGAGCATTATCCATTTAAAATTCCCCCTTTAAAAAATATTATATATATAAAACACATGGATTTGTGTTTTATCCAAGTTTAGAATGTCATACTACTAAAGTATGTCATCATTTGCATTATACTTACTATCATAAGTGGTCCAACTAAATATCCCGCAATAAGTATAATCATTGGCATAAATCCTAATACCTTACCATAAGTAACTTTCTTTTGTATTAATCTTTCATTACCAGATTTTCTTCTTTCATAGTAATAAGTTCTTTCTGTTTCAAGTTCATCAAAAGCTGCTCTTATAGGTATTCTCTCAACAGCAGATTGTAGTTGTTCTACAATTCTTTCAAAATCTTTATATGGCACACTATCTTTTAGTTCTTCTAAAGCTTCATATGCTCCAGCTTCGTAGTTATTTAATGCTGTAGATATTGGTTCTTTAAATGCATATGAGAATCTAGATAACCATTCTAATATTGTCTGAACATCAACTCTTTCGATATACATAAGCATAAGAATTATAGATTGGAATTGCATAATTTCATTTTCTTTTTCCATTTCTCTTATTTTATTCTTAATCATCATTATTATTGTTGGTGTTGCATATCCAATAAATCCTACAGCAATAACTATAAATAATTGCCAAAATTTAAAGTATGAATTGTTAACCTTATTTATTTTTTCCATTATTCTATCGATTGCTACTTGATCTGTTTGTCCAGTTGTTTTATCCACTATTTCGTATTCTAATTGTTCTTTTGTAACAGTTTTATTTTTATATTTATCTACATACTTTTTATCATATTCATTTAATGATTTAGCTGCCGCCGCTTGTTCTGGAGTCAACTTACCAAATGATAAAAATTCATTTCCTATTTTGTTATACACTGAAGCAATATCTATATATTGAATATTTAACATTAGTATAACCGTTAACAATGCTGCAACAATACCAGCTACAACTTTATTAATATATAACCATTCAATTGTAAGATATGCATTAGTATTTTTTATTAATTTTTCTGACCTTCTAAGTTTTGAAGTATGTGCTTTTGGTTTAAATGCATCTACTAGCATCTTAAAAAATTCATTTTTATATAATTTATCTTGCCATTTAACTGAGGTAACCCTATCAAATTTAATTTCTTCAGCATCTTCTTTTATAATTCTAAGCATCATATAAGATATAAATATTGAAATTATAATTAAAGATTGTACCATAAATCCAATACTACTTGTATAAAAGTTTATTAAAGCAGGAAAGTTAGATTCAGCCCAAGCTTGTAGTGGTTTTACGAATAGAAGTGGTGCAACAGCTATTGCAGTTAAACTTCTAAACATATAATTAATTTTATCCTTCTTTAAAACTTCTAAGTAAACATCACTTAATATATTATTTAAGTTTTTAAGATATACTGAAGTACCTTCAGTCTTTCTATCTCCGTAATTCCATTGTTAAATATGAAACACCAGCAAATAATTTTAAAAATCTATTTGGAGCTGTATCATAATATCTTTCAAGTTCAATATCTGGCTTTTCAGCAAGCATTGCTTCTTTAATTCTTTTAAGCTGTGGTACTATATCTTTTTCTCCTAATTCATCGATTGCCGCATTAAAAGATTCTTCAATCATACCATGTTCATGGAACGCATGACGTATATTAGTAAATGCCTCTGGCATCTGTCTTAATATTTTATCTGATACTGATGTAACACGTAAGTCTATCATTTTTTCTGTTATAATGAGTACACCAACTATAATTATTAATGACATATACAAATCATTAACTAGATTTAATAGTATTGTAAGGGTTGAAAACATAAAAACTAATGCTATAAACATATTCTTAGCTGCTTGTCTTCTTATCTCATACTCGGTATAATCATTAGACATTTCTAATTTTAAACGTGTTTTTTTTGTATAATATTTAATTACAGGTATTTGTACAAATTTATTATATATGCTTTGATAAAACTTATCTGTTGTTTCTTTAAAGTTGGTTTTGTTTTTTATTTGTAGTTTATCTTGTGTATATAACTTCATATTCTTCTTATACTTATTTTTTACGACATTATAATACACTAATAATCCTATCAAACCTACAATAGATAATCCAATAAGTCCTATAGCAATAGTCATTCCCATACAATCACCTCCAAGCTGTATCTAAGAAGTTATCAAACTCTTTTATATCTTCTGGAGACATATTTTCTCTCATGGCAGTTATATTAGTTTCTGTCATTGGATTTGCCATAACATATTTTCCGTCCCTAAACTCAACTATATTTTTATATGTGAAGTTACTAGTTTCAGTCATATGTCTGTAATACTCAACCGTATTATCCATAAATTTATCTAATTTACCTTCTAAACCTTCAATTTTTCTATAATCATTATTATAATTAAATGTTCTTTCTAGAGGTATACATTCTGTTATTCTTTCTATATATCTAGATCCATCTACACCCCTTTTAAGATGTATATCAAAGTTTATAACATTAACAACCTGTACTTCGGCAACGTTTTCAGAACTAAACATACCAATTGCAAGTAATGAGTTACGAAGTGCTGTTACTAAGTTAGGAAATGTTTTAGCATGATGTGTAAACAGTGTAAATTTAGATGCAACCTGCGCCATTTGGATCATCCAAGCAGCAACCGGATGTGTAGCAACCTCACCTAGGATGTTAACACCACCATCTGTTTTTTTCTGAACGTCTAGACCTTGTTGTCCAGATATAGTATCAGTTTCTCTTAGTGATAATATATTATGATATGGATAAATTTTACGTAAATGTAACTCGAAGGCCATTTCTTGTACCCTTATTGTAATTGTAGGATACAAATATTTCATTATAGCCATAAGAAGTGTAGTTTTACCACAACCTTGTTCACCTGTTACTGCTGTAACTCTGGCTCCTCTAATTAAGTATTTTAATAATTCTATTACTGGTCCTTTACCTTCATGTGTTAATAACTGTTCAGCAGATATTAAAGTTGGTGGAGCAAATTTTCTTACGAAAAATGCCCAAGACTCTGAAAAGTTAGGTCTAAGTACAACGACACGGGAACCATCTTTCATTTCATTAACTTTATATCCAACAGATTCAGATAACTGCCCCGGATTATTATATTTATATATGTTTTGACAAACTCTTTTTAATTCTTGCTCACTACCAAATGACAAGAATGATAAGTATGTAGATTTACCTTTATAAAATATCCATACACTATCAAATGACATAGGAACATGTCCATCTTTCATTTGCGCCATGTAGTCGTCCATACCTGATACTTGATCTAAGAAACTCGGTGGTATACCAGATACACCACCAGATACACCATCTATGTTCATATCTCTTATATCATCAACAACGCTATATCCTTTATAACCTTGGTAAATTCTTTGTACAACTATTTCTAGTTTATCATCAAATGTTAAGGCTGACATACTAATTTCTTTTGAAAATATATCATCAATTTCTCTTGCAGTTATAACATATGACGGTATAGTTTTATCAAATTCATATTTAGGAAGATCTAACGAATATTTAGTAATAATTGTTGTTAATGCTTCCGCTTTAAATTCTTTTTTAAATTCATGCATTAATATTTCAAATTTATCTTGTGAAGTAAGTTCCTGCTCATCATCAAATTTTATTGCATTATTAATATTTATTTCATTAACTTTATAATTATTTCTAAGTAAGTCAAAGATCAAAGTTTTAACATATTTTTTATCACTAATATCAGCATAACCTGCGCCCTTTAATGCTTTCTTTAACTCATACTTTATGTTTTTTCTTCTTTCAAATTCTTCTTCAGATAAAGCTAGATCATACAAATTCATTCTTGTTATCTCATCGAATTGCCTTTTAATATATTCTTGCATGGCTCTTATACTATATTTTTCTTTATCTCTTTCTAATTGTAATTCCATACTACTCTTATTAGTATTTTTTACTTTAGCTCTGATAAACATTACTACTATCAATATAATTATTGCCATTAGAATTATATTGAAAAAAAATGCAATTCCCATATTTTCACCCCTATTTAAATATAGTTTTAATAATCCTTGATTTTTGATTCTTCTATTATTTTTTCAACCAATTTAGATACTTCACTAATGAATTCTCCATTATAGTCATTTTTTTCCGCATTCATATTTTTATAAAAGAAATCTATTACGCTACCATCATTACATGCATCGGCAAATGCGTAGTTATGAGGAATAGCAAACATTGGACTTTTAACTCCATATCTTGATTTAATATTTCTTAAATTATATTTTGACTTATTTTCATAGTCTCCTATTACATATATAATAGATTTTCCTTTTAATAACTCATTTTTTTCAATGTCATCAAAAATATCTTTAAATTTAACTGTATCTTGATTAATTGTACAAACTATTACTTCAGAATCTAATAAAGTATCTCTAATATAATCTTGAGAATCTCCTTTAGGTAAATCTACAAATACTAAATCATAAATTTCTGCTGCCTTTCTTGTTACGAATTGTAAATTATGTGCCATTAAATTATATTGCTCTTTTTCCTTAGAGTTTATTCCATATAGAACATCCAACCTATCTTTTAAAACTGGTTTTGCGTAATTTTTTATTGTTGCCGCTGTAAGTTTATTACTTACCACTATCTTTGTAAGTGCCCCAATACCGATATCTGAATTTTCAAAAACGCCACTATCTTTAAGTTCATCATATGGTGTAAAAGAAGTTTCAATTTTTCTAGAATTAAAATGTCCTTGCATAAGTAAACATTTAGCTTTGTGATTTATTCCCATCAAAGTGGAAGCAGCTAAAATTGCGTGTGTATTTCCTGACATACTTGTATCTGGACTCCAAAATACTATTCTAGGCATTTCTTATATTCCTCCTTTTTTTATTGCTTTTTTAATTTCTACCGCATTAATATCTTCAACAAGTTGAGTTATTATATCTATTATTGAATTTATAAACATATTTGAATGTTTTTTCATTTGAATAAACCCACTTATTTGAAAATCTAAATACATCATTTTATCTTGTTCAGATTCATCTATTTCATATTCTCTATCATCCCAATTACATTCTAATGAATTTAATCTTTCTTCAAAATATTTTTCACTAGCACGTGTCATGTATCCTCTATATAAAATTTTGCTAACTTTAGCATCATTTTCATCTACACTATATACTTTTAATGAATTAATTATTTCTAGATTTTTTTTGTATCCTAGCATACTTGTATCCATAACAAGATATATATGATTAAATACTCTACTTCTAAAAAATTCATATGTTCTTGGATTATCTATATCTATTAATATATAATCGTATAATCCAATATTAATTTTTTGTTCAATCATATAGTTTTCAACATCATTCATACTATCAAATCCAACTGCATAATCAACATTATCAAATTGTGTCACATACGCCTTCTCAATTATATCTAAAGAAGGAATTATATACTTATATTTTTTGTCCGCTGTAGCATCTATCACTAGAACTGTCTTACCTAATAATTGTATTGTTTTTGATAAGCTAGTAACCAAATCTACTTTTTCACTATATCCTAATAATCCTATTACTTTCATCTTTACTCCTTACTTATTGAGCTGTATCTCCCAATAATTCTTTCCTTTGGTTTTCTTGTTCAGTTATTGCTGCTTGAGCACCAGATACTACATTTGATATTTTTTCTTCATTAGCTAATTCATATTGAGTATTTAAATTTTCAATGTTATCTCTTATATCTTGGCTTAATTTACTTGTTGCTTCTGTAGATATGTTACCATTACCTTTCATTGCTGCTATAACTTTGTCATTTGGTTGGTATGTTGTAACTGTTTTTGATGTTGCTGCTGTTAAATTGTTATATTTTAGTATGAAGTTAAGCACTTTATCAACATATACGTTACTTTGAACTACTGGTGTAGTTGTACCATTATTTGGTGTAGTTGTACCATTATTCGGTGTAGTTCCCTCACCAGTTGTAGTACCTTCTCCATTTAATCCTGCTAAAGTAGCAAGTTCAGGCAGTTCAGTTTTTATTAATTGTATTAGTTCGCCTTTTACTAATTCTTCTCTATTTTGTTCAAATTTTACTTGAGCTTCAGGATCAGAATATATAGTTGCATACAATTTTGTTCCTTTATTTAGGAAAGAATCGACAATAGCACTATTTAGTATTAATCTTTCATCTTCTTTTAAACTAAACCACATTGTTTGACCAGATATTTTATTTACTTGTTTTCCAGCTAATACTATATAATCTGTACCATTTGGAAACATTACTCTAATATCTACAAATTGTCCTTCAACTAAATCACTAGGCATTAATATAGTGTTTACTTCTTGTTCTCTTATATCTGTTTCTAATATTTTTGTTGCTAACATATTAGCAGTAATTGGTGTATAAGCAGCAATATTAAATTTTGCAACTTGACCCACTGCAGGTCCTTTACTTAAAACTGCACCAGTTGGTACTGTACCTTGATGAACTCTAACTAAACTTAACATGTCCTCTGTAATAGTTTGCCCTTGAACAATATCCTTATTCAACACACACACTTCTTTAGTAAATTTTTCATTGTATTTTTTGTTAGTGCCTGCCTCATAGCTCTTTATAGTAGATATACTCCACCATAAAGTAAGACCTATTCCTACTACACCAACTGCAGCACCGATTGCTATACCTGTATATAGTTTTCTCCTTATTTGACTCATTCCAATCATAATCAATAACCTCCAATAAATTATTTTAAATTCATTAATATAATGGTATCACAAAGAAAATTAAAAAGCAATACAAATATTACACTTTTTAATTTTTCTTTTGTTTTTTTGTTACAATTAGAGACTTTTTACAAAAAATGTAATATTTCTGTAACATAATCCTATCTATATAAGTAAAATAGGTAAATAGCCGAGTAAAATTACTCGGCTATTTATTATATATTTTTATTATTTTATTATCCTAGTAATAGTACCTTTTTTAGTAGAAATTTGTAATAATCTGGAAGTTTTGATTTAGACACATCTTCACTAAGTACAAGATTTTTTTCAGATATAATGTTTCCATCAATTTTACCAGTTATTGTAATTTTACCTATCGGAATATTTTTTAAAATTGGTGCTTGTAAATTTTGTGTATATACTATTTGTTTTTCAAATTCAATTTCTTTACCTTTTTCATACAATACATTAACATCCTCAGGTATTATGACGTTGAACTTCTTTTCTAAATTTTTATTAATGCTTATACTTTCTAAAACAGTATTACGAGCATAAATACTTTTAGTTTTAAAATTTGAAAAACCGTAATCTAATAGCTGTTTTACTTCTTCATTTCGTATATCACCACTTGGAGCTGTACAAACAACAGCTATAAACGTTGTTCCATCTCTTGTTGCGCTTGCAGATAAATTAAATAATGCTTTTGAAGTTGAACCAGTTTTTATACCAGTTGCTCCTTCATAAAATCTAATTAATTTATTTGTACTACTTAAACCAAACTGTCCATTTCTCAAGGTATCCATCCAAATTGAAGTATATTTTAATATATCTGGATGTTTTGTTATTAATTCTCTTGACATTATTGCAATATCCATTGCAGTAGTATAATGATTATCTGCGTCTATACCATGCGCGTTAACGAAATTAGTATTAACCATACCAATTTCTTTAGCTTTAGCATTCATCTGTGCCACGAAGTTTCCTTCAGTTCCAGCTAAATGCTCCGCCATCGCTACCGTTACATCATTTGCAGAAACAACGCATATTGCTTTTAATGCTTCATCAACAGTAAGTTGTTCCCCAGGCTGAAACCAAATTTGTGATCCCCCGAGTCCAGATGCAGTTTTACTGCAAGTTATTACATCTGTATACTTTAATTTACCACTATCTATTGCCTCCATAGTAAGTAATAATGACATTATTTTAGTAACTGATGCAGGAAGTATTCTTTCACTTTCGTTATTTGCGTAAAGTACGGTTCCTGTTGTAGGTTCCATTAACACTTGGGCTTTTGATTGAAAAGAAAAAGTAGGAGCTAATGGCGCAACAGTAGAAATGCTGGATTCATTCGTTATTGTTTTGTTTAAATTATATATATAATTAAATCCAAAAACATTTGAACATGTAACAAAAACTAGCAAACAAATTAAAAACTTTTGTATATATTTGATATTATCTTTAGCTTTAAACTTATTAAATATGTTTATCAAATTTACCACCCCAAACAAAAAATCTTATAACATATGTACTAGTACATTATATTACAAGACCTTTATTTTATGATTATTTATATGAATTAAAATAGATGCACTGCATGCTAAGAAATGTGTAATGATCTTTCAAGTTTAGCTAAATATATTCCAACCAGACTTCCAAATATATCTAATACAAGATCAATTAATTCGAAGGCTCTTCCGTTTACGAATAGTTGATGTATCTCATCGCTAAGTGAGTATAAAACGCAAAATAATAGACTATATACAAATACTTTAGTAAAATCATGTCTAAGGCTATTGTACGTTAAAATGCCTAAAACAAAGAAAACTCCTGCATGCATTAATTCTCTAAATATAACATTCAAACTCATTAAAATATCTAAATTCAAATGTCCAAACACGTAACTTAAAATATTTAAACTATTACTACCAGACACATTTGAAGTTTGACTAGATAAATAAAATATAACTACACACCAAATTATTAATAATGTATAAGATATATACTTAGAGTATTTTTTCATCTAAATCTTCCCCTCTATTTAATCTATTCAAAATATTTTCATATTTTGATATAACAGACTTTTCTATTAAATTATATAGTTTTGTTTTACTTATATATACTGCAAATTTATGCCTTAAATATTCTATAATAATGCACGCTGAAAATATAAATATAACAGAACATATAGCAACCACTAAAAATTTATTATCGCTTAAATAATTTGTAGTATGCAAAATATTATTATACATTACTACCCTCATCTGCACATGATCGTGTATCAAATATACCCCTAACGTTAAAGGTGCAATTTTCAATACAAATTCTTTAAAGATATTATTAGTTATATTTAAATTTTTAAAATATATAAATAAAAATAAAGAAGATATAAAAATACTAATTGAATTATATTGGTAAAACCTTAGTTCATCTATAATATTAACATTATATTTTCCCAAAATATATTTGATAATAAGTCTAGACAATATAACCATAACAGTTATTCCAAAATATATTAAAAGATTATATATGTTCTTTTTCTCTTCTTTATTATGATGCAATCTAATATATGCCCCGATAAAATACAAACATATAAACCAAATTATACCATATCCTGTAGTTGAATCTAATACATACTTAGGATCTAACAAAGTAGTACATATGCAAAATACAAATAATAATATAAATATCAGACTTCTAAATTGTTTTTTAGATAAGTTATTTATCATAACATTTAAAAAAGGTGATAGTATGTATAACAAAATATAAACCGTTATAAACCAGTATTGCTTTGTAATTATAGGCATAAAAGAAACTATCATATCTTTTATGTTAAAATCTATAAGATTAGTAAATAATAAAACAAAATAAATACTTAAAGAATAAAATAATACTTGTCCCCATAATTTTAATATCTTTTTTATTTTAAAATTTGAATTAACTAAAAAATATCCCGTTATATAAACATAACAATTTACAGCAACGATACAAAACGCTTCTATTATCCATGACAAATAATTAGTACTAGTTCCATAAACAGTCGATAAAGCCCCACCTTTTCCTAAATAATGAAGCATAACTATCATTAACATAGAAATAATTCTCAACAGATCTAATCCAATATTTCTTTTAGTTTCCATTTTACACATCCTTTTAATCTAATTATACATTATTATATCAGATAAATCAAAATAATTAAATACTCTTTTAATTTTTTAATTCCCATATATGTACTTTATAAAGTCTGCTTTGGCTTTTACATAATCAGTAGTAAAATAATATACGCTATTTATCATTTTACCTTCACTGTAATCAACCGCCGGAATTTGGGCAGATACTATATTTTTTAAATATGTATTTTTTTCTGAAATTATTTTACTCATAATACCCATATATTCAGTTACGTTTATATTAGTTTTAACTTCACTTAATATGCTGTCTGATACACCCATAATATCATTTATACCTAATAACGATAATTTTTTAATTATCGCTTCTATAACTGTTCTTTGTCTACTTGCTCTTGTAAAATCATTTCCTACTGTTCTGTTTCTAGAATGTGTTAACGCTTGTTCTCCAGAAAGATTAACTAAGCCCGATGTTGTAAGCATCTTAATTTTATTTCCAGTCATATCATATGAAATTTTTGAATGATTATTTATATATGACAATTCCTCATTTGTTATATTTAACTCAATTCCACCTAACTTGTTTATAACATGAATTAATCCAACAAAATCTATAGTAACATATTCTGTTAAATTCAGCCCAAAATTTGAATTAATTGTTTTAATAGCAAGTTGTTCTTTACCAAATGCATAAGAATGATTTATCTTATCTTTACCATATCCAGGAATATTAACATAAGTGTCCCTAGGAATACTTACTAAACTTACCCCTTTATTTTGTGGATTTATTGAGGCAATCATTATAGTATCACTTCTTCCTGAATAACCACCTTCTGTATCTCTAGTATCTATACCAAAAAACACTACTGATTTAACATTATTAAATTCAATCTTAGATATAGTGTTTGAAACCTCATTATATATATTTTTATTTACTTCCAAATCAGTTTTATCTATTGCTTCAAAATTTATCTTACTAAGCTTTGTATATATATATCCTAAAACACAAGTTATAATTAGCACTATAACTAACAGTATAGTTAAAATAACTTTGATGCTATTTTTCATTTTCTTTTTATCTTTCTTTACCATACTACCTCCTACTAGCAAATAATTACTACAGATTAATTTTCTTTGTAAATTTTTGTGTTACTTTTTTTATTATGTCTATAAAATATTTAAACTCTTCTGTATTTTTAAATATAAAATACATTATTATGTTAGGCACTACTATGCATATTCCTAAATTTAATACTAACTGTACCAAAACATTATCAATTCTATTAAAATTAGCAACTGTATAAGTTAAAGTTATGCAGACTATAAAAACTATCAAATACTTAAAAAACTCCAATACATATATTGTACCACTTTTATCAAATAATTTTTTATACACATATTTAGGATAGCTATATAAAAATAGTACTAATGTACTAATTATTGTACCCATAAAAACTCCAGCTAGTCCAAATACTTTAACCAATGCAACAGAGGCTACAATATTTATTAAAGATTCTACTAAAGGAATAAACCTATCTTCATAGTATATTCCAGCGGCCTCTTTAAACACACTCATATTTCTTCTCATACCCTGTATATAGAAATTTACTACCAGAACAAGTAATACAATATTAGGTAATATATATTCTTCACCTATCCATAATTTAATAAAGGGTTCTGCCAATAAGTATATACAAATACTACAAAAATTAAATACTAAAAAATTTAAGAACTCTACTTTTTTAAATATTTCTAAACTTTTTTCTTTGATTTCAGTTACTAACATATTACCAATACTAGCCGTTAAAGAAACAAAAATTTGAGACACTATTGTATTTACAGCAATTAATATAAGATTATAGTTAGAATATAATCCAACACATGTAATACCTAAAAACATAGATATTATTATATTATCCGTACCAAAAACAATGAAGCCTGCAAGTTTATGTAACAGTAATGCCTTGACTTTTTTTATTATATCTTCTAAAATTCCTTTATCTAATTTATTAACATTTTTCTCAGTAATATATGGATACATTTTATTAGATACTAATGTTATTATAACGTTTTCAATTATCCTCATTATTATTTTAACTGTTAAAAAAAGTAGAAAGTTTTTAGTAAATATCAATACCAATATTTGTAGTGTTGACATTATAATTAAATATAGCAAATGAATTATATTTACTATATAATTTTTCTGCTGAGCAAACAGTATTGATCTTTTATACGTTAATAAGTATGAACATATTGTATCAATTAAAAACAATAAAAATATTAAATAAATATTCTGAGCAATGTTTACTTTTCCCACTATTAAAGATAAAAAAGGCATGATACATACTCCAATAATTGATATAATTATTGCAATATATGTATAACACTTTTTATACAGTTTCATAAGAGACTTTATAACATCTATATCATTATTGGAAATAGGCTTGTACAAATTATAAACTATAGCTGTACCAATACCTAGTTCTGCAATAGCAAGCATTGAAACTATATTAGCAAATAAACTATTTATTCCTAAATATTCAGTTCCAAGTTGTTTTAAAAAAATAGTTTGAATTATAAATCCTGCCAACATAGTTATTATACTTAAAGTTGTTGATGCTATTATATTTTTTAATGAATTTAACTTTCTCATTTTACCCCTTATCTTTCTTTCTAAGTAATATACTCTTTAGTCCATCTTTAAAAAATCTTGGAATTCCATATAGTATTTGACCCAGCATTAAGAAACTTTTAAATTTACGTTTTTTATATAAATTTAGAAAAAATTTGTGTTTTGAAATTTGTAATTCACTTTGTATTATATACGAATAAACATCATTTAAAATTGATAATTTATCCTTAAATAATATTGTACTATTAAGATAAAATAATATTTTTATACTTGAGAATATTTCAGAATTTATTCTAAAATTTACAGAATCTCTATACTTTTTATCTAATTTCCATTTTTTTAAATAGGTATATAATTGACTATATACTTTATATGCACATATAATTTTTTCTTTTAACACATCAATATCCTTAGTTGTTGTTATACTATTATTATTATAAAAATAATGGTAATAGCTGTTAGGTATAAATGCAGCATTTTTTAAAACAGTAAATAATTCTAAGTTAAATAAAAAATCTTCTCCATATCTATATTTAGAATTAAATCTTATATAATTTTCTAACAAAACATTTCTTTTTATCAATGATATACAAGTTGAATTAAGTGTGTATGAATTAATAAAGTTTGGATATATCCTATTTTTAAACTCACTTTTATCAATGTGTTTTTCTTTTTCAAATAGCGGTTTAAAATAAATTTTTCTATTATTCATCTCTTTAACATAATTGCATCTTACATAATCAGAATCATATTTATATGCCACTTTGTACATATCTGAAATCATGTTTTGATCTATCCAATCATCAGAATCTATAAAAATTACATATTCACCTAAAGCTAATTCTATTCCTAGGTTTCTTGAACTTGACATTCCAGAATGTTCTTTAAATATCCCTCTGATTCTATGATCACTATCACAATATTCTTCTATTATTTTTTTGCTATTATCCGTAGAACCGTCATCTATTAACAATAGTTCAATAGCACTTTCAGATTGAGTTAATATAGATTCTACACATCGTGATAAATATTTTCCGGTATTATATACCGGAACAATAAGTGATACTTTAACCATTTCTTTCATTACATTCACCCACTTTATAGTTTAATAACTGACATATAAGGAATTATCTCATTTATATTTAAAAAATATGATTCATAAATAAATACTCCAAATAAAATACAAATTATAATACCCTTTACTAATGTTTGCTTTCTGTCTTTAAATATATTTATCATATTAGGAATTGCAAACACCTGCATAACTGAAAAATATAAAGATATTCTATTTAAATAGTAACTAAAATAACCTAAATATGATAATATTAAATCAACAATTAATATAGAAAAATATAAACTTGTATTTTCATTATCCTCTTTCAATTTTTTATAAAAGAAACAATATAAGATTATTAAAGGTGCCTTTTTAAATAGTACTCCAAAACCTAATTCACTACTACTATATATTCTAAAGTATTCCAAGTATCTTGCTAACTGTGGAATATTATATAAAAATGAACTTCCAAATATTATTATCAGTGTTGTAATTGCATAAATCAATATTATCGCTTTAAATTTCTTTTTATCATTGTTATATAAAGCAAATGGCAATACTATTACAGCAGTATTATGAACTAAAATTGCTAACAAAGTGAATATCAAAAATTTCTTTTTATTATTTACTTTTAAATATGTAAAGGCATATAAAATTATTGCTATTGCTAGACCTTGCCTAATACCATTAAGGGAAAACGAGAAAAATAGAGTTAAATATGTAAGTAAATAATATGGTATTAACTTTTTATTTTCAGTTACTAAAGATTTATATACAAATATAATAGTAAATAACGAATATATAAATATATAAAGTTGTGGATCATTTGAGTTTATAATTGAAGTTATTTTAATAATTAAAAAATTTATAATTTCAAAAGACTGAGATAATGAATCTAACAAATTTAAATCTTTTAATTTATACCAACTATTAATATAACTGTTATAATCCGTACCAACATAATATCTTAGACCAGAAAATAAAATTAAAATTCCTGCTGATAAAATTATAAATATTCTTTTTTCTTTTGATTTTAGATACATAGACATTAATATCGATGCAATTATGAAAATAACTATATATATTATCATACTTTCTCCTTTTCTTTTTTCACTTATTTAAATATATTTTTTCTAATATATTTACACTTGATTCAATAGTAAATCCTTGATTGTTAAGTTCTTCTTTTATTTTACTTTTATCATAATGATTATTTTTCATATCAATAATATTATTATACCATATTTTAAAATCACAATTTAAATCTAAAAAACTTACCATGTTTTTAATTAAAGCAACCTCTTTAGAAATATTATTTGAAAGTATACATGGTGTACCAGAAGCGAAAGATTCAACTACTGTAACAGGAAAACCCTCATATAAAGATGGCATTAAAAATATATCAAACATATTCATAAATACAGGGATATCTGTTCTTATACCAGCTAATATAAAATATTGACTAATATTTTCTTTTATAATTTGCTCTTTAAATTCTTCTTTTAATTCCCCGTCTCCTACTAAAATAATTTTAGCACTAATATTATTTTTTTTAAAGTATTTTGCTAATTTTAAGAAAAAAAGATGATTCTTTTGTTCTGAAAATCTAGCAACATTACCGATAATCAATTCTTCTTTTACAATATTTAATTCTTCTTTTAGTTTGTTAACTTCTTGCTTTGTAACGTTTTTAAATTTATCCACATCTATTGCGTTATTTATTATTATTGTTTGCTTTTTTATTTTTTCAGCATTTCCAAATAGAAAATCTCTTGCTTTCTCACCGCAAGACATTTTATCTGTAGCAAATATATTTATAATAATTCTTGATATTAACCTATAAGTTTTTCTAAATATTGTATTTTTCTGTGATTCACTTGCATTATGTGAATGAACAATTATTTTAGGAACCTTTGCTATCCATGCAGCTAAACATACTACACTAGAATAAAACATTAATGGAATATGTATAACATCATATCCTTCATTTTTCTTTATAACTTCTACTATTTCTTTAATATTTCTTATTAAATGTTTATTGGAAGGATATGATATAGTATATATATTTCCGCCAAGATTCCTTATTTCATTAAAATAACTTCCTTCTTCATTGCTTGTACACAAAAAATCAAATTGTATTTTTTCTCTATCTATATTTCTAAAAACATTCATTATAAAAGTTTCTGCCCCACCACGATTCATATTTTTAAATATATGTAGAACTTTAATTTTCTTATTCATATATCAAATTCTCCTTGATTAGAAAATCATTATAAAACTTTTTTCTTTTTTTATCTAATTTAACATTATAAAAATCTTTTGCTCTATTAAAGTTTTCACTTGCAATAAGTATCTGAAATTCTTTATTATTTGCGATTTTTTCAATTTTATATGCCAATTGTTTGTAATTATTTTTTTCTATAATACATTCTTCATTAATTAAGGTAGGTATTTCTCCAACGTTAGAACCTATTGATATACTAGCCCTGCTCATAGCTTCTACTAAAATTCTAGGCAAACCTTCTGTTTTGCTCATTATTAAATGTATATCTAAATTATCTAACCAATTCAATACTGGTTCACCACTTGGTAATGTGCCATCAAAAAATATTCTGTCCTCTATATTATATTTTTTTCCTATATCTATCCACTTTTCTTTATTTCCATTACCTAAAAAGTGTAATTCAAAATTTAATTTATCTTTTAATAACGACAAAGCCTTTATACATACTTCATGTCCCTTATATGAAACATTTAACGAACCAACAACACCTAAAATAACTTTGTCACTTTCTTTGTTTTGTATTTTTCTTATTTTATTTTCTAATATTGTTTCTTCCAAATCATTTATTACAACATCTGAACAAGCTAAATTATTACCATTTGTAGGATATCTGTGTTGTAAAAATTTTTCAGAAACATATTGAATATACTTACAATTCTTAACTATTCTTTTTGTTTTGAAATACATTACTGGTGCAAACATTTTTCCTTTTAAATTTCCGTAATTCCAAATAGAATCCCATGGACATCCTACAAGTTCTACAAAAATAGGTATTGCTCTTTTTGTTGCCTCTTTATATACTAAACTTCCTAATACACTAGGTAACCTAATTACACACACGTCAATATCTCTTAATACTTCTTCTATTTCTTTAGCTATTTTTTTATTATACTTAAAATAATCAATAGGCTTTTTATAAAAATGTGAGGGTTTACAAATTATTTTATTAGAGTCCAAAAATGAACACTTATCTCCTTCATCATTTTTTATATTTTTTACTCTGGTATATAATATTAATTTATCTAAATCTGTGTTTTTTATATATTTATCAGCAAATTTATTGCCACCCAAACCACCAGCAGAATAAAATCCACCGCTAGGATCTCTTTTTAAAATGTGGTCATGAGAAAACAAAATATTCATACATTCACCCCTATTTCTATCTCAGGTCATTGATTTTTTTTATAAGTATTTGTCTATAATTATTAGCTTCATTTAAATAATTTTGCGTGTTCTTAATTACCTCTTCACTATTATTTTGTAATTTTTCAAATCTATCTTTAAGAGTTTCAAAACTTAGTTCAGAAATTTTAATAGCATAAATATCATTGTTCATATCTTTCATTATTCCATCGCCTTTATTACCACCATATGTAACAGCAATTGTTGGAATTTTGTTTGTTACAGAAAATATTACTGAATGAAATCTAGTACCTACTACATATTTACATTTATGATATATTGATTTCAAATCTCTACAAGTTAAATTATCATCTTTTAGTATTTTAAGCATACTTTTATCTTCAATAAGTTCACATATTTCATTAATACATCTTTCGTCATTTTCGTGATCATTTTCTGCTCTTGTATGTACAACTAACAGTGGTTTAAATTTTTTATCATTTAACCATATTATAAATTTTTTAAATTCTTTTTTATAGTTATCATATTTTTCCTTAGGGTTATCATATCCAGCAAATCTATATGGTCTAACTGTTATTGCAACATATTGTTCATCATCTGTATATATATTCTTATCCTCTAAATATTTTGAAACATCAAATTTGTGGTTTTCTTCTAAGAAAAAGGCTAAATCTGGATATACCTCTATATTTATGTCCAAACCATTTTTTTCTAAGCTAGCAGATATGCTTTCCCTTGCAGTAACTAATTTACATTTATTTAGTATTTTATTAACTATACTTTTTGATATTTTACTTTTAAAAGGCCCATAAGAATTTGGCATAACATATACAGGTTTATTAAACTTTTGAGCAAGTAATATATGATACATTTGATAATATGTAGTATATATTCCTACTAATCCTCCACTGTAGTCATGCATGAATCCTCCACCTTTTACAAAACATGATTCACAATTCTTATATAATGTTAAAGATTCTTTTGTTTCCTTTTTTAATAATGGATAGATTATTGCTCTTGTTATTTTATTTAATAATAGTACAGAAATAATTAAATCAAAAATTGATATAATTCCCCATTTAATCTTTAGAGCAAAATTATAGCTTATATTATTTCCTTTACTAAAACGTGATGGATGTTTCAAAACATCTGAAAATGTTTTTAAACCTTCCTTTTGACATTGTGAAGTTTCACCAGATGTCATCATATATATCTCATCGCTATTATATGTTTCTTGAATTATCCTTGCAGTTTCAAGCGCTAAAGCTTGATCTCCCCTATTTAAATCAGTACATTTTGGAATTATTAGTGATATCCTCTTATCCATTTTACACCTATCCTTTTATCCTATATTTTCGTATATTTCTTTAACCTTTTCTATTATTTTCTTTAGTTCATAATCTTTAGCAGATTCTCTACTTTTTTGTGAAAATTTATTTTTTTTATCTTCACTACAATATAATTTTAACACTGTCTCTGAAAATTGTGTATTATTATCTAATTCAATAATATATCCATTAACTCCCTCTATAACTAAATCTCCATTTCCCCTACAATTAGTAACAATAATAGGTAATCCAGACATCATTGATTCAATAATATTAATTGGCAAACCTTCCCTTTTACTTGTTGATATTGCTAAGTCAGATATTTTAAGTAATTTTGGTACATCTGTTCTATAATCTAAGAAATGAATATTATTTTGCATGTTATATTCTTTTACTTTATTTTCATAATAGTTTTTTAAATTACCTTTTCCAACTAATAGCAAATGAATATTATTCTTTTCTTTTATTAGATGCCTCATTGCTTCTATAGCCATTACCTGGTTTTTATTCTTATTAACTTCAGCTGTATATATCATTACAAAATCATTTTCTTTTAAATTTAAACTTTCTCTTAATTTATTCTTTTCTTCAATAGTCATTTCAAGATTAAACTTGTTTTCATCTACACCAACACCCTGTATATATTCAACTTTTGTTTTGCTAAATTTCTTTTTTGCCAGTTCATAATCTTCATTATTTATTGTTATTAATATATCAGTATATTTAGATAATATTTTTTCTATTGGATAAAAAAGTAGCCAATTTAAAATTGGCGCTCCTTTATAGAAATGAAAACCATGCGCAGTATATATAACTTTTGTATTATTCTCTTTCCTTGTATTTTTTGACGCTATTCTTGTGATAACAGAACCCATCGGCGTATGAGTATGTATTATATCAAATTTTTCTTCACTTAATATTTTTTTTAATTGTTTTATTGCTTTTAAATTATTTATTTTATATGGACTTCTTTCAAAAGATACTTTGTGTTTTACGTCACAGTACTGTATAGGTTCATCTGTATTTGTCGCAACATGAACTTCATATCCTTTATCCTTAAAAAATTTTAAGTAAGGTATATGAAAATGATTAATATGTGAATCAACTGTAGCTGTAAATAAAACTTTATTCATATCTTTATATCCTTTCTAAACCAGTATTTTTTTCAAACGAATTTGTTAAAGATAGTACACTAATTTCATCATGAATTCCTTCTTGTACTATTTCAGCATGTTTTCTTCCAAGTACAATATATATAGTCATTAAAAATATTTTAAAATCTCTTTCAAGTGATATATCATTTACATATTCTAGATCATACTGTATTTTTTCTATTATAGATAAGCCATTTCTACCCTTTGCCTGTGCAAGCCCAGTTACTCCTGGAAGAACTGATACTCTCTTTTTTTGCTTTTCAGTAAAATTCTCATAATACTCTGTAATCCAAGGTCTTGGTCCTATAAAGCTCATCTCACCATTTAATATATTAAATAATTGTGGTAGTTCATCTATACTTGTCTTTCTAAGTACCTTTCCTATCTTTGTTAATCTTTTGTCATGAATAAGTTCCACTCCATTTTCATCATGCGTTCTGACAGTCATAGTTCTAAATTTATATATTTTAAAACTTTTTCCGTTCAAGCCTGTCCTAAGTTGTAAAAATAACACTGGTCCTTTATCAAATGCTTTTATAAGTATTGCTGTTACAATCATTATAGGAAAAGTTAAAACAATTAGTATAAGTGAAAACAATACATCCAAATTTCTCTTTAAATATTTTCTGTACATTTGATTAATCTCCTCTCTTTATTTAATTTAATTTTAAATTTATTTTCTTCATTTTTTCTACATTTATAAAAGTTGTAATTAAATTAATTTAGAGCTCTATCAAACTGTTTTTTATATTATTACTTTTATGTTATCTTTAGTAACTATAAATCTCTTTGTTATTGGATTTTATTTAATTTTATAGATATATACTTATTATACTATTTTTTTTGTATGATGTCAATGTTTTTGTCGAAATTTAATTCATTTGAATAAAATAAAGAATATTTTAGTATAAGGCTTTTTGAGTATTAGATTTTACATAATAATAACACAATGCTGTAATACTGTGTATTTTCAACTGTTTTTCGTCATTTTTTCCTAAATATTAGAATTTAATATAACATAGTTATTATTTTTTTATAAACAAAAAAACAACAGTTAAAGTGGAATTCACCTTAACTGCTGTCTCTCATAGATTATTTATTTTTTTACTATCTATTTACTTTCCGTTTTCCTAATAGATGCTTGAATTTCATTATGATCTTTTTTTGCTAATGTACTATAATATAAAAACATTGGGATGCTTATACATAGTATAGCAATATTAGTTGTTACATCGGCTATTGTTCTATTTGTAGTTGTTACAGTTGAAATATGATTGTATTGTGTTGATTCAGGCAGTAATAACTCCAAACAACTATTAAATAATGATATTGTTGACCCAACAAATAACATTAAAAATATAATCATTACTAAATATATATACATCGTCCTTATTATATCTTGAAAACTTTCATCTGTATTATTATCTCTTTTTACACTTCTTATAATAGCACTAATTATAAAAACAATTAAAGCGATAGGAAGTGTAATTACAAAAATTGCTCCTATTATACTCATACTTCTTCCTTCTTTCTTTCTTTTTGTGCCAATGTCCAATGATAACCGTATAGTGGCACTGCAACTAAAATTATAGCTATTGCTGTAAACATTTCTCTTAATGTTCTAACTTGCACATTGTCTCTTTGTATTGTCACATCATAATCGTTTTGAGTTGTATATTCATTTTCTTCTTGAATTGTATAATTTTTTTCATCGTAGCTATTTAAATACGGTTGATTATATACGTAATCTACAGGATAAAAATAATTTGTAACTTTTTCTACTAAACTAACTACACCATATATAATAGCCATAAGTGCTAAGAATGACACAACGTATAAATATAATATTCTAATATTTTTTGTAAACATATTTTTCACCTCTATTCCTTATTATTTAAACTTTCTTTAAAACTAATTTCCTTCTCTGTAACCTTATCAGCCGGATTTACATTTTTAACAACTTGTGAACCTTCTTTTTGGGTAGCAAATCTATTATGTATTATTTCATCTATTTTTTCATATACCAGTTCAGGATTCTTAATACTATATAAAATTAATCCTTTATCTGATGCCTTTTCAGCATTTGAATAGATAATTACCATACCATATCCATTAATTCTATCCCATACTGTTCTTCTTATTTCTACTTCCTTTATATTATCATACCTTAAAGTTTTTTTATGTTGATTTAAAAATGTATCTTGGTATTCAACAAAATCCTCATAAAAAGTATATTGAATTGAATTATATTGCCATATTTGAACAATCAAATGTATAGCTAGCTTTAGTGCAAGTACTACTATAATGAATATACCTATTCCATTTAATATACCTAATATATCAATATTACTTCCTTCAATTACCATTTTCTTAGAAATATCCAAATCATATAAAGCAACAGTTATTAAAAAATAACATACTAAAGATATTATTAATATAAATAATGTGTTTCTTATTTTTCTTCCAGTCGGCATGAACATTTCATATATAATATTAAAATTTGGTTTTATTTGAAATAATGAATCCCCCATATATTATCTACCTCTCTATTCTTGTCCCTATTTTTTCTCCACTTAATACCTTTTCTATAGAATTTTCTTCATTTAAAGCGAATATATAAATTGGCATTTTATTTTCCATGCACAAAGTTACTGCTGTTGAATCCATTACAGCTAATTTTTCAGATATAACCTGCATATATGTAACTTCATCATATTTAATAGCATCTGGGTTTATTTTAGGATCCTTATTATATACACCATCAATATTCTTTGCTAAAAAGATTGCATCTGCTCCTATTTCCATTGCTCTAAGAGCCGCTGCAGAATCGGTAGTAAAATATGGATTTCCTATACCACAAGCAAATATAACTATACGTTTTTTATCTAAATGTTTAATTGCTTTTCTACGTATATACGGTTCAGCAACCTCTTTCATTTCAATAGCAGACATTACCCTAGTAAACAATCCTTTACTTTCTATCATATCTTGAAGTGCTAATGCATTTAAAGCTGTAGCAAGCATTCCCATATAATCTGACGTTGTCCTCTCCATATAGTCATTACCGTATTTTCCTCTCCAGAAGTTTCCTGCACCAATAACTATAGCAATTTCAACTCCTGTTTGAGATATTTCAACAATTTGATTTACAACTTTTTCTAATTTTTTGGAATCTATTTCTCTTCCGTTTTCTTTTCCTATTGCCTCACCACTTAGTTTAATTAATATTCTTTTATATTTTGTATCCATTTTTTCCTCCAGTTATTACAAACATTATATAATATAATTTTATTTTATGCAACTATTTAACAAAAAAAACATTAATGATATATATTTTTATTTATGTGTATTAAATATGCTCTTTTAATATTTAAAAACAGCCTTTATTAATGACAATATTTTCTAAATATTTTAATTATTAGTTATTGTTTTTTAGTTATGCATATGATATAATGTTTTTATAAAATTTAAATATTTTATATTTGAAGGAGGTTATTTAAATGAACAAATTTGTATGTAACGTTTGTGGATATGTTCTTGAAACAGAACTTGAATACGATGATATTCCAGAAGATTATGTTTGTCCAGAATGTGGAGTAACTAAAGAAGATTTTTCTGCATTATAATTTCATGATGCTTTGCATTTTTGCAAAGCATTATTTATAGGAAGGAAGATAAATATGGAAATAAAAAACAATATTTTCAATGTCGGTGTTTTAAATGCAAGTATGCGTATATCTGATGTTATAATGAAAACTGAATATGGTACAAGTTATAATTCTTATCTAATAAAAGATTTAAAAAACACCCTAATAGATACTGTACATGAAGATTTCTTTGAAGAATATATAGATAATATAGAAAAAAATATTAGTATTAAAGATATATCTTATTTAATTATTAATCATGCCGAACCAGATCATAGTGGATGTGTAGATAAACTATTATTATTAAATCCGAATATACAAATATATTGTACATCTGCCGCAAGTAAAAATTTAAATAATATTTGTAATAGAGAAATTAATGCCAACATAATTAAAGATGATGATATTCTATCAATTGGAGAGACAATATTAAGATTTAAACCCGCTCCTTTTTTACATTGGCCAGATACTATGTTCACATATAACGAAAAGGAAAAAATAGTATTTACTGGAGATTTTTTAGGTGCACACTTTGCTGAACCTAGAGTATTAGATTCGTACATACATGATAGTGATGCATACATTAAAAGTGTTAAACATTACTATAATGTTATATTTAAACCTTTTAGTTCTTACGTTTCAAAAGGTTTAGAAATTTTAAATAGTTTAAACTATTCATGTGTTGCACCAACTCATGGTCCTGTCCTTGAATCTAAATTAGATTTAGTTAAACAAATATATACCAATTATAGTTTATCTATAAAAGGTTCTAAAGTTAGTATAATATATGCTTCTGCATACGGATATACAAAAACATTAGCCCTAGCAGCAAAAAAATGTATTGAAAGTAATACAAATCTTCTTGTTAACTTCATAGATGTAAACGATTATACTCTAGAATATATTCAAGAAGAAATAGAATCTAGTAAAGCATTACTTATTGGATCACCAACTATAAACAGAGATGCTGTAAAGCCTATATGGGATGTTATGTCTATAACTGATGTATATATAAATAAAGGTATTCCTGCAGGAGTATTTGGTTCTTACGGCTGGAGTGGAGAAGCTGTTCCAATGTTAATTCAAAGATTATCTTCTCTTGGATTAAATGTTATAGATAACGGAATAAAAGTTGCATTAAAACCGACGGATGAAGATATTAAATCAATGGAAGAATATACAAAACGTGTTATAGAGGGGGTGAAATAATTATGGATAAATCATTATTGTTTAAAATTCCTTATGGACTTTGTTTAGTATCAACTGAAAGTAATGGTACACTAGGAGGATGTATTGTAAATACAGCTATACAAATAACTGATGAACCAACTAACCTAGTCGTATCTATTACAAAAGATTCACACACTGCAAAGTTAATGTTAGAATCAAAGAAATGTATAATTGGAATGATTTCAGATATATGTAATATGAATATCATAAAACACTTTTCTTCATTATCTGGTAATATAACAAATAAATTCGATAAAAAATATTCAGATGTTTTTAAATATAGATTACACGAAAACATCCCATACTTATTTGAAGATCTTGTTTGCAATTTAATTTGTGAAGTAAAAGAAATTATTGATGCAGATAGTCATTATCTATTTGTACTAAACCTAAAAGATACAATGGATATCTCTAAAAATAGCGTTTTAATGACTTATGATATGTATAGAAGTATGAAAAGCTCACTTATTTCTACTTATATATGTACTGCTTGTCATTATGTATATGATGGTATAATCCCGTTTGAACAATTGCCTGATGATTACGTTTGCCCTGTATGTGGTAAAGGTAAAGAATTCTTTAGTAAAATTGGTTAGAAATGATAAGATTTTTTATTTACACAATACAAAACACACGTATATATTATACGTGTGTTTTTACATATTAATTACTTGATTGTATTTCAGCTAATTTCCCTGGATATCCATATCCAGATTGTGCTAAATCAACCTTTATCCAATATGTCCCATTTGGTATTGCATATATTTTATCAATATAACCAGTTCCATTATATGTTACATTACTTATAAGATTTTTACTTGAGTTTAAGAAACTTATAGTTGAAATGGTTTGAATCCAAGAACCTCCTGTAATTGTTTGTCCCCCTGACCAATATACCCTTATACTTTTATCCTGCATAGTACTGTCTACTTGCATATATTGATTTGTTATAGCTGATACATATGTACCATTATTTTCATCGTATATTTCACTTTTCAGTGCATCTGGTACATTAGCCATATAACTTGATATTATTCTGGTTTCATTTCCATATTTATCTACACCTTTTGCATATATAGTTTGCCCTTGATTTACCTTTACCGATTGATCTTGGTATATTAACCAATCTCCTGTTGTTCCCAATTTATATAACCTTTGTACACTTGTTGCAAAATATGATATGGTCACCATTTGATAGGGTGTTCTTATTGCTTTCGTTATATCTGCTGTAAGTGTCATATATCCATTTTCTGCAGTGAATGTTGGTTCATTACTAGGTTGTATCTCAGCCATTTTCCCCGTATATCCATACCCAGATTGTGCCAAACTAACCTTTATCCAGTATGTACCACTCGGTATTGTATATATTCTATCTACATAACTTGTTCCATTATATGTTACACTACTTATCGTTTCTTTATTAGAATTTAAAAAGTACATTGTTGAAGTTGTTTGTGTCCAAGAACCTCCAATAATTGTTTGTCCTCCTGACCAATACACTCTTACACTTTTACCTTGCATTGTACTGTCTACTTGCATATATTGATTTATCACCGCTGATACACTAGTTGTATCATTTCCATCATATACTTCGTTTAATAGTGCATCTGTTACATTTGCTGTATAACTTGATACTATTCTTGTCTCATTACCATATTGATCTATTCCCTTTGTATATAAAGTTTGACCTTGATTTACTTTTACCGGTTGGTCTTTGTAGCTTAACCAATCTCCGGTTGTTCCAACTCTATATAATCTTTGTACACTTGTTCCAAAATATGATATAGTCACCATTTGGTAAGGTGTCCTTATTGCTTTTGTTACATCTGCTGTAAGTGTCATATATCCATTTACTGCAGTGAATGTTGGTTCATTACTAGGTTGTATCTCGGCCATTTTCCCTGTATATCCATACCCCGATTGTGCCAAACTGACCTTTATCCAGTATGTACCACTTGGTATTGTATATATTCTATCTACATAACTTGTTCCATTATATGTTACAGTACTTATTGTTTCTTTATTAGAATTTAAAAAGTACATTGTTGAAGTTGTTTGTGTCCAAGAACCTCCAATAATTGTTTGTCCTCCTGACCAATACACTCTTATACTTTTACCTTGCATTGTACTGTCCACCTGCATATATTGATTTGTAACTGCTGATACACTAGTTGTATCATTTCCATCATATACCTCTTTTAATAGTGCATCTGTTACATTTGCTGTATAACTTGATACTATTCTTGTTTCATTACCATATTGATCTATTCCCTTTGTATATAAAGTCTGACCCTGATTTACTTTTACTGGCTGATCTTGGTAATTTAACCAATCACCAGTTGTTCCTATCCTATACAATCTTTGTGAACTTGTTGTAAAATATGTAATACTTACCATTTGATAAGGTGTTTTTATTGCTTTCGTTACATCTGCTGTAAGTGTCATATATCCATTCACTGCTGTGAATGTTGGTTCATTACTAGGTTGTATTTCAGCTAAATTTCCTGGATATCCGTATCCGGATTGTGCCAAATCAACCTTTATACAATATGTCCCAATAGGTATTGTATATATCTTGTCAATATATCCGGTTCCATTATGTGTTACACTATTTATTGTTTCTCTATTAGAATTTAAAAAATAGATTGTTGAAGTAGTTTGAATCCAAGAACCTCCAATAATTGTTTGTCCTCCTGACCAATACACTCTTATATTTTTGCCCTGCATGCTAGTATTAACAAGCATATATTGATTTGTCACATTTGATACATAGGTAGCATCATTCCTATCGTATGCTTGTGGTTTTAATGCATCGGTCGGCATGGCAAGTGTCTTACTTATAATTACTTCTAAACCACTAGCCTTTTTCACACTTTTTGCTATTATTGTTCCACTTTCCATATCAAATTGTCCACTATAGTTTATCCAAGTAATACCATTATCTATGCTATAATAATTATCTATATCAGGTCTACTGTCATATATTATTGTTGTTGTTGAATCAAATTTTGTACCATATTCAGTTAATAATGCATAATTTGAATTTGAATTAATTATTGGTACTTTAGGTTGGTCTAAATCTAAACTTAAAACTTTCTTTTGTACTGTAACTTCATTTCCTGCACTATCTTTTCCTTTTGCATAAATTGTCACCGTTCCATCTGC
>JAEWPS010000044.1 GCA_023460515.1 Bacillota bacterium | reverse complement strand
TAATTACAACTATTATTGTTATAACTAAAACTATTAGCGATATACCACTTTTTTTCATATTAAATTCCCCCAATTATTACTAATTAAAAATATATTATAATCTCATACTCATAAACAAAATCTATACATATCTATGATACCGTATAGATTTAAATAATTACATATATTTTACCATATATGGTATTTTTGTCAACAGAATGTTCTATATTTCGACATTTCATATACGATTTAATTTATTATATTACTTTTTGTAATATAATTGTAACATAAAACAAAAAGACTGTAGTTCTATAATTACTACAGTCTTTTTATACTTTATAAACAAAATTATTTATTGTTTACTAGATCTTTAAGAGCTTTACCTGCTTTGAATGCTGGTGCTTTAGAAGCAGCTATTTTAATTTCTGCTTTAGTTTGTGGGTTTCTTCCTTTTCTAGCAGCTCTATGTCTAACTTCGAAAGTTCCAAATCCTACAAGTTGAACTTTTTCACCTGCTTTAAGTGCTCCTTCTACAGTTGCTACGAAAGCTTCTAATGCAGCTTCTGCTGCTTTTTTTGTTAATTTGCTTTCTTCAGCCATTTTTGATATTAATTCAGCTTTATTCATTTTAAAATCCCCCCTATCAAATGATTACACTAGAAATATACTACAAATAGCAAGGAATGTCAACACTTTTTCAAAAAAAAGTATTAAAAATATGTTTTTTTTGCAATTTATAGTCGTTTTTCTTAGATTTTAGCGAATTTTGATAAGAAGTTATATATTTTCTGACCCATTGGTAACTCTAGTATTTCTTCTTTTTTTAACACCCTAAACACTAATAATGCTAGGCAATAAACTATAATCGCAATGGCAATTGTTGTCAATGTTACAACTGTGTTTGTAATATTAAATATAGATAAAATTTTAAATGTAACAATTATTCCTGCTGCCATTGTTAAAGTAGCAAATATTGTCTTTATAAACAAATCATAAAAATTTGGTTTTACTTTTAAATAATTAAATAACAGTATAAATGCAAAAGTACATGCAACAAACTGATATATAACAGAAGATATAGGAGCTACAATCTCACCATAAACTGGTATAAATGTTACATTAAGAATATATTTCACAGCTACTCCTAAAACAAGGCATAAACCTGGTATATATAATTTTCCCATTCCCTGTAGTGCACCATACAATGTTTGAGCTATTACAGCAAATATAACAGTAAAAGCTTGTATTTTTAACAAACCTGCACCAGCGCTTGCATTAGGAAACAATAGATTAAAAATAGGTTGTGCAAGTAACGATAATCCTACTGCTGATGGAAGTGCTATAATTCCAGATATTTTAAGTGAAAAGTTAATTTTAGATACAGCTTCTTCTTTATTATTCTTAGCCATTGCCGCTGATATAAATGGAACTAATGCCACAGCAAAGGCTACATTTACTGATAAAGGTAAAGCATTTAAAATTTCAACCTTACCAACTAATATTCCAAATTTTTGATTAGATACTAATAACGTATCGCCAAATTTTTGAAGCGCATCTACAACGGTAACAGTATCTATTAAACTTGAAAGTGTGACCATCACACTACCAAAAGATATTGGTATTGCATATGATATTAATTTTTTCACTATTTTTTTTCTTGAATCTATTGTAAACTTATCTGAAGTTTTAATTTCATTCCAAATATCTTTTTTGTTTTTATTATAATATCTCATTAAATAAAAGAAAGATACAATTGTTGAAAGTGTTGTTGCAAGCGTTGATCCAGCTGCCATTATCTCTGGTGTTCTTCCTAATAGCATTACAACAAATATTATTGAAAATGTACTATTTACAAGCTGTTCAAGTATTTGTGCTTTACTATACTCAGCCATATTTTGCATTCCCACAAAATATCCTCTAATTACAGCTGTCATTGATACAAATATAACCGCTGGTGCAAGTGCCATTAATGTGAATTTAACGCCAGGATTAGATAATATATTATTAGATATATATGTAGCTCCAAAAAAAAGCATAAGAGCAAATATTATTCCAATAAACGTAAATAATGCCATTGCTGTTTTAAATATTTTATGAGCTCCTCTTTTATCTCCTATAGCTAATTTTTCGGATACTAATTTAGATATTGTACTTGGTACACCCATTGTTGCTATAGCCAAAATAAATGCATATACAGAAAATCCAGATCCGTAATAACTATTGCCTAAATCTGAAAATTCTTTAAAATTAGTAAGAACAATTCTATATATAAATCCTAATAACTTAATTAGGATTTGTGCTGCCATAATAACAAGTACACCTTTTAAAAATGTTTGTTTTTTTACTGCCAATCTATATCACTCCTTAATTTAGTATATTTTTAACATTCCCTTTTATTCCGAGTAATTGCTTATCTATCCTTCATTTCTATCTCTTTAGAAGTTCTTCCACTATCCGCCTCTTTTATTTCTCCAGATTTATTAACGAGTTCTCCTAGATTTTTAGAAAAGCTATCTATATTTTTAACAGCTTCTTGTTGATTTCCTTCATTTTTTTCCTTCTCATTAACTGGATATAACATCTTTGGAGCATCTTTTGCTTGTAAAATATTATCTTTAACATTCTTTAGCTTGTCCTTTATAATTGTAGAAGTTCTATAATTAATACTCAATATATTATTGTCTTTGTCTCTCTTGATAATATATTTTTCATTATCTATAGTATCAATTTTTAAAAATTTCATAATTTCTTCTTCTGTTATTTTTTTATCTGTTTTAGAAAAAGACATTTCAAACATTTTATCTTTTTTAAATAATCCATTTTTAGCATTACCAAGCATTAATTTTTCAATAACTAATGCTTTTGGTTTTGTTTCATCAAATTTCAAATTCTGAATCATTCCAGCCTTTTGAATTCTAGAAAGCATAAGTTTAGTTAAACTTTGGCTGTGTGTTGTATATGTTATTCTTTCACCATTTTTATCTAAAGTATCACTACCTAACAAAAAATTTAATTCTTGCATTAACAAAAAATTCATTTTATTTTTAGTAAGAGTCGCTGCTATAAAATGACTTATAGACGGAAATTCTTGTATAATTCTATTTTCTTTTTTATAGAACATTTTAGAATAAAATTTGTTTGAGACTACATTAATCATAGAACCTTTTATATATTCGCCTCTAACTCCTTTTAAAAGATTTTGAGCTCCATGTATGGTTAAAGGTATTCCTACTAAAGGAAATACCGCTGTTCCAACCATACCTGCTAATATTTCAGCTGATCCAATTGCAGTTTTACCAAAATCTTTTATACCTCTTTTTACATATTTGCTCTTATCATCCATACTAACCTCTTATATTATTAATACATCATTTCTTTCTTTTTAGCAACGTCGCTACTATCCAAATATTCATCATAAGTCATACGCTTATCTATTTTGCCACTTGGTGTTATTTCTATTATTCTATTTGCTACTGTTTGTATAAATTGATGGTCATGAGACACAAACATAATTTCACATTTAGTCTTAATTAGACCATCATTTAATGATGTAATGGACTCCAAGTCAAGGTGGTTAGTTGGTTCGTCTAAAAACACTAAATTTGGAGCTTGCAACATAGTCTTGGCAAGCATACATCTAGCTTTTTCTCCACCAGATAAGACATTTACTTTTTTTAATGCTTCTTCACCACTAAATAACATTCTACCTAAGAAACCACGAAGTACTGTTTCATCGTTACTATCATAATAATCTCTAAGCCAATCTGTTATAATTTGGCTAGAAGTGAAATATTCACTATTATCCTTTGGTATATATCCAGCTTTAATTGTACTACCAAAAGTTATAGTCCCAGTATCTGGCTCAAGTTCACCCATTAAAATCTTAAACAATGTAGTTTTTGCTTTTGCCGCTGGTCCAACTAATGCTATTTTATCTCCTTTTAGAATCGTAAACGAAATATTATTTAGTACCAACTCACCATCTATAGTTTTAGATAAATTTTCAACTTTAAGTATTTCCTTTCCTGACTCCTTTTCAGGTTTAAAATCTATATATGGATATTTTCTAGTAGAAGGTATAATTTCATCTAATTCAATTTTTTCTAATATTTTCTTTCTTGAAGTTGCTTGTTTAGATTTAGACGCATTTGCACTAAATCTAGCTATAAAGTCTTGAAGTTCAGCTATTTTATCTTCTTTTTTCTTGTTAGATTCTTTCATTTGTTTTAAGGCAAGTTGACTAGACTCATACCAGAAATCATAATTTCCAGAATATAATTTTATTTTACTATAATCTATATCTGCAATATGTGTACAAACTTTATTTAAGAAATATCTATCATGAGATACCACAATTACTGTATTTTCATAATTTATTAAGAATTCCTCTAACCATGCAATAGCTGCTAAATCTAGGTTATTTGTTGGTTCATCTAATAGTAGGTTGTGAGGGTTACCAAATAAAGCTTGTGCTAAAAGTACTTTAACTTTTTCTGGACCACTAAGCTCTCTCATTAGTTTTTCATGTAATTCTAACTCAATGCCTAAGTTGTTTAATAAGCTGCCTGCATCTGATTCAGCCATCCAGCCATCTAAATCTGCAAATTCTGCTTCTAAATTACCCAGTTTTATTCCATCTGCATCTGTAAAGTCTTCTTTCATATATAGCTCATTTTTTAAATTAATTATTTCATATAGTCTACTATTACCCATAATTACAACATCGATTACTTTGCATTCTTCATAAGCAAAGTGATCTTGCTTAAGTACAGATAATCTTTCTTTTGGATTCATCGTAACGTCACCTTTACTAGGCTCAATTTCACTAGATAATATCTTTAAAAATGTAGTTTTACCTGCACCATTTGCTCCAATTAATCCATAACAATTTCCAGGTGCAAATTTTAAATTTACATCCTCAAACAATACTCTTTTTCCAAATCTTAATGTTACATCATTTACGTTTATCATATTTTCTCCATTTCATCATTTAAATTTATTTTATACTTATATATTCTCTATAATAATCCAGAATATACACTATCTGAAACTGTAACGAAATCTGCTGTCCAATTTCCAGCATTATCTTCAATATATACAGTTATTTCTCTTACGTTTTTATCTATTGTTATTATATCTTTATGTACAGTTTTTCCATTAGATTTAAAATATGACTCAAGTTCAGTATCTTTTATTCTTTCATTTTCATATTTTATAACCTTAACACCACTTAAATCATCTAATTTACTTAGTATTTTAAAATATGCATAAGTTTCTTCAGGATTATCTGATTTTAGCAATTGTTGATTTGCTTTATCTAAAGTAATAACTGGTGAAGTATTATCCACATTTTTAACATCATATTTTGAATTAGTAATAACAGAATCATTATCTACTGCATAATTTGCTACTACTGTATAGTTACCTACTATACCTGTAATATCATATATATCATAACTAACATCTGTAGTTGTTACTGGGACCTCAATACTATTAGCTGTTACTGTTTTAGATAAATAATTTTTAGGTATTTTTACCTGAGTCGTAACATTACCCTTTGTCCAATTTAAATTTGAAGGTATAAATATAATACCATCCTTTGTTATTGGAGAAGTTCCTGCAACCTCATAATTTATTAATGATTTTAAATCATCTGTTAAAGTATAATATGTTTTATTTCCAACAGGTATTCCTTTTGCATAATATACTTTTTTAGTATCTTTTGAAATTACGTATGTATCTTCAGGACCATTTTTACCTACACCATATTTTAAACTAGTTAATCCTAATAATTCATAATTTATTTGGTATAACACAATTTTATTATTTGTTTTAACTTCATTATCAAATTGTATTACTGAATTTGGAGTAACTCCGGAAATATCTAGTGCAATAGAATTACTTATAGGAAATTCACCATTGTTTTTAGTAATATATGCATCCGCTGATTCTTGTAATAAACTTACCTCTGATGCAAATGCCATTTTATTTGCATTATTAACTGTTGCAATACCAGATATTGTTACAGTTGTAAGTAATATAGCCATAACTACTATAGTTGCTACCAAAGCTAGTAAAGAAATACCTTTTTTCATATAATTTCACTCCCTCACTTTACGTCATTTATACTTATTTTTTCATATAATTCATCGGTTAAAGTATAGTACGTAGTATTACCTATAAGTTCACCAGATACATAATATATTTTTCTTGTCGAAGTAGAAAATGCATATATATCATTTGCACCATATTTAGTAGTTCCTCTTATCACATTTTCTACACCGGCCTTATACAAATCTATTACGTTTAAAGTTATACTATTTGTATCATATCCGGGTTCGGAAGAAAATTGAATTTTAGACTCTTCTGGTAAAGTGCCCAAATCTATAGTTACTTCTTCCTTAATTGGATAACTAGAATTCATAAAACCATAGTCCATTACCAATTTTTTTACAGTATACATTTCTTTAGCAAACTCACTCTTTTTCGTATTATTTAATATACCTTCATAAGCTACTACAACTGTAGATATAATAATTAATGATATTATTATTGTAGTAACTAAAAGTATTAATGTTATACCTGAATTTTTAATATTTTTCATATATACCTCCTACTCAATAATATATCTTTTTAAAAAATTATCTTCAACTATACCAATTCCCTTATATTTTTTTTCGCAATAAACTCTAACTAGTCTATCATGATACTCACATTCTAGTTTAACACCATTTAGAAATTTATTATATTCTATTTCATTCAGATATATTGCTTTAGCGTCCTTATAATATTTTTCTATTGGAATAATTCTCTTAATCATATCCTCATAATTTAAAGTTAGAAAATCATATAATTTTATACTATCTGAAACAGTATTTTTTCCACTAGCAATTCTTCTAAGTTCACTCATAGTAGCACCAGATCCTATTTTCTTTCCAATATCATTTACAAGTGAACGTATATAAGTTCCTTTAGAGCAATGTACATCAAAAGATACTTCTTTATTAGGTATATCAACTATAATATTAGAAATATCATATATTTCAATTTCTCTTTCTTTTAGTTTAACTTCATTACCTTCTCTTGCATATTCGTATGCTCTTTTTCCATCTACTCTAATCGCACTATATATAGGTGGAGTTTGCATTTGCTTCCCTATGAATCTTTTTATTCTTTCTTTTATATATATTTCATCTTTATTCATAACTGAAGCAAATATTATTCTACCTGTTACATCATAAGTGTCTGTTTCAACTCCAAGTAGCATTTTAACTGAATACTTTTTATCTTGAGATGTTATATGTTCAGAGAGTTTAGTAGCATCTCCTATACATATTACAAGTAAGCCAGTTGCCATTGGGTCTAGTGTACCAGTATGACCTATTTTAGTACCTTTTAACACTTTTCTTAACACGTCAACAACATCATGTGATGTTATACCTGACGGTTTATCTATATTTAAAATACCTGATGGTATTACTGGATTCATTTTAATGCACCTTCTTTATAATAATTTTTTTAATTCATCTAATAATTTTTGTTTGGAAATTTCTAAACTTTCAGGCATAGTATATCCTGAAGCTCTTTTATGACCACCGCCACCAAATAATATTGCTACAGATGATACATCTACAGTATTACCTGAACGTAAACTAACTTTATTAGTTCCATTACTTTTACCTCTTACATATATTGCAACTTCAGTTCCTTCAACCATTCTTAAATAATTAGTCATACCTTCAGCATCTTCTTCATCTACACCTAATTTACAAAGAGTATCATAATCAACATATGTATATCTTATTTTACCGTTCTCATACACTTCCATATTATTTATAGCGGTAGCAATAAGCTTCAATTTAGATTCTTTCATAGTATCATTTAACTTCTTGCAAATAAATGCAAAATCTATACCAAGTCCTAATAATTTAGAAACAATAGCCAAAGTTCTTTCATTTGTAGTTGAATAATTAAAACTGCCTGTATCCGTTAATATGCCAGCATATATATATGTTGCAATATCTTTATCTATATTTATTTTAAGATATGTTATAAATTCATATACAAGTTGACAAGTAGCAGGGCATGTCTCATCAATAACATTAACTATTCCATATGGACTATTTTTTTTATGATGATCTATCATTATTATATTTTTTGCTTTTTTTATATCTTCCTCTGAAAGTGCCACTCTTCTTATATCACTTGAATCTACAATAATAAGTAAATCTATAGATTCTTCTTCAATAGAAGTTTTAGCATTCTCAATATGGGGCAAAAAATCAAATATTTCTGAATGTTTTGGAATTACAACATTCACTTCTTTTCCTAATTTTTTTAATGCTAGACACATAGCAGACGATGAACCTATTGAATCACCATCGGGATTTATATGTCCTACCACATATATTTTATTTGCTTTTTTTATATATTTTTTTGCCTCTTTAAATTCTATCATAAGTTTCCCCTTTATATAAAATAAATTATATCATTAAAAACGTATTATTACAATATGTTTTTTAAAGATTAATTAGAAAAAGACTAATCTTTTAGAAGACTAGTCTTTTCACATTATTCGATGTTTAGGTTTCTAAAAATTTCATTCATATGTGATCCATACTCTAAAGAATTATCTATTACAAATGTAAGTTCAGGAGTATTTCTCATTTTAACGTGTCTGCTTAAACAGCCACGTATGAATTTAGAAGATTTTTTTAAACCCTCTAAAACATTTTCTTTGTTTTTTACATTATATATACTAACAAATACTTTTGCATATTTTTGGTCCGGAGTTATTTTAACATCAGTCACAGATATTAAACCAGTTACATCAGGGTTTTTAAGTTCTTCTGATATTATAACAGTTAATGCTCTTTTTGTATCTTGTTCCAATCTTTCATGTCTTTGCATATATATTATTTCCTCTTTTCTTCAACCATTTCATAACATTCAATAATATCTCCATCGTTAATATCATTGAATTTTTCTAATTTAATACCACATTCGTATCCTTCTCTAGCCTCTTTTACATCATCTTTTTCACGTTTAACTGATTCTATTTTAGCTTCAGCTACAACTACAGAATCTCTTATTAGTCTGCACAATGTATTACGTATTATACTACCAGATTTTACATAACAACCAGCAATTGTTCCAACATTAGAAACTTTAAATGTCGCTCTAACTTCTGCTGTTCCATGAACAACTTCTTTAAATGTTGGTTTAAGCATACCTTTCATTGCAGATTCTACATCATTTATAGCATCATAAATTATACTATATAATCTTAAATCTACTTTTTCTTTTTCAGCTTGAGCCATTGCTGTAGATTCAGGTCTTACATTAAATCCTATTACTATAGCATTAGATACGCTAGCAAGTGTTATATCACTTTCCTTAATACCACCAGTTGCAGCATGTATAACTCTAACTTTAACTTCTTCATTAGAAATTTTCTCTAACGAATTTTTAAGAGCTTCAAGTGTTCCTTGAACATCTGCTTTTACTATTACATTAAGATCTTTTATTTCGCCTTCTTTTATTTGACCAAATAAATCTTCAAGTGTTACCTTAGAACCCTGTTTAACTAGGTTTCTTCTTACATCCGCTTTTCTCTTACTTACAAGTTGTTTAGCTGTTTTTTCATCTTCTACTTCATAGAAAACGTCACCTGTTTGTGGTACTGCTCCAAGACCAATTATCTCTACTGGCGTAGAAGGTCCTGCAGATTTTACTTTTCTTCCTTTATCATCTTTCATAGCACGAACTTTACCAATAATATCACCTACAACTATTGTATCTCCAACATTAAGTTTTCCTCTTTGCACTAATAATGATGTTATTGTTCCAGTATTTTTATCTAATCTTGCTTCTATTACAGTTCCTTTTGCTTGCTTATTTGGATTTGCTTTTAATTCTTTAATTTCTGCTGTTAAAAGTATCATTTCTAATAAAGTATCTACACCTTCACCAGTTACAGCTGAAATAGGTACACAAATTGTATCTCCACCCCATTCTTCTGCTATTAATCCAACTTCTAATAATTCACGTTTTACTTTTTCAACATCTGCTGCTGGCTTATCTATTTTATTTATTGCAACAATTATTGAAACATCTGCTGCTTTAGCATGATCAATTGCTTCAATTGTTTGTGGTTTTATACCATCATCTGCTGCTACTACTATAACAGCTATATCAGTAATATGTGCTCCTCTAGCTCTCATTTCAGTAAACGCTTCATGTCCAGGTGTATCTAAGAAACATATTTCTTTATTATTTACTTCAACCTTATACGCACCTATATGTTGTGTAATACCGCCTGCTTCACCACTTACAACATGTGCACTTCTTATTCTATCTAAAAGTGATGTCTTACCATGATCAACATGACCCATTACAACTACTATTGGAGGCCTTGGTTTTAAATCTTTGTCTAAATCCTCTGATTCATCAAATAATATATCTTCTTCAGTAACTGCTACATGTTTCTCAGCAGTTATACCAAATTCTGCAGCAATTAAAAATGCTGTATCAAAATCTATTTCTTGGTTTACAGTAGCTAAAATTCCAAGTGAAAATAATTTTTTGATTATTTCAGATGCTTGCTTTTTTAAAGCTTCAGCAAACTCTTTAACTGTCATAGTCTCAGGTAATTTTACTTCTGTCATAGGAATTATTTTTGTTTGATTTACAGATATAACTTTTTTATCTCTTCTTTTTCTGCTTCCTTTTCTTACAGAATCTGTATCTCTTTCGTATAAATCTAACATAGAACCAGAAGTATTAACTTCTAACCCTTTTAATTTTGATGTTGCTACTCTTGTATGTTGTTCTCTTAATTCATTTTTGTTTATTGTTGATTTTTTTCCATCAACAGATGCTGGTGTGTTATTATATTTCTTTTTGTCTATTAAAGTTAAACTATAATCTCTAGTTTCCTTTTGTTCTATTGGTTGACTGTCAGTAGATTGTTTCATAAATTTATCTACTTGGTTCATAGGCGCATTATTAAATCTGTTATTTCTAAACCCACCACCATTGTTATTGTATGGTCTGTTTCCAGTTGTATTGTTATTTGTACCATTATTATTAAATGGTCTTCTCTCATACGTTGAACTACCATTTGCACCATTATTATTGTTATAATTATTTCTATATGGTCTATCCGAATTAGTATTTGTTCCATTATTGTTATATGGTCTTCTTTCATATGTTGAATTTCCATTTGCATTATTAGTATTGTTATTATTATAATTGTTGTTATATGGTCTTCTCTCATATGTTGAATTTCCATTTGCACCATTAGTATTGTTATTATTATAATTGTTGTTATATGGTCTTCTTTCATATGTTGAATTTCCATTTGCATTATTAGTATTGTTATTATTGTAATTATTGTTATATGGTCTTCTCTCATATGTTGAATTTCCATTTGTATTGTTGTTGTTATAATTATTTTTATATGGTCTTTCTGAGTTATTATTGTTATTTACATAAGGTTTTTTCTCATAGTTTGAATTATTCTCTACTTTAGTTTCAGGAATTACCTCTGCTTCTTTTTTTTCTTTTTCTACTGATACTACATTCATATTATTATTTTCAACATCCTCTTTTTCTATAGGTTTTACTACTTCTTGTTTTACTTCATCTTCTACTTTTTTACCATTTCTAGTAACTACAACATTATTACTTCTATTATGTGAAACCCCTCTAGTATTTGAATTATTAAATCTAGGAGTTACAACGCCTAATCCTTCTCTAGAATAAGAGTTATCTACTGTTCTATCTTCAGTTTTTACTGTTTGATGACTCTTTTTTATCTCTCCAGAAATATTAGTAGTTATCTCTTCAATTACTTTTTTATCGTTATCAGTATTTATAACTTTTACATTCCTTCTAATGATATGAGGAATAGACTCAACTTTCTTTGAATCAGAACTCTTTTTGGGCTCAATCATATCTTTTGAAGATTTTGTAGATCCTCTGAATTTATTATATTCTTCATCAGTAAGTGCCGACAAATGCGATTTAACCTCAATGCCTATACTTTTTAATTTACCTATTAACTCACTATTAGATAAATTAAGTTCTTTTGCTAATTCGTGTACTTTCATTTTACCCAAAATTTATTCCCCCATCCTAATTAATAACAATTCTAAAACTTTTTTCAAACTATCTCTGTCAATATTTATTTTTAAATTAAATTTAGATTTATCTATAACCTTTATAAAATTTTCTATACATTTTTTGTTTTTACAAATATACATTCCTCTAGAATTTATATTTTGTTTTTCATCTAATATAGCTGACCCATTATCCGCTACTATCCTATACAAATTTTCTTTACTATTTCTTTTCCTGCATAAACTGCAGCATCTTGTTGGAGTCAAATATATCACCTACTCTACTATGTTCTCTTTAACACTTGTTTCTGTCTTAATATCTATTTTCCATCCTGTAAGTATAGCAGCAAGTCTTACGTTTTGACCACCACTACCTATAGCATACGATAAAGCTTCGTCAGGAACAACAACTGTTGCTATTTTTTCCTCATCGTTTATATCTATTGCTAAAACTTCAGCTGGAGATAAAGCATTAATAATAAAACTTGGCAAATCATCACTGTAAGGTATTACATCTATTCTTTCGCCAGATAATTCTTGAATTATTGGTTGAATTCTTATACCTTTTTTACCTACACAAGCTCCTACTGGATCTATATTTTCATCTTCAGTATATACTGCTATTTTAGTTCTGCTACCAGCCTCACGTGCAATACCTTTAATTTCTACTATTCCATCAGCAACTTCTGGAACTTCAAGTTCAAATAACTTTTTCACAAAATTAGGATCTTTTCTAGAAAGTATAACTTGTGGACCATATTTTCCATTAGCAGTTACGCTTAATACATAAGCTTTTATTCTATCATGAGAATTAAAATTATCTTTTTTTACTTGTTCTTTTTCTGGTATTAATGCTTCAACTTTTCCTAAATCAACAATTGTACCAAATTTATCTGCTCTTTGAACTACACCAATAACTATTTGACCTTCTTTGTCGCTATATTGTGAAAAAACTAAATCTCTTTCTGCTTCTCTTAATCTTTGTACTATGATTTGTTTACCAGCTGCAGCAGCTATTCTACCGAAGTTTTTTGGAGTTACTTCAATGTTTATAGTATCCCCTATTTTAGCTCTTTTAGTCACTGTTTTAGCTTCTTCTAAAGAGATTTCTAGGTTTTTATCTACCACTTCATTAACAACAGTTTTAACAGCAAATATTTTTATATCACCTTTATCTTCATTAAGATCAACTATAACTGTTTCATTAGTATCATAGTTTTTTTTGTATGCAGCCTCTAAAGCCATTTTTAATGATTCTATTAAATACTCTTTTGTTATTCCTTTGTCCATATAAATTTCATCTAAAGCGTTGATTAATTCTTTAGCACTAACTTTTTCACTTTTCATTTTTTATATTCCACCTTTCTCTTTTTTACTCTCTTTAAACATTTTATCATAATCAAAAACTGTGTGTGCAGATGCTATATCTTTTATTTCAATATTAAAAGTAACATCTATATTTGATATGTTTTTCTTAACTGTTATTATATTTTTTTCCTCATCTAAGTTAATTAATTTTGCATCAAATTCTTTTAATTTTACATCTTTCATTATGTCTGTTTTTTTAAATAATTTAATTGAAATGTCATGTCCAATATATTTTTTATATAATTTCAAACTTTTAAGCTGTCTTTCCATTCCTGCAGATGAAACTTCCAAAACATATTCTTTATTTTCTTTCATTAACTTATCTATTTTATCTTCAATTTTTCTACTTATTGTTTCACAATCTTCTATATCTACTTTACCGTTTAATTTATCTATAACTACTCTTAAAATGTTATTACCAAATTCGTTTATATATTCAACATATTCAACAGCAAAGCCTAAATCTGCTATATCTTTTTCAATTACCTTTTCAATTTCATTTATAACTTTGTTTGTAATATTACTCACCTCAAACTTTCATATACAGTAAATGAGAGGATTTGTCAACCCCCTCATCATAAATTTTATGTTTATATTATATACTATATATACTCAAAAAGCAAGAGTTTTATGTTAATTTGCAAAATATTTGTACAAATAAATGTAAATTTGTTCTATTTTTACATATTAATCTCTTATTTAATTTGTGTCAACACTTTTAGTTAACTTAATTACATCTATTTGTGGAGTATTAAACAGTCTAAAATTAAGGAAAGGAATTCTTTTACTTGCACCAAGTCCTGGACTCACATATTGACTAACATGCTGATATTTATACAATCCTGATACAATATCCTGATCTGGAAAAATTGATTCCTTTGGACTTTTGGCTGGAATAATTAATGCTCCATAAAATGGTATTCTAATCTGACCACCATGATAGTGTCCCGCTATAATTAAATCATATTTAAAATTTTTTATTTTATTACTTGATATAACCTTTACCACATTTTTATTAACTGGTTCATGTCCAATACCTATACTTACAAAATCACCAATATGAGAAAATTTTTGTTTGAATTTATCTTCGTAATAGAATTTTTTCCTATAGTAAAACATGTTAGTAGCTATATCAAAGTTAGATAACCATATTTTTGAGTTTTCCTTTTCTAAACAGTAAGTATCCTTAAGCAAGGTACATCCTAACGACTCAATTTTCAAACCAAATTTTGTAACTTTATTATTTTCAAAATCATATGTTTTTGGTCCATTATTACCATCAACATAAATCATTAATTCTTTGTTTTTTATGTTATTAATAAGATTTACTAAAGATTTCATATTATAATCTTTGTTATTCATCATATCTCCTGTAAACACAATCATATCATAATTTATATTATTTATTTTGTCATATAATATTTTACCAAATTCTTTAGAATGTAAGTCTGTCATTTGTAATATTGTATAATCATTAAATTCCTCAGGTAAATTATCTATATATACATTGGTATATTTTACTTTTACATTATAATTATCTAATATAACATATAATATAAAAACTGTTATAAAAATTAGTAATATTATTATTAAAATCATATTATTCCCCTATAGTCTATATAATTCCCACATTTTAAAAATAAATGTAGGAATTATATATTATTATATCAATTATATTAATTTATTATTTAGTAAGATTTTCTTCTATTGTTTTCCAAATATCTTCTGTTTCAAAACCTTTTTGCCATCCAGCTAGACCTGCTAATCCATATGTATTTATTAAATTTACTCTATTTTTCATAGAAGTATTATCTTCAATCCACATTTTATATGTTAAATCACCTTTAGTATATTCAACATAGTTTTGACCAGACTTTTCATCATAAGTAGGCTTCAACTTATTATTACTAATGTATTTAGCTGCATCTTTAATTGTATATACGCTAGTTGTTGGTTTACTTATACCAGATTTTTCAGTCCATAATCTTGTATAAAACGGAACACCTAATATAATTTTTTCTTCTGATATTTTCGAATCATCAATTAATGATTTGATATTACCTTCAACCCATGAAACTTCTGAAATGGATCCACTAGAATTTGACCAGTTTCCTCTTTGATCATATCCCATAAGAACTGTATAATCTGCAGCTTCTCCCACACCTTTTCTGTCTACATATGCAACAAAGTACATATCCACAGATAAAACTTTATTTTGTTTTCTAACTAAAGGCGCAAGTTCACGTATAAATTGGGTATATAGCTCTCTATCATCAACTTTCATGTTTTCAAAATCTATATTTATACCATCTAAATTATCGTTTTTCAAAATATTAAGTATGTTTTTAATTAGATTTTCTCTTGCAGATTCACTATTCATAAGAAGTGAAGTATCTGTTGGCGAATAACTTACAGAATCAATACCATTAGTAATTATTGGCCAAACTTTATATCCTAAACTTTTCGCCTTATTTACATAGGACGTTGCGGATTTACTATTTACATCTCCTGTAGAATTTTTCAATTCATATAGGGTTGGTGATACAACATTTACTATATTAACTTTCGAATTTTCTAAAGTATTTAAACTATTTCCATATTGCCAAAACATAACAACCTTATCTTTTTTAGGTTCTACAGTATCTACAGATTCTATTTCTTTTAATAAAGCAGAATCTTTAAATATATAACCTACTATATTATCATTTGTTTTTACTTTAATCCATCTATTATGTTTAAGATTATCTACATAAGCAATTACTTTATCATCTTTACTAAGTGTAGCTAAAATTTGTGAATCAGTTTTTATATCTGAATAAACATAAACTTTATTATTTAATATATTACCTTCTACATTAGTTTTTCTATCTATAACGATAGAGTTTAATTCTTCGTTATAAAAAACATCTATATCATATAGATCTTGGAGAATGTTTATAGGTATGTATACTTTTTGTCCCACAATTTTAACTTCATTTTGAGTATCTTTATATTCTAAATTTAAATTAACTTTTTTCTCTCCAACTTTAAATTTAGCAACATCCGATTTTGTTGTAACTATAACTTTTGATGCTATATTATCATAAAATAGATGTTCATCAATAGTTTTACCAATTGTATCAGAAGATATATATATTCCACCATTTTCAATAAACGGTTTAAAATCAGTTTGAATATTGTCTCCAAATATTACTAGTGATGTTACTTCTCTTGATTTGCTAGGTAAATTTACAAAAGTAATTACTGCAAGTACAAGAATTAAAAGTAAAACAACTGAATATTTTAATCTGAAAATTTCTTTCATTATATCACCTCTTATATAACTATAATTATTTTCTTATTTCAGCTTTAAATTTAATAGCAAGCATATCTAATAAATTATCCATGAAATTAGATATTTCATTTTCTTCTAAAGTTTTATTGTTAGATCTAAGTCTTATTCTATATGCCATACTTTTCATGCCTTGATCAATTTGATTACCTTGGTAAACATCAAACAAAGTAACATTTTCAACTATATCATTATTTAAATTTTTCATTTCCTTAATAATATCACCTGAAAGTACATCTTCGCTTATTATAAAAGCTATATCTCTTTCAACAGCTGGGAATTTAGGTAGCTCTTTATACTTAATTTTATTCTTCTTGCTTGCAAATATTTTATCCATATAAAGGATTGCTATATATGTATCTTCTGGCAGTGTATAGTTTTTGATAACTTTTGGATTTATTTTACCCATAGTTGCAAGCACTTCATTATTTACTAATAAATCTGCAGATATTCCAGGATGTAAATATGTTTCTTTGCTTCTTACTACTTCCGTTTCTATTTTAAAATTATCTAAAATGTTACTGATTACTTCTTTCAATGTATAAAAATCTACATTTTCTCCATATGCCCCCAAGGTCAAATGTAACTTCTCATCACACAACTCATTCTTAGATATATTTTCAGCATTTAAAAACACCTTGCCTAAGTCAAACAATTTAACATCTGTATTTTTTCTCAAATTGTTTCTTTCTAACGCCTCTAGCATATGCGGAACAGTTGTAGTTCTCATGTATTCAAAATCTATACTAAGCGGATTTTCAAGTTTAACAAGATTATATAATTTTTTATTATCTTTACTTATAGCCTTTTCTAAAGTATCTAAACTAAAAAATGTATAAGTATATATTTCATTAAAACCAGAAGATAAGCTTAAAGATCTTATTTTATCTTCAAAAACTTGCTTATCTGTTTTGTATCCAAATGTAGCAGCCGTATTTGGCATTGTTGAAGGTAATTTGTCATATCCATATATACGAGATACTTCCTCAGCCAAATCTTCTGTTATTCTTATATCTTCTCTATAATATGGAACTGTTAAAATACAATTATTTACTTTTAAATTCAATTTATTCAATATATTATCTATTTCAAAATTAGCAAGTTCTATTCCAATAATTTTATTGATTTTTTCATAATCTATTTCTAGTTTATATTCATTTTGCTTATAGTTATCCACTTTAACAACATCGTATGAAATGTCACCAATTCCTAATGAATTTATTAAGTTACATACTCTATTCATTGCATATTCTGTAAGCTCAGGTGAAAGACCTTTTTCATATTTAGCTGAAGCATCAGTTCTTAGTAATAATTTTTTTGATGTATTTCTTATACTTCCTCTAACAAAATTAGCTGCTTCTATTACAACAGATTTAGTATTATTACTAATACCTGAATCTAATCCACCCATAACTCCAGCTATTGCAACAACCTTTTCATTATCTGCAATAACCATGTTCTTATTAGTTAAAATTCTTTCTTCTTTGTCTAAAGTAATAATTTTTTCTTTTTCATTTGCTTGTCTAACTATTATTGAATCAGTTAAAATATCTTTATCAAACGCATGAAGTGGTTGACCCATTTCAAGCATAACAAAATTAGTTATATCTACTATATTGTTTATAACAGAATATCCAGATTTCATTAGCTTTACTTGCATTTCAAATGGCGAAGATGTAACTTTAACATTTTTAGCTACATTTAAAACATACTTTTTACAATTTTCAGTTTCTATTTTAACATTAATTCCATCTATATCTTTAACATAGTTTAAATGTAAGTCTTTATCTTGCCATAATTGTTTACATTCTAAACCAAAAGTAACGGCAAGTTCACGTGCTAAACCTTCTACAGATAAACAATCTGATCTATTTGGAGTAATTTCAAATTCAATTATATAATCACCAAGACCAATTAAATTTGAAACATCTTCTCCTATTTTTACATCTTTAGGAAATGATATAAGTCCAGATGCTTTAACTATTGGAAAACTCTCTTTTGTCAATCCTAAATCTAAAATATGGCAAATCATACACTCAGATTTAATACCTTTAATTATATCTTCTTTAACAGTTTTACCAATTATTTTTGCATTAGGAAGTGCTACAGGAACTATATCTCCAACTTCAATATCTGGAATCTTAGCTATTGCAGTATATTTCTTATCTCCTAAATTTAAAGTTACAATGTTATAACCGTCTTCTTCAGGATGTTTATTAATATTTTCTACTAAACCTGTATATACTCCTTCTGTTTTCTCTCCATATTTTTCATACTTTTCAACCTTACTACCACTCATAGTAAGTCTTTCTGTTAATTCTTTTATCTCTAAATTATCATCTAAATTAACATATTCTTTAAGCCAATTAAGCGAAACATTCATATTTTCTTCCTACTTTCTAAAACTGATTTAAAAATCTTACATCATTTTCATATAAATATCTCATATCATTTATATCAAATTTTGTCATAGCTATTCTTTCAAGCCCCATTCCAAACGCAAATCCCGTATAAATTTTAGAATCTATACCTGCTGCCTCTAATACATTAGGATGAACCATACCAGCTCCTAATATTTCTATCCAACCTTCACCTTTACAAACTTTGCATCCTACTCCACCACAAACGAAGCATGAAACATCAACTTCTGCACTAGGTTCAGTAAACGGAAAATGATGAGGCCTTAAACGTATTTTAGTATTCTCACCAAAATAAGTCTTAGCAAACATTTCTAATGTACCTTTTAGATCTGCCATTGTTATATTTTTGTCTACAACTAATCCTTCAACTTGGTGAAACATAGGTGAATGAGTAGCGTCAACATTATCTGATCTGTAAACTCTACCAGGAACTATAATTTTTATAGGTGGTTTTTGCTTAAGCATAGTTCTAGCTTGAACTGGTGATGTCTGAGTTCTCAGTATTATTTCTTCTGTTACATAAAATGTATCTTGCAAATCTCTAGCTGGGTGATCTTTTGGAGTATTTAATGCGTCAAAATTTATTTCTGCATATTCAACTTCAGGACCTTCAGCTATTGAATAACCCATTCCCATAAATATGTCTTTTATATCGTCTAAAACTATAGTTAAAGGATGCTTGTTTCCAAAACTTTTTTTAGTTTTATCAATAGACACGTCTATTTTTTCAAAACTTAATTTCTTTTCTATTTCTAAATCTTTTAAAATTTTAAATTTAGATTCAATATTATTTTCAACTTCTTGTCTTAAAACATTAATTAAACTTCCAGCTTCTTTTCTATCTTCTGGTGCCATTTGACCTAATGTTTTAAGGATTATAGTTATCTCACCTTTTTTTCCAAGATATTTCACTTTAATATTCTCAATATCTTCTACAGTAACCGAATCATTTAATTCTAAATTTACAGACTCTCTAATTTGTTTTAATTTTTCATTCATTTTGTACATCTCCTAGTTTTACGATTCATAATCGTTTTTTCAATATTATAATTATATAATAAAAGTGCAATAAAATCAAGGAAAGCTTTAAATATTGGATATAAAAGGCAAAAAAAATCTATAAATTATATATAGATAAATCAACTTCAAATATTTGATATTAATATTATGATTCTTTAATTTTATATATAAGAAAAAAGGTATAAGTTATTTAATTACTTATACCTTTTAATTATTTATGTTATTGTGCGTCTTGAGGTAAACCAATACTTTCAAGTTTAGCTTCAAAACTAGATATTTTTTGTTCTGTTTCAAATTGTTCTATTCTATTTAATGCATATAAATATTTTCTTTCATCAGAAAGTAATTTTTGATATTCATCATTATAATCTTCTAAATTTCTTAGACTTGTATGAGTATTGTTTAACTTATCTTCCAAAACTGTTTTAACAGGTTTTATTAGATCCCCATCTTTTTCAATTTTTATTCCATTGTCTACCATATAATGTATAGCTTCAGCAAATAATCTTTCGCCTTGTGCATTTACACAATCATCAGTATTATCATGTAAAATATTAACCATTTTATTGATTTGAGCATCTCCAACTTTTTTGAATATTGTATCAACACGTGAATCAATAAATTGTCCGTTTTCACCAAATACTTCTTGTCCACCGATAAATATATCCACATTATTTTGAACAATTCTAAGTTGTTCAACCGGAATATCACAAGTTGCAATTTCTAATGCATGTCTGTCATAATACTTTCTAAAAGCACTATTACACATTTCATGACTAGCGGTATATGGTTTAAAATATTGTGCATATTCTCTTAATACTTCATGTTGTGTTTTATCACCACTTGTATTTTGTCTCACAGTATCTATGTCTTCTCCAAAATATGCAGTAACTTTGTGATCTATTGCATCATTTTCATACACTGGCTCTTCTATAACTTGAGCTACATCCGCTTGCTCAGAAGCCACATTAAGCATAAGTAAATCATTTTTAACTCCAAATACTCTTTTTAAAGTATCTTTTACAGAAGCTAAATCTCCTAAAAATAATTCCCATTCATTTTTCCAAAACTCTAACATAAAATAACACCCTCTTTTGTATAGTTTCACGCATAATTAATAGCATGATTTTAAACTTAATATTATTGTACAACATATGAAAACAAAAAGCAATACTTTTTATATATTATTTTTGTTACATTTTTATTACTTAATGTACAACTAAAATATATCAAATATCGCCCTTTGTTTATAAAAACGCCTTTATTATCTGCAAGTTTACAATAATTTTGTAATATTAGATAATATTACACCAAATATTAAGATTTAAAATTGTATATTTTTTTACAATTTTAAATAGTTTATGACATTTTTCTGTAATATTCTAATATTCAAGTATATCTCTATATTTTAGTGTATTTAATCCACCATTCCCCCAAATATATATGTTTTTATAATCTAAACTATTTAATTTTTGTATTGCAACTTTAGTTCTTTCTCCCGTTACGCAATAGACTAATATTTTAGTTTCTTTATTTGGAACAACACTGAGAATTTCTCTACTTAAAATATTAAGTGGAATATTAATTGAATTTTTTACACGTATACTTCTAAATTCGCTTTCTGTCCTAACATCCAAGACACATACATCCTGATTTAAAAAATTATGCAATTCCTCTTGGTTTAATACTTTGTATTCACCCGCAAATCTACTAGTTCTGTTACCCCTAAAACTATTGCTAATATTACTGAAAATATTATTTTTATTAAATCTAAAATTAAACATACAATCACCTCATTAAATTGTATGTTTAATTTTTATTTTTATGCTTCTATTTTTCTTTACTCAAGAATATTTTGGCTAATGTTAGTTTAACTACTTCAAATAAAATTACGGCTATTAAAGCTACAGCTACCAAGAATCCATATAATTCTATTGGCATAATCTCAACTTTAAGCCATTGTCTAGTAACAGGAAACATCAATATAGCATATTGAACTATAAGAGTTGAAACAACGCATATTACCATATATATATTTGAAAATATTCCTATTTTAAAAATTGAATTTCTATCTGATCTACATATAAATGAAAATAATATTTCTATAGTAGCAAGAGTAACAAATACAGATTCACTTGCTATTATTGCACCTTCAGTTCCTTCTACAAAGAAATATACTATAAATATTATAATAACCTTTAAAATAGCAGGTATTGTTATTCTAGATACAAGGAAAGGATTAAAGAATTTTTCGGTTTTCTTTCTAGGCTTTTGCTTCATAATATCTGGTTGACCTTTTTCAAAACCAAGTGCAATAGCAGGTATTGTATCGGTTACTAAATTGATCCACAATATTTGTATAGGTAGAAGTAATGTTTTATTCATAAGTGTCGCAATGAATATAATTAAAACTTCTGCTAAATTTGAAGCTAGTAAATATACAATAACATTTTGTATATTATTATATATTCTTCTACCCTCCTTAACCGCCACAACTATCGTTGAAAAGTTATCATCTGCTAATATTATACTAGATACACTTTTTGATACTTCCGTGCCTGTTATACCCATTCCAATACCAATATCTGCACCTTTAAGTGCTGGAGCATCATTTACTCCATCTCCTGTCATTGCTACTGTCTTACCAATTTTTTTCCATGCTTTGATAATTCTTATTTTATTTTCAGGTGATACCCTAGCATAAACTCTTATATTTTCTACTTTTTCTATTAATTCTTCGTCTGACATGTTATCTACATCAATACCAATTACAGCCTGACTTTTATCTGTTAAAATCCCAAGTTCCAAAGCTATAGCAGTTGCTGTGTCTATATTATCACCAGTAATCATAATTGGTATCATACCAGCTTCAAAACACTGTTTCACAGCCTCTTTAGCTTCTGGTCTAGGTGGATCAATCATTCCAGTCATACCAGCAAATATTAAATCTGTCTCAAGTTTTTTCATGTCATCTTCATTATCTAAAATCAATTTACTTTCATCAATTTTATATGCAAAACTCAATACTCTAAAAGCATCTTTAGCTAATCTTAAGTTTTGTGCTAATATGTCATTTCTTATGCTTTCTGTAAGTTCTTTTACTTCACCATCTGTTAGTATGTATCTGCAATTACTAATAACAGATTCAGTAGCACCTTTTGAACATATCATATATTTTCCATCTACTTCATTGACTGTTGTCATCATTTTTCTTGTAGAATCAAAAGGAATTTCCTCTACTCTTTTATAGATTTTTTCATATTCATCTTTATCTATATTTAACTTTTCACCAAAAGATATAAGTGCAGTTTCAGTTGGATCTCCAAGTAAGACTTTGTATCCATTATCTTCTCCAGATACAGTATCATTACAAAGTGTAAATATCTTAGAAAACGTATCTATATTCAATTCTTTTAAGTTTGCTTCGTTTGAAACATCAATTTCTTTGTTATCTATAAATATTCTTTTTACCGTCATCTTATTTTGAGTAAGAGTTCCAGTTTTATCTGAACATATAACCTCAGTAGAACCTAAAGCCTCAACTGCAGATAATTTACGTATAATACTCTTTTCCTTTGCCATTTTTTGAACGCCTATTGCTAATGTTATAGTTATAACAGCAGCTAACCCCTCTGGTATAGCTGCAACTGCAAGTGCAATTGCAAGCATAAATACATCAATTATTGGTTTTCCTTGAAAAATTCCAACTAAAAACATAACCACAGCTATAACAACAACTATAGTGCTAAGCATTTTGCTAAGTTCTCTCATTTTCTTTTGCAATGGTGTTTCTTCAGATTCAATACCAGATATAGCTTCAGCTATTTTGCCAAGTTCCGTATCCATTCCAATTGCTACTACTACACCTTCTGCTCTACCATATACTGCACTACTTCCAGAATACAGCATATTTAATCTATCACCTAATGCTACATCTTTAGTAACATTTAGCGTATATACTGATTTATCTACCGGTACGGATTCACCAGTTAATGTAGCTTCCTCAACCTTTAAACTATGACATTCAATAATTCTCATATCTGCTGGTATATAATCTCCTGCTTCTATTAAAACTATATCTCCAACAACTAATTCTTCAACTTTAACACTTGAAATTTTTCCATTACGTTTAACTTTTATGTATGGCAGAGACATACTTTTCAAAGCCTCAATTGCCTTCTCAGCTTTACTTTCTTGTAAAATTCCAAGTATTGCATTTAACATTATAACAACTAATATTATAATTGTATCGGTTAATGGTTCATTTTCAAGAAAGGATAAAACTGCAGATAGCAAAGCAGCTATAATAAGTACAATTATCATTACATTTTTAAATTGCTCTAAAAATTTAGAAAACATACTCTTCTTTTTAACTTCTTTTAGTTTATTATATCCATTCTTTTCTAACCTTAATTTTACTTCCTCTTCGGTTAATCCACCTATTTTTGAGTTTAGTTTGGATATTACATCGTTATGATTTATAGTATACCATCTTTCCATATACTTCCTCCTAATTCATCATATATATCTTACTATATATTTAATCGTTTTTCAAGTAAAGAGTTAAAAATTTACAAAAATATATATGTTACTACATTAATATATGAAACTTTAAAAAAATTAGGATATAAGTTTTTATCCTTATATCCTGTTTTATTTAATATATAAATAATATTATTCTTTAATTTTTTTAAACAATGAGGTAAATAATACACCTACTGATAAAATACATATTGCTACTGATAAAGTATATCCTATAACTGGTATAAATGTGAGTAAATTTAATACTAACATTATACAGAAAGCTAAAATTAGTTTATCCCAAGTTCCTTTTATTTTGTCATTATATTTTTTAGAAATATATTCGCTCATTATACTTCCAACAATAAAGGTTGATAAAATAAAAGCTATAAACATAAATCCAACGTAGACAATTGAAAAAGGCACTGTTACTATACCTAAACCAATTACAGATAAAAAGATAATTGCAATAACTATTAATGGAAATAATAATATGCTTCCAAATCCAAATATAGCAGTTGTCTTCCAATAAGATATAACTTTATTTAGGCTATTTTTAATATAACTAGTTTTATTTGAAAGTAACAAATAGATTAATGCAAATATTAAAGATGTTCTAATTATATTCCAAATATCTATTCCATTAGATTCTTCAATAATGTTAATTATTGCATTTGGATATTTAGTACTTATATTAATGTCTTTATTATTTGATATTAAATATATATTTCCATTAATATTTGAATTTTCACCAAGTGTAATTTCATTTATATTTGCTCTAAGATCTTGTGATATATTACCTAAAACATCTATTTTTCCAATTGTTCCCAATATACTACCTTCAACATTTCCGATTACCTGTATATTTGAAGTACTACATAATAAATCCTCTTTTATGATAGCATCTTTAGAAATAGTAATATTCTTAGAAATAATTAAAACTGATTTATCTATTATTCCATCAATTATTACCGTTGGCGCCATTATAACACCATATTCTAGATTTCCAGTAACCCTTACGATATCTGATGAACTAAGTATTTGAATTCCTGTTAATCTATTTAATACACTTATATTACGCGCAAAAGAAAAACCAGATTTATTTATATCTTTGTCTATTTCCATCCTTTCGCCACTAACTCTTATAAAAGGTAATTTTATATCTTTATCCTCACTGAATTTATAAATATTCTCTGAGTAACCCAAATCAAATATTGATAAATCACTAACTGCATTTATTGAAGATAAACTAATAAACAGTATCATGATAGTCAACAAACATAATTTTAATTTTTTCATTTTAAACACCCCAACTATATAAATTTTAATAAAATCAATTTTAATCAATTAAACCTTATTACAAATATCATTATATCATTTAAAAAAAGAATATACAATAATTTGTATATTTTTTCATATATTTAAACATAATTTGGCATTTAAAATATGTGATTTATTATCTATTTGATATAGTATTTATACTGCTAGCTATTACCTCGGACATTTTGTCTATTATTTCATCTATTTCTTTTGGTGTTACTATATAATTTTCAGTGTCTAATGTATTTGCAATCATACTATATCTGTTATCATCATTAAGTAGATTGAAAATAGTTTTGCTGTGATCTTTACTAATATTTTCGTTATTAAACTCTTCTATTTCCTTCTTACTATTTTCAAGCATTTTATCTATAGCCTCATTTGTAATTGTTGCCATGTCGACGACTGTAGGTACCCCTATTGCAATTACAGGTATGTTTAATGTTTCTTGATTTATACCTTCTCTTTTATTTTTCACCCCTGCTCCAGGAACAATTCCCTTATTACTTAGTTGTATACTCTTACCAACTCTATGAACACTTTGTGATGCTAAACTATCTATAACAATAACCACATTGGGCTTTACCCTTTTAACTACACTTTCAATAATCTCAGAAGTTTCAATTCCAGTTGTTCCTAAAACCCCAGGAGAAATAGCGCTAACTTCTCTAGCGTCGCTAGATATATATTCTTTAGCAAACTTTAATAAATGCCTTGTTATATCTAAATATTTTACTACTTTAGGTCCTAATGCATCCGGAGTTACATAAACGTTTCCAAGTCCAACTATCATAATAGATTTTTTATCACCTTCTACAAGAATTTTAATTTGTTCTGCGATTTTGGATATTAGAATTTGTTTTTCGTTTTCTTCTAAATATTTAACATTTGGAGCTTCAATAGTTATATATTTTCCCATCTTCTTAGATAAAGCATTTTCACCGTTTTCATTAGTAATATCTACAGTTGTTATTCTTACATCATTATCATCAGTTGTTTTTACAATTACACCATCTATTTCGCTTAAATTATTAACTCTTTTATATGTATCTACTCTTTCATCTGCCATATCCGTTCTAAAATTCAAATAACTTTTATTCACATAAATCACCTATACATATTATATCAATATACTTATTTTTTATTCACTTTGAAATAATATTAAAAATTTTACATATATATTAATAGGTGAATAATAATGTTTTTAAATGAATATATTTTATCTTATGAAAATGTAATTGATAGATTAGATGAATTATGTAAAAATAACAAAGAAGTAATTATAAAAAAAGATTGTATTGGATATACCTCTTTTGGGTTTCCAATTAGTTACTATCAAATTGGAAATGGTAAAAAAGATGTTATTCTTATAGCTTCAACACATGGTTGCGAGCTAGTAACTTCAACCTTCATTATTGAATTTGTATACACAATAATAAATGAGTGTGATAAATATAAAAAATATATTAATGAATATTCTTTTCACATAATACCAATTTTAAATCCAGAGGGGTATATAATATCTTCTAGTAATGTACTTAATAATACAAATATCATGGATAAATTTTCATTACAATCTTATTCTAAGAAATATTTAGAATTATATAGTCAAGACGATTTAAATGCAGCAAATGGATTAAAATGTGAGAAACTTTATAAGACTGTTATGGTAACATCTTCTGAATTTATAAAATTTTTAAAATTAAGATACAATGTAAATAAAATATTAAAAGAATGTAAATTAGATAGTAGCGTATTACCTATTTGGTCATCTAATGGAATGGGTATAGATATAAATTCTAATTCAATTCATGAATTTTCAAAAATGAAAAAGTTAAGAAACAAAAGTAAATTCGGCAGATTAAGGTATAATGATATTCCCGTTACAATTCCAAGTCCACATGGATATCCAGGAGATGAGATTTTTGATAAAAGATGCCCAGAAAATATATCTTTATATAATTTTGTAGACAGAATATATAGTAATAAGAATTTAAAATTATTTATTTCATATCATTCGACTGGAGCTGAAATATATGGTTTTCCAGATAAAAAACTTGTAACTAAAAATCAATATACAACAATTTTAAATGGTCTTACATATTATAGTCATTTAACTAATTATACACCAATAAACGAAAAGTTCAAATACGGTGTAATGGATTATTATAGACTTAACTTAGAAAACACCGTTACATTAACTGTTGAGCTGTCAAAACTAAATGGGAACCCAATAGGACCATTTGCAAATATTAATAATTTAGATAAAGAATTTAAAAATAATATAGATTCAATATTTTATACGTTAGATTGTATAAATAAAAATAACAAGTAATAAAAACAGTTGGATTATGTTTAATTATCCAACTGTTTTTATTACATCATACATATTATCTGTTTAAGTCCAATTTCAAAATCCATTTCTCCAATTTTAGTTTTAGAGTCGTATTTGTCAAAATTGTCTATTAAAGTTCTTAAATATTTTAATTCATATTTATCTGCAGATTTATTTAATTTCCCAAATGCAAAAGGATGAATGCCTAATATACTATTTATATCTTTAACATTCTTTTCTTTTAAATATTTTATCATATACATCTGTTTTATTTGTTTATATAACATTATAGATATTTTAATTGGTGGTTCTTTCTGCACTAATAAATCTTCTAATAAATCAATTGCCTTATGTTTATTTTTATTTACAGCAAAATCTAACATATCAAATATTTTAGAATTTATTGTTTTAACACATATCTTATCTATTATTTCTTTTGTAACCGCATCTCCTTTATTTAAAAAAGACACAAGTTTTTTAAGTTCATTTATATTGTTACTTTTATCCTCTCCACATACGTCAACCATATATTGAGCATCCTCATAAGATATTGAAAGTTTATACATTTTTAATGTGTTAATAAGATAAGTTATCATATCTTTACTATTTAGATGTTTAAATTCTTTAACTTCAGCTGCTTTAGAAATATCTTTGTACTCAGAAGTTCTTTTATCTACATTATCCTCAATTACCAAATAAAAATCGTCTTTATTACAATTAGATAACATCTTATTTACATCAAATTTAAAATTTGTATCTTTGATTATAATTAATTTATTCTCGCCAAAAAAAGTTATGGAATTAGCAATAGACTCAAGTTCGTTTATATTTTCTTTTGTTATATTAAATAGATTAACACCTACTTCTAATCTGTCAAACTTAGATTTTATCCCCTCAACAAATTTATATAAATCATATTTTTCTTCTCCATATAACAGATACACCATAACTTCTCACTTCCTTACTTTATATAATTTAGTTTGCTTTTTAATTTTATTATACTTTCCATTGATCTATCTGCAAACATTGAATACTTAACTTTTTTATCTCTAATTTTACCAGATATATCTAATGGTTTTAAAATACCAAAATTAGCATTCATAGGTTGGTAGTTTTTATTTTCCGTGCTAACATGATTTGCTAAACTTCCAAGCATTGTTTCATCAGGAAATCTAATATTACTTTCATTTAACTTTGATATTATACTCATAGCAACCATCATTCCAGAGCTACTGCTTTCAACATATCCCTCAACTCCAGATATTTGTCCAGCAAAGTATATATTGTTTTTATCTTTCATACAAAAATTATTGTCTAATACTTTACTGGCATTAATATAGGTATTCTTATGCATTACACCATATCTTAAAAATTTAGCATTTTCTAAACCTGGTATCATTTTAAATATTCTATCTTGTTCAGTAAATTTCAAACTTGTTTGAAAACCAACTAAATTATAGGCTGTTTTATTACTATTTTCTGATCTAAGTTGTACCACCGCATAATTTTTTTCACCTGTCTTTGGATTATTTAATCCAACTGGTTTAAGCATCCCAAAAGTTAAGGTTTTTTCTCCTCTTTTAGCCATTTCCTCAATAGGCATACAACCTTCAAAAAGTAATAATTTATCAAAATCATGTCTATTTGCAGATTCTGCTACTATTAGATTGTTATAAAAATCCATATACTGCTCTTTATTCATAGGTAAGTTTAAGTAATCTCCATCACCTTCACCATATCTATCTAAACTGTAGGCAATATCATAATTTATACTATCTGCTTCTACTATTGGAGCTGCTGCATCGTAAAAATACAAACTATTTTGACCAACTAATTCTTTTATACTTTCAGATAATTTATCTGTTGTAAGTGGTCCTGTCGCTATTACTGTAATTGTATAATCAGATAAAATTTCATTTAAATCTTCTATTTCCATATACATAATATTAATATTTGAATTACTTTTAATTATATTTGTTATATATTCTGAAAATCTATTTCTGTCAACTGCTAATGCTTGACCTGCTTCAACTCTAGTTTTATACGCTGCTTCAACTATTAAACTATTAAACACTTCCATTTCTTTTTTTAATAATCCACACGCATTTGTAATACTTTCAGATTTTAATGAATTGCTGCATACAAGTTCTGCAAAATCATTACTTTTATGAGCATCAGATTTATTATGTGGTTTCATTTCATACAAATTTACTTTTATATTATTTCTTGCTAGCATATATGCGCACTCACAACCCGCTAAACCAGCTCCTATTATATTAACTGTTATATTTTTCATTATTTCATCCTTTACATTTAATTTACATACATATTATACAATAATTATATTAAAATTACAAGGAAAAACTAACATATATAATTTTAACAAGTAAAAAAATGAACCCTAAATTATAGGATTCATTCAAAATAAGAAGATGAAATTTTAGTTAACTTCTTCACTTGTAAAGATTTTTCTGCCTTCAATAAACTCAGGATCTTTTAAGACCTTCTCAGAAAATTCACAATCATCAAATCTGTACAAAATAGAAGTAGCATCACAACCTTTTTTTAATGTTTTTTCACTTATATTCATAGTCATATCTAAAAGTTCAGAATCGCTACTAGAATTTTTTGCTATATATTTTAGAAAATTGACAATTAATTCTTTATCAAGTATACTAGGGTTAATAACATCAATCAAACCATACATATTTCTAGCTGGTACTTTATTTTTTTCACATATAGAAATGATTGTGTTATAATGATTTTTGCTATTAATTCTGGGTAAATAGTCCAATGGAAAACAATGATTGTCAAAGTTGTCAATTATTATTTCAACCAGTTCCACATTTAAGACTTCTTCCTTAAAAACTAATTCCATCAATTTTTGAACACTGTCAAGTTTCTTAAATAGAAATTTAAAAATCTCTGGTTTAAAAAGAAATTCCTTATTAACGTGGGGTACCAGTTCCTCTTCGCAAAGTTCCAACTTGAAAGCTAGGAATTGTAACCAGAACCTAATATCGTTGTCAACGCTTGCTGAAATTAATTTTTTTTCAATATTCCCCTCGGATATTATAGATTCTAACTCTTCTCTTGTTTTCATAACATATTCCTCCTATAAAAGGGGGCGTCGCCCCCAAAATTTTGAGAGCTTAATAAAAAACATACTATATATAGTATATCATATTATGTAAACTTTGTCAACTACATGATACATATAAAAAGGTTAGTTTAAAAATTTTAAACTAACCTTTTTAATTATATTTATAATTTAATTAACATATATCTCATACAAATACGAGTATACATATCTTGTGGTATTTAAGTAATCTCTTCCTGAATTATTTGTACATGTAACTGAAATCCAACTAGCATTTGTAGGAACGGTAATTGTATCATTATATGTCCCTGCTCCTTTAGCATAACTACCAACACTAACTTTACTTTCATTCAAAAAGTTAACTGTTAGTTGTCCATTTATTATTGTGCTGTTGCTAGTTCCAACGTTAGCAGAAGTCTGATTACTACGAATTCTTATACTTTTACCCCACATATTACTATCAATTTTAATATATTTATTAGATATTCCTGTTACTGAAGTAGTATCATTTAAATCATATGCATTTGAAGTTAATGCATCAGACACATTTGATGTCAGAGTAGATATAATTCTCGTTTCATTTCCATATTGATCTATTCCTTTTGCATATATTGTTTGACCTTGTTCTACTTTTATTGGCACATCATAATAATTTAACCAATCTCCAACTGTTCCTATCCTATACAATCTTTGTGTACTTGTTGGAAAATATGATATTGCTGCCATCTGATATGGCGTTCTAATTACTTTTGTAGAATCAGATGTAATAAGCATATATCCATTTGTAGCACTAAACCTAGGTTCATTACTAGGCTCTATCTCTGCTAAATACCCAAATCCGTTATAAGCAGATCTATCATCTATTATAACTTGCAATCTTACCGTATTACTTGGTACCGTATATATACTATCCATATATCTAGAATTGGCAGATACAGTACTTATAACATTATTATTTGAATCTATAAAGTTTATATATGCTGGTTGATTAGAATTATAGTAACTGTAATATCCTGTACTCCATAATACTCTTATTTTATTACCCCACATACTACTATCCACACTCATATAACCAGTTTTATATGTTTGTCCAGATGCAAATATTTTCGTACCATCATTTTTATCGCATACTTCAGCGGTTAAAGCATCTGCTACATGTGGTGTATAACTCGAAATTATTCTAGTTTGGTTTCCATATTGATCTATTCCCTTAGCATATATTGTTTCTCCTTGATTTACTTTTATAGGTTGATTTTGATAAATATTCCATTCTCCTGTTCCTATCTTATAAAACTTTTGTACACTTGTTGAAAAATAAGAAATTGTTATCATTTGATAAGGTTTATTTATTGCCTTTGTTACATCAGCAGCTAATAACATATATCCATTTGTAGCACTAAATTTTGGTTCGTTACTTGGTTGTATTTCATATAAATATGAATATACATATCTTGTAGTATTTAAGTAATCTCTTCCCGAATTATTTGTACATGTAACTGAAATCCAACTTGAATTATTAGGAATAGCTACAGTATTATCATAAACACCTGCACCTTTAGTATAACTACCAACACTAACTTTACTTTCATTCAAAAAGTTAACTGTTAATTGTCCGTTTATTATTGTGCTGTTACTAGTACCAACATTAGCAGAAGTCTGATTACTATATATCCTTATACTTTTTCCTAACATGCTGCTGTCTATTTTCATAAGTTTTCCAGATATTCCGTTAACCGCAGTACTATCATTTATATCATATGCATTACTAGTTAATGCATCAGTTACATTAGCTGTGAAACTTGAAATAATTCTTGTTTCAACACCATATCGATCAATTCCTTTAACATATATTATTTGTCCTTGATTTAGCTTTATAGGTTGATCTTGATAATTTAACCACTCACCTGTTGTTCCTATTCTATATAATCTTTGTATACTTGTTGAAGCATACGAAACTGTTACCATTTGATATGGTGTTCTTATTGACTTTGTTGGATCAGATGTCAATAACATATATCCATTTGTAACACTAAATCTAGGTTCATTACTTAATTGTATTTCTGCTAAATATCCATAACCATCATAAGCAGACCTATCATCTATTATAACCTGCATTTTTACTGTATTAACTGGTATAGTATATATATCATTCATATATCTAGCATTTGCAGATATTGTGCTAATTACATTATTGCTTGAATCTATAAATTTTATATAAGCTGGTTGATTAGACTTATAATAATTGTAGTATCCTGTACTCCATAATACTCTTATACTATTGCCCCACATAGTGCTATCTACGATCATATAACCCATTTTATATATTCTTCCGCCAGTACCTAATACAGTTGAACTATCATTTCCATCATAAGCGGCTGGAGCTATAGCATCACTAGGCATGGCCACTGTTTTACTAACAGAAACCACGAGTCCGGTATTTTTCTTCACACTTTTTGCTACTACAGTTCCTGTAGATAATTCAAATTGACCTGTATATGTTTTCCAAGTTGTTCCATTATCTATGCTATAATAATTGTCTATATCTGTTCTGCTATCATATGTTATTGTAGTTATAGCATCTAATTTTACTCCATAATCTGTCAATATTGGATATCCCGAATTGGATTGTATTATAGGAGCTTTAGGTTTATCTAAATCTAAGCTTAGTACTTTCTTTTGTACTGTAACTTCATTTCCTGCACTATCTTTTCCTTTTGCATATATTGTTACTGTTCCATCTGCATTTTTCCAGTTGTTTGCTAGTACTGTATTTGATGTTATTGCAAATGTAGTTGTATAATTTGTCCATGTTACATTACTTGTTCCTACTTTATATTGTTTTATTGTAGAATCTCCGTAATTAATTGTTACATTTGCTGTTAATCCTACT
>JAEWPS010000043.1 GCA_023460515.1 Bacillota bacterium | reverse complement strand
GAGGTCAGGGGTTCGAATCCCCTATGCTCCACCATCAAGAATCCCACCCGCTCGGGTGGGATTCTTCTTATCCTGACAAACCTCAATCATTGCTTTGGCGGTGGACGGCCACGCAGAAGGACACCCTACCTCTGAGGAGCGAGTAAAAGCATACTCTATGAACATGTTTATAGATAAAGGCGCTGTACGGTCGCAGTAAACTGTGGTATAATATAGTAAGCGATAGGTAGCCGATTTACAGTGAGGAGATATGAATGAGTACATTCATGGGATTGGAAATCGGAGAGCGCCTGGGAGGAAATAGTAAGCTAAGAACGCATGTGTATTTAGCCACCCAACCAACTACAAACAAGAAATTTGTATTAAAGATGATTCCGATCGGCGATCATCCTGTATGCAAGGCTTTATACGATAAAGAAGTGGTTGCGTTACGGAAACTTAATAGCTCTGAATACATAGTCAATTTGATCGAACAACGTAAGGCTCGGAAATCCGATTCTGTATTTGGTTGCCTCGTCTTAGAATATGTCGACGGCAAGACATTGTCTTCTGCCATAGACTAATTGATTGATATCCGTACAAAATATGAATTGGCACGTCAAATAATTACTGCTGTACTTTATGCTCATGACAACGGAGTGATTCATAGGGATATTAATCCAAATAATATTATGATAACTAACGGGGATCAAGGTGTAAAAATTATTGACTTTGGAATCAGTAAAATAAAAGATAGTATCATTGAAGATACGACCTATCAGTTCGCTACGAATGCTTTTTCTGCGCCGGAAGTTCATATGCATAGCGAAAACGCTACAGAAAAAAGTGATATGTACTCTATTGGTGCTGTCATACTATTCTTATTTTCAAAAAATAGACCAAGAGGAACGACACCTCTCGCGGAACAAATCCAAGCAGCGCAAGGGATGGATCCATCTTTAAAGTCAGTTCTAGAGAGAATGACTGCTTTGTCGCCTGACGATCGGTATTCCGATTTGAACGAAGTAGAGGAAGCTATGCAGCCCCTCTATAAACGATATCTTAGTAGCGGTGAAGAATATCATCTTATCATAGCCGTTGCAAAGATGGACTACCTTAAACGGAACAACCTTGTAAAAAGAGCAAGAACCGATCGCGAATTATTAATTTATGATATACCTAATAATTTTACTAAGTGCAGCGCCTATATGGAGACCCATGACGGCGAGGATGTGATTATTTTCGTCGGAAGATATTACACAATGGAATGCAGCTTTAGCGATGACATTGTATTAGTTACCTGTTTTAAAAAAGCGCATATTCAATTTAAAGAACGTATAAAATACCGATCTATACCGGTAAATGGATCATTTGTTTTCTATCAAAGGACTGGTGATCCATTATATGATTCTGCTGGTTGCTTCGCCCTCTGCAACCGGTTATCGGACTATGCACTTCTCTTAAGGTCAAGAAGGAACATTGATCAGGAATATGATTCGGTTTATGGCATATGGGAAAATTATGTTGATAAACTAATTGAAATTACTCGGCAGAATGCAATCCGATTTGCGTATATCCGAGTAAGCGAAAAGGATGGTATTATTACTTTTGGGCTCAAAGAAGATCCGGAAATATTTGGCAACAGACTTTCAAATAGTACACTATTTGTCCTCGAAAGCAATGAGCCGAACGGAGGTAAGAAGTTAAAAGATATTGGATACTTGTGCGGTATAGTAGCCGCGGAAAAGAAATTGTAATACGCAGAACAAAATCATTGCTATTGCCAGCGCAGGGAACTATATGTGAAAATTACAAACGGGAAATATCCCAACTTGATAGGCAAAAGGATGCAATCATTGCGCTTCAGCGACGAGACTTAGCGACAGCTGCTGACTATAAAGGAATTTTTACGGGCCTCGAGTCTCCGAAGCTTGTCCCCCTATCCCTTCCCATTAACTTTTTAGATGAAAAGCTTGATGACGATCAGAAGCGCTCCATCCAAAAAATTTTTGATGCCCAAGATATTGCTGTGATACAAGGCCCTCCTGGTACTGGTAAGTCCAACCTCATAATAGAAGTCGTCCGGCAGGTATTGCGACGGAATAGGGCTGATGAACTTGCCGCCGCGCGGATTTTGATTGTTTCTCAGGCACATGCGGCCGTGGACAAGTTGCTTCAAGATCTTGATCAGTATCTTGATGGCATCATGACTATACGAATCGGAAGGGATGAAAACCTGTCTGAACTCTCAAAGTCTAAATACTCTCTTGAAGTTCAGCGCAAAAAATGGATTGAAGAGATTGTATCAAAAAGTTCGAAGCAGCTCCATGATTTACTCTCTGCACAGAATCTAGTTTACTCTGAATTCAGAGAGTTTATTGATTACTATCGCGTTGTATTGCTCGAAAATGCCCAGCCGAATGAAAAGCAGATTGCTCAAGAAAAGATTGATGAATACTTAATTGAACACAATCTGCAATTAGAGAATCCTAATTTCGTGCGAACAATTATAATCTTCGAGTGGATTTCTTCGTTAAAAGAGCGGCAGGATATAGAGGAATATTTTATAAAAACGGCAACTATTATAGCGGGAACTTGTTCGGGATTTTCATCGAATAGATACTTGAATGATATGGAATTCGACTACCTTATCGTTGATGAAGCGGCCAAAGCAACCCTGCCGGAAATACTAATCCCTCTGATCCGAGCAAGAAAAGTCATACTGATTGGAGATCAGATGCAACTCCCTCCCGTGCTGGATTCTGATGCTTTTTCCGAAGACCCGCAGGGGAAGATAATTCTTGAACAGCTCTACGAAGCAGGATTTGGACACATTTATTGTACGACTAGCAGTCTTGTCTAACATCAGGAGATATGCTAAACTGATGTTGGAGGAGAAAGTATGGCAGGGAAAATGGTGGAGAAAGACGCGGCGGTGAAGGTGGCGCGACAGCGGTGGAGCGTGCTTGAGATGGCGGAAACCCTGGGGAACATCTCGGAGGCATGCCGCCGAGGCGGCATGGACCGGACGAGCTTCTACGAGTGGAAGCGGCGTTTTCAGACCCACGGTATGGAAGGGCTCAAGGATATGCCGCCCATTCCCAAATCGCAGCCAAACCAGACGACGCCGGAGACCGAGGCGGCCATTGTGGAATGCAGCCTGGCACATCCGTCGTGGGGTTGCGTTAAGCTGTCGGACTTCCTGAAGCTGCAGGGCATCTCGGTGAGTTCCCCGACGGTTCAGAAAATCCTGATCCGAAACGGCATGGCCAGCGTCTACGACCGCTGGCTGAAGGTGGAGGAGCGGCATCTGGAGACAGGTGTCGAACTTACGGCCGAGCAGGTGGCAAAGATCGAGAAATACA
>JAEWPS010000042.1 GCA_023460515.1 Bacillota bacterium | reverse complement strand
GATTTCCGAATGGGGCAACCCGGCAGGTTGAAGGCCTGTCATTCCGTAAGGAAGGCAAACGTGGGGAACTGAAACATCTAAGTACCCATAGGAGAAGAAAACAAAAGTGATTCCCCAAGTAGTGGCGAGCGAACGGGGAACAGCCCAAACCTATGCTGTTGAGGCAGTATAGGGGTTGTAGGACTACGATGTGGCAAGACATTAGTAAAGTGGAACGTTTTGGAAAGAACGGCTATATAGGGTGACAGCCCCGTACACGACTTACTGACGAAGCCTAGTAGTATCCTGAGTAGCGCGGGACACGAGAAATCCTGTGTGAAACTGCGGGGCCCATCCCGTAAGGCTAAATACTCCCGAGAGACCGATAGCGAACCAGTACTGTGAAGGAAAGGTGAAAAGAACCTCGAACAGAGGAGTGAAATAGACCCTGAAACCGTCTGCCTACAAGCGGTCGGAGCATCTATAAGATGTGACGGCGTGCCTTTTGCATAATGAACCTACGAGTTACTGTCATTGGCAAGGTTAAGGACTTCAGGTCCGGAGCCGAAGCGAAAGCGAGTCTTAATAGGGCGCTTAGTCAGTGGTAGTAGACGCGAAACCAAGTGATCTACCCTTGGTCAGGTTGAAGGTTAGGTAACACTAACTGGAGGACCGAATCGGTAAGCGTTGAAAAGCTTTCGAATGAACTGAGGGTAGGGGTGAAAGGCTAATCAAACTTGGAGATAGCTCGTACTCCCCGAAATGCATTTAGGTGCAGCCTTTGTTATTACTAGTATGAGGTAGAGCGACTGATTGGATGCGAGGGCTTCACCGCCTATCAAGTCCAGATAAACTCCGAATGCGTATTAGTTTAGACAAGGAGTGAGGGCATGGGTGCTAAGGTCCATGTCCGAGAGGAGAAGAATCCAGACCATCAGCTAAGGTCCCCAAATAACAGCTAAGTTGAATTAACGAAGTCAGATTGCAAAGACAGCTAGGATGTTGGCTTGGAAGCAGCCATTCATTTAAAGAGTGCGTAACAGCTCACTAGTCGAGGAATTTGGCGTGGATAATAATCGGGCATAAGCTGTTTACCGAAGCTATGGAATCATTTAATTATGATTGGTAGGGGAGCATTCTGCTCAGCTTAGAAGGTAAGGGGTAACCCTTGCTGGAGCGTGCAGAAAAGCAAATGTAGGTATAAGTAACGATAAAGGAGGTGAGAAACCTCCTCGCCGAAAGACTAAGGATTCCTGATCAACGTTAATCGGATCAGGGTAAGTCGGGACCTAAGGATAAGCCGAACGGCGATTCCGATGGAAGAATGGGTTAATATTCCCATACTACTTTATAGAGCGATGTGGAGACGGAGAAGTGACAGTCCTGCTGCCTGACGGAATAGGTAGTTGAAGGGTGTAGACGTTGATTGGGGTAGGCAAATCCGCCCTGAGAGTCGAACCTGATAGTATGCGGAGTGCTTGCACGAAGCAATATGGATGTAAACAGGCTCCCAAGAAAATCTGCTAAGCATAATTTATAGAGTACCCGTACCGTAAACGGACACACGTAGTTGGGTTGAGTATACTAAGGCGCTCGAGTGATTCACGGTTAAGGAACTAGGCAAAATAGTCCTGTAACTTCGGGAAAAAGGACGCCATCAGCAATGGTGGCCGCAGAGAATAGGCCCAGGCGACTGTTTAACAAAAACACATGGCTATGCAAATTAGTTAATAAGACGTATATAGCCTGACACCTGCCCGGTGCTGGAAGGTTAAGAGGAGATGTCATCGCAAGAGAAGCGTTGAATTGAAGCCCCAGTAAACGGCGGCCGTAACTATAACGGTCCTAAGGTAGCGAAATTCCTTGTCGGGTAAGTTCCGACCTGCACGAAAGGTGTAATGATTTGGGCACTGTCTCAACGAGAGACTCGGTGAAATTATAATACCCGTGAAGATGCGGGTTACCCGCGACAGGACGGATAGACCCCATGGAGCTTCACTGTAGCTTGATATTGAGTATCTTTTAAACATGTACAGGATAGGTAGGAGCCAAGGAATGCAGGACGCTAGTCTTGCAGGAGGCAATGTTGGGATACTACCCTTGTTTGAAGGATGCTCTAACCTCGACCTGTAAGCCAGGCCAGGGACAGTGTCAGGTGGGCAGTTTGACTGGGGCGGTCGCCTCCTAAAGTGTAACGGAGGCGCCCAAAGGTTCCCTCAGAATGGTTGGAAATCATTCGCAGAGTGTAAAGGTATAAGGGAGCTTGACTGCGAGAGAGACAACTCGAGCAGGGACGAAAGTCGGGCTTAGTGATCTGGTGGTACCGCATGGAAGGGCCATCACTCAACGGATAAAAGCTACCCTGGGGATAACAGGCTTATCTCCCCCAAGAGTTCACATCGACGGGGAGGTTTGGCACCTCGATGTCGGCTCGTCGCATCCTGGGGCTGAAGTCGGTCCCAAGGGTTGGGCTGTTCGCCCATTAAAGCGGCACGCGAGCTGGGTTCAGAACGTCGTGAGACAGTTCGGTCCCTATCCGTCGTGGGCGTAGGAAATTTGAGAGGAGCTGTCCTTAGTACGAGAGGACCGGGATGGACACACCGCTGGTGTACCAGTTGTCTTGCCAAAGGCATAGCTGGGTAGCTATGTGTGGAAGGGATAAGTGCTGAAAGCATCTAAGCATGAAGCCCCCCTCAAGATGAGATTTCCCATTACGCAAGTAAGTAAGATCCCTTGAAGACGACAAGGTAGATAGGTTCGAGGTGGAAGTGTGGCGACACATGGAGCTGACGAATACTAATCGATCGAGGACTTAACCAAAAGAGAGAAAAATTCAATGAAGTTTATCCAGTTTTGAAAGAA
>JAEWPS010000041.1 GCA_023460515.1 Bacillota bacterium | reverse complement strand
GGTTCTTCTCCCAACTGCGGGGAAGAAGGCACACGACCGACCGTTCAGACTTGCTGGTGTCTAGGCAACAAGAAGAAGGTCGGTCGTGGCCGAAACGGATTGTATGTCCCGGCTGGGTGGTTGGGCGGGATATCGTGTTCGCAAGTGGCATCGTGAGCTGCGCGGGGAACGGCGTTGGCTGGTGATCGAGTTGGAGCCGACGCCGGGGGCGCGGCGGCAATGCATGGGCTGTGGACAGGCGGTCGCAGCCATTCATGAGCGGACGATGCGCCGCATCCGCGAGTTGCCCGTGTTCGACGAGCCGGTGGAACTGCACGTGCCACGCCTTCGGCTGGCCTGCCCAGGCTGTGGCCCGCGGTTGGAGCAGTTGGACTGGCTCGCCCCGCATTGCCGGGTGACACGGCGTCTGGCCGACAGTGTGGCCCGGCTGTGCGCGGTGACCTCGGTACAGCATGCCGCCAACTGGCACGGGATCGACTGGAAGACGGCCAAGGCGATCGACTTCCGGGCCTTGGAGCGCAGCCTGGGGCCGGTGGACCTGGATGGGGTGCGTCGGATCGCGATGGACGAGTTCGCGGTGCAGAAGGGGCATCGCTACGCCACCGTGGTGGTGGATGTGGAGCGCAAGCGGGTGCTGTGGGTGGGCCGGGGCCGCTCCCGTGCCGAGGTCCGCCCCTTCTTCGAACTGCTTGGCCCACAGCGCTGCGCGCAGGTACAGGCCGTGGCAATGGACATGAACACCGCCTACGACCTGGAAGTGCGTCGGCACTGTCGCAACGCACGGGTGGTCTACGACCTGTTCCATGTCGTGGCCAAATACGGTCGGGAAGTGGTGGGCCGGGTGCGGGTGGATGCAGCCAATCAACTGCGCCACGACAAGCCGGCGCGCAAGGTCGTCAAGCGTTCGCACTGGCTGCTGCTACGCAACCCCACGAACCTGAAGGACACCGAGCAGGTTCGACTGGCGGAAGTGCTGGAAGCCAACCAGTCGCTGATGACGGTCTACGTGATGAAGGAGCAACTCAAGGCACTGTGGAATGCGTCGACGGCCTGGGCCTGGCGAGCGGCCTGGAAGCAGTGGCTACGGCATGCTCGGGAGAGTGCTATCCCGGCCTTGATGCACTTTGCCAAGTGCCTGCGCCCGTACTGGCGCGGCATCCTCAGCCGGGTGCGTTGGCCAATGCACACAGGCTTGCTCGAAGGCATCAACAACAAGATCAAGGTCATCAAGCGCATCGCCTACGGCTATCGCGATGACGCCTACTTCTTCCTCAAGATCCGCGCCGCCTTCCCCGGACTTGGGTGAAGAACCCAAAAAAAGCGGGCTTTCGCCCGCTTTTTTTTCTTGTGCATCAGCACGAAGACGTGGAGCGGATCACTCCGCTGCAGCGCCCTCGCCTTCTTCGACGGCCTTCATCGACAGGCGGATTCGGCCCTGCTTGTCGACTTCCAGCACCTTGACCTTCACCACGTCGCCTTCCTTGAGCACGTCACTGACCTTCTCAACGCGATCATTCGAGATCTGCGACACGTGGACCAGACCGTCCTTTCCGGGCGAGATCGTCACGAAGGCGCCGAAGTCCATGATCTTGGCAACCTTGCCTTCGTAGATGCGACCGGGCTCGACGTCGGAGGTGATCTGCTCGATACGCTCCTTCGCGGCGCGGCCGGCGGCGGCGTCGACCGATGCGATGGTGATCGTACCGTCGTCCTGGATGTCGATCTGGGTACCGGTTTCCTTGGTGATCGCCTGGATGACCGAACCCCCCTTGCCGATGACCTCGCGGATCTTGTCGGGGTGGATCTTGATGGTGATCAGGCGCGGCGCGAACTCGCTGAGTTCGGCACGTGCGGTGGTCAGCGCGCTGCTCATCTCGTTGAGGATGTGCAGGCGGCCCTGCTTGGCCTGCGCCAGCGCCACCTTCATGATTTCCTCGGTGATGCCCTGGATCTTGATGTCCATCTGCAGCGCCGAGATACCGTTGGTGGTACCGGCGACCTTGAAGTCCATGTCGCCGAGGTGGTCCTCGTCGCCCAGGATGTCGGACAGCACGACGAAGTCGTCGCCTTCCTTCACCAGGCCCATCGCGATGCCGGCCACCGGCGCCTTGATCGGCACGCCGGCATCCATCAGCGCCAGCGACGAACCGCAGACCGACGCCATCGACGAGGAACCGTTGGACTCGGTGATCTCGGAGACCACGCGGATCGTGTACGGGAACTCTTCCATCGTCGGCATCACCGCCAGCACGCCGCGCTTGGCGAGACGGCCGTGGCCGATTTCGCGGCGCTTCGGACCCATCATGCGGCCGGCTTCACCGACCGAGTACGGGGGGAAGTTGTAATGGAACAGGAAGTGTTCCTTGTACTCGCCGGCGACCGCATCGATGATCTGGCCATCGCGTGCGGTGCCGAGGGTGACGGCCACGATCGCCTGGGTCTCGCCACGGGTGAACAGCGAGGAGCCATGCACGCGCGGCAGGATGCCGACCTTCGAAGCAATCGGGCGCACGGTGTCGAGCGCGCGACCGTCGATGCGGACCTTGGTCTTGAGGACCGACTCGCGCATCGTGCTGTATTCCTGCTCGCCGAATTCCTTCGAGAGCTCGCCGGTCGACCAGGCATTGGCTTCGGCCTGCGGCGCCAGCGCCTCGAGGATCGCCTTCTTGACCTTGGAGATCGCGTCCTTGCGCTCGAGCTTGTCGCGCACCTGGAACGCGGAAGCCAGCTGCTCGCCCACCGCGGTGCGGATGGCGGAGATCAGGCCTTCGTTCGCGGCCTGCGGCTGCCAGTCCCACTTCGGCTTGCCAGCTTCGGCAACCAGCTCGTTGATCGCGGCGATCGCCACCTGCATCTGCTGGTGGCCGAACATCACCGCGCCCAGCATCACGTCTTCCGACAGTTCCCTGGCTTCGGATTCGACCATCAGCACGGCGTTGGACGTACCGGCCACGACCAGTTCCAGGTCCGAATCGACCAGCTCGCTGACGGTGGGGTTGAGCAGGTACTGGCCGGCCTTGTAGCCGACCTTGGCGGCGCCGATGGGGCCGTCGAAGGGCGCGCCGGACAGCGAGAGCGCGGCCGAGGCGCCGATCAGGGCGAGGATGTCGCCGTCGACCTCGGGGTTCATCGACATCACGGTGGCGATGATCTGGACTTCGTTGCGGAAGCCTTCCGGGAACAGCGGGCGGATCGGCCGGTCGATCAGGCGCGAGATCAGCGTTTCCTTCTCGGTCTGGCGGCCTTCGCGCTTGAAGAAGCCGCCCGGGATGCGGCCGCCGGCGTAGAACTTCTCCTGGTAATCGACAGTCAGGGGGAAGAAGTCCTGCCCCTCACGCGCGGTCTTGTTGGCCACGGCGGTGACCAGCAGCACGGTGCCTTCGCAGGACACCATGACCGCACCACCCGCCTGGCGGGCGATTTCGCCGGTTTCCAGGGTGATGGTCTGTTTGCCGTACTGGAAGCTCTTGGTAACTTTTGCCACTTGGAATTCCTTGATGACTCTTTCGATGGACCGGCCGGAACCCCTGTCCCGGTCGGGCGGCCGCGTCCACCACGGCCAAAAAAGAACCGCGGCGCATGACGCG
>JAEWPS010000040.1 GCA_023460515.1 Bacillota bacterium | reverse complement strand
TGACGACGCTCTCGCTCATATGGACGTCCGGGAGATCCGGCTGGAGCATGTTCAGGGGTATATCAACCGGCTGGAAGACATGAGCGCGTCCACCATCAAGAAGCAGAAACTGCTGTTAAGCCAAGTTCTCGAGCACGCGATGCTGACCGATTTGATCGTGCGCAACCCCGTGCAAGGCGTTCAGATGCCTCCCCAGTCGCACAACACCAAGACGATTTGCCCATACGAGAGGGCAGACCAGGAAAAGTTGGTGGCCACCTTCACCGAGAAGAAGAACGGCAAGCCCCGCCTCCGTTACGGTTGGGGATGCGTCCTCATTCTTGAAACGGGCCTCCGTGCCGGGGAGGCGCTGGCCTTGGATTGGAGCGACATCGACGAGGCGGCTCCTGAAGGTCAGCAAGAACATGGTCCGGGTGGATGGGGAAAACCTCGTCCAGCGCACAACGAAAACGGCGTCTGGTAAGCGAACGATCCCCCTCAACGCCAGAGCCATGGAGGCTGTGCATCACCTAAAGGCGCAGGCGGCCCACGGCTGCACCTTCGTGTTCGCCACCCAGTCGGGCAAGCACCTGAGCTACCGGAACCTGCTGGCCACGATGGAGAAGGCCTGCGAAGCGGCGAGCGTGGAACACCGGGGCCTGCACGCGCTCCGCCATTCCTTCGCCAGCAACCTGTACGCCCGGGGCGTGGAGGTGAAGGTCATCTCGAAGCTCTTGGGCCACGCCAGCGTGGAGATTACCTACAACCGATATATCCATTTCTTTGAGGGAGAGATTGACGATACGTTGAGACAGGCAGTGGGGGTGTAAAGAAAGGAAAAGTCGAAGGCTCTGCAAAACCTAGAGACAATGCTATGATTTTGCCGATAAGAGGATGTCAAAAAAGACGCCATCCGGTTTTTCCAATCGGATGGCAGATAGTCTGAAGGAAATCAGAGAGCATAGAATAATGAAGTGTTTTCAGGGGTCATTCTTCTCCATCAGTACCTTGACGACCAGTTTCTTGGAATACCCGTCCAGCCCTTCGGGGCGGTCAGGCGCGTGCAGTTCGCCGGGAAAGAGGATCATGAAGTCGCCCGGCATCAGCACGCAGTGCAACCCCTGAATACCCTCATAGAATTCGACATCCTTGCCGCCGTCGTAGGCGATGGAAGGTTTGGCTTGCGTCGCTGGCGCGTACACTATGGCTTCACTACCATCCAACAGAATCTGAATGTCCGCATAGCGCCTGTGGGCCTCCCACCGCTCCGGCCGACCGGTCAAGTCGGCCTCGCGTACGGAGATGTAGACACGCTCGCCGTCGACGGGCAGTTTACCCGGGGCGAAGTCTTCCGGCTTTTTTTCCGCGAGAAGCCGGACGGCGGTTTCAAACCCCGCGCCAAGCCCGGCGTACCTAATGAGATTGGACCAATGATCGAGAATCATCGTATCACCCTTTCCCTTGATTTAAGGATGGATTTCAACATATCAGTCATACCGTCCTTGCGCGTAGCATCAAGGGGATCTACATAAAAACCAGCTGTTACGAGAACAATAGCTCCCTGGATACATGCATGAGATCGGTCATCATTGAGCATGTAGGAGGAGCTTGCGCGCGCCACATTGCACCTACCTCGGTGTGCGACGAGAGATGGATAGGTGTGCCAACCCACGCGCTGCGATGGGCACAACGCTATCAAGATCGCCGACAACGCCGCCTACGAAAGTTGCAATCCACATGCCCCTTGAACCCGGCAGCAATCCGGTTTGTAGTGTCTCCTCGCTCCCACCGCGGCCGCTCAAAAAGGTTTGATCAGACCAATCCAGCGTTTTCACCGCAGATATGGTTATCGCGCAGGAACTGAAATGTCGAGCGGCATCCAAGATCCATATAGCCAATATCATCGCCGCATCCAATGAAATTTGCTCCACGGCGCGCCCAATCCAGAATAGAAGTGCGATCTCCAGCGCCCAGCGAGACACCAAAGGGCTTGCCAACCTTCCGGCATTTCTCTGCGAACAGATCGTATACCGGAAACATTTCCGGATTGCGTGTATCGCAGAGATGCCCATAGGATGCAGAGAGGTCATTGGGCCCGCATATCAGAAGGTCAATGCCTTCCACCCGCAAAATATCATCGAGATTATCGATTGCCGTGCAATGTTCGATTTGGAGAATGTGCAAAAATGACGAATCTATGTCTTCAAGATATTCCTGATTGCTCACTGCACCATAGCCATTGGCGCGCCTCGGTCCAAATCCCCGTACCCCTTTGGGAGGATAGCTGCAACTCTTTACCGCTTCTTCCGCTTCGTGAGCACTGCAGACCATGGGCAGAATTATGCCGTCCGGGCCCATCTCCAGAATGGGCTTGATTCGCACGGGATCATTCCACGCTACCCGAACAAGAGAAGCCGTTCCCGACGCGGCGCAGGCCGTGACATGATGCAGTATGGTATTCAAGTCAAAAGCGGAATGTTCCGCGTCAATCCAAATGGCGTCAAAGCCGTGTGCCCCCAGCAATTCCGAAATTTCGGAATCCGTAAAGAAAACATGTCCTCCGATAACCGTTTCGCCCCGGGCGAATTTCTCCCGCAGAGTCTTTGCGAGAATTGGTCTGTTCATGTTCGACACTCCTTGCGGCATCGTTTTATCGAAGGAGGGAATACCCGGTTGAACCGGGCATTCCCTCCTTTTACCGGATTGTTCAGTTCGCCAGAGAGGCCTGGTACGCTTCCTTGTAGACGTTTTCTATGTTCTCCGCGCCCAAAGCCTTCAGTTCTTCCACAAAATCCCCATATTCCGACAGAGGACGGGTGCCCATGATGAATTTCAAGGACTCCGTGGACACCAGCGTGTCGCAGGCGGTCTTCGCATCCACGATTGAGGCAGTCTGATCGGCGCTCAAACAGAGGGTGTAGCTGTAAGGTTTTATGTTTTCGTCGGCCAGCCAGAACGCGTACATATCCTTGGAGTCCTGATCCATGAATTCATACCACGCATCATCGTAGAAGCGGCCAGCTACCGCCAAGCACCCAATGCCGATTTCATTGCAGTATTCACGGTAGGGGTCGTTGGCGTTGGACAGATACCATTTGATCTTCTCCTGATCAAACTGGATGCCGCCATCGCCGGCAACAGTATAGTTCTCCCCCTCAATGCCGTAGGAGCAAAGCTTGGCGCCTTCCTCGCTGTACAGATAGTCCATCAGTTTCAGGGCGGCATCCAGCTTTTCGTCGCTCAGGTGAGAGGAGATTACCCACACATCGTTGCGGAAGGGGCTGATGACACCGCTACCCTCAAAGAACATGGCGCGGCGTGATCCAAAGTAGTTCTCCAGGGTCTTCATCGGGATGAACTTGGCCTCAGGGTTGGAAGCAGCGGTCACCAGATTGATGTCCGTGGCAAAGGAACCGTTTTCAAACAAGAAGTAACTCTTGCTACTGGTCAGCGCTTCCATCCACAGGCTCTTGTTGGAGGACGCAAAATCGGGATCCAGCAGTCCCTCGCTATACAGACGATTGAGGTACTCCATGAACTTCTCATAACGTTCCGTCAGCGGACCGTACACATAGCGTCCCTCGTCCGGCTCGAAATAGATGCCGTTGTAGGTGCCGAAGGCATAACCCATGCGCCACAGGACATCTACGCCACGGGTAACCATCGGAATGCAGTTGGGATCATACTCCTTGATCGCCTTGAGCATCTCATACAGTTCCTCGTAATTGTCGGGCGTGTGATCCCAACCGATCGCCTTCAGTATGTCCTGACGAACCATCGGGAAGTTGCCGTAATCCGGGGCATTTTCGGCCGTCATAATGAACCAATACAAGTTGCCATCGATGTAGAAGGCATTCTTCAGGCTCGAATACTTCTCCAGCGTAGCCGCATAATTGGGCAGACGGTCCATGTAATCGGACAAGTTCAGGAAGAGACCCTCCGATGCGTAATCGGCAAACTGGCTATAGGTCCAAAATGCGATATCCGGCAGGTCATCGGTGGCAAGCTGGATATTCATCTTGGTATTGTAGTCTGCAGCCGGATAGGCCTGAAGCTCAATTTTGATTCCCAGGCGCTTCTCCAACTCGTCAAGCACGGGTTGATCCAGATTGTAGGTAAAAGAGGCGTGCTCGGTGCGTACCATGGTGAGTACCACAGGGTCGCTTTCCGCAATCGCAGCCATCGGGGCCATTGCGCAGAGCAGAATCATCGCCGAGATAAGCAGGGACAAAGATTTTTTCATAGGGATCCTCCTCCTTTTTTTATTGAAATTCCCCTATAGGTCTACAAGGGGAATTTTCAACACATAGATGTCTTCCTTCCACAAGGAATAGATTACATACATCGAATCTCCCCTACAAATCGCATGGGGATAAGCATACATGCCCCCTTTGACGTAGCCATCAAACTTTCGGCGGGTCGGCTGCATTTCAATCATATAGTGTTTGGAGAATCGCATGCCCGTTTCAGAGATTGACAACACCAATGGACAACGATTGCTGTTCAGCGCAGGATTGCCTACATAGAAGCACCTACCATCCGGCAATCTTCCCAAACAGAATTTTGAATTACCGTTTGGAAATCGGGTGGCTTCAGGCAGCGACCAATGCTCACCACCATCGTGGCTGTCTGATTCATACAGCCACTGTCCATAGCTGCGGTGAAGCATATGAATTGTTCCGTTGTCATCCTGAAGGTATGCACCTTCGCACAGCGCTCCTTCCAGCCCCATAGCCTGTGATACGCCCCAGAAGTAGCTGGGATCATCGCGCACCGGCATTTCCAGCTTGCCAGGATCATCGCAGAAGCCCCGCAGCGTCCAGCCCCGTAGGCCAAAGGGGTCATTAGTATAGGCATGTGCCCAATTTCCCGTCATCAACAGCCGGCCATCTTGTAGAACTAGCGGGCCATAATTGGGGCAGATGGGTACATTCAAATTCGTCGGTTCGGAAAAGTGCTCTCCATCCTCTGACGTCATCGCGTATAATGCGGTTTCTACACAATCTTTTCCACGGCGTGTCATGCCGTTTTGGTCGACAACTTCGTCCAGCGCCTTGTACTCGTAGGCGGCTATATAGGCGATCAGTTTGCCACCATAGGTATGAAAACCTGCGGCAGTCAGCACACGGCGCATCCTTTTCCCCTCAAAGGCTTCACAGAGAACACGCGGCGCACTCCAACTTTTCCCATCCTCACTGACGGCATACATGATTCTCTGGCCCAGTTCATCTTCCCCTGTCAAGCCATTAGACCACATCGCAAAGAGTCGATCACCAAACGTCCCCAGCGCAGGGTGATGACAGAAGTGCCATTCGTTCAGGGCAGCATCATAAAGACAGGTCCTTTCACCTGCAAGCGGCGAATTGGGTACAATCAAAAAATCTGATGCAATATGGGACATTTTTCTTCCTTTCCGTCAGCCCTTTACGGAGCAGACCATCACGCCAGTAACAAAGTGCTTTTGCAAGAATGGATAGGCGATAAGCATCGGGATGACGGAGATCATTACCACAGCATACTTGAGCTTGCTCTCGGTAATGAGTGTCTCAGAGGATGCAGATGCCGAATTCGCGGTCGTCATACTCGCGATATCACTGTCGATGACCATCTTCCGGATCACCATCTGTAGTGGCATTTTCTTGGAATCCTCCAAATACAGCAGGGCTGACAGATAGCTGTTCCAGTGACTAACGGCGTAGAACAGAAGCAATGTAACAATAATGGTCTTGGAAAGCGGCACGATCATGGTCAGAAAGGTTTGGATTTGCGTCGCTCCGTCAATCGACGCAGATTCATGCATTTCTTCGGGAATGGAGGAAAAGAAGGTACGCATGATGATCATGTTATAGGTACTGATGGCACCGGGAAGGACAATCGCCCAGACAGTGTCCAGCATATTGAGCGCCTTGACCTGCAAATACATAGGAATCATGCCGCCGTTGATGAACATCGTCATCATAAAGACAAAATTGAAGAATTTCCGTCCCTTCAGATGTGGGCGAGACAGAGGATACGCACACAATGCCGTCATCGCCAGGTTGATCGCAGTACCCACCACAGTATAGATGATCGTGTTGAGATAGGAGCGCAGAATCTGGCTATTCCCGAACACAACCTTGTAGGCCGACAAGTCAAACCCTATGGGATGCCAGATGACTTCGCCCCGGGTAACTGCCATGCCATCACTGAAGGAGACAATGAAGCAGTAGTACAACGGGAAGAGCGTTATCAGAATCAGAATCCCCATAAAAAGGTAATTTATCCAGTCAAAAGCGTTGGCCCGATAGACACCGTCGAAGTGTCCGTTGTTCTTTTCCCACTTCTTCATTTGCCTTCCTCCTCACCATATACTGGTATCGCTAATTTTTTTCCCGATGGCGTTGGTGGAAAGGATGAGTATAAGCGCGATAAATGTTTGGAAGAGGCCGATGGCAGTTCCATATCCAAAGTCAGCCGTCAGCAATCCGCGACGGTATACATAGGTAGAAAGAATATCCGCTGTTTCATATGTGGCGCCTGAATACATCAGCAGGATTTTCTCATATCCAAGATTCATCATATTGCCCACACGCATAATCAACATGATTGTGATGGTCGGTGCAATGGCCGGAAGAGAGACATGGATTATCTGCTGAAAGCGGTTTGCGCCCTCAATTCGAGCGGCCTCATACAACTGCAACTCGACGCCTGTCAGTGCTGCGATGTAGATGATGGCGTCCCAACCAAGGTGTTGCCAGATCTCGGAAATTACGTAGATCGTCCTGAAATACTCCGCCTTTGTCATGAAGGCGATGCGTTCCCCGCCCAACATTGCGATAACGTCATTTACGATGCCGCCATTGGTTCGGGTAAAGTTTGTCACCAATCCGCAGACGACCACCGTGGAAATAAAGTGTGGAAGGTAAGAGGTCGTCTGCACCAGCTTCCGATACCTTGCAGCACGCATTTCGTTGAGCAGAAGTGCGAACAGGATGGAGGAAGGAAAAGCAAACAACAAACTATAGAAGTTCAGCAACAATGTGTTTCGTACCAGTTTGTAGAAATATGGATCGCTCAAAAATCGAAAATTCTCGAGCCCTACCCAGAGACTGTCCCATATACCCAGCCGTGCACTGTACTTTTTGAATGCAATTATAGTTCCGTACATGGGCACATATTTCATCAAAACATAGTAGATTACGGGCAGCAGGAGCATACAATACAGCTGCCAATCATTTTCCAGCCATTTTAAACGGTGTCTCTTCACGCGAATTGTAACTGCGCCTGATCTTCTCTGCATCCGGCAGTCCTCCCTTTGATCTCCGCTTGTAATTTGCTGTTCGCAATGCACGCCCTATTTTTACATCCCACATCCCTTCCCGTCAACAAATAGAATTCCGGATTTTTGGGCGAATTTCCGGTTTTACTAATAAAAACCACCTCCCAACACAGTTCACTTTTCTCCATGTTTGGCCAAATATCCACTTTTTCAGGTTATTGCATTATTTTTGAGGTTACAGGACACGAAAACGAACCGCAATCAGGCAAGCGCATCGTGATCGTGGAGAAGAGGCAGCAAAGCGGAGAAGCCTCTGGATCGGCCTCTCCGGTAGACGTTTCTTCAACCAACGTGATGAAATCGAATTCAGGGTACATAGGCGTGATACGCCGTGTGCAACGTCAATGCGCGATATCCCGATACGTTGCCTCCGGCTTTCTCGAAGTGGAGCGCGGTTTCCGCTGGATCAAGGGTTACAAACAGGTTCCATCATGCAAAGGAGAGATTGTCGGCGTCCGGCGATGGGCTACACTGGAATCCGCCTAACCAGGTAGGTCAGCTTCAAGCGGTGTACGTTAGCTCCTTCCCGCCTTCAAGAACATGCGTCCAGTTTGGTCGTCCAGACCCCCGCTGATTTAGCTCCTTTGGCGGCAGCTCCATCTCGTTCGTCTGATTTCTT
>JAEWPS010000039.1 GCA_023460515.1 Bacillota bacterium | reverse complement strand
CCCCGGACAGCACCAGGTGGCACATTCCACACCGTTTATCCACATGGTAATGTCAGACTTCCAGTCCTCCGCATATCCGGGCGCTTCCGAGCATATCTCCATGGAGAAGGATAGCCGCACCGGCCGTTTCCCATTAGGAAGCTGATTGGGAAACCGGTATTCCACACGGCCTTTGGAGGTCCATAAGAGACCGGCATCCATCCGTTCCGGCAGATAAAAGCTGTATACCTTATCTTCCATTCCCACCACTCCTGAAGTGGTATATAACCCGCAGGTAGGAAAAATGCTGCAGTCCACAAATGCACCCACCGGCATTTCAACGCTTAATACCTCATTGATCTGGCTGCTTCTCGGCAAAAAGCAGAGATTGGCATAGTCCTGTTTCCGGCTGCAGACCTTCATGGTCCCATGGCTCCCTGGCTGTTCCTCCATACGGATCAAATCTGCGGCCTCAAGAAGCTTCAAATGAAAAGCAGCGCTGGACTGTGGAAGATCAAGAGTTTCCGCGATCTGGCTTATTGAATAATTGTCATGGTACAACAGCTTGATGATCTCAAGTCGGACAGGTGATGAGATCGCCTTGCCAAACTCACAGATCTCTTTGATATTTTCAAGAGTATACTCCTTTATTTTTGCCATGAGCCTCTCTCCTTTTATTCTTTTTAGAACCTTAAGCGTTTAAAGACGTACCCATATTTGATACTTATCATACATTAATTCCGGCAATGCTGTCAATCCCGGCTTTGGGTCTTTTTAACCTTCATTTTCCTTTTTAGGAAAATTATTATTTTAACGAAAAATAAACCTTAAATAAGAAAAATTTAGCTGTATTCTATTAAACTTTATGATAAAATAAAAAAAGTTTCCTCATCCATAAATAGGGCCATAATATTATCAAATCTGGTTGTATGGCATTTATTTTCTTTGATGATGAAAGAATAATATAAAGGAATCCTATGGATCATAGGACTGGTAAACTATGGAACCGAAATTAGAAAAGAAATATGGTCTTTTTACAGCCATTGCAATGGTTGTAGGTATCGTCATCGGAAGCGGTGTGTTTTTTAAGGCGGAAAAGATCCTTACGGCAACCGGAGGCAATTTAAAAGAGGGCATACTGGCGTGGGTGATCGGCGGTATCATAATGATTTCCTGCGCTTACACGTTTTCTGTCATGGCCACCAAATATCAGTATATCAATGGTGTGGTAGATTACGCAGAAGCAACAATGGGAAAAAAATATGCCTATTATGTCGGCTGGTTTATGGCAGCGATTTATTATCCCACAATAACCTCGGTGCTCGCATGGGTCTCCGCCCGGTATACCTGCGTAATCTTTGGTTTTTCTATTACAGGCGGAGAATGTATGACCATCGCCTGCCTTTATCTGATTTCCAGCTTTACAATGAATGCCTTATCTCCTGTTTTGGCAGGAAAATTCCAGGTAAGCACTACGGTTATTAAACTGATTCCCCTCTTCTTAATGGCAGTTGTCGGAACATTTGCAGGGCTTCGCAGCGGTATGACGATGTATAACTTCACCCACTATGTGTCCCAAAGCACTACCAACGGATTATTTACGGCTGTTGTTGCAGCAAGCTTTGCCTACGAAGGCTGGATCATTGCAACCTGTATTAACGCAGAGTTAAAAAATGCAAAGAAAAATCTTCCTTTGGCTTTGATTGCAGGCACTTTTATCACCATGACCGTTTACATCCTGTATTATATTGGTCTGGCCGGAACGATTAAAAATGAGGTGATGATGGCTGGCGGTGAGGCCGGTGCCAAGCTGGCATTCCAAACAGTATTCACCTCAGCAGGCGGTTCCCTTTTGTTTGTATTTGTCATCATTTCATGCCTGGGTACCTTAAACGGGCTGATGCTTGGCTGTACACGGGGAATTTATTCAATCGCTGCAAGGGGTCTTGGCCCTAAGCCCAAGGTTTTCAGCCAGGTAGATCCGGCGACCAATATGCCTGTTAATTCCGCAATTATGGGGTTGTTTCTTTGCAGCCTCTGGTTATTTTATTTTTATGGAGCGAACTTAACCTCCAACTGGTTTGGGTTCTTCAGCTTTGATTCTTCGGAATTACCCATTATCACAATTTATGCCCTTTACATCCCTATTTTTATTATGTTCATGATAAAAGGGAAGGAGCTTAAATTTTTCAACCGGATCCTTATGCCAAGCATATCCCTTACAGGCTGTATCTTTATGATCGCTGCCGCCTGGTTTGCCCACGGTATTGCTGCGATCGCCTATCTGATTGTGTTTTTTGTTATCATGGCTTTTGGCGCTGTACTTTTGCATAAGACAAAACAGCCGCTGAGCAAGAATTAACAATAAAAAATCAAGTGCCGCTTCTTAGCTGATCCACAGCTGCGAAGCGGCACTTTCTTTATGAAATATCGTCATGCTTATTTCCTGTTTTGTAATCGTCTCTAGCCCAGTTTGGAGCATTGATCGGACCGGCTTTGTCATTTCCATTTTTTGCAGCACCCTGGATTTCCGGTACATGGGCC
>JAEWPS010000038.1 GCA_023460515.1 Bacillota bacterium | reverse complement strand
TTTTATATTCCTCAATAGCTCAGTTGGTAGAGCATGCGGCTGTTAACCGCAGGGTCATAGGTTCGAGTCCTATTTGAGGAGCCAAAGTAGCATTACAAGCATTTATGTTTTGTAGTGCTTTTTTGTTATATTTTAAATTAATTTATAGATACTATTAGAAAGGAGAAAAAGGATATGAGATTATGGTCTAAAGAATTAATTAAATATCTTCCAAATAAACAATTACTTTCACAATGGCGAGAGATTATAGCTATAATTGGTAGTATAAAGAAAAAAGGCTTTCCAAATCATATTTTAGTAAATAAAGTAATGAATTATCCATTGAACCATTTTTCTAGTTATTCTAAATTAGTGACTGATGAAATGATTAAAAGAGGATTTAATTTAAATAAGCAGAAAATTGAATATGTTTATGAGTTTTGTGGTAGTCCAGATATACTATTTGATGAAATTTTTTCAAACTGGCATAATGAAGAATATATAAAAATATGCTTATATAATATTTATGAGAAATATATTTGTGGTGGAATTACTGAAGATGAATGGAATAAAATTTTTAATAAATATGAATATTTATTAAAATAGATATAAATATTATGTATTAATCTTTTTAACAAATATAATAATTTGTATTATATCTAATACTATGGTATAATATTATGTATAATTTATATTGTAACTGGTAAATAATTTTAAGGTGGTGTTAAGTATTTCTTGGGATGAATATAACGATTTGTTTTATTTAGCACAAGAAAAAGGAAAATATCATTTATTTATATTTGATATTAAGGAAAGTAGAAACGGATACGATAATAACAAAATACAGAAGTTAAAAAGTTCTATAATTAAAAGAATACAAGATATAGAATCTAACCTTAAAATCAATATATTACATTTACCGGAAGAAAAGGTTAGAGGTGAAAGAAAAGGAATTTTAGGTGATTTATTTTCCATAATTATAATGAAAGATACTATTGAAGCGAAAGATATATACAGAATTTTCAGTGAAGAAAAAAGTATATTAAATATACCTTATGAGTTTCATTATGATGATGCCTACTATGAAACTGATGATTGGATATTAGGAAATACCATGTATTATAGGGAATATTGTATATTATTTTTAGAAATTAGAAGTAAAAGTAAAATAAATACAATTTAAGTATTAATTATTAATATGGAATGCAGGTTAAAAAATCTGCATTCTTTTTATTATTAATGTTATATTTGATTTTTATTTATTTGACATAAAACGACAAATTTACAATAAAATTTATGAAATTATTGACAAATACATAAAAATATAGTATAATTTATGTCAATTGATTATGTAATCTTTAAATAATTTTAGAGGAGGAAGAACATGAATTTATTTGATTCTGAGGATAAAGAACGGTTTGAAAAAATAATGAGAGCACAAAATGCTACAATTGCAATAACTGAAGAGCTAGCTGAAATTTTAGAGTTTTATATGCGGATTTCTAAAAAGCTTTCTTTTGCAGATGTTTATCAAACATACAGGAGGATTATTGTAAAAGTAAAGAATGATATTGATGTAGATGATAAAGAATGTTTACAACTTATGAAAAGGTCTATAACTATACTATTAGAGGTATGGGAATATAAGAATTATTTACTTGAAGTAATAAATGAATTAAATGAAAGATTTGACCCGATAATGAGTAGCTGTAATCAAATAATTTCAGAGATTTTTTGTAATACCAATTATAAGATAACTAACCATAAAATCGACGTTATGTTTTTGTTATTTGAATCAGATCTTAAAATTGAATATAAGGGAAGTTTACAAAAAGAACTTTCTGATATATATAAGCAAACTGTCAATACGCTTATTAATACAATTGACATTAAAGATTCATACACCGGAGGACATTCAGAGAGAGTTTCTATAATTGCAGAAAAATTTGCTAAGACATTGGATATGCCACAAAAGAAAATTGAGGAGTTGGTAATAGCTTCAAAGTTGCATGATGTTGGAAAAATAGGAATTTCAGAAGCAATTTTAACCAAGAAAGGAAGTCTTTCAGTTGAAGAATATAATACTATAAAAAAACATACTGAATACGGTGAAACTATCGTAAAAGGAATAACAGGATTTGAGAACATATCTAGGATAATAAAATATCATCATGAAAGGTATGATGGAAAAGGCTATTATAATTTACCGTCAGCTTGTATACCGGAAAGTGTATATATAATATGTTTATGTGATGCATTTGACACTATGAGCTCTAATAGATCATATAGAAATTCATTAAGTTTTGATTCGATTATAGCAGAGTATATGAAGTGTTCTGGAACTCAATTTGAACCAGTACTATGTAGTAAGTTTATAGATTTTCTTTCAACTAATATAGATGAATTGAAAGATATATATATGCATTAAAAGTGGGAGGTAATATTTAATATATTACCTCTTTTTTATTATTTTTAGGTATATTAGATATAAAATTGTAAATGTTAAATTTTTATTTAATAAACTATTTAACATTTTCTAAAAAGTAAAATAAAAATATTGCAAATTTTTATTTTTTAATATATAATTTATTTGTAAGATAGAATTTAATATTTTAATATTTAATTTTGAGGTGAATTAGATGAAAAAAGTTTTATGGGGATGTGTAATTGTAAATTTGGTATATAGTTTAGCTGAATTTACTGATATAATTACCCCATCATATATAATTATATTGTTATTGATAATAGTTATTCATAATTCAGGAAATATTAAAATAACAAATAGATTAGGTATAATTACTGCAATTACTGGAATACTTTTATCTGTATTTGGAATGGGTAATCTAGCAATTATAGCTTCTGGAATAGCTATTATCATGGAGATAATAAATGAAAAGTTTGTAATATATAATCAAAAGAAATATAATCAAACTATGGGGAGTTCAATTTTAAAGGAAAAAGAAATTGAGGAACCAATAATTGCTACTAAATATGATACTGACATAATAAAAGCTGCTTTTGATAATTTTATTTCAAATTATGATAAAACAAACTACTTAATTTCTATGAAATATAATCATACCATAAATGTTGCAGAAAATTCATTAATCATAGCAAAAAGTATCGGGTTAGATAAAGAAGGAATATTTCTTGCTTATATTATAGGGATACTACATGATATAGGAAGATTTGATCAGATAAGGGATAATAATACATTAGAAGATAATAATATATTTGATCATGCTAATTATGGATGTGACTTACTTGAAAGTGGATTAATAAGGCAATTCATATATGATAGTAAATACGATAAAATAATATTAAGAGCGGTAAGAACTCATGATAAATACAGTATAGATGATAACTTTACAGAAGATGAAAAATTATATTGCAGCATTGTAAGAGATGCAAATAAGTTAGATATTTTTAAACGTTTAAGTGAGGGGAATTTTAAGGATGATTATTGTATTAATAAAGATATGACAATGTCATCTGAAATTATAAATGAAATAAATAAAAAACACATAATTGATGTTAATTTAGTCAATAATGAACTAGAAAATGTTATATGTAATCTATCTAAAATTTATGATATAAATTATAAATATACATTAAAAACTATAAAGCAAAATGATTATTTAAATAAGTATATTTTGTTAATAGATACATTAGATTTTAATAAAATATGTTTGAAGAAAATAGTTAATAATATATATGTAGATATAGATAAAAAGTTATAAAGAAGAAGCAGAATTAATTTTCTGCTTCTTCTCTTTTAACAAATAATTTACATTTACAAATATTATCTTTTACAAATTCGTCACATGGACAAAGTGTAGTATCATCAACAGTAACTCTACATGGACAATGACCATTTTTTCTATAAATTCCTTCTATTATTTGGTTAACATATTCTTTGTTTTTATTTAATTCATATCCTTTCATTTTTTATCCCCCTTCTATACTAGTAAATAATATATGTTCATATATATATATTATATCACATATATTAAAAAAGTAAATGCAAATTTTATCTAGGAGGGAAAAATGTCGAAAATTTGGTCTTGTATCATTTTAATTAGTATAATTATTGCTTTTTTAACAGGAAATCCGAATGCTGTAACAAGTTCAGTAATGAGTGAAAGTAAAATAGCTGTAGAAAATATAATAACATTAACTGGTATGATGTGTTTTTGGAGTGGCCTATTTAAAATATTTGAAAATACTTCTTTGTTAGAGAAATTATCTAATAAAATAAATAAACTTGTATTAAGATTTTTTGATAAAAAGGAATTGACCAAAGAAGCTGAAAAAAACATGTCTTTAAATATAACTAGTAATATCTTAGGAATAGGCAATGCAGCTACGGTTAATGGAATAAAAGCAATTGAAGCTATGGCTAAAGTTAATAAAAGTGATAAACCTAGTAATAATATGACAAAGTTTGTTCTTATAAATACAGCATCATTGCAACTTATACCTACTAGTATGATAGCCCTTAGAACATTATATGGATCTAGTAATCCTACTAACATTTTAATTCCTGTATGGATTGTTACAATAGTTGCACTTATTGTTGGTTTAGTAAGTATTAGTATATTAAATAAAATTATTAAATAAAAGAGGTGAAAATGTGTTAAATTATATAGCTGTTAGTACTATACCAATAATGATTTTTATTATTATAATTGTGGGTGTAAAGGAAAAAAAAGATGTATATAATTTATTTATAGAGGGTGCTATAGATGGTCTTAAAATTGTATACAAAATATTCCCATATGTACTTGGAATAACAGTTGCAATAGGACTTTTAAGAAATACTAATGCATTAAATATAATACTGACTCCGGTAATTCCACTTCTAAATAAATTAGGAGTACCAATGGATATAATTCCATTAATGGCACTTAGACCATTATCTGGAGCAGCATCTACATCTTTAGTGATGGATATATTTAAAAACAGTGGTCCAGATTCGATAAGTGGTAAAATGGCTTCCGTTATAATGGGTGGAACAGAAACAACATTATACACAATTACTATATTATTTGCTGCAGCTAAAACTAAGAGTTTAAGGGGAACTTTAATTGCAGGTTTACTTGCAGATAGTGTAGCAATAATTACTGCAATTATTCTTATAAATATTGGAATAATTTAAATAAAAATACTAGAAAAAAATATTCATATATGATATAATTAGCCCATGAGGTAAAATATGAATAGAAACGAAAAAATATATCCTGTATACAAAATGTTTGGATATGATTATCTATTTTATTTAGTTATATCATTTCTTTTTTTTACAATTACAAAGGGAATAACAGTTGGTCAAATAATGTATTTGTCAGCATTTTCTGCTATTTTTATGGCAGTATTTCAAGTGCCTACAAATTATATTGTAGAAAAAATTGGACTAAAAAAGAGTATGATATTTGGAAACTTATTATGGATAGTACATATGATAATGATTATGGTTTGTTCAGACTTTACTGCGTTTGTTATTGCTGAAGCAATATGTTCATTAGGCAGTTGTCTAAAATGTTTATCTGAAACTCAACTATTATATGCAAGTTTGAAAAAAACTAATAACAGAAAAAATTATGCTAAAATAGAGGGGAAAGGTGTATCTTGGTATTATTATCTTGAGGCATTATCATCTATTTTTGTAGGATCACTATTTCAAATAAATAACTACTTACCTATTATATGTACGTTAACATTTGGAATTATTGCGTTTGTAACTTCTCTTTTTTTTGATGATATAGAAGATTATATGCCAGAAAAAAATTCTGTAAAAGAATATTTAAAAGGATTTAAACTAGTACTGAAAAGCAAAAGAATTATATCTATTTTTCTATATTCGTTTATAATGTCTGGATTAATAAAAGTTGCAGATACAATTCAAAAGAGTACAATTGTAGATTTAGATGTAAGTGCAATAGAATATTCACTTATATTTGCAGGACTAACCCTTTGTGTTGGAATAGGGTCTAGTATTCAATATAGGATAGAAGAAAAGTTAAAAAGAAAAACGTTAACTTTTATTGGATATGTTTTTTCAATATCAATTGTATTGTTAGGAGTTTTTAATGTTATACTATTAGATAAAAAAATTGCATTGGTAATTTCAATAGCTATATTACTAATTCAAAGTATTTTAAGTGGATCATATAGAATATCTGTAAAGAAATATATGAATAATTTTACAACACATGTAGTAAGAGGTAAGATACTATCCGTGTTCTATGTGTTTGAGGGTGTTGGAAGGGCTTTATTGCTATTCATTTGTGGAATAATAATAGATAACGCAGGAACCAAAAACACAGCTATTATTCTTGGAGTTTTCTCTATTTTAATTATATTTTTAATATTAAAATTTATAAAAAACAAGTTAGGATTAGATGCTAAGGACTATTCTAAGGATGAAATATTCGGAACAGAAATAAGTGACGAAATTTAAAAATATAGTAAAATAAAATAATAAATTAAGAAAGAAGCAATTATATATATTGCTTCTTTTTTTGCGTATTATACATATATTTATTTTTTTATCTTTTTTGTATAAAAGTAGTCAAAATATTTAGAGATTAACTATTTTTTTTTACAAATATTTCAGTCTTATTATAGTATAACATATGTATTAAATTAGGAAGTGATAATATGGAAGATATATTAAATATTTTACCGCTGTCTATTAAATCACAGTTACAAGGTATAGGTTCGTCTGGTATAATAACTGAGATAAGAATTAGAGTCGGTAGAAAGGTTATAATTTACATATCTAATAAAGAAATTATATTGGAATATATAGCAGTGCTTAAAGACTTATTAGATATTCTTGTAAAAGTTTCAAGCAATTCTATATATGCAATTCAAAATGACATAAATCAAGGATTTGTTACGATAAAAGGTGGTCATAGAGTAGGCATATGTGGAGAAGTCGTTATAGATAATGGGAAAATTAAAAATATAAAGAATATTAATAGTATGAATATAAGAATAGCAAGGCAGATAATAGGATGTGCGGATAAGGTATTAACTCACATAGTAGATAGTAAGAATTTTTCTAATACATTAATTGTATCGCCACCTGGATGTGGTAAAACAACAATGCTTAGAGATATCATTAGACAGCTTAGTCAAGGTATACCTAATTTAAACGTATCTGGAGTAAATGTAGGGGTTATAGATGAAAGAGGAGAAATAGCGTCTGTGCATAATGGTATTCCGGGACTTGATATAGGAATGAGAACTGATGTTTTAACTAATGTTCCTAAATATATTGGTATAGAGATGTTAGTTAGAAGTATGGGTATAAAAATAATTGCTACAGATGAAATAGGTACAGATTTAGATGTGGAAGCAATAAGATATGCTGCATTATCTGGTGTTGGATTAATATTTACAATGCATGGTAAAAGTATAGAGGATATTTATAAAAAAGAATCTATAAAGAGTTTAATAAAAGAAGGATTATTTGATAATATAGTAATTTTATCAAATGAAAATGGTCCTGGAACAATAAAAAAAATACATAAAATTAATAGAGTTGAAATGGAGGTAGTTTAGAATGTTTATATTAAAAATGTCATTAGCTCTAATTATAATTGGTATAACTACATATTTAGGTATATCAAAATCTAGAAAACTTTATGATAGAGAATATATACTAAGAGAAATGGTATCATTCTTAATAGGTGTACAAAATGAAATTAAGTATTGTTTAAGTTTGTTACCTAATGCATATGAAACATCAAGAATGGGACTTAAAACAACTTTAAAATACGCGATAGGTAATATAGCTGTCGACATGTTAAAAGATGAAGAGTTTGCTATAGATAGAAGTATCGTAGACAATATTGGTGGTATAGAAGGATTAAGTGTTTATGACAAAAATATAATCACATCTACTTTGAAAAATTTAGGTAGAAGTAATGTTGAGGGACAAATAAATATAATACAAAACAGTATCTCAACCTTGCAAAATCAAATTAAAGAGGCAAATGAAGTTAAATTGAAAAGTTCTAAAATGTATAGAACAATTGGGGTTTTATCTGGATTAATAATAGTTGTGTTATTTGTTTAAAGCATGGAGGAAAGAAATATGAATGTAGATTTGTTATTTAAAATAGCTGGGATAGGAATATTGGTATCGGTTTTAAATCAGGTACTTACTAAAGCTGGAAGAGAAGATCAAGCAATGCTTACAACACTTACAGGTCTTATAATAGTTCTTATGATCGTAATAAATGAAATAGGAACTTTATTTTCTACAGTAAAGACAGTATTTAAATTATAGGTGATAAAATGGATGTAATTAAACTTGTTGGATTTAGTATATTTGCTATATTTATGATATTAACATTAAAAGAGCAGAGAAAAGATATAGCACTTGCTCTATCTATAGTTGCGGGTATTGGACTATTAATTTTTTCTATTACAAAGATATCTGGAGTAGTAGAAATGCTAGATGATTTAATTTTAAAATCTGGTATTAACAAGGAATTTTTTACAATAATTTTAAAGGTAACAGGAATATCATATATAATTGAATTTGGTAAGAATATATGTATTGATGCTGGTGAAAGTTCTGTAGCAACTAAACTTGAAATGGCTGGTAAAGTTATAATAATATCATTATCTTTACCACTTATCTCGGCCTTGATTAATTCACTAAGTAGTATTATATAAAGGCGGTGAGATCTATTAAAAAGATAGTTGTTATTATAATAGCTATAATGCTGTGCAGTAATATCTATGCTGAGGAAACAATAAATAAATTAGGACTTGAAGAATATGTAAATATAATGAATAAGCATGTAGAAGATAGTGAACTTGGAGATGTTTTCAATGTTAAAGATATATCACAAGATCTTATGGAAGGAAAGGGTATAGAGTATAACACAATAATAGGTAAATTATTAAATCTATTTTTAAAAGAAATATTTATTGCTTTGAAAGGTGCAATTAGTATAATAATCATATTAGTTCTTATTACGCTTCTTAAAAATTTAGAAATTGAAGAACGGCAGCGGCATTATGCAGATAGCGGATTTTGTTTGTTTACTCAGTTTATCTATAGTAATGATTACAACTTTTGTACATACAATATCTACATTTAAGACTACATGTATAACTGTAACAACCTTGATGCAGGTAATATCACCATTTTTGATGGCAGTACTCATAGCGTCTGGTGGAATAACAACAACAGGTATAATACAACCATTACTTCTGTTTATAAGTTCATTTATTGGTTATATAATAACTAATATAATTGTACCATTTTTAAGTATATCTGTTGCATTTAATATTATACATAGTTTGAATAATAAAATTGGACTTTCTAAGCTTAGTAAAATGTTTTCGAGTAGTTCTGTCTGGCTCATAGGAGTTATACTTACAATATTTTTAGGTATACTTTCAATGGAAACTTCTATTACATCATCAGTAGATTCTTTAGCTATAAAGACTACTTCAGCTGTTGTATCTAATTTTGTACCTGTTGTTGGAAAACTTTTTTCAGATAGTTTTGAAACAGTTGTTGGTGCTACAAAAATTGTAAGTAAAGTTGGAGGCGTAATAGGAATAATAGTTATTATATGTGTTATGTTTATTCCTGTCATAAAGATAATAGCTGTAAGTGTTATATACAATATACTATCTGCAGTATGTGAACCAATATGTAAAGACGAAAAAATATTAAAAGTTTTATCTAATTTTGCATCAATATATAAGACGATGTCAGGAATACTGATTGGAGTGGCTATAATCTTTATTATATCAATTGGTATAATACTGAATATAGGATCAGGAATAATTAAGTAGTTAGGAGGATAAGAATGATTGAAAGTTTTAAAAATTGGGTAAGTGCACTACTTTGTATAGGTATATTTGTATCTGTATTAGAACTTATACTACCAAAAAGTAAAATGAAAAAATATATATATGTATTAGTTGGAATTGTTACAACTATTACAATTGTGTCTCCAGGAATTAATTTACTTAAACGTGATGATATAGCAAAAAGTGTATCTTCCGTTATTGATAATATTTCTGAAAGTGTAAATATTAATAGTGATGGTAGTGTAGAAGATTATGAAAAAAATAAAGAAAATATGGTAAAAGATGAATTTATAGCAAGTTTTAAAAAAGATATAGAAACTAAATTGACATTAAAAGGGGTAAATGTAACTGATATTTATATAAATTTAGCAGAAAACTATGATGTACAAATAGTAAGAATAAAGACAAAAAAACTAAGCGATACCTCCCTTAATGAGGTAAGTAAAATAATGGAATATATAAATAGTGAATATGATATAGATTATTCTAAAATTGAAGTAATAGAAAGTGGTGATTAATTGTGGGTAACTATCTAGAAACTTTAAAAAACATATCAAAAGATAAGAACAAGGAAAAACTTATATATGTTCTAATACTTTGTGTAGTTTTATTTATTGCTACGTCTTATATATTTAGTGATAATAAAAAAAATGAAGAAAACTCTATTAAAAATGCAGCTAATAGTAATAGTACAAGTATTGATAATAATATAAATAGTAGTAAGGATTTTGTTGAAGAAAAGTTAGCTAAAATATTATCGGAAATCTCGGGTATAAGTAATGTATCAGTTATGATAACATATAGTAGTGATACAAAAATAAATCCCGTTTATAACACCAAAGAAGAAGAAAAAGAAGGTCAAAAGACAATAGATAGATCTGTAGTATATAATGAGGAAAATAGTAGTAAAAAAGTTGTTATAGAATCTACAGAAACACCTAAGGTCGAAGGGGTTATTGTTGTTGCGGCTGGTGCTAGTAATGTAGAAATAAGATCTAAAATTGCACAAGCTGTTTCGGCGGTAACTAATGTTGCAATATATAAAATTCAAGTTTTTGAAAAGAGAGGATGATATAAATGAATTTTCTAAAGAAAAGTAGACTTGCAATTATATCAATAACTATGATGCTTGTAGTGGCGGGATATATAAACTATGAGTATAATCCAGAAAGAGAGAAGAATTTAGGACAGACAATATACGTAAATGGAAAGGATAACTCTGGAACTGATGTTGTAAATATATATGAAAATAAAACATCAACAGATAAAGAGGCATATGAATATGCTATAAATAAAGAAAATACGATAGCTGTATTTAAGTATGACAGAGATAATATGTTTTCAGAGCTTAGTGAAAATTATAGAGAAATAATAACAAATGTAAATACCTCTGTAGAAAAAGTAAATGAATATCAAATAAAATTAAATGATTTGCTTCAAAAAAAAAATTTAATAACAATGGTAGAAAATATAATTAAATCTAAACAAATAGATGATGTAGTGATAATACCAACTAACAATGATAATCTGAATGTTATAATAAAGTCTGAGGTAGAAATTACGAAGGAACAAATAGCACAAATTCAACAGACTTTAGTAGATCAATTTGGTATAAACGCAAGCAAGATAACAATTACCGTAAGTAAAAATAAATGATAAAATAAAATGTTGACAAATCAATTAAAATGGTGTATACTAGATATAGGGGTAATAAATTATTTTAGTTGAAATTTTAACTAATCGCAAAAAAAAGGAGAATCACAGCATGGCAAAAAGAGAACTTAACTTTATCAACATTATCACGGATTTGAAAAAAGCTGGAAGAAGCAACAAAGAAGAGCTCATTAGTATTTTGTATCGGTATGATATACCAAAGATAGAATCTTTGGAGCGGAGGGTTTTAGAGTATGTCTTTTCTATCAACGAAGATGAAATTAGGTTTAAGTTTGTTGATATTTTGGCAGAAGCTAATAATCTACCTATAATACACGAATGTTACTGTGTGATATATTCGGGTATTCCTAAAGATGAGTATTTGAATTATCAAGTTAAGAATGTTAGGACATCTAGAGAATCACTAAATCTAAAATATGAACTTTGTATGAAGATAATTAGCCAGTCTTCCTATCTGCAAAATATTTGGAAGATGGTTACGGATTATAAAGAGAATAATTCGGGTGATACTTGTTATAAAGGTGTTAGAGTATTGAGCCACAGGACTAGGAAAAGAGCATCTATGCGTTGTCAATAATGTTATTTTTTATAAAACATCACAATTATTTTTGTGGTGTTTTTTAGCTTATAGTATAAAATACTAGTAAATCCTTGAAATAACGTTCTAAATATTATATAATATATGTATATTTGAATAAGGGTGATAATTATGTTAAAAGTATATAATACGTATAGTAGAGAAAAAGAAGAGTTTAAAATAGTTGGTGATACAGTTAGAATGTATACATGCGGACCAACTGTATATAATTATGCACATATAGGAAATTTAAGAGCATATATTTTTATGGATACTTTAAGAAAAGTATTAAAATATAATGGATATAAATTATTACATGTAATGAATATAACTGATGTTGGACATATGACGTCTGATGCTGATGAAGGTGAAGATAAAATGCTTAAAGCATCAAGAGAAAAACATATGAAACCTGAAGATATTGCAAATATGTATACAGAGGTTTTTTTGAAAGATATTGAGAAATTAAATATAGAAAGACCGGAACACATTGCAAAGGCAACTGATCACATAAAAGAAATGGAAGAATATGTAAAAGACATAGTTGGAAATGGCTATGGATATGAGACAAGTAAAGGTGTATATTTTGATACTGATAAATTATCAACATATGGAGAACTTTCTAAAGTTAATTTGAAAGATCAAAAGGCTGGTGCAAGGGTTGAGGTAGATGATGAAAAGAAAAGTCCTCTAGATTTTGCTTTATGGATAAAGGCACCACAGGAACATATTATGAAATGGAATAGTAAATGGGGAATGTGTTATCCGGGTTGGCATATTGAATGTAGTGCTATGAGTAGAAAATATCTAGGTGAAGTTTTTGATATTCATACAGGCGGAGTTGATCATATTCAAATACATCATGAAAATGAGATAGCTCAATCAAGAGGTGCAACTGGCAAAAATCCAGCTAAATATTGGATGCATTCAGAATTTTTGCTTATTGATGGCGGAAAAATGTCAAAAAGTTTAGGAAATGTATATACTATAGATGATATAGAAAATAAAGGATTTGAGCCTATTGCTTATAGATATTTAGCGTATACTTCACATTATAGAAATAAACTTAATTTTACTTGGGATGCAATAGAATCTGCCAATAATTCACTTTTAAATATTAGAAAATTATATCAAGAGCATTTAAATGGAAGTGAAGTGGCTAATGATATAAATAAATTCAAAGAAAAATTTGTTGAAGCAATAAATGATGATTTAAATATGCCTATGGCTATGGCGGTAGTATGGGAAGTTTTAAGAAGTAATAAATCTAAAGAATATGCTAAATTATTATTAGAATTTGATGAGGTGCTTTCTCTTAACATTAATAAAGTAGAACAAATAGATGAATTAGAAATACCATCACAAGTACTTGAAATTGTGGAGGAAAGAAAGAGAGCTAGAGAAAGTAAAAATTTTACATTGTCAGATATTTTAAGAGACAAATTATATGATATGGGATATAAGGTTCTTGATACAAAAGAAGGACAAAAAATAGATAAAATATAGGTGGGAGTTGATTTGTTTGCCTGTTTTGGATAGAAAAGATAATAGACAAGTAGCAAAGTATAATAAATTTTTAAAGGATAATAATGCAAGTGCGATGCAAGATTTAAGATGGGGGAAAGTTAAATCAAATTGGATACAAGAAGCTATATATTTAGAAGAAGATGGACAAATAATAGCTACTATGACAATATTTTTGAACAAAGTGCCTATATTTAATTCATACATGATGTATGCAACAAGAGGCCCTGTATGTGATATAACAAATATTGAATTAGTTAAAAAATTAGTTAAAGAGGCTGATGTAATTGCTAAAAAATATAATGCTTTTGTTCTTAAATTTGATCCTGAATTTAAAAGTAATGAGGAAATAAAGAAACTATATTTAAAAAATAGTTTTAATGTACTAGAAGGTCATAGCGTAATTCAACCAAGACATAATATGATACTAGATATTGCTAATAAAACAGAAGAAGAATTATTAAAAAATTTCAGTGAAAAAACAAGATATAATATAAAGGTTGCAACTAAAAAAGGTGTAAATATAAGATATTCTAGAGATAAATCAGATTTGAGAATATTTTATGAGTTATATAAAACAACTACAATCAGAGATAGAATTGGATGTAGGCCTTATGAATATTTTGAAAGAATGCTTGATGCATATAATGAGGACGAGCTTAGAATATATATAGCAGATCATGAGGGAGAAAGTTTATCTAGTGCGATTGCTTTGAATTACGGTGGAAAAATGTTTTATATATATGGTGCTAGTAGTAATGAAAAGAGAAATTTAATGCCAAATTATTTAATGCAATGGGAAATGATTAAATGGGGATTGGAAAACAAATGTAATAATTATGATTTTGGTGGTGTTTTTGAATTCACAAATGAGAATGGTCTATATAAATTTAAATCCGGTTTTTGTAAGCAAGAAGGTGTTACAGAATATATTGGTGAAATAGATAAAGTATATAAACCATTAATATATTTTAGTTATACTAAAGTTATTCCAAGTATTCAAAATATAAAGAAGAAGTTAAAGAAGAAGAAAAAATAGTTATTAAATTAACTAAAAGTACATATGTTATATTAGATAATATATTTAATTTGAAATGTTCAAATAGTATAATTATTAATTTAGAAGGAGAATTTTATGGGAAGAATTTCATTTAAACCTGGTACATTTTTGTATCCATTACCTGCTGTCATGGTAACATGTGGAGATATGGATAATTCAAATATCTTAACAGTTGCATGGACTGGGATAGTATCATCAGATCCGGCAACTACATATGTATCTATTAGAAAAGAGAGATATTCACATAATATAATAAAAGAAAATAAAGAGTTTTGCATTAATTTAACAACGGAAGATTTAGCATATGCTACAGATTATGTAGGAGTAAAATCTGGTAGAAATTTAGATAAATTTAAAGAACTAAATTTAACAAAAGAAGAAAGTACCATTGTTAAATGCCCTATGATTAAAGAAAGCCCAGTTTCAATAGAATGTAAAGTAATTGAGATAAAAGAGATGGGTAGTCATGATATGTTTTTAGCTGAGATTGTTGCAGTAAATGTAGATGAAAAATATATGGATGGAACTAATAAATTTGATATGGATAAATGTAAAATAATTGCATATTCTCATGGACAATATTATGCTTTAGGAAGAAAATTAGGAAAGTTCGGTTTTTCAGTAAAAAAATAATTTGTATAACATCTCTAAAATAGTAAATAATAGTTTTAGAGGTGTTTTTTTATGGATGAAAATACAGAAATGTTGAATTATATTTATCAAAATGCAGAGATGGGCAAAACTACAATAGACCAAATATTAAAAGAGGTGAAAGATTTAGAATTTAGGGATATACTAAAAGAGCAATTAAAAGATTATGAGTATATTGTAGACAAATGTGATACTTTACTAAATTCTGCTGGTAAATTACCTAAAAGTATTGATGCTATGCCTAAAATAATGTCATATTTTAAGATTAAGATGGATACATTAAAAGATGACACATCTTCACATATAGCAGAAATGATGATGCAAGGGAGTAATATGGGGATAACAGAAATAACTAAAAATTTAAATAGGTACCATAATGTTGATAATACTACAAAGGATTTGGCAAGTCGATTACTTAAAATAGAGCAAGATAATATCGAAGCTTTAAAACCATATTTATAAAATTAAATTATAAAATAATAAATATAAATGTTAATATGTTCAAACTGTTCATATTAACATTTTTTGTTATGAAATAAGTAAATTTATATATAGTATAAAAATGTTAAGAAATGGTGTTGACTTATTTGTAAAAACATTGTAAAATATTGGTATATATAGAGGAGGAGATTTTAGTGAAAAAAAGATTATCAATTATTATGATTAGTATTATATTTATTATATTAATTGTCTCATTATTTGTTGTAGTGCAGTTAAATTATAATATCACTGAAATAGGTAACGAAGAAGTAAACGCAGGGAAATTACCAGTTGTAAATACAAAAGAAAAACTTATTTCTTTGCTAAATAAATATAACCAATATTACATGACAGATGATTTAGCAAATTCAGCAGAATTTGGTAAAGCAATAATGTCACCAACTGCCCCAAATACAGATTATTCAAATACAAATATACAAGTTCAAGGTGTTGATGAGGCAGATTTAGTTAAAACTGATGGTAAATATATTTATAGCATATCTCAAAATAGATTGCTGATTACTGATACTACCGTAGAAGGAAATAATATTGTAACTACTCTATTCAAAGATGAAAAAGTAAATCCAATTGAAATGATGCTAGATGGTAAACATCTAACTGTGATATGTAGAAAAGTTGAATATAATACATATGATGGGACAAAAGATATGAGAAGTATAATGCCCTATTATAATTCAAACGTTACTATAGTAAATGTTTATGACATATCTGACGTAAAAAATGTAGTAAAACTTAAGACTGTAGAAATGGATGGAAATTATTTGACTTCAAGGAAAGTAGGGAATTCTGTATATGTAATCACTAATAAGTATGTAGTAAATAATGAATCTGTAGATATTAGACCAATGTATAAAATAGACAATGTAGAGAAAATTATAGATTATGATAAAATATTTTATTTTCCAGGTACTAATTGTAGTACATATACAATGATTGGTGTAATTGATCTTTCAAATGCTTCAATTAATGCAGATGTTACTTCTTATTTATCCTCTGCACAGAATGTATATATGTCATTAGAAAATTTATATATTACCGCGATAACTGGAATTAATAATAGAACGTTTATTAGGGATGATGAATATATGTCTTCAACTAGTATATACAAGTTTAGTATAAAGAATGATAAAATTGAGTTTATAGCTAGAGCTGAGCTCAAAGGTACTACACTTAATCAATTTTCAATGGATGAATATAACGGATATTTTAGAGTTACATTAAATAATAGTAAAGATAATTCCTTATATGTATTAGATAAAAATATGAATGTAATTGGAAAGATAACTGGAATTGCACAAGGTGAAAAAATATATTCAACTAGATTTATTAAAGATAGAGCATATGTTGTCACATTTAAAACAGTTGATCCATTATTTGTAATAGATTTGAAAGACCCCATAAATCCTAAGATATTAGGTGAATTGAAAATACCTGGATATAGTTCATATTTACATGAATATGATGAAAATCATATAATAGGAATTGGTCAAGATACAACAGAAGTATATGATAAGGATAAAACTGGTAAGATAATAAATACAAGATATATTATAAATGGTATGAAGATGGCTATATTTGATGTTACAGATGTAAATAATCCTGTTCAACAATTTTCAATGAAGATTGGAAATAAAAACACATATTCAGATGTTTTATATAATCATAAATCATTCCTGTTTTCAAAAGAAAAAAATCTATTAGCCTTTCCAATAGATGTATATGGTAGTGATGTCTCTATACAAACAGGTGATACAAGAAGTGAAGTTTTATTACCTAACTCAACAAATCGTTTCCAAGGATTAATAGTATATAATATAGACTTAAAAAATGGTTTCACAGAAAAAGGTAGAATAACACATTATGATGAAAAAAATAAAAATTACTCATATGATTATTTAAATAATATTAAAAGAGGCATATATATAAATGATATTCTTTATACTGTTTCTGAAAGTAAAATTAAAGCAAATGATTTAAATTCTTTAAAGGAACTTTATAGTCTAAATCTAAAATAATAAAATTAAGGTAAAAAGGTGATTTTGTAAACGCCTTTTTATCTTTTTGTGCTTATAAAAATCTATATGAACACAATTATTTACTGCATATATTTAAATGTAAAAAGTTTATTATTTTTATTGAATACCATTTTAATATATGATATAATACTATGAGGAAATGAGGTAACAATTGTGAAAGAAAGAGAAGAATTAAAACATTTTGGAATAGCTACATTTGTAGGAAGTGAGCATGTATCGCTAAACCAAATAGATAAATACGAAGTATCTGTTTTAGGAGTTCCTGACGAAATGGGAGCATCATATAGATTAGGTATGCAATATGCACCTAGAGCTGTAAGAGAGCATTCTATGTGGAAAAGAATTGATGGTATGGAATGTTATGATTATGATAATAGAAGATATGTTAAAACAAATAAATTAGACGTATGTGATTTAGGAGATTTAAATGTAAGACAAGGAAATCAAGAAGAAACATTACAAGAATTAATTAGAGTAGCTGCTATTATGAGAGAAAAAACTTTTCCTGTTATGATAGGTGGAGATCACTCTATAACATATGGCGGATATATAGGAGTAAAAAAAGGTGGTAATTATAAAAAATTAGGTTTGTTACAATTTGATGCACATAACGATACTGAACCAGATACAGAATTTTTACCAAGAATATGTCATTCTAATCAATTCACTAAATTAATAACAGAAGGTCATTTGGATGGACATAATATGGTAACCATTGGACTTCGTGGTATAGTAAATAGAGTATGGCATGATTTCAGTGTTGAACAAGGAATAACTGTAATAACATCAAATGAATTTAATAATCAAGAAAGTAGTAAGGTATTAGAGTTTTTAAAAGAAAAATTTGCTGATTGTGATGGTGTATATGTTACATTCGATATGGATTCTTTAGAAGCTGCGTATAGCGAAGGTGTTGGAACACCAAAATATAACGGTCTAAAAATAATGAAAGTTTTGGATGTAATACGTGGACTTAAAGAAATTAATGTTGTAGGTTTTGATGAAGTAGAACTTAATCCGCTGCAAGATGCAAGTGGAATTACTAGCTTTATAGCATGGGAAATTCTATATAATTTTTTAGCTATTGGTTTAAATAAGGGAGATGAATAATATGGATTTAGAAATGAAATTTTCTAAAGTATTTGAAATATTAAAAGAAGAAGGCATACTTCTGGAAAGTAAACAAGTAAGCGCTAGTAAAATTAATTATATATCTTATGATTCAAGAGATATAAAAGAAAATACTTTGTTTTTTTGTAAAGGAAAAAACTACAAGCAAGAATATTTAATGCAAGCAATAGAAAAGGGAGCTAATATATATATTTCAGAAGTAAAATATGATATACCTAACGTTTCATATTTTATAGTAAGTGATATAAGAAGAGCTATGGCCTCTATTGCACTTGAATTTTATAATCGTTCTTTTAATAAATTAGAAACTATTGGAATAACTGGAACAAAAGGAAAAACAACAGTTACATATTTCTTAAGAAATATATTAAATGAATATGTTAATTCTAAAACAGCCGTTATATCTACTGTTGAAACGTATACAGGCGTAAGAGAAGAAGAGTCACATCTTACTACACCGGAACCGTTAGATTTACAAAAGTTTTTTTATGAAACTGTTTCTAGTAATATAAAATATTTAACAATGGAAGTAACTTCTCAAGCATATAAAACAGATAGAGTTTATGGTGTACATTTTAATAATGGTATGTTTTTAAATATATCTGAAGATCATATTAGTGATGCGGAGCATCCTAATTTTGAAGATTACTTTAATTGTAAGTTGGAACTTTTGAAAAATTGTGATAATCTAGTTATAAATGCTGATACAGATCAATTTAAAGTAGTTATGAACGAATGTAAAGGTAAAAATGTAACCTTATATGGATCAGATAATACTGCAGATTATTATTACACTAATATAAAAAAAGAAGAACCTGGTTTTTCTTTTGATATTAAGAATGATAAATTAGGTTATTCAAATAATTTTAAAATAACTATGCAAGGAAGATTTAATATAGAAAATGCAGTAGCTGCAATTACTATGGCAAAAACTTTGGGTGTAGATGATGAAAGTATTAGAAAAGGTCTACTGAAAACTGAAGTTCAAGGTAGAATGAACGTATTTAATAATAACGGAATAACAGTAATAGTAGACTATGCACATAATAAATTAAGCTTTACTAAGTTATATGAATCTATAAAATTAGATTATCCAGGAAGAAGAGTTGTATCATTAGGTGGTGGTCCTGGAGGTAAAGCATATAAGAGGCGTCAAGACTTTGGAACAATTGTGGGAAACAATTCAGACTATATATACTTAACTGCTGAAGATCCTCAATTTGAGACTATTCAAGATATATGTAGGGATATATCTACATATATAAGAAAAGAAACAGCGTATGAAGTAATTGAAGATAGAACTGAAGCAGTTGAAAAAGCGATAAAAAATGCCAAAGTAGGCGATGTTATAGTTTTACTAGCTAAAGGTGAAGAAGATTATCAAAAAGTAAAAGGTACTTTTGTTCCATATGAATCAGATTTAAAACTAGCTAAAAGAATGCTTGGAATAAAATAATATTATATGATTGAAAAAAATTTCAACTTATGATATAATGAAAAAAAGCAAAAATTGGAAAAAGTTAGTATTGTATAGGAGTGATTCAAATGATAACTAAATTAGAAGATCTTAAGGAACCAATAGAACCAATAAAACCTGATTCTGTAAGGCCACTTTTTGAAGAAAGTCAAGAATGGGATAAATATTTAAAAGATAAAAATATTTATGAGGAAAGTAAAAAAACATATGAGAAGAAAAAAGAATTACTTTCTTCTTTAGGAGATATAAAACAATCAGTGGCAAAAGTATTTTCAAATAAAGATAAAGAAGGAATTTTGAATGCTATAAATGAAAAAGGATTAAATATTGATGAAAAAGAAGTAGATAAATATTTAAAAACAAAAGTGGATATTCAAAAAGATATTGAATCAAAAAAACAAGTAATTGAAAATTTAAATTACAATTCTATACATCATAATACTAGTGGTATAGATTATACTAATGATATTTTAAAAGCAGAGGAAAGTTATTCAAGAGCTAGTAATAATTCATCACTTTCTAAACAAGTTGATGAAATAGCTATTAAAATGCTTTTATATAAATCTTCTAATGATAAAGATCCTAAAAGTGTTATAGATGCACTTGAGGAGTTAGAATATGATGGAGATTTTGGAAAACTTCAACCAGTTAAAAATTTAAACGATGAAATAAAAAGATACAAGTCTGAAGTTGAAAGAATGTCAAAGGAAGTTAAAAGTCAAAAAGCTGAAATTTCACAGTTAAAAGAGGAAAATAAAAGTATAAGAGAGTCAAACGAAATAAAACAAATTGAAAATGATGAATTAATAAAAGATAATAAAGCAAAAAATACAAAAATTAATGAGCTTGAAAATAAAGGTTTTTGGAAAAGCTTAGGTCAAAAAATAGCATCAAGGTTTAAAGGAAATAAAACTAAACAATTAGTTGAGTCCTCTAATAAAGAAAAAGTGGATACAAGTGAAAGAAATGGAATAAGGGACGAGTTAAAACAATCTGTAGTTACTGATGTAACTGAAATAACAGTTAACACTACAAGAAGGGTTGAAATAGACGATAGAGCAAAATAATTAACAAAATCAATAGTTTAATAGCACTAAACTATTGATTTTGTTTACATAATATGGTATAATTAATTAGATAGTAAATTTTATGCTATCCGAAATTTCGGAGGCATAAGCCTCCAAAATTTATTTTAGAGGAGGATAATATTATGGAAAATAATAATGTTTTTGATACACCTGTATACAATTTAAAAGATTATGCTAATAAAAAGGCACTTGAAGATCATCTTGAATTTAAGATAAATGCAGTTGTTGAACTTCATGCTAGTGTGTGGGATATAACAAACATTGAAAGAAAAATTACTGACACTACAGCTAGCGCAAAAATCTCTATGAAACGGAAGCAATAAAAAAACAATAAACAAATAAAATCTTTAACTCATCAAATAATATATTTGGTGGGTTTATTTTTATTTAAAATTGAATATGTTAATTAAATTGTATGACATATATTGACAAAATAATCTATATATAGTAAAATCAAGTTAATAAGTCAATTTATAATAGATTAAGTAAGGGGCAAAAAGATGAATAGAGAATATATATATCACGAATATACAAATAGTTTATGTAATGAATGTTTAAAAATAATACCTGCTAAAGTTATATTTAATAATGATAAAATATACTTATTGAAGTATTGCACTAATCATGGAGAGCAAAAAGAACTATTAGAACATGATATAAGGTACTACACAAATAAAAGAAAATTTGATAAACCAGGAACTAAATGTGAGATACAAACAAAAGTTGTAAAAGGGTGTCCATATGATTGTGGATTATGTGAAATGCATGATCAACATAGTTGTATATCGTTGATTGAAGTAACTAATAAATGTAATATGAATTGTCATACTTGTTATGCAAACTCTGGTAAAGGAGTAGATTTGGAATTATCTAAGATAATAGATATGATGGATTTTGTAGAACAAACAGAATCAGGAAATGCAGAAGTTTTACAAATAAGTGGAGGAGAACCAACATTACATAAAGATATATTAGATATAATTAAAGAAGGAAAGAAGAGATTTAAACATGTAATGCTTAATACAAATGGTATAAGAATAGCAGAGGATGAAGAATTTGTTTATGAATTGTCTAAATTAGTAGGTAATTTCGAAATATACTTACAATTTGATACTTTTAATACAGATACATATGTTAAAATAAGAAACAATAGTAATTTTGAATTAAAGCAAAAATGTATAGACCTACTTAATAAGTATAATATACCTACAACTTTAGTTATGACAGTTGAAAATGGAATTAATGATAATGAAATTGGACAGGTTATATCTTATGCATTAGATAGTAAATGTATAAGAGGAGTGAATATACAACCGGTAGCATATTTTGGTAGAAAAGAAGGTAATACATTAAGTAGAGAAAATAGATCAACGTTAACTGATGTTATAAATAAAATAGAAGAGCAAACTAAAAAAATGCTTAGAAAAGAAGAGTTTATGCCACTTCCTTGTAATGCTGAAAGAGTGGCTCTTACATATTTATATAAAAATAAAGGGAAGTTTATTCCTATAACAAGAGGAGAAATAGTAGAGAAATATTTACCGTATATAAATAATACTTTTGTATTTAAGATAGAAGATACATTAAGAGAAGGAAAAGATGTTATATTCAGTAATGGTTGTTGCAATGTATTAAATTTTTTAAAGGATTTTAAAAAATTTGTGCCAAAAGATTTCTTGAAATGGGATATGGACAAAAGGGTGGAATATATAAATGATAATACATTTAGAATTAGTATTTCTTCATTTATAGATAAATATAACTTTGATACCAAATCTATGCAAAAGGAATGTGTTCATATAATAACACCGGATTTTAAAAAAATACCATTTTCATCATATAACATAATATATAGGGAGCAAAACTAGATGAATAATATAATAGAAATGTATAAAAGTGTACTTGCTACATATATAGATAAGTTTGGGGTTTTAGAACTAATATTTGATTTTGTAGTATCACTTGGAATAGTAGTTATATATTTAAGAGTATATAATAACTTTAAAGATGCAGAAAAGCAAAAAGATATAGTAACGAAAAAAGTTAAGTCAATAGTAGAGACATTTAGTATGACATTTTTTTTCGTGATTTGCAGTTTAGTTGTATTACTACGAATAGGTAGTTTAGAAGCAAATAGCTATATGGATTTTTTTAAAATTATAGCAATGTTAGTATACACCTTTGGAGTATTTATAAATTTATATGGTAGAAAATGTTTAGGTGGAAATTGGGGTAACAATGTAGTAATATATTCAAACCACAAATTAATAGATACAGGAGTATATAAGTATGTTAGACATCCACTATATGCATCAATTATATGGATGCTATATGGAGTAGGGGTGATGTATCAAAACATCTTGGTGATTATACTTAATACATTTATATTTATTCCATTTATGTATTATAGAGCAATGCAAGAAGAAACTCAGCTGGAGAAAACATTTAAAAGGGAGTATATAGAATACAAAAAAAAAGTAGGGATGTTTTTTCCTAAGTTTAAAAAGAGAAAGTAGGAATGCGTTATGAATAAGATGGTAAATGTAAATAAAGCTTCAGTTGCATTTTGCAGGTTTAGTATAGCTATAATGTTTTGGATTATAGGAATAACAAGAGTTAATATACTTCTTTTAATTCCATTTATTATTATGCTTTCATCTGGAATATTAGGAGTATCAAGGGCACCTTTAGTACTTTTAGGTGATGCTTTAATTAATAAAAAGAAATTGGAAGTTGTTAATGTACAAAGTATAAGGTTCGCACATTTTTTTGGAAGTATAGTTACAGCATTAGCATTAATGTTTTTCTATATATTTAAAATAGAAATAATTGGTTGGATAATTACATGGATAATGATAATTCTTCAAACAATAGCAGCGTTTGGTTATTGCTCTGCGCAAAAACTTTTCGAATGTATCGTACTAGGTAAGAATTGCTGTAATTTAGGAAAAAAAATAAGAGGCGGTAAATGTAATGTTAGATAATCATTATGTACCCAAAGGGTGGGGTATATTAACTAATATAAATGGTGTTTCTACATATACAATATTAGTATCATTATCTGTAATATTGGGTATTGTTAGTTATTTAATATTATCTATAATTGATAAAAAAATGAATGATCAAAAAGAAACGGATAATAATAAAGAGTTAGTCAAAAGTAAAAATAAATATACAATAGATATTGTTATAATGGCTTTACTTGGTGGATTCATAGGTTCTAAAATACCAGTTATTATAGAAAATATAGATAAAATATTAGACAATGTGAATAATTTAAAATTATTCTTACTATCCGGAAAATCTATAGTAGGTGGACTTGTAGGTGGATATATAGCTATTAGAATATATAAAAAAATAAACAATATAAAAGGTATGAGATTTGGCAACAATATAGCACCATCGGTGGCACTTGGAATGGGAATAGGGAGGATAGGATGCTTTTTATCTGGATGTTGTTATGGTATTAAAACTAATTTATTAGGAATAAATTTTGGAGATGGTCTAAGAATTCCAACACAACTATATGAAGCGATTTTTTGTATAATTTTATTTGTATATTTAATATTAAAAAAATATAAAAAGAAAGACTTAAAAGATGGAGAACTATTTTCTAATTTAGTTATATATTATTTTGTATTTAGATTTATAATCGAATTTGTAAGAGCAACCGAGAAGAATATACTTTTCTTGAGTATATATCAAATAATATGCTTGATTGGTATAATATTTATGTTATTTAGAGAAATGAAGGAGGAAAAATAATGGAATTTATATTTATATTATTACTATGTTTGTTTATTGTATCAATAGTTTTAATAATAATGAAAGAAGGAGAGTATAAATTTTCGAATGCAATAGGATTTGCAATTTTGTTAATAGCAGCAAATATATTGATACTTATTATTTCACCAGTTGCATATGTAATTTTAACTATTGTAATGATTATATTAGCTGCAATCCTTAAATTTGGTGGAGTGAAAGGTGAATTAATTAAAGTATTTTATGTAATGGTTAAAATATATATTATTATATATTTAGTTGCATTGATAGGTTTTGGAATATGCATGGGTTTAGTATCTACCGTATCCTTTCGGTCATTAAGATTAATGTTTTAATTAATGAGATATTTAAAGGTATTACAAGAAATTTGTAATACCTTTTTCTTGACAAAAGAACTATTGTTTGGTATAATGTGAATGTAAGGCAGTGATATAAATGAGAAATATACTACATTGTGATTTGAATGGTTTCTTTGCTTCAGTTGAATGCTTAAAAAATCCTAAATTAAAGGACGTACCAATGGCTGTTTGTGGAGATCCCGCGTTAAGACATGGAATTATACTAGCTAAGAATGAACTAGCTAAAAAGTATGGTATTGTTACAGCTGAGACAATATATTCAGCACAAAAGAAATGTAAAAATTTAGTTTTAGTAAAATCTAATCATTCAGATTATGAAAAGTATTCAATACTAGTAAATAATATATATTTAAAGTATACAGATAAGGTTGAACCATTTGGGATAGATGAATCATTTTTAGATGTTACTGAAAGTACAAAATTATTTGGGGATAGTTTAACTATAGCTAATTTAATAAAAGAAGACGTTAAAAATACGTTAGGATTAACAATATCCGTTGGGGTTTCCTTTAATAAATCCATTGCAAAACTTCGGAAGTGATTTGAAAAAGCCAGATGCTGTTACTGAGCTTAGTCCAGAAAATTATAAAAAAATTATATATCCATTACCTGTTAGTATGTTATTATTTGTAGGTAAGGCTACAAATAATATCTTAGAAAGAAAAGGTATATATACAATAGGGGATTTAGCGCATTATGATAAAAATAAATTAATTAAATTATTAGGTAAACTTGGTGAAACTGTGCATAACTATGCCAATGGAATAGATAATGATGAAGTAACTTACTATAATACAATTAAAATGCCTAAAAGTGTAAGCAAAGGTCTTACATTTAAAGAAGATTTAACAGATATAAATCATTTAGAAAATCACGTAAGAATACTATGTGATGAGGTTTCTTCGAGCTTAAGAAACTTAGATTTAAAGTGTACAGTTGTTGGACTTAATATAAAAGATAGCCTATTTGTAATTTCAAATAGACAAAAAAAAGTGGCAGCTACTAATTTGTTTCAAGATATTTTCAAAGTTGCAGATCAGATATTAAAAGAAAACTATATTTTAAATAAGCCAATAAGAGCAATAACAGTAAATGTTGGCAATTTAATAAACCCAAAAGAAGAACTTCAAATGGATATTTTTAGTATAGAAACAAGTAAAAAAGAAAATAATAAAATAGAAAATGTAACTAAAGTTTTAGATTGTATAAGAAGTAAATATGGCGCAGAAAAGGCCACTTTTGGTAGTATAAATAAGTTACAGGAATAGTTTGCTAATTTTTATACTTTTTTCACTTTTTTTATACTTTATGTTGCAAATATATTTTATTTGTTGTAAAATATAGTCATATAATTAAAGGGAGGAAATTTATATGCAAATTAAAGTTGGAATTAACGGATTCGGTAGAATCGGTAGATTGGTACTTAGAGTATCATTAGAAAGAGACAACGTTGATGTTGTTGCAGTAAATGATCCATTTATTGATCTAGAGTACATGAGATATATGCTTATGTTTGATACAATACATGGAAGACTAAATAAGGAAGTTAAAGTAGTAGAAAATGGCTTAGAAGTAGATGGAAAACTTATAAGAGTATATAACTTTAAAGATCCAAATGAAATCCCATGGAGAGAGACTGGAGCTGAATATGTATTAGAATCTTCAGGTGCATTTACTGAAATGGAAAAAGCATCTGCTCACTTTACTGGTGGAGCTAAGAAAGTTGTTGTATCAGCACCTTCAAAAGATGCTCCAATGTTTGTAATGGGTGTAAATCACAATGATTACAAGCCAGAAATGAACATTGTATCAAATGCTTCATGTACTACAAATTGTCTAGCACCACTTGCAAAAGTTGTACATGATAATTTTGGAATTGTTGAAGGCTTAATGACAACAGTGCATTCTGTAACAGCAACACAAAAAACAGTTGATGGTCCTTCAAATAAAGATTGGAGAGGCGGAAGAGCGGCAACTTATAATATAATCCCATCTTCAACAGGAGCAGCAAAAGCAGTTGGTAAGGTTATACCATCACTTAATGGAAAATTAACAGGTATGTCATTTAGAGTACCAACTTTAGATGTATCAGTTGTAGATTTAACATGTAAGTTAGAAAAATCAGCTACTTATGAAGAAATAGTAACAAAAATTAAAGAAGCTTGTGATGGAGAACTTAAAGGAATTATGACCTGGACAGATGAAGCAGTAGTGTCTTCAGACTTTATACATGATCCTCATACTTCTATATTTGATGTAAAAGCAGGTATTGCTTTAAATGATAACTTTGTTAAATTAGTATCATGGTATGATAATGAATGGGGTTATTCAAATAAAGCATTAGACTTAATTATTCATATGGCAAATGTAGATAATAAGTAATATACTTAAAATGTATAGCAAGGTTTTGAAGTAATTGTTTAAGGCCTTGCTATATTTGCTATAATATTAAAATCTAAAAAAGGAGAATTTATTATGTTAAATAAAAAAACAGTTAGGGATATAGAGGTTAAAAATAAAAAGGTTTTAGTAAGAGTAGACTTCAATGTTCCTTTAGATAGAGAAACAAAAAGTATAATTACAAGTGATAAGAGAATAGTAGAATCACTAAAAACTATAGAGTATCTAATTTGTGCAGGAGCAAAGGTTATACTTTGTTCACATATTGGAAAAACTGGTCAGAATATATCTCTTAAACCTGTAGCTATCAGATTATCTGAATTATTAAAAAAAGATGTAATGTTCTTAAATGATTGCATTGGAGATGAAGTTAAAGAAGTAGTTTCTAAAATGAAGAGTTCAGATGTAGTATTATTAGAAAATTTAAGAAATCATGAAGAAGAAGAAAAAAATGATCAGAATTTTGCAGAAGAACTAGCTTCACTAGCACAAGTTTTTGTAAATGATGCTTTTGGTACTGCACATAGAGCTCATGCTTCAACTGAAGGAGTAACTAGATTTTTACCATCTGTGTGTGGATTTCTAATTGAAAAAGAAATTAAAGCACTAGATGATGGAATAAATAACCCAATAAGACCACTAGTAGCAATAATAGGTGGAGCTAAAGTATCAAGTAAAATAGCGGTTTTAATGACTTTAATAGATAAAGTAGATACTATTATAGTTGGCGGAGCTATGTCATATACTTTTCAAAAATCTATGGGACACAAAATTGGTAAATCTCTTGTAGAAGATGATAAGTTAGAAATAGCAGCTGAAATAATGAAAAAAGCAGCAGAAAAAGGTGTAAAATTTGTACTACCTATAGATAATATTGCTGCTAATGAAATATCTGAAAATGCAATAGCTGAAACAGTATCTTCAACTGATATACCAGACGAATTAATGGGTGTAGATATTGGGGAAAAAACTATTGAACTATTTAAATCTGAAATACAAACAGCAGGTACTATAGTATGGAATGGACCAGTTGGTGTATTTGAAATAGAAAAATTTTCAAATGGTACAAGGCAGATAGCTATGGCTTTAGCTAATTCAGAAGCTATAACAATTATAGGTGGTGGAGATAGCGCAGCTGCTGTAGAAGAATTTGGTGTAGAAGATAAAATGACTCATGTTTCTACAGGTGGTGGAGCATCACTAGAATTTATGGAAGGTAAAAAATTGCCAGGAATAGAGGCTTTAGAGGATAAATAATATGATTGAAAATAAAGTAGGGAGTAATAAAAAAACAAACAAAAAATTATATAAAAATAATATTAATGTTGAAAATTCTAATAGACACGGTAAGAAAAGTAATAGAGAAAAGATAATGATTATGGAAAAAAGAAGTATTATGATAAATAACATAAAAATCTTTTTTAAAAAGAACTTTCTTAAATTATCTATTCTATTCCTTGCTTTATTAGTTATCTTAATTTATACAAATTCAAATAAAAAGATAAGTATTAATGAATATTCTAATATATCTGAATTGAATGCTAGTAAATATAGTAGTGAAATTGTTAATTTATATAATAGAGATGGACAACTAGATTTGTTTTTAACGGAAATGAATAGAGTTCAAAGTTTAGTAGGTATATACCTTATTTCAAATTCTACTTTGAAAGAAAATTCATTTAGTGATCTTATTAAAGATTTAAATAAAGAAATAAATAATGATAATTGGTTAAAACTAGATTCTGAAAAATCTAAGTATTATAATGGAAAGTATACAATAGATGATACTGGAAATTTAAAGTTTAAGTTTGGTAACAAAAATATGGAACCAAATTGGATAAATAATGATAATATATCTAGATATGTTATTTTAAATTAGTTAAAGGAGTTAATGTTTTTATGAGAAAAAAAATAATTGCAGGAAACTGGAAAATGAATTTCACAGCAAATGAAGCTGAGTATTTTGTTAATAATATAGTAGACAGCATAAATACTAATGAAATTGATGTTGTACTATGTCCGAACTTTACATCATTAGATAGAGTGTCTAATTTGTTAGATAATAAAAATGTTAAATTAGGAGCACAAAATGTATATTACGAATCAAAAGGTGCATATACAGGTGAAACTTCAGTAGACATGTTATATGCCATAAATGTAGAATATTGCATAGTGGGTCACAGTGAAAGAAGACAAATATTTAAAGAAACCGATGAATTAGTTAACTTAAAAGCAAAAAAATTACTTGAAAAAGGAATTAACCCAATCATATGTGTTGGAGAAACTTTAGAACAAAGAAATGAAAACAAGTTATATGAGGTTATATCTACTCAAGTAAAAAATAGTTTAAAAGATATCTCAGCAGAAGATGTAAAAACTAAAGTTGTTATAGCATATGAACCAATTTGGGCAATAGGTACAGGAGTAACAGCTACAAGTGAGCAAGCAGAAGATATGTGTAAATATATACGTAATACTGTAAGTGAAATTTACTCTGAAAATGTTGCAAATAATCTAAGAATACAATATGGTGGAAGTGTAAATCCTAAAAATGCTAATGAAATATTGAATATGGAAAACATTGATGGAGCATTAGTTGGTGGTGCGAGTTTAACAACTGACTTCACGGCTATTGTAAATTACCAATAAATATGGTATAATATATGGGCTGTAATAGCAGCGGGAAGAGAGTGACTTTAAAATTTTATGAAAGGTAAACAACACTTAATTATGATATTAGATGGGGTGGGATTAAATGATGAAACACAAGGAAATGCATTTAAACTTGCTAATAAACCTAATATTGACAAATACATAATTAAATATCCAAATACATATTTAGAGTGTAGTGGCCTTGCTGTAGGGCTTCCTGAGGGACAAATGGGTAACTCTGAAGTTGGTCATACAAATATAGGTGCTGGTAGAGTTATTTATCAAGAACTTACTAGAATATCTAAGGAAATAAAAGAAAAGAAATTTTTTGAAAATAAAGAATTAAAAAATGCTGTATTGAGAGCAAAAAAGAATAACAGCAATTTACATTTAATGGGGCTTGTATCTGATGGGGGAGTACATAGTCATATAGAACATCTATATGCATTACTAGAACTTGCAGCACAAAACGAATTAAAAAATGTATATATACATGCGTTTTTAGATGGTAGAGATACTGCACCTACATCAGCAATTGAGTATTTAAAAAAATTAGAAGAAAAAATAAAAGAGATTGGTGTAGGTAAAATAGCAACTGTTATTGGTAGATACTATGCTATGGACCGAGATAAGAGATATGAAAGACTAAAATTGGCTTATGATATGTTGGTTTTAGGAACAGGTGCTAAATTTAAAACAGTACAAAAGGCTGTTGAAAATTCTTATGAAACTGAAGAATTTGATGAATTTGTTAAACCTATAATAATAACAAACGAAGATGGAAGTCCTGTGGCTAAAATTAAAGATAATGATTCAGTTATATTCTTTAATTTTAGACCAGATAGAGCAAGACAATTAGTTCATACGTTGGTAGATACTAATTATGAAGGTTTCGAAAGAGAGTCTAAACCAAATAATTTAAATTTTGTTACTATGACTCAATATGATGAAACTTTGAAAAATGTTTTAGTTGCGTATAAACCACAAAAGATAACTAATACAATTGGTGAATATATCAGCAAACTAGGATATACTCAACTTAGAATAGCTGAAACTGAAAAATATGCACATGTAACGTTTTTCTTTAATGGTGGAGAAGAAAAAGAATATTTGAATGAAGAAAGAATATTAGTTTCATCACCAAAAGTTGCAACATATGATTTAAAACCAGAAATGTCTGCATATGAAGTTACAGATAAAGTTATTGGAGCTATTGATTCTAAAAAATATGATCTAATAATTATGAATTATGCAAATGGTGATATGGTAGGACATACAGGAAATTTAGAAAAAACTATAAAGGCTATTGAAGTATTAGATGAATGTGTTGGTAGAGTTATTTCTAAGATAGAGGAAGTTAAGGGTGAAGCTATAATAACAGCTGATCATGGAAATAGTGAATATATGTTGGATTTAAAAACCGGTGAGCCGATAACTTCTCATTCAACATTTGATGTACCAATTATTGTGGTATCTGATAGAATAAAAAGTATTAAAAATGGCAAACTTAGTGATATATCACCAACAATGTTACACTTAATGGATTTAAATATTCCTAAAGAAATGACTGGAATAAGTATTATAGAATTATAGAGGTGACTATTAATGGGTGAAAATGTTAAAGTTAATGAGAGATGTATAAAGGCAAATACATCTTATTATAAAATTAAAATATCAGATATTATAAAGTATGAAATAGATAAATTAGGTGCAGATGAAGCATCATATCAAAAGTTTAACTTTAAAATTTCAGAAAAGTTATCAAAGTTTACTGAAAAGACAGTATCAGGTGGAGATTTTACAGCAGCTATTACAAATTTAAGAGATGAAATAATAACTGAATGTGTTGAAGTTGACGAAAAATCAACTTCTAAAATGAGACCTTTTTTTAAAGACTACATATTTGATAAAATTTATACTATGGGTATAAATATAAAAAAAGGATTACTTCCAGAAGATTATGAACAAACATTAGAAGAAGAAAGACTTAAAATTGAAGAAGAAAACAAGTTAAAAGAACAGCAAGAAAAAGATACAACTTCTAACGAAATAAACATAACGATTGAAGACGAAGTAGAAGAAAAGGATGCAGATATAGTTGACCAGATGTGGAACTACTTTTTTGGAGGTACAAGTTCAACTGTTTCAAAGAAGGAAGAAAAGCCTAAAAAAGTTGAAGATGAGTTAGAAGAAAAAGAAAATGATATAAAAGTTGAATAAATAAATATTAACTACTAAATTGGATACAATAATTTATGTAGTAATATATATAATTAAATATTAAGGAGGATTTTATTATGAAACAATATTTAAGTATAGAATCAGTATATGCAAGAGAAATACTAGATTCAAGAGGTAACCCAACAGTTGAAGTTGAAGTAAGTGTAGAGGGTGGATTTTTAGGAAGAGCAGCAGTTCCATCAGGGGCATCAACAGGTGCTTTTGAAGCAGTTGAGCTTAGAGATGGAGATAAATCTAGATATTTAGGAAAAGGAACTTTAGATGCAGTAGACAATGTTAATGATTTAATTGCACCTGAAATAGAAGGATTAAATGTTTTAGATCAAACTCAAATAGATAAAATAATGATTGAATTAGATGGAACACCTAACAAAGCTAAACTTGGTGCAAATGCAATACTTGGAGTTTCTATGGCTGTTGCAAGAGCAGCTTCTGAAGCTTTAGGTTTAAGTTTATATCAATATATTGGCGGAGTAAATGCAAAAGAATTACCAGTTCCAATGATGAATATATTAAATGGTGGAAAACATGCAGATAACAGTGTAAATATACAAGAATTTATGATTATGCCAGTAGGTGCACCAACATTTAAAGAAGCATTAAGAATGTGCGCAGAAGTATTTCACAATTTAAAATCTGTTTTAAAAGCTAAAGGATTAGCTACATCAGTAGGTGATGAAGGTGGATTTGCACCAAATTTATCTAAAGATGAAGAAGCACTTCAAGTTATAGTTGAAGCAATAACTAAAGCAGGATACAAACCAGGAGAAGATTTTAAAATAGCTATTGATGCTGCTGCTACAGAAATGTATGAAGAAGCAAAGAAAAAAGGTAGTGAAGGTTGTTATTATTTCTGGAAAACAGGAGAAATGTTTACAACAGAAGAATTTATAAGTTACTATGAAGATTTAGTTTCTAAATATCCAATAATATCACTTGAAGATGGTTTAGCTGAAGAAGATTGGGAAGGCTGGAAAATGCTTACTGAAAGATTAGGAAATAAAATACAAATAGTTGGAGATGACTTATTTGTTACTAATACTGAAAGACTACAAAAAGGAATTGATACTAAAACTGCAAATTCAATTCTTATAAAATTAAATCAAATAGGAACAATTACTGAAACTTTAGATGCTATAAAAATGGCAAATAGAGCTGGATATACAGCAGTTGTATCTCATAGATCTGGTGAAACAGAAGATACTACTATTGCAGATTTAGTTGTTGCAGTAAATGCAGGTCAAATTAAAACTGGTGCTCCATCTAGAACAGATAGAGTATGTAAATATAATCAATTAATGAGAATTGAAGAAGAATTAGCTGAAGTTGCTGAATATAAAGGTAATGAAGTATTCTTTAATATTAAATAATTAGAGTTAAATTAATAGGCTCACTACATCTTGCGTTTGAGGCAGTTGTAGTGAGTTTTATTACCTAAGGGAGGGGAAATATGTTAAACATAAAAGAAAAATTATATATAAAACTAAATGAAAAATATTTCTCCGTATTTTGGGTAATTATTCAAGCGTTAGTTTTATTAACAATAGGAATACTTATATTAAATATATCAAATAGCTTTTTAACATTAGTTATAACATATATAATATCCGGATTTTTTATTGTAATTGGAATATCTGGTATACTGCAAAATGTATTTTCAGATAATATTAGACTTAGATTAGTTGGAGCTATTAACAGTATATTTAATATAATTATTAGTATTATATTTTTATATAATCCAAGTATACTTCTATCTATATTTCCACTACTATTTACAGCATATATATTTATAGATTCTATAATAAAGACTGTTATATGTTTAATATATGTAGAAAATAAATTACCTAATAAATATAGTCAAATTCTAAGAACTTCTGTTACATATGTATTCTTAATCATTTTAATATTTTTCCCTATGTTTAGAACTAAGGTTACTTATATAATAGTAGGAATATATTTTATTCTTCTTGCTATTACTTATTTTTTAGATGTTTTTGATATATTAGTTCCTGTAAAAAACAAAAATAAAATAAAAAAAAGAATAAGAATAGTACTACCGGTATTTATAGCAGCATTTGTTCCTAGGAGAGTTTTAAAGCAAATAAATAAAATGTTTGAAATTAAAGAAAAATATGATAAATTTATAATAAAAAAAGAAGAGACGTTCCCAGATATAGAAGTTTTAGTACATTTAAAAGAAGGAAAAACAGGTGCCTTTGGACATGTAGATTTATTTATAGATAATAAGGTTATATCTTATGGTTCATATGATGAAGCAAGTAATAAATTAGGAGCAGCTATAGGAGACGCGGTATTATTCGAAGTAGATAAACATAAGTATATACAATTTTGTAATAAAAAAGAAAATAAAAATATTATTTCATTCGGATTAAAAATTACTGATTTACAAAAAAAGAGTATAAATGATAAACTTGAAACCATAAAAAAAGATACATTCAAATGGTATCCTCTTGGTAAAATTTACAATGACAAAAAATATACAGATTATGCGAGTAGGCTTTATAATGATACAAACGCAGAATTTTATAAATTTAAAAAAGGTAAATTTAAAATATACTTTGTGCTAAGTACTAATTGTGTTAAACTGGCCAATGAAATTATAGGTATGTCCGGAATAGATTTACTTTCTATAAATGGATTAATTACCCCAGGGACATACTATGATTATTTTAATAGGGAATTTAGAAGAAAAAATTCAATTGTTGTATCTAAGGAAATATACTTGAATAAAACAAAAAGCAAATAAAACTTATAAATATAAAAAAAAACTAAAGGACATTTATTATCGCCCTTTAGTTTCTTTTATTTGTTTTTCAATAAATTCGATCTGCTCCTCGAGTTCATCCTTGGTATAAGGATAATCATCAGAAGATGAAAAAGTGTCATCAAAAGATTCTAAATTGTTTTGAAGTTCAATCAACTTCGACTCAAGAATCATAATTGTAGATGTTTCGATTTTTCTTTGCCCATGTGAACGGATAAGATCGTCATATAGATCAGCTACTTTATTATTCTTAGCATATCCAAATAATTCTCTACGAGCATTATCGTGCCGGATTGCTTTTTCTGCTATTAACTTAGCAACTGACTCATTAACAAGGCGAGTAGATATTGCGTAATGCAAAGAGTTAGATATTGTGGTGGATGAAACATTGTAATTAGAAGAAAGAGACGCCATGGTTACGTCATCACCATCATTTGCATAAGTATTAGCTAATTCAATAATTTGCCCATTTGTTAATTTCCGTTTACCCATTACATAAGTCCTCCTTCAAAATAATTATTTCAAAACCATGACTTAAATCTAATTTAATTATACCATTATATAATTGTAAAGTCAATACTAATAGATAATTATAACTTATCTAAATACTTATAAATACACCGAAATATTACACTTATATTACAAAAATGGAATAGTATGTAAAATAACTCGAAATATATTGACAAAATTTTACATATAATATATACTAATATTAATCTAAATTAGGAGGTATAATAATGAAAAAAGGTATCTCGTTAATAATGTTAGTATTAATAATGGTAGTTGTAATGTTAGCAGTTGTAATATTTTTAAATATATTGAGAAGTAATTCTAAAGATACATCCAAAGATTCTACATTTAAAGCGAATGTGCAAGAATATAGTGAGCAACTTACAATGGCAATTTCAAATGAATATTTAAAAAATAAAAATTTTAATTTAAATACATTTAATGCATGTACATGGGATGGCAAACAAAATTGTAAAGGTACAATAAAACAATATATAAAAAACATGAGTATAGAAGATGGCGATGAATTTGAAATACAAAAAGGAAAATTAGTATATGTTGGATCTGACACAAAAAATGAACAATGGCTTTTAGAAATAGGAATAGAAAAAAGGGAATTAGAAAAATATGATGAATAAAATCAATGGTTTAATTGTTTCATAATTTTTATATCTTTATATATATATAAAATAATCGAGATATTCAAAAAATATCTTGATTATTTTTTGAATATTAATTATTATAAAATGTCTGAAATTAAACATTAATTAATACTAAATAAATATTTACACAAAATATAATAATACATATATATAATAAAGTATACATTTAAAACTTAATTTAAATAGGCGTTTTTTTCTAAAATATTTGACTTTATTTTAAAAATAATGTATAATATATAAAGTATAAGTGTTTATACGCTTAAGTTAGATTATTTTAATATATATAAAATGCTGTTATAAATATTTAAAATAATTTCGGTCGGGTGAAAAAACAAGTTATAGGTTAAAGTTAGTATTGTTGGTATAGAAATATGCCTTGTATTCGTGTAATTAATAAAAGTTGTAAATTGACAAATAATAAGAATAAATAATAAAGAAATAATATGTAAAATTACATATTGATGGAGGAGAAGCAGCGATGTTTGATAAAAAAGAAAAACAAAATAATGAAAATAAAAATATTGAAAACAAAAATAACCAAAAAAAAGAAATAGTAGCTGAAGATTATATGAAAAATACTAATCTTCTAAATGATACAAATAAAAAATTGAATTCAAATAACAAAGTTCAATTTGAAGAAAGTTATACACAACATAATAAAGAAAATAAGAATAAAGACAGCGAAAGCAAAAAAAACAATATTAATAATCAAAATAATAAGGATAACACTAATAATATAAGTAGACCAAAACTTAAAATAATACCACTCGGAGGACTAAACGAAATAGGAAAAAACATGACTGTTTTTGAATATGGAAATGACATTGTAGTTTTAGACTGTGGTGTAGCTTTCCCTGATGATGAGATGTTAGGTGTAGATTTAGTTATACCAGACATAACTTATTTAGAAAAAAACAAAGAAAGAGTTAGGGCAATAGTTTTAACTCATGGACATGAAGATCATATAGGGTCAATTCCTTTCTTCTTAAAGAAAATACAAGTTCCTATTTATGGTACAAAGCTTACACTTGGTTTAGTAAAAGCTAAACTTATTGAACATAGATTGGATAAAACAACAGATTTTAGATACGTAAATCCTAGAGATATAATAACAATAGGAAAAATGAAAATTGAATTTATACGTGTAACACACTCTATAGCAGATGCTGTAGCAATTGCTATAACAACTCCAGAAGGTACAGTTATACACACAGGAGACTTTAAAGTAGATTATACACCAATAGATGGTGGAATGATGGACTTTAATAGATTTGCTGAACTTGGTAATCAAGGAGTAACACTTTTAATGTCAGATAGTACAAATGTTGAAAGACCTGGGCATACTATGTCTGAAAGAAGTGTTGGAGTAGAATTTGATAGATTGTTTATAAATTGTAACAAAAGAATAATAGTTGCTACATTTGCATCTAATATTCATAGAATGCAACAAATTATTAACTCAGCAGTAAAATGTAAGAGAAAAGTTGCTGTTGTTGGAAGAAGTATGGTTAATGTAATAAAAGTTGGAAGTGAACTTGGTTATATAACTGCTCCTGAAGGTACAATAATAGATATAGATAAAATAGATATATATAATCCAGAACAATTAGTAATTATAACTACTGGTTCACAAGGTGAACCAATGGCGGCATTATCTAGAATGTCTGCTGGTGAACATAGAAAGGTTAATATTACTCCAGACGATTTAGTAATATTTTCATCTTCACCAATACCAGGAAATGAAAAATCAATTAGTAGAGTAATAGATGAACTAGAAAAACTAGGTGCAGAAGTTATATACAATCAACTTGCAGATGTACACGTATCTGGTCATGCTTGTCAAGAAGAATTGAAATTAATGCTTAGTTTAGTAAAGCCTAAATATTTTATGCCAGTACATGGTGAGTTTAGATTTTTAAAACATCATGGTGAAATAGCTGTAACTTTAGGTACACCAAAAGAAAATATATTTATTATGGAAAATGGTAGATGTTTAGAAATTAGTAATGGTATAGTGAAGAAAACTGGTCAAGTTCCTTCAGGTATAGTATTTGTTGATGGACTTGGTGTAGGTGACGTAGGTAATATAGTATTAAAAGATAGACAATTACTTTCTGAAAATGGTATGATTATTGTTATAATAACTATGGATAGAAGAACTGCAAATATTGTTGCTGGTCCAGAAATAGTAACTCGTGGATTCGTATATGTAAGAGAAAGCGAAGAACTAATGGAAGAAATAAAAACAGTAGCAAGAGAAGAACTTGAATTATGTATTAGAAATAAACAATTTGAGTGGTCTACAATTAAAACTAATGTAAGAGAAAGTTTAATATCATATGTATATAAGAAAACAAAACGTGAACCAATGATATTACCAATAATATCTGAAGTAGATATAGATGGATATATGAAAAGTAAAACTGAAAACAAATAAATAGATAAATAACGTAAAGATGGGTGGATAAGCGATGGAAAAATATATAGAACTTAGTAATCTAATGTTTCCTGAAATAAATAATACAGTTGAAGATTTAGAAAATAAATATCCTAAAAGAAATATAGAAGGTGCAGTTACTAGATTTGCACCTTCTCCAACTGGTTTTTTACATACAGGTGCACTGTTTACATCTTTAGTAAATAAGCGAATAGCTGATCAAACAGGAGGCATTTTTTACTTAAGAATAGAAGATACAGATAAAAAAAGAGAAGTAGATGGAAGTGTAACATTATTAACTTCAGAAATGAAGAAATTTGGAATATTACCAAATGAAGGAGTAATGAGTGACACTGAAGAATTAGGTGATTATGGTCCATACACTCAAAGTCAAAGAGAAGAAATATATAAAATATGTGCTAAACATTTAGTAAGTTTAGGTTTGGCTTATCCTTGCTTTTGTACTAGTGAAATGTTAAATGTAACTAGAGAAATGCAAGAAAAAAACAAACAAATTCCTGGATACTATGGGATATATGCAAGATGCAGAAATATATCAGTTGAAGAAATGATTGAAAGAGTAAAATCTGGTGAAAATTACATAGTTAGGATGAAATCATCTGGGAGTCATCTAAAAAAAGTATCTTTTAATGATTTAATTAGAGGAAAAATAGAGATAGCTGAAAATGATCAAGATATAGTTATAATAAAATCAGATAATTTACCAACTTATCATTTTGCTCATGTTGTTGATGATCATTTTATGAGAACAACTCATGTAATGAGAGGTGAAGAGTGGATACCATCTGTACCAATACATTTGGAATTGTTTGCAAAAATGGGATTTGAACTTCCTAAATTTGCACATTTTCCTTCAATTATGGTACAAGACGGAACAAGTAAAAGAAAATTAAGTAAACGTAAAGATAAAGAGGCAGCAGTTTCATTTTTCTTAAAAGGTGGTTACCCTATTGAAGCGGTAATTGAATATTTACTTTCTGTTATAAATTCTGACTATGAACCATGGAGAATAAAAAATCAAGATAAAGATATGTTTGAATTTACTGTAAGATTAGAAAAAATGAATAGTGCAGGTGCACTTTTTGATATGTTTAAACTAAATGATATTAGTAAAGAGTATATAGCAAAACTTTCTTCAAAAGAATTATTAGATAAAATATTAATTTGGGCAAAAGAATATAACATTGAAATATTTAATTTGTTAAATTTAGATTTAGAATATAGCTTGAAAATGTTAGGTATTGAGAGAGATAATGTTAAAAAAATACGTAAAGATTTAGTGAAATATGAAGACGTATTAACAAGTTTTGTATATTTCTTTGAACAAAAATTTGAAGAAGATTTACAAAATGGATATAATTTTGAGTATACAGATAAGATAAATAAAGATTTAGTAAAACAAGTACTTAATAAATATTTAGAAGTATATAATCATAATGATGATAAAGAACTATGGTTTAGCGGAATAAAATCGGTAGCAGAATCACTTGGATTTTGTACAGATATGAAAGAATATAAATTAAATCCAGAAAAATATATTGGAAATGTTTCAGATATAGCTGGTATTGTGCGAATAAGTATTACAAATAGAAAAAACACACCGGATATATATGCCATTATGCAGGTTCTAGGCGAATCGAAAGTAAAAGATAGAATAAATAGCTGCATAAGAAATATTTAATAATAGATTAAATAGAAGGGAGATAATTATTATGCAAGAAAATAAACAAAAAGAAGATTATACAAGCACACTTAATTTGCCTCAAACTGCGTTTCCAATGAGAGGAAATTTACCAGAAAGAGAGCCACATTTTTTACAAAAAATGCAAGAGCAACACGTATATAAGAAAGTATTAGAAAAAAATAAAAAAACAGGTAAAACTTTTATACTTCATGATGGACCACCATATGCCAATGGAGACATACATATGGGTCACTCATTAAATAAAGTTTTAAAAGATATAATTGTTAGATATAAAACAATGAATGGATACTATTCACCATATGTTCCAGGTTGGGATACACATGGATTACCTATAGAGAAAAAGGTTCAAGTAGAAAAGAAAATATTTAAAGATGATGTAGGTGTAGTAAAATTTAGAGAAATCTGTAAAGATTTTGCGCTTAATGCTGTTAAAAATCAAGCTAATCAATTTATAAGATTAGGTGGTTTAGGTGATTATGAAAAAAATAAATATGTTACTTTAGATCCAGATTTTGAAGCTGAACAAATACAAGTATTTTGGGATATGTACAAAAAAGGATATATTTATAGAGATTTGAAACCAGTTTATTGGTGTAGTGATTGTGAAACAGCTCTTGCTGAGGCAGAAATAGAATATGCAGATCATGAAACAACATCAATATTTGTTAAATTTAGAGTATCTGAGGATAAAGGACTATTGAGTAAATATGGTAATTTAGAAAATACATATTTATTAATATGGACTACAACACCTTGGACACTACCTGGTAACCAAGCTATAACTGTAAATTCTTCATTTACATATGCAATAGTTGCTGTTAATGAAGATGGCGTAGAAAATAGATATATAATAGCAAAAGATTTAGTTGAAAAAGTAATGGAAGAAGGATCAGTAGTTTCATACAATATAGTTGGAGAAATACTTGGTTCGGATTTAGAAAATATTAAATGTTTAAAACCTCTAGATTCACACAAAACATCAAGAGTTATATTAGGATCAGATAATGATTTAATAGTAAGTTTAGATGCTGGTACTGGTTTAGTTCATACTGCGCCAGGACATGGTCATGAAGATAATTTAGCGTGTAAAAGATATGGAGATATAGAAACAATAGTTCCTGTAGATAGTAAAGGGTTTATGACAGATGAAGCTGGACTATTTTCTGGACTTAAATATAGTGATGCAAATGGTAAAATAATAAATCATCTTGCTAGCACAGGTTTCTTATTTGCAAAGAAAAAATTAAATCACTCTTATCCACATTGTTGGAGATGTAAAAATCCAGTAATATATAGAGCAACTACTCAATGGTTTGCTTCAGTAGATAAATTTAGAGATAATGTACTAAAAGAAATAGATAATGTAAAATGGATACCATCTTGGGGAAATGAAAGAATGACTAATATGGTAAAAGATAGATCAGATTGGTGTATCTCAAGACAAAGAGTTTGGGGAGTTCCAATTCCAATATTCTATTGTAAGGATTGCTCTAAAGAATTAATATCTGAAGATATTATACAAAGAATAAAAACATTAGTAAGAGTTAATGGTTCTAATATGTGGTATGATTTAACATCAGAGCAAATATTACAAGGTAAAGCAAAATGTGAATGTGGATGTACTGAATTTATAAAAGAAACAGATATAATGGATGTTTGGTTTGATTCTGGAAGTACACATGCTGGAATATTACAAAATCCAAAATATGAAATAAATCAAGAATTTGCGGATATGTATTTAGAAGGAAATGATCAATATAGAGGATGGTTTCAATCATCACTTCTTACATCTGTTGCAACAAAAGGTAAAGCTCCATATAAGCAAGTATTAACACACGGTATGGTACTAGATGGAGAAGGCAGAAAAATGTCTAAATCTTTAGGTAATGGAGTTGATCCACTTGAGATAATTAAAGAGTATGGTGCAGATATATTAAGATTATGGTCAGTTTCAGCAGATTACCAAAGTGATGTTAGAATATCTAAAGATATACTTCTTCAAGTTTCAGAAGTATATAAGAAGCTTAGAAATACTATAAGATTTTTACTTGGTAACTTAAGTGATTTTAATATAAATACAGATATTGTTGAATACGAAAATAGAGATGAACTAGATAAATATATGATGTATAAAATAAATAAACTAATTGAATATATAGTTGATGCATATGAAAATTATGATTTTCACTTAATATATAGTGAGTTACATAGATTTTGTACAGTAGAATTAAGTAGTAAGTATCTTGATGTTATGAAAGATAGATTATACACATTTAGAAAAGATCATCCATTAAGAAGAAGTACTCAATCTACAATGAACGATATACTTAGAGTTTTAGTTCGTTTAATGGCACCAATACTTTGCTTTACTGCAGAAGAAGTATGGACATTTATGACTCATAAAACTAAAGAAGAGTTTATAAGTGTATTAATGGCTGGTTTTCCAACTCAAAGAAGTGAATATAATAATGACGTTTTAATTGAAAAATGGGATAAGATATTTGACATAAAGGAAGAAACTGCAAAATACTTAGAAGAAGCAAGAGCTAGCAAACTTATAGGTTCTTCATTGGATGCAATGATAACTATTTATACAACAGGAGAAGAATTTGAGTTTATAAAAGAAAATATCGAAAATTTAAAATTGGTTACAATAGTATCTGAATTTGAAATAATAGATTCTAACGAAAGAAAAATCGTAGTTGAAAAAGCATATGGAACTAAATGTGCAAGATGTTGGACTTACGCATCAGATGTAGGTAGAGATCAAGTACATAGAACAATATGTAAAAAATGCATAGATAACATGTAACAAACAAATCACTCTTTTTATATAATATTATAGAAAGAGTGATGTTTTTATGAAGAAAATAATATATGTAGATCATAGTGCTACAACATATGTAAAAAAAGAAGTTTTAAATGAAATGTTACCATATTTCACTGAAAAATATGGTAACGCTTCATCCATATATAGTAAGGGAGTAGAATCTAAAGAGGCAATAGAAAAAGCAAGAAAACAGGTAAGTGATGCTCTTGTTTGTGATGAATCGGAGATATATTTTACTGCTGGTGGAAGTGAGTCAGACAATTTAGCTTTACTTGGAATAGCTAGAGCCAATAAAGAAAGAGGTAATCACATAATAACTACTAAAATTGAACATTTAGGAATACTTGAAACTTGTAAACGATTAGAAAAAGAAGGGTTTGAAGTAACATATTTAGATGTGGATGAATATGGATTAATAAGTGTAGAAAATGTAAAAAGTGCTATAAAACCTACGACTGTGCTTATTTCTGTGATGTTTGCAAATAATGAGATAGGTACTATTCAACCAATTCAGGAAATAGGTGAAATCGCTAGAAGTAGTGGTATATATTTTCATACAGATGCGGTTCAAGCTATAGGAAATGTCCACATAAATACAGAAAAAATGTATATAGATGCACTCAGTCTATCTGCACATAAATTCTATGGTCCAAAAGGTGTTGGAGCTTTATACATTAGAAAGGGAATAAAATTTGATCCTATTATAACGGGTGGACACCAAGAAAAAAATAAAAGAGCTGGAACCGAAAATGTTCCTGGGATAGTTGGACTTGGAAAAGCGATTGAAATAGCAAATAATAATATAGACAGTTACAATGAAAAATTACTTAGTTTAAGGGAATATTGTATTAATAAAATAATGGATAATATACCAGGAGTTATATTAAATGGACATAGGCATAAGAGATTACCGGGAAATATTAACATATCTATTAAAGGTATTCAAGTATCTTCACTTTTATTTATGCTAGATGATGCTGGTATATGTGCTTCTAGTGGTAGTGCCTGTACTTCTGGTAATTCAAATCCTTCACATGTATTAGTTGCAATAGGCATGAATTCAGATGTAACATACTGTTCACTTAGAATAACTTTAGGAGAAGAAAATACTACTGAAGACATAGATTTTATTGTATCTAATTTAACTGAAATTATAAATAAATTAAGAAGCAATATTTGAAATACAATAAAAAATAAAGTTAAAAATTTAAAATTAACTTTATTTTTTATTGTAATCACGTTTCATATACTGGTACCAACTTATAAACAGAATAAACAAATTTTGAACAAATCTCATTATAATTTGAAGCGCTTACACAATCTGCATATTTTCTAAATAAATCATCATAGTGCTTCTCAAAATATTCTCTGTTCCTGCAATTTTCATATAGTATCTGATTTAATAATGTTTCTTTAATACTAATTGCATAAGATATAAAATTTACCCTCATAAGATTTTTTTTGCGTTTTTTAAAATGCATAGATAACCACCTCTCTTAATAAAGTTTGGTAAATATACTATATTACGTATATATTATATAGTATTTATCTAAAAAAATCAATATATTTACTAATTGTATTATAATTCAACAATAAAGTGTATATTATTTTTAAGAGATTTTGTATCAATTACATAATATTTTGCGATAAACATTGATAATATAGCAAATAAGTGATATAATTAAATAAGGTGATTAGTCTTGGAATTAATAAAAGATATACTTAAGATATTGTATTACACGATAAATGTATATATACTAATGTACGGATTATACTATCTTATAACGTCTTTGTTTGCATTTAAAAACAAAATTGTTATAAGAAGATATAAAGCTAAACATAAAATTGCAATACTAATTGCTGCAAGAAATGAAGCAAAGGTAATAGGCAATCTTATAGATAGTTTAAAGAAGCAAAAATATCCAGATAAGTTATATGATATTTTCGTTATACCTAATAATTGCACCGATGATACTGCGGACGTAGCGTTACAAGCTGGTGCAAGAATTATAGAGTGTAATAGCGTAATAAAATCTAAAGGTGATGTTTTAAAATATGCATTTAAATATATGAGTAGTATGGAGAATGACTATGAAGCATACTGTATATTTGATGCGGATAATATAGTTCATAGTAATTTTTTAAATAGAATGAACGATGCATTATGTAGTGGATATAAAGTGGCACAAGGTTTTAGAGACAGTAAAAATGCTTCTAACACATGGATTTCGAGTTGCTATTCGTTATTCTATTTAACACAAAACTATTTTTTCAATACTGCTAGAATGAATATGCGTTGGTCAGCATCAATAAATGGAACAGGTTTTATGATTTCTAAAGAAGTTATAGATGAATTTGGTTTTGATACTGTAACTATAACTGAGGATATAGAATATGCAGCAATTTGCGCTTTAAATAATGTTAAGATAGCATTTGTTGATGATGCCATAACTTATGACGAACAACCACTTACTTTTTCTCAGTCATGGAAACAAAGAACTCGTTGGTCAATTGGTACATTACAATGCTTGTATAGATATTCTGGTAAACTTTTAAAAACTGGAATTAAACAAAAAATACCACAATGTGTAGATATGTCATTGTTTTTTATGGCTCCAGTCGTACAAATATTATCTGCGATAGTAGTAGCTTTATTTGCTGCAGTTGCTTTAATGCGTATAAAAGTTGCAGGTGCATTTATATTAATATTTGAAAATGCAGGATTATTTGCTATAATTGGATATATAACTTGTGTAGTGTTATCTATATTAGTATTAAAATTACAAAATAAAAGTATAAAAAAATCTTTAAAGGGTGTATTTACATTATCTTTATTTATGCTATCATGGATTCCTATTAATATGGTAAGTTTATATAAAAAAGATCATACATGGGAACCAATTGAACATATAGAAGATATAACTATAGAAGAATTAATATAATAAAGGCTAAATGCCTAAGAAGGAGTACAGGTTTGTTAAAAAACTTGTACTTTTTCTTTTTTAGTAAAAAATATGTAAAATATTTGAAAATTAAAATATATATGATATACTTAAATATATGAATAATATGTAGTTATTATTTTTTAGTAGGAAGGGGTAATGTAATGAAAAAAATAAATTTTGGTATAATATTAATACTTCTAACATTCATTTTTTTAACTTTATTTATTATAACTGATGAAATGTCAAAATCAAAGGATAAAAAGAATGTTAAAGAAATATTTAAGGAGTATTTAAATACGTATAATAAATATTCAATGTTAGAAAAAGAAGATAGAAATATTGATAAAAATATAGATACTAATGAGTATAATAAATATTTATCTCAAATGAAACAAGATTTATCTAAATATGTGTCAGACGATAAATTAAATGATATCTATGAAATATATAAACAAAGATTAGATAAACAATTTTATGGAAAATATATGCTTAAAGAATATGATAAACAATTAATGGATGTAGTCGAATATAGCTTTTATGATTCATATATATCTGTTACTTTGGACTTAAATATGACAATGAACAGAGATGAAAGAATAGCATCAACAAGAGATGAAAAAACAAACAAATACGATGGGAAAGTAACAAATGTATCAACTACACAAAGAATTATGGAATTAATTGTGTTTAAAAAAATAGGAAATGAATATAAAATTGTAATGCACAATATCGCAGATTTAACTTTGAATTATACTAGACCGGACATTTCAATTGGAGGCACTGTATTATGAGTAATATCATTTTAGAATTAAAGAATGTAACGAAAAAATATGGAAATAAATTTATTATAGATAACTTATCTTTACGTGTTGAATCTGGACAAGTATATGGTTTTTTAGGTCCTAATGGTGCAGGTAAAACAACTACTATTAAAATGATTGTTGGGTTAATTAGTATTGATAGAGGAAATATTGTTATCAATGGATTAGATGTAGTAAAAAAACATGAAAAGGCAATGAAAAATGTAGGAGCAATAGTTGAAAATCCTGATCTTTATGATTATTTGTCTGGCATGGAAAATATACAGCTGTATGCAAGAATACATAATATTAAGAAAAGCAGAATTGATGAAGTGGTAGAACTTGTTGATTTAAAATCAAGAATAAATGATAAAGTAAAAAAATATTCTTTGGGTATGAAACAAAGATTAGGACTTGCGGTAGCACTTCTGCATAATCCCAAACTATTAATACTTGATGAACCAACAAATGGGTTAGATCCAGCTGGAATAAAAAAATTAAGGGATACATTGAAAGAATTAGCACATAAAAAAAATATAGCGGTATTTGTTTCGTCTCACATGTTAAGTGAAATGCAACTTATGTGTGATAAAGTTGCCATAATAGAGGGCGGTAAAATAATAAAAGTTGATGATTTAAGTAATACAGAAAATGAGAATAACCAATATATTTTTAAAGTGTCGGATATAGATAAAAGTTTAAGAGTTTTAAAAGATAAGTGTATTTGTGATATAATTGATAACATATTAATTATTCAATATGATGATAAAATTTCACATATAGTAAAAGAACTAATAAAAAATGATATAGAAATACTGGGATTTAGTAAAAAAGAAAATACTTTAGAAGAAGAATTTTTGAGAATTACAGGAGGTATAAAATAATGGGATTGATTAAATTGATTATAAATGAATGCATTAAAATATTTAAAAAGAGATCAATAATTATATTTTTAACACTTTCTGTGGTATCGTTTTTTATATCTTATGGAATTGTATCTATTGAAAAAAATTCTAAATCTAAATATACTTATATTGATAACAGTATAGAAATTATGCAATTAGAATTAGATAAATTAAAGAATGAATTCAAAACAGCAACCGAGGATAAACAAATAAGTTTAAATTTTAAAATACAAACTTATGAATATGCAATAAAAAATAATATTCAAATACATTCTGTTAATGCATCTTATAGAGCAAATTTGATAATGCAGATTTTAGCGGAAGAGGAACTTTTAAGCTCTATTGAGAAGAATATTATGAAAGATGAATATATAAATCAAATAGATAAAATAGCTAGAATACAGAAAATATTAGATGATAATAGTTTTGAGGATTATATAACATATAATAAGGAAAAAATAGAAAAAGATTATAACGATAAAATAATCACAAAAGATGAATATAATACTAAAATTGAAGAACAAAATTTAGCACTTAAATACGAGATCGATAAATATCCAATAGTTTCAGATGCTGTATCTTGGAAAAAAGAATTATTATCAGAGAATGCAAAAATTGTTAAAACTATCGAAAGTGGTTATAATTACGATAAAAAAGAATATTTAACTATTGATGGAATAAGAAAGCTGCAAGAACAAAAAATTATTAACACATACAGATTAGACAATAATATTGCGCCAAATAATGTTATAAATTGCGAAGATAATTCTAATTCATATTATAGATGGAGTTATGATTATTTTGCAATACCACTTTCTATGTTTTTTGTTTCGTTATTATTTATTGTATTAGCAACTTCTAGTATATCTGAAGAGACTTCAAAAGGGACTATTAAGTTTTTATTAATAACGCCATTTAAAAGATATAAAATATTATTAGCAAAATTAATAAGCTACATTTTAATACTAATAATTATTACATTTATATTATCTCAAATAAATGTATTACTCGGAAATATATTTTTTTCTAATATATCTAACGACTATCTTTATGTTGATAATAATAGAGTAGAAATAATGAATACAAATTTATATGTAACTTTGCAATATTTATTAAAGTTACCAGAAATATTAATATATATTTTACTTGGAATTACACTATCGACTCTTACAAGAAATACTGCAGTAGCAAATACTTTTACCGTAACGACATACATAGGTGTTCCTCCAGCGCTATATGTCATACAACAATTTGTAAAACTTGATTTTTTGAAGTATTTACCGTTTAATAATTTTGATTTGAGATCAAAATTATTGCCTTTTGATACTTATAATAATACTTTTGCTATAAATAATTCGTATAATACTACATTAGAATTTTCATTAGTTGTACTTGGTATAACAGCATTTTTGTTATTAGTCACAATGTTTGAATCTTTCAACAAAAGAGATATAATATAATTAATGAAAATAAATAGAAATTAAATTTTTAAAAATTAGCTCAACATTTAATATAGGAGTACAGGTTTATTAAAAAACTTGTACTTTTTATTTTTTTATATAAAACATATTAATTAAAATAATTTTAAAATACATATTTTGACTTGACATATTGTTAATAAAAGAGTATAATATTGTTATTGAAACTCATTATCAATAACACGAGGAGATAATAATGAAAAATATTAATGATGTAAAAAGAAGAAATACAAAACAAAAACAAATTATTGTTGAATTCTTAAAGAATAATCAGGACAAACATTTAACCGCTGATGAGATATTAGACAAACTTAAGATTAAAGATTTAAAGGTTAGTAAAGCAACAGTATATAGATTTTTAAACAATTTAAGTGAAGATGGTACAATAAGAAAATATTTACTTTCTGAAAGTTTAAGTTGTTGTTATCAGTATGTAGAAAATGCAAATGAATGTAATAGACATTATCACTTGATATGTAGTGAATGTGGAAAGGTTATTCATTTTGAGAATGATTTAGTTGAAAAAATGAAATGTGATATATATAAATATAACAATTTCAGTGTTGATTTAAAAAGAATATCTTTTTATGGTTTATGTAAGCAATGTATAGAAAAGGAGTTATAATAATGAATAAAAAAATAATATTTTCAGTTAGTATTTTACTAATAATTGTAATAATAATTAGTTTGCTAACTGATGTTTTTGACAAAAAAGAGGAAACTGATAAGAATAAAGTGCAAGTAATAGCTACGCTATTTCCACAATATGATTTTATAAAACAAATTGGTAAAGATAAGGTAAATGTAGAAATGCTACTTCCTCCTGGCGTAGAAAGTCATTCATATGAACCAACTCCTATAGATATGATTAAAATAAATAGTTCTGACATATTTGTATACACTGGAAAAGAAATGGAGCCGTGGGCTGAAACAATAGCATCTAGTATTGATTCAAACACTGTAATATTAGATGTTTCTAAAAATATTAAATTAATAAACCCAAAAGATTTTGAAGAAAAAAATGAAAATGGTGCTATTGTTGCTGATGAAGAATCTGAAGATTTAGATACTCATGAGAGTGATCCACATATTTGGTTAGATCCAGTTATAGCGGGCTATATGGTAGATAATATATTAGAAAGTTTAGTATCCGTTGATCCAGTTAATGAAACGTTTTATAAAAGTAATGCAGAAGAATATAAATCAAATTTATTAAAGTTAGATGAAGATATAAAAAACGTTATTACTAATGGAAAAAGAAATACAATTGTATTTGGCGGTGCTTTTGCTTATGCATATTTTATTGAAAGATATGATTTAAATTTTATAAGTGCTTATGATTCTTGTGGTGAAGGATCAGAGCCAAGTGTAGCTAGAGTAAAATCAGTAATAGATTATATTAAAGAAAATAATATTCCGGTAATATTTTATCAGGATATGTCAGCTGGAAGTATAGCAAAAACAATAGCAGCAGAATCTGGTGCTAAAGAGTTAATATTTTCAGCGTTACATAATGTTTCAAAAGTAAACATAGATAATGGAGTAACATATATAGATTTAATGAGGCAAAATTTAACCAATTTAGAAATAGCATTAAACTAAGGAAGGGTAAAAATATGAACATATTAGAAATTAATTCTTTAACGTCATCGTATAATAGTAATATTGCAATTGAAGATATCACGTTTAAAGTGAAAGAAAAAGAATATTTATGTATTGTTGGAGAGAATGGTTCGGGTAAGAGTACATTAGTAAAAACGATAGTTGGATTACAAAACAAAGATAAAGGTAGCATAAAAATAAACTTGAAATCTGAAGAGATATCATATTTATCACAATCTAGTTTAAAAGATCTTAATTTTCCTGCTACAGTGAAAGAAGTTATACTTACAGGAACACAAAAACATAAAAAACTTCCTTTTTACACTAAAGAAGATCATGAAGAAGTAAATAATATTTGTAAAACATTTGGTATAAGTGATTTGCTAAATAAAAAAATAGGTAGTTTATCTGGAGGTCAAAAGCAAAGAGTTATGCTTGCAAGAGCTTTATGTAAGAACCCAAAATTGTTAATATTAGATGAACCTTGTAGTGGGTTAGATATAAATATAAGTAGAGAATTATATAAGACTCTTAGTGATTTAAATAAAAATCAAGGAATAACTATAATAATGGTTACTCATGATTTAACAGAAATAAAAAATTATGCAAATCGTATAATAGTATTAAATAGAACTATAAAGTATGATGGAAGTGTAAAAGATTGGAAGGGAATATAAGATGCAAGAAATAATAGAATTATTAAATTATCCGTTTATATCTAGAGCTTTAATTGTAGGAATATCTATATCTTTTTGTGCAGCTTTAATAGGAGTATTATTAGTGCTAAAAAAATATTCTATGATAGGTCATGGACTTGGTGAAATTGGTTTTGCTTCTTTATCGCTTGCTGTAGCATTAGGTTTGCCTCCTTTATATGTTTCAATTCCAATATTAATTATAGCTTCATTTGTAATTATGGCGTTTAGTCAAAAAAAGGGAGCATCAGGTGATGTAGTAATTGCTATAGTATCTACAGGAGCTCTTACTTTTGGCGTTATAATTACAGCACTTACAAAAGGCTTTAATATAGATGTTTGTAATTATATGTTTGGAAGTATTTTAGCAATGACAAATCAAGATGTAATAATTAGTATAGTATTATCTATATTAGTAGTAATAGCATATATTATATTTTATAACAGGTTATTTCTTATTACATATGATGAAGAGTATGCAAAAGCAAGTGGAATAAATGTAACATTTTATCAATTTTTACTTGCACTTGCAACGGCTTTGGTTGTTGTTATTGGAATGAGATTAATGGGGACATTACTTATATCTAGTTTAATAGTATTCCCTGCTATTATATCTAAAAGGTTAACTACTAGTTTTAAGGGATTAGTTATAGTATCAGCTATAGTATCAGTAGTTTGTTTTGTTATAGGTATATTTGTATCTTTCTTTATGAATTTACCTACTGGTGCGAGTATTGTAGCAGTTAATATATTATTATTAATTATTGCTATTATAGTTAGTAAGATTATTAAGAGGTAGTATATGAAAAGAAGATTATCAATATTTTTAATTATTACTTTAATTATAATAATTTTGACATTAATATTTATTAATGTCAAAAACAATATTGAAAATGTTAATATATACGATGAATTAGAATCAATAGAAAACAAAAATAGTGAAAAAAATACATCAAAAATTGATATAAAACTTACAGATAATTTTTTTAATGGAATGATAAATGAAATTTTTATAAATTATAATGATTATAATAATAAAACTATTAGCTATGAAGGTTTTGTATACTATAATGAAGAAGGCAAATTAGGAATACTTAGAAAATATTATTGTTGCGGTGTAGATTCCTCATTAATTGGATTTGAATGTGAGATAGATGGTGTTAAACCTGAGAATAATTCTTGGGTAAAAATAGAAGGTGTTATAAAATTAAAAAACTATGGAGATGAAACAATTCCATATGTAAAAATTACTGACTTAGAATTAAAAAAAGAAAGAGGAGAAGAAACAGTATATCAATAAATATGACTTTTTAGGTGACTTTAAGGTCATTTTCCATTTTTATGGTAATTATAGGTTGAAAATATATAATTATTGTGATATAATTTCTATAATTTAAGTAATTACATAAAAATAAGTAATTATGGTAGGTGATAAAAGATGAAAGCAATAAAAAGTCTAATTAAAAAAATAATCTTTTTAATTATTATAATTGTAACAGTTATATTTCTAAAAATATTTATAACTGGTTACAATATGTATGAACAAGCTTTAGATCAGACTAGTTTAGCAGATAGGGTAAGCCAAATAAGAAGTTCAAAAGATTATGTGAAAATGGATGAAATGACAAAAGATTATAAAAATGCTGTTATTGCAATAGAGGATCATAGATTTAAAGAGCATGGTGGTATTGATTACATAGCTACATTTAGAGCGGTAATAAGAAATTTAAAAGTTGGTGAACTTGCAGAAGGTGGAAGTACAATAACTCAACAACTTGCTAAAAATATGTATTTTACACAAGAGAAAAAGTTTGAAAGAAAAGTAGCAGAACTTCTTGTAGCCTTTAAACTTGAAAAAGAGTATTCAAAAGATGATATATTAGAAATGTACATAAATATAACTTATTTTGGAAATGGTTACTATGGTATAGGAAAAGCAAGTAAAGGATATCTTTATAAAGAACCTATAAAAATGACGTTATATGAATCAACTCTTTTAGCAGGTCTTCCAAATGCCCCAAGTGTATATGCATTAAATGCTAATCCTGATCTTGCAAAGGAAAGACAATTACAAGTTTTAGATTCAATGGTTAAATATAATTATCTAAGTCAATCTGAGGCAGATGAGATAATTAATCAAATAAAAAAATAAAAATATGTTTAATTTATATAATATTTAATATATAACTTGATATATTATAATATATATGTTAAAATACATAAACAATATAATTCACAAGAACACTTCTCGTTAGAGGGGTGCTTTTGTGCGTATATATTTTAGGAGGTAGTATGGAGAATAATTTTCTTTTTGAAAAGGGACATTTAGAGGTTACTAAAAATAGTATTAACGAGATCACTAAAGAAGAACAAGAAATATTAAAAAAATTACCAAAAATGTATGCATCAGATCCAAGATTATTAGAAAACCTTATGAGCATTACCGCTACTAAATTAAATAATTTAAAAAACTCTTTTTCTAAACCGTATTTTGCTAGAATTGATCTAAACACAAAATTAAACAAAGAAAAAATTATTGCATATATAGGAAAAGTTGGAGTTATGGCAGATAATGGAGATATGATTGTTACAGATTGGAGAGCACCTATATCTGCAGTATATTATGATAGTAACTTAGGGGAAATTAGTTATAAAGTTGAAGATACACAGCTTCAAGGAACATTAGAACTTAAAAGACAAATAATAGTAGAAAACGATGAATTAATTAGTATATTTGATGTTGATTCAGTTTCAGATGATGAGCTACTTAAACCGTATTTAGGTGCGAGTGCAGATAATAGATTAAAAAATATAGTAGCTTCAATACAAAGTGAGCAAAATGCTATAATAAGAGCACATTTAAATAAGAATGTAATAGTTCAAGGAGTTGCAGGTAGTGGAAAAACAACAGTTGCTCTTCATAGAATAGCTTATCTTGTATACAATTATAGCAAAAAAGTTTCTGCAGATCAATTTATAGTAATAGGTCCAAATAAGTTTTTTATAAACTATATATCATCTGTTCTACCAGATTTGGATGTTGGTAATGCAGTTCAATGTACGTATGAAGAATTAAGTAAACAATATGTAAATGAAAAATTTGAAATTGAGCAACCAACGAAAAAACTTGTTGAATATATAGCTGGAAAGCAAATTTCAAAGTATTCTAGGTTTAAAACTTCTATGAAATATAAAGAAGCAATAGATAAATTTTTATTGGATTATGAACAGAGTATTATGCCAAAAGAAGATTTTACTATTAATAACTGTTTAATATACACTAAAGAAGAAGTTATCGATATGTATAATCTAAATTCAAATTTACCAGATATAAGTAGTAGAGTTAATTTAACAGTTAAACTCTTAAGTAATAAACTTAAATTAGATAGAGAAAAACATATTAGGATAAAAAATGAGTTTGAAGAATTAAATTCTGATGTAGATAGTAAAAAAATGAAAGAACTTAAATGGAATACAATAAAAAATATAGAATCTGGATCTTTAACTGGACTTAAAAAGTATTTAACAGTAAATAATATAAAGGTATTACAACTTTATAAAATGTTTATAGAGCATTTTTCAAAGTATATTGAAGATAGAGAATTACTAGAAAGTAATTTTGAAATTAGCACAATGAATAATATACAAAAAAAGATGCTAGAATTTGAAGATATACCAGCTGTGATTTATCTAAAAATTATGCTAAATGGAATAGATGACTATAAAAAATACGTTCATGCAGTAATAGATGAATCTCAAGACTTTGGTGCTTTCAATTTTTATGTACTTACAAAATTGATGCCAAATTCAACTTTTAGTATATTTGGAGATTTGACTCAAGGAATATATTCATATAGGGGTATTAGTGATTGGGAAGAAGTTAAAGAAGAAGTATTTAGAAATAATTGTGATATAATGAAACTTGAAAAAAGTTATAGAACCACTATTGAAATAATGGAAACTGCAAATAAAATTTCTAAATATTTAAATTTAGGTGAAGGAAAACCTGTTATAAGACATGGTAATGAAGTGAAAATAACAAAGTGTAGTAAAGATAAAAAAATTGAATATATAGCTAGTCTTATTCATAATAGTATAGATATAGGGCACAAGTCAATTGCAGTATTATGCAAAACACCTGATGTAAGTATAGAAATTTATAAAAGTTTGCAATCATTTAACTTTAATTTAGAATTTGTAACTAATGATGATGAAGCGTATGATGGTGGAATTTGTATAATGACTTCATATTTATCTAAAGGGTTAGAATTTGATTCGGTAATAATAACTGATGCTGAAGAAGAAATCTATTCATCAAAAAATGAAATGGATATGAAACTTATGTACGTGGCATGTACAAGGGCTTTGCATGATCTTGAAATTATATATGAAGATAATATAATTGAACCATTTAAATAAAATTAAAAAGATATAGATAAATTAAGTTATCTATATCTTTTTTTGTATATTTTATTATATTTATAATAATTAATTTAAATTTTTGTAATAGAGTATAGCAATTTGAGTTCTATCTCTTAAATCTAATTTTTCTAATATCGAAGTTATTGCATTCCTTACTGTTCCTTCACTTATATAAAGAGAACTACCAATTTCTTTATTGTTTAATCCATCGCATATTAGTTTTATTATTTCAAGTTCTCTTTCTGTAAGGTTGTACTTAGATAAATCAACATTATTACTGTGATTAAATAGATTAGGTATTTTTGCAATTATATCTTCTCCAAAAACTGTTTGACCAACATTTACCGCTTTTATAGCAGGAATTATACATTCAAAATTTTGTTTTAATATATATCCTTTTACACCAATTTTTAAAGCTTTAACAATATACTCATCATCTGCAAATGTTGTTAAAAATAATATTTTAATGCTTGGATATTTTGCAATTAATATTTCTGCAGCTTCTAATCCAGTAAAGGTATTCATTCGTATATCCATAAGTAAAACGTCTGGTTTTAATTCTTCGTATAAAGATATTGCTTCCTTTCCGTTATTACCAATACCTAGTACTTTAATATCTGAATTTTCCTCAATTATAGTTTTTAGAGAGCTGCTTACAAGTTTGTCATCGTCAACAATTATAATATTCATATTATCATTCCTTCCATTTTATTTAGGTATTGATATAAAGATACAATAGCCATTTTCATTATTAATGTTTATTATTCCACCTAGTGAGTTAATTCTATATATCATATTTTTTAATCCTATACCATCTGTATTAATTGTATTTTTTTTGATTCCATTATCTTTTATAATTAATTGATATAAAGCTGGATGCTCACGTATAGAAATGTCTACTTTAGTTGCATTTGAATGTTTTATTACATTTGATAATGATTCTTTAATAATAGATATAAAACAAACTTTATATTTTTTGTCTGGATTACTTTTAACGTCATAATTAACTGAAATATCACAAAAAGTAAAGTCTTTAGTAATATTATTTATTTCATTCTCTAAATCAACGTATTCATCATGCATATTGTGTATACTGTTTCTTATATTATCCATTCCACTAGATAATGTAGTTTTCAAGGTATTTAAATGATTTTTTATTGTCTCATCTTTACTTATAGACATTAAGGCTCCTATTTGTAATATTGAACTAGATAGTGAATGGCCAAGATTGTCATGTATCTCTCTAGCTATACGGTTTCTTTCGTTAAGTGTTGCAATATTTATTTCATAATCTTGTTTTTCCATTAGATCTTTATTTTTTTGTTCAAGATTCATTAAAAATTCTTTAGATGAATCTCTAAGTAAAATATATTCTTTTTTAGATTTATGCGTTAAAACAGAGCGATACTTCATAAGACATACAATGCCAATAAATGGCGAAATTAAAACTTGTAAAGTTAAAGGTAAAAGTGTAAAATTAATTATAAATGGAATTACAGCAATTAAAAGTATATATTTAAATTTTGTAGTAAACATATCATAACATATTAATGGAAGAAAGTATATAAATTCATTATTTAATATGCAAAGTATGTTATATATTATAAATAAGAGTATTTTGATGATGTTCTTTTCAAGAATAGAAGATAAAGAACTAAATATTATTGTAATTATCAATGGTACAACAACGTATATACTCGTATTGCTTTGAAGATATAAAGTACTACAAAAGAAAAATATGATTAGTTTATCTATAAGTGTATTCATATGATTCTCCTTAAAAATTTATTATATATTAATATTACCACAAATAATGGCAATTTTCAATAAAACATGACAAATGTCACTTCATATGTGGATAAATATCACTTATATTTTTAAAAATTATGTTATATAATTAGATATATGAAAAGGGAGGATTTTTTTATGGTTGTAAAAGTTGAAAAGTTAGTAAAAAGATATAATGACTTAATTGCATTAGATCATTTTAATTTAGAAGTTAAAGAAGGAGAGGTATTTGGTCTTTTAGGTCCTAATGGTTCAGGAAAAACTACTGCAATAAATTGTATTTTATCTTTACTTAAATATGATAAAGGTAATATTGAGGTTTTTGATAAGCCTATGGCACCAGATGCTTATGATATTAAAAGAGATATAGGGATTATTATGCAAAATGTTGCAGTATTTGATGAATTAACAGTTTATGAAAATATAGATTATTTTTGCGGATTATATGTTACAGATAAAGAGAAACGTAAAAAATTAGTTAAAGAGGCAATAGATTTTGTTGCTTTAAATGATTTTAAAAAGTTCTATCCAAAGAAGTTAAGTGGTGGCTTATTACGTAGATTAAATATTGCATGTGGAATAGCACATAAACCAAAATTAATAATATTAGATGAACCTACTGTTGCTGTTGATCCACAAAGTAGAAATAATATTTTGGAAGGAATACAAAAATTAAATGCAGAGGGTGCTACTATAATATATACTTCACATTATATGGAAGAAGTAGAACAAATTTGTAGTAGAATAGCAATTATGGACAAAGGTAAAATAATAGCTACAGGTACCAAAGATGAGCTTAAATCAATGATAGAAATTGGAGAAAAAATATCTGTAGAGCTTTTTGCTAAAGTAGATCATATTTTATCAGATATACAAAAAATAAAAGGAATTGCTTCAGTTAATTATGAAAATGATTTATTAGCTATAAAATCTAAAAGAGGATATAATAATTTAACTAATATTCTAGATTATTTAAAAGAAAATAAAATTTCTTATGGAAGAATTTATTCAGAGCTTCCTACATTAAATGATGTGTTTTTAGAAATAACAGGTAAACAATTAAGAGATTAAGAAAGGAGAATGAATATGTTTTTACATATATTTTTAAATAGGTTGAAATGTTTAATTAGAGATAAACAGGTAATGTTTTGGACTTTGATGTTTCCAATCTTACTTGCTACAATGTTCAAAATGGCTATACCAGATGTTGTAAATTTGGAAAAATTTGAACCTATAGATATTGCTGTTATAAATAATGTTGAATATCAAAATAATATTGCATTTAATTCAGCTTTATCATCAGTTTCAAGTAAAGAATCTTCTAGTAATTTAATGTTTGATACTAAAATTGTTAATGAAGAAGAAGCAAAAGAACTTCTAAAAAATAATAAAATATCAGGGTATATAATTTTAAATGATGGACCTAAGATTGTGGTAAAAGAATCTGGATTCAAGCAAACAATTTTAAAACAATTTATAAATGAGTATTTACAGGTAATGTCACAGTATCATAATATTTTAGAATCTAATCCAGAATCATTACAAAATTTTATGTCTAAAATAGCAAGTAGTCAATCATATATAAAAGAGGTATCATCAAATAATGAAGCACCAAATAGTTCAGTATCATATTACTACGCTTTAATTGCAATGACTTGCTTATATGGTGGAATGTTAGGACTAAAAGAGGTTATTAATATTCAGGCTAATCAATCGTCTCAAGGTGCAAGAATAAGTTTAGCACCAACAAACAAATTAAAAGTATTTGCAGGATCAATACTTGCAGCTACTGTTATTCAAATATCAATAATTTTAATTTTATTAATATATTTAAAATTTGGATTAAATGTTGATTTTGGAAATCAAATTGGATATGTAATACTTACAGTAGTTTCTGGTTCATTTGTTGGTGTATCTTTTGGTGCAATGATAGGTAGCATACTAAAAAGTAGAGAATCATTGAAAACAGGTATGCTTATTTCCTTGACGATGTTAATGTCTTTTTTATCTGGAATGATGTGGCTAGATATCAAGTATATAATTGCAAATAAAGTTCCGATTTTGTCATATATAAATCCAGCTAATGTAATATCAGATGCTTTTTATGCTTTGTATTATTATGAAACATATAATAGATTTTTTATTAATATTGGAATATTATGTGCTTTTTCAATAGTATTTTACTTAATTACATTTTTTATAATGAGGAGGCAAAGATATGCAAGTATTTAAAACATATTTTAAAATTGTTAAAAAAAATATAACTCCAATTTCAATTTACTTTTTTGTATTTTTGTTTATCTCTATTTTGATAACTAATCAAATACCAAAAGAAAATTCAGAAGAAAATTTTGATAGTTCAAAAAGCAGAATAGCCATATTTAATTACGATAAAAATTCGGATTTTTCAAATAGCTTTGAAAGCTTTTTAAATGAACACGCAAAGGTTATAAATATTGAAGATAAAGCAGAAAGTTTACAAGATGCATTATACTATAGAGATGTTGTATATATCGTTAAAATTCCTAATGGATTTGGGGATGCAATGAAAAAAGGAATTAATGTTCAAATAGAAAAAACTGCTATTGCTGGTTCAAATGACAATATATATATTGATCTTTTAATTAATAAATATATGAATACAGCAAAAAATTATATAGAAAATATACCTAATATTACAAATAAGCAACTGAATACTTATTTAACAGAAGATATGGCAATAGAAGCTGATGTTAAAATTCAAACTTATTATGGGGAGGCAACAAAATCTGAAAGTAATATAGGATACTATTTCAAATACTATGCTTATGTTATATTTGCAGTTGTTATTTTAGGAGTAACAACAATTATACTTACATTTAACAGTACAGAACTTAGAAAACGTAATTTAGGTTCACCAATAAAATTATCTAGTTATAATTTTCAAATCATATTAGGAAGTTTTGTATTTACAATTGTTGTGTGGGGATTAATATGTTTATTAAGCTTTCCTATATATGGAGATGTAGCAATTAGTAAAAATACAATATTATTATTTATTAATGCACTTATAATATCAATGGTTGTATTAAGTATAAGCTTTTTGCTAGGTAATGTAATGAAAAGTAAGGGTGCAATAGATGCTATAACTAATATATTAACATTGGGACTTAGTTTTTTAAGTGGAATTTTTGTACCACAAGCAATTATGTCACAGTCAGTACTTAAGATTGCTAGTTTTACTCCAACATATTGGTATGTAAAAGCTGTAGAAGATATCACTTCATTAACAGTATGGAGCAGTGAAAATATTACCCCTATAATAAATTATATGGCTATTCAAATGATATTTGCAGTAGCAATACTTGTGGTATCTCTTTTAATAGTAAAACAAAAAAGATCAAGTAAACAAATATAGATATAATTAATATTGAATTTGAAATAATTAAGTGTTATACTATTACTATAAATATATTTAAATTAGGAGGAACTAATGAAATATATATCTGCGAAGACAATTTTACAAAGGGCTAATCATGGTAATGAATGGTTTGGTATAGATTTTAATATGAATTTATATAAGGGATGTCCACATGGATGTATATATTGTGACAGTAGAAGTAATTGTTATAATATAGAAAACTTTGATGAAGTTAGAATCAAAAAAGATGTTATAGAAATTTTAAATGCCGAATTGAAATCAAAAAGAATAAATGGAGTAATTGGAATTGGATCAATGTCTGATACGTATAATCCCTTTGAAAAGGATTACGAAATAACCAAAAAGGCATTGGGACTTATTGATTATTTTGAATATGGGATTTCATTAGAAACAAAAAGTGACCTAATAATAAGGGATATAGACATATTTAAAAGTATAAATAAAAAAGCGCCTCTAATACTAAAAATGACGATTACAACCTATGATGATAAATTATCAAAAATAATAGAACCAAATGTTAGTGTATCATCTAAGAGATTTGAGGCTATAAAAAAACTATCAGATGAAGGACTATTTGTTGGAGTATTATTAACACCAATAATTCCATTTATTACTGATACAGAAGATAATATAAAAAATATAATAAAATTGGCACATGATAGTGGGGCAAAGTTTATATTTTCTATGGGAGCAGTTACATTAAGGGAAAACCAAAGAGAGTATTTTTATCAAAAATTAGATAAGTATTTTCCAAAATTAAAAGATATATATATTAAAACATATGGAAACAATTATATATGCAAATCTTTAAATAAAAATCTAGGTAAAATATTTCAAGAGGAATGTGAAAAATATAATATTTTATATAAGATGGAGGATATAATAAGTGCTTATAAAGACAAAGGTTCAATTATAGAGCAACAAACTTTTTTTAATAATTTAAAATAAAAAATAAAAAAGACTTGGATTAATTTCCAAGTCTTTTTGTTATAATTTTTTCTAATATCTGTACTGCATTACTTGCGGCTCCTTTACGAACGTTATCTGCAACAACCCACAAATTAAGTCCGTTTTTTACAGAAAAATCTCTTCTGATTCTTCCAACTAATACAGAGTCTATTCCATTAGCAAGATCATTTATTGGATAACTGTTATTTTTAGGATCATCTACAACTATGATTCCCGGATAGTTAGATAATGTTTCTACAACATCCTGTATATTAAATTCGTCGGCGAATTCTATATTTATACTTTCACTATGACAATTGAGAACAGGAATTCTAACACATGTAGCTGTTATAGGAAGGGCGGGTTCATGTAATATTTTTCTGGATTCTTCAATCATTTTCATTTCTTCTTTTGTATAATTATTCTCTAAAAAAATATCAATATGAGGTATACAATTATCTGTTATACTATATGGAAACTTACTTGGACTACTACCATTTCTAGTATTTACTAAGTCGTTAATGCCAGCATTTCCGGCCCCAGATACTGCTTGGTAAGTTGAAAATACAATTCGTGAAATTGTATATTCATCATTTAATGCTTTTATAGGTAGCATTGCTTGTATTGTAGAACAGTTTGGATTGGCAATTATCCCTTTATTTTTAAATATATCATCTTCATTTACTTCTGTAACAACTAATGGAACATCATCATTCATTCTAAAGTAGCTACTATTATCTATAACGATACATCCATTGTTTACAGCAATTGGTATATACTGTTTACTAACACTTCCTCCAGCAGAAAATAATGCATAATCAAATTTAGTATTTTTAAAAGAATCTTCAGTAAGTTCTTGAATAGTATATTCTTTATCCATAAATCTAACTTTTTTTCCTTTAGATTTACTAGAAGCAAATAATTCATACTCATCTATCTTTAGTTTCTTTTCTTCTAAAACTTTCAGAAAAGTTTGACCTACCAAACCGGTAGCTCCAACAATAGCGCATTTAATCATAATAACACCCCTAGTAATATATATGAGATATTATAAAGAATATACTTGTAAATATTGTGAAAAAAACAGATAACAATAATAATACTTATTATATATATTATTTTCTTTATATATGTAAATTAAAAATCCATTTACTTGAAAAAAATGAGCTTATGTAGTATAATATATCAAAGAAAAGTGGGTGAGTAAAATGGATTTTGTACATTTGCATATGCATACTGAATATAGTTTGTTAGATGGTGCAAATAAGTTGGATGAGTTAGTTTCTAAGGTTGAAGAGTTAGGCATGAGAGCTGTAGCTATAACTGATCATGGAAATATGTTTGGCGTAGTTGAATTATATAAAAAATGTAAAGTTAAGGGAATAAAACTTGTTGTAGGCTGTGAAATGTACATGGCTCCTAGAAGTAGATTGGATAAACAAGGAAAAATTGATACTGAGCCAAACCATTTAATCTTACTTGCTATGAATGAAGTGGGATATAAAAATTTAGTTAAATTAGTTTCGCTTTCATATGTTGAGGGCTTTTATTATAAACCAAGAATAGATATGGAAATTCTTAAACAATATAACGAAGGTATAATATGTTTATCTGCTTGCCTTGCTGGGGATATACCAAGAAAAATAGTATCAGGAGATATAGAGGGAGCAAAGAATTCTGCGAAAGAATTTTTAAATATATTTGGAAAAGAAAGATTTTACTTAGAAATTCAAGATAATGGTATAAGAGAACAAGTTTTAGTTAATCAAAATATAGTTGCGATTTCAAAAGAATTAAATATTGGATTAGTCGCTACAAACGATTGTCATTATTTAACTAAAGATGATTATGATTTTCATGAGGTTTTATTATGTGTACAGACTAAGAAGATAATAAATGATCCAGATAGAATGAGTTTTCCTACAAATGAATTTTACGTTAAATCACCAGAAGAAATGTCTTCAGCTTTTAAAAATCTTCCTGAAGCAATAGAAAATACTGTTAAAATAGCTGATATGTGCAATGTAGATTTTGAGTTTGGTAATATAATTTTACCTGAATTTAAAATAGAGGGAAATATAACAAATTTAGAATATTTTAAAATGTTATGTTATGAAGGAATAGAAAAGAGATATAATAAAGAAGAATATAACGAAGAATATTTAAATAAAGTAAATGAAAGATTAAATTATGAAATAAGTGTAATAGATAAAATGGGATATGTAGATTATTTTCTTATTGTACAAGATTTTATAAATTATGCTAAAAGAAATGGTATACCAGTTGGTCCAGGTAGAGGTAGTGGAGCTGGTAGTATAGCTGCATATTTAACTGGAATAACAGATATTGATCCTTTAAGATTTAATTTGATATTTGAAAGATTTCTAAATCCAGAAAGAATAAGTATGCCAGATTTTGATATAGATTTTTGTTATGAGAGAAGACAAGAAGTAATTGATTATGTTGCAAGAAAATATTCAGAATCACATGTTGCACAAATTATAACATTTGGTACAATGGCCGCAAGAGCGGGTATAAGAGATATTGCAAGAGCATTAGATATTCCATATCAAAAAGCAGATATGATAGCTAAAATGATTCCACAAGAATTAAAAATGACAATAGATGGAGCACTTAAAATAAACCAAGATTTAGCAACTATATATGAGATAGATGAAGAAGCTCATAAACTTATTGATTTGGCAATGAAAGCTGAAGGAATGCCACGTCATGCTTCAACACATGCAGCAGGAGTTGTTATAACTAAAGAAAGAGTAGACAGTTATGTTCCACTTTATTTAAATCAAAATGTTATATCTACTCAATATACTATGACAATTTTAGAAGAATTAGGTCTTTTAAAAATGGACTTTTTAGGACTTAGAACATTGACAGTAATAGCAGATTGTATAAAATTAGTTAAGAAAGTGCGTAATATAGATGTTGTTTTTGATAAAGATATGAATGATAAAGGTGTGTTTAAACTTTTATCAGAAGGAAAAACAAATGGTGTATTTCAGCTTGAAAGTGATGGTTTAAAACAAGTAATTAGAACACTTAAACCAGACTCGTTAGAAGATATTATTGTTGTAATTTCGTTATATAGACCCGGTCCAATGGATCAAATACCAAGATATATAAAAAATAAGAATAGCAAAGGCAATATACAATATACACATAACGCGTTAGAACCGATACTTAATGTTACATATGGTTGTATGGTATACCAAGAACAAGTAATGCAAATATTTAGAGATTTGGCGGGATATAGTTTAGGTAGAGCAGATTTAGTAAGACGTGCCATGAGTAAAAAGAAACTTGATGTTATGAATAAAGAAAGAGAAGTCTTTGTAAAGGGCGCTAGTGAAAATGGTATTGATATAGAAAGTAGCAATAAAATATTTGATGAGATGGCTGAGTTTGCAAAATATGCATTTAATAAATCCCATGCAGCAGCATATGCAGTAGTAGCTTACCAAACAGCATATTTAAAAGTTCATTATCCGGCAGAATTTATGGCTGCTACAATGAATAGCTTACTTGGTAATTTAAATAAAATACCAGAATATATAGAAGAATGTAAAAGTATGAACATTGAGGTTTTAAAACCAGATATAAATAATAGTCATTCAAAATTTGGAGTTGTAGATGGAAAAATAATATTTGCATTAGAAACTATTAAAAATGTTTCTGCAGGAGCAATTTCAGATATTATATCTATACGCGAAAGAGAAGGTAAATTTAAGAATTTTATAGATTTTTGTGAAAAAGTATCCGGTGAAAATGTTAATAAAAAATGTATAGAATCATTAATAAAAGCTGGTTGTTTTGATGAAGCAGAAAAAGATTTAAATAGAATAGATTTATTAGAAGGCTTTGAAATAGTTATAGATAATATTAATTCTAATAGAAGAAGAAATTATGCAAATCAAGTAAATTTATTTGAAGCTGTAGAAGAATCAAGTAATATTACAATACCCAAAAGTAAAAGAAATGTAACAAAAAAAGAAATACTTGACATGGAAAAAGAGATAATAGGTCTATATGTTTCTGGACATCCTCTTGATGAATATAGTGAATATATTTCAAAAAATTCTAATATAACTACAAAAGATTTAATAGTCCCTGAACAACAAAATGATGAATCAGAAGAAAGTATAAGTGTTAATATAGTAAATTATGATTCTAAACAAGTAGTTATATGCGGAATAATAGATAGTTCAAAGATTATATATACTAAAAATAATGATCAAATGATGTTTGCTGAAATGTCAGATATGTATGGAAGTATTGAAATAATACTATTTCCGGGTGTGTTTTCTAAATTTAGTAGATCTTTAGAAACTGGTAACGTAGTTAAAATAAAAGGAAAAGTTAGCATTAAAGAAAATGAAAAGACAAAAATATTAGTTAGTGATGTAGAAAAGATATCTAAAAATCCAAACATATATATAAAAATGCCAAAGGATAAATTTGATTTAGAAGAAAATGTGATAAGTTTTGTGGATGAGCTTTCAAATGAATACTATGGAAGTACTCCGGTTTATTTATTTTATGAAGGAACTAACAAGTTAAAATTGTTAAATAGAAGTTATTGGTTAAATGATGGCGAAGATGTAATAAATGAGTTAAAATCTAGACTTGGTGAAGAAAATATTAATAAGAAATAAAAGTATAATTAATTTTAAAATTAATAGGAGGAAAATATGATAAAAATAGCTTTTTTCGATACAAAAGAATATGATAAAAATTCTTTTGATAATTACAATAAAGATTTTGGGTATGAAATAACATACTTTAAAAACAAATTATCTTCAGAAACTGCTCCGCTTACAAAAGGTTATGACGTTGTCTGCATATTTGTAAATGATGTTGTAGATAAAGAAGTAATAAAGATACTTGAAAATTGTAATGTTAAATTAATTGCGTTAAGATGTGCAGGATTTAATAATATAGATATTAATTACTTAACAGATACAATAAAAGTAGTAAGAGTACCAGATTATTCTCCTTATGCTGTAGCAGAACATACTGTAGGTTTACTACAAACTTTAAACAGAAAAATATATAAAGCCTACCAAAGAACAAGAAAATATAATTTTTCACTTGATGGTTTGCTTGGTTTTGACTTACATGGTAAAACAGTAGGTGTTATTGGAACAGGTAGAATTGGTAAAGTATTTATAAAAATAATGAACGGGTTTGGCACTAACGTTATAGCTTATGATACATTTCCAGATATTGAAGGTGCTAAAGAATTGAACTTTAAATATGTTTCACTTGATGAACTTTTTAAAAATTCAGATATAATATCATTGCACTGTCCATTAACAAAAGAAACAAATAATATTATAAATAAACAATCAATAGAAAAAATGAAAGATGGAGTATATATTATTAATACAAGTAGAGGTAAGTTAATAAATACAAATGATTTGATTGAAATGTTAGAAGCAGGTAAAATAAGTGGTCTTGGACTTGATGTATATGAAGATGAAGAAAAATATTTTTTAAATGATATGTCAAATTCATATATAAGGGATAAAGACTTATCGATATTATTGTCGATGCCAAATGTTGTTATAACAGCACATCAAGCCTTTTTTACAAAAGAGGCTTTAGATAAAATTGTTAGTACAACATTTAGCAATATAAAAGAAATTTTTGAAACAGGAGTTTGCAAAAACGAGGTTAAAAAATAAATAAAAAGGGGGATATATCATGGAGGAAAAGTTAATAACGGCTATTCGATCAAGTAAAATTAAATATGATGAGAATAGATTACAAGCTGTTTTAAACTATGCAAAAGATATATACAAAGATGAATTAAGGTATACAGGACAAACATATTTAGAGCATACATTTGGTGTTGCTATTGAGGTAATATTACTTAATTTAGATGAAAATTCTGTATATGCTAGTATACTTCATGAAGCGCCGAGATTTAATGCTGATATGAATGATATAACGTTAAATTTTGGTGAGGAAGTGACAAGTTTAATAAAAGGTGTAGATAGATTAGCATATTTAAATTATGCAAATAATGATAAATTAGATATAAATATTTTAAGAAAAATGTTTATGGCTATTGCAAAAGATGTAAGGGTTATTCTTATAAAACTTGCAGATAGATTATATAATATGAGAAAAGCTGATGAAATGCAAGAAGATTTTAGAATACTAAAAGCAAAAGAAACTTTAGAAATATATTCTCCAATTGCACATAGACTTGGCATATCACATATAAAATCTGAATTAGAGGATATTTCATTTAGAGTACTTATGAACAAGGAATACATGTATATTAAATCAAAAATAGATGCTAAAAAAACAGAGAGAGAACAATATATAGAAATTAGAATAAATGAAATAATACAAAAATTGAAAGAGTCACAAGTTGTATCTACAGTATATGGAAGACCAAAACATTTTTATAGTATATATAAGAAAATGAAAGAAAAAGATTGTGATACAGAAGATATATTTGATCTACTTGCAATAAGAATAATTGTAGATTCTGTTAAAGATTGCTATACAGCTCTAGGAATTGTACATGAATTGTACAAGCCTATGCCTGGAAGATTTAAAGATTATATTGCAGTTCCAAAAACTAATAATTATCAATCACTACATACAACTGTATTTGGAGAAAATGGATTCCCTTTCGAAATACAAATACGTACATGGGATATGCATAGACATGCTGAATATGGTATAGCCGCTCATTTTATGTATAAGGAAAAATCAAATAATTTTTCTGAAACAGAACAAAAAATAATGTGGATTAGACATACTTTAGAACTTCAAAAAGAATTAACGGAAGGTGTTAGTAATTTAAATGCTTTTAAAGGTGAATTGTTTGGAGAAGAAGTGTTCGCATTTACACCAAAAGGTGAAATTAAAGCTCTGCCAAAAGGTGCAACAACTATAGATTTTGCATATTTAGTTCATCAAAATGTAGCTGAAAAAATGACAGGAGCTAAAGTAAATGGAAAGTTAGTTCCAATAAGTACAAAGTTAAATAATACAGATGTAGTACAAATTATAACTTCTTCAAGTAGTAATGGACCAAATTTTGATTGGCTTAAACATGTAAAAACAAATAGTGCAAAAAATAAGATAATGGCTTATCTTAAAAAACAAGGTTCAACAGAAAATGTTCAAAGAGGAAAAGAACTATTTGAAAAAGAAGTAAAAAAGCAAAGAATACCTAAAGAAGAATTACTTAAAGAAGAATATTTAGATAAATTACCAGCATCTGTTAAGGTAAATAAAATCGAAAACGTTTATGAGAATATTGGATTTGGAACTTTATCTTATGTAAAAGCAGTAAATAAATTATTAGAAATATATAATAAAAATAATAAGATTAAAGATGTTAAATTAGAGGAAAATAGGCCTAAGAAGAAAAAAGATAATTTAGATACTGTAATAGTTGAAGGATTAAATAATTGTCTTGTAAAATTTGCTGGATGTTGTACTCCAATACCAGGTGATGAAATTATAGGGTATATAACCTTCTCAAATGGTGTATCAGTACATAGAAAAGATTGTAAAAATTTAAAAGGACTGGATATTTTAAATAGAAAAATTAATATTAAATGGAAAGATAAAGTTAAATCTGAGTTTATAACTAATATAAAGGTTATGGCAAATTATAGGGAAACATTGACCATAGATATTATAAAAAAACTACAGGAATTAAAGACAGATATTTTAACTATAAAAGCACAAAAAAATCAGGATAAAGAAATAGTAGTAGATGTAAGTATAAATACAGATAGTAATGAAGGCTTAATAAAAGTAATTAGAGAATTAAAGAAAATAGATAGTGTATATGAGGTTAAAAGATCAAGATAGGGGGATTTTTGTGGCAAAATTATATTTTAGATATGCATGTATGGGAGCGGGTAAGTCTATAGATTTATTAAAAGTAGGATTTAACTATGAAGAAAGAGGATACAAAGTAATGTATCTTACAGCAGAAATAGACAATAGGTATGAAAAAGGAAAAATAACTACTAGAATGGGACTTAATAAAGATGCACATACTTTTAATGAAGATACTAATATATATAATCTTTGCTCATCGTTAGAATATGTACCAGCATGTGTATTGGTTGATGAAGCACAATTTTTAAATGCCAATCATGTACAGCAATTAACAGATATAGTAGATTATTTAGATATTCCAGTTATTTGTTATGGATTAAGAAGTGATTTTAGAAATCAATTGTTTGAAGGTAGTAAAGCATTACTAACTATAGCAGATAAAATCGAGGAACTAAAAACTATATGCGATTGTGGAAAAAAGGCTACATGTAATATGAGAACATTGAATGGAAAGGCTACAACTTCCGGAGAACAAATATTAATTGGTGATTTAGAATATAAATCAGTATGTAGAAAATGCTATAAGAAAAGAGTGAAAGAAGATGGAGAGAAATAAAATTATACAAATTGAAGTTGGTGATGATAATTACCCTACAAATTGTTATATTATATATGATAAAGAAGATAACGCAGTAGTAATAGACCCAGGATATGACAAGGAAAGAATAATATCTAGAATTGATGAAAATAATCTTAAAGTAAGATATATAATTTTAACTCATTGTCATGCAGATCATTTGGGACAGTTAGAAGAAATAATGAAATATACTGATGCAGATGTAATAATACATGAAAATGATCTTGATGGATTAGAAGATGATGAAAAATCTCATTTTACAAAATTAAATGTAGATAAGCCTAATATAGATAAAGATAAGATAATTACTGTAAAAGATAAAGATTTAATCCAAATAGGTAATATACTACTTGAAGTAATTCATACACCAGGACATACAAGTGGATGCATGTGTTTACTTGAAAAGAGTACTGATTCCTTATTTACAGGTGATACAATATTCGCTACTTGTTATGGAAGAGTGGATTTAAAGTCTGGAAGTTTAGAAGATATGAAAAATACAATAGATATGTTATTTGATAGATTTGAAGATATAATAATATATCCAGGACACGAGAAAATAGTTAATATAGATGATTGTAAAAAAAGAATAAAATTATTGCTTAAAGTTAGAGGGATGTAATTTATGTCATATTTTGATAACCTAATTAATGAAGAAAAAGAGAAGGAATATTTTAAAAATCTTATGGATTTTTTAGAAAATGAATATAGTAGTAAAACAATATTTCCTGAAAAAGAAAATATATTTAATAGTTTAAAACTTACGAAATATGAAGAAACTAAAGTTGTTATACTTGGACAAGATCCTTATCATGGTATTGGTGAGGCACATGGACTTAGTTTTTCGGTTAAACCAGGTGTTAAAGTTCCGCCTTCTCTTAAGAATATATATAAAGAATTGAATAGTGATATAGGAACCTATATACCTAATAATGGATATTTAGTTAAATGGTCAAATCAAGGAATACTACTTTTAAACAGTGTACTTACTGTGGAGAAGGATAAACCAGGAAGCCATAGAAATAAAGGTTGGGAAATTTTTACTGATAATATTATTACAAAATTAAATGAAAGAAACAAACCAATAGTATTTGTACTTTGGGGAAATTATGCAAAAGAAAAAGAAAAGTATATAACAAATAAGCAGCATTTAATACTAACGAGTGCACATCCAAGTCCTTTTTCTGCAAGAAATGGATTTTTTGGGTGTAAACATTTTTCTAAGATAAATGAATTTCTAAAACAAAACGGAGAAAAAGAAATAGATTTTCAAATTGAAAATATTAACGAAGAAATGCAAACTAATTTTTTTACAGAAGGGAAGTAACAATGAAAACAAGTGATTTTAAATATGATTTACCTCAAGAATTGATAGCACAAACACCTCTTTTAGAGAGATCTAAATCTAAGATGATGGTACTCGATAAAGTAACTGGTAAAATAGAACATAAAAGTTTTGAAAATATTTTAGAATATATAAATAAGGGGGATACAATAGTATTAAATGATACAAGAGTTATTCCTGCTAGAATATTTGGACATAGAGAAAATAAGGAAGAAATTATAGAATTTCTTTTAACTAAACAACTCGAAAACGATAATTGGGAAACGTTAGTAAAACCTGGTAGAAAAGCAAAAATTGGAACTGTTATTGTTTTTGGTGAAAATTTACTTACAGCAGAAGTTATAGATATACTACCAGAAGGTGAAAGAATAATAAAGTTTAAATATGACGGTATTTTTAATGAAATATTAGACACATTAGGTACAATGCCACTTCCACCATATATAACAGAAAAATTAGAAGATAAGGAAAGATATCAAACTGTATATAATAAAATAGCAGGTTCTGCAGCAGCACCTACAGCAGGACTTCACTTTACGAAAGAAATAATTACTAAGTTAGAGGAAAAAGGTGTTAACGTTGCATATGTTACACTTCATGTGGGAATAGGAACTTTTAGACCTGTAAAAGTAGATGATGTATTAAATCATAAAATGCATAGTGAGAGTTTTAGCATAGATTCAAATACAGCATCCATTATAAATGAAACTAAAAAAAGAGGGGATAAAGTGATTTGTGTTGGTACTACATCTTGTAGAGTTTTAGAAAGTGCAACAGATGAAAGCGGTATAATACATCCTATGAAAAAAGATACAGATATATTTATTTATCCAGGATATAAGTTTAAAATGGTAGATAAATTACTTACTAATTTCCATTTACCAGAATCTACATTAATAATGTTAGTTTCTGCTTTAAGCAATAAAGACATAATATTAAATGCATATAAAGAGGCAGTTAAAAATAAATATAGATTTTTTAGTTTTGGAGATTGTATGTTTATAAAATAATATTAAAATAAAACAAAAGTTAAAATGTTGACATAATGTATTGACTTTTGTCAGAATATATAGTAAGATTAATATATAAGTATATATATGGAGAGGAAGTTTTTGTATGGAAGAATTGAGATCAAGATTAAAAGTTATAAAAGAAGATATGAAACAATTAGAGCAATTGACAGAAATGATTAGAAAAGAGACTAGTATTTTTGAAAGTTTTGATAAAGTAAATAAGGAGGTATTATAATGGCTATTGATACAATTAATTTAGGCGAAACAGAAATAATAAATAAAATGCAAGAAAGAATAAATGTAGCTGAAGAAAAATTAAATAATTTATTTGCTTCATATAATATTCCTGATGATGTAACAGATAATAAAACTAAATTAGCTTATGTTCTTGCACAAATAGGTGATGACCAAACAGCAAGACAAGAAATGAATAAAAAATTTGAAGATGTGCAAAAAGAGGCTCAACTTACAAGTAAGAATATAGAAGAAGATTTCATTAATATGACTAATATTGCAAATGCAAGAGTTGAAAAATATGCTGCTCTAATAAAAGAAGCACAAGAAAGTTTCAACAAAAAAGTTGCTGAAAAACAAAATAATGAAAATAAGGTAAAAGGATTAAATGATGAAATAAAAACTTTGAACGATAGAAAAATTGAACTTCAAGGTGCTGACGGTAAAGGTGGAAAAATAGCTGAAGAAAAAGCAAATTCAGTTAGAGCAAAAGATGAAGCCAAGACATTAGCAAAAAAGATTGCAGATATTGATGCTAAAATTAAAGAGATAGATGAAAAAATTAAAAAATTAGAAGAAGCAAACAAAAATACAAATGATCCAGCAGAACTTGAAAAAAATGCTGCTGAAATAGCTTCTTTACAAGGGGAAAGAGCAAATTTATCCAAAGATAGAGTGGAATTAACATCACAATATCAAGCTAAAGAAGATGAAAAAAGTCAATATGAATCTAATATAAGAAAATTACAAAATGAAGTGTTAGATTTAGATACTGAAATAAATGTTAAAGCTGCAGAAAAAAATATCTTAGAAAATGAATTAAGATTAATGCCTATTGTTGGTGATGAATTAAAACAATTAAAAGAAGAATTTGAAAAACAAAGACAAAAATATATAGATACAGTAGAAGCTACAGAAAAAACTTTAAATGAAAGAGGTATAAATGTTAAGGCAGCTAAAATAGCAGATTTACCACAAGTAGAAGAAGTAAAAGAATCTGAAACTCCTGCAGTTGAAGGTGAAACTGCACAAAAAAGTGAAAAAGTTACTGTTGAAGGTGAAGATGACCCAATTGTTGGACAACAGCAAGTTGTGGGAGGAGAAGAACCTTCTAATAAAGAAAAAGGTAAAAATAAGAATCCGCAACAAAATAATGGATACTATTATACACAACCAGGTGAGCCTGCAAAGGAAGAAACTTTACCTGTAGTTACACCAGAGGATAAAAAGAAAGAAAAATTAGATTATATTCTTGGTTATTCAAATGATGGTGTTGGTTTATCTTCTGAAGATAGATTAAAGAGAATACAAAGTGAACTTGGTGGAAGAGATTATGAAGCTATGACTAAGGCATTTGAAGAGTTAAAAAAATCTCCTGTTCCATTAACAAAGGAAGAAAAAAACAAAGTAAAAGAAATGATGAAAATAGACAAGAAAAACCTGGCACAAACTATTAAGGATTTAGACCCTAGCAAATTGGAAAAATTAATTGCTGCTGCTGGAATAGATATGGACAAATCTGAAATAGAATCTTTATATAGAAAATCTTTTGAAGATCAAAGTTTTTGGGGAAAAGCAAATAATGGATTTAAAGATTTTGGTGAAGCATCATATGGTGTATTAGATGGATTTACACAAATGTCTGACAAAAATCAATCTAAATGGCAGGAAATAATCAAAGGTTATGCTGCAAATAAAGAAAATATGTCTGAAGATGAAATAAAAGATTTTGAAAAATATATATTAACACCAGTTAAATTTGGTACATTACAAGCTCAGAGTAGAGATATTTGTAAAAATAAATTTTTCAAATTGTTTACTCCTCCAACTAGTAGAAAAACAGAAGATATTAGATCAGCAATTTCAGAAGTTGAATTACCAGAAGGTCAAGATATTGTTTCTAGATCTAAAGCTAAAGATTTTACAGATACTTTAAGAGGTCAAACTGAACAATATCCACCAAATCCTGAAAGAGACGGAAAGTCAAACGAAGAAAGAAATAAAGACGGAAGATAATCTTAGATTTAAATAAAATAAAAAAACTAAATGTAAATAATATTTACGTTTAGTTTTTTTATTTCATGATTTATTCTTTTTCATCTTTCTTCCGTTTTCTAATGAATATTAGTATAGTAAGTGTTACATATATGGCAAAAATTAATGCTACTAATATAAGAAGTTCTAAGTTAGCGTTTGCACCAAATATAAATAATAATCCAATTAAACCGCCAGTTATTATTCCACCTAATACTTCATGAGGCAAATGCCCTGCTTTAAGTTTGATGTTACTAAGTATATCATCAAGTTCCTCTTCAAGTGCTCTTGAGTTAGTATCATTTTCAATTAGCTTTAACTTTTCAATTCTATCTGAGATATCTTTCGAAGTTAGAGCTATTTGCTTAATAGCGTGTGCATGTTCTTGTACTCTAAGTCTTACACCCATAGCATCACGTATTTCGTAACATGACCATAAAGCAAGTACTAATCCAACTAGTATAGAAGAAAACATATCAGTGTTTGGATTGTTTATAGAATAAGAATATATCATATTCCAAAATACAATGTTGAAAGATACAAGTATCGCAGTATGGGAAGAGGGAAAATCACCATCAGACAATAAAGTTTTAATATCGAATTTTCCAATTAGTATACTATTTAATATTGTTTTAAACATTTGAACAAATACCACAGTTGTTATTGAAGAAATAGATAAGAGAAGCACAGAATCCACAATTGTAAAATTCATAATTTAAAACCTCCAATTTTAGTTTATTTTTCGTTTTTTGTCAATATATTATACACTATTATTAAGCAATTGTCAAATTGAAAACTTTGTTTTATGTCGTGTTTATTACTAGAAAATATATTTAAAATGTAATTTTACATAAAAAGTTGACTTTTTTTAACTTTTTTTTGTAAAAGTATTGATTTTTAATTTTTTTTGTATTAAAATTATATCAAGTGGTAAGAAGTGGAGAAAAGTGGTGAGTTTTAAATGTTATTAGGTGAATATAACCATAATGTAGATGAAAAAGGTAGAGTAAGTGTACCAGCTAAATTTAGAGAAGATTTAGGTGCTTCATTTATAGTTACAAAAGGTTTGGATAATTGCTTATTTATCTATTCTAAAAATGAATGGAGTACATTTGAAACTAAACTTAAAGATTTGCCTCTAACAAATCCTAATGTTCGTAACTTTATACGTTTCTTTTTCTCTGGTGCAACTGAATGTGAACTAGATAAACAAGGTAGAATTAATATACCACAAAATTTAAGAGAATATGCTGGTTTAAATAAAGATTTATCAATAATTGGTGTATCTACTAGGGTTGAAATTTGGGATAGAGAAAAATGGAACAATTACACAAGTTCAGATAATATGGATATGAATGAAATTGCTATTCAAATGTCTAATTTAGGCATTTAAATATACATACAAAAGATATATAAGATACAAAAGATAAATAAATAATGTACAAAAGATAACTTTACAAAAGATAAATAATTAATATACAAAAGATAAAAATTAAAATTACAAAAGATAAGATATGTTTTAAATATGTAATGTACAAAAGATAACATATATAATGAAATATTAAATGAGGTAAATATATGGAATTTAAACATAAGCCAGTTTTACTTGACGAATGCATAGAAGGACTTAATATAAAAAAAGATGGAATATATGTTGATGGTACTTTAGGTGGGGCAGGTCATTCATTGCATATTATAGGAAAATTAAGTAAAAATGGATTACTAATAGGAATTGACAGAGATAAAGAAGCGATAAAAGCAGCTGAAATTAAGTTAAAAGACTTTAATAATAAAATAATATATCATGGTAATCATGATGATATAAAGAAAATATTAGAGGAATTAAAAATAGAAAAAGTTGATGGTATTTTACTTGATTTAGGAGTTTCTTCATATCAATTAGATGAAGCTGAGCGTGGTTTCAGTTATATGCAAGACAGTAAATTAGATATGAGAATGAATAGAGAAGATAAATTATCTGCTTATGAAGTAGTAAATAAATATAGTGAAGATAATCTTAGTAAGATTTTTTTTGACTATGGTGAAGAAAGATATTCTAATAGAATAGCAGCAAAAATATGTGAACAAAGAAGTGTAAAACCAATAGAAACTACACTAGAACTTGTTAATATAATAAAATCTTCTATTCCATTTAAAGCAACACTTGAAAAACAGCATCCAGCTAAAAGAGTATTCCAAGCTATAAGAATAGAAGTTAATAGTGAGTTAGATAAATTGAAAGAGGCAGTTGTAGATAGTGTAAATTGCTTAAATACTAAAGGTAGGCTTTTAATTATAACATTTCACTCTCTAGAAGATAGAATAGTAAAACATGCTTTTGAAGAACTTGAAGGTAGATGTACTTGTCCAAGTGGTTTTCCAGTATGTGTATGTGGATATAAATCATATGGAAAAAATGTAACTAGAAAACCAATAATTTCAAAAGAATCTGAACTTGATGAAAATCCAAGAGCAAGAAGTGCAAAACTTAGAATATTTGAAAAAAATTAAGTTTATGCTTTAAGAATTTATATAAGGGGTGGTAGGTATGACAAAATTTTATTTTGCAGCGAGAGCTATATGTAGTGAATTTAATATATCAAATATATGTAAATATTATAATATAAATAAAAAAATCAAATGGGAAGAGCCTTTAATTTTAAAAGGAAGTCATTTAGCACAATTTAAAGATGCAACTAATAAAATGGTATATATATATTATTTTGGTTCTATTGTATTTGTTAATTTCAATGAAAAAGAAAGAGAACAATTTATAAATGAAATAAACAATATACCAAATAGTATAAAAAGCATAAATAAGGAAATGAAGTATAATTGCATTGAAGAGTATGATATTCTTTGTGATGAGAAAGTTGAAAATGAAATAGGTTTTGAAATATGCAATCTTAAATCTATAGAAGATTATAATATAGATATGACTGCTCTTGTTATAGCAAAATCTGCTGCTTTAGAGACAATAGAAAATAGGTTATCTATTGTTTTTGATGAAGTTGAAAAAATAATATCATCATTAAAAGTTGGGAAAATAAATATGACAGAAAAAAAGGCTGCTTCAATAATCGGCGGTGTTTTATCATTTAAACATACAGTTATATCATATATAATGTTACTAGATAAACCTGATATTACATGGGAAAATGAAGATGCTAAGATATTCTTTAATGATCTTGCGGATCTTTTTGAACTTGATGATAGATATAAAATACTAAATGCAAAAATAGAATCACTACTAGAGGTAACTGAAATATTTGCGGATTTAAGTCATTCAAGAAAAGCAACTATACTTGAGATTATAGTAATTGTGCTAATTTTAGTAGAGGTAATACACGCATTTGAACCTCAGATTATGCAGTTATTCTCAAATCTAATTTAAAAATTAACATTTTGTTAAAATATATGAATTTATTAAATTAGATTTTATATAGATTTTAAAGGAAAGGAGTGTTTGAAATAATGCCCTCTAATACAAAGTTTAATTATGTAACGGGATCTTCAGCTAGAAAATACGAATATTTAGATGATTATCCAAAAGAAGAGAAAAAAAATATAAGAAGAGCATCGAAAAAAACGGTTGTGAATGAAAAAGTTAAAGTTAAAACAGTTTTTTTTATCTCTTGTTTATTTGTTATGCTTATGATAATTACATATAGATTTAATGTTATTAGTGAAAGTAATTTAGCACTTCAAAATTTAAAAATCGAATTAGAAAGGGTACAATCAAACTTAGCAGCCACTGAAATGAATGTTGAACAAAGTACGGATTTAGCAAAAATAGAAGCATACGCAAAGCAAAAGCTTGGTATGCAAAAACCAGATAAAAATCAGGTGGTATACATAGATACATCTAAAGATACAAATGTTGTAAAAGAAGATAATGTAAGTTTTGTAGATGAGATTATTGAAAATATAAAAGGTTATATAAATAATATAAAATAGTAATAACTAAGACAAAACGCGAGTAATATGTAATATACTTTTAATGTCTTAGTTATTTTTATTAAGTAGAGGTGAAAAATTTGGCGTATGTTGCGGTAAAAAATAAGAAAAGAATAGTAATAATTTTGATAGTATGTTTAGTTATAACAGTATTACTTTTTGCAAAATTAGTATATATTCAAGTTATAAAATCTAAGCATTATCAGGAAAAAGCATATGAGCAGCAAACAAGAGAAAGAGTAGTAGCTGCCAAACGTGGTACTATATATGATGCAACTGGTCAGAAAATATTTGCCCAGAGTATTTCAACAAGTAAAATAACAATTATTCCTAATAGTGTAAATAAAAAAGAAGAAGTAGGTAGTAAACTTGCTGAAATATTAGAAATAAGCGTAGATGATGTTATGGCTAAGCTTAATAAAAATTCATCACAAGAAACTATTTATTCAAAATTAGATAATGAAAAATCAGCGAAAATTTTAAAATACATAAGTGATAATGATATTGATGGAATTAAGATAGATGAAGATACAAAAAGAGTTTATCCATATTCAGAATTATTAGCACATACGTTAGGGTTTGTTGGTACAGATAACCAAGGATTAGCTGGAATAGAGGCAACTTATGAAGAAGAATTAAAAGGGATTTCTGGTAAAATAGTAGGTAGTACAGATGGTAAAGGAAATGAAACACCGTTTACAAATGAGCAATATGTAGATCCTATCGATGGAAAAGATTTAATTCTTACAATAGATGCAACAATACAAAGTATAACAGAAAAACATTTAAAAAAGGCATTAAAAGAAAATATAGGCGCGTATGCTACAGCCGTAGTAATTAGACCATCTACTGGAGAAGTACTTGCAATGGCGACAGCTCCTACTTTTGATTTGAACGATCCTTTTTCGCCAAATACTGATGAACTAAAACAAAAATGGGATAGTTTAACTAAAGAAGAAAAAAGCAATGAGCTTAATGCTATGTGGAGAAATAAAGTAATATCAGACACTGCAGAACCTGGTTCAAGTTTTAAAGTAGTTACAGTAGCGGCAGCAATTGAAGAAGGCGTGGCTGATATGGATACGCCAGGAGCTTTCATTTGTAATGGTAGTATGAAAGTTGATTCATGGACTATAAAATGTTGGAGATATCCAAGATCTCATGGAAGTGAATCATTAAGACAGGGTGTAATGAATTCATGTAATCCAGTATTTATGCAAGTTAGTGCTAAATTAGGAATAAATACATATGTGAAATATTTGGATGCATTTAATCTGTATTCTAAAACAGGAATAGATTTGCCTGGTGAAGCAACTGGTATAATGCACGATAAGGATAAAATGACAACGGTAGACTTAGCTACAACTTCATTTGGTCAAACAATACAAATAACTACACTTCAAACAGCAGTTAATTATTCTGCAATAGCAAATGGTGGATATTTAATAAAACCATTTGTTGTAAAAGAAGTACGTTCTAAAGATGGGGATTTTATAAAAAAGACTGAATCACAAAAAATAAAACAAATAGTATCTAAAGCTACTGCTGATATAACACTTAGTGCACTAGAAGATACTGTTAAGTATGGTACTGCTAAAGCAGCACAAATAAGAGGATATAGAGTTGCTGGTAAAACAGCTACTGCAGAAATAGGAAGAGGAGCTAATTCTACATATATGGCTGGTTTTGCAGGTATCGCTCCAGTAAATAATCCAGAACTTGTTGTGGTAGTTAATATAATGGATCCTAAAGGACCTTTGGGTCATCAAGGTAGTACACTATGTGCTCCAGTGGTAGGTAGTATATTAGATGAATCGCTTAGATATTTAGATGTTAAACCTGAATATACAATAGAAGATAATAATATACAAGAGAAAGTAGTGCCAGATTTAAAAAATAAAACATATGAAGAAGCATCAAAGATTTTAACTGAAAATGGATTTAAAATAGCATCAGATAATAAATTAAATGCTACAGATGTTGTTATAGATCAAATACCAAAAATTGGTGCAAGTTTGATGGAAGGTTCAACAGTACGTGTATATACAACTAATGAAGCAAAACAAACTGTTTCAGTTCCAGATTTAAGAAATAAATCAACTGAAACAGCTAAAAAAGCACTACAAAATGTGGGGCTTAACATTAGGATAGTTGGAAATGGATACGTTCTTACGCAAGAACCATCATCTGAAACAGTAATTGAAAAAGGATCAATAGTAACTATAAAGTGTGTTGATACTATGGATCTTCCTTAATATACAAAAAAAACTTGAAAAATAGATTTATATATGATAAAATATAAAAAAATATCATATGATCTTAATTTCAAAGGTTATAGTAAAAAAACATAGGATAATCATTACATTAATATGTAATATAAGAGATATAACATAAATATGTATATTATAGGAGGCCAAAAAATGATTTTACAATATTTATTAGAAGAAATGCCGTTAATTAAAGTAGTAGGAAATACGAATATAAAAATTAATAAGATAGAATATGACTCTAAAAAAATAGTTTCTGGTGATATATTTGTTGCAATAAAAGGTTACTCAGATGATGGAAATAATTATATAGATGAAGCAATAAAAAATGGAGCAGTTGCTATTATATTAGAAAAAGACGAAAAAGTGGAAAACATGGATATAACTTTGGTATATGTTGAAAACATAAGAATTGCACTTAGTATATTATCAAGTAAGTTTTATGATAATCCTGCAAAAAAATTAAAATTGATAGGTATAACTGGAACTAAAGGAAAAACTACAACTGCTTATATGATAAGAGATATATTAACTGCTTCAGGTAAAAATGTTGGAATGATAGGTACAATATGTACAACGTATTCAGATGTGGTTATTGAATCAGAAAGAACATCACCAGAATCTTTAGAACTTCATAAATTATTTAGAGATATGGTAGATAAAGAAATAGAATATGTCGTTATGGAAGTAAGTTCACATGCGTTAGAGTTAAATAGAGTTTATGGTCTTAGATATATAATTAGCGTATTTACAAATTTATCTGAAGAACATTTGGATTTCCATAATGATATGGAATCTTATCTTGCTGCTAAGGCAAAACTATTTGCTATATCAGATTTTGCATTAATAAATGGTGATGATATATATTCTAATAGTTTACTTAAAATGATAACTTGTAAAACAGCTAAATTTGGATTAGATAACGAAGTTAATTTAACTGCTGCAGATGTAAGAGTTAATAGTTCGTATACTGAATTTAAAATGTATATAAATAAAATGCTTGAAACAATAAGAGTCAACATACCAGGAAGGTTTACAGTATATAATGCATTAGCTGCAATAGGTGTTTGTAGTATGCTTGGGTGCCAAATGGATTCAATACTATCGGCTTTAGCTTTACTTAAAGTGCCTGGAAGAAGTGAAGTTGTAGATGTTGGAAAAACATTTACAGTTATAGTTGATTATGCACATAATCCTTCTAGTCTAGAGGCTATATTGTCAAGCACAAAGAAACATGCTAAGGGTAGAATAATTTGTGTATTTGGTTGTGGTGGAAATAGAGATAAAACAAAAAGAAGTGTAATGGGAGAAATATCTGGTAGATATTCGAACTTTACTGTTATAACAACGGATAATCCAAGAAATGAAAAACCTGCAGATATAATAAAACAAATAGAAGAAGGTATTAAGAAAACAAACGGATTATATAAAATTGTAGAAGATAGAAAAGAAGCTATAAGATTTGCAATGAAGATAGCTTGGAAAAACGATATAGTACTTATTGCTGGTAAAGGACATGAAACATATCAAATACAAAATGGTAATAAAAAGATCCATTTTGATGATAGAGAAGTAGCAAAACAAATAGCAAAAGAAATGCCAGACAAGAATATAGAAATAGATCAGTAATAAAGGGGAGAAATATATGAATACACAAATGCTAAACTTAGTTGTATCTTTTTTAGCAACCTTAATGTTAGGTGTAATTGTAATTCCTAAATTAAAGAAATTTAATGTAGGGCAAGTAGTAAGGGATGATGGACCTAGGGAACATATTAAAAAAAATGGTACTCCAACTATGGGTGGAATAATTATGATGGCGGTTATAATAGTTATTTTAGGTATAAATAGTATATCTTATAAGATACTTGTATTACCTCTAGTTGCAATAATAGGTTTTGGAATAGTCGGTTTTGTAGATGATTATAAAAAACTGGTTTTAAAAAATACAAAAGGACTATCTCCAATGAAAAAAATATTAGGTCTTGTTATAACAACTGCAATATTCATATTTTTGTATATAAATGTTTTTAATTTAGGAACAGATATTATAATACCTTTTCTAAATGAGCCATTATCGTTATCTATAGGAGCGTTTATACTATTTACTACTTTTATACTACTTGCTTCAAGTAATGCAGTAAATTTAACTGACGGTTTAGATGGTCTTGCAACAGGTGTAGTGGCGATAATTATGACATTTTTCACAATTATATCTTTGAAAAATGGTGATACCGAAATGACTATATTAGGAATGACAACACTAGGAACATGTTTAGCGTTCTTAATGTTTAATAGTTATCCTGCAAAAGTATTTATGGGAGATACAGGTTCACTTGCCTTAGGTGGTGCAATAGCTTCTATTGCAATAATACTTAAGATGCCGCTATATTTAGCTATAGTAGCAATAATTTGTATATTAGAAACAGTATCAGTAATATTACAAGTATTATATTTTAAAATTACAAAAGGGAAAAGACTATTTAAAATGGCGCCTTTACATCATCATTTTGAATTATCTGGAATGAAGGAAAATTTGATAGTAAACATGTTTTGGATTGTTACAATTGCAGCATGTTTTCTAGCATATTATGTATAGGAGTTTAGATATGATAAAAGATAAGTTATTTGATAATAAGAATGTGAAAAGTTTGGATTATCCGATGTTACTTTCAATATGTATATTAATATGTTTTGGACTAATTATTCTTGCATCTGCGAGTTCATATGCAGCTCTGAATACATATTCAGATAGCAATTATTTCTTATTCAGACAATTAGGTTTTGCTGTTTTACGGAATATTCTTAATGATAATTATATCTAAAATAAATTATAACATATATAAAAAATTTGCTTATGTTGGTTTTGTTATATGCTTATTACTTATGCTTGCTGTATTAATACCCGGAATAGGTGTTAATGTTAAGGGTGCTACAAGATGGTTAGGAGTAGGTATACTTAGATTTCAACCATCTGAGTTAATGAAAATAATGTTAGTAATAGCAGTATCGACCTTTATATCAATAAATTTTAAAAGATTGAGAAATTGGTTAGGATATATACCTACAATTTTAATGTTACTAGCTGTATGCATTGCAATGTATTTTCAAAACCATTTAAGTGGAACAATAATCATGATAGTTGGAGCTTTCTCTGTAATATTTGCTAGTGGAATAAAATTAAACACAAAAGTTATTATAGCAATTGTATTAGTAGCTGGAATAGCGGGTGGTATATTTATATTTTCAGAAGATTTTAGAATGCAGAGAATAACAGCATTTTTAAATCCAGAAGCAGATTTGAAAGGTGATAATTGGCAAGCTGCACAAAGTTTGTATGCAATAGGTACAGGTGGAGTTTTTGGACTTGGATTACGGTCAAAGCAGACAAAAGTTTTTGTGGTTACCAGAAGCTCAAAATGACTTTATATTTTCAGTTTTAGGTGAAGAATTAGGACTTATAGGTACTGTTTCGGTACTTGCTTTATTTGCTTTCTTTATATATAGAGGATTTTATATAGCAATGACTTGTAAAGAATTATTTGGAACATTAATTGCAACTGGAATTACAAGTGTGTTTGCGCTTCAAATACTAATAAACATAGCAGTTGTAACTTGTTCAATGCCGGTTACTGGTATGCCACTTCCGTTTTTTAGTTATGGAGGTACAGCTTTATGTATAAATCTATGTGCGATGGGGATTTTATTAAATATTTCTAGAACATGTAAGTAGAGGAGGGCTAAAATGAGAGTTGTAATAACTTGTGCAGGAACTGGAGGACATATAAATCCGGGTATTGCTATAGCAGATTTAATAAAGAAAAATGATTCTAAATCTGAAATTATTTTTATAGGTACTGCAAATGGGCTTGAAAATGATTTAGTTCCAAAGGCAGGATATAAAATATACAATATAAGAACAGGAAAAATACTTAGAAAATTAACTTTCAAAAATATAAAAGCATTATATAACGCCTATGTAGGTATAAAGGACAGTGAAATTATACTTAAAGATTTTAAAGCTGATTTGGTAATTGGTACTGGAGGATATATATGTGGTCCAGTAATGACTGCAAGTAGAAAATTAAAAATTCCGTATATGCTTCACGAAAGTAATGCTTTTCCTGGACTAGCTGTTAAAATGCTTGCAAAAAAATCTGCGTGTACAATGGTTGGATTTGAAGATGCTATTCCTAGATTAAATAATATGACTAATGTTGTATATACAGGAACTCCTTCTAAATTTAATGAAGAAAAAATGTTTAAATTAAATAAAGAAGTATGTAAGAAAGAACTTGATCTAGATAATATAAACAAAAAAATTGTGTTTATGACTTTTGGTAGTCAAGGAGCTAAATTTTTAAATAATACGATATTAAATATGATAAAAGATAATTTAGATGAAGAAATATTTTATATTTTAGTTACTGGAAAAAATAACTATGAGGAAATACAAAATAAATTAAAAGAATCAAAAGTAGATTTATCTAAATATTTACGTTTAGAAAAGTTTGTATATGATATGGAAAAAATGTATAAGGTTTCAGATTTATGTATAACAAGAGCAGGAGCATTAACAATAAATGAACTTGTTATAACAAAAAAACCTTCTATACTTATTCCACTGCCGTATGCTACTGAAAATCATCAATTATATAACGCAAAAGTATTAGAGAAAATTGGATGTGCCGAAATAATTGAAGAAAAAAATCTTACAGCAGATTTACTCTATTCTAAAATAAAAGAAATATTAGGTAATGAGAGTAGGTCTATTAGCATGACTAACAACTTTGAAAAAACTTTGAAAAAAGATGTGGATAAAAGTATATACGAACAGATACAAAAAGTAATAAATAAGTGATATAGAAATAACACAGAAGTAGGGGTGAAAGTGTGGACAAGGGTAGCAAAAAAAATAGTAATAAAACTAATAATAAAGTAAGTAGTAGCAAAACGAGTGGCAATAAAACTGATAGTAAAGTAAGTAATAAAAAAGGAGTAACTAAAGAAAAGGTTAATATACCAAAAAGTAAAACAGTTACCAAAAAGAAAAAAATAACTAAGGTAGAACCTAAAAATGGTAAAAAAATAATAATTCTTACTGTGTCTATTCTTATAATGCTTGCTATTATAGCATCATCATATTATTTACTTAAAACACCTAAATTTAATATTACTTCAATTTCTGTTATTGGTAATATAAAATCAGATATAAATAATATCATTAATACTTCTGAAATTAAAATGGGAGATAACTTGATAAAAAGTATTTTTAACGTTAATAAAAAAAATATTTTAAATATACCATATGTATCTGATGTAAAAATTTCTATTAAATTTCCTTCTGAATTTATTATTAAAGTAGCTGAAAGAAAAAATATATATTTTGCATATAACAAAGAAAAAAATTTGTATTACAGATTAGATAAAGAGGGAATAATATTAGAAGCATGTAATGATTTATCCTTAAAAGAGGATGAAACATTAGTTAATGGAATAACCTTTGACACAGAAGTTAAAATTAATACAAAGATAAATGACATAGATTATTCAAAAATATTAGTATATGAAAAAATTAAAGATGAAGTTAACATTAAGTTTCCAGATAAGAATATAACAAAGGTTAGCTTTGAAAACTCTTTAACAAAAATATATTTAAATGATAAAATTGCAGTTATTCTTCCAAACGATACAAATTTAAAATATAACATAACGGTCTTAAAAGATATAATAGACAATGTTGGTGATAAAGTAGGAACAATTGATATGACAAAAGAAAATCCAACTTTTATTAGCTTTTAGATTAAAATAATATTTAATAATATAAAATAGGAACAAGTAAAATTGTATCCTATTTTTTTGTATAATAATGTTAATTGTGTATAATAAGACTACATTTATGTCAAAATAATAACGGTGATATAAATGAATATAAAACATGAAGTTGTAAATTTTAGTGGAGTAGATAAAATATATATTTATGTAGAGATAGCTGATCAATTTGAATTTGGAGAAGAATTTTTAAAGCCTGACGAAAATCATGGTTTTTTAGATAAATTAAAAGCATATGTAAATCAGGAGGTACATTTTAAAAAGGATGATATGGCAGTACTTATAATAAACGGTGTACTTATAGGTGCAATATCTTTAGGAGTATTTACAAATGCTTTAGACAATAAAATTAAAGAAAATACAAGTTATGCGAGTAAAACAAATTATGAGGTAGCAATAGATTATAAAAACAAAGAAGATAAAGATAAAGTAAAAGAATTAGAAATTCAAAAAGAAAATATTCAGTTGCAAAAAGCAGAAGCAAAAGTGGAAGATGTTGTAGCTACAGAAGCGGCTGTTAAAACAGTTAACGCTACCGAAGTAATAAAACCTACGGTAGTTACAAATCCTACTACGCCAGTACAGACTCAAACAGCTAATGTAAAGCCAACAGATCAAACAATAAGATTAAGTACAAATGGAAATGTTGTAACGATTAATTTAGAAGATTATGTAATTGGAGTTGTAGCAAGTGAGATGCCCGTAACGTTTCAGCCTGAAGCTTTAAAAGCCCAAGCAATAGCATCTAGAACTTTTGCAATGAAGAAAACATCCGAAGGTGCTATTTTAATAAATTCTACTTCAAATCAAGTATATAAATCTGAATCTCAAATGAAACAAATGTGGGGTAGTTCATATACTACAAATTATAATAAAATTAAAAGTGCTGTAAATTCAACTCAAGGTCTAGTGTTAACGTATAATGGAAAATATATAGATGCTTTGTATCATTCAATAAGTAATTCTAAAACCGAGATGCCAAAATATGTTTGGGGATCAAATTTACCATATTTACAAAGTGTAAATAGTAATTGGGATACTAAAGTTAAAGGATTTGAAACTAGTACAAATATAAGTTACTCAACATTATCTAGTAAACTTGGAAAAACAATAAATAAAAGTACCGAATTTAAAATTTTATCTGAAACAGTTAGTGGAAGGGTAGAAAATATTAAAATAGGAGACAGTACTTATTCTGGGGTTAAGCTTAGAAGTTTACTAGGACTTAGATCAACAGATTTTAACATTGTTAAAGGCGATAATTCTGTAACTGTAACAACTAGAGGGTTAGGTCATGGTGTAGGAATGAGTCAAAATGGAGCAAACGAAGCAGCAAAAGAAGGATATACGTATAAACAGATTCTGCAACATTATTATACTGGTATATCTATAGTTAAAAAGTAGAATCTTGAATTGTTATGTAAAGTATGGTATAATAATAGAGTTATAAAACTATATATCTTAAATAATAATTTATTGGAGGGCATTATGACACAAAAAAAATATACTAAAAAGAAAGCCAAACGAGCATCTGATTATTGGAGTAAATGCGATCCCATTGTTGTATATAACGCAGTGGTTACAGGAGAACTTAAAAAATTCCCCAATAATTATATGACAAAACCTATTGCAAAAGTTTTAGTAAAACATGTTATAATAGATGGACTTGATTTTAAACGGGAGGATATTTGTAAAAAACTAAACTTTCCATTACTTTCGGAATATAATTTAGGTGGAGTTAGAAAAAGATTTGAAGATTGTATTTATACTATGGTCAATTACATTTTTGAAGATATGAAAATATTTGAGTGGGAACTTAATAAAGTTACTGCAAACTTTTGGGAGAAGGAAGAAAATAGGATTAGATTCATAATTTGGGTTGCTGAAAAAGAAGAACTAGATATTAGAAAAATTAAAGATGTAAGAAAAATCAATGCAGATCTAATTAATGAATATGGTGGTTCAAAAATGTTAAAAGAATCAGATGGGTTACACAGTGTTATTATTAAAGCGTCTGGCAATTTGCATAAAGAATGGCAATTTATTAAAATTAATACTTGGACTGATAAAAAGGCTATAGAAGCAGTAAAATGGCTTATTGAAGAAAAATTAAAATGGAGTAGAGAAGATGTTTGTGCAAACTTAACAGCGGAGACATTCTATGATAATGATTTAGGAGGACTACTATCTAAAACCTGTTCAAATAGTCCTATTAAAGCATTAGAAAAAGCTTATCCAGGGCAATATAAAAAAGAAGATTTAATAAGAGGAGAAAAAAAGAAAAAATCAATAGAGCGAATGATGGAGTCTAAAAATAAACTGAAAAAGTTAAATTAATGATTATTTGTAGCTAAAAAAATTGTAACAATTGTTGCAATTTTTTTATTGTTTTAAGTATGTATTTATTTAAAAAATAATAATATTTAAAAAACTGCAAAAAATAAATATGAAGTTCAATATTTATTATTAAAAACAAAAATGTTTCTTTTATATATTTTGTATGATAAAATTAGAAATTGTTTACATAAATTTAATCAAAACACTTGATATTTTTATTGTTTTATGCTATAATATATTTATGTGAGAATGTTAGAGCAAATAATATTTGGACTTCTAGCATTATTTTTTTGTAAAGAAAGACTTTACTAGGGAAGGAATAGAATGGAAATAAATAAATTTGAACAAATGGAAATAAATGAGGAATTAAAGAAAGCTATAAAGAAAATGGGGTTTGAAGAAGCAACACCTATACAAGCAAAAGCTATACCAACTGTATTAGAGGGAAAAGATTTTATTGGAATAGCACAAACTGGTACAGGTAAAACATGTGCATTTGGAGTTCCAGTTATTAATAAAATAGATACTTTTTCAAATAAAGTACAAGCTTTAATATTATGTCCTACACGTGAACTTGTTATACAAACATGTGAAGAATTAAAAAGCTTAGCACACTTTACTGAAGGATTAAAAATAGTTCCTATATATGGAGGACAACAAATAGAAAGACAAATATCTGCTTTAAAAGGAAAACCACAAATTATAGTGGGAACACCAGGTAGAATAATGGACCATATGAGAAGAAAAACAATTAAATTTGATACAATAGATATGTTAGTTTTAGATGAAGCTGATGAAATGCTTAATATGGGATTTAGAGAAGATCTAGATGTTATATTAGAAAAATCAGATAAGAACAGACAAACAATATTGTTCTCAGCAACTATGTCAAAAGATATTTTAAATATAACAAAAAAATATCAAAAAGAAGATGTTGTTAAACTTGAAATAGCACATAAAAATCTTACAGCACCAAAAATTAAACAATATATGATAAGGGTTCAAGAAAATAAAAAATTAGAAGTACTTACTAGAATAATTGATGCAGAAGAAATAAATCTTTCTTTAATATTCTGTAATACAAAACGTAAAGTTGATGAACTAGTTGAAAGTTTAAGCGCTAGAGGTTATCAAATCGAGGCACTTCATGGTGATATGAGACAGTCTCAAAGAGATACAGTAATGAAAAAATTTAGAAATAACAAATTAAATGTTCTTGTAGCAACTGATGTAGCTGCTCGTGGAATAGATGTAGATGATATAGAAGTAGTATTTAACTATGATTTACCAGTTGATGAAGAATATTACGTACATAGAATTGGAAGAACAGGAAGAGCTGGAAGAGATGGTAAATCAATATCATTTGTAACACCTAGAGAAATGTATAAAGCTCGTGATATACAAAAGTATACTAATGCACCTATGGCTGAATATGAAATTCCATCTAGCAAAGATGCAAATGATAAAAAATATTTAAAATTATTTAATGATGCAACTAAATTGTTTGAGGAAAATGATTTATCTGAAGAAACAAAAATGATAGAACAATACTTAGAAAATATTGAGATGAATGTAATGGATTTAGCTGCTTCTTTAGTAAAATTAAGTTTAAAGGGTACTCTTGGAGATATAAAAGATTTAGTGCTTCAAGATAAAGATTTTGAAAGAAAAGATAGAGGCGAATCTAATAGACCAGATAGAACAAGATTATTTATGACAGTTGGAAAACTAGATGAATTAACAAGAAATACTTTAAAAGATTTTATAGTTGAACAAGCAGGAATAGATAGATCAGATATACATGATGCTGAAGTTTTAGATAAATTTTCTTTTGTTACTTTATCTAATGAAGCTGCAAAAACAGTTATAAATAAATTAAACAATACTAAATATGGTGAAAGAAAATTATGCATAGAAGAATCAACAAAAACTCAAGAATCTAGACCAAGATCAAATTTTAGATCAAATAGAAGATCAGATGATAAACCAAGATTTAGATCAGAAGGTAGATCAAATGATAGATCAAGACCTAGAACAAATAGTGGTTCAGGAGATAAATCAGGCTTTAGAAGAAGATAATAAAAAAATACACATAGAAATTAATCTATGTGTATTTTTAACATTATTGCCAATTTTTATGTAAACAATTGACTTATGCAACATTATATGGTATAATATTTAGTGTGAAACTATTGTATTGAAAAATGTTATTATATTTTTCTTCATTTAAGGTTAAAAACTTAAATTTTAATATATACGCACTATATTTATTTAGCATTTAGGCTTGCTTAAATGTTTATATATATTACTAAAAAATTTAAAGGAGAATTCATTATGAAAAAGACATTAAGAGGTATTTGCAAGAAAATGTTAGCAATGGTAGCTATATTAACATTTGTGTTTACAACAACAACTGTAGCTTTCGCTTCAAGCGAAACATGGAATGGCGGAGAAAAAGTAAATTACGTACCTTATTATGGTGAGTCAAGTTACCGGGCAAGTGATTGGACTAATTCATTAGTTAATCTGTACCAATTAAAATGGTACGAAAATCCCACTCGCCAAGTATTAAAAGGTGAATTTATGTTAGTTGAGCTTCGAACAATCCAAGCATCATTAGAAAGGCAGGGATATACGAAGCTTAATGCAAATGGTGAAGTTTTAAATTTTGTAGATAAAAACACTTTGGTTCCTAGCGCTAGAGAAGAAGCAAAAATTTTAAAGTCACTTGGAATGCTAAGTGGAACTCCTGATGGTTACATGAAAATGGAAAATCCAATTAAGAGGTCTGAAGCTTCTAAAGTAATTACTTATGCCAATGATAGAATTTTAAAGATTCCTGCAATTAGGAATGCAAAGACTTTTAATGACACTGTAGATCACTGGGCAGAAAGTAGTATAAGCTATGCATATCAAATTGGATTGTTAAACGGTATATCAGATACAAATTTTGATCCAGATGGTCCTTTGACGTTAGAGCAAACTCTACAAATTCTTGAAAACGAAGTAGGATACTATGGTATTACTAGAGAAGATGTATCTAAAGCTATGAATCAAACTTTTAAAGTTACATTAAACCCTAGTTTGTCAGTTGGATCAATTCCTGCAGAAAGTATAACACTCAATAAGAATATTGTAAACCTTACAGTTGGAAATTCAGAAATCGTTTATGCAACTATTAAACCTAACAATACTTCAAATCAGAATGTTATATGGACTTCTTTTGACAGTAAAATTGCTACAGTTAATAGTAATGGATTAATTAAAGCTGTTGCAGCCGGAACAACCGTTATAGTCTCTAAGACTATTAATGGATTAGAAGCATACACTACAGTTGTAGTAAGTTCTACAAGCGTTAATAACCCATCTTTGAAATCAACAATAAATGTTGATGGATATGAAGCATCAGAATATTATAATGCATTTAGTAATGAAGAAATAACTTTTGTCGTTAAAACAAATCAATTGATTAGTGGTATTAGCTTTAGTAATAATGATACAAAAATAACTCAAAACGTATCCTCAAATTACAACGGTTACACTTTTAAAGTAAAGACGGATAACTTAACTAAGTATGGAGAAACGTTAATGACAGTAACTCTAAATAATAATGAAACACTTAATGTGCGTATTTGTATATTTCAAAAGTAGAAACTTCTAAAATATAAGGAGCTTTTACAAAAAAGAGAATAGAGAAATTTCTATTCTCTTTTTTTGAAAAAATATACATAAAGTGGATATATAATTATGTAAACAATTGACAACAATGGCATATTATGATATAATACTAGATATAAATTTTATTGTTACGGGATACAAATTTAAATCCGGTATTACATATAGGTTAAAACTTATATGTTTAAATATAAAATATTAAAAATTACTAAAAAGGAGAGAGCGCTATGAAAAAATTTTTAACATTTTTACTTATAATCGTTATGACCTTTACGGTTTCCACTCCGGCATTTGCTAGTACGTATTCAAATGGATGGAATGGTGGAGAAAAAATAAACTTTACTCCACTTAAGTATCATACTGTATACAGCCCATCAGATTCTTTAAAAGATCTTACAAATAAGTATGGGATTGTTTGGTATGAAAGTCCGACTCGGTTTGCTTTAAAAGGTGAGGTAATGCTACTTCAACTACGGACAATTCAAGCTTCACTAAAGAGGCAAGGGTATAAGCAACTTAGTGCAAACGGCGAAACACTGTCTAATTTTAAAGACAGAGATTTATTAGTACCTACTGCACAGGATGAAGTGAAAGTTTTAAAAGCTATTGGTGTGCTTTCTGGTGATTCTAACAGCTATATGAATATGGATGATTATATAACCAGAGCTGAAGTAGCAAAAATTGTTTCTGTTACTAATCAAAGCGTTTTGGGTATACCGGTAAAAAGATCAAATAATAGCTTCACAGACATTTCTAGTAATTGGGCAAGAGATTACATTTCACAGTCATACGGAATAGGCGTCATGGATGGTGTTACCTCTTCAAGATTCTATCCAGATAATGTGATTTCAATTGAACAAATCTTGGATATTTTGGATAATGAAGTTGGATACTATGGTATTACTGAGCAAGATGTAGCAACAGCGATGAATGAAACACTAAAAATAACGTATAATTTGAGTACAACTCGAATACTTGCAGATTACGCTTCGTACAACGTTAAAAATAATGACTATACAAGCATTAGGGTAAACGTTTCACCTTATACTAGTAAAGATCTTGAATTCAGTGTCTATGATGAAAGTGTTTGTAAAATAACATCTACTAATCAGTATACAGATACAATGACAATTCAAGGTCTTAAAGTTGGTTCAACCTATGTAAAAGTTAATATTAAAGGTGAACCAATTATCTATACTATAATTCCTGTATACGTGACAAGTAATGATGTAGCTACAACTGGAATAACTATTAATAGTAACTTAACTTTAGAAGCTGGTGATAGCTATTATTTAACAGCAACTGTATTACCATATAACGCTACAAACAAAGCAGTAAGGTATTATAGTAGCGATTCAAACGTAGCTACAGTAGATTCTAATGGTAGGGTTACAGGAAAAAATAAAGGTGCTGCAGTAATAACGGCAGAAACCTATAATGGTTTTAGTTCATATTGTGTGGTAACTGTAACTGATCAATATACTTCTACTATACCTGCAACTGGAATAGTAACTAGTGGTAATGTTAGTATCGAAGAAGGGTATTCATATTATCTTGAAACTTCTGTGCTACCATACAATGCTACAAATAAATCCGTTGTATATTATAGCGACAATAGTAATATTGCTACGGTAAGTTCTACTGGTAGAGTTACAGGAGTAAGTCAAGGAGTTACAGTAATAACAGCACAAACCCATAATGGATACCAATCACGTAGTGTAGTGACAGTAACTAGTAAAACAGTTCCTGCAACTGGAATAACTATAACTAGCAATGTAAACCTTAAAGAAGGCAATGTATATTATCTTACTACATCTATACTACCGTATAATGCCACAGATAAGACAGTTAAATATTACAGTAGTGACACAAGCGTAGCAAGGGTAAATTCAGATGGTAAAATTACGGCTAGAGATGCAGGTACCACTGTAATAACAGCAGAGACTCACAATGGATACAAGGCATATTGTTATGTAACTGTCACTGAAAATAGTATTCAAGCATCAGGAATAACCGTTATTAGCAACTTGAATTTAAAAGTTGGCTATGAATGCTATCTTAATGCATCAGTATTGCCCTACAATGCTACGAATAAGACAATTATATATTACAGTAGTGATACAAGTGTAGCAAGGGTAGATTCTAGTGGTAAGGTTACAGGTGTTGGTAAAGGTGTTGCTGTAATAACATTACAAACACATAATGGGTATACTGCAAGTTGTGTAATTACAGTAACAGAATCAGTTGTTTCAGTAACTGGAATAACCGTAAATTCTAACTTGACTCTAAAGATTGCAGAACGTCAGTATATAACAGCAACAGTTTCACCATATAATGCTACAGACAAGACAGTTAAATACTACAGTGATGATACTAGTATAGCAAGTGTAAATTCAAACGGTAGAGTCACAGGCATAAATAAAGGTGTTACTGTAGTAACAGCTGAATCACAAAATGGTTACAAAGCATATTGCGTAGTAACTGTTAACGCGTCAGATATACCTACCACAAATCCTACAGATAGTGGAAAAAATATCATGTATGTAAGTGGTTATGGAGAATCCAGTTACTATAATGCATTTAATAATGAGTCTATGACATTTATCGTTGATACAAGTCTTACAATTAATGATATATCTTTAAGTAACGATAATTGTTATTTATCTCAGGGTGCAAGTAGTAATGCTAAGGGATGGCAATTCACAGTAAAATCCAGAACTCTTTCACAAAATGGAGAAACAGTTCTTACAGTAACATTAAGTAATGGTGAGAAACTCACAGTAAGAATTTGTATCTATCCATAAACTATAATTTACAAGGCCACTAGATTTTAGTGGTCTTGTTTTTTAGTAACACAGACTTTTTGTTTACATAATATTGATTTTTAGTTAATTATGTGGTATAATGTTAATGTAGTTATATAAAAAATAATTTCTATTAATAGAGAAAGGGTGTAATAACATGGATAAGGATAATAATTTAGACTTAGCAAAAGCAAAGCAAAGAAGAGAGGAATTAGAAGTAGTATTAAAATGGAAGATAGTTCCCAAACTGGACCTAAAAGACGAGTACAGGATTACTATAGCCTATGACAATGATTCGTCAAAACAAATAAACATTAAGGTCCTTGGATCTTATATCGGGGAAGAAATTAATTCTAAAATTCTTGAGTTCTTTGACAATTTTTTGAGTCGCGTAAATAGTTTTGGATTACTTGTTGAATCCCGGAACAACGATGACGTAAAAAATTGGGATATCACATTTAGTGAAATTCATTAAAGAAAAGGAGGTGCTTAAATAATAAGCGCCTCCTAATTTTTATTTTAAAAATGTATATAACATTTTTTCAGTTAAGTTTGTTTTTATATTATAGTTTAGTACAATAAATTTATATTTTTTTAATATTTCTGTTAAGGTTATATTATTAAATAAAGTTTCTTTATTATTATTTATATATTCTAAGATTTCTTCTTTTAAATTATATTTATTATACATCCAATCTCTAGTGCCTTTAAAATTATTTGAATAATCATAGGTTAGTGTTTGAACTAATATGTCATCTTTATCGAAAATTTTAATCAAAGATTCATATATTTCATCGTAAGATATTTTTCTATCTATTAGTTTAGTTTTTATGAAATAATCAGTTATATATTCATACATCTGATAATAACTAGAAAATTTTGTCTCCAAATATTTTATACTTTCTACAAATTTTTTAGAATTATATAAACTTTCAAATATGGTTTCAAATTTTTTAAGATATGAAATTTCGTTATATGAAACAAAAATATTTTTTAAAATCTCATATGGAGGATAATTTAAATACAGATATTCAAATTTTTCTTTTGAATTATATATATCTGTCCCTTTCAAAAATTTCAAAAATCCAAGTTGCATTTCAGTAGTATGTAAATCATATAATTCATCAAATGATTTTTTGAATATATCTAATGTTTCGTGGGGTAAACCTATAATTAAATCAGTGTGTATATGAATGTTATCTAATTGTACCAATTTTTTAATTATAACTTTTTCATAATCAAAGTTGTAGCTTCTATTAATTGATTCCAATGTTTTTTTATTTGTTGACTGTATTCCAATTTCAAATCTAAAAATATCTTTAGGAACACTTTTTAAAAATTCTAATGTTTCTTCATCAATCAAAGATGCACATATTTCAAAATGAAAAGTTGTATTTTTTCTGTGTTCTAATAAAAAATTCCATATATCTATAGCTCTTTTTCTATTAGAATTAAAGGTTCTATCAATAAATCTAATTTGTATTACATCAAGATCTAGTAGTTTTTTTAATTCATTTTTTATGACGTTTATATCAAAATATTTTATATTTTTTTCTATACAAGATAAACAATAACTACACCTAAAAGGACATCCACGACTCGTTTCAAAATATATAGCCCTGTTGTCATAATTTTCTACTAAATCGTCAGATATATCAGGTACATCATTAGCTTCAACGGGTAACATATATATGTTTTTAATATTTTTTGTCTTAATGTCTTGTACAAATTGTCTAATATTATTTTCGCTTTCTAAACATAATATACTATCTACAAAATTATATTTTTCTAATACTTCTTGTGGGTTATAAGATACTTCTGGACCTCCAAAAGCAACTATTGTTTCGGGACTTAATTTTTTTATATTTTCTGCTATTTTTAATGTTTGTTCTATATTCCAAATATATACACCAAAGCATATGACATTAGCATCATAACTCATTATTTTACTTAATATATTGCTTAACTCATCATTTATATTTAAATTTAATGTATATGTTTCACATAAATCTACTATTTTATTTTTTAGATAATATAGTGCTATATTTACGTGAGTGTATTTTGAGTTTAAAGTTGTTAGTAAAATTTTCATATTTATCCTCATTTCTTGTTATAATATAATTATATATTAGAATGACTTGTTTGTCTAGTATAAATATGTAAAATAATATTAAGATTATGAATATTATAGATATTTTATTATAAATACTTTATTTTATAATATTGTTATGATATAATATAAATATGGAATATGTTAACAAAATTAGCATATTTGTGTTAGGAGAATGTTATGAAAAGAGAGTTTGATTTTAGATTTTTAAACAAAACTATGTACTTAGCAGTTTTTATAGTACTATTTTATGTTTGTAAAAACCTAGGTATCATAGATAAATTACTTGAAATTAATAGTGCACTTATACCAGTTTATGCAGGTATAGTAATTTGCTTTTTATCTGTACCATTGGCAAATAAATTGAAAAAAGTAGGTATGAGCAGAAATTGGGCAGCAATTATATCTCTTATAATAATATATGGTATTATTGCAGGATTATTTACTCTTGTTATACCAATGTTTGTTGATCAATTAAAAACACTTATAACAAATTTACCAGATATATATGAAAATGTAGTAACTAAGGTTAATGAATTCATGCATAACAGTCTTGGTATAGATAATGCTGTTAATATAACAACAGATATTAAAAATTTAGAATTTGTTAATAAATATTTAGGTAATATACTTACATATTCAATAACAACACTACAAAGCGCAGTAGGTATAATAATAAGTATATTTACAACAGTAGTTGTATCATTCTTTATGGTTAAAGATATGGAAGATTTCAAAAAGAAGTTAATAGCACATTTTTCAAATGGTGGAAAAAATAAAGCAAGATATAACTTAATAGTTGATATGGACTTGGTAATTATGTCATATATTAAAGGTCTTGCAATAGATAGTTGTATAGTAGGTATGTTAACAGCAATATTATGTTTTGTTCTTAAAATAGATTATGCAATTGTATTTGGATTATTAATAACAATACTTAATTTCATACCATATTTAGGAGCATTACTTTCAGAAGTAATAATAGCGTTATATGCTTTAACAATAGGTGGACCATTCTTTGCTCTTATGACTTTCATAATGCTTATAGTAATTCAAATAATTGATTCAAATGTATTACAACCTAATATAGTTGCTAAATCGGTTGATTTACATCCAGTTGTTGTATTTGTTGGTCTTATTATAGGAAATTTACTTATGGGTATATTTGGAATGATAATAGTTGTTCCATTATTAGCTATAATTAAAATAATAATAAAATATAAATCTGAAAAGAAAAATACTATATTAAATACAGTGAAGCAGGCACAAATAGATAGAGAATAAAATGATCATATAAAAATAAAAAATAACACTTATAATAAGTGTTATTTTTTGCTTTTACATATTATTCTATTATTAAAACATCATTAAGCTCTTTCATTAGTAGTACAGCATTCTTTGTATCTACTAATATATTTAAAGCAATTTCACTAAATGAAACCATATATATTGTTATGTTTAAATCTTTTGCTTTGTTAAACACAATAGATAGAAGTTCCTTGTTTTGCATAATCATTTCACCAATAATAGATATTTTAGTCATATTATCTATTTTAGAAATAAACTGTATATTTGAAGTTTCAACTTTATCATTTAAAGGTTCTTCTTTTTTTTCAACTAAGCTACCATATGCATTATTTCCTGAGTTTTTTACTATAATTTTTAAGTTATGTTTTTTAGCAACACTTACTGATCTATTATGTAATACTTTTGCTCCCGAAGTAGCGGCTTCTATCATTTCATCATATGTAATTTTTTTAAGTAGTTTTGCTTTAGCTATTATTTTAGGATCACTTGAGTAAACACCATCAACATCAGTATATATTTCACATTTTTTTGCTTTTAAAACTGAAGCAAGAGCAACAGCAGATAAATCACTTCCACCTCTGCCGAAGCGTAGTTATATTTCCAAGTCTATCTACGGCTTGAAAACCTGCAACTATTACTATTAAATCATCCTTTAAATAATTTAATATATTATCTATGTAAATAGCATCTATTCTAGCACTACCATAAATTGAGCTAGATATGATTCCAGCCTGTTCTCCAGTAAGTCCAATAGATTTATAACCTTTATCATTTAGCATCATAGAAAGAAAAGATACTGTCTGCATTTCACCTGTTGAAAGTAACATATCTAAATCTCTTTTGTTTGGATTATCTGAGTATTCTAATGCTTTAGAAATGAGGTTATCTGTGGTTTTACCTTGTGCAGAAACAACTACAACAAGCTTTTGTTTTCTTTGCACGTACGATATAATTCTGTCACAAATTTTTTCTAATTTTTCTTTGTTTTCTACAGAGGTTCCACCATATTTTTGTACGACAACATTCATAATTTATATAATCCTCCTTATACGTCTACATGTAGTATATTATGAAAAAGATTATAAAATTGTTAATATATAATTTATAGGGTAAAATAATAATTAAATAATTACATAAAATGTAAAAAGATGTTGACAAAAAAATAAATATGATATAAAATAAATGTATTAATAAAATATGTGAGGTATAAAATATGAAAAACGGTAAATTATACAATATAATGTTTCCAATATGGTTTATTTTTACGATTCCACTTACTTGGCTTATAGTAATTCCTGCTAATTTCCTTATAAATACAATTGTATTAATTGCAGGACTTAAATATTTAAAAATAGATAAAGCATACGAAACATACAAAAAAATAATATTAAAAGTATGGATAATTGGTGTTATTTGCAATGTTATTGCTAGTGGTATATTATTTTTAGCAAACTTTGATAATAATTCACTATATAATGCAGTTAAAAGTAATATAGTATGGAATCCATTTAGTAGTATTTTATCTGTAGCTACAGTAATAGTTTCAATAATAATTTCTATGGTATTATTATATTTATTTAATTATACTATTTCATTTAAGAAAGTTGGATTAGAAAGAAAAAAAGCAAAGAAGTTGTCTTTAATAGTTGCTATTGCTACTGCACCTTGGTTATTATTATTTCCTACTACTATAGTATATAATAATGCAAGTACTAACATTGCAAGTAATGTTTCTACAAATGAACTTAAATCTGTTGAGATCAGCGAAGCATTAAATAGCCTTGGCGTTAGCGTATATATTGAAGGTGGAGTATTTGATTCTAATGATTTGAAATTATCTGTAAATTGTAATATAAGTACAAATGATGAAAAGAAAATAAAAGAATATCAAAATTTATTCGAGTCAAATGATACAGATAAGTTACTAAATGAAAATGCTGGACAACTGTTTAGTAAAATAAATTATATTAATGATGTTGTATTCAAAGTGTCAGATGACAAAACGTATACATTTAATAGAGAAGATGTAAAATAAGATAAAATAAAATGTTAGTACCAAAGTGTAAATACTATTGGTACTAATTTTTATTTATAATGTATATTTAGTTAAAATATTTATTAATTTAATAGATAACTTGAAAAAAAATCAAAATATGTTATAATATATGTGGAGGTATCGGGATGTTTTTTTCAAAACTTAAAGAAAATTTAAAGAAAACTAAAGAGGCACTAGATAGTAAATTAAGTAGTGTTTTTAATAAAAATAAGGATATAGAAGAAATAATTGATGAAATAGAAGAAATATTAATTTTATCTGATGTTGGTATGACTACTTCAGTTAAAATATGTGATAATTTAAGAATTAAGATGAAATCTGAAAAAGATAAATCAGAGGAAAATTTTAAAAATATATTAAAAAATGAAATTGTTCAAATATTAGATAAAAATAAGGTTGAAGATACAGATAAATTTGAAAAACAAGTTATATTAGTAGTAGGAGTAAATGGTGTAGGAAAAACTACTTCAATAGGAAAACTTGCTAATATGTACAAATCACAAGGTAAGAGAGTATTGCTTGCAGCAGCAGATACTTTTAGAGCAGGGGCTATTGAACAGATAGATATATGGGCTAAAAGAGCAGATGTAAATATATGTTTAGGTAAAGATGGACAAGATCCAGCTTCTGTTGTTTTCGATGCAACTAAAACATTTGCTTCTTCAGATTTTGATGTTCTTATATGTGATACTGCAGGTAGACTTCATAATAAAAAGAATCTAATGGATGAACTTGAAAAAATCAAGAGAACAATAAATAAAAATTTACCAGATATATGCACTAATGTATATATAGTTGTAGATAGTACAACAGGTCAAAATGCTACTGTTCAAGTTAAAAATTTTTATGAAAGAACAAGTGTAAATGGAATTATACTTACTAAGTTAGATTCTACTGCTAAAGGTGGAATTGTAATAAATATAGTAGATGAATTAGGTATTCCAGTTAAATATATTGGTGTTGGAGAGCAAATTGATGATATTGAGGTTTTTGATAGCAAAAAGTTTGTAGATAGTATAATATAGAAAAACAATAATATATTTATAATATAGAAGGAGAGTTTTGTTTTATGGGCAAAAGTTTAGAAGAAGTTATTTCAAAAGATAAAATAAAATATAACGAACCAATGAGTAAACATACCACAATGAAGGTTGGAGGACCAGTAGATATAATGGTTTTTCCAAATACTATAGATGAAATTATAGATGTTATAAAATATGCAAAAGAAAATAAATTACCTGTAAAAGTTCTAGGTAATGGAAGTAATGTTATAGTTTCAGATCTAGGCATTGAGGGGATAGTTATAAAATTAACTTGTAATATGTCTAATGCCTTAATAGATGGAGAATATGTTATTGCTACTGCAGGTACTAGTATGCCTAAGATTGCTGTAATTGCTAAGCAAAATTCATTATCTGGGTTTGAATTTGCTTGTGGTATACCAGGAACAATAGCTGGTGGAGTTAAAATGAATGCTGGTGCATATGGTGGTCAAATCGAGGATGTTTTCGTTAGTTGTAAATATTTAGATAATGATTTAAATTTAAAAGAAATAGAAAACAAAGATATGCACTATTCATATAGACATAGTATATTTGCAGAAAATCCAAGCTATATAATACTAGAAGTAAAACTTAAACTTGTTAAATCTAATTTTGAAGATATAGATAAAAAAATGAAAGAGAATAATTTGTCTAGAAAAACTAAACAGCCATTAGAATATCCTAGTGCGGGAAGTGTGTTTAGAAGACCAGAAGGATATTTCGTAGGCAAGTTAATTCAAGATTCGGATTTAAAAGGTTTTTCTATAGGTGGAGCTCAAGTATCTGAAAAACATACAGGATTCATAATAAATAAAGAAAATGCAACTTGCGAGGATCTTAGGAATTTAATAAAGCATATACAAAAGACAGTATACGATAAATTTAATGTAGAACTAAAGACAGAAGTAGAATTTATAGGTAGATTTTAAAGGAGAATTAATAATTTATGAGAGAAATTTTAGAATGGCTTAGACCTGGGACAAGGGTTAAGAGATATATATTAATACAAATAATATCAATAGCTGTATTTGTGTTTTGTGTAATAACACTTAGAGATGTTTATGATTTAAATAAAAAGATGCTTATTGCATATATAGCTTTAATAACATTATCATTATTTGGTATTGTATTTTCATTTTTAATAGCACAAAAAAACATACTTACTTTGACACTTAAAAATATATCAAAAAAGAGTAAGAATACTGAACTTAGAAGATTGATATATTCAGATCCATCAAGAAAAAAAGGACCAAGAGTAGTTATTATTGGTGGTGGTAGTGGACTTAGTAATATACTTCAAAGTTTAAAAGAATATACTGCTAATATAACAACGGTTATTGATGTATCTGAAAGTGAAGAAATTAATAACGACTATACAAAAAATGCAAGGGTAACTCCAGGGGATATACGTAAATGTATAGCCGCTATGAGTATATCTGAAGGTATGGTAGAAAAAGTTTTAACCCATAGAGTTGAGTCTGGACTTAGAAAATCTCATTCAGTTGGAAGTTTAATAATTTCTTCAATGATAACAATAACTGGAAGTTTTCAAGAAGCTTTAGATAAGATTCCAGAATTTTTCAAAATTGAGGGACAAATTTTACCTACAACTATGGAAGAGACAAGTCTTTGTGCTGGTCTTGAAAATGGTGAAATTGTAGTGGGTAAAAATAATATATCACCTAGAGTAAGTGAAATAAAAAGTAATATAAAACAAGTATTTTTAAAAGATGGTTCGTGCAAAGCAAATCCAAAGGTTATTGATGCAATAAAACATGCAAACGTTATTGTACTTGGACCAGGAGCATTATATACAACAGTTATATCTAATCTATTACTTAACGAAATTTCTAAAGCTATTGTTTACTCAAAAGCAAAAAAAATATTTATAAGTAACTTAATGAATTCACCTGGTGAAACTGATGGGTTTACACTGGCTAAACATGTTAATGAAGTTGAAAGATATTTAGGAAAACATGTTATAGATTATGTTATAGCTAACAATGGTGAGATAACAAATGAAATGGTTAAGGATTTTAACCAGGGTAATTCATCACAAGTTATGTTAGATATAGAAAATATACAAAATAGAGCTATTTCGGTAATAAGTGAAGATTTAGTAATGACTGCTCCAAGTAGTATAATACATAATAGTAAGAGAGTTTCTGAAATTATAATGTCTATATCTAAAACTAAAAAAATAGGAAAATTAAATATTGTTAGTTTAAAGAAAAAGCATATGAAAAAAGAAATGCATATGAAATCTAAGAATGCAGATTTGAAAAATAAAACTAATGAAGTAATAAATAGTTCTAAGGATATGTTTAAAAATATCATTAAGGAAAATAAAATAAATAAGAAAGAGAAAAAATTAATATCTAAAATTAAAAAAGAAAGTTAATTAAAAGAGGTGTAATAATTAATGTACAAAAGAGGAATAAATAGTTTAGAACAATTTAGAAATATGAATTTATATCTTTCAAGTAACAAAACTTCGTATCTTTCAATGGGAGCTATGCTAGATATTAAGAAACCGTACAATGGTATGTATATAAAAAATAGTAAAATATATGTATCTGATATTGTTGAAAAAATTGAAATTGGTCCTAAATCATATAATATAGCTGAAATTAATACCTTAACTAAACAATTATCTTCTGAAATGTATTTAGATGAGTTGGATATAGAAAATAGCTATTACCAATATGAATGTGATGATTTAAAATATACAAAAAAAATTAATTTTATAACAGAAACCGATATTCTTTGCATTGAATATAATATACAAAATAACACTAAACATAAAGCTTTATTTAAAGTAGTTCCATATTTAACGTATAGAGATATGATGAATATGAAAAAGTCTAATATTCTTAAATTTAATAAAAGAACTATAGAATCTGGTATATTAGTTAATTTAAGTGTAACGGATAATGAAAATATAATAATTAAATCAGACTATGGTAATTTTAGTGAAATAGATAGTTACTTAAATAATATAAAACATGAATTCATAGATACTAATCTTACAAAAGAATTATTTGTTGAAGATGTATATTTACCAGGTGAATTTGAAATAAAAGTAAAGCCGGGTGCAGAAGTTTCTTTTAGAATATATATTTCATGTAAAGATTTTGATATGGCACAATATGTAAATAAACCTTTATCTAATTTAATAATAAAAACTCAAGATAATATCAAAATGGAATATGTAGAACTAAAGAAACTAACTTTAGCAATAAAGTCATTTGAACTTGAAGATATGATTTCATCAATTCCATCATACTTAAATATAAGAAAATCTGTATATAATTTTGAGCATAATGATATAGATAAATTATCTATTGAACTTTGTGATGTGATAAAGTCAATAGATGGACAGTACCTTGTGTTAAATAAATTAAGCAGTGCAGTAGATAAATTAGAAGAAATAATATCATATACTAACAGAATGGACAAACTAGCAGATATAGAGTGTATAGAATATATTAAGTTGAAACTTTGGATGATTGAAATAATAAATAAAATAGCTCAAAAAAACCAAGGTTTATCTGAAACAATAAAAGACTTTTTAAGAAATACTATATTAAATATTAGATATAATATGTTAAATAAAAAAGCTGAATATTTAAAATATATTGAAGTCATTACTCTTACATACAATGCATTTAAAATATATGAAAATGTGCTAGATGATAATACATATTTTGAAATATCTAAAGAATTAAAAGAAATGATTGTATCTAAATTTTGGGATAATGATTTTAAAGTGTTAAAATATTGCACAGATGATATAAAAGGCTATGCTTCTCCTGAGATGATATATTCGCTAAGTTTATCATATCAATCTTTAGAAGGGGATTTAACTATAAAATTATTAGATACAATATTTAAAGAGTTATATACACCTTACGGTTTGAGAGAGGTTTCTAAATACAGCTCAAATTATAAAGGCGTTATATATCCTAAATATATGGCACATTTTGTTAAGGCAAATTTAAGACAAAATGGAGTTACATATGCATCACAAAAAATATCATATAACTTAGTTAAGGAATTATTACTTGAAATAAGTAAACATAGTATAAATACTGTTAAGAGTGTATATCATGAAAAGGGAATTAGTATAGATAGTAATTCTATTGATTTACTTACAACGGCTGAAATGATTAGATTATATGATATGTTAACGTAGAAGGAGAGTAAATGGTTGTACTTGGAATAGATCCTGGTTTTGGTAGGATTGGTTATGGAATAATAGATTATAGTAAAAATAAATATAGAGTAATTGAATATGGTAGTATAACAACAGACGCAGGTATGAAATTTTCTAAAAGATTAAATAAAATAGAGAAAGATTTACAATCTGTTTGTTGTAAATACAATATAGATGTGGCTTCTGTAGAGAAATTGTTTTTTAATACTAATATAACAACGGGAATTCAAGTTGCTGAGGCAAGAGGCGTAATTTTAAATACTCTAGAAAATTTGAATATAGATGTATGCGAATATACACCACTTCAAATAAAACAGGCTTTAGTTGGATATGGAAGAGCAGATAAACTTCAAATAAAGAGTATGGTCAAAAGTTTTTTGAATTTAGAAACTATGCCTAAATTAGATGATACAACAGATGCGCTTGCTATGGCGATATGTCATACACACAGTTATAAAATGAATAATATAATAAGTAAGGGGTAGTAATATGAAAATATTTGTTATATGCAGTAAAGTTTTTTATGATAAAATACCTACATTAAAAGAAAAATTAGAGAACAATGGCCATGAAATAACTTTGCCTAATTGTTACGATTGTCCAGAAACTGAAAATAGTTATAGAGGAACAGATAAGCATGCAGAATGGAAATCTGAAATGATAAAACATAGTGAAGAAGTTATATCTAATGTAGATGGTGTTTTAGTATTAAATTATGATAAAAACGGATTTGAAAATTACGTAGGTGGAGCTACTTTCTTAGAAATGTATGATGCCTTTAGATTAGGTAAAAAAATATATATGATAAATGATATACCTGAAGGTATTTTAAAAGATGAGATAATAGGATTTAATCCAATTATTTTAAATGGTAATTTAGATATAATCTAATTAGGAGTTTTTAAATAATGAAAGAGAATGTTAAAAGATATTTTATGCAAAGTATAGGAATAAAAAGGTATGTATTTATTCAAATTATTTCTATTATACTAGTCATATTAATAGGTATGCAAACATACACAGACAAAAATATAAATATTTACTTATATGCTATCTTATCTATAGTTATAATGTTTTGTACATATAAAATTCGAAAAAAATCTATGAGTATTGGTGTAAGTCATTTAAGTAAGGAAGAAAAATCTAAAGAAATAGAAAAAAGAATTAAAAAAGATAGTATACTTAAAAAAGGACCTAGAGTAGTTATAATAGGTGGTGGAAGTGGTCTTGGAAATATACTAAAAGGACTAAAAGAATATACGACCAATATTACTGCTATTGTTACTACATTTGATGATGGTAGTAGTACAGGAAAACTAAAAAAAGAATTTGATGTTCTTGCACCAGGAGATATAAGACAATGTATTACTGCACTTTCTACTTCAGAAAGTTCAATGGAAAGATTGTTAACATATAGGTTTAAAGATGGACACCTAGATAATCATTCTTTAGGAAATTTGTTTTTAGTTGCAATGACAGATATAATGGGTAGTTTTCCGGCTGCAATAAAAAAAATATCAGATATATTTTCAGTTGTTGGAACAGTACTCCCAATAACATTAGATAAAATGACTTTATGTGCAGAATTTAATGATGGAACTAACGCAAGTGGTGAAGATTCAATACCAAAGATAGGTAAGGGTAAACGAATTAAAAGAATATATTTAAATGAAAAAAATGCAAGGCCAGCACCTGATGTTTTAGAAAGTATTAAAGAGGCAGATATAATTTTACTTGGTCCACGGAAGTTTATATTGTAGTATACTATGTAATCTATTGGTTACAGATGTATCTGAAACAATAATGAATGCTAAGGCTCCTAAGGCATATATTTGTAATATAATGACTCAAAACGGAGAAACAGACAATTATACTTTATCTGATCATGTTAATGAAGTGGAGAAGTATTTAGGAAATAACGTTTTAGATTATGTTTTTGCAAATGATAGTGATATAACTGCTGAGATGATCGAAGAATTTAAACAAATAAATTCAAAACCAGTAATTATAGATAAAGAAAAAATTAAAAATGTAAACACTAAAATTATAACATCAGATTACATACTTACAATGCCAGGTAAAATACTTCATAATAATAAAAAAATATCTAAAGATATAATAAATCTGGTAAAGAAGAGTAAGTAACCAAAAATATAAAGTAAACATAAAATACACCAGAAGGAGGTGTATTTTTTATGTCTATTGGGCTTAGTTTGGCTGGTGGTGGTGCAAAAGGAGCAGCTCATATTGGTGTTCTTCAAGCTTTAGAAGAAGAAGGAATTACGGTAGATTACATATCTGGATGTAGTAGTGGTAGTATAGTAGCAGCTTTATATGCTATAGGTTATACTCCTATGAATATATTGTTTATGTTTAAAACTTACTGTAAAAACGTCACCGATTACGATAAACTGGTACCGCTTAAAATAATAGGTCTAGCCTTTACAGGTAAATTAAAGTTAAAAGGAATAGTCAAAGGTAATAATTTAGAAAGTGTATTGAAAAAATACTGTTTGAAAAAAAATATAGCGGATATATCTGAAGTTAAAATGCCACTTGCTATTCCAACTGTAGATATCGATACAGGTGAAATTGTATATTATTTAAGTAAACCACTTAGTAAAGTATGTAGATTTGATGACATACCTACATATAACTATACAGGAGATTTGTCTAAAATAGTAAGAGCAAGTAGTAGTTTTCCAGGTGTTTTTGAACCTAAATATTTAGATGGAAAATACTTAGTAGATGGCGGAGTTAGAATGAATTGTCCAATTGAAGTATTGAAACAAATGGGTGCGACAAAAGTATTAGCAGTTACATTTGATGATAGTAAATGTAGTAAATTAAACGATATGAATGTGGTATCTGTTACAATGAAAACGTTTGACATAATGGGGCATGAAGTAAATAAAGAGCAATTAGATTTAGCGGATCAAACAATTAATATTAAATTAGATAATGTATCATTACTAGATTTTAGTAAAGTAAATAATTCAGCTGTTATTGGATATAGAGCAGCAAAAGAAAATATTAGTAAAATAAAAGAAATGCTAAAATAATACATTGACATATTGTATAAATATGTTATACTATATGTAATTATTTGAGGTGATTTTATTGGATGAACGTATAATAAAAATTAAAAAAATTATAGCCAAGTTGCCAAAGCAACCTGGTATTTATATGATGAAAGATAAAAATAATAAAATAATATATGTGGGTAAAGCTATTATACTAAAAAAAAGAGTTAGCCAATATTTTAATAAAACTAATAAATCATCTAGAATAGAAAAAATGACAACCTTAGTTGAAGATATAGAATATATTGTTACTAAAAATGAAGTAGAGGCTTTAGTTTTAGAATGTAATTATATTAAAAAATTAAGTCCTAAATTTAATGTCTTACTTAAAGATGATAAGTCATATCCATATATAAAGATTAATATAAACGAAGCGTATCCTACTATGTATATTACTAGAAGAAAAATAGAAGATAAATCTTTATATTTTGGCCCATATACAAATGTTAAAAGTATAAAAGATGTTATGTCTGTAATAAAACAAATATTTCCTTTAAAAAGGTGTAAATATAATTTAGAAAAAACTAAAGTTACACCTTGTTTATATTATCATATAGGAAGATGCTTAGGACCTTGTAAAAACGATGTTAATAAAGATGAATATAAAAAAATGATTGATCAAATAATATTATTTTTGAATGGTAAAACAAAAGAAATAGAAAATAATATTAAAGCAGATATAGAAAAGTGTATAGAAAAGTTAGATTTTGAAAAAGCAAATAGTTTAAAACAAAGATTAATAGATATAGAAAAGATTAGTTTAAAACAGAGTGTTGATAATTTAAATGAAATATCTACGGATGTTATAGGATACATATTAGATAATAATGATTTACATTTGCAAATATTTAAAATAAGAGGATATAAAATAGTATTACATGAAAATATAAATGTTGAAGGTGTAGATGAATTAGATTTAAATGATATTATTACTTCTTGTATATCTCAATACTATCTTAATATTGACGACATACCAAAAAAGATATATATTAAAATAGGTGAAGAGGAACAATTATTACTTACAAATTTATTAGAAAAAGTTCAAATAATAGTTCCTAAAATAGGTGATAAATTTAAACTTATACAGATGGTAGAAAATAATATAAAGGTAAATCTTGAAGAGAAAAATGACGATAAATTATCTGAGCTAAAACAATTAATAAGTGCAGATTTTGAAAGTATAGAAAGTTATGACATATCTAATTTAAGAGATGATTATATTGTTGGAGCAATGATTAGAGTGGATGATGGAAAATTAAACAAAAAGTTATATAGAAGATTTAAAATTAAATCAACTTTAACACAAAACGATCCATTATGTATATATGAAATAATATCTAGAAGGTTAAAACATACGGAATGGGAATATCCAGATGTAATATTTATAGATGGTGGAGTAACTCAAGTAAATGCTGCTAAAAAAGCTGTAAATGAAATAGGATTAGATATACTTATTTATGGTATGATTAAAAATAATAAACATAGGACAAAAGGTTTAATAGATTCAGATGGAAATGAGATAGAATTAAAAGCTAAAAAGACGTTAAACTTCATTACATTTGTTCAAGATGAAGTTCACAGATTTGCAATTAAATATCATAGAAGTTTAAGGGATAAAATAAATTAAGCTAAATAAGGAGAAATATATGGAGAGTTTTTTAAATAAATTGTTGAAGGAGATATGTTTAGAAAAAGATATAAAATTAGAATTTTTATCATATAACTATATAGCAAAATTAACTAAAAATAATAAAATAAAATTTGTAATAGGTAGTTGCTTTGGTAATAATAGTAGTAGTTCAACTAAACTTGCAACAGATAAATGTTGTACATATGAGATTTTAAAAAGTTATAATATACCAGTTGTAGAACATAATTTTATTAATTCACCTAATACTAATTTAGAGTTTACTTCTAAATATAATTATGATGTTGTTATAAAGCCAAATAAAGGAATGGAAGGTATAAATGTAATACATGTAAATAGTTTAGAAGATATTAAAATGAATACTAAAAAATTAATAAAATATGAAAAAGCACTAACAATTTGTCCTTTCTATAATATAAAAAATGAATATAGAACATTTTATTTAGATGGTGAATGTTTGCTTACATATGATAAAGAAAGACCGGTAGTAATTGGTGATGGAATAAATAATGTTAGAAAATTGATAAAAGACAATTATTTTAAATATGTAAATATGAAAGAAATGACTAAAGAGCAATTGGAAAATATACCTAAAAAAAATGAAGAAGTCTTAGTTTCTTGGAAACATAACCTATGTTATGGTTCTAAGCCTAAAATAATTGAAGATATAAATAAATTAAATCAAATTCATAATATAGTAAAAAATGCTGGACAAGCAATAGGAATAACATTTGCAACCATAGATGTAATAGAATTATTTAATGGTGATTTAATGGTACTTGAGATAAATGCAGGTGTTACAATGACTAAGTTTGTTGAATATGAAGAATATGGACATAAACTTGCTAAAGAAATTTATAGTAAAGCTATAGATAAATTGTTTGAATGAAATGTTTTCTAAAACCATTGAAATAGTTTACATAATATGGTATAATATTATATGTAAGTTATTAGATGATCTGATGTGAATACAGAGGATAAATTTTACTTATAGTCTATATGCTTATAATATTATTTTAAAGGAGAATGGCTATGTTTAAAAATTTATTTGGAAAAGGTAATGCAGATAAGAAAGAATGTGTCAAAACAGCGGATATACCTCACGTTGTAGGTTACATGTATAACAATGTTCCGCTTAAAAATCTTCCGGTGAATGCTATTTATGTTTTTCTAGAAGATGCATGTACTTTATTAGGAGTCATGCTAACACCTGGAATTTTTAAAATTCCCGTAATAGTTTATAGGGTATCGGAAAAAAACTTCAATTTTTTTAATTACAATTTGGAATTAATAGGAGGTTTAAGATTTTCAGAAGATTTTAGTACCATTCAGACATTTGGAAAAGATTTTCAAGAAAAAACGGGATTTGTAACTTATAAGCTAATGAATCTGTCTTTTGATTATTCAAATACAGAAAAATTACTTAGAAAGAAGTTTGAAACTGTAAGTGTTTTTAACCCTTAATTTATTTAGTATACAAAAAGACTGTAGATAAATTTATCTGCAGTTTTTTGTATATAAAATTTAAAATTACTAAGAATATATTTAGGAGTTGGTAATTATGAGTTTTCATCAAAAAATTCAGTGTAATGTAAATGAATGTACACACAATAGTATTGAAAATTCTACTTGTAAACTAGATAAAATCCAAGTCACCCCTTGTAGTACTAAAGGCGAGAAAACTCCAGAAGATGAAACAGCTTGTGCAATGTATTCATATTCTGGTAATCTAAATTCTGAGGAAACTAGATCAAGTAGGCAAGTTTAAAAATCAAAAAGATTAATCCCATTAAAGTGTAGGTATTATATAAAATAATACTAAATACTTTAATGGGATTTTTTATTTTAAGACTTAAAACTTTAAATATTTGGTTGAATTTATTTTGGTAATGTAATATAATAGAGTAGGGTGAAGTGTTTTGGAAAATTTAAAATTAGAAAACTTTAAAAAAGAAATTTTTGGTAAGAAAATAGCTGTTATAGGAATTGGTGTAAGTAATATACCCGCTATTGAATACTTGACTAGTCTAGGTGGCATTATAACAGCATGTGATAAAAAAGAAAAATTAGGTGAAGAATGTGCTAGATTAAATGACTTAAATATTTCTTTTAACTTAGGTGAAAATTATTTATGTAATCTAACAAATTATGAATATATACTAAGATCTCCAGGTGTTAAACCATTTACAAAAGAATTAGAAGAAGCACAAGAAAAAGGTGTTAAAATAACATCTGAAATAGAACTACTTGTTAGTTTATGTCCTTGCAAAATAATTGGAATAACAGGTAGTGATGGAAAAACAACAACTACAACATTAGTGGCAAAATTTTTACAAGAAGCAAATAAAAAAGTATATCTAGGTGGAAATATTGGTATACCTCTATTTTCTAAATTAGATGAAATTAGAAAAGATGATATAGTTGTTCTTGAACTTAGCAGCTTTCAACTTATGACTATGAAAGATAGTCCAGATATTTCATGTATTACAAATATATCTCCGAATCATTTGGATTATCACAGAAGTTTTGAAGAATATATACTTTCAAAAGCAAATATATTTTTACATAGAAAAAAGGGAGTAGTTGTTTTAAATAGTGATAATAGTTTTACTAAACAATATTTAAATTTGATAGAACATAATGAATTAAATAGTAATATAAGAAAGTTTAGTGTAATTGACAAAGTAGAATCAGGAGTGTATCTAGATAATGGTTATATAGTTTCAAACGTTAGTGGAAATATAGAGTCAATTGCTAAAATAGAAGATGTTAAATTAGTAGGAATTCATAACTTGGCTAATATATGTGCGGCAGCTTCATGTGTTATAGATATAACCGGTAAAGAGGCAATTAATTCGGTCATTACAACATTTACTGGTGTTGAACATAGAATGGAACTATTTAGAACAATTAATGGTGTTAATTGGTATAATGATTCTATAGGGACATCACCTGCTAGAACAATTGCAGGACTTCAATCATTTAAGGATAAAATTATTTTGATTGCAGGTGGATATGATAAAAATATACCATACGATGATATAGGAAAATATATAATAGATAAAGTTAAAGTTTTAATATTACTTGGAAAGACAGCTCAAAAAATAGAGAAGGCAGTTATAGATGAAAAAATAAAACAAGGTATAGATAATATATGTGAAATTTCAAATTTTTCAACTCTAGAAGAATGTGTAAAATATGCAAACTATATAAGTGAAAAAGGTGATAATGTTGTACTTTCACCAGCCAGTGCATCGTTTGATATGTATAAAAACTTTGAAGCAAGGGGAGATCATTTTAAAAGTATAGTAAATAGTATATAATAACAATAATGAAAATTTTGTGAAAAACTTGTAATACTAAACTGCTTATGATATAATTATGAGTGAAAGAGAGATGTGGGGTTTTATGTTAAAAAAAATGAATTTACCGAATAAATTAACAATGCTAAGAATAATTTTAGTACCTTTATTTATTATTGCAATGTCAATTAAAATAGAAGGATTTGAATGGTTAAAATATGTTGCATTAGGAATATATGCTATCGCTGCATTTACAGATTTTCTGGATGGAAAAATATCTAGAAAAAAAGGAATAGTTACGAATTTTGGAAAAATAATGGATCCACTTGCAGATAAATTGTTAGTGTCAGCTGGATTTATTATGCTTACAGGAGTAGGAACAATCCCAGCATATATAACAGCTATAATTATATTTAGAGATTTTTGGGTTAGTAGTATAAGAATGTTTGGTGCAGATAAAAATGTTACAATAGCTGCAGTATTAAGTGGAAAAATAAAAACATTTTTCCAACTAGTAGGTATATTACTAGCAATAGTTGATTTACCAGTTAGCTTAGGTGGAGGATTTGGAGCATTTTTATTTAATAGCTTTAAAATGACTGAGTTACAACTTTTAACTAACGTATTTATGACAGTATGTATTACAGGTGCAGTGATTGCAACTATATGGTCTTTAGTAGACTATACATTAAAATTTAGAAAATATATAAATATTGAAGAATAGTTTTCTTTAAGTATTAATTAGTTAATAAAATATAAAAGATAAAAAAAACATTACAATTAATTTTGTAATGTTTTTTTTATGCTTTTAAAGTTTAATATTATTGTTATTTAAATATGCATTTTCTTGTATATTTTTATTTATTATGCAGTATCAAGTATATTTATATTTAAATTTGCTGACTTTTAAATTTTTTAATCTAGTTTTGTAATATAAAATCTACTTTTACCTATTAGTTGATTGTGACACTCTAAAGTAATAAACTATACATGCTAAATAAAAATAGGGGAAAGGGGATGAAACTTAAAGATTATTTCTAATTTAAATTTATCATAACGAAGGAGGTTTAAAAGTGAGAAAATTTAAAAGTAAAATATTATTGGGCATTTTAATTGTGTTTGCTATCACAACATTTACAAGTTCATATACATATGCGGGACTGATTCCAGACAGAAGTGCTCTTAGGGGAAAAATAAATGAACAATATGTTAATTCTTGGAGTGGAAATCTAGTGTTAGCTGAATCAGATTATACTATACCAAGCTGGTCACAATATATTTTGGCACTAGATAATGCAAAACAAGTACACAATAACATATTATCATCTCAAAGTCAAATAAATCAAGCTCTTGTAATACTAAATAATTCAATTACCGGATTAGTATTTGCAGGTAAAGCGGATTTAGATATTGCAAAATCAAATGTTGCTTTAAAAAATCGTGCAGACTATACATCAAGCAGTTGGCAAGTAGTGACAAATGCACTATTATTAACCGAAAGAACAAATAGTGAAGTAGTTGCAAAAACAACGGCAATAAATAATGCAATAAGTGGATTGGTATTTGCAGGTCAAGCAGATTTAGATACTGCAAAATTAAATGCAAATTCAAAATTGCAAGTAGATTATACAGTAGAAAGTTGGCAAGTATTAGGGGACGCACTATTACTATCAGAAACAACAAATAGCGAAGTATTAATTAAAACGTCAGCAATAAATAATGCTATAAATGGATTAGTATTTGCAGGAATACCAAATTTAAATATTGCAAAAACAAATGCTAGTTTAAAGAAAGAAGTAGATTACACATTAGGTAGCTGGCAAGTATTAGCAAATGCGTTATTATTAGCAGAAACAACAAATAGTGAAGTAGTTGCAAAAACAACAGCAATAAATAATGCAATAAGTGGATTGGTATTTGCAAGTCAAGCAGATTTAGATTCTGCAGTATTAAATGCAAATTCAAAATTGCAAGCAGAATATACAACAGTAAGTTGGCAAGTATTAGCCGATGCACTATTACTATCAGAAACAACAAATGATGAAGTTGTTTCTAAAATAGCAGCAATAAATAATGCTATAAACGGATTAGTATTTGCAGGAACACCAAATTTAAATATTGCAAAAACAAATGCTGGTTTAAAGAAAGAAGTGGATTATACATCAGGTAGCTGGCAAGTATTAGCAAATGCGTTATTATTACCAGAAACAACAAATAATGAAGTAGTTGTAAAAACATTAGCAATAAATAATGCAATAGGTGAATTGATATTTGCGGGTCAATCAAATTTAAATGCTGCAGTATTAAATGCAAATTTAAAATTACAAGTAGAATATACAACAGTAAGTTGGAAAGTATTAACTGATGCACTTTTATTGCCTGAAACAACAAATGATGAAGTTGTTTCTAAAACAATGGCAATAAATAATGCAGTAAATATATTAATATTTGCAGGAACACCAAATTTGAATATTACAAAAACAAATGCAGGATTAAAGAAAAGTATAGACTATACATCTAGCAGTTGGCAAGTATTAGCAAATGCACTGTTATTACCAGAAACAACAAATAATGAAATAATAATAAAAACTGCAATAATAAATAACGCTATAAATTCATTGGTGTTTGCTGGAAAAACAAATTTGGATTTAGCAAAGGCAAATGCTTCGACTAAAGTTAAGTCATTATATACAGTAGAAAGCTGGAAAGTCTTAACAGATGCATTAGCGTTATCAGAGACAACAAATAGTCTTATATTAATAAAAACAGCATCTATTAATAAAGCTATTGATTCATTAACTTTTGCATCAGTAAAATATAAAGTTACAGCATATATTGGATTAAATTGCAGAGTGTTTCCAAATATATATTCTCCAAAAGTAAAAGCATATACATATGGAACTATATTAGAGATAACTGAAATTGTAAATGGATGGGGAAAAACTAAGGATGGATGGATATGTATGAGCTATGCAATAAAAGCGGTAACAACAAGTTTACCTAATTATATAGTTACACCTTATGTGGGGCTAAATTGTAGAGTATCAGCAAATATAAATTCTAAAAAGGTAACAGCATATTCATATAGAGCAATATTAGAAATAAGTGAAATACTTAACGGATGGGGAAAAACGCAACGTGGATGGGTATGTATGCAATATTTGCGTGGAATTTAGATAATACATTAGATTAAAATATAAATAAAAGCACACCATAACTTTATGGTGTGCTTCTTTTTCAGAATATATATATTTATTTTCTCATTACTTTATTTCTCATATGGTTGTTACCGTTACGATGATCAGATGATGGGTTTTTCATTTTGCAGGCGCCGACTTTGTTTATTACAGCAACAAGTACTTCTTCATCAACAGATTTCTTCGTTGCTCTTAAAATTTCAAGCTGCCAGCCGCTGAGTCTTACATTTGCTAAATGGACGGTAGAATGAAATCTATCTTTATCACTAGATTGAGAGTAAATTATATTTTCAGGCAAATCTGTTGTTGAACGCTCCTCAATGAGGGCAATTTTTTCAACCACCGCCTGAGAAATCATATTAGGAACCGATAACCGTAAAGAAGTAGATGAATCTTTTAATTGAGACAAATAATTGATACTGCTAGTCATATTAACAACTCTCCTTTAAATTTATTTGTTTTAATATTATACTACTTGATTTGTATTATGTCAAGTAAAAAATAGTAAAATAATTAGAATGATAGCGTTTTCAAATGAAAGTTTCAAATTTTGTACTATTTTGTTGTAAAAATAAGTATTTTGTTATATAATATAAATGAAAATTCGATTACATATATAAATAAGATAGGAGACGTTATGGAAAAAATTATTGATAGGTTACACCTTGAACTTGGAATTAGTAAAAAACAGATTATTGACACAATTAATTTAATTGATGCTGGAAACACTATCCCTTTTATAGCAAGGTATAGAAAAGAGGCTACAGGAAATTTAGACGATGAAATTTTAAGAAAATTAGATGATAGATTGAATTATCTTAAAAATTTAAGTAGTAGAAAAGAAGAGATAACTAGGCACATTGAACAATTAAATGAAATGACTGAAGATATAAGACTAAAGATAGAAAACGCTAATATTTTAACTGAATTAGAAGATATATACAGACCGTTTAAACCTAAGAAAAGAACTAAGGCAACTATAGCAAAAGAAATGGGATTAGAAGAGTTAGCAAAAGAGATAATTAAACAAAATATAAAAGAAGGAAATATTGAAACAATAGCTAATAAATATATAAATGAGAATTTGGGAGTAACAGATGAAAATATTGCGATAGAGGGTGCTTGTGATATAATTTCAGAAAACATATCAGATAATCCAGATTATAGAAAGCAAATAAGAAGATTATCATATTTAACTGGTAAAATTGTTACAGTTGCTGTAGATAAGAGTGTAAAATCTACTTATGAGATGTATTATAATTTTTCTGAAAATGTAAATAGAATAGCAGGTCATAGGGTACTTGCTTTAAATAGAGGAGAAAAAGAAAAATTTTTAAAAGTATCTTTAGAAGTTGATGAAGATCAAATAGTAGATTATTTAAATAAACAAATTATAAAAGGTGAATGTATTTTTACATCATTAATTGAAGATACAATAAAAAATTCATATAAAAAATATATAAAACCTGCAATAGAAAGGGAAATACGTTCAGATATCACTGAAGAAGCATCAGAAAAAGCTATTAAGGTATTTGGAGTAAATGTTAAGAACTTACTTATGCAACCACCATTAAAAGGTATGAATATAATAGGATTTGATCCAGCATATAGGACAGGTTGTAAAATAGCTGTAATTGATGATACAGGAAAGTTATTAGATATAACTACTATTTATCCTACTGAACCACAAAATGATATTATTGGAGCAACTAAGAAGCTACTAGAATTAATTGAAAAGCATAATGTTACAATGATTGCAATAGGAAATGGTACTGCATCAAGAGAATCAGAAAAATTTGTAGTTGAAGTTATAAAAAAATGTAAGAACAAGGTGTACTATGCAATAGTAAGTGAGGCTGGGGCAAGTGTGTATTCTGCTTCAGAGCTTGCAACTAAAGAATATCCAGATATTAATGTATCTATAAGAGGTGCAATTAGTATAGCAAGAAGATTACAAGATCCACTTGCAGAACTTGTTAAAATAGATCCTAAAAGTATTGGGGTTGGACAATACCAACATGATGTTAATCAAAAAAGATTAGATTCTAGCCTAAATGGTGTTGTTGAAAGTGCAGTAAATAATGTCGGTGTGGATTTAAATACTGCAACTCCTTCTTTGTTGTCTTATGTATCAGGAATAAATGCTACAGTAGCAAATAATATAGTAAAATATAGGGAAGATAATGGTAAATTTAAAACCAGAAAAGAATTGCTTAAAGTAGAAAAGTTAGGAAAAGCTTCTTTTGTACAATGTGCAGGTTTTTTGAAAGTATTAGAATCTAAAAACATTTTAGATAGTACGATGGTGCATCCAGAATCTTATGAAATTGCTGAAAAAATAATAGATATAACTGGAGTTAAAAATGTAAGTGAACTTCCATCTAAATTAGAACTTATTAATATAAACGAAATTGCAACAAATCTAAATGTTGGAATACCTACATTGACAGATATAATAACAGAACTTAAAAAACCTGGTAGAGATATAAGAGACGATGTACCAAAAATTGTTGTCAAAAGTGATATATTAAAAATCGAAGACTTGAAAAAAGATATGATTTTAACAGGAACTGTTAGAAACGTTACAAATTTTGGTGCATTTGTAGATATAGGAATAAAAGGTGATGGTCTAGTTCATATATCCGAACTTTCAGATAAGTTTGTAAGAGATCCAATGGAGGAAGTTTCAGTGGGTGATATTGTTAATGTTAAAGTAATAGGTATAGATCTTGAAAAAGGTAAAGTTTCGCTTAGTATGAAAGGCTTAGAATAGCTAATAATATTAATATTTAACGTACGAAAGAGAAGGTGAATAAAATGCAAAAAGAAAATAGTAATTTACCAGTTGTAGTGAAAAAAAGTTTTATGAAGAGGTTCAAAGAAAAACTTCAAACATACTTTTTAATGGGAATGTCGCTTTTAGGTGTTGTAACTCCGTATATGGATGCAGCTGCAGAAGTCCCAAAGAATGTCGAACCCCTTCCTAAAAATTCAATCAATGAAGTTGTAAAAGAAGATGTTGAGGCGAAATATGAACAAGCTTTTAATAACTTAGGAATAACAATTACTAATGATAAATCATTAGCAGATAAAGAAGGATCAGAGATGAAAGTAGAAGATGATCCTCCTGAAGAAAAAAGAGAAGATAAAATATTAGAAAGACCTGGAGATAAAACGGAGTTACCAGATCCTGGTGCAGATAAACTATTAAAATTTTATAGAAGCTTAACTTTAAATGTAAATGACGATATAAAAAAATATAGGGAATTTAAAAATGAATCTAAACCAGATATTTCAAAAGACGAAAGATAACTTAACTATAATTAAAATTTTATTTTAGAAGGGGGATTTTTTATGGTGAAGAAAATATTATGTACTTTAACTGTAATTGTTTTATTCTTTTCAACAACATTACTTGCTGTAGAATATGATGTTGAAAATTATAAAATAAATGCAGTTGTAAATGATGATGGTAGTATGGATGTAACAGAATATTTGAAATATCACTTTGATGAAAGTATGAATGGGCTTTATAGAGATATTTTGTATAAGTATACATTTAATGGACAAAAAAATGATATGCAGCCTACTTCAAGTAGATACCAAGCAAGTGGAATAGAAAATATTAATGTGTATATATCAGATACTTCATTTGAAAATATGGTTGAGGCAAAATTACAGGATGAGAATACTTTATCTAATGGAATGAATAATGTATTTTCAGTTTCAGATAGAGTGGAAAACGGGTATAGAACAAAAATAAAAGCGTATAGTCCGGTAAGTGAAGGTTCGTATAAATATGTAAAATTTGAATATACGATTAAGGATGTTGTAGTAAACTATAGTGATTATGCAGAGTTTTATTGGAATTTCATAGGTAAAGATTGGGAATGTTATATTTCTAATTTTGAGCTAAATGTAAAATTTCCTATTTCTGAAAATTTAAAAGCCTATGGACATACATATGCAAATATAGATAACTTTAATATTGTAGGCAATCAAGTAAGTATGAAGGTCAATGGTATATCAGAAGAAACTGCTGTAGATATACGTTCAGTTTTTCCAAATACATATATGGGTAATGTTAGTAAAAATATAAACGAAAATTATAATTTTACTGAGCTTGCTAATATAGAAAAACAAATGGATAAAAATAAAGAAAATTATGCTCTTTCAAATAAAATTTGGATTGGATATGCGCTTATAAATATTATAATATTTATATATTTAATAATTAAAGCATCAAACTATACAAACAAAAATAAAAAAAGTTATAAAACAGTAGAACATTATACAGATTTACCAGATTCATATTCTTTAGGAGAATATAGTTGCATTAAAAATATAATGTTTGGATATAGTGATCCTAATTTAATTATTGCAACGATATTAGATTTATCAAATAGAAAATATATCAAACTTGAATCACTAAAAAAATCAAAAATATTAAAAGACACATATGAATACTACGTAAGTATTGATACTAAAAAGAATTTAGATGCGTTAACAGATTATGAAAAAGAGGTCTTAAACTATATATTTGCTAAAAAATCAGGAGATAAAATAGATTTAACAGATTTTGAAAATAATAGATTTGAACTTAATGAGAGATTTAAAGAGTTAGGACTAGATTATTCTTTAGGTGCAAAATATAGAAAAGTGTGTACAAGTAAAACAAGTGAAAATGATAAAAAAATGTATAATCCAGTTCCAAATAGTATATGGAAAAGTTTCTTTGCCTGTCTTGTTATTACACTTGTAATTGCATTTGTAAATATCTTTATAATATCTCCAATTCCAGATAAAGCTCTTATGGTTTTTGTAATTGCTTTTATAGGCATATTTGAATTTGCAATTTTAGGTCTTTTAATAGCAACTGTAGGTAAAAGTATAAAAGATGAATATGTTTATGAATATAATAAACTATTAGGATTAGAGAAATATTTAAAAGAATATAGTTTAATTAAGGAAAGATATCCTATTGAATTAGTACTTTGGGAAAAATATTTAGTATTTGCTACATTATTTGGAATAGCAGATAAAGTTTCAAAGGAATTTAAAGAAGAATTATTAAAACAAGGATATGATGAAAATTATATATATACAAATTATCCATTTATACATATGGGAATATATTCACATGCACTTACTACCTCAGTTTCTACAATGTCTGGAACAGCTTCATCTGGAGGATATTCTGGCGGCGGCGGAGGCGGCCGGAGGTGGCGGTGGAGGCGGAGCTTTCTAAGTCATAAAATTAAATGTATATAATTGCATAAATAATGATAGAATATTAATAAGGAGTGGTATAACATGAATAATTTTAAAGTAGCACAATATGGTACAGGTAAAATGTCAGCATATACTATGAAATATGCAATAGAAAAAGGTTATAAAATTGTAGCAGCATTTGACGTAAATGAGGATATAATTGGTAAAGATATTGGTGAAGTAATAGGATGCGACTGGTTAGGTGTTAAAGTAAGTAATGTAAAAGATGCTGAAAAGATATTAAAAGAAACTAAACCAGATATTTGTATAATAACAACAATGAGTTTGATGAAAGACGTATATGAATCATTTAAAATATGTGCAAGTCTTGGTATAAATGCAATATCTACATGTGAAGAGGCTTTTTATCCTATGAATTCTTCACCAAAAATAACAAAAGAGTTAGATAAAATTGCTAAGGAAAATAACTGCACTTTAACTGGAACTGGTTATCAAGATGTATTTTGGTGTAATTTAATTTCTGTTATTGCAGGAAGCACACATAAAATAACTAAAATTAAAGGTGGTTCTAGTTATAATGTTGAGGATTATGGGATAGCTCTTGCTAAAGCACATGGTGCAGGATTAGATTTAACAACATTTGAAAAAGAAGTAGCGATAGTAGATAAAATATCTGTTACTGAAAGAAATGAGTTAATACAAAAAGGTGAATTTTTACCTTCGTATATGTGGAACGCAACTTATGCACTTGCATCTAAACTCGGTTTAGAAGTTGTATCTCAAATACAAAAAACTGTACCACATATATTTAGAGAAGATATAAAATCTGAAACATTAGGTATGGATATACCAGCTGGTAATGCAACAGGTATGACAGCAATTGTAGTAACTAAAACTAAAGAAGGTATAGAAATAGAAGCTGAATGTACTGGTAAAGTATATCCAAAGGATGAATATGATAGAAATGAATGGACTATATATGGAGAACCAGATACAACAGTTACAATAAATAAGCCAGCAACTGTAGAACTTACATGTGCTACTATTGTAAATAGAATTAATGATGTAATAAATGCAGAACCAGGATTTATTACTATAGATAAAATGGATTATGCTAAATATATAGTTTAGAATTAAGAGGGAGTGTAATATTAAAAAGTACACTCCCTCTTAACTTAATACTATTATAAAATTGTTACAAATTATTATATATAGATATTGACAATAAAATTTAAACGTGATACCATATTTATATATAAAACAAAAGAAAAGGGGATATAATGATGAAAAAAGGAATTTCATTGATAGTTTTGGTTATAACAATAATAATTATAATAATTTTAGCTGGAACTTTAATTTTAACTTTGGTGGATAATAATCCAATAAAAAGCGCTAGTAAAGCAGTTTTCCTATCTAATATTGATGCAATTAAAAGTGAAATAAATATGTATACTGCGTCAAAAATGTTGGAAGAAAATGCATGGAACTCATTATATCCAATAACAGTTGGATCTGATTTAGCTCCGGTGCATCCTATTTATAACGAAATAGATACATCTTCTAAAATATTAATAGCAAAGGCACAGGATAAATATTTAGCTAATGGCCTGCCAGATGTATATAATATAGATTTACAAAAAGTTTATGTTATAGATAGTAATAAAATAAAATCTTCGATAAAGTATGATAGTAATATACTTTTAGTAGAAAAAAAAGATATGCAATATGAATTAATATTTAAAAAAGGTGTTGAAGTATCAAACCAATTTATATATTCTTTAGATAATATACAATTTGGAGAAACAGGTGATTCTCAATTTTTTGCAATAGGAAATAATACATTTAAACTTACAGCAAGTGGAAATCTTAGTGCATTGGGAGAAAAAAATAGTATTTCGGGAGCTTCACAAGCAGAATTAGATTTTCTAAATGTACAATGGAAAGAGTTTAATCCAAATAATATAGTTTCAAACTTGACTAATTATTATTTATCATATGGTACTGCGTATTTTATCAATAATGTTGGAGATTTATATGCACTTGGAGATAATACAGACAATAAGTTAGGATTAAGAAATAGTTATTTACAACAAGAGGCTGTAAAAGTAGATTTACCTGAAGGTGCTAAAGCAAAGTCTATATATGGTGGACCAAGAAATACATGGATTATTGATACTAATAATAACGTTTGGGCCGCAGGAAGTAATACACAAGGAGAGTTTGGGCTAAATAATAAAACTGCATATACAACATTTCAAAAGATAACAAGTATAAACGGAAATTTAGTAAAAAACATAATTCCTTCAGATAATTATTATTGTAGATCTACAATGATAGAGTATACTAATGGTGAAGTATGGGTATCTGGTGATAATACTTATGGTAACTGGGGAAGTGGAAACTTCAATCCAAGTTTAGTATTTAAAGAGGTTAGTGTCGAATGGAAAAAAAATCCCCTTATAGCATTTCCTATTAAGAGACTTGTATCTGGTAATCTATTAGTTACTGGAATATTAGATTCAAATGATACTTTATGGGTTTGTGGATATAACAACGAAGGAAGACTTGGTAATGGAGATAAAATTGCTCAAGCATCTTTCGTTAAATTTATGGATAACGTAAAAGATTTTGATATTCAAGGAAATCTTTTAGTTGAAGCTAAAGATGGTAAAATATATAAAACACCAAAAGTAATATATAATACAACTACTATGCTAGATGAATACTTTTCTGAAAAGATTGAGGTTCAAAATGTACCAGCAGGACCACATAGTTTAGTTAAGGCTTACTTTGTATATGACGCAGCTCAAAATAAACAAGTAACTAAAGCAGGTGCTATTACAAGTGGTGGTAAGATATATTATATTGAAGAAGCAAAAACAGAAGCAAATCCTCCTAATTTTATTTTAGATACAAATAATCCGCCAGCAAATGTAACAAATTTAAGCATGGTTAGAGGAATACTTACTGCTACAGATTCTTCAGGTAAAATATACTTATATAATCAGAATTTGTTAACTGCAAAAGGAAGTATCATACAAAAAGAATTAAAACCTATAAAATACGGTGAGAATATATCATATATAACTGGATTTGGAAATACTATTCATTTATTAGATGCAGAATATAGATTATGGGTGGATCTAAAAACAACTACTCCTTTAAACAACGTTGTAAAAAGCATAGTAACAAGAACAAATCAATATATGCTATTAAATAATGGAGAGTTGTATTCTAAAGGTTTTTCTGAAACATATCAATATGGTGCAGGAGGATGGGGTACAAATGATGCTAAAGAGAATTTTGTTCTTATACAACAAAATATAAAAGATATATTTGGTTGTGATGGTGGAGCAATGTCCATATCTAATGATAATAAAATTTATGCATGGGGGCAAACTTGGTCACAATTTTTAAATATACCTGAAAAAACATCTGGAATAATTCAAACACCAATGTTACTTACTGGAAGTATTAGTACAATGAATATAAAAAATATATATTTCTTATCATCTAATTCAGGAAATCCACAAACCGCAACATATATTCATACTGCAGATGATGAAATATATGCGTATGGAGTGTATGGATATACTGGTTTATCAGTAGGAACAACTGATTATGCTAAAGTAACTCTACCTGGTAAAGTTAAGAAGATAAAAACAAATCTACAATACACAATGTGTCTATTAGAAAACGGAGATGTATACGCATGGGGAACTAATACTAGTGGACAATTTGGTAATGGATATACACAACTTGTAAATTATCCAACGCCACAAAAATTAAATATTAGTAATGTAGTAGAAATAGCAGCGGGTAACGGATTTTGCTTATTTGTAAAATCTAGTACAGAAGTATATGGTGCTGGAAGAAATGAATTTGGTCAACTTGGAACAGGTAGCAATATTTCAACAACTGAATTTGTAAGATGTACAGAACTTGAAAAATAAACATAAAATAAAAAAAGTAATATACTACTTTTAAAGTAGTATATTACTTTTTTTAACTGTTTAAAAAATATAAATTGTGTTTTGCAAGTGCGTTAATACAAGTTTCTATTTTAATTTTTACTTGTTCACCTGTTGCAGAGTTTTGTATATAATTACTTATTTTATGTTTTGTGCTTTCGTCTAGAGCAGAATAATATTTTAATGCATCATTATTTTTAGTAATAGCCATTATAAATCCTATTGGCAAATTATTATTTCCCATAATATCACCTCATATAATATAATTCTCAAAAAATTACATAAATATACAGTTATTTTAAATATTATAAATATAATATTGACAAACACTTGTTTTAATGTTATAATTGAAAAGATATAATTATAAATTTATATATAAGTTCAAATAATATATTTAAATTTATTAGTGGAGGAAAAATATGTTAGATAAGTTAGTTATAAAAGGTGCTAAAGAGCATAATTTAAAAAATGTAGATTTAGAAATTCCAAGAGATAAATTAGTAGTATTTACTGGTTTGTCTGGAAGTGGAAAGACTTCTTTAGCTTTTGATACTATTTATGCTGAAGGGCAAAGAAGATATGTTGAGTCGTTATCTTCTTACGCTAGACAGTTTTTGGGTATAATGGAAAAGCCAGATGTTGAATCAATAGAAGGATTATCTCCAGCAATTTCAATTGATCAAAAAACAACTTCAAAAAATCCACGATCTACTGTTGGAACAGTAACTGAAATATATGACTATTTACGTTTGTTATATGCAAGAGTTGGTGTACCATATTGTCCAAATTGTGGAAAAAGGATAAGAAAGCAAACTGTAGATGAGATAGTTGATCAAATAATGGAATTTAAAGAAGGTACAAAACTGTTCATTATGGCCCCTGTTATTAGAGGTAAAAAAGGTGAACATACTAAACTTCTTGAAGGAGCTATAAAAGATGGCTTTGTAAGGGCTAGAGTTGATGGAGAGATAATAGATTTAGCAGAAGAAATTCCTCCTATAGATAAGAACAAAAAACATAATATAGAAATAATTGTTGATAGATTGGTTGTGGGAGATGGAATAAGACAAAGGTTAGCAGACTCTGTTGAACTTGCTTTGTTTCATTCAGAAAAACTAGTTATGGTGTCTACACCAGAAAGAGAAGACCACTTATTTAGTCAAAACTACTCATGTCCAGATTGTGGTATAAGTATTGAAGATTTAAATCCAAGAATGTTTTCTTTTAATACCCCATTTGGTGCATGTCCAGAGTGTACTGGTTTAGGAGAATTACTTAAAATTGATGTTCAAAGAATAATACCAGATATGAATAAAAGGTTAAATGATAATTCTGCTATTTTAGGTTGGGCTGGTAGTACAATGGATAGCATAAGTAATATGTATATTGATGGTTTATGTGAACACTACCACGTCAACAGTAATACAAAGTTAAAAGACTTAGACGAAAAGTTTCTTAATGTACTGTTATATGGTTCTGGTGAAGAAAACATAAAATTTAAACATATTACAAAAACATTGGTTAGAAATTTTGAGGCAAAATTTGAAGGTGTGGTAAATGCTCTAGAAAGAAGATTTAGAGAAACATCATCACCAGGAATGAAACAATATTATGAAGGATTCATGTCAGCTTCAAATTGTACTGCTTGTAATGGCGCAAGATTAAAACCTACAAGTTTAGCAGTAAAATTTGGTAAATTAAATATACATGAGATTTGTAATATGAGTATAATAAGCATAAAAGAATATATAAATAAGGTAAATGAAGATTTAAGTGAAAAAAACAAGAAGATTTCAGAACAAATAATAAAAGAATTAAACAATAGGCTACAATTTTTAATAGATGTTGGATTAAACTATTTAACATTATCTAGAGCAGCTGGAACTTTAAGTGGTGGAGAAGCTCAAAGAATAAGACTTGCAACTCAAATTGGATCTGGACTTACTGGTGTTTTATATATCCTTGATGAACCTAGTATAGGACTACACCAAAAGGATAATGAAAAATTAATAACTTCTCTTAAAAAAATGCGAGATTTAGGAAATACTTTGATTGTTGTAGAACATGATGAAGATACGATGAATGAATCAGATTTTATAGTGGACATTGGACCTGGAGCTGGTGTACATGGTGGTAATGTTGTTTTTGCTGGTAAAGTTGAAGATATGAAAAAAGATGAAAACTCTATTACTGGTAAATATTTAAGTGGAAGAATTAAAATTGAAGTTCCGAGCAAAAGAAGAAAGATACAAAATGGTTATATAGAGATAAAAGGTGCTAGAGAACATAACTTAAAGAATATTAATGTTAAGTTTCCAATAGGTGTATTTACGTGTGTAACAGGGGTATCTGGAAGTGGTAAAAGTACACTAGTAAATGAAATACTATATAAATCTATTTCTAAAGAATTAAATAATTCAAGAGTGAAACCTGGAGAATGTGATAAGATTGCTGGACTTGAAAAAATAGATAAGATAATAAACATTGATCAATCGCCAATAGGTAGAACTCCTCGTTCTAATCCTGCAACATATACTGGAATGTTTGACCCAATTCGTGATTTATTTGCAGCAACTGCAGATGCTAAAATGAGAGGATATTCAAAAGGAAGATTCAGTTTTAATGTACCAGGCGGAAGATGTGAAGCTTGTAGTGGTGATGGTATAATTAAGATTGAAATGCATTTTTTACCTGATGTATATGTACCTTGTGAGGTATGTAAGGGAAATAGATATTCAAGAGAAACTTTAGAGGTTAAATATAAAGGGAAAAATATTAGTGAAATATTAGATATGACTATTGAAGAAGGTTTAAGTTTCTTTAAGAACATACCTAAAATTAAAAATAAAGTGGAAACATTATATGATGTTGGATTAGGTTATATAAAGCTAGGTCAACCATCAACTACATTAAGTGGAGGAGAAGCTCAAAGAATAAAACTTGCTACAGAATTATCTAAAAGAGCAACAGGAAAAACATTGTATATATTAGATGAACCTACAACTGGCTTGCATATGGCAGATGTACATAATTTAATACATATAATTAATAGACTTACTGATACTGGAAATACAGTTGTTATAATAGAACATAACTTAGATATAATAAAATCTGCAGATTATATTATAGACTTAGGACCAGAGGGTGGAGATAAAGGTGGAACTGTTTTAGTAAGTGGAACACCTGAAAAAGTAGCTGAAACTTCTGAAAGTTATACAGGACAATTTTTAAAAAAATTATTATAATATAAATTAAAAATTATGAAATTATTTAAATGATTTCATAATTTTTTTATCTCTTTAATCATATAAAAAATGATTAAGTATATAGCTTTAAATAAATACACAAAATATTGTTAATATTATATTTATAATATTAAGGGGATTTAAAAATGGAATCAAAAGAAATTAATCAAATAAAGTTATTAATGTTAGTAGGTGTTATAATTGTTGCAGTATTAATTGTTATGTTTATAGCAGTAAATATAAGTAATCTTGATGTATATTTTGGAAATGCACAAAATTCAAGTAATTTACCATCAAGTTACGAGAAGACAAGCAGTATAACAAAAGTGGAAGTAGCAGATAAATTGTCTCCTACTAACATTAAATCAAATATATTGTTGGAACAAAATAAACTAATACATGTATCTGGTACATCAATACTAACCACTAAAGTAACCAATGTTGGTATAACTAAAGATAATATTAGATACAAAATAAAATTTATATTATATGACGGCAGTACAATAATAGAAATCATGGCCTTTGTAGGTAAAATAAAAGCAAATGAAATAAAATATGTAGATTCATATATAACTACAAATCTTTCAAATTTAAAAGATATAACATATGAGATTATACAATAAGAATAAATCTAAATTTTAACTTTAAAATTCATATAAATATTATATTATATTTATGAACAATATTCGACATTTACTTGATATTTTTTTAAGTATGTTATAATATATATATATGTAAATTTATACATAAAGTAATGTTATAGGGGGATGTTAAAATGAATTTTAAAGGTAGAAATCAAATGAGGTTATTAATTTTAGGGTTGGTATTAATTATTGCAATAATAGTAGTTATTGTTGCAGTTAATAATAACAACGCAAAATCAGGAAATGAAGTAAATGGAACAGATAATAATAAAGTAAATTATACGCAAACAAGTGATGGAACAAAGGTAAATACAAGTGAGGAGCTATCTAAAGATAAAAAAGTTGAGGGTGTGCTATTAGAACAAAGTAAAATAGTTTATACTAATGGAACATCTAAACTAACTTCTAAAGTAACAAACGATAGTGCAGCTAAAGATAATTTAAGATTTAAAGTTAAATTTATCGCAAATGATGGAAGTGTAATGGCAGAAGCTGTAGGATATGTAGGAAAAATAAAAGCAAATGAAACAAAATATATTGATTCATACATAACAATAGATACTTCTAATTCAAAAAATGTTATTTATGAAGTATTAAAATAATATTGAAATAGATATATGTTTAAAAATAATATAAATTAAAGAGGTGAAAATGTGAATTATAAATATAAGAAAAACGGTATATCTTTAATTGTACTAATAATAACAATTATAGTAATTATTATACTTGCAGGGGGAGTTATTTTATCGCTTTCTGCAAATAATCCAATTAATAGTGCAAATGAAGCAGTATTTAAATCAGATTTGGATGCCATTGAATCAGATTTAAGTCTGTATTTAGCAAGTCAATATACAGCTGTGAGGGCGTTTAATCCAGATCAGTTGAATTCAAATGATTTAACTACAGAATACAATGGAACAGTTATTGCAGGTAAAACAATAAAAGATATAATACCAGCTTTATCTACGACAAGTAAATATAATGGACAATTTGAAGTAGTAAATGGAAAATTAGTCTATCTTGGAACAGACAGAACAAAGAAAAAATGGGCGCAAGAAGTGAATGTTGATGTTGTAGATGCAGATAGATTAGATGCGATAATTTCTACAACTACAACTTTACCAATATCTGCGGGAACAGATGTTGTAACTACAATAAAAATTTCATCTAATGCTAGTATAAACAATATAAACTTAATTAGTAAATTAGAACTATTAGATAAAAACAATGTATTAGTTCCAGTTCAACCAGTATTTGAAATTGCTGCGCCAACTGGTACTGAGTTAGATACACTTCGAACTGTGGATGTAAAAATAAAAACAGATACACTTGCAGAAGGTATATATAAATTAAGACTTAAAGCAAATTGTATATCTAATATATATGACGTAACCAATTCTGTGGATATAATTAGTAGTGAATTGTTTGAAATAGATAACACCCCACCAACTAATCCAGAAATGTCAGTTACTCCTACAGGTTGGACTAATTTAAATGTTACAATATCAATAACATATCCATCAGATAGTGTTGCAAAAGAATATAGCACAGATGGATCAACATGGAATGTATATACAGATTCGATAACAGTTAGTAATAATAATGAAACTATATATGCAAGGGCAACGGATGTAGCAGGAAATCAAAGTAGCCAAAGTACAATAACTATAGCTAATATAGATAGAGAATCACCTACAGTTACATACGGAACAAATGGGGGGGGAAATTTACAAGTAGCAAGTACCACAGTAACAGTAAACGATATAGGGGTAAGTGGAACAGACTTATCTTCATTAAGATACATATGGGACGCACAGAATGTAAATGAACCAACAGGTGAGTGGACTTCATTTGTAAATGGTGAAGCAATAAGTAAATTAAATTCAAATGGAACATATTATTTATGGATAAAAGCTATAGATAATACAGGTAATAGTGTAGTAACTAAATCTAATGCATTTATGATGGATAATACTGCTCCAACAAATCCAACAATGTCAGCAAATCCTACAGGATGGACAAATGTAGATGTAACAGTGACAATAACGTATTCAGTAGATACTACTATCAAGGAATTTAGTACAGATGGAACTACATGGAATACATATACATCAGGAGTAATAGTAACTACAAATAATACAACAGTGTATGCGAGAGGAACAGATGCAAGTGGAAACCAAAGTAGTCAGAGTACATTAACTGTAGCAAATATAGATAAAATTATACCTACAGTTGTATATGGCACAAATGGAGGGGCAAATTTGCAAACAGCAAGTACAACTGTAACAGCAAGTGATTTAGGTGGAAGTAATATAGCTTCATTACAATATGTTTGGGACACACAAAATTCTACAACACCTTCATCAGGATGGGTAACATTTACTAATGGTAGTGCAATAACTAAAACAGGAGTTACAGGAACATATTACTTATGGGTAAAAGCAATAGACAATGCAGGAAATACATATATAACAAAATCTAATGCATTTGGAACAGATGTTACACCACCAATAAATCCTGCAATGTCAGCAAGTCCTACAGGTTGGACAAATGGAAATGTAACAGTAACAATAACATATCCAGCAGATGCTGTTATTAAAGAATATAGCACAGATGGAACAATTTGGTCTACATATATATCAGGAGTAATAGTAACTACAAATAATACAACAGTATATGCAAGAGGAACAGATGCAAGTGGAAACCAAAGTGGTCAAAGTACATTAACAGTAGCAAATATAGATAAAATTTCACCTACAATAGTATATGGCACAAATGGAGGAACAAATATACAAACAGCAAGTACAACAGTAACAGCAGGTGACTTAGGTGGAAGTAATATAGCTTCTGTACAATATTTTTGGGACACACAAAATGCTACAACACCTTCATCAGGATGGATAACATTTACTAATGGTAGTACAATAACTAAAACAGGAGTTACAGGAACATATTACTTATGGGTAAAAGCAATAGACAATGCAGGAAATACATATATAACAAAATCTAATGCATTTGGAACAGATGTTACACCACCAATAAATCCAGCAATGTCAGCAAGTCCTACGGGTTGGACAAATGGAAACGTAACAGTAACAATAACGTATCCTGCAGATGCCGTTATTAAAGAATATAGTACAAATGGAGCAACTTGGAATTCATATACATCAGGCGTAATAGTAACTATAAATAATACTACAGTGTATGCTAGAGGAACAGATGCAGCAGGAAACCAAAGTGGTCAAAGTACCATAACTGTAGCAAATATAGATAAAGACATACCAAATATAACTAGAGCTATATCTGGAACTAGTCTATATACAGATCCAAGTTTTGCAAGTGGAATAAATAGCACATATGTATATAACAATTTGCAAAATGGAGTTGTAACAAATACAAGAGTTGCTATGAGTGATTCACCTACAGGTTCTGGATATGGATTAATGATCAAATCAACAGCTGAGGCTGCACCTGGATGGGGAGGATTTTACTTTGCAACACCAACAGCATCAGGTAAAGTATTTACTACAAAAATAATTGCTAAAATACCAGTTGGATATTATATAAATTGGGGTTCTAATCTATTTGGTAATGAAGGAACAATTATGTGGCTTACATCACAAGCAGGAACTGGAAATTGGCAAGAGTATGTATGTTTAGTAACATGCGGAACAACTGGATCATTTAGTACAACAAATTTCTATTACTTAACAGGAGGAACAACCCCAACAAGTGCTTCACCGTTGATATGGAACGTAGCATATGCAACAGTATTTGATTCAACAAAATGGGGAACACCAGGTGGTGTAATGGTAAGTGCAACAGATTCATCAGGAATAGTTGGATATGGAATAAATCAAAGTAGTACAGTAGCACCAACATATACAAGTTGTAGTCCAACTACAAGTTTTGCAACAGTATTTGATAATATAACTTCAAACGGAACATACTATGTTTGGCTTAAAGACCAAGTTGGAAATGTTACAAATACAGTTATAAATGTTAACTATATTGAAAGTATACCAGTAGCTAAATTTTCTTTTAGTGGTAGCATTACAAATGAAATGACTGGTAAATCATATACCTCTACAGGAACTACATATGTTGCCGGTAAAGTTGGAAACGCTATTAGCATAATGGATGGGCAAATTGAAGTACCATTAACAGATTTAGGTATAAATTCTTCTACTAATGTTGTAACAACATCATTCTGGTTCAAATGGAATGGAGAAGACAGTATCATGCCAGTTGGATTTAGAATATATGATGCGTGGATTACAAATGGATTTTTTGGATTTAATACTGCACAAGGAGATGTTTATGGAATAAATAATCCTTTTACGATTGGAGTTTATACACATGTAGTATTAATATTTAGTAAAGGAGATTACACTTTAAATTCTATGTACATTAATGGAGTAAAACAGATATTGTCACAAAAACAATCTTTACAAAGTAATGTAAATACAGTTTTTGAAGGAAACTTAAATATAAGTGGATGGGATAGTAATGATATGTATTTTTATAGAGGATCATCTATTGATGAATTAAAAGTATATAATAAAGCTATATCAGATAGCGAAGCTGCTAAATTAGCAAATGAATAGTCAGTTTGAAAAATAACAAAATAAAAAACGAAAAAATAAAATAAAAAAATAAAACCTAACAAATCTGTTAGGTTTTATTTTTTTAGAACATAACTATATTGCAGTTATCTTCTAATGTTTCCACGTGGTTTCTTTTTCTTGATTGTCTTTATATCATATCGAAGTACATACGCATAGAAGTTATCTACAGAGATACTTTCATACTTTAAAAGTAAATCATTGTAAAAGACTTCTTGTGCTTTCATGTCATCAACATAATATCTTCTATCAAGTTCGCCTTGAATATACTTGTCTGCTAATATTTTCATATTATTCAAACGGCAAATTGTTTTAAGGCCAGTGAAATTGCAAATGCTTAATAGCTTTCGATATTCCTTGAAATCGAAATTTCTTATCACAGCGGCTTTAGTAGAAATGTCTATATGAGTGTTAGAGATAATTTTATCAAATGACCTAATTTCTTTTACAGCTCTTAATATTTCTTCTTGAACCAGTATTAAAGAATATCTTTCGTTAACGATTTGTATTGAATCCATAACTCCTTTTTTTGAATCATAGATTGTATTACGAACTTCAGGAACCTTCCTACATATTGTTAGAATCCGTCTATCGTTTTTTTCCCTTTTATCGTTATCATTATCTTTGCTTTCAGTTGAATAATGAAAAAGTGCATCAATATCATTAGTCGTTAGCATACCGTTTTATACCCCCCTAATTAAAATTTTAATATGGTTAAATATTTAGTATATATATAATTATATCATACTTGTCAAATTTTATTTATTTTATTGTATTTTTTAAAATGATTTTTGTAAGAAACTTGGATTTTTCTTGCAATACGATTATAATTTGTGATATAATATATTTAATTAAAAAGATGAAGGATAAGAGGAGGCGGACATCTTGATAGAAGATAGAGTTATATCACCAGAATATATTGATGAAGAAAAAGAGATGGAAGTCTCTTTAAGACCACGTAATTTTGATGAATATATAGGTCAAACTAAAGTAAAAGAAAATTTAAAAATATATATAAACGCTGCAAAAGAGAGAAATGAGTCTTTGGATCATGTACTATTATATGGACCACCAGGACTTGGTAAAACCACACTTGCAAATATAATAGCTTCAGAAATGGGTGTTAATATTAAAGTAACATCTGGACCAGCTATATCTAAAGCAGGAGATTTAGCAGCTATACTTACAAACTTACAAGAAAATGATTTACTATTTATAGATGAAATTCATAGATTAAATAAAACTATAGAGGAAATACTATATCCAGCATTGGAAGATTTCAACTTAGATATTATAATTGGTAAAGGACCATCTGCAAGATCAATAAGATTGGATTTAAATAGATTTACCTTAGTTGGTGCTACAACAAAAGCTGGTAACTTATCTTCACCTTTACGTGATAGATTTGGTATAATTAATAGATTAGAATTGTACACAGAAAAGCAATTATCTGATATAATAAGAAGAAGTGCAACTATATTAAATATAGAAATAGATAAAGAAGCGGCTTTAGAATTAGGCTCTAGATGTAGAGGTACACCTAGAATAGCTAATAGATTACTTAAGAGAGTAAGAGATTATGCACAAGTTCAAGGTAAAAAAGTAATAGATTATGAAATAACCAAAAGTTCGTTAGATAGATTAGAAGTTGATGAATTAGGTCTAGATAAAATAGATAGGGACATGTTAGAAGCTATAATAAATAAATTTAACGGTGGGCCTGTTGGTTTAGAAACCTTAGCTGCTGCAATAGGGGAAGATAAAGATACAATAGAAGATTTTTATGAACCATATTTAATGCAAATAGGGTATTTGGCTAGGACCCCTAGGGGACGAACCGCTACCCGTTTAGCTTATGAACATTTAGGATTGGAGCAAAAAAATGAATAAACTATTGGTTCATACATGTTGTGCACCATGTTTTGTATATATACATGAAGATTTAACTAAATTAAGAGAAATATTTACGGATAATATGCAGTTAGATATAACAGGTTTATGGTATAATCCGAATATACAACCTAAAATAGAATATGAAAGAAGAAAAGAAACTTTAATGAATTACTGCAAAGATGTAAACTGCAAATTAGATATAATCGATGATTATAATCTTAAAGAATTTGTTAAAAATTCTGTTAATTTAAATGGATTTAATTCTAGATGTGAATATTGTTATTTTACAAGATTAGAAGGCGTATTTAAACATGCAAAAGAAAATAATCTTGATATGGTAATGACAACACTTTCTATAAGTCCATATCAAAACCAAGAGTTAATAAATAAGGTTGGAAAACAACTTGAAAATAAATATGGAATTAAATATATACATTTAGATTATACTAAAAAATTTAGAGAAGGTCAAAAGCTTGCTAAAGATTTAGGATTGTATAGACAAAAATATTGTGGTTGTATCTTTTCTATTGATGAAGGAAAGTGGGAATATTAAATATGAGTGAAAAAGGTAAATATTCAAAAACTAAGTTAATAGGTAAAAGGTGGATTGTAGTAGTAGTTATTTTTTTAGTATCATTACTTATTGCTGGTATATCATTCATGATATATGTAAATGTTAATAATAATATAATATATGAAAATGTAAATGAAGATAGCAGTATTGTAGACGATAATATAGCATCAAAATCTACACCTATTGTAATTAATAATATAATACTAGGTGGAGTATATAACGGTAGATGGGTAGGCATGGAAAGATATTATTTTAAAAGTGTTAACAAACAAGGATATGACATAGATATATTTACTGCTAAAGGTAAAACAGGTACTTTTAAAATTAAAAATGTTGACAAAGGTAATGAAGCTGGAGCAGCATATGTTACAACTACAAGAACTAATTATAAAGACGAATATTTTGCTGTAAGATCAGGAAGTACTACTACAGCTAAAATGGATAAAATAACTTTAGGTGAGGATAATTTATCTGTATATGAAAATTTTGTAAAAGAAGCATTAGGATTTTATAAAATGTTAAATGGAACGGTTAAAATTAGAGAAGTTTATGAAGTTGCTCTAATTCCAGGAAAAATATCATACATTATAACTGCTACAAGTGATGGTAAAACAGGTAATGGGGTATATAGCGCAGTTGTATATGTAAGTGAAACTGAAAATGTTCAATTAGTTAAGTATAATTATGTTAAAGATGTTAATAATTCATCAGACTTTGGCATATACACAACTAAGTTCATAAGTGACTTAAATGACGATAAAGTTTGTGAAATAATATTACAAGAAACAAAAGAATTTAATACTGAATATTCAGTTGTTGAATTTAATAATGGTAAATTTACGGAAGTGTTATCTACAACTATAGGTAACTAAATAAAAAATTAGGAGGAATTATAAATGGCAATAAAATATATAAACAATAAAGGAGAAGTATACGAAGGAGAATATGATGTAGAAGTTGCAAGACATACAACTTCACATATACTTGCAGGAGCACTAAAAAGAATTTATGGGGATAGCGTAAAACTTGCTATCGGACCAACAGTAGAAAACGGTTTCTATTATGATGTAGATTCTGAGCAAAAAATAACAGAAGAAGATTTAGAGAAAATAGAAACTGAAATGAATAAAATAATAAAAGAAAATTTAAAAACAGAGAGCTTTATACTTTCAAGAGATGAAGCTATAAAATTTATGAAGGAGAAGAAAGAAGATTATAAAGTTGAAATTATAGAAGAATTACCAGAAAATTCACAAATTTCTTTCTTTAAACAAGGAGAATTTATAGATTTATGTGTTGGACCTCATTTGTTATATACAAAAGGAGTAAAAGCATTTAAGCTAATGAGTATTACTGGAGCATATTGGAGAGGCAGCGAGAAGAATAAAATGCTTACTAGAATTTATGGTACTGCATTTGAAAGTAAAGAAGAGTTAGAAAATGAACTTGAAAAAAGGTTAGAAGCTAAAAGACGTGATCATAATAAATTGGGTAGAGAGTTGGAGTTATTTACAACAGTTGATGTAATAGGTCAAGGATTACCTCTTTTAATGCCTAAGGGTGCTACAATATTTCAAACATTACAAAGATTTGTAGAAGATGAAGAAAGGAGAAGAGGATATTTACTTACTAAAACTCCGCTTATGGCAAAGAGTGACTTATACAAATTATCTGGACATTGGGATCATTATAAAGAAGGAATGTTTGTACTTGGAGATGAAGAAAATGATAGTGAAGTATTAGCACTTCGTCCAATGACTTGTCCTTTCCAATTTATGATATTCAAAAATAAATTACGTAGTTATAAGGATTTACCATACAGATATAATGAAACTTCTACATTATTTAGAAATGAATCTTCAGGAGAAATGCATGGACTTACTCGTGTAAGACAATTCACATTATCTGAAGGACATTTAGTTGTAAGGGATGATCAAGTAGAAGAAGAATTTAAAGGTGTAATTAGTTTAATAAATTATTTTATGGATGTATTAAATATAAGAGAAGATATTACATACAGATTTTCTAAGTGGGATCCAAATGACAAAGGTGGAAAATATATAGATAATCCTGAAGCTTGGGAAGCAACTCAAATAAAAATGAAAAACATATTAGATCATTTAAATATAGATTATGTTGAAGCAGATGGAGAAGCTGCTTTCTACGGTCCAAAATTGGATATACAGACTAAAAACGTATATGGTAAAGAAGATACACTAATAACTGTACAATTAGATTTTGCGCTAGCTGAGAGCCTAGATATGTCATATATAGATAAGAATGGAGAAAAGGTAAGACCAGTTATTATACATCGTTCTTCAATAGGTTCATACGAAAGAACAATTGCTATGTTAACAGAAAAATATGCAGGTGCATTTCCATTATGGCTTTCACCTGTGCAAGTTAAAATATTACCTATAACAGAGAATGAGTTAGATTATTCTAAAGAAATTGAAATGAAATTACAAGCTGCAGGATATAAAGTAGAAGTAAATCATGATGATCAAAAAATAGGATATAAGATAAGAGAAGCTATATCTGAAAAAGTACCTTATATGATAATATTAGGTAAGAATGAAATTGAGAATAATGTAATTACAGTAAGAGACAGAAAAGGTGAAGACATTAAAGATATTAAAGTTGAAGACTTTATAGAAATGATGGATAAAGTTGTTAAATTAGAATTAAAAAAATAGTAAATTACAATAATTAAAAATAACGTTTGGATTTTAAATTCCAGACGTTATTTTATTTAATGTAATTGTGACATTTGAATTAGTATTAGTAGCTATAATTTTTATATCATTTTCAGTTGTATTTTTAAACTTTAAATCTAAACTTCCATAATATATAGTTGCATCTTTATCTTTTGGCACATAATATACACGTCTACTATGTGCGTGCCTTTCTACAATTTCTAAATTAACTATTAATGCTGCATTATAGAGAGTACTACTTATTTGGCACATTCCTCCTCCAAACATATCGATTTTTTCACCATCGCTATCGAAGCCAATAGCTTTTTTGAATCCCTGCTCTTCACCCATAGGACCGACAGTATCATTAAATGAAAAAATTTCACCTTTTTTTACAATAGTTCCATTAATTTTATTAATCGCAAGACCAATGTTATATACTCTATTATCATCTTTATCATATATATTAGTAGAAAAAGTAGATATTTGAGTTTCTACTGGTATTGGTGTGGCTGGAGCATTTGGCTCGGTAGATTTATCTGGCACTTTAATATTATTGTCTTTTGAGGAATTATTTTGTGTATTATTTGATTGTTTATAATCATTATTTTGTAAGCTAGTTGTAGATGAATATGCATTATATGCAACTATACCAATTATGGCAATTACTATAATAGTAAATGCAATAATTACTATTGTTTCAGCTTTATTTGGATTTTCCATATTTTTATCTCCTCATTATTTTTATTTTTCCCTAAAATGCATAAAATAATCTTAAATCTATAAAAAAATTAGATAAATTATTCTAAAAAAATAAATTTAGCATACATTAAGTATAAGGAGGAGATAAAGTTGGAGGACAAATACCCTTTTGAATTAATGCCACTGCAGTATCAATATAATGCTTTAGAACCTTACATTGATACAACTACAGTTAGAATTCATCATGATAAACATCTAAAAAAATATGTAGATAATTTAAATGAAATTTTAAAGCAAAACCCTACATACCAATCATGGAGTTTAGAAAAGTTAATACTTCATAATAGTAGTTTGCCTATTAATATACAAGTAGGTGTAAAAAATAATGCAGGTGGTGTATATAATCATAATTTTTACTTTGATATAATGAAACCACCACTTGAAAAAAATATTCCAATAGGTGATCTAAAAGAGGCGATAATTAAGAGTTTTGGTTCGTTAGAAAATTTTTATAAGGAATTTAAAGAGGCAGCAGTTAAAGTATTTGGTTCAGGCTACGCATGGCTTGTAGTAGATAGTACAAAAGTACTTAAAATCGTAACTAGTCCCAACCAGGACGTTCCAATAAATGTTTTTCATATTTTATTAATTGATGTGTGGGAACACGCTTATTATTTAAAATATAAAAATAAAAGAGATGAATATATAACAAATTGGAGTAACTTAGTTGATTGGGAAAAGGCAGAGAAAAATTATAATATTGCGATGAAATACTTAAATACTTCAAAACTTAATTGATTTTATAACAGGTTTATGATATAATTAATACGTGGAACAATTTAAGTATTTCGGATGGTCGCGCATATTTATATGTGAGGAAAGTCCGGGCTCCATAGAGCATGTAATGCTAGATAACGTCTAGTGGGAGTGATCCTAAGGATAGTGCAACAGAAAATTACCGCCTTAATTTATTAAGGTAAGGGTGAAAAAGTGAGGTAAGAGCTCACTAAGTTTTATGGTGACATAGAATTTGTGTAAACCCCATTTGGAGCAACACCAAGAAATAAAGGTTAAGACAATGCTCGTCGTCTTTTAAGGTTGGTGGCTTGAGGTATATAGTAATATATATCCTAGATAAATGACTGTCAAATACAGAACCCGGCTTATGAAATACTTAAAACGTACTCTTACACGAAAGTGTAGGAGTAGTATTTTTTAAAATAAAATATTTACAAGAAATTTTTACTTTTTTTGAAAAAAGTATTGACAAAATAGAGTTTATAGTTTATAATATAAACAGTCAAAGATAGATGGGAGCTTAGCTCAGTTGGGAGAGCATCTGCCTTACAAGCAGGGGGTCATAGGTTCGAGCCCTATAGTTCCCACCATTTATTTGTGGCCTGGTAGTTCAGTTGGTTAGAACGCTAGCCTGTCACGCTAGAGGTCGAGGGTTCGAGTCCCTTCCAGGTCGCCATTTTTTTTTATAAGGCTAGATAGCTCAGTCGGTAGAGCAGGGGACTGAAAATCCCCGTGTCGGCGGTTCGATTCCGTCTCTAGCCACCATATATGTATCATAATGATGCGGGAGTAGCTCAGTTGATAGAGCGTCGCCTTGCCAAGGCGAAGGTCGCGGGTTTGAGCCCCGTCTCCCGCTCCATTTTTTTTATATATGGAATAATTTTAAACATAATGAATATTATATATAAACGGCGCCATAGCCAAGTGGTAAGGCAATGGTCTGCAAAACCGTGATCATCAGTTCAAATCTGATTGGCGCCTCCACAGTAAAAAGCGAGTTTCTAAGAAATTAGAGACTCGCTCTTTCTATGTTTGACTGCAAATTGATTGAGGTTGAATAATTTCTCTTTATATAGAAATTATCATTTTAATATAATTTTAGTAGGGTAAGGCTTCAAAAACCTTTATGTTCAATACTTAATACAAAAATTAAATAAATAAAATGTTTTACAAATTTTGGATATAATCGTACAGATATACATTAAAAGTTGAAAAATAATGAAAAATGTAGTATAATAAATGCAGTTATAAATATTTAACCTATAAAATAATTTAAGGAGGGAAATCTAATGATGAGAGGAACCCTTAGTATTTATTCTTTTATAGAAAAACTAAAATCTGAAATATTAAGAAAAGGGTGGATTACAAGGAAAATATCTTGTAAGAGAAATGAAAGTGTTGCAGAACATTGTTTTGAAATGTCAAATTTAGCAATGTTAATTAAGCGAGAATTAAATTTAAATTTTTTGAACATGGAAAAAGTATATGAAATGATAAATATTCATGAATATGGAGAGTCAATAATAGGAGATTGGATAGATGGTCCTAACGTTGATAAGTCCAAGAAACATATAGTAGAATTAGAAGCTGTAGAACATGTAGTAAGAGAACATAAAGATTCACAATATTTCATTGATTTGTGGAATGAGTTTGAAGAAAGAAAAACAAAAGAAGCTATATTTGTATTTGTCATTGATAAAATACAAGCAGTATTACAATCTAAACAATATTCTAAAGAATGTAATCTCCCGGAATTGTTTATTGAATTCTATGATGATTATAAAAAGAGAGTAATTGAAAAAGATGAATTTTCAATTTCTAAAATATTGGAACAATAATTTTATACAATTATTTAAATGATAAAAAGTTTAGAATAAAACTTAATATTTTCGTACATTCTTTTTATAGTTACTTTTAAACTAATATAAAAAATACTGCAAATTTGACTGCAACGTCAAGGTGGTAGAACATATATTAGAGGTTGTGAAGTTGAAAAGCAAAATCGCTAAAGGTGAGAGAATGTAGCCTTAAAGTGGCATAATTAATACTTAAAGTTTTGAATCAATTAAAACTGAAAAACCGTGAGCATCAGTTCAAATCTGATTGGCGCCTCCACAGTAAATAGCGAGTTTCTAAGAAATTAGAGACTTGCTTTTTCTATGTTTTAATACGCTTAAAGTTTGAAGATATATATTTTAAAGTAATTTTATAATATAGTTAATATTTAGTTGATTATTAATAGATTATAATATATAATTATATTTATGATTGGGGGTGCTGAATTTGGATAATAATGTATTATTATCAGATAGAGGCAAAAAAATAGTAGATATACGAGTTACTGGTTCAATTATAGTAATGATTTTGACATTAATAATAATAATATTATTAGGGGTAGCTTCAATAGCGGCATTATTTGATTTTTTTGCTGGTAACACAAAAGGATTTCCACAGGGGTTTATAACACTTATTGCAATAATGTTAATTTTGATTAAAGTTTTTACCCTTGCAAACAAAAAAATTACTTTATATGAGAATTGTATTTGTATTCAAAAGGTGATAATTAAATATAGTGATATATATTCCGTAAAATTGATTGAAAATGATTTTAATTTATCTGAAAATGCTTATTTAAATACTAATATTAGAAATACAAAATTTTCAAAAGAAAAATATTTAGTAATTAGAACAAAAGATAATAATTGCCAAACTTTTTTCATAGGTCAATTTAGTAATAAAAAAATACAATTACTGCTTGACTTGTTAGTAAATCAAGGTAATTGTATAGTTGAGGGACAAGAGTTATTAAATGAAGGTGTACTAATTAAAATAAGTAATATTGTAATTATAACTGTAGGTTCATTAATTTCTCTGTTTATTGTATTTTTATTTATAGATTCACTTATAAGTTTTATACAGAATAAATAAAATTAAATTAAATAAAAATATTGCCACTGAAATAGGAGATACTTCAAATTAAGTTTTTATAGTAGTTCGAGATGTTATATTTAATGGAAAATAAATAAAAGTATTTAATAATATATTGCAGATAGCGGGTTTTTGAAAGTGATAAAAACTCGTTATTTTTTATACTTTATTAATTATAAGTCATAGAATTGTTTAAAACACTGCAAATAAATGACATAATTAGCTAGTATACGTCAGAAATGTTACATTTATATTACAAAAACGCCGCATATTAGGTATTTTTATACAAATATTGTCAATAAATAACATAAATTGTTATATTTAGGATAAAATCTCTTGATTTTATTTTTTCTTTAATATATAATAATGGAGAAAATGGTAATATTTACTTTATAACCAAAATAATTACTGTATATCAAAGTTAAGGAAAATGTAGCAAAATATGTTGGAGGTTTTACATGGATGCTAATATTGTTGATATTTACTATCAGAGAAAAAAAGACAATGTTACAGAGTACACTAAAATACTAATGAAAAATGCCTTGGATAAGAAATATATGAATGTAAAGTTATTTCAAGATATTATAGAAGAATTCATGGATGATGATTTAAAGAATAAAATACAAGTTACTTATAAGGTAAATAAATTTATACATGAAAATAATATTATTGATTTAAAACTTAGAAGAATTATTAATTATACAATAAATTTTATAGACAATGATAAAGTAGTAAGTGATATATATGATAATAACGAATATATAATTTTAATATCAAAAATTATTTTACTTTCTCTAGAAATTAATAAAAAGGTTAATGTACTTGCAAATTCTAAAATTAGGTATTCAAATATACTCACTAATGTATTAGAAGAAAATGTGGATGTTTTTGAAAAAGAATTTTTAGATAAAGTAAAATATGTAGAAGATGAACTAAATGAAAAAATCAAAGAAAATGTTCTTGATGATAAAAATTTCTTTAAAATTATAGACGGGGACAAGTTTCATTTGAATTTTATACAAATTAAACCTGATTTTTATGATGCGATACTTGTTTATGATATTAAAGCATTAAAGAAATATTTGATTAGTGATATTGAAGAGCAAATTAAAGTAAAAAAGTTAAATTTTGATTTTACAATAATTACTGCAGAATTACTTTCAGTATATATATTAAAATTGCTATTAATTGAAAAGAAAAAATCAAATTTTATTATTAAGTTACCAGAAAATTTTATTACGAATTCAGAATTTTTAGAAGAATTAGTAGAAAAATTTAATAATCCTAAGATTAAGATGAGAGTTTGCTTAAATATAGATTATAGATCTTTTATAAAAAATAATGATATAGTGGAAAATTTGAAAAAATCTGGGTTTAGAATTGCTATATATGATATGAATAAACTTAATCATAATACTTATTTATTTAAAGATACTGTAGATTATATTTTTTTGAATAACAATTTAAAAGAAAATAGTAGTGATTTGATGGATTTTTGCAAAAATAATGACTTAATTGTTATAGATGATACAGTAGATATAAAAGAGCATATAAAGGAAAGTTATCTACTTAAACATTAATATAATTGGAGGATACCTTGAAAAAAACAAAAGATGCAAAACAAGAAGTAGTAAATAAAACATTTGAAAGAGCAGAAAAGGAAAAATTATATGTAAATGTTACAGCAGAAAAAGTACATAAAAGAAATTTGTTTACTAGAATTTTAGCACTTTTTGTAATAACATTATTAACGTTTTTGTCTTTAGTTTATGGTGTTGTATATATAGTAAATGAAACAGGAAATTTTACAATTAATCTAGATCCAAACTTAAAAGCAACACAAAATATATTGATATCTAATTATAAGGACTTTCACGAAACATCAATGATACTAAAAGCAGACAGACTAGATTATATGGATAATATAGCAGAAAGTTGGCTGCCAAGTAATATACAAGATCATGAAGGACCACATAATGATAAAAACTTTATAGGATATACTTTTTTTGTTAAGAATGCAGGAAAAGAAGATGCTGAATATGAATCAATTATTGAAATAATTTCGGTTATAAACGGTGTTGATGAAGCAATAAGAGTTATGGTATACAAAAATGATGTAAAGACAGTGTATGCAAAAGAAAATAAAGTAACAAAAGAGCCAGAAAGTGGCACTACTGAATTTTTATCAACAAGGCAGGTAATGGCAAACGAAAGAACGGATTTTAAACCTGGTGAAATTGATAAATATACAATAGTAATTTGGTTAGAAGGGGATGATCCTGAGTGTAAAGATGATATTTTAGGGGGTGAGATGAAACTAAAGATGACAATTCACGAATTAGGAGACAAATAAAAGGTGTAAATCAATTACTTTGTTTTTAGTGAAAATAAAAAGTATTTTAAAAAGGAAAGGAAATGAAGAAAAATGGAAAAAACAAAAGTACAAAAGGATGAAATAGTAACAAGACGTACAGTAGTAATAGCGTTATTAACATTATTAGTTACTGCAATATCTTTAACAACTGCAACTTATGCATGGTTCACAGCTAATGCTACAGTTACACTTGGTTCATTAGATGTAAACGTTTCTGCTTCTAATGGTATACAAATATCTATGGATGGAACAAACTGGAAAGCAAGTTTAACAACTGAAGATATAAAAGGAGAAGCATATACAAATCACAAAAATCAAGTTCCGGCTGCTTTAGTGCCGGTTTCTAGTGGTGGTACAATAGATACTGCTGTAGGATTTTTAAATATGTATAAAGGTTCAGTATCTTCAAACGTTGCACAAGGTTATAATATTTTATTATCTGAAAAAACAACTGAGGCAGCTGATGCTTCAGGATCAGCAGGAACTGCAGGAGATTTTATAGCTTTTGATTTATTTATTCAATCTGCTGACGCAGAAACTTTATATTTAACACCTGGAGCTGATGTTTTATTTAAAAATACAGATCTAGGATTAAAAAATTCTGCTAGAGTTGCTTTTCTAAAAGAGGGTAGTGTTCCAGTTGGTTCTACTGCAGCAGCAGCACAAGCTTTAAAAGGTGCTACATCTGCAATATTTTGGGAGCCTAACGCAAATGTTCATACTCCTGCTGGAGTAGCTGCAGCAAATGATGTATATGGAATTACAACAACAGTAACAGGTCCAGCATTACCTAACTATTATGGTGTAAATGCGCCAATAATTGCTAGTGATGATATAAGATTAAATGCAACAGATGCAGAATTCTTTAAATTAGTATCTCCTTCAACAAGTCCATCATTTCAAAGATCAGCATCACCAACTACATTTACACAACTTTTAGCAATAACTGCAGGTATTACAAAGGTTAGAGTATATGCTTGGATTGAAGGACAAGATGTTGATTGTGAAAACAATGCTTCTGGTTCAGATATAACATTTAATATTCAAATATCTAAAAACAATACATAATTAAAATACATTAATACGTTAAAAAATATACGTGAGGTGAAGAAATGAAAAAACAATTTAAAATTATCTTAAATGTTTTAATATGGATTTTTATTTTAATAGCGGCGGCTGTTACAATAATATCTCTTAATACTAAAGAAAAAGGAGTATCCAATTTTTTAGGTTATATTCCACTTAGCATACAAACTGCTTCAATGGAACCAGCAATATATACTGGTGATTTGATTATTAGTGAGAAATTCGATACTAAGTCTCTAAAAGAGGGAGATGTAATTTCATTTTTCTCAGTTGAAAAAGAAAAAGTAGTAATAATAACTCACAGAATCAAAGAAGTAAAAAATGATAAAGGAGTAATGTCTTTTATAACAAAGGGTGATAATAATCAATTGCAAGATGAAAAGGAAGTAGCACCGGGGGATGTTGTTTCTAAATATTCTGGTATTAAGATTTCTAAAGGTGGATACTTATTAGATTTCTTCAAATCAAAAGTTGGTTTTTTTGTTTGTATAGTATTACCATTATTTATAATATTCATATACCAATTAGTTAAATTTGTTTTAATTTTGGTAAGGATAAAACAAGATGGAGTTATTACAGCAAAATAATAAATAAAAAAAGCATAATTATATTATGCTTTTTGAAAAGTAATACAATTTAAGGAGTGCAATATATGGATGTATACATTAAATTTTTATTTGATTTTATGTCACAATTCTTTGATGGCTTAGCTCAAATATTTAAAGGAATTTTCAATGGATTAAAACAAATATTAAATGTGGGGGACTATTACAATATCATTAAAATGTATTCAGATGATATTAAGGGTGGTCAATGGGTATTTGTTGTAATTTCAATTATACTAGTTATTGTACTTGTAGGCTCAATAATATTACTATTTGTATTATTTTTTAAAAAGTATATAAGAATAAGAAAATCTCTAGTAGAGCAAGAAGCTTTATTAGATGAAGTAGGAAAGTTAAATAATGATGTTGTTAAATTAACACTTGAAAAAGAAAAGTTATTTGCAATGAAAGTATCTCAACTTGGATTAAAACCAGGTGAAGAGTTAGCAGAAAATGTAGAACTTGATGAAAATGGTAATCCAATAAAAAATGAAGATGAGGATAACTTAGAACATGCAAATGATAATCGCTTCTTTAAACTTATACAAATAGATGAAGAAATGAAAAACTATGTACCAGAGCCAACAAACAATGATCTATCTTTGATAGATATATGTGAAAAATTTAGAAATTTTGCAGCAGATAAATTGAAGTTATATTATAAAATAGATATAATAAGACTATTTCTAGCTTCATTTGCTTCAAATAGACTTATTATATTACAAGGTATATCTGGAACTGGTAAAACCTCTCTTCCTTATGCATGGGGAAAATTCATAAATAATGATGCAGTAATTGCTTCTGTTCAACCATCTTGGCGTGATAGAACTGAATTATTTGGTTTTTTTAATGAATTTACTAAAAAATTTAATGAAACAGAAGTATTAAAAAAAATGTATGAGGCTTCATATGTAGATCAAGTATATATAGTAATACTTGATGAAATGAATATAGCTCGTGTTGAGTATTATTTTGCAGAGATGTTATCTATTCTAGAAATGCCTAGTAGGGATGAATGGATTATTGATTTAGTTCCAAGTGTTTGGCCTACAGATCCTGTTAGGCTTCCAGATGGTAAATTAAAATTACCAGATAATATGTGGTACATAGGTACAATAAACAATGATGATTCTACTTTTATGGTAACAGATAAAGTTTATGATAGAGCAATGCCAATAGATATAAATGATAAAGGTGAAAAATTTGATGCACCACCTACAGATGGAATAAGATTAAGTAGTAAATATTTAGAAAGTTTATTTGCACAAGCAAATACAAAATATCATGTATCTGAAGTTAATATGGAGAATTTAACTAAAATGGATGATTACGTTATTGAACATTTCCGTATGGCTTTTGGTAATCGTATTGTTAAACAATTAAGAGAATTTGTACCTGCATATATGGCATGTGGTGGTTCTGAAATAGACGGAATAGATTATGTTATAGCACATAAAATTTTAAGAAAATTTGAACAATTAAATTTATCTTTTATAAGAGATGAAATTGATGGATTCATAGATTTCTTAAGTAAAACTTATGGTAAGGAAAACATGAATGAATGTAAATCTTATTTATTAAGACTAAAGAAAATGATGTAATGAGGTATTAATGTGGAAACTAATGAAATGATGAATTTAGTAAGTAACCTTGATGAGAATAAGTTACAAGAGTTTGTTTTGAAAAATAATTCTAAGTATAAAATCGAATCGGATATACATAGTATCCAATTTGATTATACTTGGGTAGATAAAATTGAAGAAACAATCCAATATCTAGATGCAATAGTGAGAGTTCCAAAAAAGTTTTTAGCTCAAGAAGAAGAGATTGTTCCTATTGAAAAAGCAAAAAAAATATCAATGGAAACAATAAGACACTTGGCGCAGCATACTAACTTAATACAAGACGTGACCGCAGATGGAACTATAACACCAAGTGCGGTCCTAAATATACATAAAGAAGAAACTTTTGATCTTTATGAAAATAGATTCATATATTCTTTGCTTAATAATTTATATATGTTTGTAAGGCAAAGAAAAGATGCTGTTAAAGAAGGATCATTTTCAAAAAGTAAGAAAAAATTAGAATTTAACGCACATACAAAAATTAATACAGAACTAATAAACATAAGTCTTAACTTAGAGTCTAATTCATATGAAGATTTAATAAATTTAGATGGACAAGAATTAGATATGGATACTAGAATTGAGAGAATTGAATTAATAGTTCAAGATTTTATTAAAAGTCCACTTATGAAGTCTTTAATAGGAACTCTTCCAGTAAGGTCACCAATTAGAAAAACTAATACTATATTGAAAAACACTAACTTTAAAAAGGCTTTAGAATTATGGGAGTTTATTGAAAGATATGATTATAAAGATAGAAAAGAGGTTAAAGAAAATTTAGTTATTGATTCGGACAAAGAAATTCAGCTTAAATATTTATTAACATCTTTTATTAATTATAATATACTAAGTAGTTTATCACCAGACAATAAAGATTCTGATTCAGAAGAAAAATCAAATGAGTATTATTTGAATAAAGCAATTCAAGATTTTATAAAAGAAAACAAGGATATTGATGCGAAAGAATTTAAAAAAATACTTTCTGAATTTTTTGATCAGTATAAACAAAAGAAAATTAAAATGCAAAGAACAATATATAATGAAATTTGTAGATGTATTAAAAGACATGATAATAATATTAAAAAGGCAATTCAAACAATACGTAAGTAATAAAGCGGAGGTGGAATTGTGCATAAAATTGTAGAAAATGTAGAATGCAAATCATTAATACCAAGAAAACAAATATTAAAGGAAAAATTACTATCTTCATCAATAAAATTATTTATAGTTATATGTTTATTACTTATAACAACATATGCATGGTTTATAAATAATAAAAATGTAGGGGTTAGTGAATTAAGTGCTACAACAGCGCCAGTTAATACTATGGAAATCTCCTTAGATAATGGACTTACTTGGTCTAAAATAGCGGAATTAAATATAGTAGATAATTTTATTTTGTATAAAGAATCTACTAGTGATGGTATTACTTTTTATAAACCTAATGCAAAGGGTGAAGATGGTATACCACTTAATTTTATTCCTGCTGTAAAAAATGAAGATTACTTAGAATATAAAGTTTTATTTAAATCTGCAACTAAATCAACTGTTTACTTAGAAAAAAAATCTGAAGTTTACCCTGCAGCAGGTAAAAATATAATTAATTTAATTAATTCAAGTGAAGTTATAAGAGAAAGCACTGATGGAAATTTTTCTAGAGATCTAATAGCTGGAGCAGTAAGAATAGCATTTATAGAAAATAATTTAGTAAATGGGACTTTTGTAGAACAAAATACACCAAAATTTGTTTGGGCACCAAATAAAGGTTATCAAGTAAAATATGAAAATAACAAATGTATTGGATATTTAGATTCTACCGAGCCACAACAATATAAATATACAAAAGTTTTAGATTATGATAGTTATTATTTAGAAGATTTATCAAACGTTGTTGAAGATATAGATGCTTCGTATGAAACACATACAAGTGGCGGTGATACTCCACTAACTAATATTGAAAATAATAGTCAAAATAGTAATGAAAATATAAGAGCAATTACAATAAGAATATGGGTTGAAGGAAATGATAGAGAAGCTATTTATTCTTTAAAAGGTGGCCAATTTAAAATAAATATAAGTTTTTTAGGTTTATCTAAATAATCCTGCAGAAGGGAAAAGATTATGGAAAAGAACAAAGGTAGAAATATATATATGAAATTTAATTTAAACAAAAAAATATTTATTCAAATTATTATATTGTTTGGAATAATCAGTTTATTTGTATTTTCTGCATATTCTTGGTTTTCAGATAAGGCTAATCCACAAATAATTGGGAGTCAAATTAAGGTAACAGTTGCAGATGGACTTACAATAAAACTTTCACCAGATAGTCCGAGTAGAACAACATTAAGTCTTAATCAGTTATTTGATAACTTTGATGATTTCGTATTAAAACAAGTTTCTTCTGCGGACAATATCAATTTTTATAGAATTGATTTTGGACAAGGTTTAGCAATTCAAAAACCTAAATTTGTTAAGATAGATACATTACTAGCTAGAGAAAATATGATAGAGTATGGATATATAGATTATGATTTTTATTTACAAACAGAGGAATATGCAAAACATGTGTATATACATAAGGATTCACATATTACAGGAATTGCAGCAAATGCAATAAGAATATCTACTAGTTTTGATAATGGAACAACAAATTCTAATATGCTTTTTGGAAATCAAGAAGAAAATGGAATAGACAAACCATTTACAACTAAAGCAGTTATTTCAGAAGGTGAATTTATATATAATAATATTTCACCGAGTTTGCTTGGTGATCAAATTGTAAGAACATTTGATAATAAAAATGGTGGAAGAGGAACATATGACGATGATCCTATCGATGTAAATAAATTAATTACAACAATACCTTCTAATACTCAAATTAAAATGACTGTGAGAATTTGGCTTGAGGGTGGAGATATAGATTGTACTAATACCATTGCAAGTTCATTATTAGATGTATATTTAAAATTTGGTAGTGCAAATGTATTATTAAGTGCGCCGAATGTTACAGCAAATACATCAAATTACACTATAAATAATTTAACAACAAATATGGAATGGGCGTTAACAAATAATAAAACTACGGTATGGACACCAGTGACAAATACCAATATGTCATTTTCAGGTTACACAACGGTATATGTTAGAATTGCGGAGGTTTTAGGTACATCACCAGAATCTTATGCGACGCGAGTAAATTTCTAGAATTACTGAGGTATAATAAATGTTTAAAAAAAAGTTTAGTAAAAAGGCATTAAAATATGAAATAATAGATGAAAAAAAAGCAAGTAAGAAAAGCAAAACAAATATAATACTAAATATATTGTTTAGTATTACAATATTAGCTTTGATGGGTGTATTTGCGTGGATGGTAACAAACGCTTCAGAAGCAGAAAATATTGATTATACGGGAAGACTTATAGTAACAGATAATAATGTTGATGTTAAATTATTTGTACTTAAGGATAATGAATATGTTGAGCAATCACAATCTTCATCTCAGCCTTTAATACAAGTTGCAACATTAGCACCTGGATCTACACAAAAGTATCGTTTTGATATATATAACAATATTGATACTGTACTTTCTATAACAAAAATTGTTTTTTCTGAAATATATGGTGATGTAGATTTACTTAAAAGTGTGGTGCAAATAAGATGTACAAGTCCAAAATTATTTATATATAAACTAGCGGATATAGTAGAATATGATGCGGTTAATGAACATTATTATTTTGATTTTCTTAACAAATTAGATATACCAGCAAATGATATGATATCTATATATTTTAATATTCATATAGATGAAAAAGCTACAAATGAAATACAAGATACTAATTTGGCAATTAATAAAATAATGTTTATTAATCCATAAAATACAGTTTGGGAGAGATTAATGAAAACTAAAATTTTAAATATATTAAAGTACATAATAATTTTTGCAATTGTTTTTTTTATAATAATTGCATTATATACAAGAATATTTCCAAAAAAGGATGGATTATTTGGACTAAAAGTATTTTCAGTATCTACTGCAAGTATGGATCCGAAACTAAAGGTTGGAGATGTAATAATAGTTAAAAAGACAGATTACAACAAGATAAAAGTAGGAGACGTTATATCATACTTGGGAATGACAAGTGATTTTAAAGATAAGATAATTACACACCAAGTTGAACAGATAATAACTGAAAATAACAGGTATATATATTATACAAAAGGAATAGCTAATTCAGTTATAGATCCTATAGTATATCAAGAACAAGTATATGGTGTTGTAGTATATAAAATATTTACTATAAGTATTATTAGTAGACTAATGAAAAACATATTTGGTTTCATATTTATAATAATAGTTCCACTTTGTATATTATTTAGATATGAGTTTGAAGATTTGAGAAAATTATTAAAAAAAAGAAGGTGAAATAGTGAAAAGTAACGGATTTGGTAAAAAGCATAATGATATCTTCGAAAATAATGAAAGTATAAAAGAATTAATTAATAATTTTAGGAAATGTGAAGACAGCTATAAATTTGATGAGAATATTAATAAAAAGAAAGATAATTATCTTTCTAATTTTGATGACCCTATAGCTGAAAATACTACAAAAATAAACAAAGATATTAAATCAGTTAAAAATTTAGAAATTCAAACCTTAAAATATAATAATAGAATAAAATACAAAGAAAAAGATAAAATTAAAAATAAAACAGCAAATAAAAAAATAATAGACAAGAATTTTACTAATTTAAAATTGGCTTTTAAATCCAAGTCAAAAGAATTAGTTTTTAAAATTAAAAATAAATGTAAAAATTTAACTAATAAGATATCATATGGTAAAATAAAAGATAATATAAAACTTTTAAAATTTAATAAATTTTCTTTGAAATTAGCTATATTTACAATTATGTTTTTATTAGTAGGAAATTCAATATTTTCATGGTTTTATAATGAATATATAAGCAAAGGAACTTTTTTTGGAATAGGTAATATTAATTGTGAAATAAAACAATATGACAAAAATGGAGCTTTCTTAGGAGATATAGATGATGTTGCTACTTTAATATATGAAACTAACTTAGGTGTTACATCAAAAAATAGTAAATTTGTTGAAATAGAGAATGTGGGAACTCTAGATGTTGAATATTATATAACATTTCAATTAGATGCTACAGTTGCAAATTCAGGTGTTATGTACTATAGATTTTATGAGATAACTGACGGAGTAAATGCATCGGTAATTACAGCCCAAAACGATACAAAATTAAAATCATATGCAGCTGCAAATCCTCTTCCAGATAATGTCGAGTTTGATAGTTCACTACCTGTATCTAATCTTTCAACTATAGGAAACTCAATTACAAATGGTATTATAGATTTAGATCCAGAATTTGCCGAAAATAATAAAAGATATTTTAGAATAGATTATGGTATGTATTCAACTGCAAATAGTTCTTTATATGCAAATGAAGCTTTATCTCTTCATACAAATGTATATGTAACACAAGTTGGTGCAAATATGGATGGACCTTCAGAAGGTGAAGTATGGCAAGTAGAAAACGAATTGCAATTTAGAAATGCAATTAGCAATGCTGTACCAGGAGATACAATTAAATTAATATCTAATATGACTATAGAAGGATCAGTAGATATATCTAGAAGAATAAACTTAGATTTAAATGGATATAAACTTATAGTAACAGGTGATTTAGTTTATGATTTTGTTGAACTTGGGGATTTAAATATTAATACTTCGGGTACGGGCCAAATAGATATTGGTAATCAGTTATTTATTAATACTCCAAAAAGTAAAGTTCATTTAATTGGTGAAAACGGGACATATGATATATATGTTGGTGGTAAAATCACTTTAAATGGTTTACAAAATGAAGAAGAAGATGGAGTTTTACTAGATAATGTTAGAATTATAAATAATAAAATAGGAAATATTCCAGCGGATTTAAATATAATGTCAAATACAAGACTTACAATAGCACCAGGAGTTATTGTTGGCAATGTAATAGCTGAACCTAATTCAACGAATATAGAAATACTTAATAATGGAAGTATAGTTCAGGTTCAGTTTCAAAATATGAGGCTATTAGAATCGTTTACTAAACCACAAATATATATATATAATCTAAATATAATAAGAGGAATTGAGGGTGGTAAATCAATATTACTACCTACAAATGCAACTCCATATAAGGGCCCAAATAATGGTAACACTTTGATAGTAAAAGGTGTAGCATCCTCAGATATTACAGTTGGTGGGTCAGATAATTTTGGACAGGCAGATATATCCTATACAGATATAATAGATTCGGTAATACCTGTAGTTGGCGAAGAAAATGCATATATAGTATATATAAGAAATGCTGATGATACAATTAGAAATTTATTTATTAAATATTTCACTGAAGCTAATTCTCCAGATGTAATGGCAAGTATTGCAAGTATAAAAAAAATAATAGTATACACAGTTAATGCTAACTACATGGAAAATACAAACTTTACGTTTTTAAAAAGTAACGAACTACCCGTATTAGAATATTTAGATATTGCTAATGCAAGAGTGAAGGATGGCAGTACTGTAGATAGAATTACATCTAATGCTTTATCTAACAAGGTAAGTTTAAGAACTGTTATATTACCAAAAACTTTAGTAGAAATAGGTTCTGGTGCTTTTGAAAATGATACTATAGGTAGAATTCCTTCAAGTGGAATAGAAAAATTCAATTTTTTAACAATTCCAGATACAGTATCAAAAATAGAAACTAGAGCATTTACAAGTGCCAAATATATTAAGTTTGAAGGATTAAATCCTCCAACAATTGAAAGCCAAGTTTTCGATAATACAGAGGCAGGTGCTAGATATTTCGTTCCAGAGTATTCATTAAATCTTTATCAAAGTGCAGCAAATATAGGGAGTGAATATGTACGTAGGACAGCACATTTAGCTGATTCAAAAAACTATTTCATATATGATACAGTTGGTGGAGTCGGAATATCGTTATTTGTAAGTGGAATAAGTGTTGGTAGTACATTTACAATACCAAGTAATATATCATATAATAATCAGCAATATATAGTAAATGAGTTAGGTTTTTCATCATTTAGGGATATAATAACACCAACTTCAGGAACAACAGTTGGTATACCTAGTTCAATAAAAACTATAAAAGATAATGCATTTTATGGTAGGAATATAATAGATATTAATTTGCAAAACATCGTTTCTGTAGGTAATTATTCTTTTTACAATACAAAATTGATTAATTTAAATGCAAATAATATCACTACAATAGGTGAGAATTGTTTTGAAAATGTTACGTTGCAAAATGTAACTTTAGAAAATCTTATAAGTTTAGGAAGTAATGCGTTTAAGAATAATACAAGTTTATATGAAATTAATTTAGGAAAGGTTCAATCAATTGGAGATAGAGCTTTATATAATTGTTCACAAATTGGTAGAGTTTATTTTAACAATATCTCAACAAAAACTGTTAATAATGCAGAAGTTATTAACTTAACTGTTGGTGATACAGCAGTATTTAGTGAGTGGGGAAAATATTTAGATGGAAGGCTTCGTATTTATGTTCCAGATGGTGTTAGTAGTGGTTCAAATACATATCTTAGTTTGTATAAAAAATTATTTTCTTCAAATGAACAATATTTATACACAAAAGGATCAATAATAGGTAATTATACTCATGTAGCAATACCATACAATTTTGGTGTATATACTGTAAAAGAAGTGAATTTAACAGATTATAACAATAACAACGTAAATGGTTGGGAAATTATTTCATATCAGGGAGCAGATTTAACATCATCGTATAATATACCAGAGACATTAACTGTAAATGAAATAACTAAAAATGTTATTTCAGTAGGTGATTATGCATTTAGAAATGCTACCGTCTCATTAAATAACAGTGTAAATTTAAATAATTCAAATATAATAAACATTGGAAATAAAGCATTTTATGGATTAAAAATCAATTCAATAAATGCTCCAAAAGTTAAAACAATAGGTGAGTATGCATTTACTTCCACAAGATTAACTAAAGCAGTTTTTGATAATTTATATTCAATTGGTAAAGAGGCATTTGCTAATATTAGTACATTATATAGTTTAAATATAGGTAAGGCAAGTGTAATTGGGGAAAATGCAATATCTAATAATATAAACCTTGAACAACTATTTTTTAGCTGTGATGATGTAAATAATATGAATATTAATGAACTAAATTTTTCGAACATAGGAATTAATGCTAATAATAGATTTAGAATATATGTACCAAACGATCCAGCAAGCGTAGATTTTTATAAAATGGTATTACCACAGTATAAAGGATACGTATATGAAAAAGGTATAATGGTTGGAAGTTATATAAATGCACCTATTCCTTTTGATATTGGAGAATTTACTGTTAAAGTTGTAGATTTAAAAAATGCAAATGGTGTTAATGTAAATGGATTTGAAATAATAGAATATCATGGACAAAATTTACAAAGTGGATATGTATTTCCAACTTCAATCAATGTGGATAGTTTATCGTTAAATGTAATATCTGTTGGGGATAATGCATTTATTCACACTACTTTAGAAACTGGTTTAAGTGTAGATATAAATAGCAATTATCTACTCAATATTGGTAATAATGCATTTAAGGGAACAAAAGGTATAAATTCTATAATTGCAAATTCATTAGTTACATTAGGTGATCATGCTTTTGAAGATTCTTCACTTACTAATGCAAGTTTTAGTAAATTAAATTCTATAGGTGAATATGCATTATCCAATATGTTAACTTTGTATAGCATAAATTTAGGAACTGTAAAACATATGGGTGCAAATGCTTTATATAATTTGGATAGGCTAGAACAGATATTTTTTGAAGCTACAGATTTAAATTTATCATATAATAATACTGCTATAACTGATGTTGGAAATTTAACAAATAACAGACTTAGAATATACGTAACAGATGCAATAGCTTCAAATGGATTACAATATTCAGATACATATAAAACTCTATTTGCAAGTGAATACAAAGAATACTTCTATCCAAGAGGTACTATAATAGGAAGTTATTCGCAGGCTAACATACCATGGAATATTGGTGTATTTAGTGTAAGAAAGGTAACAAAAGCAAATGCAAATTCTGTAAATGTGACTGGATTTGAAATAATAGAATACCATGGAGCAGATATAGAGAGTTCATATACATTACCAAATTCATTAACTGTAAATAATGAAACATACAATTTAATATCGGTAGGAGACTATTCGTATAAATTTGCTAAAATGGTACCAAATAATACATTCGCAATATCTAATTCGAATCTACTTAATATAGGAAATTATGCATTTAATGCATTAAATGGAATAAGCTCTGTTACAGCGGATAATGTAACAAAAGTAGGGGATTACGCTTTTATAAGCAATAAATTACAAAGTATTAGTTTTAATAATTTAGCAACTGCTGGGAATTATGCTTTTGCTGAAAATAGCAACCTTAACTATGTTAATTTAGGAACAATAACTAATTTAGGTAAAAATCTATTTGAAAATGATACTGCAATTGAACAAATATTTTTCACATCTACAAGAGGTAATGCGGAATCAGGAACTATGAATATTGTATTTGGAGCTAATGCATTTTTAAATGCAGGAACACAAATAGGAAATAGACTTAGGATATATGTTCCTAATGGTAATTTATCTAGCGTTTATACTTATGTGGATGCATATAAAAATTCTATGCCGTCAGAATTTAGAAATTATATTTATGGAACAGGAATAATTGTAGGAAGTTATGTGCAATCACCATTTACATTTAACATTGGTGAATATTCGATAAGATCTGTAGCAAAAAATAATTCAGATAACTCACCTGTAACTGGTTGGGAAATAATTGAATATCATGGCGCTAATTTAACAACTGGATATACTGTGCCAGCTTCATTTACAGTAAACTCTCAAACCATGGACGTCATTTCAATAGGAGAATACGCATATTATAACGTGGTTGAGGTAGGTGGACAAACATGGTCAGCAGCATTATCTTCATCGGTAATATCAATAGGAAATTATGCATTTAAAGGAAGAAACATTTCTAACTTAACGGCAAATAGATTAGCGTATATAGGAAAACATGCTTTTGAAGATTGTGAATATTTAGCTAGTATAATTTTTAATGGTGTTAAGGTTATTGATGAATATGCGTTTAATAGTAACTGTAGAATGAATAGTGTAATATTAGGTGAAGATTTAATTACGATAGGAAATTATGCCTTTTATAATCCATATTATGGGGGTGTAGGAGGAGCTGCTGGGCCAAATACAAACTTTACAATAAGTGTAATGCAGGCACCTAGTGTTGGATCAAATAGTTTCCCTGCTTATAGGACATTTATAATATGGAGATTATACAATTATAGTATTTCTGTACCAACTGGTGCTACTGGATTTACAGCTCCACTTTGGCCAGATGAAGTAATGGAAAGAGTTACTTATACCGGATCATTTTCATATAACGTCATAAATAGTAACGAAATAGAAATAATATCTTATACTGGAAATGATACAACTTTAGTTATTCCAGAGTCATTTAATGTAAGTGGTAATGTATATAATGTAACATCTATAGCTGCAACAACTTTTGACAATACCACTAATCTAACAACTATTACATTACCGAGGTATTTAAATAATCTTGGAAATGGATTTTTAGCAGGTAATACATCAATTAGAACTATAAATGTTAATTCTAGTAATACTTTCTTTAAAGCAACTAATGGTGTTTTATATGATTTTAGTAATGAAACTTTAATAAAATATCCAAATGCTAAAACAGGAAATGCATATAGTATGTTAAGTACTACAAAAGTTATTGGTATAGGTGCATTTTCTGGTTCAAGTGTTATACGAACTCTTACAATACCGGCATCAGTAATAGCTATATCTAGTAATAGTTTCGATAACTGTACTTCATTAACAGGAATTAATTTTAGTGGAACTGTTCCTCCAATATTATTGGGTAGTGGGGTATTTCCAATAAATTCTGGGCTTACTATAGACGTACCAAATTCAGTTGTAAACACATATAAAAATAAATTATATTATTATTTATATAGAAATTATATATCTTAAAATATATTTATTTCAAATAATTAAAATAAACTAAAACAAAGCACTTACATAGTTTGTAAGTGCTTTGTTTTAGTTACTTTTGTATGCTTTTTAACTGTATAAAGATATTTCATCCTTTAACTCTTGTGGCGGAATATCTGTTTCAATAAATTTGAGAACTGCATCATATAACATTCTTTCTTCTTGTTCAATATTTCTTCTTCTTAGCCACCTTTTTTTAGGTAACAATTTTTCTTTCTTTGCCCAATCAAAAAAGGTTTCATACATTCCATACTGGGATAGTATTAAGTAAAACAGTTCTAATGCCGAGTCTCCCATAAAAACAAACCTCCTAAATGCTATTATTAATTTTAGATACAATTCTATATCTCAAAAATTATTGGTATATAGAGTAATTGACGCATACGTTTATTAATAAATTTTAAGTAGATGTATAATAATGCTATAGTTAACCTCCCTTTAAATTTAATAAACAATAATACACCTTTTACCTTGAAATCTCTTGGTAATATAAAATTGAACTCATATTAATTATACCACTAAATACAGAATTTTCAAGATTTTGGCTAAAAATGGATGTTGTTTATATAAAAATAGTTAAAAAAATTTAAAATAATATTTATTTCATTCTTGAATTAATTTTAGTTTATGGTATAATACAAATAAAAGGTAAAGGGTGGTAAATTATGAAAAATAAAATTATTTTAATTGTTGTTTTATTAGTGATTTTAGTGATTAGCTACGTTGTGTATACTAAAAAAGATATTTTAATGGCAGATATAGGATCACAGAAGGCTGTTTCTTATGTAACTTTAGACATAAATCCAAGTGTCGAACTTGCTGTTGATGAAAATGATACTGTCGTAGATACAGTTACATTAAATGAAGATGCGGATATTGCATATAATGATCTTAATTTAGTTGGTAAACCTATAGAGGATGCTACAGGAATAATTATGGATGAAGCTGTTAAATTGGGTTATATAACTGAAATAAGTGATACTAATGCAGTTAATGTTACAAGTTACACAGAAGATGAAACTAAAAGAATAAATTTAAATAAAAAAATAGTAGATAAACTTAATTCTCATTTTGAATCAAGAAAAATTTATACGCTTGTAGTAGAAAATGGGTTAGATGATGTTTTAAAGGCTAAAGCTGACTCATATAGCATACCTTATGGGAAAATGCTATTAGTGGCAAGAGCAATGAAATTAGATAGTACATTAGTAGAAAGTGATTTAGTAAAATTATCTATAAAAGAAATACAAGCAAAAATAAAAATCCAAGCTGTAAATAGAAGAGAAGAAGTTAAAAATGCATATAAAGAGGCAAAGCAAGAATTTAAAGATATAAAAACTCAAAGGATTGCACAAGCAAAAATTAAATTACAACAAGAAAAAGAGGCATTGTTAAAAGGTGTAGATAAATCTAATTTAACAGCTGAAGAAAAACAAGCTTTAATTGAACAGAGAAAAAAACAAATAAAAACAGAAATACAGGATGCAAAAGATGATTTAAAACAAAGCGGAGCAACTATAAAAGATAATGTTAAAGAAACTATAAGGGATAAATATCTATTAAAGAGAAAATAATTGTATTAATTTTCCATATAATTTATTAAGTATTAGTGGTGCATTGAAAAACAGGCTATTTTGTGATATAATAATTACATAAAAGATTAGAATTCTTAAAATAATTATATTTAGGAGGATTAATATGGAAGAAAAATTTGTAAGCTTAGAGCAACTTCGGTTAATGCCACAGAGAGTTTTATTTGCAGAAGAAACGACTGCAGCATCTGAATTGGGAAAATTGTTATGGGAAATTAAAGAGGAAAATGATTATAAGCCAACTAAAATGTTAATTGTTGGCGCAGGTGGTTCTTTTCCAGCCGCTTTGTTAGCAAAACAAGTGTTATCCGATGATTGTAGAACATCAGACATAGAGGCAGTTACGCCTCAAACCGCAATACGAATTTTAACACAATTTTCTCATATTGGAAATTGTGATTACAAACCTTATTACCATTTGGTTGTTGCTATTTCGTATTCTGGTAAAACTCCAGATATTAAAAATGTATATGAAGTATGTGTAGCATGTGGAATACAATTTTTACTTATTAGTAAAGCACCCAAGTGGGAGTTAGAAGAAATGTATCCAAATTTCAACAGAATATCTACTAACGTTATTTCTTACTATAACAAAAAAGATAATACTGGAAATGAACGTGGTATGATTTCAATGGCTTCTACATTATCCCCGATTGTTATTTTTGATGATTTGGAAGGTGAGTCTAAAAGTGAAAACCAGGAATGCTTTAATGAAGGTAAGGCGTTTGTAGAAAAGTTAGATTTATTAAAAATATCCAATTCATTAAAGCAGACCCCTATAATCAATGTATTTTATGAATGGGACACAATGCCAGCTGCATACGATATTGAGAGTAAATTTACTGAATCTGGAATTGCAAATGTTATACTTCATGAAAAAAAGAACTTTTCTCATGGCAGATATGTATCGTTATATAATCTAAAATCTGGACTTAATATAGTTTTAACAAAATTTGCAATTGGGATTAATATACCCAAAAATTCAATAGATGAAGGTGTATATAGAACGCCTTATGATAAAGAATTGGAAACTTTTGTAGAAAAAATGTCTGTTAAATCAGATACCCCATATCTTAGAATTAGTTCATGCGCATTTACACTTAATCAGTGGAATATAGAGGTTATGACGAAATTACCATACTTAATCGTTGCAATAGGAGAGCAGCTTGGTATTGATATATCCAAACCTTTGCAACCATTTCCAGAAGAACCAAAATCATTATTTAATTACGTAGGAAAATTTTAAACGTTTATTAAATAATAAAAGCACTTACATATATGTAGGTGCTTTGTTTTTTGATTTTTATAAAATAAGCACATATATGTAAAAATAAAAACATTTCACTAAATATGAAGTGTTTTTATTGAATTTTATATCTATTAGTTATATAATAATCTACATATAATAATCAAATTAGTGGGTAGGTGCTTATATGAAGTTAAAAGAGGTTACAGCAAAAATTTTAAGAATTGCAAAACAAAATTTTAGATGGATAGTAGTTATATTTATGCTATTAATTTGCTTTGTAATAGTAGAGAATTTATTTGATAATGAAATATATATATTTGACGATTATGTATATAAATATATATCAATTATTATTTCTCCTAAAATGACTATGTTTTTGAAAATGATTACAAGTCTAGGTAGTGCAATTACAGTGACTACTTTATGTGTTTTGTCTTTTGTATTTTTAAAAGATAAAATTTATGGAAAAGTAATGACATTAAATTTAGTTATAATAACAGTAATAAATATGATAATTAAAAATATTGTAAGTAGGCCAAGACCAACAGGATTTAGGATTATAGATGAAACAGGATATAGTTTTCCAAGTGGGCATTCTATGGTTAGTATGGCTTTTTACGGTCTTATAATATTTCTTGTATATAGATATGTAAAAAATAATTATTTTAAATGGACACTAATATCTATATTTTCTGTATTAATTTTTTTAATTGGTTTAAGCAGGATATATCTAGGGGTTCATTATGCAAGCGATGTTGTAGAGGGATTTTGTATATCTATTGCTTACTTAATATTATTTGTACATATACTGACTAGAAATAAAATATTTTCAAAAAATTAAATTATATTAATCACTTCATAAATGATATGAGGTGATTTTTTATTGCACTTGTTTGTGTTTAGTGATATAATAGTATAATAAAAAGGAGTAATATATATGGATAAAAGAAAAGTTATATTTGAACTATTGAATAAATATACAAAAAGTAAAAATTTAATAAAGCACGGGTTAGCAGTAGAATCTGTAATGAGACATTTTGCTAAAATATACAATGAAGATATTGAAAAATGGGGAATAGTTGGTTTAATACATGATATAGATTACGAAATGTATCCAGAACAACATTGTTTGAAATGTGTAGAAATTATGAGAGAGAACGGATTTGATGAAGAGTATATACACGCTGTGCAAAGTCATGGATACAATATTTGTAGTGATATAAAACCAACACAAAAAATGGAAATGATATTATACACAATTGATGAATTAACAGGATTAATAACTGCTATAGCTCTTATGAAACCAAATAAAAGTTTAACTGAAGTAGATTTAACTTCTGTAAATAAAAAGTGGAAACAAAAAGGTTTTGCTTCTGGTGTAAATAGGGACATAATTACAGCGGGAACAAATATGCTAGGTGAAAATTTAGATTATATAATTACTGAAACAATAACCGGAATGAGTAACATTGCAGATGAAATAGGTTTAGGCGGAATTGTAAAGTAATATTACCCCATTTTATGTTTAAATTTTAAATATTTTTAGTAACTACATAAAATCTTCATAATTATTTTATATAATACACTTGTAATATAAATTATTTTGCTATGTGATATGTGGATAATAAAGAGGTGAATAAGTGGAGAGAGTTACAAAAAAATATAAAATAGAGGGAATGACTTGTAGTGGCTGTGAAAACAGGATAGAAAAAGGTTTAAAGAGTTTAGCTGGTATTGAAGAAGTAAAAGCTAAGTTTTCTGATTCTACTGTAGAGGTTACCTATATAAAGGAAAAATCTAATGAAAATCAAATTATAGATAAAATAGAAAGTTTAGATTATAAAGTAAAGTTAGGAAAAAGATATACAAAAATAGAAAATGATTCACAAAGTAATGATAAGTCAAGTATATTACAAGTTATTGGGATAATTGTTATATTAATATCGGTATATTTGCTAGTACAGAATACTATAGGGTTTAATTTTATTCCAGAAGTTAATCAGTCAATGGGATATGGTATGTTATTTGTAATTGGATTATTAACATCATTACATTGTGTGGCTATGTGTGGTGGTATAAACATATCCCAATGTGCTTCATATAAAGAGCAAAATTATAAATATAAATTTATGCCAAGTTTATTGTACAATTTAGGTAGAGTAATATCGTATACTTTAATTGGTGGTATATTTGGGGCATTTGGTAGTTTAATTAGTGTATCAGATTTTGCAAAAGCAATAGTATCTATAATATCCGGAGTACTAATGTTAATCATGGGATTAAATATGTTAAATATATTTCCATGGCTTAGAAAATTAAACCCTAGAATGCCGAAATTCATAGTTAATAAACTTAGCAAAGAAAAATCCAATAAAGGACCATTATACGTCGGATTACTAAATGGTTTAATGCCATGTGGACCATTACAAGCAATGCAAATATATGCACTTGGTACAGGAAATTTTATAGCTGGAAGTATATCAATGTTTTTATTCAGTTTAGGAACAGTTCCTTTAATGTTTGGATTAGGCGCTTTAAGTTCATTTCTTACTTCAAAGTTTAATCATAATATGATGAAAGTAAGTGCAGTCTTAGTTATAATTCTAGGAATAGTAATGATGAACAGAGGTACAAGTTTGACAGGTATGTCATTAATACCAGATTTTTCAGGTCTGCAACAAATAAAATCAGCCAATGTAGCTGTTATTAGTAATGAGGTGCAAATTGTTACTACTAGATTAGAAAATGGCAGATATTCTCCTATAGTAGTACAAAAAGGTATACCAGTTAAATGGACGATAAAAGTTGAGCAAGGTGAATTAAATGGATGTAATAATCCAATTAATATACCAGAATTTAAAATGACAAAAAAACTTGTTGTTGGAGATAATTTAATTGAGTTTACACCAACTGAAACAAAAAATATTATATATACTTGTTGGATGGGAATGATAAGTAGTAGTATTAAAGTAGTAGACGATTTATCTACCGTTAGTTCAAGTGATTTAACACAAGAAAATTTGCCTACATCTGGTGGTTCTGGTTGTTGTGGTTCAGGTAGTTCATTAGAAGAAACATATCCATCAATAGATAGTTATCCATCAGAGGATAGTTATTCTCCATCAAGTGGTGGATGTTGTGGTATATAGAAAAGAGGAGAATGATTTATGAAAAAAGAGGTTTTAAAAATATCTGGAATGACATGTGCATCATGTTCATCAAAGATAGAAAGAAAACTAAACAAATTAAATGGAGTTGAAAATGTCAACGTTAATTTGATAGCTGAAAAGGCTACTTTTGATTATGATGAAAAGAAACTCAAATTAAAAGATATAATCAGTATGATTCATGACCTAGGTTATGGAGCAGAAAAAGAAGAGGATATAAACCCAGATAGTGATAAAGAAAAAAGAGAAAAAGAAATAAAAAAATTAAGAAGAGATTTAGTTATATCTACAATACTAAGCTTACCACTTGTTATAGCTATGATTACAGCTATATTGGGTATTGAAATAGACTTTATACATAATCCATACTTACAATTACTAATTGCTACTCCGGTACAATTTATTATAGGTTTTAGATTCTATAAAGGAGCATATTATGCTTTGAAATCTAAAAGTCCTAATATGGATGTTTTAGTAGTTATGGGAACATCTGCAGCATTCTTTTATAGTGTATATAATGTATTTTACCAGACTGTACAAATGGGCATGATGAAAGATCTATATTTTGAAGCATCTAGTATAATAATAACTTTAATATTACTTGGTAAATATTTAGAAGCAATAGCAAAAGGTAAAACATCAGAAGCAATAAAAAAACTTATGGGTATGCAAGCTAAAACTGCAAGAGTTATTAGAGATAATGTAGAAAAAGATGTTTTAATTGAGGAAGTTGTAGTAGGAGATATAATTGTAGTTAGACCTGGAGAAAAAATCCCTGTGGATGGTAAGATAATAGAGGGAAATTCATCAGTAGATGAATCCATGATAACAGGTGAAAGTATGCCAACTGGTAAGAAAGTTGGAGATAATGTTATAGGTGCAACAATAAACAAATATGGAACATTTAAATTCGAAGCAATAAAAATTGGTAGAGAAACAATGCTTGCACAAATTATTAAGATGGTTGAAGATGCTCAAGGTTCAAAAGCACCAATACAAAAAATTGCAGATAAGGTATCTGGAATTTTTGTTCCGGTTGTACTTTTAATAGCAGTTATTACATTTTTAATTTGGTACATAATTGTTGGTAACTTTACAATGGGGTTAGTGAGTGCAGTAGCAGTTTTAGTAATTGCATGTCCTTGTGCACTTGGTCTTGCAACACCTACAGCAATAATGGTAGGAACAGGCAAAGGCGCAGAAAATGGTATATTAATTAAAGGTGGAGAACATTTAGAGACTGCATATAAATTAAACGCTATAATATTGGATAAGACAGGCACTATTACCAAAGGGCAGCCAGAAGTTACAGATATAATAGCAGTAGGTAAACTTAAAGAAGATGAGATTTTATCTTTAGCTGCAATTTCTGAAAAAAGATCTGAACATCCGTTAGGAGTAGCTATATTTGAAAGAGGTAAAAAAGATCTAGGAGAAATAACAGATCCTAATAAATTTGAAGCAATAGCTGGAAAAGGTATAGTTGCTGAGATAGATGATAAAAATATAAATATAGGTACAAGGAAACTAATGATGCAAAACAATATAGATATATCTGGTGTTGAAGATACATTAGTGAATTTAGAAAAAGATGGTAAAACAGCAATGCTATTATCTGTTAATGGTAAATTAGAAGGTATAATTGCAGTTGCAGATACATTAAAAGAAAATTCTAAAGAGGCAATAAAGCAACTTCAAAATATGGGTATTGAAGTTTATATGATTACTGGAGATAATAAAACAACAGCAAGTGCAATTGCGGCTCAAGTTAATATAAAAAACGTATTAGCTGAAGTTTTACCTGAGAATAAAGCTGAAGAGGTTGAAAAACTAAAGGCAAATGGTAAAATTGTAGGAATGGTTGGAGATGGTATAAATGATGCACCAGCCTTAGCAACAGCAGATGTTGGTATGGCTATTGGCACTGGTACAGATGTTGCTATTGAAGCTGCAGATATAACATTGATGAGTGGTGATTTAAAATCAATTGTAGTAGCAATAAAGTTATCAAGAAAAACAATGAATAAAATAAAACAAAACTTGTTTTGGGCATTTATATATAACATAATAGGAATACCATTTGCGGCCCTTGGAATGTTAAACCCAATAATTGCTGGAGCTGCTATGGCTTTTAGTTCAGTGTCAGTTGTTACAAATTCATTAAGTTTAAAAAGATTTAAAGTGAAATGAAAAAATAGAAAGGAAGATAAATATGTTAAATGAAAAAATAGTATTAAATGTAGAGGGAATGTCATGTAATCATTGTGTAAATAGTGTAAAAAAAGCTGTAGGTGCTATAGACGGGGTATCAAGTGTAGAGGTAAATTTAGATGATAAAACTGTTACTATAGAATATGATTTACAAAAAGTAAATATTGAAGATATAAAATTAGCAATAGAAGATGAAGGATATACTGTAAAGTAATTATTAAATTGTCTGTTATGGTAATAAGCTAGGGGGGTTAATATGGAAGTAAGAAAAAAGGTATTAGTAGTTGATGATGAAATTAAGATAGTTGAAATTGTTAAAGCGTATTTAGAAAAAAATGAATATAATGTAATTACAGCTTTTAATGGTAAAGATGCTATAAAATTTTTTGAAAGAGAAAAGCCATCTTTAGTTATACTAGATTTAATGCTTCCTGACCTATCTGGCGAAGATGTTTGCAGGCAAATAAGAAAAATATCTAGCGTTCCAATAATAATGCTTACTGCAAAAGTTTCAGAAAAAGATGTAATTAATGGATTAAATATTGGAGCAGATGGATATATATTAAAACCCTTTAGTCCAAATGAATTGATAGCGAGAGTTTCTGCAATTTTAAGAAGAACAAAAGATACAATTGATCCTTTAGCAAATATATTTAATTTTAACGATAATGATTTAGTTATTGATGTACTTAAACATGAGGTTAAAAAATCTGGTAATGTAGTCAATTTGACTCCTACTGAATATAAAATACTTCTTACTTTAATTAAATATTCTACTAAATTATTTACTAGAGAAGAATTAATTTCAATAGTATTTGATGATTATTATGACTCTTTTGATAGAACAATAGATTCACATATCAAAAATCTAAGACAGAAGATAGAAACAAATTCTAAAAATCCTCAATATATATTAACTGTACATGGTGTAGGATACAAATTTGGCGGTGATTCATTATGAAATATAGTTTGAGTCAAAAGTTATCATTGTCATTTGTTATAATAATATTAATTTGTGTTATCCTTATAAGTGTATTATCTAATATATTTGTTGAGAATCACTTTAGAAATTATGTTATACATAAACAAGAAAATAAAAACAATGAGTTATTATACTCAATAAGTCAGCAATATGATAATAGTAATTGGAACGTAAGTTTAATTGAAAATATAGGAGTTACTGCGCTTGAGGAAGGTATGATAATAAAAGTTAAAGATTCACAAGGTAATATTATTTGGGATGCAACAGTTCATAATAACGGGCTTTGTAACCAAATGTTAGAACATATGGCAAAAAACATGACAAATAGATATAGCAATTTAAATGGTGGCTATGTAGAAAATGAATATAATATAGTTAGCAATTCAAATTTAGTAGGCGTTTTAGAAATAGGTTATTATGGACCATTTTATTTTGATGATCATGATTTATCTTTTATTAATGGTATAAATAAGATTATTTTTGCGGTTGGACTAGCTACATTAGTAATTTCTTTAATAATAGGTAGTGTAATTTCAAGAAGAATAAGTAAACCAATTCTTAAGGTTATTAATAAAACAAAACATATCTCAAATGGATATTTTGATGGAAGAATAGATGAAAAGTCAAATACTAAAGAGATATCTGAATTAATTAAAAGTATTAATGATTTAGCAAATACATTAGAACTTCAAGAATCATTACGCGAAAGATTAACTTCAGATGTAGCTCATGAACTCAGGACCCCTCTTGCTTCATTACGTGGAAACTTAGAGGCAATGATTGATGGTTTATGGAAACCAAATAAAGAAAAGTTGAAAAGTTGTCATGAGGAAATATTAAGAATGACAAGATTAGTAAGTGATTTAGAAAAGTTAACTAAATGTGAAAGTGAAAATTTAGTTTTAAATAAAGTGGAATTTAATTTATCTAGTGCTATAAATAATATAATAAAAAATTTAGAAAAAGATTTTGAAAGTAAACAATTAACTGTAAATTTTGAAGATGGATGTAAGGATATATTCGCAGATAAAGATAAAATAACTCAAGTTATTATAAATATTTTGTCTAACTCAATAAAATATAATAAAATAGGTGGAAATATTAATATAAAAACATTTAAGGAAAAAAGTAAAGTTGTTATATCTATTCTAGATAATGGTATAGGTGTTTCAAAAGAAGATTTACCACATATATTTGAAAGATTTTATAGAGCAGATAAATCTAGAAATAGGTTGACAGGGGGTTCTGGTATTGGACTGGCCATTTGTAAAGCTATAGTTGAGGCACATAACGGAAGTATAATTGCAAACAGTGAGCTCGATAAAGGAACTCAGATAATCTTAAAATTAGATAGTGATAATAAAAATTAAATTATAAACACATAAAATCTTCATAATAATATGTTAAAATAAATGCATAAAAATTAACGAAGGTAAGGGGTAAAAAAATGAATAAAAAGAAAATTTTAATACTAGTTGTAATTTTAATCTGTATATCTGGAATTTATTTTGCTATAACTTTAAATAAAGATGAAATTAAAACTCAAACTAATGGGTTAAATAATGCTACTCAACAATCAAATAATATTAATTCTCAAGAAGAAAATGTTGTACAAGTAGATGGTATAGTAATAAATAAAAGTGAAATAACGAGTACAGCTAAATTTTATAAATATAAATCTGGAAATGTAAATATGGAAGTAATGGCAGTTAAATCAAATGATGGAAGTATAAGAACAGCTTTAAATACATGTCAAGTATGTTATGATTCAGGTAGAGGATACTATAAACAACAAGGTAACTACATGGTATGTCAAAACTGTGGTAACAAATTTAGTATAGATCAAATTGAAAAGATTAAAGGCGGCTGTAACCCAGTACCAATTTTATTAGAAGACAAAACTGAAAGTGCAGATAAAGTAATAATATCTAGTAAATATTTAGACTCTCAAAAAAGTTTTTTTGTAAATTGGAAAACTAATTAATTGAATAAACACTAAATAATAAATAAAAACTAAAAGAGTATATAAATCACAACAATTTGCGATTTATATACTCTTTGTTATTGGACGGGTTATCACTAATTCAAAAATAATTCATAATATATATAGATGAATATGATTAACATTTTGAACATTTATATTTTAAGGGGGGATTTTATGGAAATCAAATTTATCACAGAAATATGTTATAAAAATTTGTATAACTGTCAAAAATATAATCCAAATATTTTATGGATTATACTACCATAAAGGGGGGATGAAAAAATGGCAAGTGCAATAAGTTATGAGTTTTTACAAGCTAAAAAAGGAGTGGCTAATGGATTAGCATCGTTAGATACTAACGGAAAAGTTCCAGTTACGCAATTACCTTCTGAAGTTATTGAAACCTATAAAGGACAATATGCTACAAGTGCTTTATTAATTGCAGCATATGCAACAGCAACATTAGCGGATTATGCGTATGTTACAGAAACTAGTTCATATTGGTATTGGAACGCAGCACTGGCAACACCTGCATGGGTTAACCAACAAATCACAGAAACAGCATATAATTTACTATCAGCAGCAGAGCAAGCAGCTGTTCCATATATCATAGTATCATAAAATTAAAGAGGTATAAAATATGAGTGGAGTAGTAAGTTTAGAATTGTTTAAAAATAGATTAGGAACGGGAAGTAATGGATTTACACCTGAGGGTGGAATTTATGAGACTTTTATAAATAATACAGGAGTAAGTGTAAAAGGAACTATTGTCATAGCATCAACTGCTGTGAATAACGCAGTAGATATAGCACCAGTAAATTCAGATATGTCAATTGGGGTAATTTACGAAAGTGGTATTTCAAATGGTTCACCGGTAAAAGTAGTCGTTTACGGTAAAGCAGAAGTACTTCTTAAAAACAATGTAGCATCAACTAGAGGATTTTGGTGTGGCGTTAGTGATGTTGCAGGTAGAATGTATCAATTAAACGCTGTACCTGCTGCAGATCATAATAGAGAAGTTGGACATTGCTTAGAAACTAAAGTAGCTGGTACTGATGTTCTAGCATTAGTACAAATTCATACTAATTAATAATTTATTTAAGTATAAACACACTTCTTTTAAGTAATTAAAAATAGATTATTTAAAAGAAGTCTTTTTGTTTTAAATTATTGCATATATAAAGAAATGCAGAGCCTTTATACTAAAGTTATTAATTTATATTGAAATTTACATAAAAAAATGTTAAAATAATAGTATTGCAGTAGAAAAAATGTTGCAAGAATTAAAAATAAAATTAGGAGTGAAAATAATGATATATTTAGACTACGCTGCAAATAGTCCAACAAGTAAAGAAGTATTAGATGTTTTTTATGAAACAACTATGAAATATATAGGCAATCCAAATTCATCACACAAATTAGGTAGACAAGCTAAAGAATTGTTAGATAATTCTACAAAAAAAATTGCAGAATTATTAAATGTAAAAGAAAGTGAAATAATATACACTTCCGGAGCTAGTGAATCAAATAATTTAGCCATTAAAGGATTACTAAACAAATATAGAAATAAAGGTAAACACATTTTAGTTACAACTTTAGATCATTCTTCAGTAATTGGTCCACTTAATATTTTAGCTGATGAAAATGGTTATGACATTGAGACTGTAAATATATTAAAAGATGGGCTTATAGATTTAGATAGTTTTAAAGAGTTACTAAGGCAAGATACAGTACTTGTATCAGTTCCTTATGTAGACAGTGAAATTGGTCTTAAACAGCCAATAGAGGAAATTGGAAAAATACTTAAGAATTATCCTAATTCATATTTTTTTGTTGATGCATCACAAGCTGTGGGTAAAATAGAAGTAGACCTTAGTAATATAGATTTGATGACAATAGCACCACATAAATTTTATGGTTTAAATGGAATAGGTATATTAGTTAAAAAAGAAAATATACAACTTACACCTTTAATACATGGTGGAAAAAGTACAACTATATATAGGAGCGGTACACCTGATGTAGCTTTGGTTAGATCTACTGCTAAAGCTTTGGAAATAGCATATGCAAATTTAGATTCTAACTATTTATACGTGGATAAAATAAATAAAAGAGTAAGAGAAGAATTAAAAAAATATACAGAAATAAGTTTTAATAGTACATCTAATTCAATACCATATACATTAAATATTAGTATAAAAGGAATTAAATCAATAGAATTTGTTCAAGAATTAGAAAAATATGATATATATGTTTCTACTAAAGCAGCGTGCTGCCCTATTAATACAATATCTAGATCGGTATATGCATTAACATCAGATAAAAAATTATCTTTAGCTACTCTTAGAATTAGTTTTTCACATCTTACTACAAATGAAGAAATAGATGAATTTTTAAGATGTTTTAATATTGTTTATGATAAATTAGTAAATGGTAATAAATAGAATGGAGGTACATATGGAAAAATATAAAGAGATAGAAAATGGCATTATAACAAAATATAGAAAAGATATATGGAGAAAGTTCTGTCAAGCAATAGAAGAATACGAATTAGTTAAAGAAAATGATAAAATAGCTGTATGTATTTCTGGTGGAAAAGATTCTATGTTAATGGCTAAATGTTTTCAGGAATTAAAAAGACATGGAAAATTTAAATTTGAATTAGTATTTTTACTTATGGATCCAGGATATACAGATTTTACTATGCAAATAATAAAAGAAAATAGTGAGTTATTAAATATACCACTTACTGTATTCAATACTAACATTTTTGACGTTGTAGAAAAACACGGTGGAGATTCTGCATGTTATTTATGTGCAAAAATGAGAAGAGGATGTTTATACAGTAGAGCAGAAGAATTAGGATGTAATAAAATAGCTTTAGGACATCATTTTGATGATGTAATTGAAACTACATTACTTAGTATGTTATATGGTGGAGAAATAAAAACAATGATGCCAAAACTTCATAGTGATAACTACGGGTTGGAATTAATTAGACCAATGTTTTTAATTAAAGAATCAGATATAATTTCTTGGAAGAAAAGTAATAGTTTAGATTTTATAAATTGTGCTTGTCGTTTTACTGAAGGATGTGTTATAAACGATGATAGTGGTACTTCTAAGAGAAAAGAAATGAAAGCTTTAATAAAGAAGTTTAGGCAAACAAGTCCATATATTGAAACCAGTTTGTTTAATGCTACAAGAAATGTTAATATGAATGCTATTTTAGGATATCACAAAGATGGAGTAAAATATAGTTTTTTAGATGAATACGATAATAATAGTAAAAATAAAAAAATATAAAATATATTGAAAAAATATTACTAGATAGAAATTAATTTTCTATCTTTTTTATATAATTTTAAAAATATTTATAAAAACTATTGACATTGACGTAACGTAATAGTATATAATATAATTATGGAGGTGGCAAAGTGGAATATACAGTTCATAAATTATCTGAAATAGCAGGCGTAAGTGAAAGAACTTTAAGATATTATGATCAAATAGGATTATTAAAACCAAATAAAATAAATTCATCTGGATATAGAATATATAGTAGTAATGAAGTAGACGTACTTCAACAAATTCTATTTTATAAAGAACTTGGAATTGATTTGGGCAGTATTAAGAAAATTATAACAAATCCTAAGTTTGATTATACTGAGTCACTGAAAAAACATTTGTTAAATTTAGAGCAAAGTAAAGAAAATTTAGAAATTTTAATAAACAATGTTAAAAATACTATTTTAAGTAAGGAAGGAGATATAATTATGTCAGATAAAGAAAAATTTGAAGGTTTTAAAAACAAAATGATAGAAGAAAATGAAGAAAAGTATGGAGAAGAAGTACGTGAAAAATACGGTAATGAAGAAATTGAAGCTTCAAATAGAAAAATAAAGAATATGACAAAAGAAGATTATGATAAAATCCAGAAATTATCATTAGAAGTTAATGAAACTTTAAAATTAGCTTTTGAACAAGGAGATCCAACAAGTGAACTAGCTATGAAAGCTTGTAAATTACATAAGGAGTGGTTGACATACTTTTGGAGTTCTTATTCTAAAGAGGCACATAAAGGTTTAGCGCAAATGTATGTAGATGATGAGCGTTTTACAAAATATTATGATTCTATTGCTATAGGATGTGCACAATTCTTAAGGGATGCTATAAATTATTATGTAGATAACAATTAGATTAATAAAATTAGGAAGCAAGATTATCTTGCTTCTTTGTTATATATATTAAAATAATAATCTTGTATAAAATACTTACAATTCTTCTAAATTAGCATAATAAACTTGAAAATGTGTACTAAGTACAGTATAATATTAACTAAAATAAATATGGAAATACATATTTGCAATAATATACTTAAGGAGGATTTAAATATGGATATTAGAGAAAATGATAAAGTAAAATTAAAAGATGGCAGAAAAGGTGTTGTGGTAATGGTCTATGTAGAAAATTCTTCATTCCAAATAGATTTTGGAGAGTATGAAGAAATGGTAGATATAGAACAAATAAAAAAGGAAGTATGGTTATAAAAGTATAATATTATTATTGCTTTTTTTTTTAATATATGATACAATTTTTTATAGAACATAGTAAAAGGAATGAATATATGAGATACAACGAGGATTTGAAGTCATTACAAATAAGTGAAAAAGAAGCAAAATCTATAGATGCGTATAGAGGACTAGGATATAAATTAATTAATAGTATACTTGAGCCTGGTTTGAAAAATGAAACTGAAATTAATTCAAAATTAGATTTTATACCATACGATGAATCTAGTATTAAGGATGCAATAGATACAATAATTAACTCATACTCTGCTATGGTTAAAAATTCACATATACATAATAGTAATGGTATGCAGTTATATAGAGGTACAACTGAAGAAGAAATATCACGTGTAAATAAATTTAAGGAAATAGGGCGTTTTTTATCTACAACAAAAAGTAAAGAAATGGCTGAGGGATATTTTTCTGTTAATTGGGATAATCCAGCAGTTATATATATAAATTTAAATGATAATGTACCATTTATAGATATGTCGGATGTAGTAGAAGATTACGGAGATAATTGGGAGAAAGAAATACTTCTTGCACCATTTACTAAAGTGGATGGATTAAAAGAAATTAGTAAGTATAATGGTAAGAATTATTATACACTTAGTATAAGTAAACAAGATTTACCTGAAATAGATGAAAAACAAAGAAAATTAATATATAAAGAAATACTAGAAGATTCAAATAAAATGGGAAATAAACTTAAAGAATATTTTACTATTGAAAAGACAATTAGTGATTTGTATTTTAAAAAAGAAATGCTTACTAAAAATTTATCTGGTAGTGGTATAGATAAAGAAGATAGAAAATATATGTCTGAAGAATTAAAAGATATAAATAAAAAAATTGATGATATTTATGCAAGTAGTAAAGAGTATGAACAAGAGATATCCGAATGGAAATCTAAAATAATAAGCTATTGTAAAGCAGAATGCAAAGAACTTGAAAAAAACATAGAAAATAATGCAAAAGAAGAACAAACTCAGTTGAAGATTACTCAAGAAAAAGAAAGACTTACAAGAGCAAACAATATGTTATTTGGGATTAAAGATAATTGTATTATGCAAGTTCAAGAGACAATTAATATGTCTAATTCGATTAAGCATAAACTTGAAGATATATCTAATGATCAAGATGAATACGAAAGTTTAGCTAATAGATTTGGACTTAAATATAACAAGTGGTGTAAATCTGAAAAAGATAAAGTAGCAATAGAAAAATTAACTAATAAGCTAAATGAGATTAAGCAGAAAATCGAAGAATATGATGTAAATATTCAAGATGTAGATAGTGAATATCCTACTAAAAAGTCTGAATTAGACAAGTTACTATCTTCTAATATGGAAATACATGAATTATTAAATAATATTCAAAGTAAGAGTTTAGATTTAGCTAAACAAATAGAATTGAATAGTTTTAAAAAGTCTATTATGAATCAATTTTTAGAGATTAAAGCTCATGCAGACATTAATAAGATAGAGGCTAATCAGCAAAAACTTAATAATAAAAGAGGGATTAGTAAGATTATAGATAAAATAACTGGTCAAGAAAAGGTTGATGAATTCAAGAAAGAACAAATAAAGAGGCAAAAGCAAGCTGTTCAATCTACACTAAATAATATAATACATGATAATGAAATAGATACTACTGAAAAATACAGTATTCATGAAATAATATCTAAACTAGATAAATATATTGAAGAAAATAGAGATAATGTCAAATTAAAAGAAGAAATACAAGAAATGATAGCTCTAAGAGAAAATGTGAGTCAAGTATTTAAGATTAATGAAACTCAAGTAAAATCATTAATTGGAAGACAAAATTTAAAGCAACTTGTCCCTGTTGAAGATAAAAAAATAGATAAATTAGCAAAAGTTAAAATGGATTCAGATAGATGGATAGCTGAAAATGGATATATTGTTAAAGATAAAAAAGATATAAAAGATGAATTAAGAAAATCTGAAGATAATATTGAATATGATCTTGAAAAAATAACTATGCATATTGAATTATCATTACAAAGGGATTTAAAATCAAGACAAACAGTTAAGGTTGTAGATAATAATTATAGATAAATCGTTAAAAAAATGCACAAAATTACATGTTTTTGCAATATTTTACAAAAACACTTGACAAATCTATAAAAATAGTGTATAATAATTATGTAATTAAAAATTAATCAGCCAATAACAATTTTTGGGCGTGTCCCAATATTTCATTAAATGAATATAATCAGAAACTTAGAGACGATAGATAGAAATTTTAAACAAGTTGAAAAATATATAGAGAAAATATACAAACATTTTTAAATTACTTAAAAATAACCCTTTAATTAGGGTTATCTTTTTTTGCTTAAATTAAGAATATTTACATATTTTAGAAATATTTTGCATAAAAAGTTGACATAATATGTAAAAAGTGATATAATGTAAATGTACAAAAACTTATTAACCTATTATTAATATAAGGAGGTTTTTAGTATGTCAGACAAGCTTTTTAGGAAAGCGGAAATTAAACAAGCCAAAGATAGGTACTGCAACGTATCTGCTACAGTGTGTGTTATAGGAATAGTTGGAATTATATTAAGTCCATCAATTCCAGTAACAATTGCTATTGCAGCAGTCACTAGTGGTATAGGCTACGCTGGACTTAAAAAGATACAGAAGCTTAACGATGAAGAGAAAAAATTATAGTCGTTAAATTAAGTTTGACATATGAATTTTAAAAAGAACTTTACGTTAAATAATTAGATAACTATTCGAATATATGGTGAGGTACTTTGCTTTAGGAAGAGATAACTCTATATTTTAGAGTTATCTTTTCTTTTGCTAAAATAAGTTTTGAATATCTTTTTTTATTGCTTTATAACATTATTTATGGTAAAATATATTTATAAGTTGAGGTAATGAATATGTTTGAAGATAAATTAAATTCTTGGGAAGGTTTTCAAAAAGGAAATTGGACAAGAGAAATAAATGTAAGAGAATTTATACAAAAGAATTATAGTGAATATATAGGAGATGAAAGCTTTTTATCTGCACCTACAGAAAGAACAAAAAAATTATGGAATAAAGTATATAATTTAATGCAAGAAGAACAAGCAAATAACGGAGTTTTATCTGTAGATACAGATGTAATATGTGATATAACATCGCATGATGCAGGATACATAGATAAAGATTTAGAAATTATCGTAGGATTACAAACAGATAAGCCGCTTAAAAGAGCAATATTACCATTTGGTGGTATAAGAATAGTAGAAAAAGCACTAGAAGAAAATGGTTGTAAATTAGATGATAATATAATGGAAATATTCACAAAGTATAGAAAAACTCATAATCAGGGGGTATATGATGTATATACAAGTGATATGAAAAAAGCTAGAAAAAGTGGTATTATAACTGGACTTCCAGATAGTTATGGAAGAGGTAGAATAATAGGAGATTACAGAAGAGTAGCTCTATATGGAGTAGATATTTTAGTGCAAGATAAGAATGAACAGTTAAAGGAATTAGAGCTAGATAATATAATAGAAGATATAATACGTTTAAGAGAGGAAATAACAGAACAAATACATGCTTTAAAAGAATTAAAATTAATGGCAAATAAATATGGTATGGATATATCTAATCCAGCTAAAGATTCTAAAGAAGCAATACAATGGACATACTTTGCATATTTAGCTGCTATAAAGGAACAAAATGGCGCAGCTATGAGTATAGGTAGAATAACTACTTTCTTAGATATATATATTGAAAGAGATTTAAAAAATAACGTTATAACGGAAGAAATTGCTCAAGAATATATGGATGATTTAGTTATAAAACTTAGAATGGTAAGATTCTTAAGAACTAAAGATTATAACGATATATTTGCTGGTGATCCTAATTGGGTTACTGAATCTATTGGTGGTTTAGTATCTGGTGGAAACAGTTTAGTAACAAAAAATTCATTTAGGATATTACATACTTTATATAATCTAGGACCAGCTCCAGAGCCTAATTTGACTGTACTATGGTCAAATAATTTACCAGATAATTTTAAAAAATATTGTAGTAAAGTATCCATAGAAACATCAGCTGTGCAATACGAAAATGATGATTTAATGAGCGAATACTATGGAGATGATTATTCTATTGCATGTTGTGTATCTGCAATGAAAACAGGCAAACAAATGCAGTTTTTTGGAGCAAGATGTAATGTAGCTAAAGCTTTATTATACGCTATAAATAGAGGTAAGGATGAAATATCTGGAGAACAAATAGCCCCTATTACTCCTGAACTACATGGTGAATATTTAGATTATGATGATATAATTGAAAGACTAGATAATATGTTTGATTTTATAGCAAGATTATATATAAACACATTAAATGTAATACACTATATGCATGATAAGTACTCATATGAAAGATTACAAATGGCTCTTCATGATAAAGATGTACATAGAACAATGGCATGTGGAATAGCTGGTTTATCTGTTTTAGTGGATTCTTTATCTGCTATAAAGAACGCTAAAGTTAAATGTATAAAAGACGAAAGAGGTATAGTAACAGACTTCGAAGTTGAAGGGGATTTTCCGTGTTTTGGAAACGATGATGATAGAGCAGATGATATAGCATTAAAAGTTCAAAAAATGTTTATGGAAAAGTTAAGAAAACATGCTACATATAGAAATGCTGAACATACAATGTCAGTCCTAACAATAACTTCTAATGTTGTATATGGAGAAAAAACAGGTAGTACTCCTGATGGTAGAAAAAAGGGTGTTCCGTTTGCTCCAGGTGCTAATCCTATGTATAATAGAGAAAAACATGGTATAATTGCTGCAAATAATTCAGTAGCTAAACTAGATTATGATGAAAGTAAAGATGGAATCTCTTATACATTCTCAATAGTTCCAAATAATATTGGTAATACTTTAGAAGAAAAAATAGATAATTTAAAAATAATATTAGATTCATACTTTAAATCTGGTGGACAACATATAAATATTAATATAATAGATAGAGAAGTTTTAATTGATGCTATGGAACATCCAGAAAAATATCCACAACTTACAATAAGAGTTTCAGGATATGCAGTAAACTTTGTCAAACTATCTAAAAAACATCAATTAGATATAATATCTAGAACTTTCCATAATTAAGGGGTAGAGCATTATGTATGGGAAAATTCATTCACTAGTTAGTTATTCTAATGTAGATGGGCCCGGTATAAGATATGTAGTTTTTATGCAAGGATGTAACTTAAGATGTAAGTATTGCCATAACCCAGATACATGGAATATTAATACAGAAAATAAAGTTAATGTTGGTGAATTAGTAGAAAAGATATTAAGATGTAAAGACTATTTAACTAGTTCAAATGGTGGTGTTACATTTTCTGGTGGTGAACCTTTATTGCAAGTAGAATTTCTTATAGAAGTTTGCAAAAGATTAAAAGAAGAAAATATTCATATAGCAATAGATACATCAGGTAATGTAGATGTAACAGAAAAAGTTAAAGAATTACTAGAATATGTAGATTTAGTGTTGCTAGATATAAAAGAAGTGAGTAGAGATAAACATTTTAATTTAACAGGAAGTTATAACGATAGAATATTTAAATTTTTAGAATATTTAAAAGAAATAGATAAATCTATATGGATTAGACATGTATATATACCAGGTTTAACAAATCCACTAGATTTATGCAATGAAGATTTAAAGAAGATTAAAAGTATAAAGAAAGTGGAAATACTTCCATATCATGAACTTGGTAAGTATAAATGGATAGAATTAGGCTTAAAATATGAATTAGATGATGTATCTATTCCAAAAAAAGAGGAATGTAAATTACTAAGTGAAAAGATATTAAAATACATAAAAGAATAAAAATGTATGGAGGTAGTATGTTAAAAGGATTTAAATATATTGCAAACGCAGATAGTAAATTTTTAATACTTGGAACATTTCCGGGTGAAGAATCTAGAAAGGTTAGCCAGTACTATGGAAATTCAAGAAACCAATTTTGGAAAATACTATTTGAAATATTTAATGAAACATATAGTAAAGAAATAACATATGAAGAAAAAATACAATTTTTATTAAAATGTAATATTGCTTTATGGGATGTAATAGATAAGTGTATGACTGATGGAAGTTTAGATAGTGAAATAAGGAATCCTGTGTTTAATAATATACAGAAATTTATTAAAGAACATAGTAATATACAAAAAATATATTGTAATGGTCAAATGCCTTATAAATACCTTAGAAAACAAGGTATAAAAGGACTTGAAATAGTAATATTACCATCATCAAGTCCTACAAATACACAAAAATATGATTATAAACTTGACTTTTGGAAAGAGAATATACTAAATCAAAAATAACTATAAAATGTTAGCAAAATTAACAATTTAAAAGTACGTTATAGCAATATAAGGTACTTTTTGTATGTAAAAATTAGGTAATAATAGGAAAATACTTGAAAAAAGTTTATTTTATTGTATAATGTATAAAGAATTATGTAGAAATACAAAGAATAAAATAGAAATATATCGAATAATAAATAACAAGGAGAATATATGAATTTTTTAATGAGTATTAATAGCAAAATGTTCTCACAACATGATAGTTTAAATTTAATGAATGCTATAACAAATTTGGATGTAAACAATAGTGTGAAAGGCATTGAAATATATATAGACATGACAAATGAAGAAGAAAAAAAGTATTGTTTATCTCTTGCTAAAGTAATTAAAGATAAAAACTTAATTATGCAAGTTCATTCAGTTAATATGAATAATTTAAAAGAAAATAGTATATTAGAATATTTGGAGTATTATAACAAACTTTCATTAATATATGGTAAGCAGTTAAAATTAACAGTTCATCCATTAGAGGAAAATAATTTAGAAGAATCTATTAAAAAAAGTATACAAACATTAAAATATATGATAGATAAAATATCTGAAAATAACTTTAACCTTGAAGTATTATTAGAAAATTTAAATGAACATAGGGAAGTAATAAGATGTAATATATATGAAGTATATAAAATAATAGATAGTGTTGAATTAGATGGAATAACTTTAGATATTGGACATTATGTATATGATAATTCTAATGACTATTCAAATTTAGATAACAAGTATACAAATAAGATAAAAAACATACATTTACATGATATAAATTATAAAGAGGATCATCATCCTTTCTATTATAACGCTGTAAAAATTAAGGCAGCTATGGACTATTTGGAAAAAATAGAATATAATGAAAATGTAGTACTTGAATTTGGTTTAGAGTATTTAAAAGGTGATACTTTTAAAGATAAAATTGACGAATATATAAAACAAATTGAATATGTAAACAGTCAATTATATATAAAATAATATACGTAATAATAGTATAAACAACTTTAATTACGTATAATAATATTATGTACGAGAGGAAATGATAAGATGAATATGTACGAAGCAATATTAAAAAGAAAATCAATTAGAAATTATGATATGAATCCAATAGATTTAGAAACAATTAAAGAAATAGAAGAATATATTAAAACTATACAAACATTTAATACAGATATTAAAACAAACATATACGTATTAACTGACGATAAAAAAGTATCAGGTTTATTTAAAGTTAAAGCTCCACATTATGTTGTAATAGATTCAGAAAAAAAGGAAGATTATTTAGTAAATGTAGGATATATTTTAGAACAATTAGTTATATATTTAACAACAAAAGGCATTGGAACATGCTGGCTTGGAAGTACAAAACCAGTAGTTAAAAATGATAAGAATAGTTCACTAAATTTTGTTTCTATGATAGCATTTGGCACGCCAAACGAAACTATGTATAGAGAAAGTACTAACGAATTTAAAAGAAAAGATATAACACAAATATCTAACTTATTTGAAGAAGATAGCATAATGGAAGCTGTTCGTTTAGCACCATCAGCAGTAAATAGGCAGTCATGGTTTTTTGAAGTTTTTGAAAATGAAATATCTGTATATCGCCAAATAGTAGCGGTACTTACTGAAAAAATGACTAAAGTAGATATTGGTATTGCAATAGCACATATAGTAATATCTGCACAAAATGAAGGTAAGACAGTTGAATTTATTAAAAAAGAAAATAAAATGAAAAAAGGATATGATTACGTAATAACTTGCAAAATAGTATAAATGTATTATATATAAAAGGGGAAACAAATATGAAGGGGAGAAAAATTATTATGTGGATTATTGGGATAATAATAGTAGTTATTGCAATATTATTAATTTGGTTTAATATACCAGGATCACCACTTAAAAGTAAGTTTAATTTAATTGTTAAAGAGTCACTAAGTGAAAATAACTTAGAATATAGTGCTATAGGAAATGAAGTATATACAGAAGAAGAAATTAAAAATTTACCTATATCGGTTCAAAACTTCTTTAGATATTCTGGACTTATAGGAAAACAAAAAATATATAATGTACATGTTGTATATGGAGAAACTGACTTTAAACTTTCGCAAGACAAACCTATGCTTAAAATAAAATATGAACATTATAACTTATTAAATGATTTAGATAGAATAGCTTCAATACATACAAGTATGATGGGAATACCATTTGAAGGTTTAGATAATTATACAAATAGTATAGGATCTATGACAGGAATGCTTGCAAAAAGTGTAACATTATTTGATGTAACTGGAAAAGAAATGGATATATCTAGTTTAGTAACATGTCTTTCTGAAATGATATTCTTGCCAACAGTTGCATTGCAAGAATATGTTGTGTGGGAAAGTATTGATCAAAACACAGCAAAAGCTACAGTAACATATAACAAAAATACAGTAAGCGCTATATTTAAATTTAAAGATAATGGTGAAATGTTAAGTGCTGAAACAGATGATAGATATATGGATGAAGGTAATGGTAAATCATCTAAACAAAAATGGATAGTTGAGGCATCAGAATATATTGAAGAAAATGGTATAAAGCATCCTTCTAAAGCAAAAGCAATATGGAAATTGGATACGGGAGATTATACATATTTCGATGGAAAAGATATAAAAATTAAATATAATGTTAATGAATAAATTACAAATGGAGGATATAATATGAAACACGAATGGAAGAAAGCAGAAAGAGAGTTTTATTTACCAAAGGACCAGCCGACCATAGTAACGCTTCCAAAACAAAAATTCATTACTATTACTGGTAGTGGTAACCCAAACAGTGATGAATTTGCTGAAAAAGTTGGTATACTATACTCACTTGCATATGCGGTTAAAATGATGCCTAAACAAGGATATACTCCAGAAGGATATATAGATTATACTGTATATCCACTTGAAGGATTATGGGATTTAACAGACGAAGGAAGAAAGTCTAATGTATTTAGTAAAGATGAGTTAGTGTATAAAATTATGATAAGGCAGCCAGAATTTGTAACTGTAGATATATTTAATAGAGCAATGGATAAAGTTAAAAATAAAAATAACAATCCACTTTTAGACATTGCTGAATTTGAAACAATTGAAGATGGTTTATCTGTTCAAATGTTACATATAGGATCTTATGATAGTGAACCAGCAAGTTTTCAAAAAATGAAAGACTTTATTAATGAAAATAATTTAAAAATAAAAACATTAAGACACAGAGAAATATATATTTCTGACGCCCGTAAAACAGAGCCAAGTAAGTTAAAAACAGTACTTAGATGTACTGTAGAATAATAAATATAGTAAACAATGCTTTAACAATTTTAATGGCATTGTTTTTTTATAAATATAATAGAAAAACATATTGTAAAAAGAATTTATTTATTGTATAATGTAGAAAAATAAGTATAATAGAAAAAATAAAATCAAAAGATAAAAATAACCTTATCAATTTAAAATTAATACAATAGATTAAAGGGGGAATACAAATGAAAGAAACAAGAGTAAGTGATAATGTAGTACAAAAAGTTTCAGAAAATGGAGAGATAAAATATTGGAAAAAAGCCAAATATAATATGAATATATATTACACAAAACTGGCTGAAAATATATATGAACAAATGGGAATTAGTTACGCAAAAAATACCATATGTCAAGAAGGTGCTAATAGATATCTTGTTACTGAAGATATACAAAAAGATAAAGAATTGTACTTAGGCAAAAGTATAACTAATAGCAGGGAATTATCTTCTATAAGAGAAGATTTAAAACAATTTTTAACAGATAAACGGAATAAGTCAAGATAATATACAAGATGTATGGAAAGACTTTTTAAAAATGATTCTAGCAGATATACAAACATCAAATCCAGATAGGCATGGACAAAACTGGGGTGTATTAATAAAAGACAATGTTGCGAAGTTAGCACCTAACTTTGACTATGACTATACATTCTCACAAAATGAATATGCAATGAAAGGTATAGCAGAAGCAGTAGAAAATAAAGATAATAATATAACAAATAAAATTATGCAAAAATACAATGTGAAAAAATTCACAGGATTTCTTAAAAATACAATAGATCATATTGGATTACAAATAGGCCAAGGAAATCGTTTTTTGGTAGATATGAATACACAAAAATATAGTTTTAAAGAAACATCTAGGTATATAAGTAAAGAGCTAGGTGAAAAAGAATATCAAGAAATAATAGGTAGAGTAGACATACAAAAAGCATTACCTCAGCCAAATAATAAAGATAATGAGATATATTCATTGTTAGCACAATTACATAGCGCTAGTGTAAGAGATAGAATAACTGAGATAGATGAGAGGGAATATTAAAATAAAATACAAGTAACAGAAGGGTGTTTAATATGGAAAATATATTTAGCAAATACTTAGATAGTCATAAATATGTGGTGGAAAATTCAGATCATGTTAAAATTAATTTAGATAAGTTAGATAAATTTACAGATGAATTAAATATTCAAAATCGTATTCACTGGCTTAATAACTTACCATTTGGAATGAATAATTTTAGTGCAGAAGAGTTAATAAATTTTTTGCTAATATATCATGCAATAGGTTTTTGTTATTGGGGAGAGCCAAAGTGGGAAGTAGAATATGAAAATAAAAAATATGATGGAGCTTTTGGATTAATATGTACATTTGCTAAAGAAATCAAAACAAATAATAAATTTCTGAATTTTAAAAATTTAAGTTTAATGCCTTATGAAGAATTTAAAAGAATATTAAAAGGTAATATAGAAATCCCATTAATAAAAGAAAGATATGAAATTATAGTTGAAGTAAGCAAAACAGTAAATGAAAAAATGAACTCAAACTTCTATGAATATATAAAAAATATTAATAAAGATATAGAACTATTTAATATAATAATAGATAATTTTAATTCATTTGAAGATACAGCTGAGTACAAAAATAAAAAAGTTTATTATTATAAAAGGGCACAATTATTAGTATCAGATATATTGCATATAAAACAAGATAAAGAAAATATAAAAGTGGATTTTAGTAATTTAATCGGTTGTGCAGATTATAAAATACCACAAGTATTAAGAGATTTGGATATTGTAGAGTATGATGGAGAACTGACTAAATTAATAGATAATAAAGTGCAAATAGATAAAGAAAGTAAATATGAAATAGAGATACGTTCTACAATGATAACAGTAGTAAATGAAATAAAAAATAGATTACAAAATAAATATGATGCAATAACAATAAATGATTACATATGGATGCAAGGACAAGATAAAAACAATATAAAGAGGCCATATCATAGAACTAGAACAACTGCATATTAAATAAACTTATAATAATTAAATTTTTTTATATTATTAGTAAATTCAGGTGTTATTTTGTCGAATTTGCTAAAAACAGTTGACATAATTTCAAAATTATGGTAAAATACTTACGCTATTTTTCATATTATTATTAGGTAATTATCTAATAAAATAACGTAATGGAGGGGTAATTATGTTTTTTACACCGAGTATGAAATTGATACGGTTTGGAAAACCAAGATTTAAACGATTTACTCGAGATAAATTAAATAGAACCAAAAGGATCCATGCATATGTTACATTTGGTTCAAACTGTAATAGTAATTGCAAATTTTGTAGGAACCGGCAGTTTAGTCAGGATATTATGCAAGATAATTATGTACAACTTTGTAGAACAATCAAAAAATATTCTCCCTATATTCATACTATAATATTTGGTGGCGGTGAACCGCTTTTATATGCAGATAAACTATATGATATTATAACAGATCCTAGAATATTGGATTATGATATAAATTCATATATAATTACTAATGGTTCACGGAAGCTTTTTTTTCATGAAGTTGAAAGTTGTAAACTTTGTAGAAATTTATCTGGAATAATGCTAAGTAGACATCATTATGATGATTCTAAAAACGCTGAGGTATTTGGAAATTCTAATCTGCTCACTACGCGGGATATTAAAGAGGAACTATGCCGAACATTAAAATCTAAAATGGAATTTGCAACGACATGCTTTAAAGGGTATATCGATACTCCAAAAGAAATATTAAAGTTTATTGAATGGGGAAAAAGGCTTAGAATAGAGAAATTTCTATTCAATGATTTACAAAAAGATGTTACAGCTCCAGAGTATTGGGAAGAGTATCAAATTGATTCCAACGTCTTCTCAGATTGTGAGAAAGTATTAGTTTCAAAAGGATATGATGTTGGTATATCGGTATGTTATACCGCAGGTTATGATATAAAAACGTACACTAAAGGGGATATTAGAGTAGGGTTTAAAAGATATCATCAATCTAGAAAAGAAACCGTTGAAAAATGGAAAAAATCAAAAAGATATACATATGATCTTTCTATTATGCCAAACGGAGAAATTTTTACCGATTGGACAAATAAACATAAAATTTAAAATAAAAAATATAACCGCTGATTTAAAAACTCAGCGGTTATATTTTTTATTTGTATAATCTAATTATAATTAATCTACACTTGTATTTTGTAATATAAAAATAATATATATAGTATATTGTTATAGTATAGGTGAGCCTATAATATTTCAGAACTTATACTATATAAAATGGGATGTGTTTTTATTGTTTTTACTTTTTTTAAATTTTAAAAAAATAATATGTGCTGGTATATGTTTATTAATAATAGTATTATCTGTTTTTGGTATATTTATCAGTATTAACTCAAATCAAAGTATTGCTGTAGTAGAAGATGTAAATGGAAAAAAATATATTAAGTGGGTAAGTTTCAACGTTACTTATCCTGCTTTAAAAAAAGCCATGGATTTAGATATTTCATCTCATAATAAAGATGGATATAAATACAATTGGATAGAAATATTATCTTATCTTGGAGCAAAATATGGCGGAATTTTTACAAAATATAAAGAAAGTGATATGAATGCACTTACCAAAAGACTTGAAGCTGGAGAAAAAATGGAGGATATTACAAAAGATATGAAATTCTATAGTTATTATTTAGAAGCATATACAGCCGTACTTGCTGAATTTGTAGGTAATTATAGAATACAAGTTTCAGATAAACAAGGAAATATACAGTGGCAAGAAAAATACGGATTAAAAGTATTTTCACCTATAGCATTGGGATATTATTATAACGATTATGATGACTTTGGCTCTCGGAAGAGACTTTGGATATAAAAGAAAACATTTAGGACACGATATGTTTGGAAATATTGGTACACCAATTATAGCTGTTGAATCTGGAGTAGTTGAAGAATTAGGATGGAATAGATATGGTGGCTGGAGAATAGGAATAAGAAGTTTTGATAAAAAAAGATATTATTATTACGCACATCTAAGAAAAGATTATCCGTATGTTAAAGAATTAAAAAAAGGGGATATAGTAAAAGCTGGTGATGTTATTGGATATTTAGGGAAAACCGGATATAGTACTGAGGAAAATGTTAATAACATAGAGAAAAGTCATCTACATTTTGGTATGCAATTAATATTTGATGAATCTCAAAAAGAAGGTATAAACCAAATTTGGATAGATGTTTACCCTATAGCTAGATTGTTATATCAAAATAGATCGAAAGTTCAAAAGGTTGAAGGTTCTAAAGAATAAAAAAGATTACTAGATTTTTTTGAATCAAATGTGCAGATATACGATTAAATATACTAATGTTTTAAAAGCATAACTGTTAAGCATAAAAACTTAATAGTTATATTTTTTGCAATAATTAGATTAATTGATTGCTAATTAAACATATTTGTACAGTTTTTTTAAAAGTTTAATTGAGTTAAAGGTAAAAATATTGTATAATATTGCTATGAAAAAATAAACAAGAAGTTATAAAATAAAATATATAGACATATAGACTTAATTATATATGAGGTGATAATTTGAAAAATAATGATACATGGTATGCTTTAGATAATGTTGCTAAAGTTTTTCCTTCAACTAGTAATAAAAAAGATTCAAAAGTTTTTCGCTGTGTATGTTCTTTAACAGAAAATATAGAAAAAGATATATTACAAAAAGCATTAGATAAAACAATTAAATCCTATCCGATATTTTCTTCAGTTTTAAAAAACGGACTATTTTGGTGCTACCTTGAAACTAGTAGTATTATACCTATAGTAAAAGAAGAAAATGAATCAGTATGTTATTCAATAAATAAATATAGTAATAAAAATTTATTATTTAATGTTACATATTTTAAAAAGAGAATTAATTTAGAAGTTTACCACGCTTTAGCAGATGGTGTAGGAGCATCACAATTTTTAATGTCATTAGTTTTAAACTATTTAACACTTAAATATGATTTAGGTAATGATATTAAATTAGACGATATCTCTTCACTTCAAGAAAAAGAAGACGATAGTTTTAAAAAATATTATAAACGTGAGAAAAGTCAAATTTTTAAGGAAAAAGATAAAGCATATAAAATTAAAAGTTTTAAATTTAGTGAAAATAGAATAAAAGTAATAGAAGGTATTACTTCTACTGATGATTTACTTAAATTGTCTCATGAATATGACACAACTTTAACAGTTTTTTTAACATCTATATTACTAAAATCTATAGATGAAACAATGAGGATGAAAGATAAAAAAAGGCCAGTAAGTATAACAATCCCAATAAATTTAAGGAAATATTTTAAATCCAGCACTATTAGAAATTTCTTTGTAACTATGAATGTAAAATATAAATTTGAAAAAGAAAGTACACAGTTAAAAACAATAATAGAAGAAACTAATAAACAGTTTAAAGAAAACTTAACTAAAGAATCTTTATCTGAAAAATTTAATAGTTACGTAATGATAGAAAACAACTTATTAATACGTGTTATACCGCTATTTTTAAAGAATATATTACTGAAAATTATATATAACATTGAGATGAAAAAATGTACTACATCTTTATCTAATATAGGAATAATAAATATGCCAAAAGAAGTTCAAAAGTATATAGAAATGTTTTCGTTCTTTTCTGGAACAGAAGAAATTCAAGTTTGTGTGTGTTCATACAACGATAAAACTACAATAGGTTTTACATCTCGTTATATAAACTCAGAAATTGAAAAGAATTTCTTTAGAAATTTAAGTTATATGGGTATAGATATAGTTGTAAATACAAACCAGACAGACGAGGTAGATGAATTATGAGATATTGTAAAAGTTGTAAATTAAACGTTACAGGTAATAATCAAATCTGTCCATTATGTAAAAATGAACTAAACGTTGGAGCTAGTACACCAAATGTTTTTCCAGTTATACCATCAATATATGAAGAACAAAATATAGTATTTAAAATACTAACATTTGCATCGATACTTACTTTTTCCACATGTGCAATAATAAATTATATATTAAGTAATGCATTAAATTGGTCTTTACTAGTATTAGTAGGAATATTCTTCTTTTGGTTTAACTTAATATCCTCTATAAATAAAAGAAACAATCCTAACGCAATAATATTTAACCAAGTATTAATGTTATCTACATGTGCAATTGTCTATGATTATTTAACAGGTTTTAAACTTTGGTCAATAACATATGTACTACCAGCCTTATGTATAGGAGCAATAGCAGAAATGTTTATAGTATCATTAATACTAAAATACAAAGCTAACGATTATATTACTTATTTACTTGGAACTTCTGTAATAGGAATAATACAAATAGTATTTATACTACTCAAGGTAATAACAGTAACATGGCCATCAGTAATATGTTTTATATTAAGCATAATAATGATAAATACAATACTACTTTTTAGTAATAGAAAGTGTAAAAAAGAACTTAGAAGAAAGTTTCATATATGATAGTTAAAAATAGAAAGTTAGGATAAAAACATAAAAACATATAAACATAATTATTAAGTAGAAAACTTGTGATTATGTTTTATTACTTTGTGAAAAAATACATAAATTTCATTATTTTGACGGCATATTACAAATTTCGACAAAAAAAGTAAATTAATGATGTATAATACTAATATTTAATAATTATTTTATAAAATATTAGGGGGTACATATGGATAATTTTAAAAAACAAATAGTTGAGGATATTGAATATATAAAGAGAAATTATTCTTCATCAAATCCTTTATTAAATAAAAATGAGTATGCTTTTAATTATTGGATACTTTCTAAACTATTTAATATTGATGAGGAAGTTATAGAAGATTATATAACTGAATATGTAGATGATGGGGTAGATTGTTACACTTTTTTTGAGGATTCAAAGGAATTGTATATAATACAAAATAAATATTACTCTGAAGATACAAATGTAGACATTAGATATATAGAAAATGATTTTTTAAGTAGGCCATTGACATCATTAAAAAATGGAAATTATAGAAGATCTATAGAATTGCAAGATATATTTAATAAATTTAAAAACGATTCAGAATTTACTATTCATTTAAATATGTATGTATCCAACAATAATAAAAGTGATAATATTGTTAAAGCATTCGAAAAATTTAGGAATACAGATACTGAAGTAGGATGTTATATTGATGCAAAGATATATTTTTTAGATGAAATTAGAAATCAATTCTTTGAAGATAGACATGAACCAAGTAAAAATTTTAAATGTAGTTTTTACACAATTAATGATGGTACAGTACTAAATATAAGCACAGAAAATTATAATTTGCCAAACTTAATAGATGCTAAATATATACTTACGCCAGTAAGTCAAATATATGAAATATTAAAAGATGCAAAAGCAAAAGATTATCCTTTGTTTGAAGAAAATATAAGAGATTATTTAGGTAATAAAGGAATTAATTCTAAAATTGCTAAAACACTTGAAGATGAAAATGAAAGAGCAAATTTTTTCTATTATAATAATGGAATAACAGTAATATGTGATAGTGTAAAAAAAGAAACTAGTACTGGTGGAGGATATCAACGTAGATATGTAACATATAATCCACAAATAGTTAATGGATGCCAAACAGTTAATACCATATATGAAGTATTAAAAAAATATAACGAGGAAGATATCGTCAATGAATTTAAAGATACATTTGTCATGGTAAAATTACTTGTGTTGAATCAGGAACATGAATATTTATATAAAAATATAGTGAAGTACAATAATAGCCAAAATGCTATCAATGAGAAGTCATTTGAAGCTAATAAAAGTATTTTCCGTAATATACAAAGAGAATTTGAAAATAGGGGATTTTTATTATCAGTTAAGCAGAGTGATACTAATACATTTAAGACAACTAGAAGATTTAATGATTATCGCGAAAAATTATTAGAAAATTCAGAGTTGTTTAATTTGAAATTTGAAAAGATAGAAGATATAATAATACCTTTGGAAAAGTTACTTCAAGTTTTACTTTCTTTTGATCAAGGTGGATATAAAGCATTCACTAAAAAAAGTTATGTATTAAAGACTGGTAGTAATGAAAATAAATCTTTAATAGAATTTATTAAAAATGGCATGTATACTTTTGATGATATTTTAAGAATATATCTATTATTCTTAAAAGCAGAAAAAGAGAAAAAAGAGAGTGATGATAACAGAACGCCTATACCATACTATTTAATATCTTTTTTGGGAGAAAAATTTAAATATAAAAATAAAGATGCAATTAGAGATGCTATACAATACATGTTTTCATCTAATAAAACTTTGAACGATATATATGGATATTATAAGAATGTAACAAAACAATATAAAATTCAGTATAAGAGACAAAAAGATATTGAGTATAATCAAATGATCAAATCGGCTATAGATAATGAACTATTGAATCATTCATTTGAAGACGCAATGGAAATGTTAGATAATTTTGATACTAAGCAGACTATAAAGAATTTAAATAACATTTTAAAATAGTTATAAATAACAATTATACAGATTTTATATAGGCAAATAATAAGTAGTGGATTTCCAAAATAATAGTTATTATTTGTAAATATAAGATTCAAAAAATAATTATAGGAGACAAAATGCATAGTTAGGGGAAATAAGTAATATGAATAATAAAATTGTATCAAATCAGGATAAATACTATACATATAAAGAATTAATGGGTAGATTAAAAAAAGCAAAAGAGATGGATGCAAATTTTGAAATATTAGTTATTACCTATGCTTTAATAGAAGATAGAACCAAATCTTTATGTAGGTACATGAATATCAAATTTCCACAGAATAAAATAGTGGATTTATATACTAAAACACAAAAAATTAACGAAAATATATCTAATAATCAAGTGTTAAATAAAATGTGTGATAAGGATTTATTTGATAGATTACATACTTGGAGAAGATCAAGAAATGATATAATTCATAGTTTAGCAGATTGTTTTGAAAACTATGACACATACGAAGATATGGCAAATGAAGGCATATATATTGTAAAGCAATTAAATAAGCTATGTACAAACTACAAGAGAAAATGTAAAATAGAAAACAGTCTAATTGAGTTTAAAAACAAAGAAGATATAGAAAAAGTTACTCTAATATAAATCAGTTTCTAAATAAAACTATGAATATTTACTAGATAATATATAGTAAAGTAGTACCCTATAACAAAATTATGGGGTACTACTTTATGCCTTTTTTAATGTTTTAAAAGATATATTTTTTAATGAAATACGATTCTAAATAACATTTTTCTCACTTGTACTTGCATATTTTTTACATTAATTAATAAAATATATTAACTATATCAGGAGGTATTTATGCCATTTGACAATAGAGAAATATTGGCTCGAATAATAAAATGTGAAGCCGAGGGTGAAGGTGAAAACGGAATGAGAGCAGTAGCTACTACAATAATGAATAGGGTTAATGCTCCATATGGTGAATATCAACGTGTTGGGAAAGGAAATATTAGAACAATAATGTTGCAACCCAATCAATTTCATTGTTCTTTCACAACAATAGGAGGAAAACCCACAACCAGAAATATTTATACTACACCTCCTGATAAAATACATTATGAGATTGCTGATTGGGCACTTGGTGGAGGTAAATTCTTTGGAATATCTAATTCTTTATGGTTTTTAAATCCACAAGTTGAATGTATTAATTATTTTCCAACTAATAAATCTGGAAAATATTTTACTACAGTTACTCAACATTGTTTTTACTCGCCTACACCTAAATATAAAACAACATAGATTATAAAGGAGGATATTATATGGGAAATGAAAATGGAACTAATGAGTTAATACCGGAGCCAATATCAAGTACGCTATATATTGCTGGGTATTTGAAGACACAAATAGGTAAACTAGTAAAAGTAGAGTTTTTAATTGGTGGTTCAACTACAGATAGAATAGGAGTATTAGTTAGCGTAGGAGTTAGTTATATTATTTTAAGACCTATCGAAGTTAATGGCTTACTTTTATGTGATTTATATTCTATAAAATTTGTCACAATAGTTGAAAGACCTAATATACCTATGTTTGGAGGATTTGGGGGAATATAAGATACAAGAAAGACTAAATATTAAAAGAGAAAACTGTACGGTGCGAGCAAGTGAATCGAACTCTCGCACTAGTTTTGAAAGTAAGTTAAAGCAATAGATGCTTAAACTTACTTTTTCATTTATATTACAGAATATTATAGAGTTAATTGCTTCTAAATTTATGAAAATGTATTTATATTTAAATATAATTTAATACCTTTTGAATTTGAAATTAAAAATATATTTAGTGAAATTTTAAGTAATTCAATTTAAATAGATATAGGTTAATACTATTAAATCAAATAATTTTGGTTGACAAAGTTACATAAGTATGCTATAATGTTATGATTAAAAATAACTAATAAATCTACAATTGGAGGTATATTATGGAGAAAGCAACTGTTACATCCGTAAATTATGAGAAATCAGATACTATTGAAAAGCAAGGTAAACGTAGGGATATTGAAAAATATTTAGAAAATGGTTACTACATTAAAGAGCAGCGGAACGGTTACTGGGTTTTAGTTAAAGCTTCTAGGGTTGAAGTTACACTTAGTAATTCTACAATCACTAGAACCTTTAACATGAAGGAAGATCTTCGCAGCCACTATGGTAAAACCCGCGTTACTGAAGCTTTAGTAAAAACTTTTTTAAAAGATATTAATTCTAGTAAAATAGTTATCTGTATGGACTCGGAAGGTACTTATAAATTTTAACTAAGTTACATTAAAAATTTAAATGTGCTCAAAATATTAGTCAATCTAATATTTTGGGTATATTTTTTTTGAAAATTTACGTTATTTATCTATGTTCGACAAAACTCGACGACATATTCTATATAATTTTGTCGATTAAAGTGATATAATTAAAATAATAAATTCTTACTTTAAATTTAATTTATAAAAAAATATGAAACTTATGATGAGAATAAAAATAATATAGATAAATTGCAAGATAAAATAGATTAATAATTATTTAAAAGGAGAAATAAAACAATGATAGATATTAATATGATTGCTCCTTGTGGAATGAATTGTACTTTATGCTTAGCATATCAAAGAGATAAAAAAAGATGTTTGGGATGTAATTCTAATGATTTTAATATGCCCAAACATTGCCAAAAGTGCGTTATAAAAAATTGTGAAAATAAGAAGAGTATAAATCCAAGACAATGTTATGAATGTAAAAATTATCCTTGTAAGAGATTAAAACAATTAGATGAAAGATATAAAAATAAATATAACATGAGTATGATAGAAAATTTAAATAATATTAAAATTATTGGAATAGAAGAATTTTTAGTAAATGAACAAAAAAAGTGGAAATGTGAAAAATGCGATGCTTTAATATGTGTTCATAGAAATAAATGTTTGAAATGTGATATATAAGCGCATACTCGCTTTGAAGAATATAACCTGCAAAGAAAGTAACACCCAGATGGACAAACTTAGGTGTATCAGGGGTTACAGGTTAGTTAAAGAGGCAATGACTGCAAAGTGACTGCAGTTGACAACAACAAGATTTACTATATGATAAATTGAATAACTTATACACTCTATAATTAAAAGTTATAGGGTGTGTTTTGCTATTTCGACAAAACTAGACAGCATTCGCTAAAGAATATTGTCGATGAAGGTGGTATAATTATAATGTTATTTTATATAGCAGGAAATATTATCAATTATTGATAATATGAAAGGAATTTGAAAAATGAAAGAATTAATTCAAACTATTAAAGATATTTTTAATATTAAAAATATAAAAGTAGAAAATGAAAATTTAAAGAAGAAAATTGATGAACTAGGAATAACCGAATATGAACAGACTGAAAAATTAGTTTTAGCTAATATGCAGAATATAGAAAAAGATGAATTAACAATAAAATCACTGGAAGAAAAAATATCAACTTTAAATGAAGATATTCAATCTAAGAACAATCAACTTAATACATCTATAAATAAATTAAGTAAGACTAAAGAGACATATAAAAGTATAGAATACTCAATATCTAAGTATTTAAATGAATATTTACAATTGTCTGACTATAAAATACCTTACGAACATGAAAAGGAATTAGATGAATTAGCTCCATCTGTAATTCTAAAACTTAATTGTATGAATGTATTAGATCTTCAAAAAGCATATAGGCAAAATGAAAAGGAAATTGATAAGTTATTACAATTATACTCCTCTAGATATACGACAAAAGCAAACAAAACTATATATGATTTAATGGTAATTGCTTTAAGAGCAGAACTACAGAATATAATAATTGATTTAAAATATGAAAAATTAGATAATGCAATTGATAAATTTAAAAAGACAATAGAAAAGTATTTGGTTATAGTAGGAGAAGGAAATCAAAATATACTAAGTACGTTAACTAAATTTATAGGACAAGTAGAATATCTATTTATAAATGCTATTAAAATTGAATATAACTATTATGTAAAAAAAGAGCAATCACGTCAAGAACAATTAGCTATTAGAGAACAAATGAGACAAGAAACCGAAGAAAGAAAAGCTTTAGAAATAGAAAAGAAAAAAGTTGAAAAAGAAGAAGAAAAGTTCAAAAATGAAATAGAAAAAGTAAGTCAAGTTATAAACAATACAGTAGATGAAAATGAATTAGCAAAATTAAATACTAGGATTTTAGAACTACAATCGAAACTAGCTGAAGTAATTATAAAAAAAGAAGAAATAGTAAATCTACAAAATGGAAAAGCTGGTACTGTTTATGTAATTAGCAATTTAGGAGCTTTTGGTGAAGATATATTTAAAATTGGAATGACTAGGAGATTAGAACCACAAGATAGAATAAATGAATTAGGAGATGCAAGTGTTCCTTTTAAATTTGATGTGCATAGTTTTATATTTTCTGAAGATGCAGTATTGCTAGAATTTAAAATGCATCAAATTTTAAATAAAAGTAGACTAAATAAGGTTAACAGAAGGAAAGAGTTTTTTAAAGTCAATATTGAAGAATTAGAAAAAATTGTAAGAAATGTTGATCCTACAGCAGAGTTTAATAAAACAATGATAGCAGAAGAATTTAGAGAATCTCTATCTACAGATGATGTATATGAAGATAATGAAATTATTGAATTTACAGATGATGAATCAATATAATATTCGACGTAAGGGAGATGTTAAAAATGTTGTTTAAAAATGATATATATATTAACGAGAATTTATTAATAAAATTATCAAAACAAATAGGGATAAAAATAGCAGAAGAATCAGTTTTAGTAAATAAAAATGTTAAAGGTGCAGGAATAGATATAAAGCCTATAACTATAAATGGAGAAACATCCACAACAAATACCCAAAGCATAAAAAATGATAAAATGGATTTGTATAGAATGTTTGAAAGTAAGATTTTAGAAGATGAAACCGGAATTATTGAATTTGATTTTGAAGAAGCAGAACATATATTTTCAGGACAATTAATAAAATTTAAAGCAAAGATGCTTCAACCAACTTCGGAAAATGATAATATTGAGCTTATAACGTCTATTAAGCAAAATGAATTGTTTAAAGGTATGATAGAAAATCAAGTTGACTTAGAAGATTCAAACAATAAGCAATTATTTAATTATATATTCAATACTAAGAGTGCATCGCCTATTTATTTTAGTGATGACAAAAATTATATAGTAACATCGCAAATTAAAATAGAAGACCTTTGTATTGATTTTAATGATTTTCAAGAATTATTTGAAGAAGAAATAAATGTTGTTTTACTAGTAGAAAGAAAATATAGTGAAGAACAAGAAATTATTCTTTTGGATTTTATGAAAGATGTATTTAAAATTAGTAGAGATTTAAGAAGAAAGATGAATGTTGTAGAACAAGAAAAACTTATTATAAAAGAAAAAGGTCCAGCTATTAAAGGAGAAGTATTATATATGTATAATTAGAAGCCATTATAGAACAGTTTATATAACTAAAATAATAATTAATAACTTTAGATATTTACTTATCTTAAATTTATCCAAGAACATTAATGGAATATCTAGGATTTTTTTAATATATAAACATTATTTTACAAAATATAACAAAGTCTTATTGCTAAAAAAAATTTTTCATTGTATAATGAATTTAATGTAAATGAACTGAATACAAAAGAAAAGGTGAGATAATTATATGAATGATATTTCATACAAAATTCATAATTTATTACTTGAAGATAGATATATATCAAAGAAGGATTATGTTAATATATTAAATTTATGTGATGATGAATATTCACATAATATTGAAGCTAAAGTCGAAAGACATAATAACGCTTTCGTTAATGCTAAGTTAGAAGAATATAGAGAATACCTAGATAACATATTAAAAAAAGTGGATAAAAATATTAAGTTAGATAATGAACAAAGAAATTGTGTTTTAGTAGATGAAGATTACTGTTTAGTTGTAGCAGGTGCTGGAGCTGGTAAGACTACCACTCTTGCTGCTAAAGTTAAATATTTAGTGGAGAAACAAAATGTAAGACCAGAAGAAATTATAGTTATATCATATACCAATAAAGCAGTAAAAGAACTAGTTGAAAAAATAAATAAGCAGATGAATATACCTGCTAAAGTAATAACTTTTCATTCGTTAGGTTATGAAATAATGAGAAAAGAAGCTTCTAGCATACCTTCTGTATTAGAGAATACATACTCTGTTTTTTCAGATATAATAATGAATAAAGTATATAAAGAAGAAAAACAATTACAAAACATTTTATACTTTTTATCTTATTACATGAACATACCAGAAGAAGCATTAAATTACAAAAATATAAGTGAATATATCGAAGATAAAAAGACAAGAGATTATAATACTTTAAAAGGAAATATTGAAAGATATATTGAAACTGAAGCTAACAAAATTAAAAAATATGTTAGAACTATTAATGGTGAAACATTAAGATCTGTTCAAGAAGTAATGATCGCTAATTTTTTATATTTAAACAATATTGAATATAAATATGAAGAAGCATATAACAGAAGGATTAAGATATTTAACAAACCATATATGCCAGATTTTCATATAATTAAAGGAGATAAAGAGGCATACATAGAACATTTTGGAATGTATAGTAAAAATAAATTAAGTAAAATATTTACACCTTTCGAATTAGAAGTATATGAGAAAAATATGAATGAAAAAATTATGCTTCACCATAAATACAATACTGCTTTAATATCTACATATCCAGATTATGAAGATGGAAGAGAAATGTTAGTTCATTTAAAAGAAGAGCTTGAAAAAGTAGGTTTTGTACTTACAAATAGAAATTACAAAGAAGTTTATGAAAAGTTAGTAGAAACATGTAAGGACAAGTATATAAACGATTTAATATTTTTTATATCTGAATTCATATCTAAATTTAAAGGTTTAGGTATGAAATATGAAGACTTTAAAAATTTAAAGAATAGAACAGATAATGTTCGCTCAAAAATATTTATAGATATTGCTGAATATGTTTATGTTGAATATGAAAAGTTTTTAAAAGAAGAAAATAAAATAGACTTTAATGATATGATAAATAATGCTATTGATGTAATAGATGATATAGAAAAAAATAAAATTAAGTTAAATTACAAATATATAATAGTAGATGAGTATCAAGATATAGCAAAACAAAGATTTAACTTAACTAAAAAAATATCTCAAGTAACTAATAGTAAAGTAATAGCTGTGGGAGATGACTGGCAATCTATATTTGCCTTCGCAGGTTCTACAAGTGAATATTTTTTGAAATTTAAAGAACTAATGGGATATGCAGAAGAACTTAAAATAACTCATACATATAGAAATTCACAAGAGCTAATAGATGTAGCTGGAGATTTTATTCAAAAGAATCCAATACAAAAGAAAAAATATTTAATATCTCCGAAACATCTAACAAATCCAATATACATATACGGGTATGAAGATGAAAAGAAAGCTACAGAAAATAAAATTAATCTGTTAATAAAAGTATTGGACAAGATAGTAGATGAAAACGGAAAGCAAGGATCAATACTACTTATTTGTAGATATGAATTTGAAAAATATCAATTAATACAATCTGAAAAATTTGAAAAAAGATATGCTAAAGATAAAATAAGATGTAATAAATATCCTGACTTAGATATAACAATATTAACTGCTCATAGATCAAAAGGTTTAGGATTTGATAATGTAATATTAATAAGTGCAGCAAACAATAAGTTTGGATTCCCATCTCAAATAGAAAATGATCCAATTCTTAACTTAATAGAAGAAGTACCAAAAGAACCTTTAGAATATGCTGAAGAGAGAAGACTATTTTATGTAGCACTTACTAGAACAAAAAACAGAATATTTATATTATCTCCATTAAATAGACCATCAAAGTTTATACAAGAATTAATGATAGATTATAGTGATAAAGTAAGATATGATACTAAAATATCTAAAGAAAAAATAGAAATGAAAAATAAGTTCTGTCCAGTATGTAAATTTCCACTTAAATATATGCCTAAAAAACTAAAAGGAAAAATAAATATATGGGCATGTACAAATGAACCTGAAATATGTGATTTTATGACTAATGATTTAGAAATTAAAAAAGATATTCATTATTGCAGTGAATGTGAAGATGGTTGTATGATAATAAAATCTAAAAGAGATGATTCAACTAGAAAATTCTGGGGTTGTACAAATTATAAAGATGATGGTACTGGATGTAATTGTACGGAGAAAATATAAATAGAAATATGGAGGAAATAATGGAAAACAACGTAAACTTTAACAAATCTATAGTTAAGTATTTTATGGACTTTATTGAAACAGATTTTCACAAACAAAAATCCCCAAAAAGAAAAATACAAATAACAGATTCAAATAACTTTTTAGTCGGTTGCAATCTTAAAAGATATAATAAATTTGAAATTGCAATGAATAAATTTATTACTAATGGCTTTAAAACAAATACTTTAAACGTTAAAAAAGGTGAATATACAGCAAATCCAAATGAAAAAGTATTGACAAAACTGACAGATAAAATTTCGGAGATTGCAAGTGAAAATTTAAAAGAAATAAATAAAAAGTTTTTTATAGAACTTGTAAAGATATTAAAAGACAAAAATTTATCAAATAGTATATTGCTGGATAACAGTAAAGATGTTTTAGAGACGTTAATAGAAAAGAATATAGTTGACGAATATATTAAAGAATCTACAGAACTTTTGGTTCAAATTGGTATTCAAGAACAAGATTTAGAAACTATTAAAGAATCATTAATGAAAAGCATAATGATAGTATTCGGAGATAAAATATCAGATATTATAGAAATGTTTAAAGATAATGAAATTGAAAACAAAAAAATAAAAGATTTAGTTGATTTTATAAATACTGAAAATTTAAAAGATATAGTAAAAAAATATTTTGAAGAATACAATATAGCGGATTTGTTTTTAGATATTAATAGTTTGAATGCAACAAAGAAAATTTTAGATAAACAGGAGTTTTATTTTTCTTTCTTTGACATTACATATAATAAAAATAAATACCCGATATTTTACATACCTTTTGAACTAGTTTTAAATACCGAAGGTAATAGCTTTACAATAACATTTGATTCACAAATTTTTATAAATAAAAAATCGATTGAATTTATTTCTCAAGAATTAAAAGATACAATTAATTTAACGGGTAAAATTAACTCTATTAGCGAAAGGATAATATATTTATCCGAAATAAATAATTTGAAAAACTTAATATCTAAAGTTTTTAATGATATAACAGCATATTTTAAAATTAAAGGTGAATTTGATTTTGATTCTACAGAAAAGGTGATATTAAAAAACGACTTGATTGCTTTTAGTAATAATTTTTATATAAACGTATTTGATAAGTCGGATGATGCTTTAGTTAATGATTACGAAGAAATTTTACAAATATTGGACGATGATGCCGGAATTGGATCAGAATTTAATGATATAATAAATGGGTTTATGACTAATGAGCCTATAAAAATAAATACTACGGTAGAAAATGAATGGGAAGAAAAGGATTTAGGTGATAAATTAGTATTTGAGGCACCAATTTCTTTAAATAGCGAGCAAATACAAATTTTAGAGGCATTAAAAAAAGATGATTGTAAATATGTAGTTGTACAAGGACCTCCTGGAACAGGTAAAAGTCACACAATAACTGCTATTGTTTTCGATATGATACTAAATAACAAAAACGTCTTGGTTTTATCAGATAAGAAAGAAGCTTTAGATGTCGTTGAAGAAAAAATAATAAGTACATTAAATAAAGTAAGACAAGAAGAAAATTTTCAAAATCCTATTCTTCGTCTTGGTAAAACAGGAAATACATATTCACAAATATTATCTCAAACTTCACTTGATAAAATTAAAAATCATTATAAAACTGTTAAAAATAATATTTCTGAAATAGAAAGAAATATTAAAAAATATGCTAATTCTATTAAATCAGATCTTGATTATGAGAACTTAGCTTATGATAAAATAAAAGTTGAAGATATAATGGAATTAGAAGTATTAGAAAATAACATTTCTAATTTAGAAAGTAAATTTTGTGTTGAAGAATTATTAGAAAAAGAAAGTTATCAAGAAGATTTTTTTGAGATTTTGCAAATTATTGAAAATATTAAAAAAGTTGAAAATTATAATATGATTGATAATTATGTGAAATTATTCGAACTTGAAAATAATGTTATAGCTGGATATGATGATTTAATTGAATTAAGTAAAATATCTGAGATGTTTAATGAATGTATAAAATCCAATAAATATAAATATGAAAATTTAGAATTGCTATTTTGTAATTACGAAGAGTTAAGTATAGAAAAAAATATTATTATTAAGGAAATTATAAATGAATATAATGAACAAGAGAGTAAATTATTTGGATTCTTATTTAATAAAAATAAAATTCAATCTATACGCTGTAAATTAGAAAAAACATTTCCGAATCACAAATTTGTAGATTTAAAACATGATATAAAAAATTTAGAATTTCAACAAAAAATAATTGATAACATCTTAAATGAAAACTCAAGCTATGGAGATAATTTTTTAAAAATATTTCAAAAGCTTATTATAATAAAATTTAATACGGAAGATGTTCAAAAATTAGTAAACTTTGTAAATGTTATAAAAGATCTTAAAGAAAAAATAATGTACTATGAAAAAAACTTTGAAAAGCTAAATTTTAAAGATTTAAAAAAAATCGATAAAGAATATGAAAATAGAATTGATAAAGATTATAATGAACTTATAAGATATTTAACATTAAAAAATACTATTACAACAGACTTTTCTGATATACCAATATCAAAATATCATAGCTATAAAAGTTCTTTGGAAAATCTTGTAACGTTTAAAACGGCAAATATTTTGGATAGTAGAGTTATTGAATTTAATGAAAAAAGCAGATCAACCGCAAAGTTGATCAAAGAAATTATTCAAAAGAAACAAAAGTTTCCAAAAGAAGAATTTGAAAAGTTAAAATATGCGTTTCCATGCATTTTGGCAGGTATTAGAGATTATGCAGAATATATACCCCTAGAATCTAAAATGTTTGATTTAGTTATAATAGATGAAGCTTCACAGGTCAGCATCGCACAATCGTTACCTGCGTTATTAAGAGCAAAAAAAGTATTAGTTTTAGGAGATAAAAAACAATTTTCTAATGTTAAATCTAATCAAGCCAAAACAGATATAAATAATGAGTATCTTTCAATAATTAATGAAAGCTATAGAAAAACATCCTTTTATAATTCTGCATATCAGTTAAAATTAGACAAGTTTAATATTAGGTCCTCTATACTCGAATTCATAGAATATATTGCAAATTATGATACAATGTTATATAAGTATTTTAGAGGGTATAAGGAAATAATCTCTTATTCTAATAAGTATTTTTATGGTAATGGATTACAAGTTATGAAAATTAGAGGAAAAAGTATTGATGAAGTTATTAAATTTTCTTATATTGAACATGACGGTAAAGAAGAATTAATACCAAAATCAAACATGCTTGAAGTTAAATTTATAATAAATGAACTATTAAAATTAGTCGAGCAAGAAAGTAGTAGTAGTATTGGAATAATAACTCCACATACAAATCAACAAAGATTAATAAAAAACGAAATAGATAAACTTTCATGTAGAAGCTATTTAGATGATAAATTAAATTTAAAAATTATGACATTTGATACTTGTCAAGGTGAAGAACGAGATATAATATTTTATTCAATGGTTGCTAATCCTGCGGCAGATAGTCTTTGGGGAGTATTTGCAAAAGATTTTAGTGAGATGGATTTGGAAGAAGACTCAAAAATAAAAGCACAGCGTTTGAATGTTGGCTTTAGTCGTTCAAAAGAATGTATACATTTTGTTTTAAGTAAACCAATAGAAGATTTCAAGGGAGAAATTGGCAAAGCCTTACAGCACTATAATAGTATTATTGAAATAGCAAAGAAAGAAAAAGATGTTTCAGAAGTTGACAAAAAATCTAAAATGGAACCGTTAGTTTTAAATTGGTTTTACCAAACTGAATTTTGGAAAAATAATAATCAATATGTTGAGTTTTTGCCACAATTTGAATTAGGCAAATATTTAAAACAATTAGATAATAATTATATCCATCCTTTATACTGTGTTGATTTTTTATTAATATATAAAAAAACAAAAGAACTTAAGATTATAATTGAATATGATGGCTTTAAAGAACATTTTGAAGAATTACTTAATGTAAACGTAGCAAATTATAATGATTATTATAAAGAAGAAGATATCTATAGACAAAAAGTTTTAGAAAGTTATGGATATAAATTTTTAAGAATTAATAAATTTAATATAGGTAATAATCCAATAGAAACATTCGATGCTAGAATAAATGAAGTTTTAGAAACTGAAATAAATAGTTCGGAAACATTTGCAGATAAGATAAAACAGGTTGCTACTGAATTAGATAATGGAAATAAAAAAGAGTGTCCAAAATGTAAGAACATAAGAGATATTAATGATTTCAAAGATAGTAACTTGATTAGCGGACAAGGCAAAATTTGTATAAGTTGTAAAAGTGTTACTGATAAAACTAAATCTTCAAAACAATTAATTGAGAATAAATTTAGTTGTCCAAAATGTGGTTCAAGAATGATAAAAAGAACAGGTAGATATGGTACTTTTTATGGTTGTTCAAAATATCCATATTGTAAGTACACTCATAATTAATATAGTACATTAGTTATAATATATTTATAAAACAAAAAGCCGTCCTAAAACAGCTCTTTATCCTTAAATTAATCTGTAACCCTAGATATTTCCTCATCTTGAAATTGTTCAAGTACATGAGAGTAATTATCTAGGGTTAATTGTATTTTTGAATGACCTAATAATTTAGATACAACTTTTATGTTCATTCCAGCTTCTAGACATCTAGTAGTAAATGTATGTCTAATCATATGGAAATTATGTTTATCAAACACTTTAATATATTTTTTACTTGTAGGTTTAACATTTTTATTTTCAATTTAGTTTATAACTTCACACAGTCTATTGAAACATGCTGAAACACTAGATGTAGATTTAAGTTCACCTTTTTCATTTGCAAATAGTAACTGAGATTTCTTGCTATAGCATTTACCAAATTTTCTTTTATTATCTTCAACGATTTGTATTTGATCTCTTAATAATTCTTCAACTTTATCAGATATAAATGGTACCATCCTAGTGGATGAATTTGTTTTAGTTGTAGATATTTCATTTTTGTTTTTACTTCCAACCTCCGCATCAAAGTCTGTATAACTCAAACAGTTTTTGTTAACATTTATTGTTCTGTTTTTAAAGTCTATATATGATACATATAATGAGATAATTTCACCAACTCTCATGCCTGTATATAGTGCAAGTAATATCTCATTTTTAGCTCTAGATAAATGTGCATATTGTATTATTAGTTTTTGTTGCTCCAATGTGAAGGCTGAGGAAGGGATAGAGGGGTTTGTTTTGTATTTTGGTATCGTAACACCAAGACAAGGACTTTTAACGATTAAATTGATTATAACGGCTTGTTTTAAAGAGGCATGTAATAAAATATCTACTAAAAATTTACAAATTTATATATAATATAACAAAACTTTAATGATTAATTGATTTTTGAATTATAAAGTGGTAAAATTACATAAGAAATTATAAGAATAATTATTGGAGGAAATATAAATGGATAAAAAATACACAATTGAAATGTTGAAAGATATAATTGGTAAATTTTGTGACGACAGAGATTGGGCACAATTTCATAATCCAAAAGATTTAGCAATAGGCATATCAACAGAATCTGGAGAGTTATTAGATTTGTTTAGATTTAAGGATGAAGAACAAATAAGTAAAATAATGAGTGGTGAAAAAAGAGTACAAGTAACAGATGAATTAGCAGATGTGTTATATTTTGTAATTCGATTTGCACAAATGAATAATATAGATTTATCTACAGAACTAAAAAGAAAGTTAGCATTAAATGAATTGAAATATCCAATAGAGAAAGCCAAAGGATGTAATGAAAAGTATAAAGATTTAAAATAGAGGTGTAGAATGATAGTTTATGAAGCAATAAAATTAGATTTTTTAAATGATGTTACTGATGATATTATAGTAGATAGAATATATAAAAAGTTTCAAGAAAAGTACGGTAAAAGTACCTCTATAAATGAAATAAGATCATGGAAAAATTCTATGCAGTACATGAAGAATGTGTTAGATTCAAAATTAATTCCAGATAATTCTGGAATAGCGATTGAATATAAAATACCAAATACTTCTAAGAGAGTTGATTTTATTATAACAGGAGAGGATGCAAATAGAAAACAATCTGCTATTATAATAGAATTGAAACAATGGGAAACTTTGAATGTTGTTGAAGAATTAGAAGATATAGTTGAACCGCATGTTGAAACATATGTTGGACAGGCTAATAGAAGAGTAACACATCCTTCATATCAAGCTTGGTCATATTCAACAACTATACAAAACTATAACACTAGTGTACAAGACAATAAAATATTATTGTTTCCTTGTGCATATCTACATAATTATAAAGAAAAAAATCCCGATCCTTTAACTAATAAATTATATGAATATTATATTGAAAAAGCTCCTGTATTTATAAGTGGGGATGCTAAAAAACTAGCAACGTTCATATCAAAGTATATAAAATATGGTGATAATGGAAAGACACTATATGATATTGATAATGGTAAAATTAGGCCCTCTAAAGCATTGCAAGATTCCATTAAAAGCATGTTAGATGGTAATCAAGAATTTATAATGATAGATGAGCAAAAAGTTGTGTATGAGGAAGCTAAAAGACTAGCTAAACTTTCGTACTCTGATAGTAAGAAAAGGGTTTTAATTGTTGACGGTGGACCCGGAACAGGAAAGTCAGTTCTTGCAATAAATTTACTATCAGATTTGTTAAATAAATCAATGAATTGCTTCTATGTAACAAAAAATTCCGCTCCAAGGAATGTATATTCAAAGAAATTAAGAAAAGGTAATTTAAAACAAGCACAAATAAATAATTTATTTAAAGGTACAGGAATATTTTATCAGTGTCAAAAGAATGAATTTGATATACTAATAGTAGATGAGGCTCATAGATTAGTAGGAAAAGGAGCTTGGCAATATAGAGGTGAAAATCAGATACAAGAAATAATAAATGCGTCAAAACTTAGTATATTTTTTATTGATGAATTTCAAAAAATACATATAAATGATATTGGAGATATAAAATCAATTATAGAACTTGCCGAAAAAGAAAATGCAGAAATAAATATAATGAAATTGGAGTCGCAATTTAGATGTAATGGATCTAATGGATATTTAGCTTGGATTGATGATGTATTACAAATTAGAAAGACAGCCAATGATATATTTGATTTAGAATATGAAATACAAATTTTTGATGACCCTAATGAATTAAGAAAAATTATATATGAAAAAAATGAAATAAATAATAAAGCAAGAATAGTTGCAGGGTATTGTTGGAATTGGATAACTGGAAGCAAAAATGATTCTAATACTTTTGATATACAAATACCAGAATATAATTTTAATATGAGTTGGAATTTAGAAAATTCAACTACATGGGCAATAGATAAAGAATCTGTAAATGAAATTGGTTGTATCCATACTTCTCAAGGATTAGAGTTTGACTATGTGGGAGTTATAATTGGAAATGATTTAAGATATGAAAACGGACAAGTTGTGACCGATTTTAATAAAAGAGCCAAAACAGATGGTTCTTTAAAAGGTATTAAAAAAATGTATAAAGAAAATTCTGATAAAGCATTAAAATTAGCAGATGAAATAATAAAGAATACATATAGAACATTAATGACAAGAGGTCAAAAGGGATGCTATGTTTATTGTGAAGATAAAAAATTAGCAGAATATTTAAAATTAAGGATAGAAAACAAAGAAAGATTTTTATATGATTTATCAGGAGAAGATAAATCTAATTGTTTAAGTGTCGCAGATGATGTGAAAAATTATAGATTTGACATATAAATAATTAGATTTTTCAGATATTTATTGTGTTTATATAAAACTATTAAAATTATCTAATGAAATTATAGAGTCACATAATGAAGGTGAAGAAAAAGGACTTACTACAGAAGATTATGCTTTTTATAATGCTTTAGTAAAAGATATTAATGTGGTTTTAGAAATGCATGATGAAGTATTAATTGAACTTGCACATGAACTTACTCAAACAGTTTAAAATAGCAGAACAGTGGACTGGGATAAAAAAGAATCGGCTAGAGCATATATGAGAAAAGTTGTAAAGAGGCTACTTAGAAAGTTTCAATATCCACCAGAGCAAGCCTGATGGTGCAGTAGATACAGTTATAAAACAGGCGGAATTAATGAGTGCTAATTTGATATAGAAAAATACTAGTATTTGTAGATGTTGTAAAAAAGATTTAAGCGTTATATTATAAATATTTTATAAAAAAGGAGGAGTAAAAATGACTAATAATGAAATATTAAAAAGATATTATGAAGAATTTTGTGCTCCTTTAATATTTGTAAATGAAACTAATTTGGATGACAATAAGAACATAAAAGTATATTTATATAATTTTAGTACACAACAAGAATTAGAAAATTTTAAAATAGTATATCAAGCATACTTGCCCTACTATGTACAGAATATGGATAGAATAAATTTTTTAAATATAAATGATACTATGTGCAATCTAGAATTAACCGATTTATTAAAAAGAGAAGCAAAAAAGTTATATGATTTAACAAATCAAAACATAGTTCATAGAACAACAGGAACCAATGGTATGTTTGGAGAACTATTAAATCATTTTCATTTAATTAACGTTTTAAGTAATAATCCTTTTCTTGCATATTTATCTAGAAAAAACTATAAATCAAACGAAGAAGCTAAAGGTATAGATATAGCAGTATGTAATTTTCACGATAAAGAATTAGAAGTTATATTTTCAGAATCAAAATTTGTAGCTGATTGTTTTAATGCAAAAACTAAATTAATTGAGGATATAGCTATTCATATAAAAGCTAAGGAAATAAATAATTTTGGACAATTTATATTGGGAAATAATGATGCTGTAAAATCATATAGAAATACTGAATTAAACAATATTGTTAATAAATTAAATAAAAAAATGTGTACTGAAGATAAAAGTTTTATTCAATCAATAAACGAAATTAATGGAAAAATTAAATTTGTATTCTTTGCCGTTTTTCAACAAAACACAAAAAGAAATATTGATGATTTTAAAAAGAATATAGAAGAAATAATTACTGAATTTAAATATAAAATAATAGATATAGGTTTGGCCAAATATGATGTTGAGATAGTATTCATACCGACATTTAATACTTCCATGACAATAAAAAATAAAATGGAAGAAGGCTTAGTATGAATAGAATTGATATATTAGAAAAAATAAATAGATGTGTGTTAAACGATGATAAACAAGGAGCTGTAAATATACTTTGTGATATTCTAGCAGATGAAGAATATAAGAATAAATATGAAGACATTATATATATAATTATTGATAGTTTTCAATTGTATGGTTTTATTAAATATATTAATAATATCGATATAAGCAATAAAATTGACGATGAATCTGTTTGCATAAGAAGCGATTCTTATAGAGGTAAGTATTTAGAATATTTAAATAATGAACAACTATCTATTGCAACTGAATTTAAAGAAAACAATAAAACTTTTTTGTCAGCACCAACTTCTTTTGGAAAGACTAGTTTAGTAATCGAATATATTTTACAGAATAATAAAGAATTAAATAATATAATATTTATTATACCTACAAAATCTTTAATTGAGGAATTATATTTAAAATTATTAAAACTTAATAAAGAAAATGATTTAGGCTATTATATAACTATAAATATATTAAGAAATAGTAATAGGTGCATAAGAATTCTTACACCTGAAAAATTTATAACTTATTATGAATATAATGGTCTATCAAATATAAATGTTTTAGTTATGGATGAAACATATAAAATCGAAAATGATGGCGAAAATGAAGGAAGTGTAGTAGAAAACAGAGCATTGAAATTTAGAAAAGTTTTAGATATAGTGATTAAAGAAAATGAAAAAACTATATTATTATCTCCATATACATATGAAAAAGAAGAGTCTATGATTAAATTCATTAAGAAATTTTCTATTAATGAAGTTAATAGAAAAACAAATTATGTAAAACATAATATTATAGATTTAAGTACAGCAAAAAACTTTAAACAAAATTTTAGAATTGAAGATGGAATGTTAAATAAAAAAGATTACAATACAATTGCTAATAAGGTTAAAAATATACTGAAACTATTACAAGGGAAAAGTAATGTAGTATATGTATCATATCCTGGAGTAGCTGTAGAGATATTAAATGAAATAAAAAATGAAAATATTCAATATTTAAGCAATAATAGTGATCCAAGATATGAAAAATTTATAAAGCATTTAAATGATAATTATAAAATATCAGGTTTTGATGAATGGTATGTAGTAGAAGCTTTAAAAAAAGGAATAGGTATATATATATCACCAATGCCAAGATACGTTAAGAAAGAAATAATAGATTTATTTGATAGAAAAGTTATAAAATGTTTAATAGTTACTACTGCTTTTATCGAAGGAGTAAATTCCTGTGCGGAAAATATTATTATTACTAGTGCAACGACTGCTAAAACAATAAAATTAAATGACATGACATTACTAAATATATCTGGTAGGGCAGGAAGATTTGGAAAAAGTTCAATAGGTAATATATATGTTATAAATACTAAAGTTCATGAAAAAATAAAAAACGCCAAAGAACTAGGTGTATCTATATCTTATCCTAATTATACTAGAAGTATAGAAAATATAATTAGAGATGATTATGAAATAGATATGATAGACGAAGAATACTTAAATAGCAAAGAAAAAATGAAAAAACAAATAATACAGGAATATAAAGCAAGTATAAATTTACAATCTACTAATATAGATAAAATTGCAATTTCAGCCCCGATTCTGTGGAAATTAAAATTATACAATTATTTTCTAATATGTGAAGATATAAATGTAATTAAAGATATAATTAAAAAAAGTTTATCGGAAAATAAAGAAGAAATAGAAGACGGATTAACAAAGATGTTTACAATTATAGATAGTTTGATACCATTAGAAAATAAGAATTTTGGGATTAGCGCTTTCAGCAAAAATGGCTATTTTACATGGGGAAGTTTATATATAGAACAATTAGGCGAGAATATTAAAAAAATATTAGCAATAAGAAAAAATAAAATAGAGACAAAAAGAAAAAAAATTGGTAATAGCTTATTTAGGGATACTTGGGAATTTAAGAAATATTATGACAAAAGTTTTAATATTAAATATGATAGAATATATGATGAAACATTTAAATTTATTTCAAATATAATTGAATATAAAATCCCATATTATATCTCTTTATTTATAACAATGTTTAAATTCTATATACAAAATAATGACATAAAAGATAATTATATAATTGCTGATGTTGAAGAAATGGATATAGTAGAAATAATTAATAAATTTGAGACAATGGGAATAGATGAAAAGTATATGGACCTATACGATTATGGATTACCTAGAGATATGATAGATAAAATAATAAATAACAATTTAGAAGTATCAACTTGTAATATTATTGAGGTTGAATGGTTAGACGATTATGAAAAGTTGATTTTGGAAGATTTTAAAAATTCTAAATAATTTTCACACTTGATTTTTTACTCCATTGACTGCAAATTGACTGCAAATCAGGATGATATTCAATGTATTTTGATGTATTTGACTAAGAAATAGGTATACAATAAACATAGCTTAAATGCTACGTACTAAGCCTTTTGGTGAGTTAATGTACTTATTTGTATCTCATAATTTTTTAACTGCAAAGTAAAGATTCTACGGTTCAAAAGATAAGATGTATATAAAATTCTATGGAGGTAATTGAAATGAAAAAAGGTTTAAAAATATTAGGTATAGTTATAGTTGTGATATGTTTAATTGTATTAACAACATTTATACCAACTTTTAATTTGAAATCATCTACAATGCTAAAGTATGAATCAAGTAATTTTAGTATATTTTATGAAAAAGAAGATGAAAATGCAGTTAAAGATATAGCAGAAAAACTAAATTCAGGTTACTCAAAAATATCTGAATCTATAAGTTTAACACCAACATATAAAACAGAAATATATGTATACAGAAATATAGATGAATTTCATATTAAGAAGTATGGATTATTAGGGAAAATATTTGGACCTAAATGGTATATAGGAGATAACGTAGAAAATAAAGTTATAATAGTATCTCCAAATAATCCGGGAACAGAACATGACTATAATAGTATTGTTGATGCAACATTACACGAATATGTACATACGTTAATGTGGAATATAAATCCTAAATTATCTAAGTTTTTAAATGAGGGAATGGCAGGATATATCTCTGGTAACACTAAGTCAAACTATATTTTTAAATCATTACCTAATTTTAATGATACAAAAATAAGTAATCCAATAGAATTTGGTAACTCTGGATTATATCCAATATCTTATACGTATATTGAGTTTTTAGATATAACATATGGAATGGACAAAGTTTTAGAATTAATATCTAGCACAGATTATAACAAAACATTTAATAAAAGTGAAGAAGAAATATTTAATGAGTGGATAGATTTTTTAAAAACAAATTATATGAGTTATTAAATAAAAAACTGTATAAATTTCTAATAAATATACAGTTTAGTTATTATTTAATTTTTATATTAAATCTTTTATTTAGCAGCTTCAGCTTCTTGTTTAGTTTTATGTACTGTTCCTTGAGGATGCTCTGGTGGTGCATAAATAGAATATAACTTAATAGGCATATTACCGGTATTAACAAGGTTGTGCCATTTTCCAGCTGGTATAATGAAGACAAAATCATCTGAAACGACTCTTTTATAATTTAAATCGTCTTTGTTATCTCCAATCATAACTATACCTTGACCTTGCTCTATACGTACAAATTGATCAAGATTAGGATGCATTTCTAACCCTATAGATTCATTAACATTTATACTCATTAATGTAACTTGTAAATGTTTCCCAGTCCATAACGCGGTACGGTAATAGTTATTTTGTTTAGTAACATTATTAATATTAACTACAAATGGCTGCGGACCATAATCTTCCAGTCTTATTGGAATATTTGTATCGTTCATTGGTGTGCTTCGTATATATGGATAATCTCTATATACACTATGTATTGGTGAGAAACCATAGTATCCGTATGGATTATAGTAATCATTCATGTTTTAATCACTCCTTTCTATTTTATATAATATGCTTGTACAACAGAATTGTTAATACTAGAAGTTATTGTAATCCCTTTTAAAGAGAATAATTATAGCTTTCCTTAGAATTTTTAATAAAAAAATAAATATGATATAATTATATATGTATATAGGAGGTAAAAATGAAAGATAATTTTATTAATTTAACAATAGATAATATAGCAAATGAACATGTATGTTGTGCAATTGCAGATAAAAAACATCAAGTAGGTGTTGAATGTAAAAAAGAGTGGCTTAAAGAGAGAATTAAAGAAGGTCATGTTTTTAGAAAGTTAGATGAAAAAGCAAAAGTTTTCATTGAATATGCTCCTCTTGAAAATGCTTGGGTACCTGTTCTAGGGAATAATTATATATATATTTATTGCCTTTGGGTATCTGGTAGTTTTAAAGGAAAGGGATATGGAAAAAGTTTGTTAGAGTATTGTATTGAAGATGCTAAACAAAACAAAAAGTCTGGAGTATGTATCATTAGTTCAAAAAAGAAAATACCTTTTTTATCAGATAAAAAGTTTATGCAAAAGTTTGGGTTTGAAGTTGTTGATACAATAGATAATGAATATGAATTATTAGCACTTTCTTTTGATGGTACTAAACCAAGTTTTACGAGTAACGCTAAAAAACAAAGTATAGATTCAAAGAAACTTACAATATATTATGGATTACAATGTCCGTACATTCCTAATTGTATATTGCAAATAAAAGAATATTGTGAAAATAATAAAATAGAAATAGATTTATTAAAAGTAGATAGTTTAGAAAAAGCCAAAAATATGCCTTGTATTTTTAATAATTGGGCTGTTTTTAACAATGGTAAGTTTGAAACTGTTCATTTATTAAATGAAGGGTATTTAAAGAAGATGCTTTAAAACAGTAATTAAAATATATAAATAAAAATAGTTAATATGGAGGTATTAATATGGAAGAGTATTACAACAGTTTTTTAAAATTATTAGAAAGTGAAGACAGATATGAATGTGTAAAATTTGTAAAGAAATTACTTGATGAAAAAAAAGTTGGAATAGTTGAGTTATATCAAGATATTATTAAACCCTTAATGGAAAATATAACTTGTAAAGTTAATGAAAAAAATATTTGTATATGGCAGGAACATATTAGAAGTGGAATTGTTAGAACTGTTATAGAATCTTGTTATACTTATGTTATTGATGAATCAAAAGTTAAAATAGATCAAAAAAAGGGAAAAGTAGTTGTTCTATGTCCACAAGAAGAATATCATGATATAGGCGCTAGAATGATAACTGATTTATTTAGTATTTCTGGTTATGAGTCTATATTTGTTGGAAGTAATACACCAAAGTCAGATTTTTTAGCTGCTTTGGAATATATTAAACCTGAGTATGTAGCTATAAGTGTTACTAACTACTATAATTTAGTTGCAGCAAAAAATTATATAGATGGTATAAAAGAAAAATTAAGAAGTAATATTCAAATACTAGTAGGTGGCACTGCTTTTAAATCAGATGAAAATTTATATAAAACAATTGGTGCAGATAAATATATAGATACTTTTGATGATATTAATAAGATGGGAGGAATTTAGTATGGGATTTTCTTTCGGAATTGCTTCAAGATTTCTTAGAGCAAATAAAGGACAAACTATCCTTATAGTCATTGGTATAGCTATTGGTGTCTCAGTTCAGATATTTATAGGTTCACTTATTCAAGGACTTCAAAAGGATTTAGTTGAAAAAACTGTTGGTAGTTCACCACATATTACAATATTACCAGAGAAAAATACAAATGGAATAACAGATTATACTCTAAAAGCTGATGAAGCTTTAAGTATAGAAGGCATTAAATATGTTTCAACATCTGTAGATAAGAACGCATTTTTAAAAGCTAATAATGATTCTTATCCTGTACTAATAAGAGGTATAGATAAACCAAATGATATATATAAAATCTATGATATAATAGTTGAAGGTACTAAACCTATTTATGATAACCAGATTTTAATTGGAATAGATTTAAAAAAAGAATTGGATTGTAAAATTGGTGATACTTATGAAATTATAACTCCAGAAGGTATTAAAAAAGAGTTTGAAATTTCAGGAGTATATGATTTAAAAGTTTCATCAATTAATAAATTATGGATAATAGCAAATATGGATGTAGTTCAGAATTTATTTAATTATGGTAATAAAGTAACTTCTATAGAGATACAGGTAAATGATGTATTTAAAGCTGATAGTATTGCCGAGTTATTTATACAAAAAGACATGTATAAAAATTTAGTTGTACAAAATTGGAAAGCACAGAATGCACAACTATTAAGTGGTTTAAGTGGACAAAGTATATCTAGTATAATGATACAATTTTTTGTTTTGGTTTCTGTGGTATTAGGAATAGCAAGTGTACTTAGTATAACTGTATCTCAAAAATTTAAACAATTAGGTATACTTAAAGCAATGGGTATTAATAATACTAAATCTAGTTTAATATTTCTATTTCAAGGTATTATATTAGGAGTTTTAGGTGCTATTTTAGGAATAGTTTTTGGACTTGGTTTAGCATGGAGTTTTACTAAGTTTGCTGTTACTGCTAATGGAACACCAGTGGTAGCTCTATATATAGATGGAGGATTTATAATAACATCAGGAATAATTGCAATAATATCATCTTCAATAGCATCAATAATTCCTGCTATAAATTCATCTAAATTAGATCCTATGGAGGTAATTAGAAATGGCTAAGATAATTGAACTAAAAAATATTAATAAAACATATGAAAAAGGAATTAAAACAAAAGTATTGTTTGATATATCTTTAGATATTGAAGAAGGTAGTTTTAATTCAATAATTGGACAATCTGGTAGTGGAAAAAGTACACTACTAAATATTATCGGTACTTTAGACAAGCCTAGCAGTGGTGAAATATACATAGACGGAAAAAGAACTGATTTAATGAAAAAAAATGAACTAGCATTACTAAGAAATGTTAAGATAGGATTTGTATTTCAGTTTCATTATTTACTTCCAGAATTTACTGTACTTGAAAATGTATTATTACCATATAAAATTAGTAATAAAAAAGTATCTAAAGATGCAATTAAAAGAGCAGAAGAATTATTAGAGCTTGTAGGTTTGTCTGATTTTAAAAATAAAAAATCTACTATGATTTCAGGTGGTCAGCAGCAAAGAACTGCAATAGCAAGAGCACTTATGAATAATCCAAAGATAATACTTGCAGATGAACCAACAGGTAATCTTGATTCTGAATCAACAGAAAAAATATATAACCTTCTAAGAGAGATAAATATTAAGTACAAAACGACTTTTATAATTATAACTCATGATAGAAAAGTTGCAGAAAAAGCAGATAGAATAATAGAAATAAAAGATGGTAAAATTGAGCTAGATTTATATAAATAAATTTTAGTCATATAAAAGATTTACTTGCATTAAATAATGTAGTATAATATAAATGAATTAAAAAGGAGAATATAAAAATGAGTGAAATGTCTAAAGTATACTACACAGATTTTAAAGCAAGACCGGGTAATAATTTACTTCAAAAATTAGAAAGATTAATAAAAAAAGCTGGAATAGAAAATATAGATTTTAAAAATAAATTTACTGCTATTAAAATTCATTTTGGCGAACCTGGTAACTTAGCATATTTACGTCCAAACTATTCTAAAGTAGTTGTAGATTTAGTTAAAGAATTAGGTGGAAAACCATTTTTAACAGATTGTAACACGTTATATGTTGGAAGAAGAAAAAATGCATTAGATCATTTAGATGCTGCATATGAAAATGGATATAATCCTTTTTCAACAGGATGTCATGTAATAATAGCAGATGGACTTAAAGGAACAGATGAAGAGTTAATAGATGTAGATGGTAAATATGTAAAACAAGCTAAAATTGGTAGGGCTATAGCAGATGCAGATATATTAATTTCACTTAATCATTTTAAAGGACATGAATGTACTGGATTTGGTGGAGCACTTAAAAATATAGGAATGGGAGCAGGTTCTAGAGCTGGTAAAATGGAAATGCATAGTGCAGGTAAACCATTTGTAAGATCTAATAAATGTGTTAAATGTAAAAAGTGTATAAAAATATGTGCACACAATGCGATATCATATAATGAGGAGAATATAGCTTCTATTGATATAAATAAGTGTGTAGGTTGTGGTAGATGTATAGGAATATGTAATTATGATGCAATATCTGCTTCAGGAGATGAATCAAATGATATATTAAATATGAAAATAGCGGAATATACTAAAGCAGTTCTTAAAGATAAACCTAATTTTCATATTAGTTTAATAGTAGATGTATCTCCAAATTGTGATTGTCACTCAGAAAATGATATACCAATTATACCCAATATAGGGATGCTTGCATCATTTGACCCAGTTGCCTTAGATATGGCTTGTGCAGATTTAGCTAATAAAGAACAACCAATTAAAAACAGTTTATTAGAGATAAATGTACCTAAAGTACAAGATACAGATAATTTTAATATAACACATCCAAATACTAATTGGAAATTTGGTTTAGAATATGCAGAAGAAATCGGTATAGGTAGTATGGAATATGAACTTATAAAGATAAATTAAAGATGTAATAATTATATAATAAATAGGAGTGGAATTTAGTTTTCTACTCCTATTTATTATATTAAACATAATATTTTTTAACTTACTATTTACAAAAAAATGCATAAATGATATAATAAAACAAAATAGTACAAAATCATATAATGTTTTTAGATAAATGATTTGATTGTTAATTCTAAATTACAATTAGAATACTGTAGTTTTTATAATCATTTATGAAAAGTATTTTAATTAATATGTTTTAAAGGAGGCAATTTAAGTGATAGCTACATTTGTTATATTATTTATTATTATATGTATATTAGGGGCATTTAATGGTATGATGTTTTTATTGCTGTTTCCTGTAATGATTATACTGTTTATTATATCTGCTATTATTCATGGTAGAAGTAACAATTACGTTAAAGGTGTAAAACAAAAAGAGGATGAAGATAATACTTTGGAAGAGCATGTTATGTTTGAAGAGTTTACAGATCATCATAAATAAATTGAATTTAATGTAAAGGAGAAGATATGAAAGAAAATAACAATAATGATTTAGAGATCAAATTAAAAAGTAATTTTAAAAAGTATATAATTATTTGTATAGTTTTAGTTATAATTGCATTAGGAATATTTTGTGGTTTAAAATATCTAGATTATAACAAGCAAAAAAGTATTGCTGAAGAAAATGCATATAACGAGTTTCTTAATTTAGATAAAGAGTTTGAAAAAAGTAGAGAAGTTTTCTTTACTGTAAATAATGGATATATTTCTAACCAAATTACTAGTGGAAAATATATTGATATGGTAACTAAAGAACCTAAAGCAGTTAGTGCATTGAAAGAGTGTGATAGTGCACTTGCTAAAATATATAATATATTAAATTCAATGTTAAGTTACGAAGATAAATTACCTGCCAATAAATTTAATGATAAAATAACTGAAGTAAAGAAGGTTTCAGAGCTTTGTCATAATACTTTATATGGATATGTTGTTCATCATAATGGTTTAATAGATACATATAATTCATGGGCGATGATTAAGATAAAAGAGTTTTCTTCAATTGATTATAACATGATTGTTAAAACTTTAAAGCACTATAACAGTGAAATATGTTTAGATTATATAGATATTAATCAAGATGGAATATTTGAAGGTAAAGTTGAAGAGAAGTAACATAAAAGGTATTAATAAATAACCTTATGTTATATAATGTTTTAAAAGAAGGAGAGATATTATGAATATATTATTGGTTTATGCTAGCAAGACAGGTACAACTGAAAAGTGCGCAGAAATTGTGAGTGAAAAGTTAGAAAATGTAACTATTGTAGATTTAGCTCATAGTGATGTTAATATTGCTAATTATGATTTAATTATTATTGGTGCATCTATTAGAATGGGAATGATGCATGGTAAAGTAAAGAAGTTTATTAAAAATAACATGGAAATATTAAAAACAAAGAAGGCAGCATTTTACGTATGTTGTGGAACTGTTGAAAATACTAAGCAATACTTTGAAACAAATTTACCTAAAGAACTATTAGATAATGCAATTATTTGTGATAGTTTTGGTGGAGAACTAGATATAAATAAACAAAAAGGTTTAGATAAATTTATTGTTAAAATGGTAACTAAGAATGCAGGAGATAAAAAAGAAGCTAAAATATTGCCTGAAAATATAGATAGATTTGTTGAAGAAATAAATAAAGTAAAATAAATATTTTAATATTAAAAATAATGAAATTTGTAAAGCTAATTGTGGTTTAAAGTTTCATTATTTTTTTATATGTAATTGAAAGTATTTTTTTGTAACATATTGTATTTTTTTGGTTATTATGTATAATTAATATATGGTAAAATTTATGGAGGTTTTATATTATGGAAGAGCAAAATAATGTTGATAAACAATTAGATGACTTAAAAGTAAAGCATGGAGGGTATGAAAAAGGTAAAAGTATAATTATGAGAGTAGCATTAATAGTTTTAGTGTGTCTTATATTCGCAACTATTACTATATTTGTATATGAAAAAATTAAATTGAAAACAAAAGTAGATGAGAATGCATCTGGGCAAAATGTTGATCAACAAGTAATAAATCAAGGTAATGTTAATACAAATACACAAGTAGGAAAAAATGAAAATAACCAAACAACAGGTGGACAAACAACAACAACTAATGCTAATACTAATACATCTTCAAGTAATAATGCAGGTATTAAAGCAAAAACTAATAAAGAGACTATAGTAGATTATGGTTATCAGCCAAAAGATTTTGTGGATTTTGTTATTGATTCAATGAAAATATATTCTTCTATGAATATATTATTAAATTCTCCAGATGGAGATGTAACAGCTTCTAGAACTTTGCCAGAAGAAATAACAAATAATGAATTAAGTTATAGAAATAAAATATATGAATTTTTAGAAGATAAAAATATAGTTACTAAAATATATAAAGATGGTGATAGATTAAAATGTATATATGATGAAGTAGATCTTTTAAGTAAACTTGGTGTTAGCAGTCATATGGGAGTAGGACTTATGTCTATTACTAATAATGAGGCAAGAGATGGTAAGTTAACTTATACATTTACAGATAAATTTATAAATTCAGCTTTTACACACATGGATTATTATATTAATGATTATACTGAAACAGCATTAGTTAAAAACTATTATTCAAATAATGAAGTTACTATGGCAATAATGTTATCAGATAAATCAAGTATACAAAGTGACCTTACTATTCAAATGGCAAAAATCATATCAAATAACAAAGAAGAAATCATGTTTTTTGGTGCAAACGTAAAGTTAAATGTAAACAATTCTTTACAAAATGTAGGATATAATCTAAAAAATGTAGTAGCAATTGGGAAAAATACAGGTAACATATACACTTTTGATACTAGTTATTTTTTAAAAACAATTAATAAAGATAGTAATTTCATATGGGTAATGGATGGAGATACAGGATCAATCTCATGCTATGTTTTAACACCAGGAGCAACATTTAACAACCCTTTAGCAATAGATATTGAAACAGATTCTGTTGGATAAGTATATAAGTTTAATAAAATTAGATATATTGACAAAAGCTATGGTATATGATATATTATATAGAAATACAAGGAGGTATTTAAATGAAAAAAGGTATGATGGTATTAGTAGTGATTTTAGCTATTGTTGTAGTCGCAGCTATTAGTTGGACTTCAATTTATAATAATTTAGTTACTACAAACGAAAGAATTAGTGTGAAACAATCTGAAATAGATAATCAATTAAAAAGAAGAGCAGATTTAATTCCTAATTTAGTTAGTACAGTAAAAGGACTAACATCTCAAGAGTTAGCACTTGTAGATTCTGTAACAGCCGCAAGAGCTAAAATGTCAACTGGTACAACTCAAGAAAGATTAACAGCAAATGACAAGTTAACAACAAGTATAAATGTACTTGTAGAAAATTATCCAACATTAAAATCTGATACAGCTTTTGTAGGCTTAATGGATGAATTAGCAGGTAGTGAAAATAGAATAACAGTTGCAAGAAAAAGTTACAATGATGAAATAGGTACATTTAATACAACTATAAAAAGATTTCCAACTAGTATTGTTGCTTCAATGACAGGATTTTCAAGTAAACCATATTTAGAGGTAACTGAGGCAGATAAAGAAGTTCCAAACGTAGATTTTAAACAGTAGAGCTCTAATATGTTGAGATATAATGTTATAAAAAAGATTAGTATATTATCAGTATTATTATTGTTTTTTACAGCTAGTTTAGTGAATGTTCAAGCTGCAGATGTTTTATATAATCCTACTAGTCAATTTTTTGTTAATGATTTTGCTGGTGTATTGTCTGATCAAACAGAGCAAGAAATATTTAATATAGGTAGAAATGTACAAGAACAAACTACTGCGCAAGTTGTCGTAGTTACGGTACCTAATATGAATGGTGACTATATTGAATCATATTCAAATGCACTTTTTAACAAATGGGGTATTGGAACAAAAGGAAAAGATAATGGTATTTTACTTATTTTAGCTAAAGATGAAAGAATGATAAGAATAGAAGTTGGGTATGGCCTTGAAGGGGCTATAAACGATGCAAAGGCAGGTAGAATCTTAGATAAGTATGCAACTACTCCTTTGAAAGCTAATAACTACGATAAAGCTATTTTAGACTCTGTAAAACAAATACAAGGTGAAATATATACTGAATATGGAATAGATGCTAAGGTAGAGAATCCAAACTATACTTCTATTGATGAAAGTTATAGAGACCAAGAAGGAAAAATTACGATTATAATTATTGGAGTGTTTTTGTTTTTAATGATTATAACTAAAGGTAAAATATTAGAAGTTTTATTTTGGTTTATGATGTTTTTTGGTAATGGTGGCTCTGGTGGAGGACGTTTCGGTGGAGGCGGAGGACACTTTGGCGGCGGTGGAGGACATTCCGGTGGCGGAGGTTCTTCAAGAGGTTTTTAAAAAACAAAGGCTATAGATTTTAATCTATAGCTCTTTTATTTTTTCGATTTTTAATATTTCAAAATGAGTTTGATATTAATACTTTTTTGTGATATAATATTTTTAAAGAAAATATTAGTGAGGATATAACTTATGGATAAAGATCAAATATATGATATGTTTATAAATGAAATAGCTGGTAAAAAAGAAGTACAGATAGAGGATTTTTCATATAATGTAGCTTTAAATTATAATATACATGATACAAAATGTGAAAATAAAAGATGTAATATAGATGAGAGTTTACCTTCAATAAATATAAATAATGTTGAACTTTTTAAAGAAAAATTAAATAAATATATACAAACTTTAAAAAGTAAAGCGGATGTATGGAACGATATGCCCTTTACAAGTGAAGAAGATAAAATAAAGTATACAGCAACAATGCTTTTTGTTAACGCTACTTTTGAAGATTTTGAATACCCATATAAATATATGGATAATTATATAGCAGCTTTGAAAGATGATACTTTTAAAGATTTAAAAGAAGAAAAAAATATATGTAAATTAACTAGTTTTAAAGATGCAACATTAAAGGTTAAAAGTACGGATCAATCAATATTTTTAGAAACGCCACAAAAATTAGATTTTTCTCTTAGTAAAATGATGCAAGATGGTAATGAATATACTGTATCACTTCCTAGTGTATCTTGTTTCTGTTATGAAGATGGCAAAGATAAAATACTAAATATAGCTGCACTTCAAAATAAAAGAATAGATAAAAGTAAAGAGAAAAATGTTTTTGAAAAACAAGTCAATAGAGAAAAATTTAAATTAAATGATGGTGTAGATAAAGAGGAACAAGATGTAGAACCCCTTGCTATTCTTAGTTTAGCTACGGCTATTTTGCTAGCTAAACAAAAAGGTATAACTAAAGTTAGAATGCCAGATTTTATGCCTATGAGATGGTATGCAAAAAGTTTAGCAAATGAAAAGAAAAGTAAATATAAAAATTTAGATTTAGAAGAACTTCAAGAAGAACAAATAAGAATACAAACTAATGTAACAGATAAATTTTTAAGAACGATGATTAGAATAGAAGAACAAATTGGTATGGTAGATATAGGTTTAATTCCTGGTGTATTAGGGGATTATTTAGATTGCAGTATAACGGATAAACAAGTAGACAGTCCAAATAAAATATTAAAAGAAATTTCAGATAATATTTGTCCAGTTAAAACAAAAGGTAATGATTTTGATAGATAACATATTTTTAATTAGTGTAAGTTTCTTATAATTTACACTAATTTTTTATGTAAACAAGTAGAAATCACCTAAAAATATACAAAATATTATGTAAATTGGACTATTATTCGACATAAGTTTACATAAGTATTGAAATTATATATTTTTTATGTTATAATATTTATATTAAAATTAGCATGAATATTTATAAATATAGGTATTAAATAGGTAACTTTCATGAGAAAAAATTATATTACAAAGGAGTGGGCTATATGAGATTATTTTATTTAAGTGAATTGGAACCAGGAATGGTATTAGCAAAACCAGTATATAGTGAAGATGGACGGTGTTTAGTAAATTTTGATTTTGTTCTTACAGAAAAGATCATAGAAAGAATCAAAACATTGGATTATGACAGAGTTTGGATTAAGGATGATTTTGATGATGTAAGTGATTATTTATCTGATGAATTGAAATTAAAAGCTGTACGCTCCATTAAAAGTATTTTTACAGGTTATGCAACTAACAAAAAAGCAAACTTTGACATTAAGAAGATTGATGTACTAAAGGATGTTGTAGAAAATGTTGTTGAAGAAATAATTAGTAATAGGCAATGCGTTATACAACTTTCTAACTTAAGAAATTTTAGCAATAGTATGTACGAACATGCAGTTGACGTAGCGAGAGTTTCAGTACTTATTGGTGTTAATATGGGTTTGAATAAAGCTCAGTTATGTGCTTTATGTGAAGCTGCTATGATGCATGATATTGGTAAAACTCAACTTTCACCAAGTTTGTTAAGTAAGACAACTGAGTATACTAAAGAAGAGATGGAGGAAATGACAAAGCACCCTGCCTTAGGTTACCGTATGATGAAAGACACAGACAAATTTAAGGCACCAGCATACATTGCAGTACTTCAACATCATGAAAGATTCGATGGTACAGGATTTCCTGAAGGAATTAAAGGTGAAAAGATTAATCAATTTTCTAGGATAATTAAGATTGCAGATGTTTATTCAAATATGAGAAGTGGAACTATAAACACACAACCATATTCTCAAAGTGAGGTTATTGAATATTTCTATGCAGATGGTAGTAGACAATTTGATCCTAATATTTTGAAAATTTTCTTATCTAAAGTTCCAATCTATGAAGTTGGACAGATAATAAAGTTAAGCAATGGTCAAAAAGCATTTGTTGCTCAAAACAATGAAGGTGCTCTTGCTAGACCAATTGTTAGAGTTATGGTAGATGATAAAACAGTGGGAGAGGAGATAGACTTATCTAAAAATTTCAATATAACAATAGTTGCATAAAAAAGAAGAGTCGTAATTATAATTAAAATTACGGCTCTTTCTTTACATGTTTTTATATTATAGTATAATTTCAAATTCATTTTTATTAAAACGTATAATGCCATCATCACGCATTTTAGAAAGTTCTCTAGATACATTACTACGATTTAAATTTAAAAAATCTGCTAAAGCATCTCTATTAAATGGAATTTTAAAGTGGTTACTTTTATTAGCATTTATTTGCATATTAAAGTAAGCCATAAGTTTATCTCTTGTAGTTTTAGCAGATAATATTTCTAACTTGTTATTTAATATAATATTTTTTTCTGCTATAATATTTAACATATTTTGTATTAATGTATTATGAAAATTGCAATTAGATTGACATACATTAGTAAATTGTTTAAACTCTAAAAATAATATTTCACATTTTGTGTTTGTTATTACTGTTGTAGGTATATACTTTGTATTACTAAATACAAAAGCTTCAGCAAATAAGCCAGATTTAGATATATTAGTTAAAATATTTCTGTTTCCCATAATATCATCTTTGGTAATCAATATTGATCCAGAAAGGACAATACCAATTTTGGATATTTCATCTCCAGCTAAGTATACAATGTCATCTTTATTATATGATTTTACTGTACCTTTTAAACAGTCAAGAGCTTTAAATATATCTTCGTCAGACATATTCTTAAAAAGTTGACAATTTTTTAAAATATTTAAATAATTATTCATAAATTCTCCATCTTGTTGCATATGCAACATACAATATATTTAAATTATAGTATAATAAAAGTGTAAAGTCAAGGAGGAAGTTTAATATGATAAGAGAGATAATTAAAATTAACGAAGACGATTGTAATGGTTGTGGATTATGTGCTACTGCATGTCATGAGGGAGCTATTGGTATTGTAGATGGTAAAGCTAAACTTTTAAGAGATGATTATTGTGATGGTTTAGGAAATTGTTTGCCAGTTTGTCCAACAGGAGCTATAACATTTGAAGAAAGAGAAGCGGCAGAATATAATGAAAAAGAGGTAAAAAGAAGAATGAAATTAATGAAAAAAGAAAAAGTAGAAAATTTAGCTTGTGGATGTCCGTCTGCTAATTCTAAAATAATAGAAAGAAAAGTAGAGGTAAGTCCAAATTTAGTAGTACAAGAAAATGAGATAAAAAGTCAATTAAATCAATGGCCAGTTCAAATTAAACTTGTTCCTGTAAATGCACCATACTTTGATAATGCTAATTTATTAATAGCAGCGGATTGTGCAGCATATTCGTATGCTAATTTCCATAATAAGTTTATGAAAAATAAAGTTACGTTGATAGGATGTCCAAAATTAGATGAAGGCGATTATAGTGAGAAGTTAACAAAGATTATAGAGAATAATAACATTAAATCTGTTATGGTTGTTCGTATGGAAGTTCCATGTTGTGGAGGTATAGAAAATGCAGTTAAAGTAGCATTAAAAAATAGTGACAAAATGATTCCATGGCAAGTTATAACATTATCTACAGATGGAGAAATTTTAGAATAAATTGTAGCATACTTGAATTATGTAAATTAATATGGTATAATATACATTGTTATAAACAAAGTAACCATAAATAATTATTTCAAAGTGGAGGACATTTAGATGAGAATTCAGGTAAATGGAAAAGAAATTTTAAGTAATCAGGATGGAAAAGTAGAAATATTGTTAGAAGAAAATGATACATTGCAACTTGTAACTCCGGTTACGGATGGAAAAAACAGTTTGTATGTTATGTCTTATGAAAGTTCCAATCTTTTAATTAAAGGTGGGCCTTCTCAGTAGAAAATAAAACATACATACAATAATAACTTTTTTTAAAATGCATTATTTATTGCAGATAATATTTAAAATTATATAAACTAAAAGCACTAACTTCTCTTAAATGAAGTTGGTGCTTTTATTCAACTTACATAATATTACAAATCACACTTGAATTATGTAAATTGATATGGTATAATATACTATATTTTAAAACAAGTAACAAAAAATAATTATTTTGGATTGGAGGACCCGCATATGAAAATTCGGGAAAATGGAAAGGAAATTTTTAATAATCAAAGTAGTATTATAGAACTGGTGGTAGAGGAAAAAGATACTGTACAAATTACTACCCCAGCTGCAGATACTAGAACATGTGTATATGTTATGTCTTATGATAATTGTAAACTTTCAATTGAAGGTGGAGCATCAATAATTGAAGAGATACCAACACCAGGAGAGGGTTCATTTGAGATTCATAAAGATACTGGGGTATTTATCCTAAATAATGAAACATTAGATAGTACAGGTATGTATAATTTGAGCATACCACTAGTTTCTAGAATAATTAGACAGTTGCTGGATAATAGTAAGATAAAATACCAGTATGTAAAGTCTGAAAATATTGAAGTGTTTCGGGTAGATAAAACAAATCATAAATTTTTTTATGAATTGGTTAAAGACTGCATTGAATATCGCTGTAGTCAAAGCGCGGATATTGGAAGTTGCGAGATAATACGGCAATTACCTATAAGAGTTGCAATTGACGAAAGTGATAAACTTATTGCCCTTAACAAGAAACATGCAATATATTCATCTTCTAGGGGCGGATACAACATCAAGGTGAAAGATTATAAAAATGGTAAATTAGAACATTATCAATATTTCGATTCTAAAATGTGGGATTGATATAAACAAAAAGCACTAACTTCTTTTAAATGAAGTTGGTGCTTTTTAATACACTATATTATATTAAACCAATTATATAATATGATAAATTTTCTTAAAAAAAATAAAAATAATATTTAAATATACTAAAAGAAATTATATTAATCTTATTAAAGGGCTACTAACATAACCTGTTTGACCATTTGCAAGTCGTATAGCATACCAACCGTTACTTGCAGCTATTATATTTACAGTTGTACCTCTTCTAAGGGTAGTTATTACTCTAGAGTTAGTAGATCTAGAACTTCTAACGTTTAAAACTGCAGTATTTACAACAGCTTTTCTTGCAGCAGTCGATTGATTGGTAGTAGTAGATTTTTCAGAAAGATATGTACTACTTACATATGCAGTTTGGCCATTTGCTAATCTAATATTATGCCAGCCATTTGCTGTAGATAGTATTGTTACAGATGTACCTCTTTTAAGTGTTGTTAATATTCTTGATCTTGTAGATGGACTGCTACGTACATTAAGAATACCTGTATTTACTGTTCCTATTCTTGTAGTAACTTGAGGTGTATTAGTAATTGTAGAATTTTCATTAATATATGCGCTACTGACGTAAGCGGTTTGACCATTTGCAAGTTTAATATTATGCCAACCATTTGAATTAGATACAATATTTACTGTTGAACCTTTTCTTAAAGTTGTTAATACTGATGAATTTGTAGATGGACTACTACGTACATTTAGTACAGTTGCAGTTACTATTCCAGTTTTTGTAATGGTCGTAGTAGGGGATGTAGTAGGCGGAGTTGTTACGGTTGTCTGATTTAACCATGTAGAATAGTTTTGCCATATGCTACTTGGTTCTTGACCTAATGCCCAAGCCCCAACACCTTTTAAATTATATTTATTTATTAATGACATTTTAGCTTGTATTGAAGTTTCATTTTCATACCATATAGTATAAGTTCCTGGAGTTAAAGTTTTTCCGCTTAAGGTACTAACTGGATCTGATGCACTTATTGTAAATACAGCTTTTGCAGATTGCTGAGTACTATCATAAGTAACAGTTGCATTATATGCAGTTAGTATACTATTTACTCTATCTAAGGTTATGCCATTTCCATTGAATGTGTTATCTTCACTCCATATCCTACCATAGAAGGGAAGAGCCATAACTATTTTATCTCCAGTTGTTTTAGATAATGCATATTTAAGGGAATTTTCAACAAATGAAATACTAGAAACCGGACCAGGGGCACTTCCTTGCCAATGTTCATCATATGCCATTATAACAAGGTGATCAGAATTATTAGCAAGATTAGTATAATCATAGGATCCATGCCAACCAGTTACCCAGTTATTTGGATTTGCAGCAACCGCAACCGATACTTCTTTTGAAGTTGGTATTTTAGAACGTAACTTTGTTACAAACTCAGTATATTGATTTTTTTGCAATTCAGTTACATTTTCTATGTCTATGTTTATACCGTCTAAATTATATTGTGATATATAATTTGCAATTTCAGTAGATAAATTATCTAAATTATTAAGTGCGTTTATACCTGCAGTTCTATCCCAGTGATTACTTAAAAATGGTATAACTTTAATTCCTTGACTATGTGCATGATTAATTAAATCTGTACTTATATTATTAAGTTTTAGTGTTCCATCTGTGTTTATATCAAAATAACTTGGAGACACATTATTTAATGAACCATTAGTACGATCTATATATGCAATTTGTTGAGTGGGTGTTCCACTATATAGATATGCCATACTGTACTTTGAAGTTTCTGCTCCATATACATTCATAAATGCTGAATAGGACATAGTCGCTATAACAACTCCATTAACTAATATTTTAACAAAGTGTACCTTCATTTTATTTGCATCTTTTTTTACATGAGATACAATATTATTTACATTGTTTTTTAACTTATCTGAATGCAGAAACTCAAGTCCAAACTCTGTATCTGAAATTCCAGAGTAATAGATAAGTAGATTACATGTTCCATCATTATTTTGTTCAAATTTTATTTTATTTAGCAAGAATTCCACCTCTTTCACTTATTATACAAATATAATATATCCGAATATTGTTTTATTTATACTTATATACTAAATTATGTCATTTATTTTGTTTTTTATTTGTTATTATTTAATCCTACTCGTATATCGTAACCACTAGGATTTTGAAATATTCTAATATTAAATTCAGGTGCAATGGATAGTATATGATCAAATATATCCGCTTGTATTTTTTCGTAATTTAGCCAAACGGTATCATTTGTAAAAGCATATATTTCTAGCGGAACTCCATTAACTCCTGGTTCAAGTTGTCTAACCATTTGAATCATACTTTTGTGTATATTTGGATGATTAATTAAATACAGCTGAATATATTCTCTAAAAGTACCTATATTTGTTAATCTCCTTATATTAATGGAGTGCGTAGAATCTATATTCTTGTTTGTGTTATATTCTTCAATTTCTTTTTGCTTGTTTGTAATATAACTTTCCAGATATCTAGTTTTTTTAAATTTTTCTATCATTTGCTCATCGCAAAATTGTATAGAGCTTGCATCTATATATATGGAACGTTTTATTCGTCTACCACCAGATTCCTGCATATTTCTCCAATTCTTAAATGAGTCAGATATTAAAGCGTATGATGGAATATTTGTTATTGTTTTATCAAAATTTTCAACTTTTATTGTATTTAAAGCCATATCTACGACTTCACCATTTGCATCATATTTAGGCATTTCAATCCAATCACCAAGTCTTATCATATCATTAGTGGAAAGTTGTATTCCTGAAACAAGACCTAGTAAAGAATCTTTAAATACTATTAATAGTACAGCTGTTAAGGCACCGATACCACTTAATATTATAACAGGACTTTTATCAATTAAATGAGATACTATTATTATTCCTCCAAATAAAGATACTAAAATTTGTAGTATTTGGATTAGTCCTTTTATGGGTTTGTTTTTAGATATTTTAAAAGTTGTATAGATATCATTAATAGCATTCAGTAAAGATATTACTGTAAAAGTAATTATTAAAGCAATATATGATGACACTATTTTTTCTATTATGAATTGAAATTCTTTTGAAAATGATGGTATAAATAAATAAAAAACAAGCGGAGGTATTAATGAAGAGATTCTTTTAAAGACTTTTCTATTTAATAAAATATCATCCCACTGTATTTTTGTGTTTTGTACATATAAATTAATACTTGAAAGTATAACTTTATTAGTAATGAATTTTATAACTAAACTAATAATAATTACAAATATAAGTAATAATATATTAGATAGTATTTTACTAGTATCTGGGTTAATACCATATGTAATTAATATATTTAAAATATAATTTAACATTTTTACCTCCAAAGACTTGAGTTAGTATGAAATGTACATAATTTTACTTAATTATATTATGATATAATTAAAGATAAATATTCAAATGAAAAATATGTAATATAAAGAATTTATAAAAAATTATAAAAAAATAAACAAAATTGTAAAAAACTATTTACATTCAGCATATATTATTATATAATAATATAGTAATATATTAGAGGGGAGATATTTATGGAAGAAAATTATCATAATGTAACTAATGAAAAAGCAGAGTTATTTAAAATACTTTCAAATAATGTTAGACTATGTATATTAACAAATCTTTGTAAAAATGGTGAAAAAAGAGTAACTGAATTGCAGCAATGTGCTAATACATCGCAGTCTTTTGTATCACAACAATTGATAAAACTTAAACATATGGGTATAATAACAGATAGAAAAGATGGAGTAGAAGTATACTATAAAATATGTGATAAAAAAATTAAAGATATTATAAGCAAAGTAGTACTGGATGAGTAACATATGAATTTAATTAAAATCTTAAAGGTGTTAATAATTATAACAGTTTTGGTAACTGTAATTATTTATGTTATATCAATAAACATGAATAGTACTAATGATAGAAATGTGGGTGAAAAAATGGAGAAAGCTGAATATATAAAAATAACTCCTAGTCAAATGGTAGAAGAAATTAAAAATATGAATGAAAAGGATTATGTTATTTTAGATGTAAGGACTAAGCAAGAGTATGATTTAGAGAGAATTCCAAATTCAATTTTACTTACTTTAGATGAAATAGAAAGTGAAGCAGATGTCGTTTTACCAGATGAAAATGCTAAAATATATGTATATTGTAGAACCGGAAGAAGAAGTTTAAACGCTGCATATAAACTAATTGAATTAGGATATAAATATGTATATGATATTGGTGGAATTGAAGATTATCCATATGAAAAAGTTAAATAAAAATAATATATAATGTTAATAAATATGAAAAGGAGAGGTAATTATGTTAAAACATATAAATAATAATGAATTTAATAAAGAAGTAATAGAAAGTGAAAAGGTTGTACTAGTAGATTTTTACGCAACTTGGTGTGGACCTTGTAGAATGTTAGCACCAGTTTTAGAAAGAATATCTGAAAGTAGAGCAGATTTTAATATTTTTAAAGTAGATATAGATGAAAATCAAGAATTAGCTATGAAATATAAGATTGAAGTAGTTCCAACAATGGTTGTTTTTAAAGATGGTAAAGTAGTTGAACAAATAGAAGGATTAGTTACTGAAAATAAGATAGTTGAAATGATGTCAAGCTATATAATTTAATATAGGAGGTATACATGAAAGTTGTCATAGTTGGAGGCGTTGCAGGTGGAGCATCTACCGCTACAAGATTACGTAGATTAAATGAAGATGCAGAAATAATTATAATTGAAAGAGGAGAGTATGTATCATTTGCAAATTGTGGACTTCCATATTATATAGGTAATGAAATAAAAAATAAATCAGATTTAATAGTTCAAACTCCAGAAAAATTTAAATCAAGATTTAATGTTGATGTTAGAATATTAAATGAAGCTATATCAATAGATAAAGAAAATAAAATTTTAACAATAAAAAATTTGCAAAATGAAGTTATATATACTGAATCTTATGATAAACTTATTTTATCTCCTGGAGCTAAAGCAATAAAACCAAATATAGAAGGAATAGATAACAAAAAAGTATTTACTTTAAGAAATATTCCAGATACATATAAAATACAAAATTATATATTTAATGAAAAACCAAATGGAGCGGCTATTATTGGTGGTGGATATATAGGTATAGAAATGGCAGAAAACCTTTATAAATTAGGTATTAATGTTACAATTGTTGAACTTGATGATCATTTGATAGCTTCTATTGATTCAGACATGTCTTCAATTGTTAAAAACTATTTAGTAGATAAAGGAATTAAAGTCATATTATCTAATGGTGTTAGTAAAATAGTAGAAGTTAGTAATAGGATTAAGATTATACTTGAAAAAGGTGATATTGAAACAGATATGGTTATAATGTCTGTAGGTGTAACACCTGAAAGTATAATTGCTAAAGAGGCAAATTTACAGCTAAATAGTAGAAGTGCTATTGTTGTAAATGATAAAATGCAGACTTCTGATGAGAATATATATGCTTTAGGAGATGCTGCAGAGATAATTAACTTTGTTACAAAAGAAAAAGGATTTATTCCACTTGCAGGTCCTGCTAATAAACAAGCTAGAATTGTAGCAAATAATATTTGTGGTATAGATAGTAAGTATAATGGAACACAAGGAAGTAGTATAATTAAAATATTTGATATGACTGCTGCTGCTACTGGTATAAACGAAAAAATGGCAAAAAATTTGAATTTAGATTATGATAAAATATTCATAAATCCTTATTCACATGCTACATATTATCCAAATGCTTTACCTATGATTATTAAAGTTATATATGAAAATAAAACAGGTAAAATATTAGGAGCACAGATAGTAGGCTATGAGGGTGTAGATAAAAGATGTGATGCTTTTGCTATTGCAATAAGAGCTTCAATGACTGCATCAGATTTAACTCAATTAGAACTTTGTTATGCTCCACCATATTCGTCTGCAAAAGATCCAGTAAATATGGCTGGTTATGTTATAGAAAATACTATTCAAAATAATGTAAGAAATGTTCATTTTGAAGATATACAAAAAAATATAGATAATGAAGCTGTTATATTCCTTGATGTTAGAACAAAAAGTGAATACGATAAATTTGGTAGTATAAAAAATTCTTTAAACATACCAGTTGATGAATTGAGAAATAGAATTGATGAAGTAGATAAAAGTAAAAAAATTATTATTTTCTGTCATAGTGGACTTAGAAGTTATATAGCTTATAGAATGCTTACAAGTAAAGGATATGATTGTTACAATTTAAGTGGTGGATATAGTTTATATAGTAGTATGGTTAAAATCTAGTAGTTAATAATAAAACTGTATTTTAAGGAAAATTAGCGTTTATTCAATAATTTTCCTTTTTTTATTGTAAACTATTGACAAATAAACATTTATATGGTATAATTTCGTGTATACGAAGAGAGTGCATAAACAGAAATGTGAGCTGCACAGCCAAAAGGTACACGAAATGAAAATATTTTCATAAAAGGAGTCTCGTTTAGAGAAGTTTTTTATGAGAATATTTTTTTGTTATATAAATATATAACAAGAGTATATTCCTAAAAAAATATAAAAGAAGGGTGATGCAATATGTTAATTAGTGCAAAAAATCTAAGTAAAGAGTTTAAACAAAAATTAAAACAAGAAGGAGTAAAGTCATTTTTTAAACCAGAGTATAACACAATTAAAGCTGTTAAAGATGTTTCGTTTGAAATTGAAAAAGGTGAAATAGTTGCTTTTATAGGACCAAATGGTGCAGGAAAGTCAACGACTATAAAAATGCTTACTGGTATAATACAACCATCAAGTGGTAGTATTACTGTTTCTTCATTTAATCCTTGTACTGAAAGAAAGAAACTTGCATATGAAATTGGATGTATGTTTGGTCAAAAATCTCAACTTTATTTACACTTGTCTGTTATAGACAGTCTTAGACTGTTAGGTAGTATTTATGATATGGATAAAGATAAAATAGAATCTAGAATAGAATATGTTTCAAAACTTTTTAAAATTGAACATTTACTTGAACTTACTGTTAGAAAATTATCTTTAGGTCAAAGAATGATTTGTGAAATAGCAGCATGTATTTTGCATGAACCAAAAATAATTTTTTTAGATGAACCTACAATAGGCTTAGACATTATTGCGAAGTTAAGAATAAGAGAAATAATATCTATGCTTAGTAAAGAGCATAAAACAACTATATTTTTAACTAGTCACGATGTAGGAGATGTAGAAGCTTTATGTAATAGAATAATAGTAATCAATGAAGGCATGGTCATAACAGATAGTAGTATAGAAGATATTAAAAGTAAATATTTATCTAGAAAATTAATCACAATGTACTACGATCAAGATATTAGTAATGTGTCTATTGATTATGATGTTATATCTAGAGATGCTAACTACGTCAAAATAGCCGTAGATACAAATAAAGAAAAAATTGGAGATATACTTTCATACTTTACTTCAATTGGGAGTATTGTAGATATACAAATTGAATCTACACCACTTGAAGATGTAATAAGAAAAATATATGAAAAGAGGTATGACTTATGAGAAAATATTTAGAAATTTTTAAGTTCAACTTAAAGACTAAAATTAATTTCAAAGTAAATTTTATTTTTTCGTTATTTTCTTTTACTATCCACATATTAGTATTCAATACTCTTTGGGATTTTATATTAAAAGGAAAAACAATTTTAGGATATACTAAGCCAGAACTTATCTGGTATATTATTATTGGAGAATTTATAACTTATACGATATCACATAGTTACAGAAAGATTTCGGATATGGTTAAAAACGGGGATATTGCTAATATGCTTACTAAACCAATAGATTTTGTAAAATATATATTTGCTGAAGAAGCTACTTGTATTGTTAATGCTGTCATAAATTTAATTTTTGCTAGCATACTTGGAAGTATAATGGCAGGAATAATAAACTTATCATTAGTTCAGATTATTATGTTTATATTTTCTACTATATTAGCAATTATACTATGGGTATCTATACAAGTGTTTATTGGACTTCTTGCATTTATAACTGAAGAGAATGAACCTTTTTACCTTATAATATCTAAAGCAATGTTGTTTTTAGTACTGACTCCACTTGAATTTTTTCCAAACATTGTTCAAAAAGTTTTTATATTTTTACCAACGACATATATTGCATATCCACCAGCAAAGATTTTTGTACATTTTAGTGGATTACAAAGTATACAATTAGTAATAGGTCAAATAACATCATTATTTTTTATATTTACAGTAATTTATTTTTTAAGTATAAAAGGCATAAAAAATATAAGTGTGAATGGGGGTTGAGAGTATGTTAAATAACTTAAGATTTTTCATAAAAGCGGTTGAATGTAGCATAAGGTCATCTTTGGAATATAAAGTTAGCTTTTTAATACAATCTATATTCATGTTTATAAACAATGGATTTTGGTTATTGTTTTGGATAATTATATTTAATGCAAATGGAGATAATATAAATGGTGTAACAATGGATACAATATTATATCTATGGTCTATACCAGTAATATCTTTTGGAGTAGCTTACTTTTTCTTTGGTGGATCAGATAATATAAATAAATATATTATTTCAGGTCAAATGGATAGTTATATGTTACAACCAAAACATCCACTTTTAAATATTTTAACTTCAAAGTGTAACTTTTCAGCTTTTGGAGATTTAATGTATGGAATAATGTTAGGATTAATTGTTTCTAAATTTCAGATATTACAATTTTTAATTATACTACTATTTGGTATATTTGGATCACTGTTCTATATATCAACAAGTGTAATATTAAGGTCATTATCTGTGTGGCTTGGTGATACTGAGCAAATAGCTAAAAATTATAGCAATAGTTTGCTTACTACGTTTTCAATCTATCCAGAGCAATTATTTAAAGGAATATTGAAAATTATTCTTTATACTGTAGTACCAGTTGGATATATGGCATATATGCCTATTAATGTGGTGACACATGTAGATATTAAAAGTATTTTATGCATATTAATTTCAGGAATTATATACATGTTTTTAGCTATAGTTATATTTAATAAAGCTATGAAAAGTTATGAATCAGGTAACACAATTTCTATGAGAAATTAAATAAAAAAATATCAGATTAGAAAATAAAAGATAATGATATATTCATTATCTTTTATTTTGTCTAAAAATATAAATATTCATCTAAATAAATTAAAATTGTATAATAGTATTCCTATTGTCAATAATAAATTTAGTTGTTATGTATAAATGAAATTATTTGTATATATAAAGATGGGAGAATATATTATGGGAATACCAAGTTTTAAGAGACTACCAAAACATATAGCTATAATACCAGATGGTAATAGAAGATGGGCAGTGGGTAGAAGTTTAGAGAAACATGAAGGTTATGATTATGGAATACTTCCAGGTTTGGATGTGTATGATATATGTGTAAAATTAGGTATAGAGGAAATAACTTTTTTTGGATTTACTCAAGATAATACAAAAAGACCAGAAGTACAAAAAAATGCATTTGTAGATGCATGTATAAAATCTGTTGAGGAACTTTCAAAACGTGATGCAGAGCTTCTTGTAGTTGGGAATACTACTTCATCAATGTTTCCAAAAGAATTACTACCATATACACAAAGAACTAAATTTGGTGATGGTAAAATCAAGGTTAATTTTTTAGTTAACTATGGCTGGTATTGGGATTTGACATACGGTTATGATAATACGTCAGATAAAGAAAAGATGGTAGAAAAAATTGCATCTGCAGAAATCTCAAGAGTCGATTTACTTATTCGTTGGGGTGGAAGAAGAAGGCTAAGTGGAATGTTACCTATACAAACTGTATATTCAGATATATATGTAGTAGAAGAAATGTGGCCAGATTACGAGCCGGAGCAGTTATATAAAGCACTTGAATGGTATCAAGAGCAAGATATTACATTGGGCGGATAGAAATAAAAATACTTACATATTGATGTAAGTATTTTTATTTTACTTGACAAATACTAAAACATATATTATAATATATCTAGTAATTTAGTAAATTAGTAAATTACTAATTGTAATAAAGGAGAAAAAATATGAAAATACCAACAACATTAAAACATAAACCAGTTATTGTAAGTGAAAATTATGAAAATATAGATGGAAGAAGTGCATATAAAACAGATACTAAAGGTTTATCTTTAGGACTTGCACAGTGGAATGATAGAGGTAAAGTAGATATATCTGCAAAAGTATGGAGATATACAGGAGAAAAATGGTCAAGACAATCTGAAGAGTTACCTATGCATAGAGTTTTAGATTTAGCAATATTAGTTTGTAGAACTAAACAATATTTTGCAGAAGATTCATATAAATTTAAAGATATGTATAATAAAGAAAATAAATTAATAGATAGAATAGGCTTGCAAGGTGATGCCATGAACGTAGAAGTTTGTACAGAGAATAATTTAATAGATGAAGATATAAAGCTATTTTCTAATGCATTAAGTGAAGATAGTGAACTTATAGGTGAAAGACTAAGAGTACTTTCTAGAATTTTAAAAGAAATGGGATATTAAAATGCAAAACAAAAAAGATATAATAAATGAATATAAGAATAGAAAGCAAATAGGTGGTATTTGTAAGATAACTAACACTGTAATAAATAAAATATTTGTTTTTACAGCTCCGGATATAGAGGCTAGTAAAAATCGTTTTGAGTTTTCTAAGAAAACGAATTCTTGTATAAATATTAAATTACAAAATGATTGGAATAAATATGGATCAGATTCTTTTACTTTTGAAGTAATAGAGGAGTTAGAAAAAAATGTAGAGAAAGATGCAAAGCAATTTAGTGAAGATTTGAATGAATTGTTAGAAATATATATTAAAAATTTAACAACTATAGATATGTATTAAAACCAATCATTTTTAAATGGTTTACTTGACTAATTTTTAAAAATATTATAAAATATAGGTTGTAAAGTATAAACTTTAATAAATGTATAAAAATAAAAGTATAACACATATTTAAGTATGTAATAGGAAAGGTGAAAATATGAAATTTTTAATAGTAGATTCTCATCCATATGAGAAAAGTTTTAATAGACAATTAACAAAAAGTATAGCGGATACTTTAAATAAAAAACATGAGGTAGAAATAATAGATTTAGTTGGAGATAATTTTAATCCAGTAATGGAAAGTCAAGATCTAAAAGTTTTTGGTAAAGGTGAAGCAGCTGACCAAAAAGTTTATGAATACCAAAATAAAATCAAAGAAGCAGATATTTTAGTTTTTGCTTTCCCAATTTGGTGGGGTAGCATGCCTGCAACTTTAAAAGGATTTACAGATAAAGTATTTCTTAAAGAATTTGCATACACATATACTGAACAAGGTATGAAAGGTCTTTTAAATAAAAAGGCTGTTGTAATAACTACAATGGAAACTCCAAGTGAGGTATATAATAATTATTTAAATAACCCTGTTCAAAATCAGTTTATAAATGGTACACTTAATACTTGTGCTATACAAACAGAAAAATATTTTCAAATAGATAGAATAAATTCTGGAACTGATGAATATAGAAAAGATATGTATAATCAAGTTGTTCAATATTTTGAAAATATATAGTCTAATTTCAAATTATAAAAAGTCTGGCATCAATTGTGTCAGACTTTTTCACATACATTATGTTTCAACAAATTTAGATTAAATATACTCCTTGTAAAAAGTATTTAGTTATGATATAATTTTTAAAAAATGGAGGTAATACATGAATTTCAAAAATCAAATTTCAGAATATACAGATGAAATTAATAAATTTTTAGATGCTTCTGTTATTATACAAAATGTTCCTGAACGTAGATTGCTGGAATCAATGAAATATAGTTTAATGGCTGGCGGAAAAAGGTTAAGACCTATATTAATAATATCTACGTATAAGTTATTTAAGGAAGATTACTTAAACGTAATTCCATTTGCTGTTGCAATGGAAATGGTTCATAATTTTTCTTTAATACATGATGATTTACCAGCTATAGATAATGATGATTTTAGACATAATAAGCCAACTAATCACAAAATGTTTGATGAAAGTACTGCTATACTTGCAGGAGATGGACTTTTAAATGGTGCATATGAGGTAATAAGTCAATCATTACTAGATACAAATAATTTAGAAAATAAAATTAGAGCATTTAATGAATTTTCTAAATCTGTATTTAGAATGATAGCAGGTGAATATGTAGATATAGATTGTGAAGGTATTGAAATTCCTTATGAACTTCTTGAGTATATGCATCAAAACAAAACAGGTGCCCTTTTAAGAGCTTCTGTAAGAATAGGAGCAATATTAGCTGGTGCAAATGAAAATGACATTCATAAGCTCACTGAATACGCAGATAAAATTGGTTTAGCATTTCAAATAAAAGACGATATATTATCTGAAATTGGTGATGAAAAATTAATGGGAAAACCTGTTGGAAATGATAAAGAAATGAAAAAATGCTCATTTGCCACAGTATATGGAATAGAAAAATCAAATGAAGTTCTTAATAGTTTAATTAATGAAGCAATTGAAATAGCAAAAAGTTTTGAAAGTGACTCAGATTTTTTTGTTGAGTTTGCTTTATATATAAAAAATAGAAATCGTTAATGTGAAAGATGGGGGATGTTTTTATGAAAAGATATGTTATAATTGCTATTATTTTAATTATTTTAGTACTGTCTTCAATAATTGTATTTAATAATTATATAGATAAAGCTGAAGACTTTAGAATAGATATCAGAGGTACAATTACAAATATTAATATAAATGGATCTAATGGTTCAATATTAGTGGAAGGAAAAATTGAAAGTGATACATATAATGATAAGGCTTCAGTTAGGATAAATGAAAACACTTTAATTACCAAACAAACTGTTAATAAAAATATAGATATAAGTCAATTAAAAGTTGGGGATGAAGTAGAAGTAACATTTATAGGACCTGTTGCTGAAAGTTACCCTGTACAAGCAACTGCAAAATTAGTTCGTATAATTGAATAAGGAGAAATAAAGCATGAAGAAATATACAAAAATATTAGGTATTATTACAGTACTGTTTGTAACGGTTTATAGTATATATGGTGTTTATGATCCAAATAAAGAGGCTGTAACTACAAATCCAGGAGAAGTTACTATACTTACTTCACCAGAAGAAAATACTGCTCCTGAAGGTACAAAAGTAACTGGAGAAATTGCAAATACTGAAGATACTAAAACAAATGGAAGTTCTGTAACTTCAAAAGATTATAAAGCAAAAGTATTACAAAAAATTTCTGTTTACAAAACTGAGTTTGATGATTCAAAGTTTCAAAAAGTTAAGGTCAAAATAATTGATGATGGAGAGTACAAAGATAAAGAATACGAGGCAGAATATATATTACAAGTTTTAGATAGCTCTGAAAGTAAAGAATTAGAAGTTGGAAGAACTGTATATGTAATGTTTAATACAGATAGTCAAGGAAATCAAACTGTTGTTGTAAAAGATGTAGATAGAATGCCATATCTTATAATAGTACTTGTAATATTTATTACAACAATAATAGTAATTGGTAGAAAACAAGGTTTAAGAACAGTTATATCACTAGGTATTACATTGTACGCTATATTTTATATATTAGTTCCACTTATAATGAGTGGTCATAGTGCAATATTAATGTCTATTTTAATATGTATTTTTATAGCAGTTGTGAACTTAATTTTAGTTGGTGGAATAAAAACAAAATCATTTGTAGCAATAGTAGGTACGGTATCTGGAGTTATAGTATCAGCTATATTAGCAATAATAATTTCAAATTTAGCTCGTATAACTGGACTTAGTAATGAAGATGCACAAATGCTTATATATTTAGCAAATGGTACGTCAATAGATATATATGGACTATTTTTTGCTGGTATAATAATTGGAACTGTTGGGGCTACTATGGATATATCAATGAGTATTGCTTCAACTATGAATGAATTAATTAAAACATCTAGTAAAATATCTACAAAAGATTTAATAAAATCTGGTTTGAACGTTGGTAAAGATTCAATTGGTACAATGTCAAATACTTTAATACTTGCATATGTAGGTGAATCATTAATTTTAATAATGTTATATATGATTAATAATTTTAACTTGGTTAATATAGTTAATTCAGACTTTATAGCATCTGAAATATTAAGAGGTTTATGTGGTACTATAGGAATGATTTCTGCTATACCTATAACGACATATATATACGGAACTCTGCATCATTTTGCAAAAGAAAAGAGTTAAGTTTTAAAAATAATATGTAGCAATTAATATATGTATTACATAATATATATTAGCGGTGAACGCTAGTATATAGGAGGTAAATATTATGTTATACAACCAAGATTACAACAAAGGTTGCTGCTTCGAAGAAAAAAAACCAGAAGTAAAAAAATGCGAACCTTGTAAACACGATTGGAAAGAAGACTATTGTAAATGTTATTGTAAATGTCTAAATCAAAGACCTACTAAGAACGATTCTTATAGAGAAGAAGACGCAGAGTAGTTTACAATAAAAGAAAAGCTACCAAGCTTTTCTTACATAGAAGTTGTATTATATACTATTTACTTTAAGAATGTATGAGAGTACATTCTTTTTTTTATGCTACAAAAATTATGATTAGAGAAGTGTAGCAATTAATATATATATTACATAATATATATTAGCGTTAAACGCTAATATATAGGAGGGAAATAATATATGTTCTGTAACCGAAATTTTAATAGATCATGTTGTCCTACATGTAGACCATGCTGCGAGAAACATGAGACATGCTGTGAGAAACATGAAACATGTTGTGAAAAACATGAAACATGCTGTGAGAAACATGAGACATGTTGTGAAAAACATGAAACATGTTGTAAAAAACACTAATTATTTTTTTAAAAACATTATAGTGAATTAGGAAACTTAGGAGAATCATTTGAAATATAAGAAAAGTTTAATAACTTTTCTTACATATAGAAAGTATAAATTTTAATAGTTTAAAGAATGTATATAAAATTACATTTTTTTATATACTAAAAAATTGTAATTAGTTATATAAATACGACAAAATATGATATTTTATAGCATTTTACCACATATTTATTGATTTATTTGTATATTTGTAATATAATTAAGGAGTAAATTTAAAATGTATAAAGAGGTATAATATGCAATTAAAGAAGATTGAGATGCAAGGATTTAAATCTTTTGCTGGTAAAACGGAAATAGATTTTTTAGATGGTATAACTACTATAGTTGGACCAAATGGAAGTGGTAAAAGTAATATATCTGACGCAGTAAGATGGGTACTTGGAGAACAAAGTGCTAAAATTTTACGTGGAAGTAAAATGGAAGATATTATATTCTCTGGAACTCAAAGTAGAAAAAAAGTTGGGTTTGCAGAGGTTTCGTTATATTTAGATAATTCAGATTGTTCGCTTCCTGTGGAATATACTGAAGTTGTAGTAACCAGAAGAGTATATAGAACAGGTGAAAGTAATTACTTAATAAATTCTAATGAATGTAGATTAAAAGATGTTCAAGAACTATTTATGGATACTGGTATTGGTAAAGATGGATACAGTATAATTGGACAAGGTAAAATAGATGAGATTTTATCTAATAAATCTGATGAAAGAAGAGCTATATTTGAAGAAGCTTCTGGTATAATGAAATACAAGACTAGAAAAGAAGAAGCAGAGAAAAAATTACAAAACACAGATATTAATTTATCTAGGGTTAATGACATATTGAGTGAAATAGAAAACTCAATTGCTCCGTTAGAAGAAAAAAGTATAAAGGCAAAGAAGTATTTAAATTTAAGGGATAAATTAAAAGAATTAGATGTAAATATATTTTTAAATAGTTTGAAAGCTAATGCTTCAATTCTTGCTGATTTAGATAGCAAAATAGAAATTTTTCAAAATGATATAAATTTAGAGGAAAAAGATGCTATAGAACTTGAAAAGGCAAAACTAAATATAAAAGATAGACTGGAGGAAATTAATTTTAAGATAGAAGAAAGTCAAGCTAAATATTTTGAAATTGAAAATAACTCTGAAAAATTAAATTCAAAAATAGAATTAAATACTTTAAATATACAAAATAATACTGAGAATATTTCTAGAATAGAAAATGAAATATCTGAAGAATTAAAAAAGATAAGCATATTAAATGATGAAATTCAAATTAAAATTCAAAAGAAAGAATCTTTAAATTTAAATAAGGTAAAATTTGAAAATGAATTAAAAGATAAAGAAAATTCTCTAGCAGATATATTGAAAACTTTAGATGAAAAAGGTGAACATATTGAGGAGATTAAACTCAAAATAGAAGAGCTAGAAGAAATTATAAATAACTACAATTTAGAAATATCTTCAAGTAATGCTACAATCGAATCAAATAAAAAGCAAATTTTAAATATCGAAAAATCATCTGGAAATCATGTATTTGAAAAAGATAGATTAGTTATGGAGAAAGAAGATATAACGCAGACATTAAATCAAAATATATCTAACCTTTCAAAAGTTAATCAAGATATTAATCTAAATAATATAGATTTAGAAACTCAAAATAAATTAATAAGTGAAATCAATAAAAAAGAAAACATTTTAAATGAAGAACTTATGAGCATGAAATCAAAGTTTTCATATTTAACAAATTTAAAAAATGAAAATGAAGGATATTTTAAAAGTGTAAAAAGTGTATTAGATCATGTTAAAGAAAATAATATTAAGAATGTTTATGATACAGTTGCTACTACAATAAATACAGATGAAAAATATGAAAAAGCAATCGAGGTTGCTTTGGGAAATTTTCTTCAAAATATAATTGTTGAGACTCCTGAGGAAGCAAAACATCTAATAGAATATTTAAAAACTAATTCATATGGCAGAGCAACATTTTTACCGCTTTCAAGCATTAAAAAAACGGAAAATGAAGATTTAAATAAGTATAAACAATATGATGGGTTTTTAGGTAGTGCTGTATCATTAGTAAAATTTGATAAAAAATTTGAAAGTGCTATAAACCTTGCTTTAAATAAATGCATAGTAGTAGACAATATAGATAGTGCAAATTATATATATGCAAAAGCAAAAGGACAAATAAGAATTGTAACATTAGATGGTGAAGTAATATCTCCAGCTGGAAGTATAACAGGTGGACAAACTTCTAATAGAACCTCTGGATTAATTGGTAGAGATGAAAAGATTAAGTCACTTGAAAAATTAATTGAGACAAAAGAAAAAGAAAAAGATAAGTATGAAGATGAAATTTCTCAAATCATACCAAAATTAAAAGATGTAGAAGAAAAATTAAATGTTTTAAAAAGTTCAAAGGATCTTCTTAGTACACAAGTTGCTACATATACAGAAAAACTTGAAAATGTGAAAAAAGACATAGCTAAATCTGAAGAAAACAATTTAAAGTCTGAAGAAATGAAAACTATGCTTTTAAATGAAAATGAAACATTACTGAAAAATATTGAAGAAATAAATAATAATGTGACAAGCATAAATAATCAAATTACACAGTTAAATTCGGAAGTAGAAGAGTATACTAGATACAACAAAGCAAAAGAACAAAACATTAATTTCTTAAATGAAGATATAGTTAATTTGAAAATATCACTTTCTTCATTTGATGAAAGTGCACTATCTATTGATGAAATGAAAACTAAATTAGAATCAGATATAAGCAATTTTGAAGAAGGTATAGATAGAAGAAATAAGCAAAAAGAAGAATATTTAGAAGAAATTCTAAATTTAAAACAAGATATTGTAAATTTAGAGAATGAATCTAAAGAATTAGTTAAATTTAAGCAAGATTATTTAGATATATCTGAAAAATTAAAATTAGATAAAAAAGATTGTATGATTAAGCAAGATACATTAGAATTAAAAATGCTTGAGAGTGTTAATAAAATAGGTAAAATTAAAGAAGAAAAATCTAAGGTTGAAAATAGAAAAATCAAATTTGATATAGAAATAGATAGTTTGAAAAATAAGATGTGGGATGAATATGAACTAACTATATCATCCGCTAAAGAATATTATAATTCAATACCTGTTATTGAAGATATGTCTAATATAAATAAAAATGCAGAAAAATTAAGAAACGAAATAAAAAATTTAGGTGATGTAGACATATCATCAATTGAAGAATATAATAATGTAAAGGCTCGTTATGATTTTATAACTGTTCAAAAGAAAGATTTAGATGAGACTAAACAAAAATTAGAAAATTTAATATCTAATATGACAACACTTATGAAAAGTCAATTTACTAAACAATTTAAAATAATTAATGAAAATTTTGCTGAAACTTTTTCAGAATTATTTGGTGGTGGTAAAGCAGCGCTAACACTTACTGATGAAAGTAATATACTAGAATCTGGAATTGAAATTGAAGTTCAACCTCCAGGTAAAAAACTACAAAGTATGATGCTTTTATCTGGTGGAGAAAGAGCACTTACAGCTACAGCTTTACTATTTGCTATACTTAAAATTAAAGCACCTCCATTTTGTATATTAGATGAAATAGAAGCAGCTTTGGACGATATTAATGTTCAAAGATTTGCAGAATATATAAAAAAATATTCAAAAGAAACACAGTTTATTGTAATTACACATAGAAAAGGTACTATGGAAGTAGCAAAAACCGTTTATGGTATTACAATGGAGGAATATGGAATATCTAAGGTTATTTCAATGAAGATGAAATAGAGGGGAAATAAATGAAAGAATTTTTTACTGAGATTGGTGGTACCCCATTTGTACTATTTGGACCAATGCATATATTTTTATCCGTAACTACTGTTGTTATAGCATTACTCATTTTTAAATATAAGGATAAATTAAGAACTTTAAAATTTAAAGAGAACATTAGATACATTTTAGCAGCTATTTTATTTATTAATATGTCAGTATATTATATATCTAAAATAATACTTAAAACCTATGATTGGAGATTAGACTTACCATTACATTTTTGTTTTATAACGGGATATATATTTATGTATGTACTAATAACTGGAAATAGAAAACTGTATAGTATAATATACTTTTTTACCTTTGTAGGACCAATACCTGCAATTATATGGCCTGATTTGAAATTTGATTATGATAGACTAATATTTTGGCAGTTCATAATTAGTCATCATTTCATGTTACTTAGTAGTATATATGTATTGGTTGTTTTAGAATATAAAATACATAAAAAAGATATATTAAAAGCATATGTAACAGGTAACATTATAGTATTTGTTATGGCTATATTTAATGGAATATTTAATACTAATTATATAATGATGGGACAATTACCATCTCATATATATAGAATATATCCTTTTGTTAAATATATGCCTCCAATATTTTGGCTTGAACTAGTTGCATTAACTGCAATATTTATTGCATATATACCTGCATACTTATTAAATAAAAAAGGAAATGATATTATATTAGAAGATAATGAATTAAAATATGTAGGATAATAAAAGGCGCTTTCTGTATAGTTGCAGAGAGCGTTTTTCTTTATTTTAAATTACATATTTTTAATATATAATTTTTTCTAAAATTATTGACAAAAAAATACATATGTTGTATAATTTAGCAAATAATGATTTTTATTGAAATTAGAAAGAAGAGGTATATTAATAATGAAAAGAAATAAAGGAATATCATTAATAGTACTAATAATAACCATTATAGTTATTATAATACTAGCAGGATCAGTTATACTTAATTTAACAAATAGCAATATAATACCACAAGCAAATGAAGCAAAATTTAAAACAAATATAGAACAATATAATTCAGAGCTTGCAATTGTTATATCAGGCAAGTATTTGCAGAGTAGTTCTTTTAATCCAAGATTATTTAACGCAGCTGCATGGGATGGTACACAGGGTAATATAGCAGGAACAATAAAAGAATATATTAAAAGTATAACAGTTGCAGACGGTGCAAAATTAGAAATACAAAAAGGTGAATTAGTTTATGTGGGAGACGTTTTAGTAGAAAAAGATTATATTAAAGAAATGGGAATATTAAATAAAATAGAATTAGGTATAAATGTAATAGCAACGGAAAATGCGACTGTAAATGGTAAAGTAGCAACATATCAAAATCCGTTAATACCTAAGGGATTTAAAGCAATTAATGACGGTGCGACATGGCCAACGGACTGGAATAAAGGATTAGTAATAGAGGATGTTAATGGAAACCAATTTGTGTGGGTTCCTGTAGATGGAACAAATGTAACGTATACAAAATGGTGCACAACTAACATATCATATGCATCAACAACAGATGATACATTACCAGTAGGTGTAACAAATGAAAAAAACCAAGTTTTAAAATATGGTGGATTTTATATAGCAAGATATGAAGCTGGAAAAGTAGGGGTAGATCAATTAGTAAGTAAAAAAAATGCAATAGTATGGGCAAATATAAAATATACGGATTTAAAAGTAAAATCTGAATCAATGTATAATACAGATAAAGTAAAAAGTGGACTTGTAACTGGTACACAGTGGGATACAATAATGAAATGGGTACAAAATTTAGGTAAAAATATAACAGATAGTAGATCGTGGGGAAATTTTTATGATTCGATAGCCCCTGCAAATGTTACAGGATATAAAACAAAGCAAGTAGCAGGATATAGTGAAATGTGGAAAGCAAATAATATATACGATCTAGCAGGGAATACTTGGGATTGGACAAGTGAAATTTATGGAGCTACTCGTGTTTGCCGTGGGGGTGTTCATTATGCTAGTGGTGGCGGATACGCACCAGCTGCATATCGAGGTAATGACTATCCAAGTGTAACAAATGCTAGTGTTTGTTTATCTTTTCGTGTAGTACTTTATATAATTTAATTCTTTTTATTTAAAATAAGATAAAATAAATAACCTATAAGCTTATGCAATAAGTTTATAGGTTATTTTTAATATTATTTATTTAAACTGTTTGTAAATTCTTCTTGTTTAAGTAGGTAATCCCATTTTTTATCTACTTCTGCTTGAAGTTGATCAATCATCCATCTATTTTCTTCTTTAAATAAATGTTTAAATCTTTTTTGCATTTTTAAAAATTCTTCAACCGGTAACTTCTTAGCAGGCTTATATGTAATTCTATATACACCATTTTCAATTTCATATAAAGGCCAGAAGCAAGTATCAACAGCAAGCTTATTCATAATTAATAAATCATCAGTAGGATAACCCCAGCCTCTTGGGCAAGGAGAAAGTACTGACATATAAGTAGGACCTTCTGTATATATAGCTTTTTCAGCTTTTTCATATAAATCCTTTTGATTTCCAATTGCAGCAGTTTGTGCAACGTAAGGAATATTATGTCTTGCCATTATTTCTGTTAAATCTTTTCTCATTTGGACTTTACCAGGAATTTTTGAACCTGCAGGGGTAGTTGTAGTATCTGCAAAATGTGGAGTAGAAGAAGAACGTTGTGTTCCAGTATTCATGTAACCACCGTTATCATAACATACGTATGTTATATCATGACCTCTTTCCATTGCACCAGATAAAGCTTGAAAACCTATATCTAAAGTACCACCATCACCACCGAAGGCTATAAATTTTGTATTTTTACTAATTTTACCTCTTCTTTTTAAAGCAGTATATGCAGCTGAAGCACCAGAAATTGTTGCTCCTGCATTTTCGAATGCACTATGTATAAATGAAGCATTTCCCCAAGATGTGTAAGGATATATACAACTAGATACTTCTAAACAACCAGTTGCAGAGGTAATTAAAGCATTATCATCTTCTTTTAGTGTTCTAAGTACAGTTCTCACAATAGGAGGAGCACCGCATCCAGCACACATTCTATGACCACTTACAAATCTTGCTTTTTTATTTACCATATCTTTTATACTATATGCCATATTATTCACCTCTCAATCCTAAATAATTAGTTAATGTAGTTATTTTACCAGTTTTAGCGATAGTCTCTAAATCACTAAATACTTCAAAAATGTTATCTATTTTAACATCTCTACCACCTAAACCATATATATAGTTTACTGTAGGAACTTTTACGTTACTTGTATACATTGCAGATGTTATCTCTGAAAATAATGGGCCAGAGTATCCATTTACACTATCTGCTTTATCCATAATAGCTAGAACTTTTAAATTTTTTACTTCTTCTGAAATTTCTAAGTAAGGTAATGGTCTAAAACATCTTGGCTTTAACATACCAGCTTTTATTCCCTTAGCTCTTAATATGTCTATAGCTTCTTTTGCAGTTCCAGCTGTAGAGTTTAATACTATTATACCTAACTCAGCATCATCTAACATATATTTTTCATATAAACCATGTTTTCTACCAGTTAAATTATAGAATTCTTCAGAAACTTCTTTAATAATTTCTTTTGAATCTACCATAGCATCGGCTATTTCTTTTCTTTGTTCAAAGTAACTATTTTGAAGAGATAAAGGTCCAATAGAAATATTTCTTTTATCATCTAGTAAATATTCTTCTGGATTATATTCACCTACAAAATTTTTAACTTCATCATTTTCCATAAGCATAATATTTTCTATTGAATGTGATGTTATAAATCCATCATAACAAACCATAACAGGTAATCTAGCCTTTTCAGCTATTTTTACAGCCATTATTGTGTTGTCGTATGCTTCTTGATTACTTTCACAATATAATTGTATAAAGCCTGCATCTCTAGCTCCCATTGAATCTGAATGATCATTATGTATATTAATAGGAGCAGATAATGCTCTATTTACATTAACTAAAACAATAGGTAATCTAAGACCAGAAGCTATATAAAGAGTTTCAAACATATATGCTAAACCTTGTGATGAAGTAGCAGTCATAACTCTTGCTCCAGCAGCTGATGCACCAATACATGCAGACATAGCACTGTGTTCACTTTCAACTGGAATAAATTCAGTTGTTACTGATCCGTTAGATACAAAGTTTGCAAAATATTGAGGTATTTCAGTAGCAGGAGTAATAGGGTAGGCTGCAACTGTATCTGGGTTTATTTGTTTCATAGCAGTAGCAACTGCTTCGTTTCCACTTAATCTTTCTCTAATTGCCATAATATATTTCTCCTTTCATTAATCCTCTGATTTCATTTCAATTGCTTTGAATGGACATACTTTAGCACAAACTCCGCAACCTTTACAGTAATTTAAATCAAAATCCTGTATAATATTATCTTTTTGTATAATACAATTTTCTGGGCAATAAGGTACGCACATCATACAATTTGTGCACTTATCTCTATTGTGGATAGGTTTTCTACTTCTCCAATCACCAGTTAATACTTCTACAGAATTTCCATCTTTTAAAATATTACTTCCAACTCTAGATAATTTACTCATTTGTTATTCCCCTCCGTTCAATTCATCAAAGCCCCTAGTTAAACATTCCATATTAGGTGGTATAACTTCAGGTTTTCTAGCAAATTTATGTTTAAATGAACCTTCCATATCCTTTATAAGGGTTTCTCTGTCCATTATATTTGTTATTTTTATAATAGCTGCAAGTAGTGCAGTATTTGGAAAATTAGCTTTTAAACACTCTAAACTAATTTTAGTTGCATCTAGTGTATATACTTTACCAGTATATCCGCTTAATTCTTTTCTAATTTTTTCTATAGGCTCACTTGTGTTTACAAGTATTGCACCTTCTTTTTTTAATCCATTTGTAACATCAACTGTACCAATTAAAGTATCGTCAACAACAACAACGTAATCTGGTTCATATACATTTGAATGAATTCTAATTTCATTTTCATCTATACGGTTATATGCTGTCATTGGAGCACCCATTCTTTCAGGACCATATTCTGGAAATCCTTGAATAAATTTTCCTGTATTGAATGCAGCATCTGCAAGTAATAATGAAGCTGTTTTTGCACCTTGACCACCACGGCCGTGCCATCTTATTTCAATCATAAAACTTCCTCCTTTTATGCTAATATTATATAACTAATTAAAAAGTATGTCAAGTTAAAAATAGTTAATACGTTAAAAGTGACAAAATTTAGCAGCTGTAATACTTGACACATATGGTATAATGTATATATCTTTAATTTGTTAGGTAAGTTTTATTAAATTTACCTAAAGCGGCGCTATATTGCAATGAAAAATAACCTAAAAAGGAGTGAAGAGTATGGAAAATGACAGAATTTTAGAAATTGATCTTCAAATCAAAGAACTTAAAAACTCCCATAATGAGGTATATGGTTGGATTTTACTGAAGGAAAAACAAAAAGCTTTAACAGAAATGCTAAGCAGTAATAATCCACTAGAAAATTGTGCCGAAAATCGGGAAGAACTTACTAAAGTAGAAAGTGAAATGTCTTCTATGAAGAAAGAATACTCTTCACTTATGCTTTATGATGCATTAATTTGTGTAAAACAAAAGATGTTGTCCAAGAGTCAAGAGATAGATGAAAAAAGTCTATAATAAGGTGTTAATAGTCTAAGTCAGTTTTGATTAATTTTAAAACTGGCTTGCTTTTTAACACATAATATAGCAATTATAATCCTTGACACATATGCTATAATAGTTAAGATATTATAACAGTATAAGTAAGCTTTAATAAACTCATTAAACAACTCTTAATTGATTAAAAGGAGAATAATATGAAGGAAGATATAATTATCGAACTTGACTGCAGAATTGAAAAATTTATATTAGACAATTCAGAGATTAATACTTGGATTATGTTAAAAGAAAGTGAAAAAAACTTAAGACAGATACTCCAAAATAGTAATCTACGTAAAGCTAATGATAAATATGAAAAAGAGCTAACAGAAACAGAGGACTGTATTAAATTTATGAAAAGAAATTTTTCTGCTGTTAATACTTATGAAGAACTTATATTAAAGAGACAAACATTACAAGAAGTAGCAGTCTATCATTAACAAATTATACTATAAAAAGTAAATCAGTTTTGATTAATTTCAATGCTGGTTTGCTTTTTTATTGTAAAATAATTCACAGATTATTAATATTTTCAGGTTGACAATATAATATATTTGTTATATAATATACTTATTAAAGGAGGAATAAAAATGGATATAAAAGGAACAAGAACAGAGGCTAATTTAATGGCTGCATTTGCAGGGGAGTCTCAAGCTAGAAATAAATATACATATTATGCTTCAAAAGCAAAAAAAGAGGGATATGAACAAATAGCTAATATATTTGAAGAAACAGCAGGAAATGAAAAGGAACATGCTAAATTATGGTTTAAATTATTACATAATGAAGAAGTTCCATCAACAATAGAAAATCTAAAAGATGCAGCAAATGGTGAAAACTATGAATGGACAGATATGTATGCTACATTTGCTAAAGAAGCAAAAGAAGAAGGATTTACTCAAATAGCTTCATTATTTGAAAAAGTTGCAAAAATTGAAAAAGAACATGAAGAAAGATATTTAGCATTACTTAAAAATATAGAAGAAGGTAAAGTCTTTGAAAAAGATGGAGTTGCAATTTGGAAATGTTTAAATTGTGGTCATATACATGTTGGAAATATAGCTCCAACAGTTTGCCCGGTTTGTAAACATCCTCAAAGTTATTTTGAATTACAATCAAAAAATTATTAGGAGGTAAAATATATGAAAAAGTTTTACATTTGTAAAGTATGTGGTAACCTTGTTGAAGTAATTGAAGAAGGTGGCGGAGTATTAACTTGTTGCAACCAACCTATGATTGGTCTGGAAGCTAATACAGTTGAAGCATCTTTTGAAAAACATATACCTGTTGTAGAAATAAACGATGGTATTGTTAACGTTAAGGTTGGAAGTGTTGACCATCCAATGATTGAAGAACATTATATAAGTTGGATTTATCTAAAATATGATGGTGGAAATCAAATGGTTAAACTTTTAGCTGGAATGAAACCAGAAGCATCTTTTTGCATAAATGATGCAAAAAATATTGAAGTGTATGCTTATTGTAATCTACATGGTTTATGGAAAGCAGATATAAAATAATAAAATAATAAAATAATAAAAATGTTTAGTAGTAATACTAGACATTTTTTGTTTTGTAAATTATTAGCATATATTTTTATAACAATAAAAAAATATATTGACAAAAATAGGTATTTAACATATAATTAAAATATCTTAAAATTGTTATTTTAAATAAGGGGGATTATACTTTGAAAAGCAAGAGAGGAATAACATTAATAGTATTAGTTATAACTATAATTGTGATATTAATATTAGCAGGAGCTGTAATACTTAGTTTATTAAATAGTAATATAATAAATCAGGCTAATGAAGCGACATTTAAAGCAAATATTACTTCATATAATTCTGAACTTGTAATGGATACATCAAATCAATATTTACAAAATGGTTCTTTTAATCCAAATTCATTTAATGCTAGTGTATGGGATGGAACAGAAGAAAATAAAGAGGGAACAATTAAAGAATATATAACAAATATAGAAGAAAAAGATGCATTAAAATTTGAAATACAAAAAGGTAAATTAATATATGTTGGAACAGATCAAAAGGAAAAAGACTGGATTACAGATATGGGAATACCAACTGGAAATATTACACTTCCATATACAACAATAAAACCACAATTATTAAATGTAGAAAAGTATAAACTTCCTTATGTGCCAACAGGTTTTACATATAAAGAGGGTACTTGGCGTTCGGGATTAGTTATAGAAGATTCAGCACATAATGAATTTGTTTGGGTTCCAGTAGATAATACTAGTGTTAAATATTTAAAATTGGATGCTGCTAAAACTTCTGCAAGCTCTATTAATACTACTGATGGGATATTACCACTAGGTATAAATAATGAAATTGATCAAGTAACAAATTATGGCGGATTTTATGTAGCTAGATATGAAGCAGGAAAAGAATCTGATACTACATTAGTGAGCAAAAAAAATGCAATAGTTTGGAATGATATTAATTGGGCTGATGCAAAAACAAAAGCAGAGTCCATGTTTAACACAGTAGAAGTAAAAAGTGGACTTATAACAGGAACACAATGGGATACATTAATGAAATGGTTGCAAGTTTCAGGAAAAGATACTTCTTTAGACAGTAGTTCTTGGGGAAATTATGGCGATTCTGTTTCTCCTGCTAATGCATCAGGTTATGGAAACATGCAAAATACTGGGTATAGTGAATATTGGAAAGCAAAGAATATATATGATATTGCTGGGAATGCATGGGAATGGACAAATGAAACTTATGGATCAGATTCTTCCATTAATCGTAGTGGAGTTTGTTTTGCTAGTGGCGCGGGTTATCCAGCAGGCTATAGAGGTTTTAACTATAGTACAAATAGTAGTTATTATCTTACTTTTAGATTAGTATTATATATATTATAGAAGAGATGGGGATATTATATGGAGAAATTATCTAATTTACCTAATATAGGTTCAGTTGTTGAAGAACAACTAAATAAAGTAGGAATTAAAACATATGAACAATTAAAAAAAATTGGGAGCATGCAAGCGTGGCTTAAAATTAAGAATATTGATAAATCTGCTTGTTACAATAGATTATGTGGTTTAGAGGGTGCAATACAAGGTATTCCAAAGATACAGTTATCTGAAGATAAGAAAAAAGAATTGAAAGAATTTTATAATAACTTTAAATAAAAAAAATTATATATAGAGATAGGAATGTAGTATATAAGTAAAAATTTGCTTGTGTATTATATTTTTTATTTATATTTTAAAATTCTCTTTATTTTTATTGTTTTTATGGTATAATATATTTAAATAATGAGTGAGGTAAATATGGAACAACTAGATATGTTTGTAAATGATGAAAAGATTAAAGAATTAGATAGAATAAACAAACTAAGAGAAGAGATAAAATTTCATAATAAACTATATTATGAAAATGATGAGCCAGTAATTTCAGATTATGAATATGATAAATTAACTCAAGAATTAAAAAAACTGGAAAGTAAATATCCGGATAGTATAGATAATGCTTCTCCAACTCAAAAAATAGGTGGAAATAAAAAAGATATATTTTCGGATGTAAAACATGAAGTTCCTATGCAAAGTCTTCAAGATGTTTTTAATTTTGAGGATGTTATGTCTTTTACAGATAAAGTTAGAAAAGAATATGGAGAAAATATAGAATTTGTAGTTGAAACCAAGATTGATGGACTTTCTGTATCTTTAGAATATGAAGATGGTAAACTGATTAGAGGATCAACAAGAGGTGATGGTTTAGTTGGTGAAGATGTTACAGAAAATATATTATGTATAAAAAGTATTCCAAATGTACTTTCAACTAATGATACAATAGAAGTAAGAGGAGAAGTATATCTTCCTAGAAGTCAGTTTAATAGATTAAATAATGAATTAGAATTAGAAGGAAAAAAATTACTTGCTAATCCTAGAAATGCAGCAGCTGGAACTTTAAGACAACTAAATACAGATCTAGTTAAACATAGAAATCTAGATATATTTGTATTTAATGTACAAAAATGTACAACTCAAAAATTTTTAAAACATAGTGAAAGTTTAGAGTATTCTAAAAAACTTGGAATCCATATACTAGATTATTCAAAAGTATGTATAACAGATGATGATGTTATTTCTGCTATTGAAGAAATAGGTAAATTAAGAAATGATTTAGAATACGATATAGATGGTGCAGTTGTTAAAGTTAATGATTTAAAGCTTAGAAATAGATTAGGTACTACTGTTAAAGTTCCTAAATGGGCTGTAGCTTATAAATATCCACCAGAGCAGAAAGAAACAAAAATTACAGATATAATAATGCAAGTAGGTAGAACTGGTAAAGTAACACCTATGGCAGTTTTAGAGCCTGTTAAAGTTGCTGGTTCTACTATAGCTAGTGCAACCCTTCATAATTTTGAGTATATTGTACAAAAGGATATACGAATTGGAGATATTTGTGTAATTCAAAAAGCTGGGGATGTTATACCAGAAATAGATCATGTAATAAAAGAAAAAAGAACTGGAAAAGAATTAATAATTGAAACTCCAACAGTATGTCCAGTATGTGGAGAAAAATTAGAAAAAGATGAAGATATAGTGGATATACGCTGTACAAATAGTGAATGTCCTTCGCTTATATATAGAAGTATACTTCACTTTGCATCTAGAGATTGTATGGATATTAGAGGGCTTGGAGATAGTATAACAGAAAAGTTAATAGATATGGGTAAAATAGAAGATGTAGCTGACATATATTATTTGAAATATGAAGACTTGTTAGACTTAGATAATTTTAAAGATAAATCTGCAAGTAACTTAATGAATGCAATAAATACTACTAAAAATAACACCTTAGATAAACTTATATTTGGTTTGGGAATAAGGAATATTGGTAAAAAAGCAGCAAAAGTTCTTTCGGAAAGCTATACAGATATATATGAAATAATGAATAAAGATGCAGAAGAGTTATCTAATTTACCTGACTTTGGGCTTATTATGGCTGAATCGGTTGTTGAGTTTTTTAAGAAAGATAAAACAAAAGAAATTATTAATAAGTTAGAAAGTGCGGGAGTTAATTTAAAAGGTAGTAAGAAAGAATTATTATCTAATAAATTAGAAGGATTAACTTTTTGTATAACTGGTTCTTTTGAAAATTATTCAAGGGATGAAATAGTAAATCTGATTGAAGAAAATGGTGGTAGAAGTTCATCTTCAATATCTAAAAAAACTTCATATTTGATTGCTGGTGAAGATGGTGGAAGTAAACTTAGTAAAGCAAATTCATTAGAAGTTAAAGTAATAACAATTGATGATTTTAATAATATGATATAAGAAGAGATATAATTATTAATTTGCATATAATACTTTTAATATATATATAGATATAATCTATATTATGTTAAAGGTATTTTTTTACTGTTTACTTGATTTCACCCTATTTTTATTGTATAATGTAGAGGTTAAGTGGGTGAATAATATAAAGAAGTTAATAATATCAGAGAAACCTAGTGTAGCTAAAGAATTTGCTAGGGTACTGAAAGTAGATGCCAGAGTACAAAACGGTTATTTAGAATCTGAAGATTACGTTATAACTTGGTGTGTACGGACATTTAGTTACAATGAGTTATCCAGATAAATATGATGAAAAATTAAAGTTTTGGAATATATATACACTTCCTTTTGTACCTAAAGAATACAAATATGAAGTAATAGATAGTGTCTCTGCTCAATTTAATATAGTAAGTAAATTATTAAATAGAGAAGATATAGAAACTATTTATGTTTGTACCGACTCAGGAAGAGAAGGAGAGTATATATATAGACTTGTAGATAGTATGGCGAATGTTAAATGCAAAGATAAAAGAAGAGTTTGGATCGATTCTCAAACAGAAGAAGCCATATTAAATGGAATAAAAGATGCTAAAGCACTTAGTGATTACGATGCTTTAGCTAATAGCGCATATTTAAGAGCAAAAGAAGATTATTTAATTGGTATAAATTTTTCTAGGCTTTTATCTGTTGTTTATGGTAAAAGTTTAGCTAAGAAAATGGAAGAAGAAAAAGCAGTTATATCTATAGGTAGAGTAATGACTTGTGTATTAGGTATGATAGTTAATAGAGAGAGAGAAATAAGAGATTTTACTAAATTAAAGTTTTATAAATTAGAAGGTAGTTTTTCAGCTGAAAGTAATTTTTTAGCAGATTGGAAAGTAAGCGAAAAATCTGCATATTTTAATTCACCATTACTATATAATGAATCTGGTTTTTTAAAAGAAAATTTTGCAATAGAAGCAAAAGAATATATATTAAAAAACAAAGAAAATACAAGTATATCTGAAATCACTAAAAAAACTATAAAGGAAAATGCTCCACTTCTATTTAACTTAGCAGAACTTCAAAATGAGTGTACAAGAAGATTTAAAATAAGTCCAGACGATACTTTAAAAGTCGCTCAAACTTTATATGAAAAAAAGATGCTTACCTATCCTAGAACTGATGCTAGAGTACTATCTACTTCAGCAGCAAAAGAAATTAGCAAGAATTTAAATGGTATAGTAAAAGGTAATAAACAAGAATATATTAAAGAAATACTAGATAAAATGATAGTAGAAAAATATTCTACAGATTTACTTAAAACAAAATATGTTAATGATTCTAAAGTAACAGATCACTATGCATTAGTTCCAACTGGTCAAGGTTTTGAAAACTATAATAGTTTATCTGATCTGGAAAAAAATATATTTAATATGGTTATAATAAGATTTTTATGTATATTTTATCCACCGGCTCAGTTTAGTAAAATAAATGTAGTTATAGATGTAAGTACTGAAAATAATAAAGAAAGCTTTTATACATCAGGAAAAGTATGTATTGAAGAAGGATATTTAGAAGTTGTAAATAAAGAAAAAGAAGAAAATTCAAAGAAAATTATAAAAGATGATGAAGAAGTTAGTGAAAATAAAGAAGAAGCTGAGGCAGAAGTTGAAAACAATATTGAAATTTTAAAAAGCTTGAAAAAAGGTCAGAAAATAGCCTTAAATAGTATTGAAATCAAAACAGGTGAGACAAGTCCTTCTACTAGATATAATTCTGGTTCTATTATTCTTGCTATGGAGAATGCAGGTAAACTTATTGAAGATGATAAACTAAGGGAACAAATAAAATCTGCTGGCATTGGCACAAGTGCTACTAGAGCTGAAATTATTAAAAAATTAGAAAGAATAGGATATATATCTTCAAATAAAAAAACTCAAATACTTACTCCTACTAAAAAAGGTGAGGCAGTATATGATATAGTTAAGTCATCAATGAACGATTTACTTAATCCAGAACTTACTGCAAGCTGGGAAAAAGGTTTAAATATGGTCGCAGATGGTGAGATACAGCCAGAAGAGTTTATGAATAAACTAGAAAAATATATTTGTACAAAAGTTAATAAATTTAAAAATATTGGTTATTAAGAGGTGTTTTTATGAAAAGATTTGTAGTTATATTATTATTTAATGAGGATATGTCAAAAATATTATTAATAAAAAGAAAGAAAAAACCATATATAGGGTTATATAATGGAATTGGCGGAAAAATTGAAGGTGATGAAAGTGTTTTGGAATGTTGCATACGCGAAACAATGGAAGAGGTAAATGTAAGTTTATTTAATCCTAAACTTTTAGTAACACATATATACCCAGAAAATGATATGTTAAAACAAAATTCTAATATTGAATTAAATGTTTTATATGATATTATAAAAGAATCTAATTTTGAAGAAAACGAAGAAGGAATTTTTGAATGGTTGAATGTAGATTTTGTTCTAGATACAAATAATAAACTAATAGCAGGATACGGCAATGTAGGACTATTTGCAAGAGAAATATTAGAATCTGAAAATAAATATGATTTTTACAAGAGTTAAATTTGGTATTTAAATCTTTTAGAAGGGGGAAGTCATGAATCAGTTAGTTGTTAATCTGCCAAAACATAGTAAATATTTAAACTTATTAAATGATATTAAATCAGATAAAATAGATTTAAGTGTTTTTGGACTTACAGATAGTCAAAAAGCTCATATGGTATATAGTTTAAACGTATACAGTAATAAACCATCTTGTATAGTTTGTAGCAATAATATTCAAGCTAAAAAGATGATGCAAGATCTTAAGTTTTATAGTGAAATTGAAATAGTATATTTTCCAGCAAGAGAAATTGTATATTACGATGTAGAGGCTGAAAGTAAAGAAATTGAGAATGCTAGAATGTACGCTATTCAAAGAATAATTTCCGGAGATAATATAATTATTATAACTACAATAGATAGTATACTTCAAAAGATGTTACCAATAGAAAAATTCAAAAATCTAAGTTTAGAGTTTAATATAGATAGTAAAATAGATATAAATGATTTACTTACTAAATTGACAAATTTAGGTTACGAAAGATGTACTAATGTTGAGGGAAAAGGTCAATTTGCTATTCGTGGAGATATAATTGATATATTTAGTATAAATAATGATATGCCAAATAGAATAGAACTATTTGGTAACACAATTGATAGAATATCTTCCTTTGATGTTGAAACTCAAAGAAGTATGGGGACCGTTAAAACATTTAATTTGCAATTTGCTAGTGAATTTAACATAACGGAAACTCAAACAAATAATGTTATAGACAAGTTAAAAAACTTATTGAGTAGTAAAATTAATAGTGAATTAAAGAATGTAGTTTTAAAAGATATAGAAACATTAGAAAATGGGGAAGGCAAAAATTTAGTAGATAAATATTTTGAACTTTTCTTTAAAGATACTGTATCGTTTATAGATTATTTAGATAATTATACTATATATATAGATGAGCCAGTAAAATGTATAGAAAAATCTAAGTATATTATATATGAAAATGTTGAAACATTAAAATTATTAAGTGAAAAAAATCACTTATACATACCATATACGCATCAAATGTACATGTACGAAGATGTTGAACTTAAGTTTAAACATCTTGTTAATGTTTATTTGGAAAGAATGAATACAGATAGAGTTCTTCATGCAAAAAGAAAAGAGGTGATTTTCAGCTGTAGGGAAGTTAACTTTTTTCGTAGCTCAATGGATATACTTATACAGGACATCAAAGCCAGGGAAGAAAATGTAATTCTTCTTGTATATCCATCTGCTGCTAGGGTTCATCAAGTCCAAAATATGCTGATAGACAGTAAAATAAAAGTAATTTATTTAGATGATATATTTGGAACCGAACTTAAAGCTGGAAAAATATATATAACTCAAGGTATACTATCTGGTGGTTTTGATTATGATGATTTTAAACTAACAGTTATATCTGAACCTGTATCAGGGACATTAAGTAATGTTAGAAAGTTAAAAAAATCTAATTTTATAGGTCAAACTATTAACTCTTTTGAAGATTTAGTAATAGGAGACTACGTTGTTCATGAAAGTCATGGTATAGGTATATATAGAGGAATAGAGACAGTTGAAGTAGAAGGTGTTACTTTAGATTATATTAAAATAGAATATTTAAACGGATCATATATATTTGTCCCTATATCTGGATTAGATAGTGTTAAAAAATATATGTGTGATGATGATACTTTACCAAAATTAAATAGTCTTGGAAATAAAGAATGGTCTAATACAAAAAGAAAAGTTAAACAACATGTTGAAGAAATAGCAAAAGAATTAGTGTTACTTTATGCAAAAAGAGATAAAACTAGAGGGTTTGCATTTTCAAAAGATACACCTTGGCAAAAAGAGTTTGAAGAAAGTTTTGAATATGAACTTACTGAAGATCAAGGGATTTCAATAAATGAAGTTAAGAAAGACATGGAAGATATAAAACCCATGGATAGGTTATTATGTGGAGATGTTGGTTATGGTAAAACAGAAGTTGCAATTAGAGCAGCATTTAAGGCTGTTATGGATAATAAACAAGTTGCTTACTTAGTACCAACAACCGTACTATCTCTTCAACAATATAATACATTTAAAAAAAGAATGGAAAAGTTCAGTGTAAAAGTTGAGATGTTATCTAGATTTAGAACAGCAAAGCAGCAGAAAAAAATACTTGAAGATTTAATAGACGGTAAAATAGATATTATAGTAGGTACACATAGAATATTATCTAAGGATGTATTTTTTAAAGATTTAGGCTTACTTATAATAGATGAGGAACATAGATTTGGTGTTAAAGATAAAGAGAGTATAAAAACATATAAAGAAACAATTGATGTTTTATCTATGACAGCAACACCTATTCCTAGAACATTACATATGTCAATGATAGGAATAAGGGGAATGAGTAGTTTAACAACCCCACCTCTTGAGAGAATGCCTGTACATACTTATGTACTAGAATACGATAGTGAGATAATAAAAAATGCAATAGAAAGAGAATTGTCTAGGGATGGCCAAGTTTTTTACATAAATAATAGAGTAGATAATATAGAAGAAATAACTAATAAGGTAAGATCTTTGGTACCATATGCTAAAGTTGAATATGCTCATGGTCAAATGAGTCCACGAGAAATTGAAGATATAATGTCTAGATATATTAATCATGAAATAGATATAATAATATGTACAACCATTTTAGAATCTGGAATAGATATTCAAAATGCAAATACAATAATAATTGAAAATGCGGATAAATTAGGTTTAGCGGCGCTTTATCAAATAAGAGGAAGAGTTGGACGCTCTAGTAGACTTGCATATGCATATATTACATATAAGAAAAATAAAAGTTTGAGTGAAGTAGCTGAAAAAAGACTTAAAGCGATTAAAGATTTTACCGAATTCGGTAGTGGTTTTAAAATAGCAATGAGAGATTTAGAGATACGTGGAGCTGGTAACATACTTGGAAAAGCACAACATGGTCATATGGCTTCTGTTGGTTATGAATTATATTTAAGTATGCTTGAAAAAGCTATTAAACAAGAAAAAGAAGGAAAATTAGAAGATAGTATAAACCTTCAAGAGGTTAAAATAGATATACCAATATCTGCATATATTCCAAATAGTTATATACCTAATTTGATGCAAAAGATTACAATGTATCATAAAATTTCTGAAGCCGCAGATGAACAAGAAATAATAAATGTCGTGGATGAATTCTTAGATAGATTTGGAGATTTACCAAAAGAAGTTAACAATTTAATTAAGATAGTTGAGATTCGTAATTTATGTAGAAAAATAGGAATAACAAAAGTATATATTAAAAATAATTACGTTTTCTTGGAGTCAGACAAGTATAGTAATTCATTAAAATACTATATAAACTCTAATGATTTATTGTTGTTTATACAAATAAATTTAAAAGAACTTTTGACAAAAACATCTAAATAATTAGAAAATATTGTAAAAAGTTTTTTCGATTTTGAAAATTGGGTGAAAATTTAAATATATTTTCTAGTAGTGTTGACAAAATATGTTTAAAATGATATACTTTATTTATAATTTGTATATATAGATATATATGAAAAATTTTATAAGAAAAGGGGATTAAAAATGGACGAAAAAGAAAAATCATTAAAAGAGGTAGATATCAAAAAAAGTATAAAGATAGATGCTTCTAGTGATAAAAAAGTGATTACTATAATTGCTACAACTGTAATTGTTATTGCACTTGGATTATTTGGATGGTTCTACTACAATAATAATTTAAAGCCAGTAGTTAAATTTGATGGAGGAAGTTTAACAACTTCAGAATTCACAATATACTATAAAACATTTGCACCAATGTTAGAATATTATGGATACGCAGCAGCGGATATTCCATCTCAAATTGCAAATAAAGCAGGAGTAGATAAAATATTACTTATGAAAGCTAAAGAGGCTGGAACTACTTTAAGTGATGATGATAAAGCAAAAGTAGAAGAAATATTTAAAGATGAAGCTCAAATTAAAAAATTTACTAAAGATGGTATAGATCCAAACAAAATGAAACAATTATATTATAATGATTATATAATAACAGCGTATATTGAAAAAATAAAAAAGGATCTTCCAGATGAAGAAGTTGCTACATATTTGAAAACAACTTATGGTGAGACTGTAGATATGAATGAGTTTATAACTCGTCATATATTATTTTCAACAATAGATCCACAAACTAACGCAGCAATGACAGATGATAAAAAAGCAGAAGTAAAAGTTAAAGCACAAGCAGCACTTGCTAGAGTATTAGCTGGTGAAGACTTTGCAAAACTTGCAAAAGAATTAAGTGAAGACACTGGAACAAAAGAAAATGGTGGATTATATAAAATGTATCTAGACGAAAATACAGCAACACAATATAGAGATGCTGTTAAAACTTTAGCTGTTGGAGCAACAACAACTGCATTAGTTGAAACTAGTTATGGATATCATATAATAAAATTAGATGAAAAAGTTGCTGGTGGAAGAGTTCATTCAGATACAGATAGAAATGATATTGCTTCTAAAAAAATAGATGAAATGGGTAAAAGTATGAACATGAAAATTGATGAAGCTTTACTTGCTAAAGTTGTAGAAACTATAACTGGAGTAAAAGCAAAAACTACTGATGATTCTACAGGAAAAACTGATACAAATACAAACAGTAATACAAATACAGACACAAATACAACAACAGATACACAAAATACAACACCTGCAAAGTAAAAAAGGATGAGCTATGGAAAATATAACTAGTAAATCAAATCAAAAAGTAAAATATATAAAAAGTTTAAATGAAAAAAAATTTAGACAAGAATATAATGAATACTATTTGGAAGGTATAAAAGTAGTAAGTGAATTATTAGATATGTATAAAAAAAAGGCGATAGATATAGTGTCTATCGCTTGCTCTTATGATATACTAAATAAAACAAATGGCGGTATTGAGGTTATAAATAAATTAGAAAAAATAGATGATTTAGAAATATTAAATATTGAATCTAATGTTTTCAAATCACTTACAGATACAATTTCCACACAAGGAATTTTAGCTGTACTCAAGATTCCAAATAGTAATATAGATAGTATAGATAAAAATTCAAATATAATAATATTAGATAGATTACAAGATGCAGGTAATGTTGGTACAATAATAAGAACTGCTATTAGTTTTAATGTAAAAAATATAATTTGTTTAGATGGAACAACAGATGTATTTTCTCAAAAAGTTTTACGTTCAACTATGGCATCAATTTTTAAAGTTAATATTATATATGTTCACGATAATGAATTAAACGAGTCTTTAAATAAAATAAAGAATATAGGTTATAATATAATTGGAACATCACTTCAAACAGATAATTATATATCTAATGATTTGTTCAAAGGTAAATGTGCTTTCGTAGTAGGTAATGAAGCAAATGGTATATCTCAAAAAATTATTGAAAAGTGTGATAAACTGGTTAAAATACCAATGGAAGAAAATGTTGAATCTCTAAATGTTGCATGCGCTGCTACTATATTATTATATGAACAATTTAAAAATAAATAAATATAGAAATTTTTAAATTTTTTCAAAAACTCAATTTAAAGTATAATTGATATATATTTGCATAAAATATTAATGGAAAGTTATATTTCAATTGGAGGTAATTATGAGAGTTTTAAATAATATTGTTTTAGTAATTGTAATAATAGGAGCTATCAACTGGGGATGTATTGGGCTTTTTAATGTAGATTTAGTTGCTACTATATTTGGTGGAGCTAATTCTATGCTAACTAGAGTTATATATACAATAGTTGGTTTAGCTGGATTATGGGCACTTAGCTTTTTCAAAAGACTAGAAGACTAGATGTTATAAATTCAAAACTATAATTTAAAAAATAGTTGTATGTAAGTTTAAAAACTTGAATTACAACTATTTTTTTATGCAATTAAAAAATAGATGATAGAGATTATCTATCATCTTATATATAATTATTTTTTAAGGCTATATAATCTTGGAAATAATATGTTATTTTCTAGATGTATATGTTCAAATAAATCCGATTCTAAATCTTCTAGTTTTTCATAAGTTAATTTATATGTATTACACGCATCAGCAGGAATAATATATTCATTAGTTATTTTTCTTAATTTTTTTAATATATCTCCAGCCCCAGTATGTTCAGTTTCTAATTCTTTAGAAATTAGAATAGCATTTTCTAAGTCAGCAATTGAGTTACTTTTTTCGTATTCTTCTATAGCTGGATACTGAACGGTTTCTTCTTTTATTAAATGAGAATCTAGTTCCATTTTTAACAAATGAAATAATTTGTAAACTTCTTGAATCTCTGGATGAGCGTTTCCATGTGCTCTTAATGTTTTAGTTAAAAGCTCACTTATTACCGGTAGATTTTCATAAAGATATGAATGATGTGTATTTACAATATGGTCGATTAAATCTGTTAAAGATACACTTGTCCAATCGTTACTTTGATTTGTTTTATTATTAGCAAAATTTTCATACATCGTATTTAAAGTATCTAATATTTCTTTTTCATCAAGGTCTTGGTTATTTATTGCTACAATTAAAGGTCTATCACCACCACAACAAAAGTCAATTTTAAATTTTTTTAATACATCAGCTGCCTTTGGAAATTTTGTAACTATATCTTTTATTTTTTGATTGCTATTAAATTTATCCATTTATTTATACCTCCTAAATTTACACTAATATTATACTATATCTAAGATAAACTTATGTTGCAAATGCAACTAATTTGAAAAATTTAAAAAATATTTTCAATTATTTCTAAAATTTTAAAAGAATATGTAGGTTCTAAATTATTTTCTTCTATCGATTCTTCATTTTCGTATAGATTAGATATACCAGGTAGAATATTTTCTAATCCTTCTAAATTTTTTATTTTGTCCTTATTAGGAAATATGAGATTCCAATAATTTTTTCCTTTTGCATCACCCAAAAGTATCTGTAAGCTGTCATAAGATCCATCATCCATTGTTGTATAAATATTCTCCTTTTCTTCATAATATATCTTTCCAAGTTTTGCATTAGAAGAGTAAGTTATATTACTTTTTTTTAGTTCTTCATTTGAAATTGTTAGTATTTGGTCTATGTTAGAATGTAAAGTATTGTATATTTCATTTTTTGTTATATTTTCCTTATTTATTAAAGTATTAATGAAATTTTCAATTTTATCTGCTATTTTCAATTTTATTAATTGATCTTCTATACTATTACTATTTGCTACAACATGCAGTCTAAATGAATTTTCTACTGTTTTACTTTTATTATATAACCCTATTGAAGTATATAATGATAGTAATATTACTGAAAATATACATATTATTAGTGGAATATTTAAACCTTTAATCTTTTGTTTCATTTATAAATCACCTACATATATTGTTAGTATTTTTAAAATATTTAAACTATCTAAAAATAGCAAAAAAAGTATTAAAAAATCTTAAATTAGTGTCAGATTTTAATCTAGTATTTTATTCTGTTTTTTTAGTCAAAAGAGGATAAAATTAGTCATTTTTTTTCGTTGACTTATAATTTTTGGTGTGCTAAAATTATTACATAAGGGGATGGTACAAAAGATGAATAAAATTAAGTTATGTTGTTTTACAGTAAATTATACACATTCTTGTATAATAGCAAACAACTTTATTTCAAATGAATTGAACAATGTAAAGGTGGTATATATTAACGAAAAAAGTGAAAAGAAAAGATTAAAAAATATAATTTCAAAGTTTTATAAAAAAATGCAAGATAATTCGTTCTTTACAGAGTGGCTTAATGAAGGTGTAATAAACGATTATGAAAAAGAGACCTTTGTTTTTGTAGTGAATGGTAAAGAATCATTTATAAATAAAGTAAATAAATATTTGGAACTAAATGAATTTAATGGTTATATTATTAATTGTTATGAAATCTTTGATATTTCTGTTAAAGTAGAAGAAATAATAGAGGAACATGATTATTATATAAATACAACTGGTTTAGTTAAAAAAGAAACATTTAAAATTAGTTAATTCGAATGCAAAAATCTTTATAGATATTATATATGTGAACTGTATACAATCCTTATACAGTTCATTTTTTGTCCATATTTTTACATAATTAATTAATTTTGCGTATTCCCTTGATTTTTTGCTACTTTTAATATATAATAATACTTATTGAATTAGGGAGGAACCATATATGAGTATATCAAGAGAAGAAATAAAACACATAGCTAATTTATCTAGGATTAATGTAGAAGATAATATGGTAGATAAATATGCTGAGACATTATCTAATATTGTAGATATGGCAAATGAAATCAGTAAATTAAATACTGATGATGTTAAACCTACAGCACATATTTTAGAAAATGTAAACGTATTTAGAAAAGATGAAGTTAAACCTTCATATAGTAGAGATAGAATTTTAGAAAATGCTCCAACAAAAGAATCAGGATGCATTAGTTTACCAAAGGTGGTGGAGTAATATGGAATTATATAGTTTAACAATACATGAAATATCGGATAAAATTAAATCAAAAGAAGTAACAATAAGAGAGGTTTTAGATAGTATCTATTCAAGAATAGATGATATTGAAACTAAAGTAAATGCATATATAAATTTAACTAAAGAATATGCATATATACGTGCAGATAAATTACAAAAACAACTAAACGATGGAGAAGATATTGGTATTTTAGGAGGGGTTCCTATAGCTATAAAAGACAATATCTGTATTAAAGATGTCAAAACTACATGTGGTTCAAAAATGTTAGAAAATTTTGTATCTCCCTATGATGCAACAGTTGTTGAAAGACTAGAATCTTTAGGTGCAATAATAATTGGTAAAACTAACATGGATGAATTTGCTATGGGTTCTTCAACAGAAAGCTCATACTTTAAGAAAACTGTTAATCCATGGGATATTACTAAAGTTCCAGGTGGATCTAGTGGTGGAAGTGCAGCGAGTGTATCAAGTGATATGGCATTTGCATCTCTTGGTAGCGATACTGGTGGTAGTATAAGACAACCTGCTTCATATTGTAGTACAGTTGGTATGAAACCTACATATGGATTAGTATCAAGATTTGGATTAGTTGCTTTTGCATCTTCGTTAGATCAAATTGGACCGTTTACAAAAGATGTCACAGATATGGCTATTATGCTAAATAGTATAGTAGGACATGATGATAAAGATACAACTAGTGTTAACTTAAATAAAATAGATTACACTAAATATTTAATAAATGATGTAAAAGATATTACTATTGGTGTACCAAGAGAATTTTTAAAAGAAGGATTAAATCCAGAAGTTAAGAAAGCTTTTGATAACAGTATAGATAAATTAGTAGAACATGGTGCTAAGGTAATAGATGTTAATTTAGATTATATAAAATACTCTCTTGCAACTTATTATATAATAGCAACTGCTGAAGCTTCTTCTAACTTAGGTAGATATGATGGTATAAAATATGGTTATAGAACAGATAAATTTGAAGATTTATTAGATTTATATAAAAAGTCTAGAACAGAAGGATTTGGAGAAGAAGTAAAAAGAAGAATAATGCTTGGTACTTATGTTTTAAGTAGTGGATATTATGATGCATATTATAAAAAAGCACAAAAGGTTAGAACATTAATAATAAATGATTTTAAAAGAGTGTTTGAAAGTTGTGATATAATAGCAATTCCAACCGCACCTAATACAGCATTTAAAATTGGAGCAAAAACAACAAATCCATTAGAAATGTATTTAGAGGATATATATACAGTACCAGTAAATATGGCTGGTCTTCCTGGAATATCTATTCCTTGTGGTTTTGATAGCAATAATATGCCTATAGGACTACAATTTATAGCTTCAGCATTTGAAGAGAAAAAGTTATTGCAAGCTGCATACACTTTTGAACAAAATACAGAGTTTCATAAAATGAAACCTAATATATAGGAGGCAGTATATGGAAGATAAATTAAAAGAATATGAAGTAATAATAGGATTAGAAGTACATGCTGAGCTTGCTACAAAAACAAAAATATATTGTAATTGTAGTACAGAATTTGGATCAGATCCTAATACACATTGTTGTCCAATATGTACAGGTATGCCTGGAGTACTTCCAGTGCTTAATGAAAAAGTGGTGGAGTTTGCGGTTAAAATGGGTCTTGCAACAAATTGTGAAATAGCTAAATTTTCTAAACAAGATAGAAAAAACTATTTTTATCCAGATTTACCTAAAGCATATCAAACATCTCAATATGATTTGCCACTTTGTAATAATGGACATGTAGATATATTGGTAAACGGAGAACATAAAAAAATTGGTATAACAAGAATACATATTGAAGAAGATGCTGGTAAGTTAATACATGATGAATTTACAGGATCAACTTTAGTAGATATGAATAGATGTGCGGTACCTTTAATAGAGATAGTATCTGAACCAGATATAAGAAGTGCTGCTGAAGCTATAGAATATATGCAAACATTAAAAGGTATATTAGAGTATTTAGAAGTTTGTGATTGTAAAATGCAAGAAGGTTCGTTAAGATGTGATGTTAACTTATCTGTTAGAAAATATGGAGCTCCTAAGTTTGGAACAAGAACAGAAACAAAGAATTTAAATTCGTTTAAATCTATTCAAAGATCAATAGAATTTGAAATAAGAAGACAGATAGAAGAAATAGAAAATGGTGGAACAATATACCAAGAAACAAGACGATTTGATGATAGTAAAGGTATAGGTTATGCAATGAGAACAAAAGAAGATGCGCATGATTATAGATACTTTGAAGAACCAGATCTAGCACCTATAGTATTATCTGAAGAATATGTTAAAAATATTAAAAATAATTTACCAGAAATGCCAAATGCGAGAAAAACAAGATATATGCAGCAATATATGTTATCTGAATATGATGCTTCTCAAATAACAAACTCAAAAATATTGGCTAATTATTTTGATAATACTGTAAGTTTATGTAATAATCCAAAAGCAGTTACAAACTGGATTATGAGTGATTTTTCTAAAATGTTAAATGAAGTGGGTATTGAAATAAACCAAAGTAAAATAACTGAATCTAATTTAGCTAATTTAATAAAATTAATTGATACTAATGTTATATCTTCTGCAATGGCTAAAAAGGTATTTATTGAAATGTTCGAAACAGGAAAAGATGCAAAAGAAATAGTTGAAGAAAAAGGATTAGTACAGATAACTGATGAATCAGCTATTTTAAAAATAGTAGAACAAGTAGTTAATGAAAATGATCAATCAGTTTCAGATTATTTAGCTGGAAAAGATAAAGCAATCGGATTTTTAGTAGGTCAAATAATGAAACTATCTAAAGGAAAAGCAAACCCTAAAACAGTAAATGAGTTATTAATTAAAGTATTAGAAAATAAAGGAGAGATTAATTAATGGGAAATTTAAAAATATTTGGACATAGATGTCCAGATTTAGATTCAGTAGCGTGTACGGTTGGATTAGCACATTTTTTAAAAATAAGAGATGAAGTTGATTCGGAAATGTTAATTTTAGGTGAACTTAATAAAGAGGCTAAATATGTTTTTAATAAGTTTAGTTTAAAAACTAAGTTACCGGTAGTTACAGAGTTAGAAGATGGAGATATTGTTGCTCTAGTAGATCATAACGAATTTTCACAAAGTATTGGAAACATAGAGAACGCAAAAATAAAAATAGTTATAGATCATCATAAAATAGATAATTTTAGAACAATTGAACCATTAGAATATATTGCAAAACCATTTGGAAGTGCTTCTACTATATTATATGGGTTATTAAAAGAAGTAAATGGATTAGATAATGAAGAGGTTAACATATTACTTTTAAGTGCAATAATATCTGATACACTATTATTTAAATCACCAACAACTACTCCAATTGATATATCAACTGCAAATGAATTAGCAGATAAATTAAACATCAATATTAATACCTATGGATTAGATCTATTAAAATCAGGAGCAGATTTAAGTGAACTTTCTTCAGATGAATTAATAAAGATAGATTCTAAAGAATTTGATTGCAACCGGATTAAAGGTTGAAATTGCTCAAATAAATGCTGTTGATTTAAATAATATTTTAGATAGACAAAGTGAAATAGAAGTATCTATGAAGAAAATTATTGAATCAAAAAAGTTAGACACGTTCCTAGTTGCAGTAACAGATATTATAAATTGTAATTCGGAGATAATTGCTTTAGGAAATAGAACAGACGTTGTTGAAAAAGCATTTAATATAAAACTAATTGCTAATAGAGCATTTTTGCCATGTGTAGTATCAAGAAAAAAACAACTTGCTCCTAAAATGATGGATGCTTCTAAGTAATATGTATTTACATTTAAATAATACATAATATAAAATATACAAATAAAAAACAATATTTTTCATAATATTGTTTTTTATTTTTTATATAATTAAGTAATTATATTATTTACCAATAAACATAGCTGATATTATATATCCATACTTTTCACTTTTTGTAACACCAATTCCAATAAAATTATATGAATTTGAAAGAATATTTTTTCTATGTCCTTCTGAATTCATCCAAGAATCTACTGCAGCTTTCATATCTGAATTACCTGCTAAATTTTCTCCTGCAGTTTTATAAGTTATTCCGAAATTTTTCATCATATCAAAAGGTGTTCCATATGTAGGAGAAGTATGCAGAAAATAATCTTTTTCAACCATTTCATTAGATTTACGTTGTGCTATGTCTGCAAGTTTCCAATCTTTTGTTAAAGCAGGAAGACTATTAGCAGCTCTAGCTTCGTTAATATATTTTAAAACTAAATCAGCAAGAGATAAATTTGTATTTGGAGTTGGATTGGTTGGTGTGGGAGTTGGAGTTGAAGTAGTTGTATTTGTTCCTTTTTTGATTAAGCTTGCTTCTATCATACCAACTTTATTTGTTCCATAAATAACAGTATAGAAATTATCTATTTTACCAATAACGGTTACAGAAGTTCCTTTATTTAAACTACTTACTTTAGCAAAGTTAGTAGATGGTCCTCTACGTACATTTACACTAGTTGCTGTAACAGTAGCTGTATATGGAGTTAAACTTGTATATACTTTTGCATCGGGAGCATTTGTAGTTGCTTTCACATAGTCTTTAGCTATAAAACCAACTTCATTTGATGCAAGTTGTACAATATAGAAATTACCAGTTTCTCCAACCATTTTAATATTAACATTTTTACTTATTTGTTTTATTATACTACCATATACTAATGATGTACTTGACCTAAAATTCACATTATCTGTTGTTAAACCATATTTAGGTTTGTAACTTTTTACTGTTATTGCAAATATGTTAGAGATAAGTATAATCATCAAAACAAATGCGAATAGTATAACTAGTTTTCTTTTCTTTATCACTAAAAATCACCATCCTTTTAACAATAGTATTAGCAATTTATATAATATTATTAAAAAATATTGTATAAATTTTCATGTTTTGGTAAAAATATTAGTAAGAGGTGTAACATATATGCAACTTACAAATGGTAATGTTTTTTGGACTAAAAAAAATGAAATAAAAAATACATATTCATATTTGACAAAGGATATTTATTGTGATGTATTAATAGTAGGTGGAGGAATTGCCGGAGCGATAACTGCCTACTATTTAAGTAAAGAGGGTATGAATATTGTTGTAGTTGAAAAAAATATAATAGGATATGGTACTACTAGTGCGTCTACGGCAATTCTAGACTATTCTGTAGATATTGATTTATATAAATTAGAAAAGGCATTAGGCGTTCATAGTGCAAAGAGAGTATACGAATTGTGTTTAGAAGCTATTTCAGATATAGAGAATATAGAAAAAGAAATTGGTAAAAAATCCGATTTTAGAAAAAGGGATAGTTTATACTATACCAATAAACTTATGCAAAGAAGTTCAATGATAAAAGAATATGAAACAAGAAAAAAAGCAGGATTTGATGTTACTTTTATAGACCAAAACCCAACTGTAAGTCTAAACTGTGGAATTGTAACGAAAAATGCTGGTGCAGATATTGATCCGTATAAGTTTACAACAGAATTATTTGAGTATTTGGAAAAATTAGATAATGTTAAGGTGTTTGAAAATACTGAAGTAAAAGATATAAAATGTAATTATGATAATGTTATTTGTACTACTAACAATAAATTTAAAATAAAATCAGATAAATTAATATTTACAGGTGGAATTGAATCTTTGAAATATATAAAAACTAATATAGTCGAGTTATATAAAACATTTAGTATAATAACTAAGCCTTTGCCACAACTTAGTAAACTAGACACATCTTTTGTTATAAAAGATATGTGCGAACCACATCATTATATAAGATTTACAAAAGATAATAGGATAATATTTGGTGGTGAAGATATTAAAGTTTGTAGTAAGATGTCTGATGAAAATTATATGAAAAATATTAGTAAAGATAAATACGCAAGATTAAATTTATGTTTGAATAAATTATTTCATAATGTAGAAAGTCCAGAAATAGAATTTGCATATAATAGCACATTTGCAAATACTGTAGATTCATTACCTATTATAGATGAAATAGAGGATATGCCAAATTGTTTATGTAACTTAGGTTATGGAGGTAATGGAATATTGTTTAGTATTATTGGTGCAAAAACATTAAAGGATGCTGTGAGAGGTTTATATACAAAAGATATGAAAATGTATAGAATAAAAAGAAATGGTTGACATAATTACAAATATATGATATAATATGTTTGGAATTTAGTATTATTCCTTATTAAAATAATTTTATGGGGGAATTCAAATGTGTCGGAACTTTATTAATGTTACTGAAAAAACAAAACATCACTTTCTGTATTTAGTATTTCCAGGCTTTATAGGTTTTATCTATACTATACTAGGTATTATATCTTTAAGGCATGAAGTGAATATGAAAATTGTTAGTGTAATTGTTTTAGTAATAACATTTATAGTTCCAATCTTTTTTGAAATTTTGTTTGAAGAGATAAATAAAAAAAGTATAGGTAAAATATTGTATAATTATTCTAATGTGATGCAAAGAATGTGTTTGAGTATTATATTAACAATGTTTATCTATACTGTATTATCAGTACTTACTAATAATGTTTAATATTTAAACGGGGAAAAATTTTCCCCGTTTGTTTTTACTTAAATTAAGTTTTGATTTATGTTTAATAGTAATTTGTTTTTCTGTGTTTTATTACCAATTTTGCTTAATTAACATAAAATACTTGAAAAACTTGCAAAAATATAGTATTATATTAGTTATGAGGAGTGAATTTTTTGAAAGAAGCGTTGAATTTTGAATTATTAAAAGTAGATAAAAAAACTGGAGCAAGACTTGGTGTAATGCATTTACCTCATGGTGATGTAGAAACTCCTGTATTTATGCCAGTAGGAACTTTAGGTACAGTTAAAACTTTAACACCTGAAGAATTAAAAGAAGAAGTAAAGGCAAGTATAATACTTTCAAATACTTATCATTTATATTTAAGACCAGGACACGAATTAATACGTGACGCTGGTGGACTCCATAAATTTATGAATTGGGATAGAAATATATTGACAGATAGTGGTGGTTTTCAAGTATTTAGTTTAAATAGTTTGAGAAAAATATCTGAAGAAGGTGTAGAGTTTAGATCACATTTAAATGGTGCTAAAGAGTTTATATCACCAGAAAAAGCTATGGAGATTCAAAATTGTTTGGGCAGTGATATTATGATGTGCTTTGATGAATGTGCACCATATCCTTCTACGTATGATTATGTTAAAAAGTCTATGGAAAGAACAACAAGGTGGGCAAAAAGATGTAAAGATTATCATAAAAATATTGAAAATCAGGCATTGTTTGGTATAGTTCAAGGCGGTATGTTCAAAGACTTAAGAGAACAAAGCGTAAAAGAATTAGTAGAGTTAGATTTTCCAGGTTATGCAGTTGGTGGTTTAAGTGTTGGAGAACCAAAAGAAATAATGGTAGATATACTAAATCATACTGTACCTTTATTACCAGAAAATAAGCCAAGATATTTAATGGGAGTTGGTACTCCAGATTATTTAATAGAAGCAGTATTATCTGGTATAGATATGTGTGATTGTGTTCTTCCAACTAGAATTGCAAGAAATGGAACAGCACTAACAAGTCATGGTAAACTAGTTATACGTAATGCAGAGTTTGCTAGAGATTTTACAAAATTAGATCCTGAGTGTGATTGTTATACATGTAGAAACTATACTAGAGGATATATACGCCATTTAATTAAGTGTAATGAAGTTTTAGGCGCTAGGCTTTTATCTGTACATAATTTAAGGTTTTTAGTTAAATTAATGGAAAATGTAAGAGCAGCTATAAAAGAAGATAGATTATTAGAGTATAAAGAAGAGTTTTATAAAAAGTATGGTTATGAAAAATAATTATATATTTTAAGAAAAGGTGATAATATATGGATTGTGGAATTGTTTTAGAAGGTGGTGGAGCAAGAGGAGCTTACCATATGGGAGCTGTTAAAGCTATACTTGAAAAAGGATATAATATAACAGGAGTAACTGGAACATCAATTGGGTCTGTAAATGGTGCAATGATAGCACAAGGGGATTTTCAAGTAGCATATGATGTTTGGGCAAATATAAAATATACTACTTTATTCAATATAGATGAAAATAAACTTACACTTGCACTTAAGAAAAATATAAATTTGGATATAGTAAAATATATGTCTAAAAAATTTACACAGATGGTTAAAAATGGTGGAGTAGATACTGCAAAAATGAGAAAATTTTTAGATGATCATATTGATGAAGATAAAATAAGAAATTCTAAAATTAAATTTGGTTTAGTTACATATTCTTTGACTGAAAAAAAGCCGTATGAACTATTTGTAGAAGATATACCACAAGGCATGCTTAAAGATTATATAATGGCAAGTTCTAGATTACCTGGATTTAAGCAAGAACCAATAGGAGAGAAGTTTTTTATAGATGGTGGTGTATATAACAATTGTCCTTTAAATATGTTAGCAGATAATAATTTTAAAAAAATATTTGTCATAAGGACTGGTTCTTTTTTTAAAATTAAAGATATTAATAGGATAAGAAAACAAAATGATATATCACTTAAAATTGTAGAGCCAAGAAATGCTTTACCAAACATACTTAATTTTGAAAGTAAAACATCTAATTATCTGCTTAATTTAGGATATTATGATGCCTTAAAAGTGTTAGATAATTTAGACGGGTTTGAATACTACTTTAATCCACTTTCAGAAGAAATATATTTAAATAGCTTAATTGAATATAATCAAATAGAATTAAACAAAATATATACATTACTTAAACTGACAAGCCATGATTCTAAAAAGCCTTTACTTGAAATAGTTATACCGGCTTTAATTAATAAAATAGGTTTTAAAGGCGCTGCAACATATAAAGATGTAATACAAGCACTTGTAGAATATGTGGCTTTAAAAGAAAATATAGAACAATTTAAGGTATATGAATTTAAGGATTTTTTAAGTTTAGTAAAAAGTAAAATAAGAATTAAAAATAAGAGTAAGTTAGATGAGGTAATATATAGATTAGTTAAAAACTTAGAAATAAAGTAATATTAATATATTTTTTCGAATATAGTTAATTAGGTGATTATATGAAAAAATATTGTATTCTTGGAACAGATGGTAGAAGCGTAAAATTAAGGGAATTATATGTGAATGAAGGTAAAAAAATTTCAGATTATATCGATGGAGATTATATAATTGCTCCGATACCACTTTCTAGAGATGGTGAAAAAATTAATGGAGAAATTTTAACTTTAGATGAAATTTTCACTTTACCTAATATAAAAGATAAAGTAATATTTTCAGGGGCGATACAAAATAATATAAAAGACAAAATGAATAAAGGTAATATAAAATATTATGATTTAATGGATTTAGATGAAATAGCTATATTAAATGGTATACCAACGGCAGAAGGGGCTATTGCTACGGCTATGGAAATAACAGATTTTACTTTATGTTCATCAAATGTCTTGGTTATGGGATTTGGAAGAATAGGTAAGATACTTAGTAAAATGTTACACGGAATAGGTTCCAATGTATATGTAGAGGCAAGAAAAGAAAAAGATTTAGCTGAAATACGTGCAATGGGATATATACCTATTAATTTAACTAATTTAAGTGAATATTTGGATAAATTCGATATAATATTTAATACAATTCCAACAACAATATTAGGTAAAGAAAAATTAGATATTATAGATAAAAAATGTTGTATTATAGATTTAGCTTCTAGTCCTGGCGGAATAGATTTTGCATATGCAAAAGATATTGGTTTAAATGTTGTATGGGCATTGGCACTTCCAGGGAAAGTTGCGCCACTTTCATCTGCAAAATATATTAAAGAGGCAATAGATAGGATATTAGAAGAATAAGGAATAGAGGAGATACTAATGATAGTTGATGTAAAAGCTATAGTTAAAGAAAGAAAAGAAAAATTAAAGGCAAAAGTAGAATTTTTAAAAGATAAAGGAATAATTCCAAAACTTGTAGTTATTTTTGCAAGTAATGATCCAGCTTCTGAAATATATGTCTCAAAGAAAAGGAATATGTGTAAAGAGCTTGGTATAGAAGAAGAAGAGTTTTTATTAGATGAAAGTATAACTACGGATAAGATTGTATCTATAATTAATAATCTAAATGAAGATTCGTCTGTTCACGGAATATTAGTGCAACTACCCGTATACAAACATTTAGATGATAAGAAAATATTAGATAGTATAAGTCCAGATAAAGATGTTGATGGATTACATCCTTTAAACTTAGGTAAATTGATTTCTGATCAAGAAGGCCTTGTTTCATGCACACCAAAGGGAATTATGACTATAATAGATGAATTAGGGATAGATATAACTGGTAAAAATGCTGTAGTAGTTGGTAGAAGTGTACTAGTGGGAAAACCTATTGCACATTTATTACTAAACAAAGGGGCAACTATTACAATTTGTCATTCTAAAACTTCTGACTTAAAAGAACATACGAGTAGAGCAGATATACTTGTGGTGGCAGTTGGAAAAGCAAAACTTATTACTGCAGATATGGTAAAAGAGGGTAGTACAATAATAGATGTAGGTATAAATAGAATAGATGGTAAAATAGTAGGAGATGTAGATACTGAGATTATACAAAACATTGCAAAGTATATAACACCAGTTCCGGGTGGAGTAGGACTTACTACGGTACTTTCTTTACTTGAAAATGTCACTGAAGTAGCTAATAAAAAACTTAATTAAAATATGTAGGATATGAGATAAAAATCATATCCTAGCCATTATAATATTTAATAAAATTAAATTAAAAATAAAAAAATGTAAAATTTAAAACTTTTTTGTCAAAACTATTGACAAATAAAAATAAAATTAGTATAATATATATGCATTAAGAAATGCGGGTGTAGTTCAATGGTAGAATTCCAGCCTTCCAAGCTGGCTGTGTGGGTCCGATTCCCATCACCCGCTCCAATTAGAACCGAGTCTATCGGTTTTTTTTATTTAGGTGATTGTATGGTTATTGAAAAAGAAAAACTAGAGGATGAAATAACAGTTGATCCAGATCTAATCTTAAAAACCAAATGTTTTAATTTGATTGATACATTAGAATGTGGTCAATGTTTTAGGTGGAAAAGAATAGATAATAGTTCAGAAAATAATAGATATATTTCTGAATTTATTGGTGTTATCTCAGATAGAGTAATTAGAATAAAACAAAAAAATGATTATATATATGTATACTCTGATAAAAAAGAAAAATTAAAAGAGACAATTGAATATTATTTTGATTTATATAATAATTATGATAGAATTGAAAAAGAAATTGTTACTTTAGATAAAAATATAGCTATTGCTGTAAGAAATACAACTGGTATCCATATACTTAATCAATCTACTTTTGAAACATTAATTTCATATATAATATCTTCTAATAACAACATACCTAGAATAAAGAAGTCTATAGAAGAGATATCTAGAAGATATGGGAAAATGGTGATGTTTGAAGATAAAGAATATTATTTATTTCCTACTCTTCAAGAGTTATCTGAAGTTACAGTAGAAGAATTTAAATCTTGCGGTGTAGGATTTAGAGATAAATATATAGTAAAAACTGTTGCTGATTTAATGGAGAATAATATTTATGTACAGTGTACATCAAAGTTAACAAATGCTCAACTTAGAAAAGTACTTATGTCTTTTGTTGGAGTTGGTCCAAAAGTTGCTGATTGCGTTATGCTATTTTCTTATGGTAGACAAGATGTTTTTCCAATTGATGTTTGGGTAAAAAGAGTTATGGAAAAATTATATTTGAATAAAGAATCAACAATAAAAGAAATATTTGAGTATGCAGAAGATTATTTTGGAAGCTATGCTGGAATTATACAACAACATTTATTTCATAATATTCGTAATGGACTATTATAAGAGGAATAAAAAGTTAGAAAACGAATATATTTAGCACAAATTACATTATTAATAATGTTTTTTGTTGACATTTATATGTTTTTGTGTTAGAATATATTAGTAAAAATTATATACATATTTATATGTAGCGTCTTGGGGGTGTTTTTAGATGAGAGAAAATTTAACATTAGCATGTACAGAATGTAAACAAAGAAATTATGAAACTGAAAAAAATAAAAAAACTAATCCTGATAGGATAGAAATGAATAAGTTTTGTAAATTCTGTAAAAAACATACAATGCATAAAGAAACAAAATAGTTGAAAGGGTGGCTTTATAAATGACAAATAGTTTTTTAAAAGGTATAAAGGCAGAACTAAAGAAAGTTGTATGGCCTACAAAAAAACAATTAATAAATAACACAGCAATGGTTATATTATTAGTACTTGCTTTAGCAGCTATAGTTTTAACTTTTGATATGGTAGTTGAATTCTTAGATTTAAAATTTTGGGATTTGATTAAGAATAAAATAGGTTAGTATACTGCAAAGAATTGTTATAAAGGGGCGATTAAATTTGGATAATGAAGTTATAAATAACGAGAATATGAAAGATGAATTATCATCAGATGAATTAAGTTGGTATGTAGTTTATACATATTCTGGTTATGAAAATAAAGTTAAAGCAACTTTAGAAAAAGTTATTGAAAACAGAAATTTACAAGATAAAATTCAAGATGTTGTTATTCCTATGGAAGAAGAGATTGAAATTAAAGATGGAAAACAGAAAACATCTATAAAGAAAGTATTTCCTGGATATATACTTGTAAAAATGTATATGAGTGACGAAACTTGGTATGCGGTAAAGCATATTAAAGGTGTTTTCAGTTTTGTTGGTGTTGGTGAAAAACCTATGCCTCTTACAGATGAAGAAATGAAAACATTAGGAATAGATGATATCATAACTTTAGATTATGAAGTTGGGGATAGCGTAAGAATAACAACTGATCCTTTCTATAATTATCCAGCTGTAATTGAAAAAATACAAAAAGAGAAAAGAAGAGTAGTAGTTACTGTTGATATGTTTGGTAGAAAAACTACAGTTGATTTAGAGTTTGACCAAGTTCAAAAAATGTAATAATAAATATACAAAGCATTTTAAGGGGGTGAATTAAGATGGCAGAGAAAAAAATAACTCATGTTGTTAAATTACAAATAGCAGCAGGTAAAGCAAATCCTGCACCACCAGTTGGACCAGCACTTGGACCTACAGGTATAAACATAATGCAATTTTGTAAAGATTTCAACGAAAAAACTGCAAAAGACGCTGGAATGATATTCCCAGTAATACTTACAGTTTATAGTGATAAATCTTTTGAATATGTGCTTAAAACTCCACCTGCAGCTGTATTATTAAAAAAAGCAGCTAAGGTTGAAAAGGGTTCAGGTAAACCTCAAAAAGACAAAGTTGGAAATGTAACAACAAAACAAGTAGAAGAAATAGCTAATATGAAAATGAAAGATTTGAACGCTTCATCTTTAGAATCAGCAGTATCTCTTATAAAAGGTACAGCTAGATCAATGGGGATCGTTGTAAAAGACTAAAAATGGGAGAATAATTTTAAATTATTCGCTAAAACCAAAGGAGGGAAAAAATAATGAGTAAGAGAATGAAAGAAGCAGCTAAACTTGTAGAAACAGGTAAATTATATGATTTAACTGAAGCTTTAGAATTATTACAAAAAATGCCTAAAGTAAAATTTGATGAAACTGTAGAAATGCATATCAAATTAGGTGTTGATTCTAAACAAGCTGATCAACAAGTAAGAGGAGTAGTAGTACTTCCAAATGGAACTGGTAGAACTAAAAAAGTTTTAGTTTTAGCAAAAGGTGAAAGAGCTGAACAAGCAAAAGCAGCAGGAGCTGATTTTGTAGGTGATGATGATATGATACAAAAAATTCAATCAGAAAACTGGTTTGGATTTGATGTTATAATAGCAACACCTGACATGATGCCTACACTTGGTAAAGTAGCTAAGATATTAGGACCTAAAGGTCTTATGCCAAATCCAAAATCTGGAACAGTTACTTTAGATGTAGCTAAAGCAGTTGCAGAAACAAAAGCTGGTAAAATTGAATATAGACTAGATAAAGGTAATATAGTTCATTGTCCAATAGGTAAAGTATCTTTTGGAACAGAAAAAATAAAAGAAAACTATTTAACTTTATTAGAAGCTATAGTTAAAGCTAAACCAGCTGCAGCAAAAGGTACATATTTACAATCTATTGCTGTTGCAACAACAATGGGTGCTGGAATAAAAGTTAGTCCATCATCTAAATAAATATAGTAAAAATAATAAACCAAAGACAGTAGGTGAATTTTTAGTTCATAAATCCTACCGAGGTGTTTAGATTTAAAATAAATTTTTAAATTCTGCAAACATCTCGCTTTGCAGAATTTTAATTTTAAAGGAGGCGAAAAGAATGCCAAGTGAAAAAATATTAAAACAAAAAAAGGATCAAGCAGCTTCACTTGCTGAAAAGCTAAAAAAAGCTAAAATGGTTATATTTACTGAATACAGAGGAATAAGTGTTTCAGATGACACAAAACTTCGTAATACATTAAGAAGTGAAAACAACGAATGTATGGTAGTAAAAAATTCAGTTATAAACCATGCAGCAAACGATGTTGGAATTAAAGGATTAGACACAGTATTAGAAGGACCAACAGCTGTAATCATCGGTTATGATGATTATGTATCACCAGCAAAAGCATTAAATGAATATGCTAAAACTCATGATTTCTACAAGTTTAAAGCTGGAATCATGGATGGTAAAGTAATAACTTCTGAAGAAGTTAAAAAATTAGCTAATTTACCATCAAAAGAAACATTGTACGCTATGGTTGCATCTGCATTAATCGGAAATATCCGTAATCTTGCAGTTGTACTTGATCAAACTAGAGAAAAACAAGAAGCAAACGCGTAGTTATTAAAATTTTAAAGAATTTGAAGGGAGAAATTTAAAATGGAAAAAATAGAAAAAATAGTAGCAGAAGTAGAAAAATTAACAGTAATTGAACTTAGCGATTTAGTTAAGGCAATAGAAGAAAAATTTGGGGTATCAGCAGCAGCAGCAGTTGTAGCTGGACCAGTAGCTGGTGGAGCAGCAGCAGCTGAAACAAAATCTGAATTTGATGTAGTATTAAAAGATGCAGGAGCAACTAAAATAGCTGTAATCAAAGTTGTAAGAGAAGCAACTGGATTAGGTTTAAAAGAAGCTAAAGATTTAGTAGATGCTGCACCAAGCACAGTTAAAGAAGCTATGCCTACAGAAGATGCTGAAAAATTAGTTGAAGCATTAAAAGCAGCAGGTGCAATGGCTGAAATGAAATAATTATAAATAATTTAAAATTATTTGTATTATTTAAATATTGTAAAAAACATTAATACATGATTTGTATTAATGTTTTTTGTTATTATTATTATTATTATTATTATTATTATTATTATAATTCAATCTCTATATCGTAAATATTAATCCAATATTCAATTTGTATTAAGTATGTTAAAATTTGAATATATGATAGATTATTATTTTTTGTTTGTATATTTAAATCTGATTCTTTTGAATTTACAATTTTTAATATGTAATTTTTATCAACTATTTTTAAAAGTTTTGATTCACTATCATTTAATATTTTCTTTAATTCATGTTCTAATGTATTTATGTATATTTTATCATAATTAATCTGTGAATTGTTTGTATTAATTTTTACATTTGGAAAATATTTATTATATATTTTTTCAAATATATAATTTTCATCTATGTTATCTGGTAAATTATATATATATTCTATTATTCTATAATCTATAAACGGTAGAAATACTTCTAAATCTATATTTGAAGAAATATAATTTATTCTTTCTATTTGTGAATACAGATACCATTTTATATTCATATATTTTTGTTGTTTATTTTTTTTATCGTCATTGTTTAAATATATAACCTCTTTAACAAATTCATTATATCTTAAATCGATGTACTCTTCTAACAAATCACTATTTAATATTTTTTTGTTAATTATTTGATTTCTTATGTCTTGTGAAAAAAATATTGAATTTGTATTGTTAATTTCATTGCAATACAAATTAGATATGCATTTATCTAATCCATTATTTTTTATTGCTGAATAAAATTCTAATATAGTTGAATCATCATAGGCCATTCCCGGCATATCTCGTGCCATCATAGATGGGATAAGTAGTGAATGAAGTACTTTCGTATCTGAAATAATATTGTAGTTACACACACCAAAAGTTTTCTTTAAAAACTTTATATAATTAGAATCTTTAATTTTTTCTGTAGAATCACTAATATAATTGTTATATGAAAATGTATGTATATTAGGTGTAATGTTATGTATATATGATATGGCTATACCTGAATTTATGCTTTTTGGAGAGAGGATACCTATTTTTTCAATATCTATTATTTTAGTTTTAATTGAATCTTTAAGTAATGACTGCATGGTTTTTATACAATCTGATTCGCTTTGTAAGCACTCATTCTTTTTTAGTTCCCAATACTTATGCGATGTAATACCAATATTTGAGTATATTGCATAATGACCAGGTAATATTTCATAAATATCTTTAAAATAGGTAAGTCCAGGGGTATGAAATGGTCCCATACCAATTAATTCAAATACTCCTTGTTTATCTAATGTGGCTTTAATATTAGGAACATTTAGTATGTCCTTTATATTAGTAGAAAATATAAAAGATTTATCTTCTTTATTGTTAGTATAGTATAACGGTTTAATTCCAAGTCTATCCCTAGATAAAAATACAATATTATTTGTTTTATCATAAATACATATTGAAAAAGCACCATTTAAATGTTCTAAGAATTTTTCTTTATATTCATGGTAACTAGTAAGTAGAATTTCTGCTTCTAAATATTTATCTATATTTTGAATGGTAACAATTTTTTCTTTCTTTAGGTTTGTTTTAGTGCAAAATCTATATCCTTTATTAATTAAATCTTTTTTTATTTCTTTTATATTATATATATGGCCATTATACATTATGACATATTTATCTGCTCCAAAACTTTTATTTAAGAATCCATTTGAAAGATTAATATGACTTGTTTTAAATAAATCTAATTTTTGATTTATATTAAATTTATTTTTTAAATTATCGTAAGCTTTTTCAATGTAATCGCTTTGAGAGATATCACTTAAATAATTTACTATTCCTAAATATCTATTCATTTTTATTATCCGTCCTTTCATTTATACAATATATGAAAACATAACTTAATATATAACCGTATGTAATATTTAATATATCTTGAAATTATGCATTTGTAAAAAAATAACATATTTGAATGTAATTCTTTATCTATTGTTGTAAAAAAAAAATTAATGTGATATAATTTTTCTATATTTTGGTGTAGTACAAAAAAGGTATAATACTTTTAATATTTAAAGAATAGAAAATATAAATAAATATAATAATAATATGGTAATTTATTTTAAAGTAAATATCATATAAAATGGAAATTATATTAGTTAACATACCGCATAATATCAAAAAATTAAAACCTTGCTATATATGTAGTAAAATTAGGTAAAAACCATCGGTCCTATTGAATAAACATAAATTATGTGATAAAATTGTAGAGTAAAATATACATATATAATTGTATAAGATTCCAATAGAAAAGGCAGGTGAGTTACTAGTTATAAAGCATTAACTAGTAAGTATATGTTAAATAATACAAGAGATTTTCAAGAAACTTTACATGAAGTTCTAAGTGTGAGACTAAATGCTAAAACAAACCAAGAAAAAATGTTACAGGCTATCTTGGATAAACCAGATAAAGCAGCAATTAGTGAATTTCATGAAATATTAAAGAAAAGTGTAAAACCTTTTTTTGAAGATAAATTAAAAAAAGATTTGCAGCCTAAAGTAAAAAAAGTTGAAGATGTTAAAAAAGATATTAATATAGCTAAGCAAGTTAAGTCTGGAGGAGATTTAAATAAATTAGTTAGCGATATAGATGAGGAAAAATATAAAGATACAGGTATAGATCCAAAAGAAAAAGAGACAAAGTTAAGCTCTGGCACTGAACTTACTACAAGAGAACAAACATTAAAATATATGTATTCAGTTGCTTTAGATGAATATCATAATCTAAGGGAAAGCTTATATAAATACCAAATAAGAGATAACGATATAGCTTTAGATAATAGAAATTATTTAAAGTTATTAAAATATGAAAATTATTTGAGAAAGTGTGATGTATTATTTAAGAATAGCACAGGTAGTTATATATCAAATCAAGACGAAGAAATATCTAAAAAAGAAAATAAATATGCTTATGACGAAGCAAAAAGTGAAAGAAAAGTTTTAAATGAGCATGAGGATAACATAAATGAAATTGATTCATTAAATGAGGAAATTGAAAATAAAGCAAATGAAATAATGCAGCTAAATAATGCCTCTGAAAAAGGAAACATTCAAAATTACGATGAAAAGTTAGATATTCTTGAAAATGAATATGCAGTTTTAAATGCAAAAATGCATATGATGAGACCAAATATTTTAGAGTTATATAGACAAGAAGAGCAAAAAGAAGAGCAAGAGAAAACTACTACTAAAGTAGTAGGAACAATGTATAAAAAAAGAAAAGATAAATTAGTAATGGATGCTGATGTAGTAAGATTAGATAGAAAAGTAGTTGGTAAAGAAAAGTCTTTAGATAATGCTGTAGAAGATGAAAAAAATGAACTTGCTGAAACAAATATTAAAGTAGCTACTTCATATGTAGATGCGGCTGAAGCAGCGTTAATAAAGAAGGATACTAAAGAGGCTACAAAATTAGTTAATAAGGCTAAAAAATTAATTGGTGATGATGCTGTAGAAGATATAGCTGCAGATAAGAAAACAGATTTTTCTAGTACTTTAAAAGGTAACGTTTCTTCTGGCGGAGGAGAAGAAGTAATTAATGAAGCTAACGAAACAGACGTAATAGATATGCACTTATTTGAAATTTTAAGTGAAAGTATCGAATTATCTCCTGTTCAAAAAGAATGTGCTAAAGCAGTTAATACACCTGAAGAAAGAAGTAAAAATGTGTTAGCTAGAGAAGCAAAAGAGGAAATTGAAAAAACAGATAAAATAATACAGAAAGAACAAGAATTATCAAGATAAATATATGAAAGGTAGGTGTATGGTTATATTCTAATATATAACCAAAAATATGGGATTAGTAACAACAAAAGAAATGTTTAAAAAGGCGTATGATGGTGGTTATGCAATAGGTGCATTTAACGTTAATAATATGGAAATTATTCAAGGAATAGTAGATGCAGCAATAAAAACAAATTCACCTGTTATATTGCAAGTATCAAGTGGTGCGAGAAAATATGCAAATCCAATTTATTTAAGAAAATTAGTTGAAGCAGCTATAGAATATACTAAATCTTTAGGAAAAGATATAGATATAGTATTACATTTAGATCATGGAGATAGTTTTGAAATTTGTAAAGATTGTATAGATAGTGGTTTTACATCTGTAATGTTTGATGGAAGTAAATTAGATTATGAAGAAAATATAAGAATAACAAAACAAGTTGTAGATTATGCACATCCAAGAGGTGTCGTGGTTGAAGCAGAACTTGGAAAATTAGCTGGTATTGAAGATGATGTTAAAGTAAATAATGATGATGCTATGTTTACTGATCCAATGGAAGCAAAAGACTTTGTTGAAAGAACAGGATGCGATAGTTTAGCTATAGCAATCGGTACAAGTCATGGAGCATTTAAATTTAAAGGTGAGCCAAAACTTAGATTTGATATACTAGAAAAAGTAACTAATCTATTACCCGGGTTCCCACTTGTACTTCATGGTGCTTCTTCTGTACCACAAGAATTTGTGGAGATGTGTAATAAATATGGTGGCAATATTCCAGGGGCTAAAGGTGTACCGGAAGATATGCTTAGAGAAGCTGCAAAATATGGAGTTTGTAAAATAAATATAGATAGCGATATTCGTTTAGCTATGACAGCAAATATTAGACAATGTTTTGAAAAAACACCAGAAGTATTTGATCCTAGAAGTTATTTAGGTGAAGCTAGAAACGCTGTTATGGATATGGTTGAACATAAAATAGTTAATGTTTTAGGATGTAATAACAAAATGTAGTTTAAAAGCATATATAGGGGGAAAATATATGAGTCATTGTGATGGTTGTACTGGTTGTACTGTAGAAGATAAAGTAGTTAAAATTGCTAAAAAATTCAAGGATGTAGATGGAGGTATAATGTCTGCTCTTCATGAAGTTCAAGATGAATATGGATATATATCAGAAAGTGTTCAAAAGTATTTATCAAAAGAACTTAGCGTACCTATGTCAGATATTTATGGAATTATAACATTTTATTCAAGGTTTTCATTAGTTCCAAAAGGCAAATATAACGTTCAAGTGTGTATGGGTACTGCTTGTTATGTTAAAGGTGCAGAAGATGTTTTAAAGAAATTTAAAGATGAGTTAAAAATAGATGTTGGACAAGTAACAGAAGATGGAAAATTTTCATTAGAATCTGTTAGATGTATCGGCGCTTGTGGACTTGCTCCAGCAATTGTAGTTAATTCAGAAGTTTATGGCAAAATGTCACCTGATAAAGTTAAAGAGATTTTATCTAAATATAATTAATTAAGGGGAGAAATGATATGCAAAAAACATCTAAAGAATTAAGGGATATAAGAAGTAATACTAAATTAAAATTTAAAAGTAGCAGAATAATGATATGTTCTGGTACTGGTTGTACATCATCAAAAAGTGATAAAATATTAGAAGAATTAAAAAAGAAGAGTAAAGAATTAGGCATGGATGTAATTATTGAAAAGACAGGTTGTTTTGGATTTTGTGCAAAAGGGCCTATTATAGTTATAGAGCCAGAGCAAACTTTTTATGAAATGGTTAAAGTGGAAGATAGTGAAGAGATAATAAAAGCTGTTATAAATGGAACTAAAGTAGAAAGATTAATGCCATCAGAAAATGATAAATTCATTCAAAAATGGCATGAACTTAATTTCTATAATAAGCAAAAAAGAGTGGCACTTAAAAACTGTGGATATATAAATCCAGAGGATATAGATGAGTATATAGCAGTTGACGGTTATTTAGCTTTAGAAAAAGTTTTAACTGGATTAACTAAAAATGAAGTAATTAATACAGTATTAGAATCTGGTCTTCGCGGTAGAGGAGGTGCAGGTTTTCCTACTGGTAAGAAGTGGCAATTTACAGCTGCTTCAAAAAGTGATGTTAAATACGTATGCTGTAATGCTGATGAAGGTGATCCAGGAGCATTTATGGATAGAAGTATATTAGAAGGTGATCCTCATAGTGTACTTGAAGCTATGGCTATTGCTGGATATGCTATAGGGTCAAATCAAGGATATATTTATGTAAGAGCAGAATATCCAATAGCTGTAGAAAGATTAAAAATTGCTATAAAACAAGCTAAAAAGTATGGATTACTTGGTAAAAATATACTTGGAACTGATTTTGATTTTGATATTGAACTTAGACTAGGAGCTGGAGCATTTGTATGTGGGGAAGAAACAGCTCTTATGAATTCTATTGAAGGTAAACGTGGTGAGCCAAGACCAAGACCTCCTTTTCCGGCTGTTAAAGGGTTATTTGCAAAACCTACATTACTTAATAACGTAGAAACATATGCTAATGTATGTCAAATAATATTAAATGGATCTGAGTGGTTTTCATCTATTGGAACAAAAACTTCTAAAGGGACTAAAGTATTTGCTTTAGGTGGCAACATAAATAACGTAGGATTAGTTGAAGTTCCAATGGGAACAACGCTTAGAGAAATAGTTTATGATATAGGCGGAGGAATACCTGGAGGCAAGAAATTTAAAGCAGCTCAAACAGGTGGACCTAGTGGTGGTTGTATACCAAACCAACATTTAGATACTCCTATAGATTATGAATCACTAACACAAATTGGATCTATGATGGGATCTGGTGGTCTTATAGTAATGGACGAAACTAAATGTATGGTGAACATAGCAAAATTTTTCTTAGAGTTTACTGTTGATGAATCATGTGGAAAATGTCCATCTTGTAGAATTGGTACGAAAAGAATGCTTGAAATTTTAACTAGGATTACAGAAGGTAAGGGTAAAATTGAAGATATAGATAGATTAGAAAAACTAGCTAACGTTATAAAAAATGCATCACTTTGCGGACTTGGTCAAACAGCACCAAATCCGGTTCTTAGTACATTAAAATATTTTAGAGATGAATATGTAGATCATATAGAAAATAAAAATTGTGCTGCTGGAGAATGTAAAGCCTTAACTAAAGTAATTATAAATCCAGAAAAATGTAAAGAGTGTGGTATATGTCAAAAGAATTGTCCAACAAATGCAATTATGGGTGAAGTTAGAAAAGGGCCTTTTGAAATAGATCAAACTAAATGTATAAAATGTAAAGTATGTGTAGCTAAATGTCCTTTTAAAGCAATAAGTTAATATTAGAGGGGGAAATATACGTGGAAGAAGCTAAAAAAATGATAAATTTAACTATCGATGGGAAAAAAGTTTCAGTAGAAGAGGGAACTTCAATACTAGAAGCTGCTAGAAAAATAGATATAGACGTACCGACTTTATGTTTTTTAAAAGAAATAAATGAAGTTGGAAATTGTAGAATGTGTTTAGTTGAGATAGAAGGAGTAAGAGGGTATAAGACTTCTTGCGTTTATCCTGCTGAAGAAGGTATGGTTGTAAGAACTAATACAAAAGATCTAATTGAAACAAAAAGAGAAGTTTTGCAACTTATATTATCTGCTCATGATAAAAAATGTTTAAGCTGTGTAAGAAATACAAATTGTAGACTTCAAGATTTATGTAAAAAATTTGAAATTGAAGATTATGATTATGAAGGTGAAATGCCAGAAGCAATTCTTGATGATGCTTCTGAATGTATAGTAAGAAATACAGCTAAATGTATTTTATGTAGAAGATGTGTTAATGTTTGTAAAAAAGTTCAAGGGGTATCTGCAATATCTGTAATGAATAGAGGATTTAAATCTAGAGTTGGTGTTGCACTTAATATGAGTATAAAAAAATCTACATGTGTTGGTTGTGGACAATGTATTATACATTGCCCTGTTGGTGCACTTACTGAAAAAAGTAATGTTAAAGAATTAAAAAATGCATTAGCAGATTCTAAAAAGCATGTTGTTATTCAAACAGCTCCATCTGTAAGAGCTGCAATTGGTGAAGAATTTGGAATGCCAATTGGTAGTTTGGTTACAGGTAAAATGGTGGCTGCTTTAAGAAAAATAGGATTTGATAGAATTTTCGATACAGATTTAGGTGCAGATATAACTATTATGGAAGAGGCAACTGAGTTTATTTCAAGACTTAAAAATGGTGGAAAACTTCCTATGATTACTTCTTGCAGTAGCGGTTGGATTACTTTTGCAGAAAAGTTTTATCCAGAACAATTAGAAAATTTATCTACAGCAAAATCACCTATGGAGATTTTAGGAACTTTAATAAAAACATATTATGCTGCTAAAATGAATATTGATCCAAAAGATATTTATTCTGTAGCTCTTATGCCATGTTCTGCAAAAAAAGCTGAAATAGTACGTGATGAATTAAAATTAGATAATGGACTTCAAGCAGTAGATAATGTTGTAACTACAAGAGAAATGGCAAGAATGCTTAAAGAGTCAAATATAGACTTAGCAATGTTAGATGATGAAGACTTTGATGAGCCATTAGGAGAAGCAACAGGTGCTGGACATATATTTGGTACTACAGGTGGAGTAATGGAAGCAGCACTAAGAAGTGTATCGTACTTATTAGATGGAACAGAAATAAAAAATGTAGAATTTAATGCTATACGTGGATCTAAAAACATAAAAGAAGCAGAAATACAAATAGCTGGTAAAACACATAAAATTGCTGTTGCACAAAGTTTAGCAAGTGTTTCACAAGTTTTAGATGAAATAAAAAATGGAACAAGTAAATATAGTTTTATAGAAGTAATGACTTGTCCGGGTGGATGTATAAATGGTGGTGGCCAGCCTTTAGTAAATGAATATAAAGCTAGTAAGGTTGATGTTATTTCTTTAAGAGCAAAAGCGTTATATGTTGCAGATAAAGAGGCAAAATATAGAAGATCACATGAAAATCCAAATGTTAAATTAATTTATGAAAAGTTTTTAGGTGAACCTAATGGAAAAAAATCACATGAGTTACTACATACTAAATATAACAAACAGGATGTTTATGTAGACTAAAATTTAAGTAAATCTATTATTATAAAGGGGAATGAGAATGAATATTGATGTAGAATTTGTAAGAGCTGTATGGATTAATCTAATAGTATATTTAACTGTATTACTTACTGGTATGATATTATATAGATACTCCATTTTAAATAAGATAAAGGAAAATACTAAAATAAAAAAACAAGCCTTTACTGATCCGCTAACTGGAAGAGGAAATAGACACAAATTCTTAAGTGAATTAGATAATCATCTAAATAAAAAAAATAAATTTGCGGTTTGTTTTATGGATTTAGATGGATTTAAGCATGTAAATGATACATTGGGTCATGATGCAGGAGATCTTCTTTTGATTGAACTTGGTAATATGCTAGAAAAGAATTTACCATCTACTTGTATACCTTATAGGTTAGGTGGAGATGAATTTGGTATAATAATGGATAATATTAATACCATAGAAGAAATATCTAATATATTAGATAAATTAAAAGAAGGATTAAAAGTACCTGTTGTAATAGATGATACTAAAATTGTATTAGAATATAGTTTAGGTGTTTCAATATATCCAACAGATGGTACTTCACGTAATGAACTTATGACATATGCTGATGACGCAATGTACTATATAAAAGAAAATGGTAAGAACAGTTATTATTTCCATAACGAAGCATTAAAAGCACAACTTAATAATAAAAAGAAAATGGAAATAGATTTAAAAGATGCATTGAAAAATAAAGAATTCGATGTTGAATTTCAACCAAGAATTAATTTAAATAATTTAGATGAAATTTGTTTAGAATCATTAATATTTTGGAATCACCCAGTACTTGGAAAATTAAATTCGGAGTATTTTATAAAACAAGCTGAAGAAATGGGTATTGTAATATACCTAGATGAATTTGTTTTAAGAAAATCTTGTGATAAAATAGATAATTTAAATTTAAATGGATATAAAAATGTTAAAATTTCTATTAATCTTTCAAATACACATGCAAAAAGACATGAGTTTGGAGATAAACTATTTGAAATTTTAAATGAATATAAATTAAATAGAGGAGTTATACAAATTGAATTTACTAATATGGTTATTATTAAGTATTTAGAAAGTTATAAATATTTAATAGATAGATTAAAAGAAGCCGGAGCATCAGTTTGTATATCTAATCTTGAATTAAAGTATGAGAATCTAAAATTATTCAGACAACTTAGAATTGATGAGATAAAAATTAATGCGGGATATATTTCTAAAAAATCAGATTTTAATCCAAATATATTAAAAAATATAATAAGTGTGTGTAAGGATTTAGATTACTTAACTACAGTTATATGTATTGAAAATGAAGATGAATTAAAATATGCATTAAATGGTCAGGCAGATAAAATACAAGGAAATTATTTATTTAAAAAGGTAGATAATAGTAATTTAGAAGATTTTTTAATAAATTATCCAACTTTTAAAAGTGGAATAGAAAATATTATAACAAAATTACAGTATAAAGGATGAGTATGATGAATAAAACCGTATTAATTACAGGAGCTGCAAAAGGTATAGGTAAACAAATAGCTATACATTTTAAAAATGAAGGATATAACGTATGTATAACATATAATAACTCTGAAGAGGAAGCTAATAAACTAAGAGATAATTTTAATATAGATATTTATAAATTAGATATAATAAAAAAAGAAGATATAGATGTTGTTATTGATGAAATAGTTTTAAAATATGGAAAAATAGATTGTTTAGTTAATAATGCTGGTATTTGTGATTATTCACTGTTTACAGATATATCTGAAGATTGTTTTATTAATATGATAAATACTAATTTAACTAGTGTTTTTAATGTTACAAAATCTGTTTTAAATAAGACCATGATAAAAGAAAAAAACGGTAGTATAATAAATATATCTTCTATATGGGGAATAACAGGATCTTCATGTGAAGTACATTATAGCGCTTCAAAAGCTGGAGTTATAGGAATGACTAAAGCACTAGCAAAAGAATTAGGGTTATCTAATATAACAGTAAATAGTATTGCTCCAGGAGTAATACTAACAGATATGCTTAACTCTTTATCTGATGACGATTTAAATAATTTAAAAGAAGAAATACCATTAAGCAGACTAGGAAATCCAGAGGATATTTCTGGCCTTACTGTATTTTTAGCTAGTGATAATGCAAGATATATAACTGGACAAGTAATAGCAGTAGATGGTGGGATGTGTATATAATGAAAATTGAAGAAGAGCAAAGAATAAAAGAAATGCTAGTATATGAACAAGAATTAAATAATTTAGGTTATACACATGTTGCGGGTGTTGATGAAGCTGGTAGGGGCCCTTTATGTGGACCTGTAGTAGCTGCAGCTGTTATATTACCAATTAATTTATTTATTGAAGGTGTAAACGATTCAAAAAAACTATCTGAGAAAAAAAGAGAAAAGATATATGAAGAACTAACAAATAATAAAGAAATTTTTTATGGTATAGGAATTTCTGATATAGATGTGATTGAAGAAGTTAATATATTAAATGCTACAAAACTTGCTATGAAGCAAGCAATTGATAACTTAAGAGTCAAACCAGATTTTGTTATAATAGATGGGAATCAAAATATAGATATAGAAATTCAAAGCAATACTTTAATTTCTGGTGATAGTAAAAGTGCATCAATTGCTGCAGCTAGTATAATAGCAAAAGTTACAAGAGATAGAATGATGCAAGTATATGACAAGGAGTATCCAGAATATAACTTTAGTAAAAATAAGGGGTATGGCACAAAAGCGCATATAGATGCTATTAAAAAATATGGACTTTGCAGTATACATAGACCAAGTTTTTGTAAACACTTTATCTAATAAAAGTAGGAGAGGGAATATATGAGAATATATGATATTATTGAAAAAAAGAGGGATAAAAAGGTATTAAGTAAAGAAGAAATAGATTTTTTCATAACTGAATATGTAAATGAAAAAATTCCAGATTACCAAATGTCAGCTTTACTTATGGCTATTTATTTAAATGGTATGGAAAATGATGAATTATACTATTTGACAAAGGCTATGGCAAATTCTGCAAGTATATTGGACTTATCTTTATTAAAAGAAGATGGTAGTATAATAATAGATAAACATTCTACAGGTGGTGTTGGAGATAAAGTAACATTACTTGTACTTCCAATTGTTGCTGCACTTGGAGCTAAAATTGTTAAGATGTCTGGTAGAGGACTTGGATATACAGGAGGAACTGCAGATAAATTGGAGTCTATTAAAGGATATGATTTATTTAAACCTTTAGATGAAGCGATTAATCAAACTGAAGATATCGGTGTTTGTTTAATATCTCAAAGTAGTGAAATTGCAATAGCAGATAAGAAACTTTATGCACTTCGTGATGTTACTGCTACAGTATCCTCAATACCTTTAATTGCTTCTTCTATAATGAGTAAAAAAATAGCATCTGGTGTAGATAAAATAGTTCTTGATGTAACAGTTGGTAGTGGAGCATTTATGCAAGATTTAGAAAGCGCTAGGTTACTTGCAAGAACAATGGTAGATATAGGTAAAAGAGCTGGAAGAGAAACAAAAGCAGTAATTACTTCAATGGAACAACCACTTGGAAAAAGTGTAGGAAATGTTGTGGAAATTAAAGAGGCAATTTCATTTTTACTTGCTGATGAATCTACACTTGACCTTTATGAAAATAAAGAATTAAAAGAAGTTGTATTTGAAATAGCAGCACAGATGCTTAAAATGGCTGGATTAGGAGATAGCATAGAGAAAAATAAAATTGAAATTATGAAAACTATAACATCTAGAAAGGCTTATGATAAATTTATAGAGTTAATTAAGTCACAAGGTGGATACATACATAAAGTTTATATGGATTGGTTAAATTTAAATCTTGATATGCCTGTTTTATTAGATGAAGTTAAATATATGAAAGAAATATATGCAGATAAAGATGGATATATTGTAAGTATAGATAGTAAAAAAATTGGTCAGGCGCTTGTAGCGTTGGGCGGTTCAAGAAATAAAAAAGAAGATAAAATTGACTATGGAGTAGGATTTGAATTTTCTAAAAAAGTTGGAAGCAAAGTAAAAAAAGGTGATATAATATTAACTGTATTATATAATGATAAACAAAAATTTAAAGATGCATTCGAGTATATAACAAATGCAATATATATAGATAAAATAGAGCAATCTATGGCAAACATTTTAAAATCTAAACCAGTGATTTTAGATATTATAAGTTAGGAGACAAAATGAGAATAATTGCAGGTAAATTTAAAGGCAAAAGATTAAAAAGTCCTACAACAGATAAGACAAGACCTACACTAGATAGAGTAAAAGAGGCAGTGTTTTCTATGGCAATGCCATACATACAGGATGCTAAGGTTTTAGATTTGTTTTCTGGTACTGGTAGTATAGCTATAGAAATGTTAAGTAGAGGTGCTAGTTTCTGCTATATTAACGATAGAGAAAAAAGTGCAGTTTCGACAATATTATTTAATATACAGTTGACTAATACTGAAAAATATGTTAAAATATCTATGAAAGATTATTTGAAATGTTTAAAGAAGATAACTCAGGACGAAATGTTATTTGACATAATATTTATAGATCCTCCTTATGAAAGCGATTATGCTATAAAATCTTTAGAATATATTTCAAACAATAAGGGTAAGGTACTAACAAAAGATGGTATAATAATATACGAATTTGATAAAGCTTTTCTAGATGAAAAATATGATAATCTAGAAAATTTAGAATGTATAAATACCAAATTTTATGGTAGAGTCGTTATAAAAATATATAAGTGGAGGTAAATTTTATGGAAATTTTTACATTATTGGAGAATTTAGAGGAGTTAGTTGAAAATAGTTCAAAAGTTCCTTTTTCTTCTAAGGTTATGGTTGATAAAGAAGAATTAGGCGATATTTTAGAAGAAATTCGTTTAAAACTTCCAGATGAATTAAAACAAGCTAAAAGAATAAAAGATGAAAGATTAAATATTATTAATGATGCTCAAAAAGAATCTGAAGAATTACTTAAAGAAGCAGAAAACAAAATAATTCAAATGGTAGACGAGCATGTTATAACTAAACAAGCTATTATGCAAAAAGAAGAAATTGTTGAGAATGCTAATAGAATTTCAAAAGAAATATCTTGTGGTACACGTGATTATGCTGATGCTATATTAGAAAAAGTAGAAGATGTTTTAAGGGAGACTATGCAAGTAATACATAATAACAGAAAAGAGTTAAAATAATATCTACGGAAATGGGTTGATTAAGTACTATGGGTAGAAAAAAAAAGAAGCAAACAAAAACAATAAAAAACGACTTGTTAGGTGGTATACTTATAGTACTATCATTGGTTTTTATTGTTTTTTTAACATTTGATAATATTGGTGTATTATCTGAAGTATCAAATAATATTTTAAAAGGTTGCTTAGGTGTAGCTGCTTATACTATTCCTGCTATTTTTATGTTAGTGGGAATTAATTCTATTATGTCTGATGAGAAGGTAAAGGTAGTTGGAGAATTACTTAAAGGGCTTGTAGCTGCTATAACAATATCTTCAGTAATATACGTATTTACTGAATCAAATTATACGTTATTTGATAATGTATTTAAATTTTGTAGTACCACTTTTAATAACGGAGTAACTACTTTGAGTTTATCTGGAACTCTAGGCGGAATTATAGCTGTGACGTTTGTTAAATTTATTGGTGTTATAGGTAGTAGAATTGTTGTTTCATTTATTGCTATAATATCAACTTTATATTTTTTAAAGATGTCTCTTAGACAACTTATATATATTATATATAATACATTTGCATTTTTAGCTAATGGTATTTATAATATATTTACTTCTGTATTTAGTAAAGATAAATTTGATATAAAAACAGAAAAAGGATTAAGTAAGAGAGAACTTAGAAAACAAGAATTAAAACAAAAGATGATAGAAGAAAAAATGAAGGAAAAAGGTAGCAGCGATGCGCTTAAAAATATTAATACAGATAAATCTGAACAGATTGAGTTTGATTTTAATAAATTAGGTGGAAAACCTAGTGATGAACAAACTCAAGCAAAACAACAAAGAGATGATTTTTTCAAAAAACAAATTGAGAAAAAAGAGGATAAAAGTATCAAAGAAGTTCTTACACTTGATCATGCAAAACTTTCTTTTGAAGAAAATTATGAATTTCCGCCTATTGAACTTTTAGGTGTTAATGCAAACGCAGATAAAAATTTTGATAAAAAAGCTATACATGCAACGGCTGTAAAACTACAAAAAACTTTATCTAGTTTTGGTGTTGATGCAAAGGTTACTAATATTACAAAAGGACCAACAGTAACTAGATATGAATTATCTCCAAATACTGGTGTAAAAGTTAGTAAAATAGTTAATTTGGCAGATGACATAGCTCTTAATTTAGCGGCTAAAAGTATAAGAATTGAAGCTCCTATTCCAGGTAAAGCTGCAGTAGGTATTGAAGTTCCAAATCCAGAACCAGAATCAGTATTTTTAAGAGAAGTAATTGAGTCAAAAGAATTTAAACATAGCAATTCTAATCTTGCGTATTCTTTAGGAAAAGATGCAGCTGGAGATATAATAGTTGGAGATATAGCAAAAATGCCGCATATGTTAATAGCTGGAGCAACAGGTTCAGGTAAGAGTGTATGTATTAATTCACTTATTGTTTCAATATTGTATAAGGCTAAACCTAGTGATGTTAAAATGATATTAGTAGATCCAAAAATGGTAGAACTTTCAGGATATAATGGTATACCACATTTATTAATACCTGTTGTTACTGATCCTAAAAAAGCTGCTGGAGCACTTAATTGGGCTGTTCAAGAGATGGTAAATAGATACAATTTATTTGCATCAAAGGGTGTTAAAGATATAAAAGGATATAATGCAGAAATAGAAAAAGAAAAAGATGCTGCAAAATTACCTCAAATAGTAATAATAATTGATGAGCTTGCAGATCTTATGATGGTAGCTCCAAATGATGTTGAAGATGCAATATGTAGATTAGCTCAAATGGCTAGAGCTGCAGGTATGCATTTGGTTGTTGCAACTCAAAGACCTTCTGTAGATGTAATTACAGGAATAATTAAAGCAAATATTCCATCTAGAATTGCATTTACTGTATCATCTCAAATAGATTCTAGAACTATATTAGATATGGCTGGTGCAGAGAAGTTACTTGGTAAAGGGGACATGCTATATTTCCCTGTTGGTGCTAACAAACCACAAAGAATACAAGGTACTTGGATTTCTGAAAAAGAAATAGAATCTGTAGTGAGTACAATAAAAAGAAATTCAGAAGCTGTTTATAGTGATGATATAATAGAAAGTATAGAAAAAGCTAATACTAAAGGTAAAGATAGTGAACATGGTGAAAATGCTGATGAATCAGATCCAATATTAAACGATGCAATAGATATGGTAGTAGATATGGGTCAAGCATCTGCTTCAATGCTACAAAGAAGATTCAAAATTGGCTATTCAAGAGCTGGTAGAATAGTAGATCAAATGGAAGCAAGAGGTCTAATATCTGGTTATGATGGAAGTAAGCCAAGACAATTATTAATATCTAAAGAAGAATGGCAAGAAATAAAGTTTAGTATGCAACAAGCAGCTAAACAGGAACAAGAATAAAACAAAAATAGAAAGGAAATATGTTATGGCAGTTAGAGAAATACGTAAACTAAAAGATGAATTACTATATAAAAAATCTAGAGAAGTAGAAGTAATTGATGACAAAATAAAAGAAATTGCAAATGACATGATAGAAACCATGTATAAATATGATGGTATAGGAATTGCTGCATGTCAAGTTGGAATTTTGAAAAGAATAGTCGTTTATGACTCAGAATATGTAAAAGATGATGGAGTTAAGAATCCGAAGGTTTTGATTAATCCTGTAATTACTAAATCATCTAAACAAATGGTAACTACTGAAGAAGGATGCTTAAGTTTTCCTGATTTATTTGGATATGTAGATAGACATGAAAAAATAACAGTAGAAGCAAAAGATTTAAATGGAAGCAAAATAATAATTCATGCAAAAGATGTAGAGTCTATTGTGTTACAACATGAAATTGATCATCTAGATGGAAGAGTTTTTGTGGATATTGCATATAATACATACGTAGGAGAGAAGGAAGATAGTACAAAGGATAGTAAGAATAATAAAAAATATAAGAAAAATAAAAAATAAATATATTTTAAAGGAGTAAAAAATATGGATAATAAAGTGGTAACAGATAAAGTTAAGTTCTTTAAGAAATGTGTTATTGAATTATCAAATTTTCTAAAGCTGGATGAGAAAAGTTTTTGTGAAAATTCTAAGAATGCTGCCGCATCGCAAACATATATGTATGGAGCGATTCAAACTGCCATATTTTTGTCCGCCCATACTATTCAAAAATTTAAACTTCAAAATGGTTCAAATTATAATGAAATTTTTGAAATACTATGTAAAAATGGTAAATTAGATTCTAAAAATTTGGACAAGTATTATAGTATGTTGAATATTAGAAACAAATTAATTTTTAATTATGATGAAGTTACTAGTAAATATATGTATGATATAATTTTAAACGAATTACCAACTCTTAGCATATTTTTAAAAGATTTGCATAAAAGAGGATAATAATATATTTTTAAGACAACTATTATATATATAGTTGTTTTTTCTTCGTATATTTTTAAATTACAAATATATTACAAATAATAATTTAACATGTAATAAGTATAAAAATTATTGACAAAAAAACATATATAAAGTATAATAAAATTGCTAATATAACGTATTTAATTAGCAATTTTATTTATGTAAAAATTTGTTAATAAAGTTTATTAGCAAACAAATAAATGGGTATAATAAGTTTATATGGAGGTTACTTATGAAAAAATACAATGAAAAAGGGATATCATTAATAACTTTAGTTATAACAATAATAGTTATAATTATTTTAGCTGGTGCAGTAATTATTACTTTAAGTAATGGTGGTATCATGGATAGTTCTAAAAAGGCAAGATTCATGAGTGATTTTAAAAATGTTGAAGAAGGGGTAAATCTGTATTCAGTTAGTAATATAGATATATCTGGTTCAAACAGTTTTAAGCTTCCATTAGAAGGTAAACTAAGTTTAAGTGATAAACAAGATATAGCAAATAATGTTCCAACGCTTAAAACAAAAATAGAAGAATTAAATCCTGGTAAAACAATAAATGATATTGATTTGTACTGGATAAATGAAGCTGATGCCGGAGTAAAAGGTTTGGCAAGTAATAAGAAAGATAAAGGTTATGTTATAGATGTAGCAACAAATCAAATATATGATTATGTAGGAGATTTCTTTGAAACCAAAAGATGGCATACATTAGATGGTGGAGTTACTGAAATAGCTGTTGTTCCAGACACACAAGAATTATGGAACGGTTGGATAAATCTAACTTTATACTATCCAACAAATTCAACTGCTAAAATGTGGAGACTTGGAAATGAAGGCGAAATTAGAGTAGATCCTATGCTTATGTGGCAAGAGTATACAGGTCCTATATCAATACCGTTAGATAGAGTAAAAGATGTATGGATTAAGTATAAAATTAATAATGAAGAGGTTATAGTGCCACCAGCAGGAACACTTTTAGTAGATATAGTTCCAGATAAAACTGGAACAACAAAAGTCTCTGAAGTAAATGTAAATATAAATTATGATAGTGATGCTACAACAAAAGAATACAAAGTGGGAAATAGCGATTGGATGCCATATGTTGGAGGATTTGCTGTTACAGAAAATTGCCTTATACAAGCAAGAGCAAAAAAGACAGAAAATATATATAATACAGATGGAACTTTACTTATGTCAAGAGATATAGTTGGAAAAGATCTAGTATATATAGGTAATATAGGTGTTGAAGAAACTAACCTTGCTGCCCCGGTTATAAAAAGGCTTCCTCCTGCTACCGGTGATGAAAAAGCAAGGCTGCAAATAACATATCCAGAAAATGCAGTTAGAAAAATATTCAAGATAAATTATGGAGTAGAACAAAACTATACAAGTGAAGTAAGTATAAAAAGTTATGGAACACATATTATAGCCTACTATTATGATGTAAGTGGTAAAAAATCATTGTCTACATCGATATATATAAACGACACTACGGTAAAGGCCGCAGAAGATCCTAAACCTTATGAGGCACTTCCGCCGTATGTGCCAGAAGTTCCGTTGCCATATGAGCCTGATACAAAAATAAAACTTCCGCCACCAATTATAACAAGACTTGATGCTTCAAATGGAAGTGAAAAGGCAAGAATTCAAATAACATATCCAGCAAATGCAGATAGGAAAATATTTACACAAAATTATGGGGTAGAACAAAATTATGTAAGTGAGATAAGTGTAACAACCTGGGGAACATATATAATGGCATATTATTATGACGCAGATGGTAATAAATCTCAGATAGCATGGATTAGGGTAAACGAGATTCCAACAGATCCAGGAATTTTAGAACCAGTTCCAATAGAACCTTCAGAAATAGTTCCAGCACCTGTTATTAATATAAACCCAAATAGTGGTTTGGTATCAGAGGTATCAGTTAGTGTAACCTCTCCAGCTGGAGCAACTGTTACATACTTAAAAATAGGAAGATATGGAACATATCAAGAATATACAACTCCAGTAGTAGTAAAGGATAATGTTGAATTATACGCATACTATAGAAATTCTGCAGGGGAAAAGTCACTTGAAGCTCATTCAAGAATAAGCAATATTTTGAAAAATGATGACGGAACAGCAAATAAAAAGCCATATGTCTATATAAATGCAAATCCGTATCCATGGAGTGGAGCAGATAAATCAACTGAAGTTGTAGTAAATGTAGCATCTAGTTATGCAGATAAAGTAGAATATAGTAATGATGGAATAGTATATAATCCATATACGGCTCCTTTTGTAGTAAAAGAAAATAAAAGAATATATGCTAGAGCGACAAACGCGTATGGTGTATCAGAAGCGTATTTGGATATAACAAATATTGGTGCAATAAAAGTACCAGATGCAATTGAAATTTTGGCTGTAAATATAAACGTAGATCCTGAACCTTCATTATCTACGTCAAAGGTTGCGAGTTCAAAAGTAAGTATTGAATATGATAGTAAAGCAACAGAAAAATACTATTCAATTGGAAAATATGGAGATTTAAAAACGTATACAGTACCATTTGATATAACAAGTAGTTGTACTATATATGCATATGCAAAATCTATAAATGGAAAAGGTGAAGCATCTAAAGTAATAGATAATTTACTACTTGGAATATCTAATCCTGTAATAATTCCAAGTCCAAGTAATAGTATACAAGCAAGTAAAGTTGGAATAAATATAACATATGATAAGTATGCAACTATAAAAAAATATAGTATAAATGGTTCAGCACTAATTGACTATACAGCACCATTTGATATAACTACCAATGGTACAACTGTGTATGCATATAGCGAAAATAGTTCTGGTGAAAAGTCTAGTTCAAGATATACAGTAGAAAATATAATACCTCCACCACCAGTTCTTGCACTAGATAAAGGAAATTATTATTTATTAAAATTAAGTTATCCAGAAGGATCAAAAGGTAGAGAATATAAGTGGAAAGAAAATGGCGAGTGGAAACCGTATAAAGAATCTGGTATATTATTAATAAAGCCAGAATTTAAAGATTCAGTTATAAAAAACGGTACATTAATTAAAATAGAAGATGAAAATGGAAAATTAGTAACATTTGAAGGTGATTATTATTTAATAGATGTTCCAATAAGTCAGTTATTTGCTAATATATCTATGAGATGGGATAGAGTAGCACCATTAGCTCCACAAATAGTAATAAATCCTATAGAACCGACAAAGCAAGTTACTGCAACGATTGTTTATGATACAGAAATGGTAAAAAAACAATATAGAATATTACAACCTGGTGGAACACTTGGAGATTGGTTAAATTATAATGGACCTATAATAATAGACAGAAATAATACTATAATATATGCAAAAGCTATGGATAATAGTGAAGTTTGGTCTCAAGAGGCAATGCTTAAAGTAACTAATATTGATGAAGTTGCACCAGTAATAAAACTAACAGCAGATCTTACATCTGTAAAACAAAGTGTAGCTGTGAAAGTAGATGTAACAGATGATGTTGCTGTGGGTATAGTAAAATGGGCACCTGGCACTCAAGGTGAAAGTTATTTTACTTCAAATGGAGTTGTAATAACAAATAATAGTAATGTTAACATAACAGAAAATGGATACTATACTTTCTATGCGGAAGATCAAGTAGGAAATAAACAGGTATATACTTTAAATGTTGAGAATATAGACGTTTTGCCGCCAGAAAATCCTATTCTTTCAGCAGCACCAACGTCATGGACTAAAGGAAGCGTGACTGTTACAATAGTATATAGTGAAAGTTCTGTGATTAAAGAGTATAGTACTAATGGTACTTCTTGGCAAGCTTACGTAAACCCAATAATAATTACAAATAATAATACGACTGTATATGCTAAAGCAAAAGATGAAGCTGGGAATCAAAGTGGTCAAAGTACACTTACCGTTTCAAATATAGATAAGATAAATCCTGTGGTTGGGTTTAGTACTAATGGAGCAAATAATGTAGAAACTGCTAGTACAACAGTTACAGTAACAGACACTGATGGTAGTGGAGTAGATGCATCAACATTACAATATGTTTGGGATGTACAAAATATCACTACACCAACTTCAGGCTGGGTAGCATTTACGAATGCTTCATTAATAACAAAAACAGGTGTCGAAGGAACTTATTATTTATGGGTAAAGGGAACGGATAATGCGGGAAATACTGTAGTAAATAAAACTAACGCCTTTGTACTTGCAATTCAAGTAGTTGTAAATAAACCATTACTTGCACCAGGTATGACAGCAAAAAGATGGAATAGTTCTAGTAGTACGTGGGATACAGTAACTAATCCAGATACTGATACAACATGGTATAATTATGCTGGGAAAGAATGGGCAAATGCACAAACAGCCGATGGTAGTATGTGGGTATGGATACCTAGATATGTATATAAAATATCTTCAGGATGGCATCAAACAACAAATACAGGAGTTATAAATATACAATTTAGTAAAGGTATAGATGATAATTGGAATAGTGCAGTAATAGGTTTGATAAATACCTCGAATTTAGCATCTGCATCAAATAATACTTGGACGAATCATACAGCATTTACATTTGGAACACAGGAATTAACTGGAATATGGGTTGCAAAATTTGCAGCTAGTGGTACTAGTTCAGCAATTGATTCGAAGCCTGGTGGTACAATGTTAGATGCATATAATATAGGACGTTTAGATGGAGCATTTACAGCAGTTAGAAATATGGAATCAAATAGCAGATATGGTTGGGGAACTAGTGGTGAAAGGGTAGATACCCATATGATAAAAAATACTGAATGGGGAGCAATTGCATATTTAAGTAAATCTTCATATGGAAAAAATACTGTTGAAATATCTATAAATCCTAGTACTTCATATTATGCAGGTGGTGGAACTACAAACTCATATGTATCTAATGGAGCGCAAAGTACTACAGGAAATATACATGGTGTATACGATATGTCAGCTATGAAATACACTTTTGTTGCAGCATATTTAAATGATAATTCTAACGGATATTTAGCTTATGCACCGATTATGATAAATGCCAATGCTAAATATAGAGATATGTATTCTATTACAGATATATATAGTGCAACATCTAAAAAAGGTGATGCTTTTTATGAAACTTCAAGTAATTATAGTGGAAATCTAGAATGGTTTGGTAACTTTATAGATAAGCCGTATTCATATTCACCATTCTTCATGAGAGGAGGATATTATTATAGTACATATAAAGCTGGTATATTTAGCTTAGAAAATACATACAGTAACGAAAATGGGATTATTAGACCAATAATAGTTGTAGCGCCTGAAGAACCTAAAGTTACAGTAAATCCTACTTCAAATGCACCTGAAGTTACAGCTACAATTACATATGAACAAGGTTCAGTAGAAAGAAAATACAGAATTCTAGAACCAGGTGGAACATTAGGTAATTGGTTAGATTATACAGGTCCGTTTATAGTAAATAAAAATACTACAATTATATATGCTAAAGCGTTAGATCAAAATGGATTTTGGTCTCCTGAAACTACATATACAGTAACTAATATATCACCAATAAATCCTATTATGTCAGCTTCTCCTACAGGACTTACAAGTGGAAATGTAACAGTTACAATTACATATTCTTCAGATGTAACAACAAAGCAATACAGTTTAAATGGAACAACGTGGCTTACATATACATCGCCTATAGTAGTTACAGTAAACAATACTACTATTTATGCTAGAGGAAGAAATGCAGCTGGAAATTATAGTGGTCAAAGTACTATTACTATAACTAATATTGAGGAAGGTGTTGCAAATAAACCAATGCTTGCACCAGGAATGACAGCAAAAATTTGGAACAGTTCAACAAGCACATGGGATACAGTTACAGATCCAGATAATAATACTAATTGGTATAACTATAAAAATAAAGAATGGGCAAATGCGCAAACAGCAGATGGAAGTATGTGGGTGTGGATACCAAGATATGTATATAAAATATCTTCAGGATGGCATCAAACAAGTACTACAGGAGTAATAAATATACAATTTAGTCAAGGCATAAATGATTTATGGAATTCTAATAGGACAGTAAATACAGGAAGTGCAGTAACTACATCAAATAACGCATGGACTACTCATCCAGCATTTACCTTCGGAACAACAGAATTAACGGGTATATGGGTAGCAAAATTCATGGCTAGCGGAAGTACTACTAATCCAGATTTTAAACCAGGTATAACAGTGCTAGATATGTATAGTAGTGGAATAAATGGTGCATACACAGCAAGTAGAAATATGGAAACAAATAGTAGGTATGGATGGGGCACTACAGGATCAGGTTTAGATACACATTTAATTAAGAATTCTGAATGGGGTGCAGTAGCATATTTAAGTAAATCTTCTTATGGAAAAGATGCAATTGAAATAACTAGAAATTCTACAACTACTACAGGTGGTGCAACAGGAACAGGATATATTTCAAATGCTGCTCAAACTACAACAGGAAATATATATGGTATATATGATATGTCTTCTGTAAAAGGAAGTTTTGTAGCTGCATATAGAAGTGATGTATCTTTAGGTTGGGGAAATAATTTAGTTAATGCACCAGCGCAATATAAAGATGTATATACACCAACAACATTATTTAGTACTACATCTCCAAAAGGTCATGCAATGTATGAGATAGCTGAATATTCAGGAGCTTACGCATGGTTTTATAACTATCTAATAACCCCAGATTATAGTAATGGCTTTTGTGTACGTGGTGGAGAATATTGGAATCAAAATACACCAAAAACATCAGGGATATTTGCTATGTATAATACATATGGTGGAAATACTGGATGTGGATTTATTCCAGTAATTGTAGTAAACACTGGACTATAAAATATTTAAATAAAGATTTTATAGTATAAAGTTTAAAAACTAGTACTATGGGAAATATATGCTAATAATATTTTTGTTGTATGTTTTGTAAGGATAGCTTTCATATAACGTAAAAAAAGAAATAAAAAATAAATATTGAAATGTAATTACATTTCAATATTTATTTTTATTTATAGCTGGGTTATTAATTATAAGATTTTGTTTAAGTTTGTTGTAGATATTATTTCTTTTTTCATAATATAAATTGAACCTCTTTGAATAAAGAGTAAATTACTTTTTAACCTTTTTAACAACTCTATTTCGGAAATTAAATCATATTTATGATTTTTTTCAGAGTAAATAAAAATTGTTGAGGGATTAGAACGTATACATATTATAGGAATATACTTTTGTTTATTGTTACAGATTTCATAACATATTGAGAAATATAATCTATTAAATTCTCTGTAATCTAAAATTTCTTTTAACACATATTTATAATATTTTATATTTTCTGAGAATTTTAAATTATTTATGTTATTATTACAAAATAAGAAATTAAATATTGATTCAACTTTACTAATTAGCGAGGTATTTTTTTTAAGAAAATTTTTAAACTCAAGCAACTTAATATCAAAATAATCATTATCATTTTGCAAATAGCCAATTTTCTTATCAATTTCTACTTGATCATATAAAGTACTATTGATAAAATCAAAATACCGTGTTTTTGACTTAGTTTGTATAAATTCTAAATCACGTTGTACATCAGCAGAAATTTTAACGTTATTCTGGGTTATAATGATATTAAACACGTGATTATCATCTGGATTATCATAACGTACATATGAATTAATTTCAAATTCATTAAGTATATATTTATAGATATATGCAATAGATTTACAAATTAATAATTTGCTTTCAAATAATTCGTTTAAATCATCATATTTGTATTGTATATTATTATATATCCGATATCGATCCTTGCTTGATCCAAATGAATATAGAGGATCGAAAGAAATAATTTCCCCCAATCGTATATATAGATATTTTGCCTTTGAAATATCATCTAAACCAGTAGGCAGAGTGTTTTTTAGTAGATATATGAAAGAATTTAATGATATCATAGTAGACCCTCCTTAAATTATTGTAAGTGTATACAAAAGTTTTTGTATACATTAAAATATTAAATATCATATATTATAACACATATGTCAAATTTAATAAAAGTGGATAATAAAATATTTTAAAAAAACAATTAAATAGACAATATGTTTTAAGATTACAAATATATTACAAATCATAATTTAACATATAATAAGTGTAAAAGATATTGACAAAAAAAAACATATATAATATAATAAAATTGCTAATATAAGTAGGTTTATTAGCAATTTTATTTATGTAAAAATATGTTAATAAAAGTTTATTAGAAAATCAATAAATGGATATAATAAATATATATATGGAGGTTACTTATGAAAAAATATAATGTAAAAGGGATATCATTAATAGCTTTAGTTATAACAATAATAGTTGTAATTATTTTAGCTGGTGCAGTAATTCTTACTCTAAATAATGGTGGTATCATGGATAGTTCTAAAAAGGCAAGATTCATGAGTGATTTTAAAAATGTTGAGGAAGGGGTAAATCTGTATTCAGTTAGTAATATAGATATATCTAGTCCAAACAGTTTTAAACTTCCATTAGAAGGTAAACTAAGTTTAAGCGATAAACAAGACATAACAAGTAATGTGCCAACACTGAGCACAACAATTGAGGAATTAAATCCTGGTAAAACAGTAGACGATATAGATTTATATTGGATAAATGAAAGTCAAGCCGGTGTAAATGGTTTAGCAAGTAATAAGAAAGATAAAGGATATATAATAGATGTAAAAACAAACCAAATTTATGATTATGTTGGAGATAGTTTTGAAGGTAAAAGGTGGCATACTTTAGATAACGGGATAATAGATAATGGAAGTATTACTGGACCTGAAGAAAATCAGGAGATGTGGGATGGTTGGATAAAATTGACGTTATACTATCCAGCAAATTCAACGGAAAAAAAGTGGAGACTTGGTAGTGAAGGTGAAATTAGAGTAGATCCAATGTTAATGTGGCAAAATTACACAGGACCAATAACAATTCCATTAGATAGAACAAAAGATGTATGGATAAAATATAAAGTAAATGGTAAAGAGGTAGTTATTCCACCGGCAGGAACACTTTTAGTAGATATAGTTCCAGATAGTAGCGGAACTACAAAAGTTGAGCAAGTAAATGTAAATATAAATTATGATGAAACTGCAACAATTAAAGAGTATAGAGTTGGTGAAAGCGGTTGGATGTCATATACAGGACCTTTCACTATAACTGAAAACTGTATAATAGAAGCAAGAGCAAAAAAGACTGAAAATATATATAACACAGATGGTTCGTTACTTCTTACAAGAGATATTGCTGGAAGTGATAGTGTATATATAGGAAATATAGAAATAAAAGAAATTACTTTGGCAGCACCAACAATAACTAGATTAGATCCAGTAGGAACAGAAAAAGCAAGAGTAAAAGTAACATATCCAGAGAATGCCACTAGAAAAATATATACAATAAATTATGGAGTAGAAGAAAATTATACAAGCGAAGTAAATGTACAAAATTATGGAACATACATAATAGCATATTACTATGACGCTAGTGGAAAAAAATCTGTTTCAACATCAATATATATAAATGATACAACAACTGGTAATCCTCCTAAGGAACCTACTCCACATGAACCATTACCTCCTTATGAACCAAAAAATCCACCGCCTTTTGAACCACCGAAAACGTCTACTACTAATAATTTAGTAGCACCTACTATTACTAGAAATGCGGGGCAAAATGCTGATGAAAAAGCAAGAGTACAGATAACTTATCCAGCAAATGCTGCTAAAAAAATATATATACAAAATTATGGATTAGAACAAACCTATTCACAAGATATAATTGTTAATAATTGGGGAACTTTCATAATGGCATATTATTATGATTCAGATGGAAATAAGTCAAATATAGCGTATATTAGGATAAACGAAGTGGTAACGCCACCGGATACTTATCCAGAGCCACCTGTAATAGATACTATACCTATTGCTCCTATAATAAATTTAGATCCAACCAGTGGATTTGTATCATCGGTAACAGTAAGTGTGTCATCACCTGCTGGAGCAAACAAAACATATTTAAAAGTTGGTAGATATGGAGATTATGTAGAATATAAATCATCAATTGTTGTTAGAGATAATGTGGAAATTTATGCATATTATAAAACAGCTGACGGTAGACAATCACAAGAAGCAAGGGCAAGAATCCAAAATATTAAAAAACCTGGAGATACAGGTAGTACTTCAGCTACTAAACCATATGTATATATAGATGCAGTAGTATATCCGTGGAGTTCTACATATGGGCAAAGTTCAGTAATTGTGACAGTAAAATATAATGATGCAGACAAAATACAATATAGCGAGGATGGAATTATATATGTACCATATACTGCACCTATTACAATAACTGAAAATAAAAGAATATATGCTAGAGGTACTAACGTAAATGGAGTAACAGATACATATTTAGATATAACAAATATAGGAAAATTAACTCCTCCAAAGACTACACAAAATTTAGCTATAAATATAAATGTAAATCCTGAACCAGCTCTTTCTACTACAAAGGTTGCAAAGGCTACAGTAAATATAGAATATGATGTGAAAGCAGTAGAAAAATACTATAAAATTGGTTCAAATGGTGATTTGAAAGAATATACTGGAGCGTTTGAAGTAGATAAAAGCTGTACAGTGTATGCGTATGCAAAAGCACCAAATTCACTAGGTCAAACAGCTAAAACTATAGATAATATAGTAGATGGAATATCTGAACCTGAAATAATCGCAAATCCATCAAATAAAATACAGGCAAGTAAAGTTACTGTTAAAATAAGCTATGATAAATATGCAACAATTAAAAGATATAGTATAGATGGTGGATCTTTGAGAGATTATACAGGAGATATTGAAGTAACAAAAAACGGTACTAAAATATTTGCATATAGTGAAAATATTAAAGGACAAAGTTCTAATTCAACATATACTGTAAGTAATATAGTTCCACCACCACCGGTACTTGTACTGGATAAAGGAAGTTATTATATATTAAAATTAAATTACCCAGAAGGTTCAAATGGTAGAGAGTACAAATGGACTTCAACTGGTGATTGGAAAAGTTATAAAAATGATGGAATATTATTAATAAAACCAGAATTTAAAGATACTGTCATACAAAATGGAACACTAGTAAAAATAGAAGATGAAAATGGTAATTTGATAACATTTATGGGGGATTATTATTTAATTAATGTACCAATAAGCGAAATGTTTGAAAATATATTTATGAGATGGGATAGAGTTGCAGCTGGAGCTCCACAAATTGTATTAAATACAACTAATCCAGCTAAAGAGGTAAATGCAACTATTATATATGATCAATCACTTATAACGAAACAGTATAGAATATTAAATCCAAATGAAACACTAGGAGACTGGCAAGATTATACTGGTCCAATAACTGTAGATAGAAATAACGCAGTAATATATGCAAAAGGAATGGATGAAAGTGAAGTATGGTCTAGGGAAGGAATGCTTAAAGTAACAAATATTGATGAGAATCCTCCAATAATTAATTTAACTGCAGATTTAAATACTGCAATGCAAAAAGTAGCAGTAAAAGTAAATGTAACAGATGATGTAGAAGTTGGAATGGTTAAGTGGGCCCCAGGAACTTTAGGGGAAAGTTACTTTTCAAGTGGTGGAACTAGTATAGCGAATAATAATATAGTAAATATAACAAGTAATGGTTACTATACATTCTACGCGGAAGATAGAGTAGGAAATAAACAAGTATATACATTAAATGTAACAAATGTAGACTTAACTGCTCCAAAAATAGATATACAAGTTAGTCCAGAAACCACAGTAGGATTAAATGCAAATGTAACAATAAACTATGGCGATGCTACTTTAAAACAGTATAAGATTGGAACAAGTAATGCGGTTTGGACTAATTATACAGCTACATTTGCAATAACATCAAATACAATATTAGCAAACAATTGGCAAAATGCAGACGGAACAGTAACAATATATGCAAAAGGTAAAGATACAGCCGGAAATGAAATAACTGTTCAAAAGAAGGTAGTAAGTCTAGATCTAGATAAACCAAAGTTGCCAGTTATAAATTCAACAGCTAGTTATCCAATATTAGCTTCATATGGTGTAATATTTGATGATACAACAACTATAGTATATGATAATAGAACAGATATAGATAATTATTATAGTACGAATAACGGAACAACATGGACATTATATACAGCCCCAATACATGTTTCAAGTGGAACAATAATAGCCAAAAGCGTTAAAAAAGGTAGTGGATTAGAAGTATCAGTTAGTCAGACAGTAACTATGCCAGCCGATGCATTGAAAGCGCAAGCGTATGATGGTAATAACAGTACATATATTTCTAATGCAACAAATCAATATATGGCTGTAGATAGTACTATGCAAGGAAAAAATATGAGGGTTAAGTGGAATGTTGCAGCAAATGGTCCATCAACTCAAAGTATTGTATTCTTAAATGAAAGTAGACAAATAATAAGTCAAATTGATAAAACTGTGTATAATCAAAACCTTATGTATGATGAAGTATATACTATTCCACTAAATACAAAGTGGATAAAGGTAGTTAATATTTATGGATTATATGAGATACAAACAAGTAATGAACCAACATTCAGTGCAGCAAATTCTTATATGGTACTATCAGCCGATCCAACAAGAGATGTAAGAGAACCATATCAAATGGTAACAGTAAATTATTTTCCAACGAGTGTTCAAAGATTATATAGAATAGGAACAACTGGAGAGTGGTTAAATTATAACGACCAACCTATAAAGGTATTACAAGGTCAGACAATATATACAAAAGGAATAGATCAAAGTGGAATTGAAACTAGAATTGTATCAAGTTATACTGCTACTATGAATGATGCTTTAGGAGCAGAATCTTATGATAAAAATAATACTACATATACATCTGCTAATAATAGATATATTAAGGTCGATAGTAGTATACAAGGAAAGAAAATATGGATTTTATGGAATAGAGGAGCAATAGGTAATTCTGGTTCAATATACTTGAAATTTTTAGATGAAAATAAAAACGTAATAGATACACTAAGTAGAGCAAATATTGGAACATACAATGATATATATACTGTCCCAGTAAATGCAAAATGGATAATGTATACGTATGATGGAGTTCTTGGTAATTATAATGCTTTTTATGAAATTGGGTTAAGCGATGAACCAACATTTACTACAACAGATGGATATATGATATTAACAGCAGATCCAGCAAATGCTGTAAGACTACCACATCAAATGGTATCAATTTCATATTTTCAAAGTAGTATACAAAAATTATATAGAATAGGAACAACCGGAGAATGGTTAAATTATATTAATAATCCTATCAAAGTAGATCAAGGTCAGACAATATATGCAAAAGGAATAGATCAATATGGAAGTGAAACAAGAATAATATCTAGTTATACGGCAAATGTGGCTGACGCATTAAAAGTAGAAGCGTTTGACAATAATTTGAATACATCTACTTATACTAAGACAGATCAATATATAGAAGTAGATCCAAGTATGATAGGAAAAACAATAAAATGTAAATGGGATATGGGTGAAGGAATACCAGGTATAAGCTTTTTAAATTCTCAAAAAACAGTTATAAGTACGTTTACTAGAAATAGCAAAATAAATGGTGTTACATTATATACAGATACATATACAGTACCTGCGAATACAAAATATATAAAATATTTCACACAAGTCGCATATGCTAGTATCAGATTGTATGAAATTTATCCATAAAGATTAAAGTAAATCAAGTGATAAATCTGCTATAGAAATTGAACATTTGAGTTACGAACACTTTTTTGTGACATATAAGAAAAAATAAAATTTAAAATGGCGTTACAGTATTTTGTAGCGCTATTTTTATATATGTATTAACATAAAGTATTGCTAAACAAGCATATTTGTGGTATAATTAATTTGGATTTAAGCGGAGGTATATATGAATAGAAAAAATATTAAAGTTGTATTTATGGGAACACCAGAATTTGCTAAATGTTCGTTAGAAGGTTTATATGAAAGCGGATATGATGTAGTTGGAGTTTTTACAAACCCAGATACTTTAAGCGGTAGAGGTATGAAGTTAAAAGCTTCAGTTGTAAAAGAGTATGCACTAAGCAAAAATATACCTGTGTTTCAACCACAAAAGATTAGAAAAAATGAAGAAATTATTGAAATATTAAATGAATTAAAACCAGACATAATTGCAGTAACTGCTTATGGAAAAATATTACCAAAAGAAATATTAGATTTTCCAAGATTAGGTTGTATAAATGTTCATGGATCATTACTTCCTAAATATAGAGGTGCTGCTCCAATACATCATGCTATAATCAACGGTGAATCTGAAACTGGTATAACTACCATGTTTATGGATATAGGTATGGATACAGGAGATATGTTACTTAAAGAAGTAGTGAAAATATCTGATAAAGATAATTTGGAAACAATGACAAACAAACTTATGCAAGTTGGTAGTGATTTATTAGTTAAAACTTTAGATAAAATAGTTATTGGGGATATAGTTAGAATAAAACAAGAAGGTGATTTTACTATTGCACCTATGATAGAAAAAGATATGACAAAAATAGATTTTAATAAATCTGCTAGAGAAATATTTAATTTTGTAAGAGGCCTTTCTCCATACATAGGAAGTTATATAATCCATAATGATGGCAGAAAGTTTAAGGTATTAGAAGTAAAAATAGCCGAAAATTTTGAAGGAAATATTGGTCAAGTTGTTTATGTTAATAAAAATAGATTAGTTATCAAATGCAAAGATAGCTGTATTGAAGTAATTAAAATACAACCACAAGGTAGTAAAGTTATGGAGATATCTGCATTTTTAAATGGAAATAAAATAGAATTGGGAGATATGTTTGAATGATAATTTTGAATGAATATACATTAGAGGAATTAGAAAAATACATTGATGAATTAGGTGAAAAGAAGTTTCACGCAAAACAAATATATAAATGGTTACATAGAGAAAAAGTAGAGAGTTTTGATGAAATGACGGATATATCTAAAAGTTTAAGAGATAAATTAAAAGAAAATACTAGTATAATGAAATTAACTATTTTAGAAGCTCAAAAATCTACAAAAGACGATACAATTAAGTTCTTGATTAAACTTCCAGATAATTGCGCCATTGAAGCTGTATTTATGAAATATAATCATGGAAATACTATATGTGTATCGACACAAGTTGGATGCAAAATGGGATGTAAATTTTGTGCTTCTACTAAAGCTGGTTATGAAAGAAGTTTACTTGCAAGTGAAATTGAAGGACAAATAATTGCTGTTGAAAAATATACTAAAGAAAGAATTTCAAATGTTGTATATATGGGAATTGGTGAACCTTTAGATAATTACGATAATGTAGTAAAATCTATTAGAATAATTAATTATCCCTTAGGACTAAATATAGGGGCTAGACATATAAGTTTATCTACATGTGGTATTGTTCCAAATATATATAAATTAGCAGACGAAAATATACAATGTACCTTATCTATTTCTCTACATAGTACTACTGATGAAGAAAGAAGAAAAATTATGCCTATAGCAAATAAATATACAATTAAAGAATTACTTGATGCTTGCAAATATTATATAAAAACGACAGGTAGAAGAATTAGTTTTGAATATGCTTTAATTAATGAAGTAAATGATACGAAAGAAGTAGCTCTTAGTTTAGCAAAACTTTTACGTGGCATGATTGCTCACGTAAATTTAATTCCTGTAAACGAAATCAAAAATGGTATGTATTCTAAACCTAAAGAAAAAAACATACAAATATTTATGGATACACTAAATTCATCAGGTGTTGTTACGACAGTAAGAAGAGAATTAGGTAGTGATATAGATGCTGCTTGTGGACAATTGAGGCAGAAACATATAGAAGAAAATAAAGGATAATAAAATATTCATATCAGCTTATATAAGTTGGTATGAATGTATTTTTTCAAGTTGTTATTATATTGCATTAAATTATATTAAATTTTTTGACAAGTCTTGCAATATAATGTATTATGTAGTAAAATATATCATATGAAAGTAGGTGGTTTTTATTCATGTATGTTGTTAGAAGTGACGTAGGTAAAAAAAGAGAAATAAATGAAGATTACTATTTAGTAAAAAAAATAGATAATGCATGTGACATATATATTGTGGCTGATGGACTTGGCGGATATGAATGTGGTGAAGTTGCAAGTAAAATATGTGCAGAATCTATATATGAAAGTATATTATATGAATATGAAGGTATATCTAAAAGTAAAAATAAAGATAAATATGTATCTAATATGTTAAGAAATATAGTTTCAAATGTTAATGAAAAGATATTTAATCTTGAAAAAACAGATATTAAATATAAAGGAATGGGTACTACATTATTAGTTGTATTTAGATATTTTGATACTATATATTACTTATCTATTGGAGATAGTAGAATATATTATATAAATAGAAATTTGACTGAAATAGTACGTTTGACTGAAGATGATACTTATGTAAATACATTAGTTAAAACTAATATTATAACTTATGAAGAATCTAAAAATCATCCACAAAAACATATTCTTACAAAAGCAGTAGGAGTATTTAAGGAAATAGATACTGAAGTTAGTAAAGTAGATGATAAGCTTGATGGTTACATTCTTTTATGCACTGATGGTGTGACAAATATGATCAAAGACCACGAGATATTAAATATATTTAAAGATAATGAATTTGATATAATAGCACAGAAAATAGTTGAAGAATCAAATGATAAAGGCGGAATTGATAATATTACTGCTCTTGTAATTGATATTTCAAGTTTAAATTAAAAGGAGTTTGGATTATGGAACTTATAGGTAAGGTATTATCTAATAGATATGAGATAATTGAAGAAATTGGTGTAGGTGGAATGGCTTACGTGTATAAAGCTAGATGTAGATTACTAAACAGAAACGTTGCTGTTAAAGTACTCAAACCAGAGTATGCTAAAGATGATACATTTGTTAAAAGATTTAAAACTGAAGCACAATCCGCAGCTTCTTTAACTCATCCAAATATAGTTTCTGTATATGATGTTGGTGAAGAAAACGGAATAAACTATATAGTTATGGAACTTTTAGAAAGTAGATCTTTAAAAGATTATATAGAGGAAAAAGGTGCTCTTTCAACAGAGGAAACATTAAAAATATCTATGCAAATAGCATCAGCGTTAGAAGCTGCACATAAAGAACATATTATACATAGAGATATAAAACCACAGAATATAGTTTTAAATAGAAATATGGTTGCTAAGGTAACAGATTTTGGTATAGCAAAAGCAACTACTTCAACAACAATAACTAATTTTGGAACAACTATGGGATCAGTACATTATTTTTCTCCAGAGCATGCTAAAGGTGGGTATACAGATGAAAAATCAGATATATATTCACTTGGCGTTGTTATGTACGAAATGGCTACTGGTAGAGTACCATTTAATAGTGATTCTCCTGTTTCTGTTGCATTGAAACATATACAAGAAATGCCTATTGAACCTATTGTTGTTAATGATAAAATATCTGAAGAGTTAAATGGTATAATTTTAAAAGCAATGGCAAAAAATACTGCTAGTAGATATAAGAGTGCAACTGAAATGTTGGAAGATATTCATAATGCACTTAATAATTCTAGTAAATATGCTAAAATAAATTCATCTGTAGAAGCTGGAAATACACAAATTATTCCTGTTATAACAGATGAAATAATTGAAGAAAATATAGTACCAAATCTAAGAACAAGAAATGCTCGTAGAATGAATTTGGTAACATCAAAAAGTACAAAAAATGAATTAAAACAAGAAAATAAAGAAATAGTAAAAGATGATGAAGTAAACGAAGAAGTAGAAAAATCAGATAAAAAGTTAAGCAAAAAAACAATAATTATAATTGCTGCAGTTGTAGGCGTAATTCTTTTATCTATTATAATATTTTTTACGGTTAAAATAATCAACAAAATTAATGCAGATAATAAACCAGCTATTTCATACGAAGTTCCAAATTTAGTTGGTAGAAGCTTTGAAGAAGTAGTAAAAGAATATGCAACTCAAAATATTGAAATCATTCAAGATAAAGCTGAATATGATGCTACTTTAGCAGTTGGATTAATAATATCGCAAACACCTGAAAAGGCTACTTCAACAACAAATAGGAAAATTTATGTTGTTGTAAGTAAAGGTCAAAAAATGGTTACGGTTCCTGATGTTACAGGTAAAGATATTAAGGTTGTTAAATATGAACTAGAAGATACACTTGGTTTTGTAATTGCTGCTGAAGAAGAAGTAAGTACTAAAATATTACAAAATATAGTTATATCACAAGATCCTGTTAAAGATACACAATTGCCTTTTGGAAGTACTATAAAGATTAAAGTAAGTAAAGGTGATGGAAAAGCTAGAATAGTTATGCCATCAGTGTTAGGTTCTACAGAAGCTGCTGCAAATAAAACTTTAACAGATTTGAAATTAACAGTAAAAGTTGAAACTGGAAAAGATGAAAGTAAAGCTAATGGAACTGTAATTGCTCAAAGCTATCCTCAAAATCAGGAATTAAAAGAGGGAGATTTAGTTACAATAACTGTTAATAGACTTTCTGTAAGTAAAGTAGTTTCGTTAAATTTAACTGAGTTAAAAGGTACAACTGAATATACAGATAATATTGAAGTAAAAGTAACCGCAAGTATAGATGGATCAGCTGCTAATACAGTATTTGATAAATCATTTGCACCAACTGCTACTAAAGCAGAGTTTACACTTAACGGATATACATCTGCGTCTTTAAAAATATATATAGATGGAAAAGAAGTTAAATCACAAACAATTAAATTTACTGAATAAAGGAGATTAATTTGAATAAGGATTTTATTAAGTCAAAAGTAATAGAGATATTACTAGATAAGTATATAACAGTAGATGAAGAGAGTAATTCTCTTCATACTGCTATTTTACCTGGTAATATGAAAAAAAATAAAATATATGTTGGAGATATTGTTAATATAAACAAAAGTTATGATATTTATGTTATAACAGAAATATACCAAAGAAAAAATTTCGTTATACGTCCACCTGTAAGCAATATCGATCAAATGATACTATTAGTATCTATAGATAATCCTAAACCAGATTATATTTTATTAGATAAACAATTAGTTCTATGTAGAAGTAAAAATATTACTCCAATAATATGTATTAATAAAATTGATTTACTTAATGATGATTTAAATATTGATTTAGAGTATATTAAAAAAACTTATTCTAATATTGAAATTCTAGAAATAAGTAGTAAAGATGAAATTGGCTTAGAAAAATTGAAAGAAAAATTATTAGGTAAAACATCTGCTTTTTCAGGTAATTCTGGCGTACGGTAAATCTTCTGTAATAATGAAACTATTAAATAATAATTTACTTAATATAGAAGTTGGAGAGATAGCTTCTAAAATAAACAAAGGTAAACATACAACAAAGTATGTAAAATTATATAGTATATGCCAAAATTCATATATTTTAGATACTCCTGGGTTTTCAAGCTATGATTTATATGATATAGAATCTGAAGATTTAAAAAAATACTATGATGAATTTTCTAAATATACATGTGATTATTTAGATTGTAATCATATAAACGAAGGCATAAAAGTATGTAAGGTTAAACAGGCAGTAGATAATAGTGAAATAGATGTGCTAAGATATGAAAGGTATAAATATATATATACATCTTTAAAAGAAAAAGAAGATGTTAAATATAAGTGAAGAGGTAGTGTATGAGTAATTTTTTAAAAGAAAAAACTATTTCAATATCTATTTTGAATGTAGATGATTTAGAAAACTTTTTATTTAAATTAAATGAAATAAGAAAAGAATTTAGTTTAAATAACTTAATTATTCATTTTGACGTAATGGATGGAGACTTTGTAGCTAATCATGGTATTAATATTGAGCTAATAAAAGTTGTTAAAAAATATAATTTTTTTGTTGATGTACATTTAATGTGCTTTAATCCTAAAGATTATATAGATAAGGCATTAGAATTAGGTGCAGATAATATAACTATTCATTATGAAATTGACAACCTATATGACAATTTAAAATATTTGAATACTGTTAAAGATAGTTTAAAAAAGGAGAAAAAGAAATTATCTATTGGTATATCAATAAAACCAGATACAGATATAAAAAAAATATTTAATTATTCAAGCATGTGTGATGTTATTCTTTTAATGAGTGTAAAACCTGGTATGGGTGGTCAAACTTATATTAATAAGGTAAATAAAAAGATAGAAATAGCTTTAGATATGAAAAAATTAGTACAAATAGATGGCGGAATAAATGATAGTACAATAATTAGACCAAATAAATTAGGAGTAAATAGTTTTGTTGTAGGGAGTTATTTAACTTCAAATACAGATGATATTTCTAAAAGAATTATTGAATTAGAAAATATAATAAATAATAAAAGAGGAGATTAATGGTTGGTATATATAAATGTGAAACTTATGATGAAAAATTAATTGATGAGTCAATTAATAAGATATTTATTGATTTAAAATTTAATGAAAGAATAACAAGTGGTATGAACGTTGTGTTAAAACCAAATTTATTAGCTATAAGGGATGAAAATACAGCAACTACTACTCATCATTTGTTTACTAAGTGTGTAGCAAAGAAAGTAGTATCTCTTGGAGCAAAATGTGTAATTTGTGATAGTCCACCAGGTAAATATAGTAGTAAAGGTTTATCTAAAGTTTATGAAAAATTAGGTTATTTAGAAACAGAAGAGATAGGGGCTACTTTAAATTTAGATATTACATCTAAATTAGTCAATATAAATGGAAAACTTGTAAAAAATATAGAAATTATAAATCCAATATTAAATGCAGATTTAGTTATAAATCTTCCAAAACTTAAAACTCATGCTATGATGAATTTAACATGTGCAGTTAAAAATTTATTTGGAATAGTTCCAGGTGAAAGAAAGGCTGAAATTCATTCTATTTATCCAAGCTATAGTGACTTTGCAGACGCAATAATAGATATATCTAGTTATGTTAAAAATCAAATAACAATCGTTGATGCAATATATTCGATGGAAGGTAATGGACCAAATTCTGGTACTCCAAGAAATACTGGGCTAATAATAGCTTCGAGTAATCAATTTGAAATAGATTATATAGCTTCTAAATTAATAAATTTAAAATTAGAAGACTCATATATTGTTAAAAACAGTATTGAAAGAGGCATACTTACTAATCCAAAATCAATTGAAGTTGTGGGAGAAAAAATAAAAGACATAAACATAAAAGATTTTAAACTTCCAGATACTTTATCTAAAAAACGTTTTGGCCGTGTTTTTAGATTAACTAAATTTATTAAACCTTATCCAACCTTTAATGATAAGAAGTGTATAAGATGCAAATTATGTATAGATAGGTGCCCGGTTAATGCGCTTAAATTAATAAATAACAAAGTTGTTTTAAAAGACAAAAATAAATGTATAAGATGTTTTTGTTGTTTAGAGCATTGTCCAGTTCATGCAGTAGGAATTAAACATATTTTAAAATTTAAAAGAAAATAAAATTGCCATAAATCTTCAAATGAAGGAGTTATTATATGGATATAAATAATAAAAATTTTGAAAAAACTTTAAATCTACCTAAAAAAACTTTGAGTGTGTATGCAAGTTTAGAATTAAGAACAGGATATTTTAATGATAAGTTACTAACAAGTAATAACTATATAAAATCATTAGAAATAAACCGTAACTCAAAAATAAAAACGTATATATCTGAGGTACCTATTGAACTAGATACTAAACTTACTAACAATGATCTCCTAGGTAATATTTTGAAAGATATTATTATAAGATATTCACTAATGAGTGGACAAATAGCGGAAACTAAGTTATTACTTTCATATACAAATAGTATAGAAAGTAATAACAAAAAATTCAAAAGCATGAATGATGTTATAAAAAAAGAAATAAACACAATCAATAAATCTGGTAGCATTATTGATTTTACAAAATCATATAACACTACTACTAGTCTTATATTTTCACAAAAGATGATTGATTTGTTTTTTGAATTATATAATTCTGGTAAAATATATAGCGTAGATACACCTACTAAATGTTGTACAAAATGTAAAAATGTAATAGAGGTAAATAATAAGATTAATGTTTCAATATTTCATATATTATTTAGGGCTCAAGATGATCCAGATTATGTTTTAGCTGAATATAATAATTTAAGAAATACCTTTATTGTTGCTTCTACAATAAGACCTTGGACCTTAATTGGAATCAGTAATGTTGCTGTTCAAAAGGATGAAGAGTATAGTATAGTAGAGGTAATATCACAGCAGGGAGTGGAATTGCACTATATAATTGCTAGTAAATATGTAGAAGATTATATGGCAAATGCACTTATTTTTAAATATAAAGTCAAAAAAACTTTGTCTGGGAAATTGTTAGAAAATATGACATTCCTGAGTTCCATAGATTCTAGTAAGAAAATAAAATGTTTGACTACAGCTATGGACTTATCAAAAATAAATACTAAAGCAATTACTATAACGCCTGCGCATAGTTATCTTGAGTATTCTATATTTAAAGAAAATGGTTTAAATCAAATAAGAAATTATATAGATATGGATGGGAAAATTTGTGCAGTTATAGATGAATATAAATTTATGTATTACAAAGATGCTAACTTAAATATAATCGATAAACTTAGAAAGTCCGACATGTTACTTTTTATAGATAGAAAAAAAATTAATATTCCTAAATGTGAAAATTGTGATAGTGAACTTGTATATAGATATCTTTCTGAATGGTATATTAAAGAAAGTGGTAATAAATCTATAGAAAATGATATAAATAAAATATTAAAAAAATCTAGTATGCATATTAATTTTTTGGATAAAAAATCCCAATATTTAAAAATATCTAAAAATACAAATAAGGGTGTTATAATTCCATCTATTACTTGTGGTCTTTGTAATAAAAAAATAATAAACGAAAAAGTTATTAAACAATATAAAGATAAAATTGAAAAATACGGCAGTGAAAGTGTATATAAAATGACACCAGAAGAATTATTAGACGGTGTTATTGCCTGTGATTGTGGTGGTATATTTTTTTATAAGAATGAAAATTTATTTAATGAATCATTTGAAATATTATCATCAGATATAGCAAACATAGATTCAAGTTATGAAAAAATAAATAATATATTTATTTCAAACATTGATAAGTTTATTAAAAGTGTAGAGATAAATAGATATAATGACAGATTTAATGAAGAAATGAAAAAAATAGATAAATTTTTTATATATGGAAATATAATTAAAAATAAAAAGATTTTAGGTGTTCCAAAATTCTATTTGAAAGAAGATATAAAAAATCTTAGGGATGATCAAGATTTTATAATAACAAATATAGATATCGAGGATATAATAAATAAATATGGTCCTGATATATTAAGGTTATGGGCATTACATAAATCTAAAAACAAAACTATATTGATAGATGAAAATAATGTAAGGTATGAAGAAAGAATATATACTAATATAAGAAAAACACTTGGTTTTATAATATCTAACATATCTGATTTTGATTTTAAAAAACATTATATAAATATTGAAAACAGAACAGATTTGGACAAGTATATTTATATTAAAACAAAGGATTTACGCAAGAAACTTATAAGGTGCTATAATGAATTTGATTTTTATGAGGCATATATGTTAATTAAAGACTTCTGTTTAGAAACTTTATGTGAAGAATATTTCAATTCTATAAAATATAACTTGTATATTTTGAAACAAGATAGTAAAAATAGAAGGTCAACTCAATCTATGTTATATGATATATTTAATATGCTTAATATTTATCTTAGCCCAATTGTACCGTATTTATTTATTGAAAGTTGTTCATATTTGACTGATTTTGATAATTTGTTATATGAAAGAGAAAACAAAGAAAATAATATAGATAATTATTCTAAAGAATGTGAAAAATGGAATAAAATATTTGATTTTAAAAAGAAAATAAGAAAATATATATCAAGTGCTCAAAATGATAATATAATAGGTGACACATTACAAGCATCTATTTTAGTAAAATGTAAAAAGGAAATGTATGAGTTTATACAACAAAATAATAATGATATCTTAAAAGCATTAAATATATCAAATATTGATGTTGAAATTTCTAATAAATTTGTTGCTTTAGTGCAAAAGTCTGAAGCACAGAAATGTGAAAGGTGTCATAATTATAGAAATGATGTTGGTAGACATATAAAGTACCGCTATGCTTGTTATGATTGTGCTAACATTTTAGAAAGTAATAATTAGGGGGAAATTTAAATGGAAAATATAGAAAATATTATAGAAGCAGTTTTATTTGCTTTAGGAAGAAGTATTACTTTAGATGAATTATCTCAAACTTTAAAAGTAGATTTGAATGAAATAAATAGTGGAGTAGAAAATTTAAAGCAAAAGTATAACGAATCAAATGCTATAGTTTTATATGTGATTGAAGATAGTGTGCAACTTGTAACAAATAAAAAATATTATGAGTATGTTAATTTATTCATCGAAAATACTAAAAGGCAAAATTTATCTTCATCTGCGATGGAAACGCTAACAATAATTGCATATAACTCTAAAATAACAAAGGCAGAAATAGAAAGAATAAGAGGAGTAAGTAGTGACTTTGCAGTAGGTAGATTGTTAGAATGCGGTTTAATTGAAGAAGTTGCAAGACTTAATGCTCCTGGTAGACCAGCTATATATTCAGTTACAAAAGAGTTTTTGAAAAACTGTAATATAAAGAATATATCAGAACTTCCAAATTATGAAGATATAAAAATTAAAGATGAACAAATGATGATAAATGATATAGAGAATTGAAGGTGAAGTAATGAATCTAGTACTAGGCAAGAGTAAAACAGGAAAGTCAAAATATATATATGATCAGATAGATAATGATATACTATTAGGTAAAAAGGTTATATATTTTGTTCCCTCTCAAACAAGGGTTTTGGGAGAGGAAAATTATATAAACTTTCAAAATAAACCTGGTATTATAGATTTAAATGTAACCACTATAACTTCATATATTAAAGACTTCTTAAACCAATATAATGTAAATCATGAAGATAAATTTATATCTAAACTAGATAGAAAACTTATTTTGACTAGAATAATGCTTGAAAACCCTGATTTATTTAATATGTTTAAAAAAGTTAAAAACAAAGAAGGATTTTTAGAAAATTTAAATATATATATTGATATATTTAAAAAAGAAGATATTAAAATAGATGAAATAAATTCTTTACAACTTTCAGATAAGTTATTAGAATATAAATTAAAAGAAATAACAAATGTATATAAAGAATATATTGATTATACTGAAAATAAATTTATAGATGTAATAGATGAAACAGAAATATTTTTAAATTTATTTGAAAGGCTATATGAAGGAAAAGATGTTAGTAATACATGTATATATTTTGATGCATATAATAATTTTACAAACCATGAATTTAAATTTATTAAATTACTTTTAAAACTTAACTTTAATGTTACATTTAGTATAACCACAAACATTGCAGATATATTAGAAAATGATATAACATGCTATAGTCCTAATGAACTTTCAAATTTACTTATGGAAGACATTTCAAATATATTTACACAAGCAAATTTAACTTTATTAACTCTGTTAAAATACGCTAAAAAATTGAATTTGAAGATAGATACAGAAATAATGCGTTCAAATTTTTCTAATGCAAAAGAGGATATAAAATATTTATCAAATAATATTTTTATGTCGGATATTTCAAATAATAAAATAGAAGCAAATAATATATCAGTAAGTTTAACTACTAATGTATATACAGAGATAGATAAAATAGCAAATATAATATCTGAAAAAATAAGACAAGGATATAGATACAAGGATTTTGTAATATATACATCGAATGTTGATGAATATTCATATGTTGTGCGTAAAACTTTTTATGAATATAATATACCTGTATATATAGACTCTAAAGTTAATATACAAAGCAATGTTTTGATTAAATACATACAAAAGCTAATTGAAATATGTAAAACAGGATATAAGATAGAAAATATTTTTCAAATATTAAAATTTGGTTTAAATGATATAAGTATGGAAGATATATCATATTTAGAAAATTATGTCTTAGAATTTAATAATGATAGATATAAGTTTGAAAGAGAATTTTTATATAATAATTCAGCTAATGGTACTATATACAATTTAGATAAATTAAACGAAATAAGAAAACAAGTAATAAACATATTTCAAGATATATCTAAATTTACATCTGTTAAACATACAACTTTAGAAATAATAGAAAAAATATATGATCATTTATTAGAAAATAAAATATTGGATAATTATAATATAGTTATAGATAAGATGAAAAATAGTAATGATCCTACAATTAAATATAGCGGAAATCTTGGATATCAAATGTGGGATAATTTGTGTGAAGTGTTTTCATCAGTAACAAAAATATATGAAGATACTAAGATAACTATTTCAGATTTTGATAAACTTTTAAAGTATTCTCTTAAGGATATTAAAGTAAAAGGTATTGAACCTACTATAGATGAAGTTCAAGTTTTAGATGTAAATATATCTAAATCTGGCGTTAAAAAAATAATGTTTTTTGTAGGTGTAAATGAAGACAAACTACCTAAAAAGATTGATGATGATCTATTATTTAATGATATGGAACTTACAAATCTTGAAAGCTATAATATAAAATTTAAAGAAACAAGTTTATTTAAATTAAATATGCAATTATATAATATATATGAATTAATAAATAATGTTGAAGATAAATTGTATTTTTCTTTTGTTTCATCTAGTGTAGATGGAAAATCTTTAAGACCTTCTAGTTTAATAATAATTTTAAAAAAATTACTAAAAGTGGAGGTTACAGGTAATGTAATATCCGAAAGTGAAATTGAAAATATTTATTCTAGAAAAAATGCATTTGAAAAATTGATTAGGTTATTTAATAGAGATGAAGGTATAACTGATGAAATGCTTTTACTGTACAAGTATATATCGCAATATTCAGATTTAGATGATATATTAAAATATATTAGAGAAAACGAAAATTTAACTAAACAAACTATGAACGACATAAATAAAAATGATTTTGTGACAAGTGTATCTAAATTAGAATTATTTAAAAAATGTCCGTTTTCTTACTTTATGAAATATGGTTTAAAGTTAAATGAAAGAAAAATATTCTCGATAACAAGCATGGATACAGGTAGCTTTATGCATAATGTATTAGAAAAATTTTCTATATATTTACTTGAAAATAACATAAATTGGCATGAAATTTTATTAGATACAGAAAAGTATTACAAAATATTAGAAGAACAAATAAACAATGAGCTAGATAAAACTTTTTATAAACATAAGGAAAATGTCAAATATTTAATATTAAAACAAAAGTTAAAAGCAACTATGAATAAAGTTATAATTACTATAGCACAGAGTTTTAATCAAAGCAAGTTTTTACCGTTTGGCTATGAAATAGAATTTAAAAATAGAGGACTATTTGCACCTATAGAAATAAAACTTAGTAATAGTTCTATGTATATAGTTGGAAAAATAGATAGAATAGACACATTAAAATTAGGTGATGCAATATATGCTAGAATAGTAGATTATAAATCTTCAACTAAAAAATTAAAATTAGAAGATATTAAAGAAGGAATTTCTCTTCAATTAATAACATATTTATCCTCATTTATAAATAATTCGAAAAAAGATAATAGTCAAAAAATTATTCCAGCAGGAATGCTTTATTTTACGTTATCTGAAAAACTGATAAATATTAAAGAGTATACTAAAGATGAAAGTAAAATATCTAAAAAGATTATTGAGAGTTTAAGAATGGATGGTATATTTTTAAAAGATATCGAAATATTAAAACTAATGGATAATAAGATAGATGAAACAGATAAGTTAATAGATGTATTTCCAGGTTCAGTTACAAGCGATAAGAAAAGTAGTAAATTTCAGACAAAAGAAGAATTTGAAAAATTATGTTTAGATATTACAGATATATTAAGAGATATAGGTAATGATATACTCTCTGGTAATGTTAGTATAAAACCAAATAAGAAAGTAAATCACTGCAAGTATTGTGAATTTAGTAGTATTTGTAGAAAAGAGAATTTATGTTAAAGGAGTTTTGTATTTTGGATAAAATAAAAAACAATAGGTCATATATAATAATTGGAGTAATAGTACTTCTTATTCTAGCAGTATTTGTTACTAAAAAGTTAAATGGAAATGCTTTAAGTGATTGTAGCGATCCAAATTGTTTAGATCATAATGAAGAAGTAACTATAAAAACATATAAAGTATATAATTTTGGATCTGAGTTTTGCTCGGCGTGTAGACAAATGGATCCTATATATGAAAAAATAAAGGAAGAATATAAATCATCGATTGAATTTGAATATATTGATGTAGATGATGAAAAAAACACAAAATTGTGTTATACTTATGGGATAGCATATACTCCTACATTTGTTGTGATAGATGAAAAAGGTGCAAAAGTAGATAAACTAATAGGTTATGTACCAGAAGATGAGTTTAGAAAATTTATAGATAAATGGGGTAATAAATAATGGATGGTGTATTGAATAATTTTGCTGAAGCATTAAATCAAAACATATTTTTAGGAATATTTATAGCTTTGATAGCTGGACTAGTATCATCATTTAGCCCTTGTAGTTTATCTACACTTCCTTTGATAATAGGGTACGTTGGTACAGAGTGTAAAGACTGCTCAAGTAAAAAAGGATGGTTATATAGTATATTCTTTTCAATAGGTATAGTAATTACATTTACTATAATTGGTATTTCTTCAGTTTTAATAGGAGATAGACTTAGAATATTTGGTGATCTATGGTATTATATATTAGCTTGTATCCTTATATTTGTAACTTTACAACTTTTTGGCGTTATAAAACATAAAGAAAAAGATCATTGTCATAAACCGAAATTAAGAAAAGGAGTACTTGGAGCGTTCTTTTTAGGAATACTAGGTGGAATATTTGATTCACCTTGTTCAACTCCAGCTCTTGCAGTAATATTGACATATACTTCAAATCAAGGAAATATACTAATTGGTGCTTTGCTTATGGCAGTTTATTCTATAGGTCATTGCGCAGTAATTATACTAGCGGGAACTTCATTAGAAGCAATAAATAAACTTTCAGTTAGTAATAAATATATGAGAATAGGACAAATATTAAAAATAGTTTTTGGAATTATGACATTAATAATGGCGTTATATTTGTTATATATAGCATTTTAATTTCATTATGTAAGTTGAAAATAAATAAAATAATATTACAAAAAATATAAAGAAAGGAGTGAATACATGAGTGCATCATTAGAAGAATATTTAAAAACAATATATATATTAATACAAAAATTTTCTTTTGCAAGGGTAACAGATATTGCAAAATATTTGAATTACTCAAAAGCAAGTGTTAATAGAGCACTTAAAGTTTTAAAATCTGAAGGTTTAATTGAATATGAAAATTATGGAGATATTGAACTTACTGAAATAGGAAAGACTATTGCTAAAAACATATTAAAGAGGCATAATACTTTGAAAGCTTTTTTAGTAGAGGTTTTAGAAGTAGATAAAGATATTGCAGAAAATGAAGCTAAAACTATGAAACATTCAGTTTCTGAAGATACAATAAATAAATTAGAAACGTATATACAAAGTATAATAGATGTTAGTGATTTGGAATGCTGTTATAATCCAGAAAGTGATAAGTGCAAAAGCTGTGTTAAAAAAACAGCAAAAAGTAGACTGAAAAAAAAGTTAAAATAAGTATTAGTTTTAATTGTTAGGGAGGATGTTATATGAAAACTAAATATATTTTTGTTACAGGTGGGGTAGTGTCTGGACTTGGTAAAGGCATAACTGCTTCATCAATAGGTAGGTTATTAAAGAGTATGGGATATAAGGTAATGATGCAAAAATTTGATCCATACATAAATGTTGATCCAGGAACAATGAGTCCATATCAGCATGGCGAGGTATTTGTAACTGAAGATGGCGCAGAAACAGATTTAGATTTAGGGCATTATGAAAGATTTATAGATGAAAATTTAATTAAAACTTCAAGTGTAACTACAGGAAAAATATATTGGGAAGTACTTCAAAAGGAACGTAGGGGAGATTATCTTGGTTCTACTGTTCAAGTAATACCTCATATAACTAATCACATAAAAGATAAAATATATAACTTAGCTAAGGAAAGTGAAGCAGATGTAGTAATAACCGAAATAGGCGGAACTATAGGGGATATAGAAAGTATACATTTTATAGAGGCTATAAGACAATTATCCTTAGAAGTAGGTAAAGAAAATTCTTTATTTGTACATGTTACATTAGTTCCCTATATAGAATCTTCGAATGAATTAAAAACAAAGCCAACACAAAATTCTGTTAAAGAATTACAGTCTCATGGTATACAAGCAGATATTTTAGTTTGTAGAACAGAATATTCTCTTTCAAAAGAGGCAAAAGAAAAAATTTCATTATATTGTAATGTTAAAACTGAAGATGTTATTAATAATACAACAGCCAAATCATTATATGAAATACCAATATTATTAGAGAAAGAGGGTATAGCAAAATCTGTATGTAAACATTTAAAACTAGAAATGAGAAAATGTGATTTAAAAGATTGGAATGATATGCTTGAAAAAGAAAGAAATCCTAAGGGAAATGTCAATATAGGTATAGTTGGAAAATATGTAGATCATGGCGATGCTTACCTTTCAGTTAGTGAAAGTTTGAGACATGCAGCAATTGCAAATCAAGTAAAGGTTAATATAAAATATATAAATTCTGAAAATTTAACTTTAAAAGATATTAATCAGTTATCAGATTTAGATGGAATATTAGTTCCTGGTGGATTTGGAAATAGAGGTATAGAAGGCAAATTAGTTGCTATACAATATGCTAGAGAAAATAATATACCGTTTTTTGGTATTTGTTTAGGAATGCAAATGGCAGCTATTGAATTTGCTAAAAATGTATTAAAACTTAACGATGCTAATTCTTCTGAATTTGATGAATTAACTAAAAATCCTGTTATACATATAATGGAACTTCAAAAAGGAATTGCAAATAAGGGTGGAACAATGAGACTTGGAAAATATCCTTGTATACTTAAAGAAAGTTCTAAAGCTGGACAAGCATATGGAACTAGTCAAATATCTGAAAGACATAGACATAGATTCGAATTTAATAATGCATATAGAAAAATATTTGAAGAAAATGGTATGGAAATAGTTGGACAATCACCAGATAAAAATCTAGTTGAAATATTAGAATTGAAAAATCACAAGTGGTTTGTAGCAGGTCAGTTTCACCCTGAATTTAAATCTAGACCAAATAGAGCACACCCTCTATTTAGAGAATTTGTAAAGGCTTGCATTGAAACAAAGTAATTATAAATATTATAAAAAACCATCCTTAAATATGAATCATATTTAAGGATGGTTTAATTTTATTTTCTATGGATTTGGCAATAAATTTATAGTAGGAGTTGAATCAGCATAATATTCTATTGTATATTTTGTTGTTTTTGCAATGTATTTAGTACCACTAACATATGTTAAATATTGTGTGAAAGTACCTAAATCTATACTTGGATCGTGCCCATAAGTTAAATTATCACTTGTGTCAGACTTTCCAAACCACCATCCATTATAATTTAAACATTCCGCAAGTATATATGATATTCTTATATCTTCAGAAGATTCTAACCAACTTTTTGCACTTACCTTATATGATAATGTAGTGATTTTGATTCCAGTACTTTGATGATATTGCATAGCCTTTATATATTTATCTATGTATGAGCTATCTGCTCTATAAGAAGTTCCATCTGTAAAGAAACTTTCAATTAAATACCAGTCATTTGCTCCTAAATGAGTAGGTGTACCAGTAGGATTAGAATCATTTACTATTGAAGCAAATATATCATCTACAAACCAACCGTTAGCCATTACTGATAAACCTTTACTATGTGCATAATCTACAATTTCATTTTGTCTTGCTCTTGTTTCATTCCAATCATAACCAAACTGATCTATAAATACTCCATACCATTTAGCGTTTGCTATATTATCTATTTGAGATTTAACTTCATTTAAATCTGACATTATCCAGGATGCTTTAGCATCAGTAGGATTATTTGGCCCTAAATTTACATATCCGAATAATTTTGTGTTGCTTTTTATAGCTTCTGTAACCATTTTTGATGAATAAGATAATTCAGATGGTTCTGCAGTAACTATATATGGAAGATTTTTCAATACATTAATAGAGTAAAAAGGATCACTTTTATTATCTATATTGGATAATTTACAATATACGAAAGATAGATGGTTTAAGTTATTTTGGCTAGTGATAAATCCGGTATTATAAGCAGGGTAAGGTTTGCTTTCTGCTAATTCTACAAGTTTGTTTCTTGCTTCATATGTAAAGTTTGAAAATCCTTCTGCTAATAAAAATTTATTTAGTACACTTTTTGATTGGTTTCCAAAGTAACCATCAATATCTATATCGTTTCCACTATCTGTTTTATATTCAAGTGCTTTTAAGCAATATTGATAAAATTCAGCTTCTTCGTTGTAGACAGAACCATCAAAAACAATTATACCAGACGATAGTCCTGCTTCAGACGCCCATTGCATCTCTAAAGCATTTGTTCCTGTATATACTAATTTACTTGCCTGTATTTCAAATTTTTTTGCATCATCTTTTGTTATACTAGTTATATATTCTTTTATTGTTCCGAGTACATTACCAGTTCCATCCCATATACCTGCATTAAAATTATTAGGATTAAATAAATTGTTTTTTAAATATTTATCTGTTAAAATTATAGACAATTCCGTATCATATGTTTTTACATTTGATTTGAATTTTGCTTCATTCGCTGCATTTACTGGGTTATTATTTGATAAATTTAATATTACCGTTCCTGCTAATATTAATATAACTATTATAGTTATTACTAATACAATTAAAGAAACACCTTCATTTCTTTTCATATAAATCCTCCTATTTTTATTTAATAATTAGTCATTATAACTATACTAAATACTAAATTAATTTTATAATAAATATAAATTTTTGTCAACAATTTTTAACAAAATTTTACAAAATACAAGATAACATATATTTATTTTAATAATATGTAAATGTCTGTATAAACTATATTTATACATTTTTAGCTTTTACTTTCGACAATTTACTGGTTGAATTATACAAAAAATATGATATAATATATGAGTATTAAAATTTAATTTAAGTGGCTAATGCTACTAAAGGAGTGAATACAATGAATAATACTGTTGTCTCAGGAAGGCTTGATTCTTTATTTGTAAGAAGAGAGGATAAGCGGGTGTTTTTAGTTGTTGAGTATGACGATGATATGATGGGAATGCCTCAACATATTTCCGCTGATATTACTGAAGAGTTGAAACAATTACATCATGTAACAGAATTTGATAAAGTTTTTTTGAAAAAAATTGAAGAAGACATGAAAGTAGCACTTGGGAAAGAAGTCATATACTTAAGATATTCTAATGAAAAAGAGTGGGTACTTGACAAACCTTTACAACAATGGTATTTGCCTAATATATCTAAGTAATGGTATTTATAATGAAAGTGATATAAACAAAAATATAGAATTTATTAAATAATTCTATATTTTTGTTTATATAGAATGTTTTTAATAAAAATGAAAAGACTAATTGTATATATAAAATATAGATTATTAAATAGTGAATATTATAATTAAATTTAAATAATATTATTGACAATATAAAAATAATATGTTATACTAAATACATATTAATATTGGGATGGGTATTCTGTCTCATATATTTTTGAAACAATGTTAGCGTATGCTAACAAAAGGAGGAATAATGAAAATAAAATATTTTGATCATGCAGCAACAACTAAATTAAACGAAGATGTATTAAAAGAAATGCTTCCTTATTTAACTGAGGAATATGGTAATCCATCATCAATATATAGCTTAGGTAGAAGTAATAAAAAAGCAATAGAAGACGCAAGAGAAAAGGTTGCAAAAGTATTTAATGCAGATGCTAAAGAAATATACTTTACTGGAAGTGGTAGTGAGTCAGACAACACAGCTATAAAAGGTGTAGCATATGCTAATAGAAAAAAAGGTAATCATATAATAACAACTAAAATAGAACATCCGGCAGTTTTAGATACTTGTAAATCATTAGAAAAAGATGGTTTTGAAGTAACATATTTAAATGTAGATTCTGAAGGACTAGTAGATTTAGAAGAACTAAAAAATGCTATAACAGATAAAACTATATTAATAACTATAATGTTTGCAAATAATGAAATTGGTACTATTCAACCTATTGAAGAAATAGGTAAAATAGCAAAGCAACATAAGATATACTTTCATACAGATGCAGTACAAGCAGTTGGAAATATAGATATAGATGTAAACAAATTAAATATAGATTTATTATCTTTATCTGCACATAAATTCTATGGACCAAAAGGTGTAGGAGCTTTATATGTTAGAAAAACAGTAAGATTTAATAAATTCATAGATGGTGGACATCAAGAAAGAAATAAAAGAGCTGGAACTGAAAATGTAGCAGGTATTGTAGGACTTTCAAAAGCAATAGAAATGGCTTGTGAAAAATTAGAAGAAAACAATAGACACTTGAAAGAATTAAGAGACTTATATATATCTGAAATAGAGGCAAAAATACCATATGTTAAATTAAATGGTCATAGAGAAAAACGTCTTCCAGGTAACGCTAACATATCATTTAAATTTATAGAAGGAGAATCTTTGTTACTTAACTTAGACATAAAAGGAATATGCGCATCTAGTGGTAGTGCATGTACATCTGGTAGTTTAGATCCGTCTCATGTATTACTTGCTATTGGTTTAATACATGAAGTAGCACATGGTTCACTTAGAGTAACTTTTGGTATAGAAAATACTAAAGAAGATGTAATTGAATTAATTAGTGAATTAGAAGAAATAGTAAATAGACTTAGAGAAATGTCACCGCTTTACGAAGATTTCGTAGACGGAACATATACTATGTAAATAATAGGAGGAAAGAAAGAATGTATTCAAAAAAAGTAATGGACCATTATGAACACCCAAGAAACGTTGGACAAATCGTGGGTGCTGATGGAGTAGGAAAAGTTGGTAATCCAGTATGTGGAGATATCATGAAAATATATTTAAAAATAAAAGATAATGTTATAGTGGACGTAAAATTCAAAACATTTGGTTGTGGAGCAGCAATAGCTACAAGTAGTATATCTACAGAATTAGTTAAAGGCAAAACAATTGAAGAAGCATTGGATATAACTAATAAAAGAGTTGTTGATGAATTAGATGGATTACCACCTGCTAAAATGCATTGTTCAGTTTTAGCTGAAGAAGCTATCAAAGCCGCAATAGCAGATTATTATACTAAAAAAGGTATGAGTAAAGAAGAAATTGACAAAGTATGTAGCTTAAAAAATACTGTATGCGTACATAGTCATGATATAGGACAAGAATAATTATGAAACCTAAAGTTTTATTAGGAATGAGTGGTGGCGTAGATAGCAGCGTCGCTGCTATTCTGCTTAAAGAGCAAGGTTATGATGTAATTGGAGCAACAATGAAACTATGGCAAAATGATGAAGAACCAGAATGTAATAGTGGATGTTGTAGTTTAAGTTCAACATATGATGCTAAGAGGGTATGTGACTTATTAGGTATACCACATTATGTATTTAATTTTATGGACGAATTTAAACAGCATGTTATAGATGATTTTATAAATAAATATAAAGTTGGTAAAACACCTAATCCTTGTATAGAATGTAATAGATACCTTAAATTTGATATAATGTATAAAAAAGCAAAGCAATTAGGAATAGATTATATTGCAACAGGCCATTATGCTAAAACTGAATATAGTGAAAAGTATAACAAGCATGTCCTTAAAAAATCCGAAGCTTTAAAAAAAGATCAAACGTATGCACTATATAACATACCAAAAGAAATAGTAGATAAAGTATTATTTCCGCTTGGTAGTTTTAAAGAAAAAAGTGATGTTAGGAAAATTGCAGAGCAACATAATTTACTTATTGCCAAAAAACCAGATAGTCAAGAAATCTGTTTTATACCGGATAATGATTATGTTAAATTTTTAAAAGAAAATATGAATGATGAAATAAAAGAAGGTAATATAGTTGATACAAATGGTAAGATTCTAACAAGACATAAAGGTATAATTAATTATACGATAGGTCAGAGAAAAGGTTTGGGATTATCCAAGAGTACACCATTATATGTTGTTAAATTAGATAAAAAAAATAACAATGTAATAGTGGGCGAAGAAAAAGATATTTATTCTACTGAAGTTTTGGTAGAAGATATAAATTATCTTTTATTTGATATTATAGATAAACCTTTAGATATAACAGCTAAAATACGTTACTCCGCTAAGGAGGAGAAAGCAAAGTTATATCCCTTAACAGATAACACAGCTAAAATTGTATTTGAAAATAAGCAAAGGGCCGTAACACCAGGACAATCTATAGTATTTTATATAGATGACTGTGTTTTAGGTGGAGGAAAAATAATATAGTTTTAAATAGCAAGGTATAAAATATATCTTGTTATTTTATTTTTAATTACATAATGAAAAAGAAAAGTTATTTCTGTTTAGAATATATTTTAATCAATACAATTAAAATATTAAAAACCTTTGATATTTAACCTAATATATGATATAATTTATAAGTAAAAATTAAAAGGAGAAATTTTATGTTATTTGGAGACAGTCTAATTTTAAAGTTATATTTAGCACCAATAATCTTGCTAGCTATAGCTGTTCATGAATGTTCACATTCATATGTTGCGTATAAACTAGGAGATAGATCACAAAAATTGCAAGGAAGGATGACTCTTGATCCTCTAGTACATATGGATATAATTGGTTTTATATCTATAATGGTCTTTAACTTTGGTTGGGGAAAACCTGTTTATGTAGATGATAGTAACTTTAAAAATAAGAGTAGAGATAATATGCTAGTTTCTTTAGCAGGACCATTATCTAATTTGTTTTTAGCTGTTATATCTACTATAATACTTAAGTTATTATCTATGGCAAATATATTAGATGCAGTTTCAGCAAATAATATTGGTTCAATTGTACTAACTATGTTTATGTTGTTTATTCAATATAATGTCGTATTTGCGGTATTTAATATGTTACCAATTCCGCCATTAGATGGTTCGAAAGTGTTATTACATTTTTTACCATATAAAGCAAAAAAAATCATATATAGTATGGAACAATACTCATTTTATATAATTATAATATTACTTGTAACTGGAGTTTTCAATTATATTATGAATCCGTTTATAAATGGAATAACATATTTACTTAATATAATATTGAATCTTTAGAAAGGAAAACTTATGATAGGATTAGTTATAGAATCAAGTTGTGATGAAACATCAGTATCAGTGATAAAGGATGGAAGAGAAATTCTTTCGAATATTGTTTCATCTCAAATAGAAATACATAAACAATATGGCGGAGTAGTTCCGGAAATTGCTTCAAGACATCATGTGTCTAATATTTCTTATGTTGTAGAAGAATCATTAAATGAGGCAAACGTTACATTTAAAGATTTAGAATATATAGGGGTAACGTATGGACCTGGATTAGTAGGTGCATTACTTGTTGGAGTATCATATGCTAAATCTTTAGCATATTCTTTGAATTTACCAATAGTGCCTGTCCATCATATTGAGGGACATATAGCTGCAAATTATATTTCACATCCAGATTTAAAACCACCTTTTTTAGCTCTAGTTGTGTCAGGTGGACATTCACATCTAATATATGTAAAAGATTACACTAAACTAGAAATAATCGCTAAAACAAGAGATGACGCAGTTGGAGAGGCTTTTGATAAAGTAGCAAGAACATTAGGACTTCCATATCCAGGTGGACCTGAAGTTTCAAAGTTAGCAGAAAATGGAGAGGCTACATATAAGTTACCTAAAACAAAGTTTGAGAACTATGATTTTAGTTTTAGTGGAATTAAAACAGCAGTTATAAATTTAGTACATAAAGAGGAAGAAAATATAAGAAAAGCAGATATGGCAAAAAGTTTTGAGGTTAATGTGGTAGAAACATTAGTAGAACATACATTAAGCGCAATGAAAGATTTTAATATTGATACTGTTGTGCTTGCAGGAGGAGTTGCTGCTAATAAATATTTAAGAGAATATTTAGTTAAAGAGGCAAATAAAAATAATTTTAAAGCTTATATACCAGAATTAAAATATTGTACAGATAATGCAGCAATGATAGCTAGTGCTGCATATTATAATTATATATGTACGGAAGATAAATCTAAATTTAGTATACTAAACAATCTTGATTTAAATGCAAAAGCAAATTTGAAAATAGGTGAAAATAACAAGTAATTTATAGTAAAAGAGGAGAAATAATATGTCTGAGGATATAATTAAAAATCAATTTGTAGAGCCTAGCTTAAAACAAATACTCGATTATATGAATAATTACACAAGAGAAAATTGTATTAAAATAGCTAATTTTTTAACTGAAGAGTATAATGCTACTCCAGTGGTTATGTATAGTAAATGCTCTGCTATGCCGGGATGGAATATAAAGTATAAAAAAGGGAGTAAATCATTTTGTACAATTTATCCTGATAGAGAATATTTTACTATTCTTTTGATAATACGTGAATTAGAAATAAATAAAATAATGCAGCAAAAAGATGTCTACTCAAAATATTTTTTAGATATAATAAAAAATAGTGGATCTATGAATGGTTGTAAATGGCTTATGATAGGCGTAGACGATAGTAAAGTTATAGAAGACATTAAAAGAGCAATAAATTTAAAAAATAATAGATAATAAATAAAACATAATTTTTAAATAGGGGGACAAATAATGTCAGTGTTTGGAATATCCGATTTACATTTATCATTTGGAACAAATAAGCCGATGAATATATTTGGAAAAGTATGGTGTAATTATGAGGATAAGATAAAATTAAATTGGAAAAATGAAGTTAAACCAGATGATTTTGTTATAATTGCAGGAGATATATCTTGGGCTACATATTTATCTGAAGCAAAAGGGGATTTTGACTATATAAATAGTTTGCCAGGAAATAAAATAATACTTAAAGGAAATCATGATTATTATTTTGATACTAAGAGTAAGTTAGAAAGCTTTTTTAAAGAAACTAATATAAGTAATATACATATACTACAAAATAACGCCATAGATACTGAAGAATATATAATCTGCGGTGCGAGAGGTTGGGGAGATACAGAAAATAATCAAAAAGAGGACGATAAGCTAATAAAAAGAGAAGCAATAAGACTTAGATTGTCTTTAGATGAAGGAAATAAATTAAGGCAAAAATACTTAGAAAAAGGGATAGAAAAAAACATATTAGTGGCTATGCATTTCCCACCATTTAATTTAGAGTTTCAAAAAATATTAGAAGAATATAAAGTAAAAAAATGCGTATATGGACATTTACACGGATATGGTCATAGTAAGATAAAAGAAGGAATAATAAACGGTGTTGAATACATTATGGTCTCTTGTGATTATACAAATTTTAATGTAGTTAAATTATAGTTTTAATAAAAGTTACTATTATTTTAGTAACTTTTATTAAAACTATTGAAAAAATATATAAAACATGTTAAAATATATACGCTACTTAAAATAAACGGGCATGATGCAATGGTAGCATGGCAGTCTCCAAAACTGCTCATGGGAGTTCGAGTCTCTCTGCCCGTGCCAAACTTTCGCAATATTTACAAAATTTGTATATTGCGATTTTTTTTACCCAAAATGCTTGACATTTATGTACAAAAAAGATATAATTTGTAATAATTAATAAAAACAAAGAAAAATAAGGGGGAAAGATGAATAAAGAAATAATTTATGTTGATGGTATTAATATAGTAATACAAAGGAAAAAAGTTAAAAATATTAACTTAAAAATAGGCAGAGATAAAACTGTAAAGGTGTCTGTAAATAATAGAATTAAAATTAATAAGATTGAGGAGTTCGTAAAATCTAAGAAAGCTTGGATTATTGAAGGACTTAATAAAATTGATGATTATATAAAGAATAACGAAGAGGATATAGAGTATATAACTGGTAGTAAATTAAAAATACAAGATAATGAATATAAAATTATACTTGCTACTGATAAAAAGAATAGAGCTATAATTCAAGATAATTTTATTTATTTGTTTACAACCGATATATCTGATAAAAATAGAAAGAAAAAAATAATAGATAAGTTACTTAAAAGTGTGGCAATACAACTTTTTGACAATTCTTTAAATGAAATGTTAGAATTAGTAAAGCCGTATTCTGTTAGTAGGCCAAAGCTCAAAATACGTAAAATGAGATCAAGATGGGGTTCATGTAATAAAAGTAAAAATATAGTAACAATAAATTATGAACTTGCAAAATTTTCAAAAGATTGTTTGAATTATGTTATGCTACATGAATTAATACATTTTTTAGTATCAGGACACAATAAAATTTTTTATAGTTATTTATCTGATTTAATGCCAGATTGGAAAGATAAGAAGAAGATACTAAATGAAAAATATTTATATTAATTATATAAGAGTGTGGGTTTTTAATTAAACTTACACTTTTTAAATATTTATTGAATGTAAAATAGAAATAAAAAAACACATAACTTATAAAGTTATGTGGAATTTTTCTATATGGTGGGAAGAAATGGATTCGAACCATTGTAAGCGTAAGCTAACAGATTTACAGTCTGCCTCCTTTAACCACTCGGACATCTTCCCGTATATAAAAAAATGGTGGGCCTTCAGAGACTCGAACTCCGGACCAACCGGTTATGAGCCGGTTGCTCTAACCAACTGAGCTAAAGGCCCACGTTTTGTGGAACAATAATATTATAACTAATTTTAGTATAAAAGTCAATACTTTTTACAAAAAAAATAGAAAAAAGTGCAATTTTTTTTTGCACCTTTTTTTATGTTAAATTCTTATGTAAATTACACATTGAATCTGAATAGAACAATATCTCCATCTTGCATAATATACTCTTTTCCTTCTAATCTAACTAATCCTTTTTCTTTAGCCTTAAGCATAGTTCCATTTTCAATTAAATCATTATATGAAACAACTTCAGCTTTAATAAATCCACGTTCAAAGTCTGTGTGGATTTTACCTGCAGCTTGTGGAGCTTTAGTACCTCTTATTATAGTCCAAGCTCTTACTTCTTGTTTACCAGCAGTTAAAAAAGATATAAGTCCAAGTAAAGAATAACTTGCTTTAACTAATTTGTCAAGTCCAGATTCTTTTATGCCATATTCATCCATAAGCATTATTTTATCGTCATTATCAAGCTCAGATAAATCTTCTTCAAATTTAGCACAAAGTGAAATAACTTCACTATTTTCATTTTTTGCAAATTCTTTCACAATATTAACATACTTATCATTTTCTATATTTACTAATTGATCTTCAGAAACATTGGCAACGTATATAATTGGTTTGTTTGTAAGCAAGTAAGTATCTTTTAATAAATCTTTTTCTACTTCACTAAAACTAATACTTCTGACAGGTTTTAAGTCAGATAGACAAGATAAGATATTATTTAATATATCTAACTCTGCTATAGCTTTTTTATCCCCAGCTTTTACTGATTTAGATAATCTTTCAATTCTTGTTTTAACAGTTTCAGTATCACTTAATATAAGTTCTAAAGAAATTGTTTCAATATCATCTAATGGGTCAATTTTACCTTCTACATGTATTATTTTTTCATCTTCAAAACATCTAACTATATGAACAATTGCATCTGTTTCACGTATATGAGATAAAAATTTATTACCAAGACCTTCACCTTTAGAAGCTCCTTTTACTAAACCGGCAATATCTACAAATTCAACTGTAGCATATGTAGTTTTATCTGTATCATACATTTTAGATAAAACATCAATTCTTGTATCAGGTACTGTAACAATACCTACGTTTGGTTCTATTGTACAAAATGGGTAATTAGCACTTTCTGCTCCTACCTTTGTTATTGCATTAAAAAGAGTACTTTTACCTACATTTGGAAGCCCAACTATTCCTAATTTCAAATTAAACACATCCTTTATTTTTACATATAATTATATATTAAAAAGGAGGATAAGTCAAGTAAAACACTATATTTTACACTTAGTATTAAAATATAAATTTAAGCATATTATTTTAATAGGGGAGTGATATAAGTAATGTATATAGAAGAAAAGTTGCTTTCAATTAATCCAATGTCAAGACCGGGAATTAAATTAAAGCAGATAAAAAAATTAATAGTCCACTATGTAAATAGTCCATCTTCAAATGCTATATTAAATAGAAATTATTTTGAAAGTTTAAAGTATCAAGACAAGATATATTTATCTGCACATTATATAATTGGTTTAGATGGTGAGATAATTAGAATTATACCGGAAGATGAAGTTGCTCTTCATAGTGGTAATAAAGAAGTTAATAGAATTAGTATAGGTATTGAAAATACATATTTAGATGATACAGGAAAATTTAATACATACACATATAATTCACTAGTGGAGTTACTATCATATTTATCTAATAAGTATGATTTAGATCCTACCCAAGATATTATAAGGCATTATGATGTTACGTGTAAAAAGTGTCCAAAATATTATGTGGATTATCCATTAGAATTTGAAAAACTTAAAAATGATGTGAAAAATAAAAACGCATAAATATGCGTTTTTATTTTTAATATATATAATTATTATTTACTATAAATCTATCATATCACTAAGCTTTGTTATATCACCAGCACCTATTGTAAGAACTATATCTCCAGGTTTTAGTATTTCTTTTAAATGTTTTACAATATCTTCAAAACTAGATATATGTATTGCATCTACTTTATTTTGTTTAAGTAATTTAACTAAATCTTTAGATGAGACTGTTCCGTCATCAATTTCTCTTGCTGCATATATATCAGTTATTATACAAAGGTTACAATCAAAGAATGAAGTAGAGAAGTCGTCTAGAAGTTCTTTTGTTCTTGTATATGTATGTGGTTGGAATATTGCAATTACTCTTGATTTATTCTTTTGTTTTGCAGCAGCTAGTGTAGCTTTTATTTCTGTAGGATGATGAGCATAATCATCATAAACTAATATATTATCTTTCAATTCTTTTTTTAGTTCAAATCTTCTTTTTGCACCACAAAACTCATTTAAACTTTTCTGCATTACACTGAAATCAACACCGTGTGCATATGCAGCAGTAATTGAAGCTAATGCATCATACACATTATGAATTCCAGGAACTGTTAAATAAAATTCATAAACTTTCTTTGTTTTTGGACATGTAACATCAAAAGAATAAAAACCTTTAACATTACAAAATATGTTTTTAGCATATATAGTAGAAGTAGGGTCACTTAAAGAAAAAGTATAAGTGTTAACTTTCTTTTTATCTAATTCATCTGATATATCAGTTAAGACATCAATGCAATTTGAATCATCTTTGTTAATAACTAATATACCATCTTTAGGTAACATTAATATAAACTTTTTAAAAGATTTTTTTATGTCATCAATACCAGAGAAGTAATCTAGATGATCTTCATCAATATTCAAAATAACGGCTGTTTGATGAGGGAAATTTAAAAAACTATCTACATATTCACAAGATTCAAGTATAAAATAATCTGAATTTCCTATTAAGTAATTTAAGTCGTTTAATTTTTTGAATTTACCACCAACTTGAACATTTGGTTCAAGTCCAGCATCTATAAATATGGCAGCTGTCATTGAAGTTGTGGTAGTTTTACCATGTGTTCCAGATATACAAATTGTTTTATTATATGCCTCAAGTAACATTCCTAAAAAAACTGCTCTTTCAAATGTAGGTATATTTAAGGATTTAGCTCTAACAAATTCTACATCATGTTGGTTTATTGCTGAAGTATATACGACAGCATCTGAATTTTTAACAAGTTCAGCATTAGAACCTATAAAAACTTGTATTCCTTTTTCTTTTAATATTCTTATCATATCTGAATCATTTTTATCTGATCCAGTAACAGTGTATCCAGCATCGTGTAGTACAAGAGCTATAGCGCTCATACTAACCCCACCTATACCTATCATATGAATTTTTTTTATACTATTCAACCCGATATTTTTAGATTTTATGTTATAATTCGAATTATTTAGCAAGTCATCACATCCTTATCTTAATTTAATAATATTTTACTATAATTATACAAAAAAAAATACAAATAGTCAAATGTTTTATATATTTTAATAAAATTTATTGTCTTTTTTTGTTTAAAAAAAGGTAATGTACCAAAAAAACTTGAAATGTGCAATTTAATAGTATATAATATGTTTAAATTGGGGGAAAGGATAATGGTTATTGAAAAGGTAGTAACAGTAGTAGCAATCGTATTATTAAACTTCTTCTTAGTACATAAATTTGTTAAAAGATATGTACCAGAAAATATATTTATTGAATCAATATCATCATTTGCTTTTGGTTCATATTTAGTTTTTACAATTAATGGAATATATATACCAGAATTCATTCAAATATTACTTATTATATCAATGTTTGTTATACCACTAATTTTTGCTTTATTACAATATAATAATATTATATTAACAAAAAAAATATTATATTACAAAATGAAATGGAATATGTATTTACAAGATTATGAAAAGGCTAAAACTTTATTATATAAACTTATAGAACAAACTGGTAGAAAATCGGAGTATTACTATCATTTAGGTGTATGCTATAAACATTTAAATGACTTTGTAAACTCTAGAGATTCATTTGCTCTAGCTGTTGAGTTAGATAAGAGAGATTATTTATCATATTATGAACTTGGTTGTATATTAGATGAGACTAATAAGAAAGAAACAGCAATAATTATGTTTAATAACTCTTTAAGGATAAAACCAGATTTTTATGATGCAGCAGAAAGTTTGGGGATTTGTTATACATCACAGGCAAGGTATGAGGAAGCATTGAGAGTATATAAAAATGCTGTGGAATATCATCCTGAGTCATTTGAATTATACTATAATATAGCTATGGTAGAACTTGAAATTGGTTATTATGATGAATCGGAAAAAAGTTTCGAAAAAGCTGCTAGTTTAAAACCAAAATTATATAGTGCATATTATAATATAGGAATAATAAATTACTTAAAAGGTGATTATGCAAAAGCAATAGAATTTTTTAAATTGGCACGTTCGTCTACAATATATGGTGGAAAAGCATATTATAAACTTGCAACGGTATATGCAGCTTCAAAAGAATATGAAAAGGCTATGAGCTGTTTAGAATATGCAGTACAGATAGAACCTAAATATTTAAAAGAGGCAAAAGAAGAACTAGTTTTTGAAAATATTAAAGATAAAATAATTGATTTTGAAAAAGGTCTTCTTGAATTAGAACAAAAAAATAGAGATAAAAATGATTACATGAAAGAATTAGAAATTGCATCAAAAAAGAAGTCGATAATAGAAAATAAAATAGCTGAAGATATACAAAGAGAAAAGGTTACAGAAAAATAATTTGTATAAGCTATTGATTTTTTAATCAAGATGTGTTAATATATTAATACATCTTTTGTATATGCCGAAATGGTGGAATTGGCAGACGCGCCAGACTCAAAATCTGGTGGGGTAACACTCGTGTGAGTTCAAGTTCCTAAAAGTTCAATTAACAGCGTTTATAAGCGTTTTAATAAATATATAGAAACAAAAAACCACATCAGATTATTTTATGATAAAAGTCATAATCCGGTGTGGTTTTTTATGGATAATTTTTATAACAAATAACATTATATTAGATAGATATAATATAAATTAATGGTAAGTATTGACAAAAAAACAAAATAGTGTATAATTAATTTAGGGGTGTTCTAATGAGAAAAATAATAATAATAGTTGTGTTTGTATTCATAATAATTATGACTGGTATACTTTTAATTATATATAATAATAATAAAAAAGTTACAAGTGATTTGCAAATGCCAAAAGAACAAATTAATGTGTTATTAAATGACGTGATTATTGGAAAAGCATATTTAAAGAGTGATGTATGGAAAGAACCTAAAGATGGTATAATTAATTTAGGTTTTGTAAAATCAGACCCAAATGTCGAGTCTAGTACAATAACCCAGTTCTTAAAGGAAAAGGATAGTATAAAAATTTTATCTAGTGATATATTAAAAATAGATTTAAATTCATTTGAAAATTATGTTTTTGAACAACAATATCTAATAACTTTATTAATTGCAGATGATACTGGTAAGTTAGTGAGGCTAACAAATTTAAGCATAGACAATAAAAAAGTAGATATAAAAGTAGATGATTTAGATATTGATAAAAATTATAATTGTCAGATTTTTATGGAAGTAAAAAATAGAGGACATATGTATTACGGATTCAAGATTAATGTTAAATAAGTTATATAAAAGTTACAAAGTTATAAAATTTTGTAACTTTTATATTTTTAATTAATAGTGTAGTATGTAAGCAAAGTACTCTAATGATTTTAAAACTAATAGCAAAACAACATCAGATAAAATCTAAGTTAAAAAAATATAAGTATATAGTTTATTAATTTATAAAATGTATTATTTAATAGGTATATAAGAATTATAGGGAACGATTATTTTAGCAAATGATTGACATTAAATTTTAAAAATGGTATAATGTGGGAGTTATAAAAATATTCAAGTAATTGTTAAATAATAATTATTAAGGGGAGGATTTCAAATGAAATCAAAATTAAAAGTTTTAACAGTAGTGGTAATGATGTTTGTAATGCTTATTTCAACAACTATGGTAGCAAATGCTTATGTTATCACTTGTGCTGAAGGTTTTTATACTAGGCCTATTGTAATGTACGCACATACAAATATGACATCAAGTCATATAACTGCATTGAATAATGCGATAAACACGTGGAATAATGCGGGAAAAGGAACTCTATTTGTTTACGGAGGAGTAAAAGCAGTTCCATTTCCAGGTGTGAGAGATGGTTTGAATGGTGTCACTCTTTCAGCGATGGGTACTGGACGTCCAATAGCAGTGACACGAATATCTTATGATACAAGCGGCGTGATTTATGAAGGTAACATTGATGTAAATATTAGTTATAATTATATTTTTTCACCTGGTGCTGCTAATGGATATGATGCTCAGACTATGTATACTCATGAACTTGGACATGTTCTGGGATTAGGAGAGTCTAATGTAGCAGGTTCTGTAATGTCTCAACCGCAAGTTCCCAACTCTTTTTTGCGTGCCTTAACTTCTGATGATATTGCAGGATTGAATGCAATATATTAGTTGTAAAATGTACAGTGACTAATATTGCAATAAATAAGAGTTAAAATTTACAATGAATTTATTTCAAAAACAATAAGAGAAATTTAAATTTCTCTTATTGTTTTTATCTTATTTTAAGAATTCTAAATTCAATTATTTTCCAAAATTTGTTGAAAGAAATTATGTCTGTTGAATATTTCATCCTACTATTTTCAATTGTTTACACGTATAAAGCTTAGTTCATTACTTTTTTAAAAATATCAGTCATTTATTTAATAGTAATTGTATATTTATTCATATGTGTATTTTCTTTTAATAAATTTAATGTAAAATTATTAAAATTTTAAAAAATGATTGAAATTTAAATTTAATAGTGTATAATATATATGTATTAATCTTATGCGATAAACATGTAATAATCTGACGTGGTTAAAGTAAAAGTTAACTAAGAAGTACGTAAATATGCCGAAATGGTGGAATTGGCAGACGCGCTAGACTCAAAATCTGGTGAGGTAACACTCGTGTGGGTTCAAGTCCCACTTCCGGCACCAAAATGAATAAAAAAATAAAATAGAGAATTTTATTAAAATCCTCTATTTTATTTTTATTTTAAATCCTACTAATAATTGATTACTTGTAGTATTTTTTGTGGATTATCTGATGCATCTATTGTTATAAGTAACCCTTTTTCTCTATAATAATCTAGTATAGGTTTAACTTGTGATTTATATAGATCAATTCTTGTTTTTAATGTTTCTTCGTTGTCGTCAGAACGTGTTACAAGTTCAAGTTTACAATCGTCACAAATGTTTTCAACTTTAGATGGAACAGTTAAACCATAGATTCTTCCACATTTAGGACATGCTTTTCTTTTTAAAATTCTTTCAAAAACAACACTGTCTGGAACTGTTAGCTCTATGGCAGCTGTTAAACTTTTACCAAATTTTTGTAAAATATCATCTAAAAGAAGAGCTTGATTTAAATTTCTTGGGTAACCATCTAGAACACAACCGTTTAAACAATCAACTTGAGATATCCTTTCATATAACATTTTAGTAGTTATGTCGTCAGATATATATATACCCTTATTTAAACTTTCACGTATATCTAAGTCTGTTTCACTTAACTTTCTGAAAAGATCACCAGTTGAAATATGGGGTATTTGTAATTCTGCGCATAAAATTTTTGACATAGTTCCTTTACCGGCAGCAGGACCTCCTAAAATTACATAATGCATAAATATTTTCCTCCTTCATCATAATTATGATTTAATAAATTAATTAATTTAGTCAGCAAGGATATATTATATCATATTTTTTGTGTTTTTCAATATTTTTGATAAAAATTTTATTAAAAACATATAATTAAAATTATATATAAATTTAGGAACAAATAGTGAAATATTAATTAAAGTATTGAAAAAAGTTTAAATATAATGTATAATATTAAATATAAAGTAATATGCGGGCTTAGTTTAGTGGTAGAATAAAAGGCTTCCGATCTTTTGATGTGAGTTCGATTCTCACAGCCCGCTCCATTAATTTAAAACCACCTTACTAAAATAGTAGGGTGGTTTTAAATTTCATATAAAACCAAGTAAGTATATGTACATAAATATTGACATTTTTCAATATTGTGATATACTATTCAATAGAAAATGTATAAATTTAAGAAAAAAAGGAGATAAAAATAATGGTTAAATTAAGAGCAGTATATAGTAAAACAAAAGATGCTATGTATTTATCTCATTTAGATATAATGGGAGTTTTTGAAAAAACTTTTAGAAGAGCAAATGTTCCACTTGAATATAGTAAAGGATTCAATCCAAAACCTGAGATTGTATTTGCACATCCTTTAACCGTAGGAATAGAAAGTACTGGAGAAATATTTGAAGCTATATTACAAGAAGAGTTTCCTATATCATATATAATAAGAGAATTAAATAGAGTTATTCCACCATCAATTACTATACTATCTGCAGAATATGTAAATTTAAATGAAAAAAACATAATGGCAAGAGTATATGCTTCTACATATACGATTGAAATTTGTTATAAAAATGAAATGATGGCTGGAAAAAATAAGAAGCAAATAGAAGATATAAAAACTTGGTACAAAATTAAATTACAAGAATATCTAGAGCAAGATTATTTGTTAGTTATTAAAAAATCTACAGAGAGAATGGAAAGAGTAGATATAAAACCAATGATCATATCTTATGACTTTTTATTAGACGGAAAATTGGAAGTAACTGTAAATACAGGTTCTAAAAGTAACTTGAAGCCAGAGTATATAACAATTGGTTTTAATGAATATATTTCACAAGATTTAGAATATAATATAAAAAGAGATAAAATTCTCTTTAATTTGTAATAATTTGGTTATTTTTTACTTTTTTTAAATTTTGCTATTGACATATTGAAAAGTTTTAAGTATAATATAGTCATACAATAAAGGAAGGCGGTGTAACATTATGACAATAACTGATATAAGAGTAAGAAAAGTAGTTTCTCAAAACAGGATGAAAGCAATAGCTTCTATAACTATCGATGACGTATTCGTAATTCACGATATAAAAATCATTGAAAGTGATAAAGGTTTATTTATTGCTATGCCTAGCAGAAAAACTCCAAACGGAGAATTTAAAGATATAGCTCATCCAATAAACACTGAAACAAGAGAGATGATTCAAGCTAAAGTTATCGAAAAATACAATGAAACTGACGAAGTTCAAGCTTAGTTAATAGATTGTTAAAAGAGGATATAAATATCCTCTTTTTTTGCTGTTTTTTTATATAAAATTTGTTTTACATTATATATTAATATATGTTAAAATATTAATATGAAAAAAATAAAATTTTATCTATATAATTTCTTTCACCTTTATTTAATCTTTAAAATATTAAACTTTTTTAAATCTATAAATTTAAATCATTATATTAAAAAAAACAAATATATAATCATTTTAATTATTTTTGTGATTTTAATAATTAGAATAATTTATAGTTTTTATTTATTTAATTATAAATATGATAATGAGCAAATTGATAAAAATATTTCTTTAATTATTTTAAGTAAAGAGAAGGAAAAGGAAACATATATTAGCTATTTAGTAAAAATAAAAGAAAAAGATAGGTTTACAGATAAATTTATATTAAATATATTTAAAGATAAAAAAATAATAACTGATGAAGATACTAAGCTTTATTATACCAAATATGGCAATTTTAAGTATGGAGATATTATTAAAATAAAAGGTAAAATTTCTATACCAAAAAAGCTTAATAACTTGCATGAATTTAATTATAAAAGATTTTTAAATTCTAAAAATTTAGTGGGAACAATAATGACATATGATGCTGAAATAGAGGGGATTAATAATTCACTATTTACTTATATATATAGATTTAGAGATACTTTAGGACATGTAATTAATAGTAAATTACCACCTAGAGAGTCAAATCTTTTTAAAAGCATGATATATGGGGATGATACATGTTTAGATGAAAATATAAAAGAAAACTTTACTAAACTAGGACTTTCACATTTACTCGCAGTATCTGGAAGCAATGTAGGTATAGTTATATTAATACTTTCTTTTATATTTAAAAACTTAAATTTTAAATTTTCATTTATTATCAATTGTGTCGTCATATTTGTTTTTTGTGCAATTTCAAATTTTGAAATATCTGTAATAAGGGCAAGTATAATTTCAATTTTTGCATTATATATAAAAATAAAAGCTATAAAAGTAAATAAATTTATTTCAGTAATTTTGGCATTTACTTTAATTATTATATATAATCCCTGCAGTATATTCAATGTATCGTTTATACTTTCATTTACAGCGTTTATTGGTATAATATTATTTTTTAGTCAAATAAATAGTTTCTTTGATTTTTATATAATAAAGTTAATTGGTATTAACAATTACATAAAGATTAAAGAAACTAAAGGTAAAAGATATACTGTTATATTATATAAATTATTAAGATTTGTTTCTAATATACTTTCATTATACTTTTCAGTTCAAATTTTATTAATACCGATTCAAGTATATTTTTTCAATTCAATTCAGCCAATTTCTCTAATATCTAATTTAATAATATATGTATTTTCAACCCTTCAACTTGCTTTTGGTTTTATATTTATATTGCTTTGTAAATTACCTTATATAGTAGATATAATTGCTAATCTTAACTATTTAATTTTATGGATTATTATAAAAATTTCTGAAATATTAATTAAAGTTAATGTACTTGAAATAAAGCTTCCGACTCCAAATTTCTTATGTATTTTTAGTTACTATATAATTGTTATAATTATTTTTTATGGATATAAAATAAATTTCCTTTTGAAATACAAATTAAAAAAATTGAAAGTTGCACTTATCATTAAATTAATATGTACATTGAGTTTTTCATACATAATATATTTTAATATATATACAACATATTTTCAAAATTTTGTATATTATTTTAATGTAGAACAAGGTAATATGAGCATAATTAAATTTGGAAGTAAAGTAATATTAGTTGATATGGGAACAACAGGTAATGCAAATATAATTAGTAACCTTGAAAGTTTTTTAAAAGCGTATAATATAGATCAAATAGACTTTTTTCTCGTAACTCATTTGCACAGTGATCATATAAATGGATTATTTAAACTAGAGGAAAAGTTGTTAAAAAATGAAATAAAAATAGAATCAATTATTTATGCTATTCCTAAAAACTGTGATAGTAGTAATATAAGTAAGTATACTGAAAATAGTATTAGCTTTGTAGAGTTTGAAAATTTTATTAATAGGTTTAAAATAAAACAGATTATGGTAGAAAAATTTGATAAAATAAGTTTAGGTAATAATGTATCTGTAGATGTAATAAACCCGAGGGATAATGAAATAATTAAATCAAATGACAAAGTAAATTCTAACTCAATAATTGCAATGATATCTATTAATAATTATAACTTTTTGTTTATGGGCGATAGTACAACTGAAAGTGAAGAAGTAATGCTAAAGGATATACTTGATTTAAAGAAAAAAGATTCATATTTAGAGAAATTACAAAATATAGAAGCTATTCAAGTTGGTCATCATGGTTCTAATACATCAACTTCAGAATATTTTCTTAAAAATATAAAAGCAAAACTTGCTGTTATTTCAAGTAAAAAAGTCGTTTATGGCCATCCGAGTAAGGCAGTACTAAATCTACTCAAAAAATATAATATAAAGTATATGGTAACTGAAAGCAAGGGAGGTATAATAGTAAAATATTGACTTTTTACGTAAACCATGATATAATATATGTCAATTTTAAAAAATATACCAAATAAAGTTAGGAGGTAGGATAAGTATGTGTTATTGCGCAGGAATTAAAAATATGATGAAACAATCAAAAGAAAGGAATGAATCAGTAACCGAAGAACTTGCCGGAGGCACAGCTTTTGTAAAGTATTATGAAGAATTCGATGACTATACATTACAATATTCTTGGATTATTAGTGGAGATGATAGTAAGACACGTTCTGAGGTTAAAGAGCTTCTTGTAAATTATTCTAATGCTGAGTTTGTAGATGATTCAAATTTAGATATTATTCAAATTGGTTTAGTAAGTGTATACCATACGAATGAAGATCAACTTTGCAATATTATAGAACTTAGCAAAACGCATAAACTTAAGTCTACCAGAGATACAACGTATATTTTCTGTGGTAGAAAGGTACTTCGAATAGTACAATACTGCGGTACATTTTCAAACCAGTTTGATTGCATAGATAGTATTACAAAATGGAATGAAACAATTTCTAATGAGAAAATTGAAGATTCTATTAAAATAATGAAAGGAATTGAGTACTATCATTCTAAGGGAACTAATACTATTGTTTTTTCTATAGGCTGCGAACTTAAAAAAGCAATCTTTACAGAAAATATTGATGAGATTATTCCACCATTTTTATGTATTGACTCTATTCAAGGTGTCATAGAACATCGAATAAAAGATTAATACAAATTAATACAGTTATAATGAACTGCTAGCAATAAATTTTTGCTGGCAGTTTGTTTGTCTTTCATAAGGCGAAAAAAAACGAAATTTAGCAATTATTTGTACAAAATACTTGCTAAATTATTAAAAACAATGTATAATATATTTGAAATATAAAGGGGGCCAAAATATGGCAGATATAGTAGTTAGCGAAAAGAAAAAAATTAATATATTTGACAGAGTAATTCAAACAGTTGTTATTATGGTTAATATGAGCAAAATGAATAGAGCAATTGATGAGCATTTAAATAGTATAAACAAATTAGAAAAAGAAGAACAAAAGGAATATCAACAAAATATATTAAGAGAAATAGTTTTTGTTAAATATCAATACGATATTATGCAAAGGGAAATGTATGAACTAAAAATATCATATCCTGAAGATATTATTTCAAATATTAATTCTACAGATAAAACTGAAAGACTTAAACTCCAAAAGGTATTTCTTGAAATGGAGTATGATAGAGTAACAAAATCTAAGTTTAAGTTTAAAGAAGATATAAAATATCACTTACTTATTTTATCTTCAGTAATTGAAGAAGTAAAGCAAAATATTAAAGATGAAGGTAAAAATCAAAGATATAATAATTTAGTTAAGACAGCAAGCGAAATTGATACAAAGATTCAAACAGATGAATATACAGATATAATGTATAAAGAAATATTTGAAGTTATAGATGACTATGTAGGTTATATAAATGATAATTATGATATAGCAAGATTACCAAGTGATGAAAGAGAACTTATTGAATTTGTTATAGAAACTATGATTAAAGGAATTGAATCAGATATAGATAGACATATGTATGAATTTAAGATATTAATTAATATATGTAAAAACTCATATAGATATTTTAAAATTATAGATAAAGTGTTTCTTAAAATACTTAAAATATATGATGAAAGTTTAGCTTTTGATGTTATAACTTTAAAAGATTATGTAAGAATGTATAAAGAAATATATGATATGAAAATTAAAACTATGGTAAATGATGTTCATAGAACAATAAAAACAGAGGATGAATATTTAGAATATTCAAAATTAGTAACTAATTTCATGTATGACGAACTAGATACATTTATACTTGAAAGAGCCTATGATACATCTGAAAACGAAATTGCTAGAAAGATGATAGGTAACGCGCTAGGTAAAGTAGAAGTAGTAGTTAAAGAAGAAATTATTGAAGATGTTGCTAAAGAAGATAATAAAAAGACTAGTCTGAAGGATAGAATAGTAAAAAATATTAAAAAAGTTACTAGTAATGTAAAATCTAAAAGCGTTAAAAAGGATAAACCACTAAAAACTAAAGTAGTAAAAGAAAAAATTAAAAAAGATAAGGAAATAACTAAGTCAAAGAAAAAAGATAAATAATATAATTTATACAAAAGATAATATATCAAAATAGTTTGTTATGCCTACTATTTTGATATATTTATTCGAAAGTAGATAAATATTTGTTAGATTTAAAAATATGACAAAATATTCAAAATATATATAGTATAATACGTAGCATATATGTAATAAAAGAGGTGTAATAGATGGTGTATAACGAATATTTAGAAGATGATATCTTAGATAGTGATATGATTCAAAATGTTAAAACTAAAGGGAATATTATTAGCATTAAAACAGTGATATTTATGATATTATCTATAATTTTATCAATGCAAACTATGACTGAGGGGCTTAATCCGTTTGGATACGTAATGCTTGGAATTGCTAGTATATTTAATGTTCCACTGCTTGCAGTATTTATATCTAGTGTAATAGGTATGATTATATCTGCATTTTCAATAACTAAAATAATTGGACTAACTGTATTTTTTGTAATATTTACTTTTTTAACCGTAATGATTAATATAGAAGGTATAAGTAGAAAATATAGTGCAATGATTAAACTCATGTTATCCGTATCTATAGTGAAAATTATTAATTTGTTATTTATTCAAGATTTAACTATAGTTTCATCAATATATGAAATACTTTTAGTAGCAATACTATATATAGTGTTTCTATCTGGAATGTATGTGATACTTAATTATAAGAAGGGATATATTTTCTCTGGAGAGGAAAATATAGCTGTTCTTTGTATAATAGCATTTTTAATAGTTGGATTTAAAAATACTAATATATTAGATATTTCAATAATGAATATTTTAGGTATAACATGTGTTTTAATATACGGATGGAAAAATGGTCCTATACTTGGATGTGCTTCTGGCCTTATAATGGGACTTATAATATCTACAGGAAGTCAAGCTAATTTAACATATATTGTTACGCTTGCTTTTAGTAGTATGCTTGCTGGATTATTGGGTAAAATCGGAAAGATTTCAGTTGTTATTGGATTTATATCTGGATCTTTATTAGTAAATTATCTAGCAGGAAGTTCTTCATATTTTACTACAACATTAATAGAAATTCTTATAGCTTCTGTGCCACTTTTATTTATGCCTAAGAAACTTGAAAAAAAATTAGATAATTTCTTTAACATAAATACAACACTAAAAAGTTCATATGATAATTTATTAGATTTTGGAAGTGATGTTAAAAATAGGCTAGATGCAGTTTCTGGAGTTTTCAATAGTTTATCAGATATAACACTTGAATCAAGTAAAGAAGATATGGTAGAAACACGTGAAGTTATTAAAAGATATATAGTAGATTATACTCATAATAACTGCATTGGTTGTACAAGCAAATATGACTGTTTAAATGAAGAAAATCTTGAATTATCTGTGGATTATATTGCATCAAAACTTGAAAATAACGAAGAAATTTCTGAGTCTATGCTTAATATTAAATGTGTAGAATCATCTAGAATTATAAAAGATATAAAAGAAATATATAGTAGTATGAAAGTAATGAGAATACTAAAAAAGAAGGAAGAAGAAAGTAATAAAAAACTATCTAAACAATATAAAGAAGTTTCTAAAATAATATCTAATATATCTAAGAATATAAAAAATATGCCGGCAAAAACAGAGAAAAATATTAAAGGTTTAAGAGAAGAATTAAAGCTACATGGTTATATGATATATGAAGATGATTTAAATATAGATAAAAACTATATAGAATATACATTTATAACAGATATATTAAATGATATAGATAAACAAAAAAAAGAAATAGTTAAACTTGTATCTAATATGTTAGAAAAACCTATGAATATTAAATTATTATTAAATATTAGCAAAAGTGAAAGATCAAAAATAAAACTTGTTTCAATGTCAAAGTATAGTTTGGAAATAGGTATTGCAAAAAGTCCTAAAATGAATGAATCTGTATCAGGAGACTCATATTTATCTATGGATTTAGGAGTAGGAAAATATATGTCTGCAATAAGTGATGGGGCTGGAAGTGGTGAAGTCGCAGAAAAAAGTAGTAGAACTGTAATTAATATGTTAGAAAAACTATTAGATGGTGGTTTTGAACAAGAAAAAGCAATAGAAATTATAAATACAATAATAAAAATGAAACAAGATGAGAATATTTTTGCTTCGTTAGATATAGTAATAAATGATTTAGAAAAAGCTGAATCTGAGTATATTAAATTAGGAGCTGCTCCTACTTATATAATACAAAGTGGAAAAGTAATAACAATAAACTCATGTAATATACCTGTTGGACTTGTAAATGATAATGAATATGTTCCAATATCTAAAAAATTAGATGAAAACGATATTATTATTCAAATATCTGATGGTGTAGTAAATGATAATATGAATGCAAACGATAATTACTTTACAAAAGTATTAACTAGTATTGATTCATCAAGAAGTTCAAAAGAAATTGCAAATGAACTTCATAAACTGGTATTAAAAGAATATAAAAACACATTACATGATGATGTAACGATAGTAGTAAGTAAATTTAATAAAAGTCAAACATTATAATGATATAAAAATATAATATACAGTTAAAATATTTAAGAAAATTAATATAGGTATAAGAATAACAAATTTCATATGTTTAGTCTTATGCCTATATTTATGCATTCCAGCATATATACCAATTGCTCCGAAGAAATAAAGCATAAGTAAATATTGTTTTTTCACTTATTCTACATTCATGCTTTATGGCTTTATTTTTATCTATTTTCATAACAAAAAAAGCTATTATATTAATAATTATTATATATAAAGTAATATATAATTGTATATTCAAAAGTGATCACCTCATCTGATTTAAATTATATCACAAACCTACTCAAACTAGCAAGTTGTTTATAAATATTAATTATAAAATAAGTAGTTTTAACTCAAAATGATAAAATAGCACTAAACTTTTTAAAAATATATTGACTTTAAAGTAAATCTAGTATATAATATATTGGTAATAAATAAACTTAGAAATTATATAGTCATTTATTTGATTATAAACATATTTCTTTTTATACAAAAGGGGGAATAATAAATGGCACAACCAAAAAGAAGATGGTCTAAAGAAAGAACACATTTAAGACGTTCAACATGGAAAATCGAAGGCAAAAACTTATCTACATGTTCAAATTGTGGAGAAGCAGTGCTTTCTCACGTTGCTTGTCCAAGTTGCGGATTCTATGATAAGAAACAAGCAGTGGAAATTAAAAGCAAAGAAAAAGAAACAAAATAGTTATTTTACTCCACAGCTTGTGGAGTTTTTTATTTTTTAAGGGGGTATATTATTTTTGAAAAACAAATATGAAACTAGTTATAGATTAAAAGATAGAGCAAACATAATAAAAGATGTTGTAAAAGATAGTATATCTGATCAAATAGGAATATCTATAGGTTTTAAATTGATTAGTATAAATGGTAATAAAATAATAGATATACTAGATTATAAATTTTTGATTGCAGATGAATATTTAGAAATTGAATTTGAAAATTTGCAAGGTGAAATAGAAATATATGAAATTGAAAAAGAAGAATATGAAGATTTAGGGTTGGTATTTGAAACTGAATTAATAGACAAGCCTAAAAACTGTCATAACAAGTGTGTATTTTGTTTTATGGAACAATTACCTAAACATGTTAGGGATACATTAATATTTAAAGATGACGATTATAGATTATCTTTTTTTTCTGGAAATTATATAACACTTACAAATATGAAGGAAAGCGATATAGACAGAATTATTAAATATAGAATATCGCCTATTAATATATCTTTACACACAACTAATGAAGAAATAAGATGTAAAATGTTAAATAATAAAAATGCAGGTAAAGTACTTAAATATATAGATAAACTATATGAAGCAAAAATAGAAATGAATATGCAAATAGTTTTATGCAAAGATATTAATGATAAAGAAGTACTAAATACAACATTAAAAGATATTACTAAATATATGCCAATGATTAAAAGTATTTGTATTGTACCTGTTGGAATAAGTAAACATAGAGATAATCTATTTAAGTTATATCCTCTTGAAAAACAAGATTGTATAGAGGTAATAGAAAATGTAAGTAAATTTCAAAAGCAATTTAAGAAAAAATATAGCACAAATTTAGTATATTTATCAGATGAATTTTACTTAAAAGCCAATATGGATATTCCAGAGTATAAAGATTATGAAGATTTCCCACAACTTGAAAATGGTGTAGGAATGATTGCAGTTTTTGAAGATGAGTTTAATAAAGAATTAACTAAATTAAAAAGAAAATTAGCTAATGTAGAATACAAAGAAAAAAACAAAATTTGTATAACAATACTTACTGGAAAAATAACATATGAATTTATAAATAAAAAAGCAAAAATATTAGCTGAAATTATAGGTAATATAGACGTAGACGTAAGATATGTTGAAAATAATTATTTCGGCAGTAATATAACCGTTACTGGGCTTATGACAGGTAACGATATACTAGATACTATAAAAGATTTACCAAAAAGCAGAACAATAATTATTCCAGATGTTTGTCTAAAAGAAGATGAAGAGATATTTTTAGATGATGTAAAACTTATAGATTTAAAATTAAAATATAATAATATTAATATATGTGAAACTTCTGCAAAAGGTTTTATAGGAAGCATAAATAAAATATCTAAAAAATATAACAATAGTAATAATAACAATAAATAAAAGACCAATTAATAAGGAGGGTAAATAAAATGTTTTTACCAATATCAAAACAAGATTTAAAAGAAAGAAATATTAATACATTAGACTTTATAATGATTACAGGTGAAGCATATACAGATCATCCTTCATTTGGTCAAGCAATAATATCTAGATATATTGAATCAATGGGTTTTACTGTTGGTATAATAGCTCAACCACAAAGTAAAAAAGATTACATGGAACTGGGCAAACCAAATCACGCTTTTTTAATTTCATCAGGGGTTATAGACTCTATGGTAAACAACTATACAGTAGCTAAGAAAAAAAGAAGTAAAGACGTTTATAGTCCAGGCTCTAAAGCAGGGTTAAGACCGGATATGGCTACTGATGTATACACTAAAATGATTAAGAGTATATATCCTGACGTATTTTGTTTGGCTGGTAGTATAGAAGTGTCACTTAGAAAATTTGCACATTATGATTATTGGCAAGATAAAGTATTACCGTCTATACTAATATCTTCAGGTGCAGATTTACTTGTATATGGAATGGGAGAAAATCCTATTAAAGAAATATGTGAAAAGATAAAAAAAGGTATACCACTAAGTAGTATAAAAGATGTTAGAGGAACTGTATATTTAGAAACAAATATAGATAAATTAATAACTAAAAAAGATTGCTTAATTATTCCTTCGTTTGAAGAAGTAAGTAGTGATAAGAAGGCATATGCTACAGCACACATGCAAGTTTTGAAAGAGCAAGATGATATTTATGGAAAATGTATAATACAAAAACATGGAGATGTATATGTAGTTCAAAATGAACCTGCAAAGCAACTGACAACAGAGGAACTAGATAAGATATATGATTTACCATATGAAAGAACATATCACCCTAAATACAAAGAGCAAGGTGGTGTAGCTTCTATTGAAGAAGTAGAATTTAGTTTGGTTTCAAATAGAGGTTGTTTTGGTTCTTGTAATTATTGTGCTATTACATACCATCAAGGTAGAAAATTAAGTGTAAGAAGTCATGAATCAATAGTTAAAGAGGCTGAATTATTAACCAGAAAAGGTAACTTCAAGGGATATATTCATGATGTTGGTGGTCCTACAGCAAACTTTAGACAAGTTGCTTGTACAAAACAATTAAAGCACGGTGTATGTAAGGATAGACAATGTCTATTTCCTACACCTTGTAAAAATTTAATAGTAGACCATTCGGATTATGTTAGTTTGCTTAGAAAACTTAGAAAAATAAATAAAGTAAAAAAAGTGTTTATACGTTCAGGTATACGTTTTGATTATGTAATGCAAGATAAAGACGATACTTTCTTAAAAGAATTATGTGAGCATCATGTAAGTGGTCAATTAAAAGTTGCCCCAGAGCATAGTGAATCAGGTGTACTTAAAAAAATGGGTAAGCCAGATTTTGATGTATATAGAAAGTTTGTTACTAAATTTAAAGAAGTAAATAAAAAGTTAGGTAAAGAACAATATATTGTTCCTTACTATATATCTTCACATCCGGGATGTAGTTTAAAAAGCGCTGTTAGATTATCTGAGTATTTGAATTCTATAGGATATATGCCAGAGCAAGTACAAGATTTTTATCCAACTCCTGCTACAATATCTACATGTATGTATTATACTGGATTAGATCCAAGGACTATGGAAAGTGTATATGTTCCAAAACTTGAAAATGAGAAGAGAATGCAAAGAACTTTATTACAATATAGGAAAAAAGAAAATTATGATGTAGTAAAGGAAGCCTTAATAAAGGCAGATAGAACAGATTTAATTGGTTTTGATAATAAGTGTTTAATAAAACCTAGAGAAAGTGATAAAGGAAGAATATCTGCTATAAAAAGGCAGTCAGAAATAAAAAAACAAGAACAAATCAGAAAAAGTAAACCAAGAATACGTAATGTACATAAGAAGAAAGGTAAGGTTTAGATATATGGATAAGTTACATATTGTTTATGAAGATAATCATATAATAGTAGTAATTAAACCTAGTAATATACCAGTTCAAGCAGATAAATCTGGGGATATAGATATGCTTACTATAGTTAAATCATACATTAAAGAAAAATATAATAAACCTGGTGAAGTATATTTAGGGTTAGTACATAGATTAGATAGAATGGTAGGAGGTTTAATGGTTTTTGCAAAAACCTCTAAGGCTGCTAGCAGATTATCTGAATATATTAGAAATAGGGAATTCAAAAAAAAATATTTAGCAGTTGTAAATGGTAGTATTACTGGTAGTGGAGAACTTAAAGATTATTTAGTAAAAGATGAAAGATTAAATATGAGTAAGGTTGTATCTAGTAATGTCAAGAATAGTAAAGAGGCACTATTGGAATATACAACTATATCTAACTTTAAATATATGAATAGGGAATATTCATTAGTTAATGTAAATTTAAAAACTGGTAGACACCATCAAATTAGAGTACAATTTGCAAATGCTGGTTATCCACTATATGGGGATATAAAATATGGGCAAAAAACTAACAAAGTAGGACAAAATTTAGCTTTGTGGTCATGTTATTTATCTTTTTACCATCCAACCAAAGATGAGTATTTAGAGTTTAATTGTTCACCAATAGATATAGCAAAAGTAGAAAGTAATAATGAATTATATAATATAGATAAAATATGGATGGTATAAATATGGATATAGATGATATAAAAGAAAAGTTAAATAACCTAAAATTAGATATTTCTAGATTACAAAATGCTTGTGATATAACTAATAAAAAAGATAAATTAGAAGTGTTAAAAGACGAAACTTGCAAATTAGATTTTTATACTTCAGATAATTCTACTTTAGTATTGCAACAAATCAAAGATTTAACTGTTCAAATAAATAAGTTTGAAGATATTTCTGCTATGTTAAATGATGCTTTTGCATATTTGGATTTAGCAATTACTGAAAATGATATTGAAAGTTTTAAAGAGGCAGAAAAACTAGAAAAGATAGTATTTGATAAAAAAGATAAACTAGAGATTGAAGCATTACTTTCAGATGAATATGATTCACATAACGCAATAGTTTCAATACATCCTGGTGCAGGTGGTACTGAGTCACAAGATTGGGCAGAAATGTTATATAGAATGTATACTAAATGGTGTAATAAATCTGAATATGATATGGAAGTCATTGATTTCCAAGCTGGTGATGAAACGGGTATAAAAAGTATAACTTTTTTAATTAAGGGAATGAATGCTTATGGATACTTAAAATCTGAAAAAGGTGTACATAGATTGGTTAGAATTTCACCTTTTGATAGTAATAAAAGAAGACATACATCATTTGCTGCTGTAGAAGTTATGCCTGAAATTACAGATGATATAAATTTAGAAATAAAGCAAGAGGATTTATCTGTTGATACATTTAGATCAAGCGGAGCTGGAGGTCAAAATGTCAATAAAGTAGAATCGGCTGTTAGAATTAAACATATACCAACTGGAATAGTAGTTTCATGTCAAACTGAAAGATCTCAACTACAAAATAAAGAAAATTGTATGAAAATGTTAAAATCCAAATTATATGAGTATGAGAAAAAAGTTAAAGAAGAAAAGAAAGCTGGTATAAAAGGAGAAAGTGCAGATATAGCATGGGGAAGTCAAATTAGATCGTATGTATTTTGCCCTTATACATTGGTTAAAGATCATAGAACAAACTTTGAGATTGGAAATGTTCAAGGTGTAATAGACGGTAAAATAGACGAATTTATGTACGAATATTTGAAATATATTAAGAAGAGTAATACATTGTAGAAAAACTTCGAATTATGTTATGTTAACAATATTTGTATTAATTCGCTCTGAAATCGATAAATTTATTAGTAATGCTTGAAATACATAAATAGAAATGATATAATATAAAAAAAATTAGAAAGGATGCGGAATTAATATGGATGCATTTAAAAAATCAATAATAATTGATATTGATGGAACACTATACGATAAATTCCCACATGATGACAGGAGGATTATAGCAGGAATATTTAAAAGCAATGTTTTAGTAAAAGTATTAGATAAATTTCTTTGGACGGTTAATTCATTAGATTTCATTACAAATTCAATGGGAATGTTAAATTTACGGCTTAAAATATACTCGATGTTATCCTTTAAGAATTTTAGTAATGTAAAAGATGAATACAGAATTAGATACCAAAATCTATTATCTTTGGATATGCAATCAAAGGTGAAAATTTTAAGAGAAGTAAGCCTGGAATATAACATTATACTTGTTACTAACAATGCACATGCAGTTAGAGTTTTATCTGAAAATTTAAAGTATGATGTGATATATGCTCCAAACATTAATAGTAGAAGAAAGCAAATTAAAGAAAGATTTACTTCTCAAAGCATTTGTTTTTTAATTGGTAATAACTATACAGATGATATCTTCATTTCAAAAATACTTGGAGTATCTTCCATATATGTTGGAAAAAGTATTATTAGTAAATTATTTAATGCAGATTTCAATATTGCCCTGTTTGAGGATATGTTAAAAATTATTAAAGGTGGTTCGTGATTTGAACCACCCTTTTATATATATATATCTTGACAGACGTGTTATAATATTCATATTATAACATTACTACCATATCAATAATTTGAGAGGAGTGGATTTATGAAGGATAAGTATAAAATTGCTAATCTAGTTATAGGCAAGATGTTTATTGTTTATCCTTATGGTGATGGTGCCCTTGAATGTGAAACAAGTAAAGAACTATTTCTGGTTGAAAAGGTTGTTACTAAGTTTAGAAAAATTTTAGTTATTTTTGGTTTCAAGGAATATGCTCAATATCGTGAAATATTTACTGATTGCAAGATAGAATTGAAAAAAAACACGAGTAAAGATGGAACAGATTGTAAAGACTTTAATACACCGTATTTAACAGATGTCTCAGATATAACACAGCATTTAACAACTAAAGAGATAAAAGAGGGGTATATTTCAAAATTTAGAGTTCTTGAAATATACAATAATTTGAATTTTAGAGGATAATATATCCTCTTTTTATTTTTCAAAATACAATTTACTAATATCAACTTGTTATTTGAACACTTATATGATAAAATATTTTGTAGAAAAGTGGAGGAAATAATGAACTATAGTAAAGTAAAAATACCTGTACATGTTGGAATAATATTAGATGGCAATGGAAGATGGGCAAAAGAAAAGGGAATGAATAGAAGTGAAGGACATAAAGAGGGAGCAAAAAATTTGAAATCCTTAGGTATATATATATTATCCAAAGGAGTAAAAGTAGTTAGTATATACGCATTTTCTTCTGAAAATTTCAAAAGAAGTAAAGAGGAAGTAAGTTTTTTGATGAATTTATTTACAACTAAGTTTAGTGATGAATTAAATGAATTTCATGATGAAAATATAAAAGTTGTTTTCTCAGGTAGAAGAGAAAAGTTACCAAAAAAATTATTAAAGGTAATGGATGATTTAACTGAAAAAACAAAAGATAATGATGGTGGAATACTAAATGTATGCCTTAATTATAGTGCAAGAAATGAGATAATAGACATGGTAAAAAAGATTAAGGATGATAATATAGATAATGGTGAGATTGATGAACAGTTAATCAATAAATATATGTATAATGATCTGCCAGGTATAGATTTTTTAATTAGGACAAGCAATGAACAAAGACTTAGTAATTTTATGTTATGGCAACTTTCTTATGCTGAGTTATATTTTACTAAAACGTATTTTCCGGATTTTAAAACTGATGAATTCGATAAGGCTATATTAGAATACACCAAAAGAGATAGAAGATTTGGAAATATAGATTACACTAAATAATCACAAGAATTTAATTTTATCATATAATAAAATAGGTGATTATATGATAAAGTTTATAAAAGAAATTTATGAAGATAGCAAGAATATAAAAGAAAAAGATCCTGCAGCAAAAAATATTTTTACTGTAATTTTATTATATCCAGGATTACATGCTGTTATATTTCATAAAATAACACATTATCTATATTGTAAAAAGTTATATTTTCTAAGTAGACTTTTATCACAAATCATGAGATTTTTAACAGGAGTTGAGATACATCCTGGTGCAGTTATTGGGAAAAGGTTATTTATAGATCATGGTATGGGAATTGTAATAGGAGAAACAGCTGAAATAGGAGATGATTGTTTAATATACCATGGAGCGACTTTAGGTGGAACTGGAAAAGATGTTGGAAAGAGACATCCTACAATAGGAAATAATTGCATGATAGGTTCTGGAAGTAAATTGCTTGGGCCAATTGTAATTGGAAATAATGTTAAAGTTGGTGCAAATGCAGTAGTTCTTGAAAATGTAGAAGATAATACAACAGTCGTTGGAATAAATAGAAAAATTAAAAAATAATATATTTAATAGAAAATAAAAAAAGTAGGGTTACCTACTTTTTATTCTTGGTCTGCTTTTTTTGCTATTTTCTTTAAGCAATTTGAACATATGTTTCTTCCTTGAAATTGTACTATATCTGTAGCTTCACCACAGAAAATACATGCTGGAAGATATTTTTTTAAAATTACTGAGTTTCCGTCAACATATATTTCTAATGGATCTTTAATGTTGATATCTAAATTTTTTCTTAATTCTATAGGTAAAACTATACGTCCTAGTTCATCTACTTTTCTTACTATTCCTGTTGATTTCATAAATTTTTCCTCCTTATTTTTAACGATAATTAGTATATACTAATGTCAATATATATATTATCACAAAAAAATGTAAAAAGCAAGAAAAAATTATAAAAAAGTAAAAATTTGTCGAAAAATGTCTAATGATGGTAAATTTCATTATTGAGTATTTTGAATGATCTAAAAACCTGCTCTAGTAGAAAGACACGAATGAGCTGATGAGGGAAAGTAAGGGTAGAGAAGGATATGCTCTCATCGCTGATATTAAGCAATTCTTCAGTTAAACCTAAACTTCCACCAATAACAAAAATTATACTACCAGATGAGTATGTTGCTATGCTCGAAATCTTGTTTGCAAGCTCTGGTGATGTTAGATTTTTGCCATTCAAATCTAACGAAATAACGTAAGATTTATTAGATTTTTGTATTTTTTCGATAATTTTGTTACATTCTATAGTTTTTGTTTTTTGTATTTCAACTTCAGATAAAGACTTGTCCACTTTTTCGTCTGCAAGCTCAGTAATAGATATTTTTGCATACTTTGAAATTCTTTTTGTATATTCATCGCATAAGTTTATTAAACTCTTTTCTTTAATTTTTCCAATACAGATAATTTGTATATTAATCATATTATATACCCCTCACAAGATAAGTCCTGAGTTGCAAATGAAATATCAAAATTATCTAATCCATTTTCTTTTAGATGATTTGTAATAGTATCACAAGCAATATTTATTGTATTATTATTTTCACTTAAATGCGATAGTAGAAATTTTTTGTTTGGGTTTAAAGATAGAAGAGAGTTTAAAATGCAAGCTGTATCTTTGTTAGATAAATGTCCAACATCACTTGTTATTCTTTTCTTTAAATTATATGGATACTTACCATATTCAAGCATTATATTATCATAATTTGACTCGAGTACAACATAATCTGCTTTTTTTAAATAATCTAAAATAGTATCTGATACATATCCTAAATCTGTTGCAAAAGCAAGTGACTGTGATCCATTAGAAATATAAAAACCACAAGGCATTATTGCGTCATGTGATGTTTCAAATGTAGTTATTTCCAAATCTTTTATTTTAAATGTCTGGTTATATTCTAAACCATTAATTATTCCATTAACTTTTTTAGTTTCTAAATATTCATCCAAGTATTTTTTTGTCTTGATGCAAGTATATATAGGAATTTTATTGTTTTTGCATAGAAGAGGTAAACTTCTAATATGATCTGTATGCTCATGTGTTATTAAAACAGCATCAATATCTTCAATACTTTTGCCAATACTTTCTAATGCTTGACATACAGATTTAAATGATACACCAACATCTATAAGAATTGATGTATCATTATTTTCTAAATAAAATAAATTTCCGTTTACTTGAACTAAATAAAGGATATATTACCATTATTAAATACCTTCTTTAACATAATCAATTTTTGCACCTAGTTTAGCAAATTTATCTACAATGTTTTCATAACCTCTTAATATATGTTCAATAGAGTATACCTCAGTATATCCTTCAGCTACAAGACCAGCAATTATCATAGCTGCTCCAGCTCTTAAGTCATGTGATGTAACTGGGCTACCATATAATTTTTCTACACCAGTGATTACAGCTGTGCTTCCGTGTGCTGCAATGCTAGCACCCATTTTTGCAAGTTCATCGGTATATTGAAATCTTGATTCCCAAATATTTTCAACAATCATTGAAGAACCATTTGCCATTGTTTGTAATATACACATTTGTGGTTGCATGTCTGTTGGAAAACCAGGATAAGGCATTGTTTTAACATTAATAGGAAGAGGTCTTTTATCCATACTAACATGTATAGTTGAACCTTCTTCAACAATTGTAGCACCAGCTTCTATTAATTTGGCTGTTATTGGTTCCATATGTTTAGGTATGCAGTTTGTTATAACAACATCACCACGAGTTACAGCAGCAGCTACCATGAAGGTACCTGTTTCTATTTGATCTGGAATTATCATATAACTAGAATTTTGTTTTAATGAATCAACACCAGTAATTTTTATAATATCTGTTCCAGCGCCTTTGATTTTAGCGCCCATACTATTTAAAAAGTTTGCAACATCAACTACATGTGGTTCTTTAGCAACATTTTCTATTGTTGTAGTTCCATCAGCTAATGTACAAGCTAATATTGCATTAATTGTAGCACCAACACTTACAACATCTAAAAATATAGCGGTACCTTTTAATCTATTAGCCCTCTTTGCATATACATTACCGTGCATAACATTAACTTCTGCACCTAATTTTTCTAAAACTTTTATATGTTGGTCAATAGGTCTTGCACCTAAATTACAGCCACCAGGTAACGAAATTTGAACGTTATCAAATCTTCCAAGTAAACTACCAAGAAGATAATAAGAAGCTCTAAATTTTGATGTTAAGTCATAAGATGCTATTGCATTATCTATATTTGAATTATCTATAATCATTTCATTTTTAGATATGTATGTTATTTGTGAACCTAAAGATTCAAGTATTTCTAAGTATGCTCTTATATCACTTATATCAGGAACGTTTTCTAAATGACATTTTCCTTCTACAAGCAAAGTAGCTGGAAGTATAGCAACAGCGGCATTTTTTGCGCCACTAATATTTACTGTTCCTTGCAATCTACAAGGCCCATGTACTACGAATTTTTCCATATATATTCCTCCATTTTTTATTTATGTATAATAAAGTATACCATAAAAATATACAAAAGACAATAAGTACTATTAAAATACATTATTTTAATCTGAATTTATTATAGAACATATTTTTGCAATTACAAGTTAAGTTTGTAAGTGAATTTTCAATACATAAAAGGTTGGAAAATATTGATATGTTCCTACCAGTTAAATAATGACACTTACCAATTTTAAATTTACTTGGAATTGTATAAATGAGCTTATTTGGACTAACCAATAGATCACCTCCTATAAACATTATATGAATTTTAGCTATAAAATGATAATGCATAGTAATGTTACAAGTTTTATTTAAATTATAAGATATGTTAATTAAAGTATATAAATAATATTGTCTAAATATCTTAAATAATATTGACAAAAAAATATAAATGGAGTAAAATTAATTTGTGTTTAAAAGAAAGTATGAGGATGATAAAATGAAAAAAGGTATTTCATTAATAATCTTAATTATAACAATAATAGTTATAATAATATTAGTAGGAGCGATAATTCTTGGGTTAACAAATAATAATCCAATAGATAGTGCGAAGTACGCAGTTTTTTCTAGCGATATTTCGACACTAGAAGAGCAGGTTGCTTTATACAGTTTAGATAAATTCGGAGAACATCCATGGACAAGTTATATAGCTTCAGAAGAGTTAAATAATATGCCAAGTTTAAAAGCAGAAATAGCATATTATAGAACATGGAAAGTAGAAGGAGCAAGACCTACTGCAGCAATAGACGCAGATAATATGGTATTAGATACACCAGAGGGCGCAACAGATATTTATGTATTAACAAATGATATAAATGTGCCAAACAAATATCAAAAATATTTATATGATGCACAAACAGGTATATTC
>JAEWPS010000037.1 GCA_023460515.1 Bacillota bacterium | reverse complement strand
ATACCTATGCTGAAGTAAAAGGTTTGGATTCAGCTGCCATCATTCAGGGAATTGGTCTCGATCCTCGTATTGGCACTCACTACAATAACCCATCATTTGGTTATGGTGGTTACTGTTTACCAAAAGATACTAAGCAACTCCTTGCAAATTATGAGAGTGTACCCCAAAATATGATGACAGCGATTGTAGAGTCAAATCGCACTCGTAAGGATTATATAGCAGATGCTGTTCTTCGCAAGGCTGGCTACTACAATGAGAATGCCGTATGGGATGCGAACAAAGAGCATGAGTGTGTAGTAGGTGTTTATCGCCTAACTATGAAGTCAAATTCAGATAATTTTCGTCAATCTGCGATTCAGGGCATCATGAAACGTATCAAGGCAAAAGGTGCAGAGGTGATTGTTTACGAGCCTACTCTTGAGAACGGCACCAGTTTCTTCGGCAGTCAGGTAGTCAACAACCTCGATGAGTTCAAACAAAAATCGAAAGCTATCATTGCCAACCGTTATGACTCTTGCCTCGATGATGTGGTAGGGAAAGTATATACTCGCGACATTTTTAAGCGCGATTAATCTATGGTAACATATAATGTAAATTTGGAGGGCAAAACAGTCCTCGTGACAGGTGCTGCCGGTTTTATAGGTTCTAATCTTGTGAAGCGCCTTTTTAAGGATATAAATAACATCAAAGTAATCGGCATTGATAGCATTACCGATTATTACGATGTGAATATTAAGTATGAACGCCTAAAAGAGATTGAGGCTTTAGGTTGCGACTGGCAGTTCTATCAGACTTCGATTGCTGATAGAACATCATTAGAGAATATTTTTACGGAGAACAAGATATCCGTTGTTGTAAATCTCGCGGCTCAGGCAGGTGTGCGTTATAGTATCACCAATCCCGATGCCTATATTGAGAGTAATCTCATTGGTTTTTACAATATTCTTGAGGCATGCCGTCATCATGAAGTGGAGCATCTGGTATACGCTTCTTCGAGTTCGGTTTATGGCTCGAACAAGAAAGTACCGTATTCTACCGATGATAAGGTGGATAATCCTGTGTCGCTCTATGCAGCTACGAAGAAGAGTAATGAACTGATGGCGCATGCTTATTCAAAACTGTATAACATTCCAAGTACGGGTTTGCGATTTTTTACGGTCTATGGTCCCGCAGGGCGTCCTGATATGGCATACTTTAGCTTTACAAATAAGTTGTGTGAAGGCAAGACGATTCAGATATTCAACTACGGAAACTGCAAGCGTGACTTTACGTATGTGGATGATATTGTGGAGGGTGTAGTTCGTGTGATGCAACATGCTCCTGAAAAGCAGAATGGCGAAGACGGACTTCCAATTCCTCCATACAAAGTATATAACATCGGAAACAATCATCCGGAGAATCTTTTGGATTTTATGACTATTCTTCAGGAAGAATTGATTCGTGCGGGTGTGCTGCCTGCGGATTATGATTTTAAGTCACATAAGGAATTGGTACCTATGCAGGCGGGTGATGTGCCTGTGACTTTTGCAGATACTACTCCGCTGGAGGAAGATTTTGGGTTTAAACCATCGACTTCGCTTCGAGTTGGTTTGAGGGCGTTTGCTGAATGGTACGCTAAGTATTACGGTACGTGTCAAACTAATAATTGAAAATAGAGTGTAATTTTTATTTAAGAAAATAGCAGCAATAAGTATAATGAAAAAAGTAATGTTAGTCTTTGGAACCCGTCCTGAAGCTATCAAGATGTGCCCATTGGTCAAAGAGTTCCAAAAGCGCCCAAAAGAGTTTGAAACCATCGTGTGCGTCACGGGTCAGCATCGCGAAATGCTTGACCAAGTATTGCAGATTTTCGATGTCCATCCCGACTTCGACCTCAATATAATGAAGCAAGGACAAGACCTCACCGACGTAACTGCACGTGTTCTCGCCGGTCTTCGTGACATCTTTAAGGAGTGCCGACCTGACGTTGTTCTTGTTCATGGCGATACTACCACTTCTACTGCAGGAGCTCTTGCTGCTTTCTACGCACAGATCCCTGTAGGTCATGTAGAGGCTGGTCTCCGAACTCATAATATCTATAGCCCATGGCCGGAGGAGATGAATCGCCAAATTACCGGTCGCATTGCTACCTATAACTTCTCGCCAACTCCACTCTCAGAGAAGAACCTCCTTGAAGAGAAAGTACATGGTAACATCTATGTCACCGGAAATACAGTTATTGATGCCCTCTATATGGTAGTTGATAAGTTAAAGGCTGATTCTGCTCTTGCCGAGGAGCAGAATCAAGTGCTTGCAGCAGCTGGTTATGACATTACTCGTCTTAACAACGGCAAGAAACTTGTCCTTATCACCGGTCACCGTCGTGAAAATTTTGGAGATGGTTTTATCCGAATGGTGACAGCAATGAAGGCTCTCTCCGAGAAATATCCAAAGGTGGATTTCGTGTACCCTATGCACCTCAATCCCAATGTTCGTAAACCAATCCACGAAGTCTTTGGCGAAGACCTCACTCGTTCAAATTTCTTTTTCATCGAGCCTCTCCAGTACCTTGAGTTCGTTCACCTTATGTCAAAGGCCACTATCATTCTTACCGACTCAGGTGGTATTCAGGAGGAGGCTCCAGGTCTTGGCAAGCCCGTTCTCGTGATGCGCGACACCACCGAGCGTCCTGAAGCCCTCACTTCAGGTACCGTTCACCTCGTGGGAACCGACTACGACAAGATTATGAATGAGGTCAGCATCCTCCTTGACGATGCTGCAGCCCATGAGAAGATGTCCAAGGCTGTCAATCCTTATGGTGATGGACAAGCTTGCCGCCGCATAGCCGATGTCCTTGCAGATAAGGTGACTGATCATTATGATATAAAGTAACTTGGATAGCAGGACAATTGTCTGCTATTATGTAATAGAAATAAAGAATGAAATAGTCTTAGTATACAATTATGGAAAAACCGAAAACCGTCTATGTCGGCATGTCTGCTGATATTATCCACACAGGGCATTTGAACATCATTCACGAGGCTAACAAGCTTGGTCGCGTAGTGGTAGGTGTACTCACTGATGAAGCTATAGCAAGCTACAAGCGTTTGCCTTACCTCACTTACGAGCAGCGAAGTGAGATTGTTGCTAACCTTAAGGGCGTTGATGAGGTGATTCCTCAGAGTACTCTTGATTATGTCCCAAATCTTGAAAAAATACGTCCTGATTATGTGCTTCATGGTGATGACTGGAAACAGGGAGTACAGCAGAAAACCCGCCAGCGTGTTATTGACTGCATCTCGCAGTGGGGGGGTAAGGTAATTGACATTCCTTACACTCAGGGTATTTCAAGCTCTATGCTCAACCAACGTCTGAAAGAGATTGGTACTACTCCTGAGGTGCGTATGAAGCGCCTCCGCCGCCTTATTGCCTCTAAGCCTATCGTACGAATCCTTGAATCTCACTCCGGTCTCACCGGTCTTATCGCTGAGAACGCTTGCGTTGAGGTTAATAATGTGAAGCGTGAGTTTGATGGAATGTGGGCGTCTTCACTCACAGATTCTACCTCAAAGGGTAAGCCTGACATTGAGGCAGTTGATCTTACGACTCGTCTTCATGGCTTGAACGATGCACTTGAGGTAACCACCAAACCCTTCATCTATGATGGTGATACGGGTGGCAAGCTGGAGCACTTTGTGTTTACGGTTCGTACTCTTGAACGCTTGGGCGTCTCTGCCGTTATCATTGAGGATAAGGTCGGTTTGAAGCAGAACTCGCTCTTCGGTACTGATGCTGTTCAGACTCAGGACACTATCGAGAACTTTTGTGCAAAGATCAAGGCTGGTAAGAATGCTCAGATAACCGATGACTTTATGATTATTGCACGCTGCGAGTCCCTTATCGCTGGCAAGCCTATGTCTGATGCAATTGAGCGTTGCTTCGCATACGTTGAGGCAGGGGTTGACGGTATCATGATTCATTCAAAGGAAAAGTCCGGTGAGGATATAAAGGAATTCTGCCACCAGTTCCGAGCAAAGTATGCCGATGTGCCTATCGTTGTAGTTCCTACTACCTATAACCAGTTCACGGAGGAGGAGCTTGCCTCTTGGGGCATTAACGTAGTGATTTACGCAAACCATATGCTTCGCGCTTCTTATCCCGCAATGATGAATTGCGCCAAGTCCATTCTGATGCACTCTCGTTCGAAGGAGGCATCAGCTGAATACTGTATGCCTATCAAGGAGATTCTTGAACTTATCCCAGGAACCAAGAACTAAAAGACAATGGTAAGACCCGAATTTTTTGTAAATACACTCAAGGAGCACGGTATGGATTTCTATGCCGGTGTTCCTGACTCATTGCTTAAGAACATTTGTGCATATATTACCGACAACCTTCCTGCTGAGCAGAACATCATTGCTGCCAACGAAGGTGGTGCTATGGGCATCGCAGCCGGTTATCACTTGGCAACCGGTAAGGTACCTGTAGTCTATATGCAGAACTCCGGTGAGGGTAACATCATCAACCCACTTGCTTCTCTTACTGACAAGGAGGTTTATAACATTCCTGTACTCCTCGTGATTGGTTGGAGAGGTCGCCCCGGTGTTCATGATGAACCTCAGCACGTGAAGCAAGGCAAGGTGACAACCGGTTTGCTCAACACTATGGGCATCAACTATGCCATTCTGCCAAAGGACGAAGAGGGAGCAGCAAGGCAGATTAAGATTGCTGCTGACTTTATGAAATCTACCGATGAGTGTTATGCTCTTGTTATTGAAAAGGATACCTTCGATGCTTACAAACTTCAAAATGTGGAGGTGAACAACCTCACAATGTCACGCGAAGAAGCTATTCGGAAAGTAGCTTCAAGCATTGAGGACAATGCTTGTGTCGTGTCAACTACAGGTATGATTTCTCGTGAACTCTTTGAGGCTCGTACTGCTTGGAACCAAGGCCATGAACGTGACTTTCTCACTGTCGGTTCAATGGGACATGCGTCTCAGATTGCTCTTGGTATTGCGATTCAGAAACCGGAACGTCGAGTATATTGCTTCGATGGCGATGGTGCCAGCATCATGCATATGGGGAATATGGCCATTACCGCCAGTATGAAGTGTAAGAATTACGTGCACGTAGTGTTCAACAATGGTGCTCATGATTCTGTAGGTGGTCAGCCTACTGTGGGCCTCAAGATTGACCTTTGTGCTGTAGCTCAGGCTGTTGGCTATAAGGCTGCTTATAGCGTTGAGACTATGGAAACCCTTGAAGAAAGGCTTGATGAACTCAAGAATGCCGAAGGTCCGGTTCTCCTTCAGGTATGCGTAAAGAAGGGCAACCGCAAGGATCTTGGTCGTCCTACCACAACTCCTATTCAGAACAAAGAAGCTTTGATGAAGTTCTTGCTATGATTCTGTTAAACAATTTGCCCCCCCTATATAACGCTGATAGTAAGCGTGTTAAGTGGATTGATGCTGCAAAATCTTTAGGCATTGTTTTAGTGTTTTGGGGACATATCCTTTACGGAGGAAGTAATATTGGAGGTTATATAAATCAGTTGATTTACTCCTTTCACATGCCTATGTATTTCATACTTTCTGGCATTGTTGCTAAGGATGAAAATTTACCGTTTGGACAATATGTATGCAATAAATTTAAAAGAGTTTTATTGCCTGCATTATGTTTTTATTTGATGACATTGCCTATTTACTTTCTTCAAGTTTTTAATAATCGAAAAACATTAGATTTTGAATCTTGTGTTTATGATATCTTTTATATAAAAGGTCACTGCGCATATAACGATCCTATTTGGTTCTTTATTTGTCTGTTCGAAGTGTTATGCTTTGGCAAGTTAATACACTTGACAAAACTGACAAAAAGATCCCAAATGTGGGTTTGCGTATGCTCTTTTACAATAGCAATACTCTTGAGTGTATTGAATTTGAGGTACTCGGCCTTGTTTGGTCTGAATTGTGCCATTCTCGCTCTTGGGTTTTATACTTTTGGTATTTGTTTACGAAGGTATCAAGATATGAATCCCAACTATTGTGAAAAGAAATTAAGCGCGTACATAATAATTCTGATTGTCCTTTGGCTTTTGGTGGGTTTGATACTTAATCCTAAAGTATCAATGTACGGCTTTATGTATGGAAACAGGTTGATACCTCTCTTCATCCTTTCAGGAATAATGGGGTCGATAGTTTTCTTCAGACTTGCATATAAATTGCGAGATTTGAAAATACTCAATTTTTTTGCAAAATACACTACGATTATCATTTGTAGCCATTATTTGTTTGTTAGTAGTTTCAATTTCCTTTCTACAAGATTTGGATTAAAAGGTACAATTTTCTTTGACATACTATCATTGTTGTATGTGATTGTAGTTCTATGGGTACTTTACAGACCTCTATGTGTTGCGATTGATAAGTATTTGCCATTTCTTAATGGAAAAAGATAATTATGAATCAAAAAATCATATTTGATATTAACTCTTTACCTCGGATATTGAAAGGGAGCGGTAGCAATAAACTTTTCATTGTTACTGGCTCTCATTCGTATCAATCACTCAATTTCAAGAATATGATTGAGTCGCTGGATATTGAGAGGGTTTATTTCACGGATTTTACTCCCAATCCATTGTATGAACAGATATGCAAGGGTATTGAATTGTTTAAGGCTAAGACTTGTGATGGTATTCTGGCCATTGGAGGTGGAAGTCCGATGGATGTGGCCAAATGTATCAAACTGGCTGTATTGTCTAAAGAGGGTAATGATGCCATCATTCCTCCTTTGGTGAATACACAGGTGGAAATTGACGGCACAAAGATTCCTTTCATAGCCATTCCTACAACGGCAGGAACAGGCAGTGAAAGCACCCACAATGCTGTTATGTATTACCAAGGCGCAAAGCAGACTGTCACAAATGATGGCATCTTGCCTGATTATGCCCTTTTGGAGCCTTCCGTATTGAAATCACTTCCTCTCTATCAAAAGAAGTGTACGATGATGGATGCTCTTTGTCAAGGCATCGAATCTTGGTGGTCGGTCAACTCAACCGAAGAAAGCTATGAATATAGTCGTAAGGCTATTGAACTGATTATGCAGAATTGGGAGCAATACATTTTCGAGAATGATGCCGAGGCAGCTGCCAATATTATGTTAGGAGCTAACTATAGTGGACGCGCCATCAATATCACTCAGACTACAGCAGCTCACGCTATGAGCTACAAAATAACCTCTCTCTATGGTATTCCTCATGGGCATGCTGTTGCCATTTGCCTTCCTGAACTTTGGAAGTATATGATTGACAATATGGATAAGTGTATTGATAAGAGAGGTGCAAAATACCTTGGCTCTATTTTTGATGAAATAGCTTATGCTATGGGAGCCAATACACCTATTGATGCTGTTAGACTATTCCGTAATATGATGAAGCAAATGGAACTACAGAATCCTACGTCGGAGAAAAAAGAGGAGGATTTGGAGATTCTCTCTTCATCTGTTAATCCTACGAGATTGAAGAACAATCCTATTGCTCTTGTTGGCAATATTACGTTATATTTATATAAGTTAATGATTTTGTAATAACGCATTCTATTTAATTCATAAAAAAGATCATATGATTAAGTGATGCAACCGAATGATTAGTTAGAAGTACTAGATAGAAAATATGTAAAATATGAACATAAGGAGAATTATTTCAGTCGTAATCAAATATTTTGGAGTCAAAAAATATCTTATAAAACGCTCTCGAAAAAAGGCAAGTATGAAATTGCAAACAGTAGGTGAGGAGGCTTTATCCGCTTATTACGATGTCGCAAAAAACTTAAGTATCAATTTTTCTCCAATGTTTGGTACCTTATTAGGAATATACCGTGATCATAATTTTATATCATATGATGATGATATTGATATGATATTGGATATAAAATCTTTATCGATTGATTTGCTCAATGAATTAAAAAACAAAGGTTTTGAAATAAATAAAATATATGTAGCTTCTAACTATAAAGGTTGTCAATTACCAATGAAGTTTAAGGGTTTGACTTGCGATATATATTTTTCATATATTGATGCTAATTCTAGATCACATGTTTTTCTTCCTTTAGCTATTCCTGGTTATAATTGGTCTTTTTCATGTGATTTGAATTTCTTTAGAATTAAGGATGTAGTTGTTCCATATAATAATACTTCAATGAATTGGAAATTCAGGAACAGCCAGGTTGAAATTCCAAGTAATACTGAAGAAATTCTTACTGCGTTATATGGTGATGACTTTATGACGCCTAAAAAAAATGCACATGCAGATCCTTGTATGCGTCAAATACCGCTTTATGAATGTAATTATAGATGTTTTCCTATAGATTTTTGTTTAGAAAGCAAAATTTGGAATGGGATAATTAGTGCTGGCAGAGACTTTAGATGATATGGTGGAAAATCTTAAGAAAGAGTCTGTAAATGGTGTGGTATGGTCGTTTTTAGAGACTGCGTCTACAAAAATGATTCAATTCACTATAGGCATCATTATGGCGCGACTTTTAATGCCTGAGGATTATGGCGCTATTGCCATAATATTCGTTTTTATTACTATATCACAAGTATTTATTGATGGTGGCTTTGCTACTACTTTGATTCAAGACAAGAATAAGACTGACCGTGACTATTCTACAGTGTATACATTTAATATTATGCTTTCAGTACTCTGCTATTTGATATTGTTTATAGCAGCTCCTTATATATCATCATTCTATAATACTAATATTACACAATACTTGAGAGTGCAAAGCGTGGGTATAATTATTTTTTCGCTATCTGCAATTCACAAAATTCGATTGATTGTTGAAGTAAATTTTAAATCAATAGCTAAAGTTACTATTATTTCGACGTTATTTTCGGGCGTAATAGGAATAATATTGGCATTACAAGGTTTCGGCGTTTGGGCGCTAGTTATCCAATATTTATCCTCTGCTACTTTGATGTCTGGTATGTACTTATTAACTCAAAGATGGCGGCCGATTTGTTTCTTTGATCTATCATCGTTTCGCCGGCTGTTCCCTTTTGGACTACGGTTGTTGTCTGCAACTATAATTGATCGAATCTATGCCAATCTTTACCCTATCATTATTGGAAAATTCTGCGCTCCTGTACAGTTAGGATGTTATTCCAGAGCGGAACACTTCACTTCTATACCAGCTTATACATGCATAGATGTATTTTCTCGTGTCACATTCCCGATTATGAGCAAAATATCTGATGATCGTCAACTTGTTTCTGTATACAGTAGATATATTTCTTTGTCAAGTTTTCTTATACATCCTGTGTTGTTCGCTCTTTTTGCTTTAGCTAGGCCTTTGGTCTTAATACTATTGACTGAAAAATGGGAGAAAATTATTATCTTAATGCAGATATTATGTTGTGGATATTTACTTGAACATATAAGTAGTATAAATCGTAATTTAATTTACGTTAAAGGCCGAGCTGATTTAGCCTTAAAACTAGAAGTAATTAAAAAAATTTTAGCTGTTACTATATTAATTGTATCTATACCATTTGGACTCATAGGTCTTTGTTTTGGAAAAGCCTGTTATGGTATATTGGCTATGTTGCTTAACTCTGCATATACAAAAAAATTGATAGGAGTAACAATATGGCAACAAATAGAATACTTTACTCCTAGTTTTGTCTTAGGAATGGTTAGTGCGCTTATTGCAATAATTTCTATTTATTTTAATAATAATAAGTATGGTCAGCTTATTATAGGAGGTGTTGCTTTTTTCTTGACATATTTTGGACTTTCATTCATAACATGTAATAATTCTTTTAAGGAGATTGTTAGAGTTGTAAAAGAAAAGTTTTTTTAATAGACATAATATAAGAAGATTTTGCCTTTTTAGAACCTTATTTATTGGTTCGGCATTTTTTCGTGTGTGCTATAGTATCACTCAAAATGTCAGATAAACTTTCTTTATCTATAATATTAACCTAGTGCTGCATAAAAACTTTTATTGGTTTATGAAGTTGATAATTATTTCTTTTGATTACGAACTTTTTTTTGGAATAAAGGCGGGATCTGTTTATAATACATTGATTTTACCCACAAATAAGATGATGGATTCCTTAGAGTCTATTGGTGCCAAAGGAACTTATTTTGTAGATTACTTAATGATAAAAAAATTGAGAGATATTGATGAGGAAAAAGCTCGTAAGGACCTTTTGTTGATAGAAAAGCAATTGGTTGATATTGTTAAAAGAGGACATCGCGTCGAACTTCATATTCACCCTCATTGGTTGGATGCAAAATATTTAGGAAATGGTGAGTGGGATTTTTCGGATTTTTCTCACTATTCATTAGCTGACCTTCCTTCAGAGCAAGTTAATCTGTTGTTTCGAGAAGGAGTTGGCCTTTTGACAAAAATTGTTCGGCAGGCAGATGCAAATTATCGAATTTTGGCATACAGAGCTGGCGGTTGGGCTATACAACCTTTCTATCGTATGAAAGAAGCTTTTTTAGAATGTGGTATTTTAATAGACTCTTCTGTCGCACCGGGAATGACTATTAATCGTCATAATGGAAAGGAACCTGATTTTTCAATGATTTCTTCTAATGAGATATATTCATTTTCAAACCAAATAGAGAAAAAAGAATGTGGTGGTGAGTTTTTAGAAGTACCAATAACCACTTGCAAAATGACAATATTTGATAAAATAGCTAACAGATTCTATATAAATAGGCACAATATGGAATTTATTCCATTTGCAGATGGTACGCATTCCAGAGTAGTAATGAGAAAGCAAAGTAGAATATATCGAATGTTGAATTTTATTAAGTATTGTCTTATTCCTAATAGGATAATGTTTAGTATGACACGCATATCTCCTAATATCATATTGCAAAAAGTTTTGTCTTCACAAGAAAAGATTCTTGTATTTATAGATCATCCAAAAGATATGTCTCTTTCAAATATCAAGGTGGTTCAGAAATTGAAAGGGCAAGGAACTTTTGTTACATATGAATATTTTTCAAATAGATAATTATGAATACAATTAAAGTGCTGTTGTTAAATTGGACAAACTCCAATGCTACGGATTTTTATATTCAAATTCTTGAAGAAGGTTTTAAATCCTTATTCGAGAATATAATCCGAGTTTATGATATTAATGAAATTCAAGATGGGGATACTGTACTTGTAATAAATCCGAGAATTTTTTGCGAAATACGAAAAAAGAATAAGAATACAAAAATATATACATGGTTTCAGGGGGTAGGACCGGAAGAGGCTTATTATATAAGTCATAATATTCGTGGTTTCTTAAGCAAGTTGCATTATGAGTATTATGAAAGACAGGCACTAAAATATTCTGTTGGTTGTGTTTTCGTTTCTAATGCGATGAAAGAACATTATAGAAAAAAATATGGTTACAACAGAGAAAACTATTTTATTATGCCTTGTTTTAATCAGGGTATAAATGCTGCTTGTTTTTCTGATGAAAAGTATTCAAAACCAACTTTTGTTTATTCTGGTAATCTTATAAAATGGCAGTGTTTTCCTCAAACACTAGACATTTTTAAGAGAATTCAAGAAGTTATTCCTACGGCTGAGTTGACAATATTAACTTATGATATAGAAGCTGTAAAAAGTATGGTTGATGAAAAAAACATTCGTTCTGTTTTTATTAATCCTGCTGTAAAATATACAGAACTACCAAATATGTTAGCAAGATTTAAATATGGATTCTTGATTAGAGAGGACATAACATTGAACAATGTAGCTACTCCTACAAAAATGAACACCTATTTAGGATGTGGCTTAATACCTGTTATAACAAATGCAGTTAAAGCCTTTAATGAAGCATTACATAATAGCGAGTTTAAAGTTATTGGTAATACTGGGACAGAACTAATAGAGCAAATTAGAAAACTTGAGAATAGGGAAATTTCTGCCTCACAAGTATTCAACGATTTTGAAAAAAATTTTGATGATTTTTATAATAAGGATAAATATGTATTGTCTTTTTCAGAATTTGTAAGTTTATATAGATAATTATGGAAGCTGTGGTTAGTGTAATTATGAGTGTTTTCAAAGAACCTCAAGAATATCTCAAACATTCCATAGATAGCATTCTGACTCAAAGCTTTAAGGATTTTGAATTTATAATTATTTGTGATAATCCTTCTGATAAAAACATATGCAATTTCCTTAAAGTATACAAAAGTATAGATTATAGAATTAAGTTAGTAATTAATCCTACTAACATGGGACTTACTAAAAGTCTAAATATTGGATTAAAGTTGGCTTCTGGGAAATATATCGCACGTATGGATGCTGATGATATCTGTATGCATGAACGATTATATAAGCAAGTAGCTTATTTGGAAAATAACCCTGAGATATCAGTTTGCGGAACCAATCGTTATTATATAGTCAACGATAAAGTTGTAAAGAAATATAATATTCTATTTGAAAAGAATGGGGATATAGTTTCAACGTTCCTTTTAAGAAGTCCATTTACGCATCCCTCTGTTATGTTTAGGACAATTCTTGTAAAAGAGGGGTGGAAGTATAATGAAAATTTTGAGTGTGCTCAGGATTATGAACTTTGGAGTAGAATGATTTTGAGCGGTTTGAAGATGGGAAATGTTTCTGAACCGCTAATATATTATCGTGTTAGTTCAGGGCAAATATCGTGTAAAAAGAATGCTATTCAAATTGAATGTGCAAAAAGAATAAAGAAAAATATTTTAAAAAGTTGGAACTATAGTATTTCTGATTCGGAATTAAGTTTACTGGTTTTGCCATATCAGGTGGATGCAATAATTACAACTTCAAGAATAAAAAAATTTGGAACTCTAGTTTCGAATCTTGGGATAGTTTTAGATAAAAATGAATTGATAGATAGAGATTCGTTTGATTTGGAAGTCCTTAGAACTCTTATGCTATTATGCTCTCGTAGTACTTCTCGAATATCTTCTTTTTTATATTGTTTAACCTATAAAAAACTATCGTATAATAACCTTAAAGAGATTTTTAGGTTTATTATTTCAAGAATTGTTTAAGATGCAAAACAATCTCGTCAATAAAACTTTTACAACTAAAAGAAAGAAATTATTGTTGCCTGTCTTGGCATTAGTTCTTTATATATTCAATATTACTCCAGTTGGTTTCCCTGACAAAATTGGAACTAGAGAATACCTTTCGTTATTAGTATTCTTTCCTTATTTTTGCAAATACATTAATAGATCAAGTGTATACAAAACAATAATTATTGCTAACTATTCGCAGATTCTGATTTCTATAATAAGTATAGTCATCAACCAGACTACAGATTTTTGGTATGTTCAATTTGCGATTAGAAATATACTATATATAAATGGCGCATTGCTTTGTGTGTCTCTTCTTCCCAAACGCTCAAGTATCGATTTATTAATGTTTTTAGTTTGCGTTGCAATTGTTATCAATAATCTTATCGCAGCATTAGGTTTTTTTGATTCTGGTATAATGGAAGCGATAACTAGCTTTCAAAATTTAGGCGATGAAGGTAGAATTGCGAATACTGTTGCTTTTGGAAATCGAATGCTCGGTTTGGGTAAGGGAAATTATTTTATGGGAGGAGTAATTAGTGGGTTTGCCATAATACTATTGTTTTATCTTTATGTAAGAAAAAAGATAACAGGATTTTTTGCATATCCATTGATTTTATTTGTCTTTATTACGGGGACGTATATTGCAAGAACTACAATCGTTGGATTAGGAATAGGTCTGTTCTTTTTTGTTAAGAATGTAAGGATAAGTAAGATTATTACATTATTATCTTTTACTTTACTGATGGTATTTGGAATAATAAAAATGGGATTTTTTGAAAACATAAATACTTCACATGCATTTGAAGTTTTTACATTATTTTTTAGTGATGGAGAGTCGAAAAGTTTGAATCATATGTTGTCAATGTATGAAAGAACTTTTGATTTGAAAACATTTTTTTTAGGTGATGGCCTTTCAAAACAAGATGGAGCATATTATATGGAAACAGATATTGGATATTTAAGGAATATTTTTTATTTTGGTATTATAGGAACTATATTTGGGTATTTCTATTATGAAACTAAGATTATCAATCTACTCCATAAAACAAAAATTATTTCTAAAAGATTTGCATTCTTGTTGTTTTCATATCTAATTATTTTGAATTTTAAGGGGGTACCTGACTATAATTTTCTCTTATTTATTTTCTTAGCATACTATATAAGGAACGAAAAAGTGATAAGAAATGAAACTGCTTCATGTCATTTCATCTCTTGAGATAGGGGGGGCTCAACGCTTGATTTCGGATCTTCTTCCCATTCAAAAGCAACAAGGTTTAGATGTAACACTTCTTGTATTGAGGAGTGAGGAAACAGACTTTACAAAGAAAGTTCGAGATGCAGGTATTCCTATCATATCGCTGAACGTAAAGAGTTTCCGCAATCCAATGATTGCACACAAAATGCGTAAGATTATGAAGCATTATGAAGTGGTGCATGCTCATTTGGTTCACTCGCTCTATCTTTGCTCTTTGGCTGCTAGAGGTTTGAAGGTGAAATTGGTTTATACAGAACACTCAACTTCAAATAATCGAAGAGGTAAATGGTTCATAAGACCTATAGAAAAAATAATCTATGCCCGTTATACAAAGTTGGTTGGTATTAGCCAACAGACTCAGGACGCGCTTCAGGAATGGCTTCAGTCAAAAGACGAACGTTTTGTGGTAATTAATAATGGAGTGGATACTAAGCATTTTGTTGCCATCAAGAGACCTGTTATCCCAAAGTCATTGATTATGGTGAGTCGTTTTGCTTCTTCCAAAGATCAGGAAACCGTTATTCGTGCTATGGAAACAATCGATAAAGATGTTATACTTCGGTTCGTAGGAGATGGTGAGAATCTTGAGCACTGTAAGCAAGTCGCTAATGATTGCAGTGTTGCAGATAGAGTACAATTTCTTGGATCTCGTTCGGATGTAGCTGAACTAATTGCAGAATCGTATATAGGTATACAGTCTTCAAACTGGGAAGGTTTTGGGTTGACAGCAGTGGAATTGATGGCTTGTGGTAAGCCGGTAATTGCTACTAATGTTGAGGGGCTAAAGCAGGTTGTTGAGGGGGCAGGTAAGGTGTTTTCTAAAGGAAATGCAAATGAACTTGCGGAAAAAGTTAATTTACTTTTAGCTGATGTAAATCTCTATTGCGACATATCAAGAAAATGCATTAGTCGAGCTGCTCAATATGATATTCATTTGATGGCAGACTCATATAAAAAATTGTATATCCATTTGATTAACTAACTAGTTGAGTAAGGGAAGGTGAAAGTCTCTCTCATTGCTTAACCAGAATATAGGGAAAACACGTGAACTCCAATAAACTCTTTATAGTAGTAAATGTAGATTGGTTCTTCCTGTCTCATCGACTGCCTGTGGCTTTAGCGGCTCAGGAGGCGGGATGGAATGTGACTATTATCACAGCTGATACAGGTAAGTTGAAAGACATTGAGGCAAAAGGTTTGAAGGTGATTAACCTGCCGATGAACCGCAGTGGTATGAATATCTTCGAAGAACTGAAAACGCTCAACTTCCTTCGTAAACTGTACAAACGTGAAAAACCGGATGTGGTGCATCATGTGGGTATGAAGACAATTCTTTGGGGTACGCTGGCGGCTAAGTTCTCGAAAGTGAATGGTGTGGTGAATGCTATAAGTGGACTTGGTGGGTTCTTTGCGGAGGAGAACCAAGGACTGATGTCTAAAGTTGTTCTGAATGTGCTCAAGTTCAGCCACAACCTTGGACAGATTAGGAGTGAGAAGGAAGAGGTTGGAAATCGCTTGCTTTGTATCTTCCAAAACGATGATGACTGGGAACTGTATGTGAAGCATGGGATTATTCGTCGTGAACAAGGACGTTTCATCAAAGGTTCCGGGGTCAGTCTGGATGAGTTTTGCTATACTCCAGAGCCAAAGGAAGGCAAGCTGAAGGTTGTCTTGACTGCACGTATGATTGTAGAGAAGGGAATTTTCCTATTGACTGAAGCTGCGGAGAGATTGCGCTCAAAGTATAAGGATAATGTGGAGTTTCTGTTAGTGGGTGGTTTGGATGATCATCCCGGAGCTATTACCCAAGAGCAATTGGATTCGGTTTGTGACGGTAAGTATATCCAGTGGTTGGGTTACAGAACGGATGTTTGTGAGCTCTTGAAGTCATGTCATATTGTGGCATTTCCTTCATACTATATGGAGGGACTTCCCAAGTCGCTTATTGAGGCAGATGCTATTGGACGTCCGGTAATTACAAGTAATTCTGTAGGCTGCAAGGAAACAGTGATTGATGGTGAAACAGGATTCCTGATTCAACCGAAGGATGTGGATGCGCTTACGGAGGAGCTGGATTTGTTGCTTTCGAATAAGGAACTTCGTGTGAAGATGGGTAAGGCTGCACGCAAATATTCGGAGGAGTACTTTGATATCAAAATTGTTATCCAAAGACATTTATCTATCTATGATGAACTTATGAAATAATTTCGACTACAGGCTTGAGGATAAGTGGATTTCTTTTCTGAACAGAAATATTTCGAATTGAACGAATGAAGAATATATTGATAACTGGCGCTGGTAGCTATGTGGGCGAAAGCGTTAGGAGGTATATATTAGCTAAAGATTCATCGTATCAGATTGATGCGGTGGACACGGTGGGCGACAACTGGAAGAAGGTTGATTATACAAAGTATGATGTAGTCTTCCATGTGGCGGGTATTGCACATGTAAATGCAGATCCGAAGATGGAGCCACTTTATTATAAGGTGAATCGTGACTTGACGATTGAAGTGGCGAAACATGCGAAAGCTGCGGGTGTGAAGCAGTTCATTTTCATGTCGAGCCAGATTGTATTTCACGAGAGCCGGTCGCTCAAGGCTGAAGTCTTGACAACAGAAACAAAACCGGCTCCGAATGGGTTCTATGGCGACTCGAAGTTGCAAGCTGAGAATGGACTGCATGAGTTGGAATCAGAAGAATTTAAGGTGTGTATATTGCGACCTTGTATGATTTATGGTCCGAATGCGAAGGGGAATTTTCCACGTTTGGCGAAGTTGGCTTGCAAGACTCCGGTGTTTCCTGAGTGGCACAATAAGCGTTCGATGCTCTATATTGACAATCTGGCTGAGTTCGTGAAGCAGGCGATTGAGCGCGAGTTGGAAGGTACGTTCTATCCGCAAAACCGGGAGTTAGCTGATACGGTAGAGATTATCCGTTTCTTTGCAAAAGAGGTAGGTCACAAGGTGTGGATTACTCGTTTGTTTAATCCTTTTATTTGGTTGGGAAGTTTTATCTTGCAGCCTATCAATAAAATGTTTGCAACATACTACTATGATCCCAAGATGAGTAAGATGGAGTTTGATTATCAGTTGGTGAGCTTTGAAGAGTCTTTGAAAAAGGTTGCAGACAGTTTGAAGTAGTAAAATAAAATTGTATTTATGTATTATCTGATAGTTTTAGTTCTGTTATTCGTAACAGAACTTTTTTATTTTAAGATAGCCGACAAATGTAACATCATCGACAAGCCAAACGAACGCAGCTCGCATACACGCATAACTTTGAGAGGTGGCGGCATCATCTTTTATTTCGGCGCGTTGGCTTATTTCTTGACGAGCGGTTGGGAATATCCCTGCTTTATGCTGGCTTTGACACTGGTAACTTTCATCAGCTTCGTAGATGATGTAAAATCCATTAGCCAGCTGACGCGGCTGTTCTTCCATTTTTCTGCAATGGCGTTGATGTTTTATCAGTGGGGATTGTTTTCTTTGTCTTGGTGGTGGCTTGTTTTGGCGTTGATAGTTTGTACGGGAATTATCAATGCGTATAATTTTATGGACGGGATAAACGGCATAACAGGAGGTTATTCTTTGGTGGTATTGGCTGCATTGGCTTATATCA
>JAEWPS010000036.1 GCA_023460515.1 Bacillota bacterium | reverse complement strand
CTAATAGGTCGAGGGCTTAATCAAAACAAGTTTGACAGTTAGAATGTGTAGTTTTTAAGGTATAACGGGAAAGGAATCGCTAGCAATAGCGGTTCTTTTTTTGGTTGCATTGAAAAAAGTAGAAATTCGCTTGAAAAACAGTGAAACAAAATCATCCTAATGTGATATACTCATAATAATCATAAGAGGGGATGTTCTTATGAAGTATCGTATGGGAACTGTAGAAGACAAGGAGAGCTTGACCAAGTTAAGGCTAGCATTTCTAGAAACGGATTTTGGCACACTGAATGAAGTGGATGTTGTAAAGATGCAACAGACACTGCCAGCATATTTTGAACAGCATCTAGGAAAGGACTTGCTCATCTATGTGGCAGAGGATGAGAAAAGGATTGTAGCCACTGCATTTTTAGTAATGATAGAAAAACCAAGCAATCCCCATTTCATTACAGGAAGGATCGGAGAGATTCTAAATGTATATACGGAGCCAGAGTATCGAAGACGGGGCATCGCTAAGCAACTACTAGAGAGAATGATCGGTGATGCAAAGAAGGAGAAATTGTCCTATCTAGAGCTAAGTGCTACGAAGGATGGATATCCTCTATATAAGAAGCTTGGATTTATGGAGCAGCAAGCAGAATACGTAGAGATGAAATATTATATAAAGGAAGACATAGACGGTATGACATGTTAAATACGGTACATACTAAAAGGGAAGAATAGAATTAACGGAAGGAAGAGCGGAATGGACTTGCATTCAATTGGTGCCTTGCCAGTGGGATTTGCTATGCGTCTTGCAGAGGATCTTACTGCAATGGAACAGTTTAGTCAGTTATCTGAGGGTGAGAAAGAGCAGATGGTGGCATATATCCAAGGTGGAACCACAGGAGAAGAAGCTGAACAACGAGTAAGAGAGAGCATCGAGCGCCTGCATAATGGAATAAAATAGAATTGTTACAGTCTTTGTGTTGCACACGCAAAAAATGTCGATTATAATGGACTAAAAAACTGGGAGACATAAGAGTGAGTGCAAAAAACAATCTAAGGACAATAGGAAAGACCAATATGGAAAACGTGCTTAAGTTACTTATGGTAGAGAAAGAGTTATCAAGAGGAGACTTAGCAAAGCGTTTAGGAGTTTCAAAGATGACGATTACCAACATCATCAGTGAGTTAAAGGGCCATGGATATGTACAGGAAGAGAAGAGCAATCGTTCTACCCCAAGCAATGGTCCGATTCCAATGGTAATTTCTATTGTCCCTAACAGCCTGTTGACAATCGGTGTACATATTTCATTCACAGAGATCACGGTACAACTAGTGGATGTTGTGGATGGTATACTGTATCAGACCCATGCACGTGTGGATAACATTGATTCCAATCAGCAATTAGCGAAGCGTATCAGGGGCGTAATTTATAAAGTATTAGAGGAAAATCCTGAGATACAAACAAAAATCATCGGAATCGGCATAACGTATAGTGGCGGGACGGAAACAACAGGAGCAAACAATAATTTTTCAGCAAGCCAGATTAAAAAGACAGAAATCGATCTTAAGAATAGCCTAGAGAAGGAATTTGGCATTACGATAGCTATTGGAAATGAGATTCAAGGGGCAATGATTGCCGAGTTAGTATTTGGCAAAGAAGTGGGACAGGAAAAGGTGTATTATATGAACGCCAGCAAGCAGATTCGAGGCGGATTCATCAATAACTATATCATCATACACGGTGCGTGTGGACTGTCTGGTGAGATTGCCCACTTAACGGTAAAGTATGACGGGCCACTATGTCTATGTGGTTCGAGAGGATGCTACAACCTATATGCAGGCATTGAAGTGCTGCTAAAGCATAGCAAATGCCATTCCATTGATGAACTACATTTAAAAATCCAAGAGAGAGACCCATTGGCCCTTCGTATCATCGAAGAGTATATTCAAATTACCACAGTAGTCTTTACAAACATTGTAAACTTATATGATCCAGCATCCATATTGGTAGGGGGAGACTTAACCAAACTAGATAAGAGTATTTTTAGAAAGATTGAACGGCTCCTAAATGAGCGAATCATCTACCGAAAAGAACGCTATATAAAAGTACGCATGAGCAGCATTGAGAAAGCGGCAACAATCATGGGCGCAGCCATGCTTGTATATGAGAATTGGTTCGTATGTAAGCAATAAAAAAGATCTCCGGAAATGGAGATCTTTTTTATTACATAATATCGTAGCCTTTTAGCATACGAGCACGGCTTGGATGACGTAATTTACGTAACGCTTTTGCTTCGATCTGACGAATACGTTCACGTGTTACGTTGAATTCCTTACCTACTTCTTCAAGTGTTCTTGTTCTTCCGTCTTTTAAGCCGAAACGTAAGATAAGTACACGTTGTTCACGTTCAGTTAATGTATCTAGAAGTTTGGAAATTTGATCTTGAAGTACGGAATAAGCAGCTGCTTCTTCTGGACCTACGATTGATTCATCTTTAATAAAGTCGCCTAAGTGACTGTCATCTTCTTCACCGATTGGTGTATCAAGTGAAATTGGATCTGCAGAAACTTTAAGAATTTCACGAATCTTTTCAATTGGAAGATTCATAGCATCTGCAAGTTCTTGTTCAGATGGCTCACGACCAAGTTCTTGTAATAAGTTGCGAGATACTCGATATGTTTTATTGATTACTTCAGACATATGAACTGGAATACGGATCGTTCTAGATTGATCTGCGATAGAACGAGTAATCGCTTGTCTAATCCACCAAGTAGCATACGTACTGAATTTGTAGCCTTTCGTATAATCGAATTTATCAACTGCCTTGATAAGACCAAGATTACCTTCTTGAATTAAATCAAGGAAGGAAAGGCCACGGCCAACATATCTTTTTGCAATACTAACTACAAGACGTAAGTTAGACTCAGCTAGAATCTTTTTCGCACCTTCATCCCCTGCTTCTATTTTTTTTGCCAATTCGATTTCTTCGCTAATGGATAGTAAAGGATAGCTACCAATTTCTTTTAAATAGAGTTTTACAGGATCATCGGACATAGCGGAGGTTGCAGTTGATAAATCATCAATATTTGCAATATCATCATCACGATCCATCTCTAAGAGGAGACTATCATCTGGCTCATCGTCACTTAAGTTAAGAACAACGATGTTGTGGGATTCCAAATACTCATAGATTTTATCAATCTGATTTACATTAAGGTTCATTTCCTTGAAGAAATCATTTACATATTCAACTTCAATGACACCTTTGTTCTTCTTCGCAATATTAACTAGCTCTTTTAGTTTTTCTTCGAATTTAATTACTTGTTCACTCATATTTATCCTCCATATGGTCGGTACCTCATTCTATAATAGGCAAAAATACCACTAACTAACAGTATACCACAGAATGTGCTACATTACTAGGTTTTTTTCATATTCCCTGGATATAAAAAATATATTCAGCGGAAGGATAAAGTATGAAAAAAATGCATAA
>JAEWPS010000035.1 GCA_023460515.1 Bacillota bacterium | reverse complement strand
AACAACTTACTAAGGATCAGACTTATGTTCAAAGAGAAGTAGACAGAGGAAATTTAACAAAGGAAGAGGCAGAAAATCATCCTAGAAGAAATGTTCTTCTTCAGTGCATTGGAGCAAGAGAAGAGGTAGAGCCAGTTATGTCTACTGGAGTTATAGAGAATGGTGAAGTTTATATTGTCTCTTCGGATGGATTCTATAAAAAGTTAAAGGAAAAAGAGATAGTACTTGATTTTAATGCTTTGAATTTAGACAGTGAAAAAGATATTACAACTAAAACTAAAGAAGTTATAGAGAGAGTTAAAAATAGAAATGAAAGAGATAATATTTCTGCTATAGCTTTTAAAGTTGTTATGTAAGTAGGTGATTTGATTTGATTAATATAGGAACAGTTATTGATGACAGATATGAAATACTTAAGGAAATTGGCAGAGGTGGTATGAGTATCGTATATCTTGCTGCTGATGATAGATTAAATAAATCAGTTGCTTTAAAAGATATAAGAAAGGATAACAAGATTAATAACGATGTGTTATTAGAATGTTTAAAAGCTGAAGCAGACCTTATGACAGCTTTAGATCATCCTAATTTACCTAAGATATATGACATTATTGAAGGGGACAATCATATCTATGTTGTTATGGATTATATAGAAGGGGAGTCTTTAAAGAAAAAGCTTGATAGAGAAGGTAAGTTTTCTCCTGAAGAGGTTATTGAATGGAGCAAACAGCTTAGTGATGTTCTTGATTATCTTCATACAAGAAGACCACTTCCTATAATTTATAGAGATATGAAACCTCATAATATAATGCTTACTCCAGAAGGAAAAATAAAGCTTATAGATTTTGGAATTTCTATAAAGCAAAATGGAAGTTCAGCTCCTAACTTTGGTACAAGTACCTATGCTGCTCCAGAACAAATTTCAGGAAAGAAAACAGATGCTAGAACTGATATATATAGCTTAGGGGTTACCATGTATCAGCTTATAACAGGTGAATCTTTCAAAAGTAACTTAAATCTAAAGTCTATAAGAGAAATAGATCCATCTTACCCAGAAGGATTAGATCATATTATTAGTACATGTATGAAGGAAAATCCTAATGAAAGGTATCAAACAGCATCTGAACTCTTATATGATTTAGAAAATATAAATAAACTTTCTAGTTCATATAAAAAGGAACAGATTAAAAAGATGGGATTATTCTTAGGAAGCTTTGGAGCGCTTATTGTATCTTTAATTTTTACAATATTTATGCATAGTGGAATGAAGAATAATCAAAGTTCAAATTATAAGGAACTTATTAACCAAGCAAGTGTTTGCTATTTAAATAAGGATTATCCAAAGAGTATAGAACTTTTAGAAAAGGCTATAACAGATGTAGATCCTACAGAGGAAGAGGCTTATGTAAATCTTTTAGATGTTTATAGTGATATGGGAGATGCATCAACAGGTTTATCAAAAGTTGATGGGTACATAAAAAAGAAGAATGGTAACATACAGAAAAATGATACAGTTTTATTTAAAACTGCTATGACATATTTACAAAATAAGAATTATCCATTAGCTCTTAAGTATTTCAATATGGTTAATGCAAAGAAAATTCAAGATGCACAATACTATATACCAATAGCAGAAAGTATGAGCACTATGAATATTGATTATAGTGAATTTGAAAATAAGCTTACAAGTTTTGAACGATATGTGGATGATTCACCTAATGATGAAAAGAAACTTGCTAATTATAAGACTTTAACAAGTATTTATAGTTCTTATAAAGGTCAGATAAGTGATGCTAATGATAAGATTATTGAGATAATTGAAAAGGCAGAACATACTTTAGAAACCATGGATGATAGTACATTAAGCTTAAGATATGAATTAGATTATAAGCAAAAAGCAGGAGATGCCTATAATAGCAAAGCTAGTAAGAGTGTAGATAAGCAGACAGCATCATCTTATTATGAAAGGGCCATTAATTTATATAATGAAGCTTTAGATTTAGATGCAGCAAATCAAAGTGAAATTCTTATAAAGATAGGAGATATTTGTACTGCAACAGAGGAATATACATCAGCTATAGAATATTATTCTAAGGTTGTTAAGGAGTATCCTAATAATATTAAGGGATATTCAAAGTTAATTGGAGTTCTTCTTGACGTTGAACAGAAAAAGGATACTGCTTCAAGAAATTATAGTCAGATTATTGATTATTATAATCAAGCGTTAAATATTAATGGTTCAGCTGATAGTGATGAATTAAAGAAGATAAAAAGAAGGATGAGCAATCTTGAAATTATATAGTACTTTAGGAGGAAAGCTATGAATTATAAAATATTATTTTATGTAGGATGTGTTTTGACAGCTGTTACATTGATTTCAACCATAGTTGCTTTCTTTAAGTGCAATGTAATTGAAATTGTATGTGACCTTTTAGGAATAAAGCTTCAGAAGAAAGTTAAGATTAAGAGACAAAAAAATAATAAGAAGGCAAAGGCTGTTAGTACTACAATAAAGGTTAAGAAGAAGGAAGAAGTCAAAATTAGAAGCAGAAAAGAAATTGAAGAAAGCCAAAGTACTAAGTCTTATTATGTAGGACCAAGAAAAAGTGAAAAGACTGGAAGAATTATAGAGAGAAAAGAGTCTAAAGGCGAAGAGCAAGATACTAATATAATTCAACAGGATGAATTAATAGAAGATACAGGAATAATGGAGGTAGATGATACTAACATTATAGAAGACACAGACATAATGGAAGTTGAAGATACTGATATTCTTGGTGAAGATACATCAAGAGTAGGTGAGGATGAAACTTCTATGGATATAAATGATGATACAAGTATTATGGGGGAAGAAGATACTTGTATGTTAGATGAAAGTGGTATAGAAGAAGAAACTGATTTAATTGAGGAAGATGAAACTTCTTTATTAGATTGTGAAGATGAAACAAACTTACTTGATGATGAGGATGAGACAAGCTTATTGGGAATGAGTGAAGAGGATGAAGAGGAAACTAGTCTTTTAGGAGAAGAAGAACCTGAAGATGGTTTCTCTGAGGTATTCACAAAAGAGTTTGAAATAATTGTTACACATTCAGATACAGTTATTTAAATAAAATTCAGGGGGGATAAGTTTGAGCAAAAAGAAGAAGAAGAGTGTATTTATACTTGCTGCTATTATAATTATTGCTTTAATAAGTGGAATATCAACAGCAGTATATTCTTCAATTGAAAGTAAAGTTGTTATTAGGTTAGATGATAACAGAGTATGGCATTGTAAAAATGACTTTACAGACAAATGGTATGTTAATTTAGGACCAGATGAAAATGGTGCTAATAGAAAGATTAGCTTTACTGTTGATTTGCATGACTACTTAAGTTCGGATGAAGATCAAAAAGCAAGCCTTGCTGCACCCTTTACTATAAGTATTGGCAGTGGTAATTATTCTAGTGATTCAATTTCCGATATTACAAATGATAGTAATGTGGAGATAACAAAAGTTAATAACAGACCAGGAATATTTAATGTAACTTTTGATGCACTTGCAAGTTATCCGGATGGTGATTTTGTACAAGTTAAAGTCAATTTTTCAGAGGGAAATGCATGGAATATTCAACAAGAGGAAGATGTATTTAACTTAATAAAAGATAATATTGATCCAGATTTCAATGTTGCTAATAAAGATGAAATATTTAACCAATATATAGAAGGAAGTGCAACTTTAAAATTTGATTTTAGAGAAGAAAATGTTGATAAAATAGTAGTTGAAGGTACTATTAGAAAGAAAGTTATTGGTAAAAAAGAATCATTTAAAGATGAGTTGTTAGGAAAGGATAATAATGTTGCTGGAAAGTATACATCATTAAACTTTGATAAGGATAGCAATAAGTTTGAAATAAACTTCAATACTAAAGGTAGATATAGCTTAAAGATTACTATGTATGATAAAGCTGGTAATTCTAAAGTGATAGATAATGTGAATTTTCAAATAGCTAATACAAATTTTCAAATGAATATAGATAATGCTACAAAACGTGGTGAAGCTTATTATATTAAAGGTTTAGACGCTGAAATTGGTTTGGCAGAAAGTTTTTGGAATTCAACATTAGATGATAATGTTAATTATAAGATAAGTATAGAGGGAACAGGTGAAGAAGTGATAAGTGGAGTAATTACTCCTTCAAATAGTCTAATAAGTGTCCCTAAAGATGGTACATATACAATAAAGTATTCATTTATTAAATGGAATACTATGGGAAGTCAAGATGACATAGAAGAAAGAGTTTATAAGTTTATATTTGACTCAACTACACCTAAAGCATTAATAAAAGCTTCAGGAGAAGAACTAACTTTTAATAATGATAATAAAGTGTATCTTCAAGAAGGAAAAGATATATTAGTATCGGTAACTGATACTAATATAAATGAGGAAACAAGAAAAATTGAAGCGTTTAAAGG
>JAEWPS010000034.1 GCA_023460515.1 Bacillota bacterium | reverse complement strand
ATGCTAGATTTATAGTATCTATATTACCACTTAACTCTTCTATTTTAGTTTTTAGTGTAGGGTTGTTTTCAGATATATATGATTTATCCGAAGAAGTTAAATATCCTTTTAAAGGAAGGTCAAATTTACTCGTTTGAGCATTATATTTGCCAAATGAATAAAGATTTACTCCATCTTGTACATTTGTATAATCGCTCATAAATCTCGCCTTTTTCGAACTGTCTAGTATATTGTTATCTACTAGAGTAATTATAACGGCACTTGCAATAATAATTATAACTATTATTGTTACAATTAAAGCTATTAATGATATTCCTTTTTTTCTCATCAGTACCTCCGTATATGTTATTAACATCTATTTCTTTATTGTATAATATGCCCATTTTATTGATATTTTATTTCAATAATTTAGGAGAACTCATATATCTTTCATAATAATGTTTAAATTCATATTTTTAGTGTAAAAAAATAACAGACTACTTTGATAATCTATTATCTTCTTAACTTTATTTTGCTTTATTTAATTCTTCTTCTATTTTTCCTATTACATTTGTTTCTAAAATTTTGCATGCTTGCATAATTGCTTTTTCATATGTTATTGTAGAAGAACTACCATGAACCTTTATAACTGGCTTATTTATTCCAAGTAGCACAGCTCCTTCATGTTGCTTATAATCAAACTTTTTAAGTGCACCAGTTAAAACTGGTTTTGCTATTAAACCTGCAATCTTATTTAATAATCCTTTTTTAAATTCTGTAGATATTACATTTTTAATGACTGAAGCTGTACCTTCTAAAGATTTAAGTGCAATATTACCCATAAGTCCATCGCATACTATTACATCAACTTTTCCACTTAATATATATCTTGCTTCTATATTACCAGTAAAATTAGGAAAATTTTCTTTTAAAAGTTTATATGTCTCTTTTAGTGTAGGGGTTCCTTTTTCTTCTTCCGCACCTATATTTAAAAGGGCAATATTGGGATCATTTATTCCAAGTAAATTTTTAGCATATATTTCACCAAGTTTTGCATATTGTACCAATGAAATATCTTTTGCTTCAGGATTTGCGCCTGAATCTAAAAATACAACATCTCTACCAGTTAATGTAGGTAAAAGTGTCATAAGTGCCGGTCTGTGTATTCCTTTTATTCTTCCTAATTTAAGTAAACCACCTGCCATAAGTGCACCAGTATTTGATGCAGATATTAATATTGTATCATCATTTTGCTTCATATATTCAAATGCAAGAACTAAATTAGATGTTTTTTTGTTTTTAATTGCAAAAGCAGGTTCATCATAATTAGTTATATATTCTGTACAATCTATTATCTCAAATTTATTTATATAATCATTTTTATTAATTTTGTTTAATACAGATTTTATATCCTCTGCTTTTCCAACCAAAATAATTTTTTCTTCTATTTTTTCTACCAAATTAACAGCAGCAATTATCGGAAGTTCAATACCTTTATCTGCTCCCGATATATCTATTAAAATCTTCATTGTTATCCCCTTTAGAATAATTTATTCTCTTCGCCATTTATTATTCGTGTTATATTTTTTCTATGTTTAAATAGTATTATTAACGATACTATAAATACTGGTAATATATACTCTATAAACATAACAAAAGTCACTATGTTAAATAGTATTATTCCACCCAAAGAACCTATTGATACAGTTCTTGTTATTAGTATTATAACAATTCCTGCAATTATACAAATTAATGCCATTTGTACATTTAGGAGAAGTGCTACAACAAGTACTGTTACTACACCTTTTCCGCCTCTAAATCCATAATATATTGGGTAACAATGTCCAACGACAGCTGCAACCATAAAAATCGAATTAAACATTATCTCCGTATCTTGTTTAAATAGTTTTCCTATACCTAGTATTACACCATAAGCTATCAAAACTTTTAATACATCTAATATGAAAACAACAAAACCCATAAATTTTCCAAGTACCCTGATTGAATTAGTTGTACCAGCATTTCCGCTTCCCAAATTTCGAATGTCTTCACCTGTCTTTAATTTACAAATTTCAATAGACGGACTTATACTGCATATAAGATACGTTATTATGAAAATTGCTACATTATATACCATAATATTTCATCTCCTCAAAGATACTTATATCTTATCATATATGATTGAAAAAATCAAGCATCGACTTGAAAAAACAAGTAAATTATGGTATACTTATTCCATTGTTTAAACAAACAATGTTTAGGAGTGATATATTTGTTATGTTCAGTATGTAAGAAGAACACTGCTGTTATATTTTTAAAAGAAAAGGAAAAAACAACTGCTTTATGTCTAGAATGTGCTAAGAAAAAGGGTATAGATCCTATGAAGGCTATGATGGATCAATTTAAATCAGTTGATAATTTTGATTTAGAAAATTTAACATCTCAGTTTGATAAATTTATGGCTGATTTAGATCCAGAAAAACTTGAACAATTGGGTTCTAATCCTTTTGCAAGTCTAGAATATAATAGCCCAGAAGATAATGTAGAAAACATTGACAATAATGATAATAAAACTAAAACCAAACAAAATAAAAAAACTAAAACATTAGATATTTACGGTGTTAATTTAACTGAAAAAGCTAGAAATAATGAATTAGATATTGTTATAGGTAGAGATAAAGAGTTAGAAAGAATTGTACAAATACTAAATAGAAGAAGTAAAAACAATCCTGCATTAATAGGTGAACCTGGTGTTGGAAAAACAGCTTTAGTAAATGCTTTAGCAATAGCTATAGCAAAGGGGAAAGTGCCTGCAAAACTAATTCAAAAAGAGGTATATTTACTTGATATGACTTCACTTATTGCTGGAACTCAATTTAGAGGACAATTTGAATCTAGAGTAAAATCTATAATTGAAGAGTGTAGAAATCATGGTAATATTATTTTAGCAATTGATGAAGTTCATAATATCGTTGGTGGTCAAGACCATGATAATTCAATGAATGCTGCAAATATGCTAAAACCTGCGCTTGCAAACGGATATGTACAGTTGATTGGTGCTACAACTTTAAAAGAATATAGAAAATATATAGAGAAAGATACGGCATTAGAAAGAAGATTCCAAACTGTTATAATTGACGAGCCAAATTTTGAAGATACAGTTAATATTTTAAAAGGCATAAGAAAATATTATGAAGATTATCATAAAGTTATTATACCTGATGAAACGTTAAACAAGGCTGTTGAATTATCTATTAAATATATACACGATAGATTTCTTCCCGATAAAGCAATTGACTTGATTGATGAAGCTGCTTCAAGGGTAAACTTAGATGATAATTTACTTGCACAAGCTACTAAACTATCATTTGAAATAGCTGCTCTAGAAGAAGCTCTAAAAGTATTAGAAGATAACACTCAGATTAATACAGATATTGAAAACGAAGAAAAACAATATACTAATTATGAAAAAGCTGCTATTTTAAAAGAACAGATCTGTAAGTCAAAAACAAAATTAGATACTTTGAATGATAAAGTAAAACCAAAAGAAGTAACCCATGATCATTTAGCTGGTGTTGTTGAACTTTGGACTAAAATACCAGTTACTAAAATTAAAACATCAGATAAAGTAAAATTGCTTAATTTAGAGAGTAATTTAAAGAAAAAAATAATTGGTCAAGATCATGCAGTAGAATCTATTTCCAATGCGATTATACGAAAAAGAGCTGGTCTTCAAAATATAATAAAACCTCCCTCTTTCATATTTGTTGGTCCAACTGGTGTTGGTAAAACTGCATTAGTTAAATCACTAGCATATGAACTTTTTGATAGTGAAGATTCTGTTATAAAATTAGATATGTCTGAGTATTCAGAATCACATAGTACATCTAAATTAATAGGATCACCACCCGGATATGTTGGATATGACGAGGCAGGACAATTAACTGAAAAAGTGAGAAGAAATCCTTATAGTATAATATTATTTGATGAAATTGAAAAAGCACATTCTAATATATATAATGTATTATTACAAATATTAGATGATGGTAAACTAACAGATTCTCAAGGTAAAGCAGTTTCATTTAAGCACACTATTATTATTATGACATCAAATTTAGGAACTAATTTCAAAAATGATGGGTTCGGATTTAGTAATAAAGAAATAGAAAATGATATGTTAAAAAACAAAATAGATTCTAGTTTAAAAAATTTCTTTTCTCCTGAATTTTTAAACAGGATTGACGAAATAGTGTCATTTAACAAATTAAGTAAAGAGACTATTAATAAGATTACTGAAATAATGATAAATGAATTTTTAACTGAAACAGCTAAAAAAGGTTATAAATTCAATGTAACATCTGACCTAATAAATTATATATCTACTACCGGATATGATCCTAAATTTGGTGCTAGACCACTTAGAAGAGCTATTCAAAAAACTATAGAAGATATTATAGCCGTTAAATGTTTAAAAGACGAAATTAAAACAAATAAAAATTATACTATTGATATACAAGAGAATAAAATAGTAATAATATAGAAAAAACAAAATGCAAACACTACAACTTTAGTGTTTGCATTTTTATTAACTTTCTATATCTTCTATATAACTATTAAGTTCTTCTAACGTATTTACTCTTATTCCCTTTTCAAGTTCAGCTACTAACTCTTCTCGTATAGTCGATCTTGGTATTTCAGTATTTTTGTACATTGTAGATATTTCATCACTTACTATTTGATAAATCATAACATAGTTATCTTCCAATCGAAGTTCAAAATGATTAGGACAATTAGAATTAATTTCTTTTCTAAATTTTATACTATCTTCCTTTTCTTCAATTAATTTATACTCTTTATTTACACTTTCCTTGATTTTTTCTATAGTTGTTCCAAATTCCACATTTTTATTTATAATTGTCTCTTTACAAATTGTATAGTAATCTTCATATATTACTTCTATATCTTTATTTTCACTTTTATTTATAACAACAACAGTAGGAGGCTCTTCAACCTTATCTACTGGTTGTTCAACAACTTGTTTTTCATCAACTTTATCACTTATTTTTAAACCTATATATCCACCCGTTAAAAGTAGTATAGCGGCTAAAGAAGTAACAAAAATTCTATATCCTTTTTTACTCATATAATCACCTTTTGTATATATGTTTTGCAATTATATACAAATTATACAATTTATATTTTTATACTAATTAATTTTTTAAAATATTTTACAAGATATAAACAATACAAACATTTTAATTTATTTGTATTGTTTTAAATTTTATTATTACTTAAGTTTATTTAACTTATTTTTTGTATTAATATAGAAGCATTAACATTAGCTTGAGTTCCACCTGCTGTTGTTTGTAAATTAGTATCGGCATTACTTGTATGATTTCTTACAGTTAATACATCCCCAGCAGCTGCAGTTATAATTATTAATCCTATATTAGGTTCATTTCCTGCTCCTGCTGCATATATACTACCTGCAACTGGTGCTCCATTTTGAAATAGTGTATATTGATTTGGCATTATACCAGCAACGTAAAACCATATTGAATAATTACCAGCATTCCCTAAAGTTATTGTCTCTGCGCCTAATGCATGTGTAATGCTACCTACAATTATTCCATTATTACTAAAATTCACATCATCTTCTATTTCAACAGTTTGTTCTCCTACATTATAAATATATGCATATTCTGCTAATCCGTTAGTTCCAGCTGGGCCTTGAGGTCCTGCTGGTCCTGCTACACCTTGCGGTCCTGCTGGTCCTGCTACTCCTTGAGCTCCAGCTGGGCCGGCTACTCCTGCTGGACCTTGTGCTCCTGCTGGACCAGGTAAACCTTGAGGTCCCTGTGGTCCTGGTGGACATATTACACATTTATGACAAGGATTATTAGGTATATGACAATGATCAAGGCAGTCAGTATCTTCATATTCACAATCATTTGAATTATTATAAAATTTATCCTTCATAAGATATTCTCCTTTCATATAGTTTAAAACAGTTTCCTGTTTATATATTATATGTAAACTTATTCTTTAAAGTGTAAATTAAAAATAGAACCTAATTATCAATTAAGTTCTATTTCTAATATTTATTTTTTTATAATATTATGCAAATTAAACCGCCACTTCCTTCATTTATAATTCTTTGTAATGTTTCTTGTAATTTCATTTGAGCTTCATCTGGCATTCTATATAATTTATTTTGAAGACCTTCATTTACTAACTCATGTAAAGACTTACCAAATATATTAGATTCCCATATTTTTGTTGTATCATTTTCAAATTCACTAAGTAAATATTTTACTAAATCTTCCGATTGTTTTTCACTACCAACAATAGGTGAAATTTCTGTTTCTACATCACATCTAATCATGTGTATAGATGGCGCACTAGCTTTTAATTTAACCCCAAATTTACTTCCTTGTTTAACTATTTCTGGTTCTTCCAATTTAAGTTCATCGATTTGTGGAGTTACTATTCCATACCCTTTTATTCTTACTTCTTCCAAAGCAATAGCTATTTTATCATATTCTGTTTTTGTTTTAGCATATTCTTTCATTAACTTAAATATATCTCCATCAGATGTTACGTCAAAATTAGATACTTCACTTAATACTTTATAGAACATTGAAGAGTTTATATCAATACCTATTTTTATACTTCCATCTTCCATTTTTGCACTATCTACTACTATTTTATCTATCATTTCATTTTCATTAGATATTCTAGATACCACATCATTTATTTCTCTTAATGAATAATCTTTATCAAAAGATGTTTTTACAATACGTATCATATCCTGTTTTAACCAATGGTTAAAATCAAGCACTGTAAACCATTTAGGTAATTTGAATCCTATTTCTGTTATTGGAAATTCATTAAGTACTTTTTCAAATACTCCTGTAACATCTTTTTCAGATAAATTTAAAACATCTGTAGCTATTACTGGTGAATCATATTTTTCTTCCAAATCCCTAGCTAATTTTTTAGTTTCATCACTATTTGGATGTATTGAATTTAACATTATAACAAAAGGTTTATGTATATCTTTTAATTCGTTTATAACTCTTTCTTCTGCATCTATATATGAAGACCTTTCAATATCTGTTATACTACCATCAGTAGTTACCACCAGTCCAATTGTTGAATGGTCTGCTATAACTTTCTTTGTCCCCATTTCAGCTGCTTTTGCAAAAGGCATTTCTTCTAATGACCAAGGTGTTTTTACCATTCTAGGAAGATCACCTTCCATATATCCCAAACTGTCATTAACTAAATATCCAACACAATCTACTAACCTAGTTTTAAGTTTTACATTATTTTGTAATTTTATCTCCACAGATTCATTTGGAACAAATTTTGGTTCAGTAGTCATTATTGTTTTACCAGCAGCACTTTGTGGTAATTCATCTTTTGCTCTATCTTGTTTGTATTCATTTTCTATATTTGGAATAACAAACATCTCCATAAAATTTTTAATAAATGTTGATTTACCTGTTCTTACAGGACCAACAACACCTAGATATATGTCACCGCCTGTTCTAGCCTCAATGTCTTTGTATATATCTCTCTTCTCCATTTTAATACCTCCATCAAATACTTTATTACAATATATTATCTGGATATATATTTATGAATAGTTTTTTAAAATTATTTCTATATATTTTAATTATATTTGTAAACTATTTAATAAATCTATTTTTGAAGTAATACAAATTGCACCGTCTTTAAGCAAATAATTAGTGAAGTATGCCTCTTTATTATATATACTACCAGGGACTACATATATATCTTTTCCCTGCTCTAACATTAAATCTACTATCATCGCAATTTTAAGATTATAATTAGACTCTGGAATAAATAATGAATTAGACATTCCTGCTATATACTCATAGTTTATATTTGTATTTTCTTCTAACTTATCTGATATAACTAAAACATTTTCTCTATATATTTTCTTAATAAATGGCAGATATATTATATTACTGTATTCTAGTGGTATGTCACTGATAATTGACACTCCATTTCTACTAATATATGAGCAAAATTCATTATATATTTTTTTACCGTTGCAAGAAAAATTGTTTGAATTATATACATAAATTATTCTGTTTTTTAACAAATTCAAATTACCTTGAGTAAATAATATTAACGGTGGATTAAAAATATTTAATAAATATTTAGGATAGTATGCAGAATTAATATTTACTATTTTTATATTCTGTATACTAATATTTTTAAATAATTCAATAGACTGAGTCTTTAAATTTGAATCAACTAAATTAGAAAAAGTTTTATAACTAATATGTATATGATTAAACCTTAATGTCTTTAAAAATTTATCTTTATCTTTTGATGATGCATAAATATCTTTAGCATCTTTAAATACTTTTAGTAAATTTATATATGTTAAATAATTTAGTTTAACATATATACTAAGCCATAAATATTCCATAAATTAACCCTAACATCCTTTTTATATTAATTATATATTATAAAAAATGAACAATCAAATTTCTCTAATATATTTTTTGCACTATTTTTAGGTTATTTTATATACTAATATAACAAACAACTTAATAAAGGAAAAACTCTATTAAGTTGCATAAAAATTATTTCATTTTACTTTTTAATATGCTCATATAATTACTTGATACGTTATATTTATTTTTTACTTCATTAACTTTTTTATATAAACCATCCTTATATTCCTTTGATGCACTACCTTTTACATACAATTCTCTAATTTTATTATATATTTCTATATCATACTCTTTTATAAAATTAAAAAAATATGGTTTTGTTTTTCCCAATAAATATAAAGTGCCAGGTAAAACATAATCCACTTTAGTTTCAGAAGATAACCTATATATTTCTTCTAAATTTTCATAAGAATCTGTTAAATATGGAATTATAGGCATTAGATGAATCCCTAAACTCGCATTTGTATTTTTAAATTTGCTTAAAGCTTCAAATCTTTTTATTGATGGTGAAGCGTTAGGCTCTAATCTTTCTCTTAGCTTTTCATCCATCGTTGTTACAGTAAATGCTATATTAACGTAAGTAATTTTAGATAATTCGTCTATTAAATCAATATCTCTTAAAATTAAATCTGACTTTGTTGAAATAATAACAGGTGTCTTATATTTTATCATTAACTTTAATACTTCAGGCATTATTTTTAAATCTTTTTCAATTGGTTGATATGAATCTGTAACTCCTCCGATATTAACAATTTCTCTTTTCCAAGAAGGAGAACTTAATTCTTTCTCCAATTGATTTAATATATCCTTTTTATAGTATACATTGTCAAAAAAATTTCCATCATTTAAATAATCATGTGAATATATAGCATAACAATATTTACATCCATGTTCACATCCACGATAAATATTTAAATCCCATCCATATGGAATCTTTCGTTTTAATTTATTTAAAGCACCTACATTGTTTATTTCAATATACTTAACCATATTTTTCTCCAATACTTATTTATATATAATACACATATTATATAATGTTAATTAATTATAATCAAGTAAAACGCAAACAATAAGGTCACTTATTTAAAATAAGTGACCTTAAAATTAATAAACTATGTTTCTAATATTGTCTTGCAGTATATACCATATGTTTAGAATCTTTTCCACATATTGCACATTTATCTCCTAAATGTTCCTCTTCAAATGGAATACATCTAATTGTAGATGCTGTAAGTTCTTTTATCTTATCTTCACATTCTACATTACCACACCACATCATTTTAACAAAGCCTTGCTTAGTTTTGAATATGTCTATATACTCTTCCAAGCTTCTAGCTTCATAAGTATGGTTTTTAGTATTTTCTTTAGCCATATTAAGCATATTGTCTTGTATTTCTACCAATAATTTTTCTAAATATTCATTTAATTCATCTAATTCAACAGTTTGTTTTTCAAATGTATCTCTTCTAAATACAACACAACTATTATTTTCTATATCTTTAGGTCCAATCTCAATTCTAACTGGTACTCCACGTAGTTCCCAATGATTGAATTTATAACCTGTTGAATATCCTTCTCTATCATCTAACTCCACTCTAAATTTATTTGAAAGCGTTGTTTTAATTTCATTTACCTTAACTAAAACACCCTCTTTATGAGCAGCTATTGGAACTATAACAACTTGAATTGGTGCTATATTAGGAGGTAATTTTAAGCCTCTATCATCACCATGAGTCATTATTATTCCGCCTATAATTCTAGTTGACATTCCCCAAGATGTTTGGTATGCATATTCTTCTTTTCCTTCTTTATTTTGGAATTTAATATCAAATGCTTTAGCAAAGTGATTTCCAAAATAATGAGAAGTTCCTGATTGAAGTGCTTTACCATCATGCATTAAAGCTTCAATTGTATATGTGCTTTCAGCACCAGCAAATTTTTCTTTTTCAGATTTTTGCCCTTTAATTACAGGAATAGCTAAATACTCTTCACAAAAGTCTGCATATATTTTATGCATTTTTAGTGTCTCTTCTATAGCTTCATCGGCTGTAGAATGAAGTGTATGACCTTCTTGCCATAAAAATTCTGATGTTCTTAGAAACGGCCTTGTTGTTTTTTCCCATCTTACAACATTTGCCCATTGATTTATTAAAAGTGGCAAATCTCTATGAGATTTTATCCATTTAGAATACATTGTACATATTATTGTTTCAGAAGTTGGTCTTACACATAATCTTTCTTGTAATTTATTTTCTCCGCCTTGAGTTACCCAAGCAACTTCTGGCGCAAATCCAGCAACATGATCTTTCTCTTTATTAAGTAAAGATTCTGGTATAAGTAAAGGAAAGTATGCGTTTTTATGTCCAGTTTCTTTGAATTTATTGTCTAATACTTTTTGTATATTTTCCCATAAAGCGTAACCATATGGTCTTATTACCATAAAGCCTTTAACAGGAGCATAATCTACAAGTTCTGCTTTTAATATAATATCTGTATACCAATCAGCAAAGTTATCATCCATTTTTGTTAATTCTTTTACAAAATTTTTATCATCCATAATTTGGTTCCCTTCTTACGTTTTAAACGTTATCTAAACTAATATTTCCTATTTTTCCGTTTTTTAAATCATCTAAGAAAAGTCTTGATGCTTTCTCTGTATCCACTTCGCCACCCGAAATTAAACATCCTCTTTTTTTTCCAATAGACTCTATTATTTCAAAAACTTCTTTTTCAAATATATCATCATCTAATTTGTATTTTTCTTTTAAAAGTATTTTATACTTTTGATTTTTAATTAGTAGTTTAACTCCTTCAACAGCTAACTCTTCCATATCTAATATCTCTTGTTTTATATTTCCAGTAAGAGCTAATTTAAGTCCAGCTTTATTATCCTCTAATCTTGGCCACAATAATCCTGGTGTGTCTAAAAGTTCTATATTTTCCCCAACTCTTATCCATTGCTTTCTAACGGTTACTCCAGGTTTATTACCTACATTTGCTGTGTTTTTATTTGATATTTTATTTATAATCGTAGATTTACCCACATTGGGAATGCCCACAATTAATACTCTAAATATTGGTTTTATATCTATTTTTTTGTTTTCATATTTCTTTTCATATATTTTATTTCCAATTGACTTTATTGTTTCCAATAGTTTAGATATATTTTCACCAGTTTGAGCATTTGTTAGAACTACTGATATACCTTTATCTTCAAAATACTTTTTCCATCTATTTACTTCAGACTTATCTGCAATGTCATATTTATTTAGTACTACTATTCTTTCTTTACCTTCAGCCATATCGTCAATTATATAATTTTGACTTGACTTTGGAATCCTACTATCTAAAACTTCTACAACAATATCTATAAGTTTTAAATCTTCTTTTATAGATTTGGCAGCTGTAACCATATGTCCTGGATACCAATTAATATTCATAATTTGCTCATCTCCTTCGTTAATATATATCTAAACACCCCATAAAATTTATAAGGTGCTTAGTATGTATTACTTAAAAGCTTATTTAGATTTTGCTTCTTTTAATTTAGCAGATTTTCCAACTCTATCTCTTAAATAGTAAAGTTTTGCTCTTCTTGCTTTACCGTTTCTAGTAACTTCAATCTTTTCTATTTTTGGTGAATTAACTGGGAATGTTCTTTCAACTCCTACACCATTAGATATTTTTCTTACTGTGAAAGTTTCGTTTAAACCTGAATTTTGTCTTTTTATAACTGTACCTTCAAATATTTGAGTTCTTTCTCTGTTTCCCTCTTTTATTTTTACGTATACTTTTACTGTTGTTCCTATTTCAAATTTATCTACATTTTCTTTAACATATTCTTGCTCTATTGCTTTAATTATATCCATTCTAATTTTCCCTCCCTTTTATTTGGTTTAATGTTTTAATTTAGTTTTTTAATTTTAATTACTTGATTTAAATTTTATTTAAGTAAGTCTGGTCTATTATTTTTTGTAATTTCTAAAGATTTTTTATGTCTATATTCAGTTATATTTTTATGATGACCTGTTAAAAGTACTTCTGGAACTTCTCTACCCCTAAATACACTAGGTTTAGTATATTGAGGATATTCTAAAAGTTTATTAGTATGAGATTCATCTATTAAAGATCCTTCAGTTATTATACCAGGTACTAACCTTGTAACAGAATCAATAAATACCATTGCTGGCAATTCTCCACCTGTTAGCACATAATCTCCAATTGAAACTTCCTTAACATTATACTCTTCTAATACTCTTTCATCTATTCCTTCGTAATGTCCGCACACTAAAATATATACTTTTGAATTACAATTTTCACTGTAAGTTTTGCATATATCATAATTTAACAAACTACCTCTAGGAGACATATATATTATTTCATATTCTGAGCCGTTTAATCTAGAAATAGAATAATCTATAGCTTTTGCCACAGGTTCTGGTGATATAACCATACCAGAGCCACCACCATAAGGCGTATCATCTACTTTCTTATTTTTAAACTCAGAAAAATCTCTTATATCTATTAACTCAATCGATAATTTATTAGAATCTATGCTACGTTTTATTATACTAGTATTTAGAAAGGATGTAAACATATCATTAAATAACGATAAAACTATAAATCTAATCATTTAAATTAGTCCCTCCATTAGTTTAATATATACTTTTCCTTCTTCTAAACTTATTTTAAGTACAACATCTTTTATAGCAGGTATACATACAACATTTACTTCAGTTTTAATTTCATATACATCACTAGCACCTGCATTAAATACATTAACTAGTTTGCCAAAATATTTAGCTTTAGAAATGTCTTCTAAATTTTCTACAGTATAGACATCCAGTTTGATTAAATCTTCAACGTAATATGTATTTTCTTCTTTAATTGTTTCTTTTTTTATATAAATATACTTTTGCATAAGGTCTTTAGTTTGTTCTATAGTATCAATTCCTGCTAATTTATAAACTATCATGTTCTTAAGAATCTTTGAACCCTTAACTAAATATTCTAATTTAAGCTCTGGATCAAGATATAATTTCTTAATGCTTGCAAGATTTTTTATATCATCAGTATATGGGTATATTTTAACTTCACCTTTTACACCATGTATATTTACAATTTGACCAACTTTTAGAAAACTCATATCTTACGCTTCTTCTACGTCAACTGAAACTTTAACTGAATCTTTCATAGCGTATGCGTAAATTATTTCTCTAATTGAACGAATTATTCTTCCTTCTTTACCAATTATTCTACCCATATCTTCTTTAGCTACTTTTAATTTTAGAACTTTTCTTTTTTCAACTTCAACTTCAGTAATTACAACTTCGTCAGCTTTACTTACAAGGTTTTTAACAATGTACTCTAATAATTCTTTATACATAATAATCACTCCTTAAAACTTAAATTTCAATTCCTGCTTTTTTTATAAGTGCTTTAGCAGTTTCTGTTGGTTTAGCACCTTTTCTTATCCACTCTAATACTTTTTCATTATTTACTTCAATTAATGCAGGTTCAGTCATCGGGTTATATACCCCTACTTTTTCTATGAACCTTCCATCAGCTGGAAATCTTGAATCAGCAACAACAAGTGTATAAAAAGGAGCTTTTTTAGCACCATCTCTTCTTAATCTTATTTTTACCATTAACATTCACCTCCTTAAAATGTATTTATTTTTTAATCTATTTAAACTTTGGTATATTCATATTTCCAAGTGGATTTTTCCCATTTGCCATAGATTTCATCATTTTTTGCATTTCTGCAAATTGATTCATAAATCTATTAATATCTTCTACTTTGTTTCCACTACCTTTAGCAATTCTTTTTCTTCTTGAGCCATCTAAAATTTTTGGATTCATTCTTTCTTTTTTAGTCATTGATGTTATAATTGCATCAACTCTAGCTAATTTTTTTTCATCTATTTCAACATCTTTTAATTCTTTAGGAACACCTGGTAACATTGCAAGTATAGACTTAAAAGATCCCATTTTTCTAATTTTTTTCATTTGGTCTAAATAATCATCAAGTGTAAATTCATTTTTTCTAAGTTTTCTTTCTAAGTCCATAGCCTCTTTTTCATCAAAAGCTTCTTCTGCTTTATCTATAATAGAAAGTACATCTCCCATACCTAATATTCTTGACGCTATTCTATCTGGATAAAATTCCTCCAAATCACTAAGTTTTTCACCAACAGAAGCAAATTTTATTGGTTTCTTAGTTACACTTTTAACAGAAAGTGCGGCACCACCACGAGAATCAGAATCTAATTTTGTCATTGTAACAGAATCAATTCCAACTAAATCGTTAAATTTTTCAGCAACATTTACAGCTTCTTGACCTGTCATACTATCTACCACTAACATTATCTCATGAGGTTTAATAGCTTTTTTTACATCAACTAATTCATTCATTAATACTTCATCAATTTGTAATCTACCAGCAGTATCTACTATAACAACATCACATAACTTCGATCTAGCTTGTTTTATTCCATTTAATGCAATACTCGCTACGTTTTTACTATCTATTTCACTATATACTGGTATATTTAAACTATTACCTAACGTTTCTAATTGTTTTATAGCAGCTGGTCTATATACATCACATGCTACCATAAGTGGTTTCTTACCTTGTTTTCTTAAATAATTACTAAGTTTTCCACACAAAGTAGTTTTACCGCTACCTTGTAATCCAACTAACATTATAACTGTTGGTGGATTAGATGATATATTTAATTTTGAAGCTCCATCACCTAATAAATTTGTAAGTTCTTCTTTTACTATTTTAACTACTTGCTGCCCAGGTGTCAAACTATCCATAACGTCACTTCCAAGAGCTTTCTCTGATATATTATTTACAAATTCTTTTACAACTTTATAGTTTACGTCTGCTTCTAATAATGCTAACTTAACTTCTTTAAGCATTTCATTTAATTCTTTTTCGCTTATTCTTGTTTGCCCTTTTAATTTTTTTACAATATTTTGTAATTTATCTGAAAGACTGTTAAACATACTACAACTCCTCTATTTTAATTTGTTTAATATTTTCTTTATATCTTTATTAGTTATATTTTCTTTACTACACATTTCAATTAGAATATCTATATTTTTTTTGTATTCATTCATCTTAACAACTTTTTCAAAATTTAGTAATAACTTTTTACTTACTTCTATACTATATCTAACCGCTTGAAAAGTTATTTTATTATTTTCAGCAATTTCTCTAAGAGATAAATCACTTAAATAATATAGTTCAAATGTTTTTCTTTGTTTAGCTGTAAGTAATTTCCCATATATATCATATAGTTCAATTAGTTCTAAATTATTGTCTAGTTCTAAATTTTCTTCCATATAATCTCCTTAATATGTGTAAAAGTATTTTACTTTACACATATTATACACTACAAATGCTATATTGTCAATAGTTTTGATAATATTTTAATGTCATTTAGCAAAAAAAGAAAACACTCGTTATTATAACAAGTGTTTTCTAAAAAACAATTCTTAAATTAAAATATAATTTGTGGAGTCATGTACAGTTTCCTTTCTAACATTACATTCTGTGTATATCTTTTCTTCTAACAGTACTTGAAACATTATGTTCTTGAACATTTCTTGAACTACAGTCTTTATACCTCTTGCACCAATTTTAAGTTTTGCAGCTTCCTCAGCAATTTCATAAATAATTTCATCCGCATAGTTAACTTTTATTCCTTTATCACCAAGTGCTTTAACATAACTTAATAACGTAGATTTTTTTGAATTACGCGTTATATCTTGCAGATCAGCTACAGTAAGTTTGTTTAACTCGATAATCATATCAAATCTACCAATAAACTCTTTTGAAAATCCAGCTTGAATGAAGTCTTCAGGGATATACCCTTTGTTTTTAACAACATCTTGAGCCGCCCCAGTATTAAATCCCATTACACCTTTTCCATTAATTCTTTTTTCACGAATCTTAGGAAGACTGGGAAATGCACCTATGAATATAATTGTTACTCTAGAAGTATCCATATACCCAAGCATATCTCCATCAGGTTCAGTTATAGGTACTTTAGTTCCTTCTAGTATTTTAAGTAAAGAAAATAAAACTTGCTCACCACTAACATCTCTACCAGCATCTTTCGATGCATCTTTCTTGTCACCTTCGTCTATAACAAGTATTCCCCTTTCAGCTTTACGTATATTATCTCCAGCTGCCTTATACAAATCTTTTATCATATCATCAGCACTTGGACCAAAATAACCAGCTTCAGTGAATCTTGTTGCATCTTCAATAACAACGGGCACATTAAATATCTCTGCTAACAACTTTATAATTGCCGTTTTACCATTACCTGATTCACCAAGAGCAATAATATTGGATTTAATTTCAAGATTATCAATTTTCAGATTTTTATAAATCGACGTAGCTATCTGTTTTATATGCTCATCTTGACCTTTTATAACAGATTTGACACTTGAAATTATCTCTTTTAAACTCTTCTCCTCAACATTTTTAGTAGTTTCAATGGATACTTTCTCAGCAATGGAATATGGTTTTACAGGTTTTTGAATAATCTTTGTATAACTCTTTGCATCAAATTTTTCTTGATTATTATCATCAATTTCTGCTAAATCATGAATACATATATCACAGATAATCGGATCGCATTTTCTAACGGCATATCGTTTACCAGATTTATTAGGATTCTTCAAAATTTCTTGACCACAAATTGTACACACAAGTTTTTTTCTTTTCTCTTTTTTATCCATTTTCAAAACCACCTTTCTTATTAAAGTAAGGATTTGCTATTTTTTATTCATATAATAATACCATCTTTTGTTGCAAAAGTCAAGTAAATATCGCAAAAAGCGCCATATGCCCTTAATAATTATGTAAACGTAAAAAATGTAGAAAAATCTAAATAAACTTTTCTACATTTTAATATAATGGTTTTATTAATTAAATTTATATCCACATTTTGGACAAAATTTAGCGTTTTCATCACTTATATATCCACATGTTGGACATACACGTTCAGTTTTTTCTTCTTTTTTTACTTCTTCTTTTTCTTCGATATTTTTTATTTTAATAGGTTTTTGTTTTTCTCCACAATTTTCGCAATAAACACTTTCTATTCCTATTATTTCAAAACAATTATCACATTTTCTTAATTTTTTGTTATATAGTATTTTCTTATTTAATTCTACTATCTCTGCATTAGTTTTGTCTATTAATTTACATTCTTTATTAAATGCTTTGCCAACATCTTCACCTTTTGAATATACCTCATAAACAGTTCTCCCCATTGCTACATAAGATTGTTCGATATTTGCTTCCTTATCTGAAATTGCTATTTTAACTTTTGCTTCTTCTAATAGTTTCCCAGACTTATCTGCCACTGTTTTATATGTATCTGCTACACCGTCCCCAACTTTTTTTGAAAGCTCATTTATTTTTTTCATAAAATCCATTTTCAATCATCTCCTAATAAACAATATACCATATTTTTATGTTTTTTTCAAGTAAATACATTTAAATTTCACTAATTTCAAAATATAATATAACATATATTAAATATTATATTCTTAATTTGGTTAAATATACAAATAATAAAAATAAGAAGTATAGTCTTTATACTTCTTATTTTTATAACTTAGTTAATTAATTGAATTTCATATAACGAAGCTATACCGCTTCCAGGATATCTAGTATCACTTAAACTTATCCATTCTGTACCTACTGGAATATTAACAATATTATCATATATAGCACCACTTCCAGAAATACCACCTGTTTGTAATGACTGTATTGTATTTTTACTACTACCCATAAATGTTATATATGAATTTATATAAGAACCCATACCAACTCTTATTCTCACATTTTTCCCTTGCATACTCGGGTCTACTCTCATATATATATTATTACCACTTGTACCTGTATTAAAGTTTCCATCATATGCTTCTACACTCATTGCATCTGAAACATTAATAGTATAACTAGAAATTATCCTTGTTTCATTACCATATTGATCTATTCCCTTTGCATATATCGTTTGTCCTTGATCCACTTTTATAGGTTGATCATTATAATTTAGCCAACTTCCTGTTACTCCTATTCTATATAGTCTTTGTACACTAGTCGGAAAATAATTTACTGTTACCATTTGATATGGAGATTTAATTGCTTTAGTTGGATCAGCATGCAGTAAAATATACCCATTAGTTGCAATAAAACTTGGTTCATTGCTTGGCTGAATTTCACATAATGATGCTATACCGCTTCCTGGATATCTAGTATCACTTAAACTTATCCATTCTGTACCTGCTGGGATAGTTACAATATTATCATAAGTAGCTCCACTTCCAGAAATACCTCCTGTTTGTAATGACTGTATTGTATTTTTACTACTACCCATAAATGTTATATATGAATTTATATAAGAACCCATATTAACTTTTATTCTTACATTTTTTCCTTGCATACTTGGGTCCACTCTCATATATATATTATTACCACTTGTACCTGTGCTAAGATTTCCATCATATGCTTCTGCACTCATTGCATCTGTAACATTAATAGTATAACTAGAAATTATTCTTGATTCATTACCATATTGATCTATTCCTTTTGCATATATTGTTTGATTTTGTTCAACTTTTATAGGTTGATCATTATAATTTACCCAACTTCCTGTTGCTCCTATTCTATATAGTCTTTGTGCACTAGTTGCAAAATAATTTACCGTTACCATTTGGTATGGAGATTTAATTGCTTTAGTAGGATCAGCATGCAGTAAAATATATCCATTAGTTTTACTAAAACTTGGTTCATTACTTGCTTGAATTTCGCATAATGAGGCTATACCACTTCCTGGATATCTAGTATCACTTAAACTTATCCATTCTGTATCTGATGGAATAGTTACAATATTATCATAAGTAGCTCCACTTCCAGAAATGCCGCCTGTTTGTAATGACTGTATTGTATTTTTACTACTGCCCATAAATGTTATATATGAATTTATATAAGAACCCATATTAACTTTTATTCTTACATTTTTTCCTTGCATACTTGGGTCTACTCTCATATATATATTATTCCCACTTGTACCCGTACTAAGGTTTCCATCATATGCTTCGATACCAATTGCATCAATTGGCATTGCTATAGTTTTACTTACCACAGTCTCTAAACCACTACTTTTCTTAACACTTTTTGCTAATATTGTACCACTAGTCATATCAAACTGACCATTATATTTTAACCAATTTACACCATTATCTATACTATAATAATTATCTATATCTGTTCTTGCGTCATATGTTATTGTTGTTGTTTTATCAAATATTACACCATATGCTGATAAAGTAGCATAATTCGAATTAGAAGTAACTATTGGTGCTTTAGGTTTATCTAAATCTAAACTTAAAACTTTCTTTTGTACTGTAACTTCATTTCCTGCACTATCTTTTCCTTTTGCATAAATTGTCACCGTTCCATCTGCGTTTTGCCAGTTATTTGTTAGTATTGTATATGAAGATATTGCAAATGGTACAGTATAATTAGTCCAAGTTGCATTGCTTGTTCCTACTTTATACTGTTTTGTTGTTGAATCACCATAATTTATTGTTACATTTGCTGTTAAACCAACAGTAGTTTCTGGACTAACAGATATATCTATTGCTGGAGCTGTTAAATCTACATTTGTTATGTTTAATGTATATACTTGTTTGTTTCCAACCCCATCTTCTGCATAGAATGTATAGTATCCATTACTTGTTATATTTACTATACTATCATTTGCTATTTCAGTTCCAGAGTTTGTAAAGTAACTTTCACCTTGAGTTCCTACTGCCCATTTTACTTTTCCT
>JAEWPS010000033.1 GCA_023460515.1 Bacillota bacterium | reverse complement strand
ATCTAAGGGACAATACGGCCGTGTTGCTGATGCTGTTAAGATCATTGACCCTAGAAAAGAATAATAGAGGAGGATACATAAAATGGCTTTATTTGAATCATATGAAAGAAGAATAGACAAAATTAACGCAGTATTAAACAGCTATGGAATTGCTTCCATTGAAGAAGCTGAAAAGATTACAAAGTCAGCCGGACTTGATGTTTATAATCAAGTAAAAGGCATTCAGAATATTTGTTTTGAAAATGCATGTTGGGCTTATTTAGTAGGAGCTGCAATCGCAATTAAAAAAGACTGTAGAAAAGCAGCTGATGCCGCTGCTGCAATCGGTGAAGGCCTTCAGGCTTTCTGTATTCCCGGTTCTGTTGCTGACCAGAGAAAAGTTGGTTTAGGACATGGTAACTTAGGAAAGATGTTATTAGAAGAAGAAACCAAATGTTTCGCATTTTTAGCAGGTCATGAATCTTTCGCAGCTGCTGAGGGTGCTATCGGTATCGCATTATCTGCAAACAAAGTTAGAAAAGAGCCATTAAGAGTAATCTTAAACGGTCTTGGTAAAGATGCTGCCCAGATCATCTCCAGAATCAACGGATTTACTTTCGTAGAAACCCAGATGGATTATTATACAGGAGAAGTTAAGGAAGTATTCCGTAAATCTTACTCCAAAGGTGACAGAGCAAAAGTTAACTGCTATGGCGCTAATGATGTAACTGAAGGTGTTGCTATCATGCATAGAGAAGGTGTTGACGTATCTATTACCGGTAACTCAACCAATCCTACCAGATTCCAGCATCCTGTTGCAGGAACTTATAAAAAAGAATGTGTAGAACAAGGCAAGAAGTATTTCTCCGTAGCTTCCGGTGGTGGTACAGGAAGAACACTTCATCCTGATAACATGGCAGCAGGTCCTGCATCCTATGGTATGACAGATACTATGGGTAGAATGCACTCCGACGCACAGTTCGCCGGATCTTCTTCCGTTCCTGCTCACGTAGAAATGATGGGTCTTATCGGTATGGGTAACAACCCTATGGTTGGTGCTACCGTTGCTGTTGCAGTTGCCATCCAGGAAGCAGCTGACGCTGGTAAGTTCTAAGAAATAAACGGTTATAAGTTCTAATAGATCTTTAATTTGGGGATTTCGTGAGTCATAGTATGACTTGCGAAGTCCTCTTTTTTGTCTGCAAGACTCGTAAAAGCCACTTACAAGTCACACAAGCCACACATGACAATTATGGTAAAATAACAGTAGTAAATGTAATAACGGCAAATGATTTTTATTTTACAGGGAGTACAACGTTAGAAAAAGGCTTCATGGAATATTGTGACGATAATAATTATACAAGTAGTTTTTACTATTTTGACGATATGGATGGGGACTATAATATTAAATCCAACCGTGGCATTAAAATAGGCTCATCAAAAAGTGAAGTAATAAAGAAATATGGGTATGCAGTGAAAAAAGAACTTAATCCCCAAAATGATATAGCAGCGAAATTTGTAAAATTGAGAAATGATGATTTAAATGGCTTATATGAACTTTATTATAATCGTTCAGTAGACTATTATGAATACTCCTTTAAGAAAAATTCAGATACTTACAGAATTAGGTTCCTTCTAAAAGACAATAAAGTTGGCTTGGTTGAATTGACTAAAAATGCACAAACATTTCCAGTGCCGACAGAGACAGAGACAGAGACTAAAACAGAGACCGCAGAAAACAGCAAGGATGCTGTCTATGTAGAAGTCGAGTATATGGGAGCAATTTGGGATGATTCAACAAATAAACTAGATTTAACCACTGCTTTCCAAGCAATAATCAGGTCATATTCTGCTGATGTCAAAAAGATAAGAGAATCCTATACGGAAAATACTGCGAGTTCAAGTTATGATTATCTAATATACAAAGGAACGAGTAAAACATTAACAATTCCTGAGAAAATTAATGGTGTTACAGTAACTGGGTTTACTGCACATGGTGAGTCAGCTGGCGATTCCTATTATGATGGTGTAGAGACTTTGGTTCTTCCAAGTACAGTAACATATTTTTGTTGGGTTATTACAAATCCAGATTACGGCGACTTGAGAAAAGTAATATTTAAGAATAGCAAAAAGAACGTAGAAATAAAGAACCCAGCACCTAAAGGTATTGAGGTTGAGTTCGCCGAATAATAAGATAATAGAAAAAGAGCTATCAATTGAAAATAAAAAATTAAAATGTGGATATATGTGTAATATGTCTCTCATTAAAAACCATGTATCAAAATATCAATTTGAGCAAACAGTATTAATAGAAATAATACATGTTTGGAGGGATATTATTGAAAAAAAAACGGAGTATCTTTTTTTCAAGTTTATTTGTTTTATTGTTATTTCCCATTCAGTTAAATGAAAATGCAGAAGGTCATACTATTATAAAGTTTAGTTCTAACCATAGTATCGTTGAAGATAGTAAGGAAGTTAAATTTCCTGATAAAAATTTGGAGGAAGCAGTTAGGGAAGCAATAAATAAACCTAACGGGAATATTTATGTAGGTGATGTAAAAGAAATTGAGGAATTAATTGCTAATAATAAAAATATTTCTGATTTGGAGGGTATCCAGTATTTAACTGGTCTAAAAAAGTTAAATCTGAAGTTCAACGACATTCAAGATATTAGTTTGTTAAGTAACTTAAAAAACCTTCAATCTTTACATTTAGGTTATAATAATATTTCAGATATAAGCCCGTTACAGAACTTAATTACCCTAACGGATCTAAATTTAGAGAGCAATAAGATATCTGAAATTGATAAACTTAGTAAGTTAGTTCAATTGGAATTTTTAAGTTTATACAATAATAAAGTGAGTAATTTACGATCCTTGAATACATTGGTAAAGATGAAGGATATAAATTTATATATTAATAAAATTCAGGATATAAATCCTTTAGGTGGATTGGTAAACTTAGAAAGTTTATCGTTAGGAATGAACCAAATATCAAATATTGAATCTATAGAGAGCCTAAACAATCTAAAAACATTAGAATTAGCCGAAAATAATGTTTCTGATATTGAGCCTTTAAGTAAGCTTACCAAATTAAATGATTTATATTTATACGGAAATCAAATAAACGATATTAAACCTTTAGGTTCATTAAAGCGTTTAAAATATCTTGACCTGTCAAATAATAAAATAACTGATGTAAGTGGATTAAGGTTATTGGAGAACTTAAAGCGTTTGAGTATAGAGAACAATGAATTAGATGATGTAAAAGGACTTGGTTCATTAAAAAGTATGGAATCCTTAGTATTATCTAATAATCAGATTAGCAACATAGATGAATTAGGCTCATTGAATAATTTGAAACTATTAAAAGTCAATAATAATAAAATTAGAGATGTTAAAAGTTTAGGTAAATTGAGAAATTTAATGGTTGTAGATATATCTCAAAATCAAATTAGTGATATTACTCCTTTAATGTTGGTG
>JAEWPS010000032.1 GCA_023460515.1 Bacillota bacterium | reverse complement strand
ATGCTAGATTTATAGTATCTATATTACCACTTAACTCTTCTATTTTAGTTTTTAGTGTAGGGTTGTTTTCAGATATATATGATTTATCCGAAGAAGTTAAATATCCTTTTAAAGGAAGGTCAAATTTGCTGGTTTGAGCATTATATTTGCCAAGTGAATAAAGATTTACTCCATCTTGTACATTTGTATAATCGCTCATAAATCTTGCTTTTTTTGAACTATCTAATATATTGTTATCTACTAGAGTAATTATAACGGCACTTGCAATTATAATTATAACTATTATTGTTACAATTAAAGCTATTAATGATATTCCTTTTTTTCTCATTATTGACCTCCATCATATATATTATACCTATTTATTTTTTATATAATAAAAAATGTTAGTTAATACAATTAAATTTACAATTTTATTATACAGTATATATATTTTTTTGTCAATAACTATTTTTTATATACAATAAATAGAATTGATGTATTTTTTTGTATTTCACATTAGACAAAAAAATAGAAGCTTTCGCTTCTATTTGTATATCTTAAAATTTTGAATGGCAAATAACTGAATAATCATATCCTGCTATACTTTCACCATTTGGCAAAGTTAGCTCCAAATTATTTGTAAGTAAATCTGTATATGAATAGTTTAAATTATTCATAGTATTTGCATCTACTACATTAAATGTACTAGAATATGTCTTGTCCAATATTCCTTCTCTATATTCACACTTATTTCTTCCGATGTTAGCCTTAACACATATTCTTTGTCCTATGTATTCATCAACATCTTGTTTGATCTTTTGTAAAGATTCCCTTGAAACCATATTTGTAATCATAATTATCACCTATAAAGCCTCTCTTGGAACCATATTATATCATTTTTTTTTTACTAAGTCAATATACAAAATTAGACATATTTAGCACTGTTTCAATATTATGTATACTTTATTCTTTAAAATGCTTAAAACAAAAAGATATGTAGTTTTTTATATTACAAACATATCTTTTTAATTTCAAAATTATTACTATTTATTTTGCTGCTATCAATTCTAAAGCTTTTTGTAATTGTAAATCCTTATTTTCAGGGATATAATATTCGTTTTTATACTCTTCTCCAAGGCTAACTTGAACATCTGGAAGAATACCTTGCTTATGTATTTGTACACCACTCGATGTATAATATTCAGATGTAGTTATAGATAAAGCCCCTTCTACATTCAATTTTTCTATCGTTTGTACTATCCCCTTACCATAAGTTTTATCACCTATAATGGTTCCTGCATGTAAATCTTTTATTGCTCCAGATAATATTTCTGATGCACTTGCACTATTACCATTAACCAAAACCATAAGAGGTATGTCAATTTTATTTTTTCCGTCACAAGTATATACTTTATCACTTTTATTTTTATATACTAATTTAACTATTTCACCTTCAGGAAGTATTGATCTTCCAATAGTAATTACTTCATTAAGTAATCCACCAGGATTATTTCTTAAATCTAAAATAATAGCAGATACATTATCCGATCTTAATTTATCATACTGCGTTTTAAATTGACTAGCAACGTTATTTTCAAAAGAAAGTATTCTAATATAACCAATATTGCCATTTATTTTTTTAGATTCAACATTATTTGCTGTAACTATTTTTCTTGTATATTGTTTTGTGAAAGTTTCTTCTCCTCTTTGTATTACTAGAGAAACTTTAGTATTTTCTTCACCTTTTATTTTATCTACGCAATCATAATAATTATCTGCATTAACAACTTTATCTTCAACTTGTTTAATTACATCTCCAGAATATAGTCCTTCTTCTAAAGCAGGTGAACCCGGCATAACACTTAAAATCATTATACCTTTTGACTTCTCATCGTATGTTATATGTATACCTAGACCACCATACTTTTCCGTTCCAGATACAAGCATTTTATCATATTCTTCTTGAGAAACATATCTAGTGTATGGATCTTCTGTAGATTTAGCCATTCCACTAATTGCACCTTCTACCAAAGTTTCCATATCAACATCTTGAACATAGTTAGAATAAATTCTAACTAATGCTTCTTCTATTCTATTCATATAAGCAGAATTATCTTCCATTAATTGTCCTTTTTCCAAAACAGGTTTTACTACAACAGCAAAAGCTACTATAATTATTGTTGAAATAAGTATAACCAATACGCCAGTTATAGTATTTGTAATTATTTTTACTTTATCTATATTTATTTTTTCTTTATCTCCCATATTAAAACTCCTCTTATTCATAACATATATATTACACCTTTTTTAAAAATAAGTCAAGGTAAATATATAAATTTATATTCATTTTTTGTTGAAAAAAATATATTATGTGATATAATATATTTTTAAGGGGTGAATTATATGGCAGCAAAAATGTACGTAAATTTAAACAACATTAAATATAATTTAGAAAGAATAAAAGAAAAAATAAAAGGTAATATCACCGTGATAGCAATGGTAAAAGCAGATGCTTATGGTTTAGGTGATGTTGAGGTATCTAAATTTTTGAAAACACTTGGAATTAATTTTCTAGGTGTGGCAATTATAGATGAAGGAGTCCATTTAAGACAAAATTCAATTGATAGTAACATATTAGTTACTGGGCAATTTTTAGAAGAAGATATACAAAATATACTAGAATATGACCTAATGGTTTCTGTATCTAATTTAGATTTATTAAAAATATTAAATGACCAGGCAGTTTTGGCTAATAAAAAGGTAAAAATTCATATAAAAGTAGATACAGGTATGACAAGACTAGGATTCAACGCAAACGAAGTATTAAATACTGTAAAATATATAAAGGAAAATTTTAGTAATATTTTAATGGATGGTATATATACTCATTTATCTTCTGCTGACGTTGATGATGAATATACTTTAAGACAACTCAATACTTTTGACACTACTATAAAGTTACTGTCAGAAAATAATTATAAATTTAATTATATTCATGCACTAAATAGTAGTGGTCTATTAAAGTATTCAGAATTTTCATATAATGCTGTTAGAGTCGGAGATATAATGTATGGATATTATCCAGATGAATCATTAAAAGATTATATTTCACTTAAACCTTCTGTAAAAATAGTGGCTCCCATTATAAATATACGAGACATAGATTCTGGTTGTAGTATAAGTTATTCTAGAACATTTAAAGCCTCTGAAAACATGAAAATTGCAACAATACAGATAGGATACGCAGATGGTTTAGACAGAAAGTTATCTAACAAATTAAATGTATATATAAATAATACCCCTTGTAGAATTGTTGGTAACATTTGTATGGATATGTGCATGATAGATGTAACAAATATTACAAATATTCAAGTAGGTGATTATTGTACAATACTAGATTATGATGATAGCATATATATAATTTCGGATATTATTGGAACTATAAATTATGAAGTTATATCTAGGATATCTAAAAGAGTAAAAAGATTATACATATAACAAAAATAATAAAATATATTATAATAATTCAGTTAATTTTTTCTTGCCATTGACAAATAATAAATACTATATATAATATTTATTATGGAGGTATACATATGAAACAAAAAAAACTTTTTAAAGAGTTAAAAATAATATCTATAATATTTTTAGTTCTTTATGCTTTTATTTTCTTTGCAAATATAATAATGTATAATAAAGTTAATTTATATTATTTAATTCCGATTTCTATGTTTTTAATTTTATTCATACTATTATTAAAAAATAATCCATTTGCATCTAAAATTTCAATAATAATTTCTGTAATTTCGTTAATTTGCAGCATATTTGTTTTTGATATTATCGGAATAATTATATCTGTTGCACTATTGTCTGATTCAATTTCTTTATTAAAAGCTATAAAATATAACGAATAACATTTAAAATTAAATATTTAATCATATTTTAAATAAAAAACTTCAGACATTATTGCCTGAAGTTTTTTGTAAAAATTTATACTGTTCCTTCTTTTAATCTTTCAGCTCTATCGTAAGTTCTAAGGGCCTCTATCATGTCTTCAAGATCTCCATTCATAAAGTTTTCTAACTGATACATAGTATAATTAATTCTATGATCTGTTACTCTACCTTGTGGATAATTATATGTTCTTATCTTTTCGCTTCTATCACCAGTACCAACTTGTAATCTTCTTGTAGAAGCTAGTTCTTTATTTTTTTGTTCCTCCATATATTCATATAATTTAGAACGTAACATTTTCATTGCAGTTTCTCTGTTTTGAAGTTGAGATCTTTCAGTTTGACAGGTAACAACAAAACCAGTTGGTAAATGCGTTATTCTTATTGCAGATTCAGTTTTGTTTACATGTTGACCGCCAGCTCCACTTGCTCTATAAGTATCAATTCTTAAATCATCATTTTTGATTTCCACTTCAACATCATCAACTTCAGGCAATACGGCAATAGTTACAGTGGAAGTATGTATTCTTCCACTTGCTTCCGTTTCTGGTACTCTTTGAACTCTATGTACTCCACTTTCAAATTTAAGTTTACTATAAGCACCTTTTCCCTTGATCATAAATGAAACTTCTTTTATTCCACCGATACCAGTTTCATTTATATCTAAAAGTTCAACTTGCCACCTTTTCAAATCAGCAAACATTGTATACATTCTATATAAATTATACGCAAAAAGTGCAGCTTCGTCGCCACCAGCTCCACCACGAATTTCTATAATTACGTTGTTATCATCATTTGCATCTTTTGGTAACAATAATACTTTCAGTTCATCTTCAATTTGAACTAACTTATCTTTACATTCTAGATATTCAATTTCAGCTATTTCTTTCATCTCTGGTTCATGCATAAGTTCCTTAGCTTCATTCATAGCCTTATCAGTATTTTTATATTCTATATATTTTTCTACTACATCTTTCATTTGTGAATGTTCTTTCATATATTTTTTCCACTCATCTTGATTTGATATAACCGTAGCATCTGATATTTTATTTGTAAGTTCATTATACTTTTTTTCTAGTTCTTCTAACTTGTCAAACATACTTTTCCTCATTTCTATTAATACACTTATATTATACATTAATTTTGCCAATAAGTCAATTATTTAATCGTCAATATGATTATAATATACCAAAATATATAGATTATTACATAATACGCCATATGCTCTTAAACATAAAAAAATGATAGTAATATAACAAAACTATCATTTCAATAAAATATATTAATCTTCTTCGTTTAAAATTTTTAATTGTGCTTCTAACATAGATGTAACTTTAATTTTATATATTTGCATTTGTTTTTTTATTTGTTCTAGCTCGATTTCCTTAGCTCTGATTTCTAATTTAACTTCTTCTAGAGTTAAATTAGATTCGTTTTTTGCATTTCTTCTTATTTCTTCTGCTTCCATTACTGCTTTTTCTTTTATTTCATCTGCAGCCTTTTGGGAATTTTCAATAGTTTGAGTTACACCCTGTTCCAAAGAATTATAGTATTTTACTGATTCATCCGCTTTAATCAATTTTTCTTTAATATTTGCATTTTCCTTATACAATTCTTCATAGTCTACAATTAATTGCTCAAGAAAATCTTCAACATCCTTTACTTCATATCCACCCAATTTAGATTTTTTAAAAACTTTATTTTCAATATCTATCGGCATAATCATATCTATCACCTCTTTTTACATTATATATCATTTCTCCAAAATATTCAACAAATTGTTGTTTTTTCTTTGATTTTTTAATAATATTTTGTTATTTAAAATTAAAAAATGCCACACATAATTAATATGTATGGCATATATTTCTATTTCATCCATGAAAAAGATAATTTTTGTTTATATTGGCCTCTTTCAAGATCATTTTGTATTTCAACATTTCTTGGTGTCATTAAATATATTAAATTAGATACTTTTTGAATAGTTCCTTCTACAATAAATGTAGCTCCGCTCATGAAATCAAGTATTCTTCTAGCATCTTCTTTACTAACACTCTCTAAATTAACAATAACAGATTTCCTATTCTTAAGATAGTCACCTATTTCTTGAACATCCTCGTAACAATTAGGTTGTGTTATAACCATTTTTGATGAAGAAACTGCTGTATTCATTGGAATAACTTTAGATTGGATATTTCTTGCAGAATATGGACTTTCTTCTTCAATTTCACTAAATTTTCTTCTTGATTTATATTGAGAAGATGAATCTTGAACTTCTTGTTCATCCTCGTAATCTTCTACTTCCTCTTCTTCATTTGAACCGATGTTTAACATATTCATAAACTTGTTAATAGCACCCATGTTTTTTCCCCCTTAGAACCTTTATAATTTAATTATGCAACAAAATATAAAATAAGTCAAGAGTTTTTTTACTTTTTCACTACTTTTTTTTGTTTTTGTTTTTTACTTCTATTAAAATTTATTTTTTTGAAATATTTCTGTAATATTATCTATATACAAATTTCATACCACTAAAATAAGATAATGGATCTAATCTTTTATTATTTTTATATAATTCCAAATGTAAATGTGCTCCTGTAGAATTTCCAGTTGAACCTACAAACGCTATTGTTTGACCTTTTACTACCTTCTGACCTACAACTACATTTAATCTTTCGGCATGTCCATACAATGATTTATACTTATTTCCATCTGTTGCGCTAGTACCATGATCAATTATTACACAGTTACCATATCCACCATAATATTGAGCTAGAGTTATTGTACCAGACTCCATAGCAATAATTTTTGTACCATATATATTTGTACCTGCTATATCACATCCTGTATGTATTGTTGAATTGCCTGTATTCCAAGGATCATAAGATGTGTTATATCTTGTTGTTATAATATTGAACCCCGGAGTAGGCCAAGCAAATTGTCCGCTAAATGAACCTCCAATATCTTGCATTTTTTCAATTTCTGCTTGTATTTTTTTTGAAGCCTCTACTTCTTGTTTTGCAAGAGCCGCAGCTTTAGCTTTTAAAGTTGCTTGTGAGGATTTCATTTGATTCATTTTGTTTTCTTTTGCCAACTTTGCATCTTCTAATGATTTAGTAGACTTTTCTGTATCATATTTCAATTGTTCTAATTGTACTTTTTGTAATTCAATATCACTTTTAATATAATCTATATACTCTTTTTGATTTTGCATATTATTTACCAATGATTTATCATACTCAAGTATACTAGTAAGCACATTCATTTTAGAAAAGAAATCTGATATATTTTGTGAAGATAAAAATATATCTAACATACTTGGTATACCATTCTCATATATTACTCTGAGTCTTGTAGTATAAACTTCTTCAGCGCTATTATATAATTGTGCTGAATTTTGTAAAGCTTCTTCTTGCTTAGTTAATTTACTATTAACTTCATCTACTTTAGCTTGTAATTCGCCTAATTTAGTACTAAATGTTACAATTTTGCTGTCCAGATCCATCATATCATATAAATCTTGTGCTATTTCTTGATCTAATCCAGTAAGTTTTTGTGCATTAGCTTTTTGTTCAGCTTTAATAGCCTCTAACTGTTTTTGATAATCCGACAACGCATCTGCATATACAAACTTATTTAGAGATAAAATTATAACTAATATAAATAGTATACTTGATATTTTTTTCATATTAATCACCTATACCTTTAAATACTTTCTAATAGAAATTGCACTTCCAACTATACCTACAAATAATCCTATTAAAACAAAAATTCCTAATACTTGGTACCATAATTGTGAGTATGGCATAAATCCAAATATTCCTAAACTCGTTCCTACTTTAGGAAGTCTTGCATATATCACCACATATCCTATAGATATTATTACAAATGATATTAATGCACTTAATAGTCCCATTATCGCTCCTTCAATTATAAATGGTTTACGTATAAAAGAATTAGTAGCACCAATATATCTCATTATATAAATTTCTCTTTTATTAGAATAAACAGCAAGTTTTATTGTATTAGAAATAATAAATGTTGAAACAATAAGCATGATTGTTCCCAATCCTAACAAAAATATATTCGCTATATTAGAAATTGTTATTACTGCTTCTATTGTTGCTTCATTGTATTTTACCTTTGTAATACCTTCTACTTTTTCTACTTGTGTTTTAATTACTGATGCATCATTTATATCATTAAACTTTATAACAAAAGATGCAGGAAATGGTTTTACTTTCTGTAATCCTTCAAGTAAATATTCCTGGCCTGAAAATACACTTTTAGCGTCTTCAAATGCCATATCTTTATCTATATATTTTATATCTTTTACTCCCTGAATTATCTGAATACTGTCTTTTATATAATCAATCTCTGTTTCAGTAGCAGTATCACTTATAAACGCTTGAAAACCTTGTTCTTTTCTAACAGTTTCCACATTTTTATTGACGTTTTGTAGTAATATAATAAATATACCTAGTACAATCATAGTTGCACAAATTATAAGCATAGTCGAAAAAGTTTTAGAACCATGTTTTTTTAAATTATCATATCCTTCTTTAATTAAATATGTATTGGTTGTCATTTCACATAACCCCCTCTTGCATCATCTCTTACAACTTTACCATGATCTAAAGCTATGACTCTTTTATTTAAACCATCCACTATATCTTTAGCATGTGTTACTACTAGTATTGTAGTACCTCTTGCATTTATATCCAGTAATGTTTTAAATATTTCATCTGCAGTTTTAGGATCTAAGTTTCCTGTTGGCTCGTCCGCAATTATTATTGGTGGTTTTGTAGCTAGTGCTCTAGCCAAAGATATTCTTTGCTGTTCTCCACCTGATAATTGATTTGGATAAAAATTTTCTTTACCTGATAAACCAACTAGTTCCAAAACAGATTTAACTTGGTATTTAATATCTTTTTCTGTTGCCTCTACAACTCTTAATGCAAAGATTATATTTTCTGCAACTGTTCTGTCATAAAGCAATCTGAAATCCTGAAAAACAAATCCAATCTTTCTTCTTAAATATGGTATGTCTTTTTGTTTTAGTTTATTTATATTAGTATTATTAACAATAATGCTACCACTAGTTGCTTCTTCTTCTTTTACCATAAGTTTTAAAAAAGTAGATTTACCACTACCTGATGGACCAACTAAAAATACAAATTCACCTTTTTCTATTTTTATATTTATATCTTCTAATGCAACTACATCATGATCATATTTTTTATTTACATTACTAAATTCTATCATATTTTTTCCTTTCGTTTGTTACATATATATTATCATAAAAATGTTTTCTTGTCTAGTATAATATTTTAAAAAACATCAAAATACATATATTCCCACTACTTTTGCATATGTTTTAAACACATACGTATTATATCTTGAACAGATTTGTTTTCTAAATTTAATTCATTAATACAATTTACTAACTCTCGTTCAGAATATCCTAAAACTTTAAGTGCTGTTATTGCTTCATCAACATCAGCACTATTTTTAATTGGACTTTTCTTATAAATATCTTCATTAGATATTTTATCTTTAAGTTCAAATATTATTTTTCCTGCAAGTTTAGGACCAATTCCCGGAACACTTTTTAACATTAATAAATTATCTGTAGCTATAGCTGTGCACATATTTTCTACAGATATGTTAGATATTATACCTAGCGCTACTTTACTACCAACACCACTTACGCTTATTAATTTTTTAAAGAATTCTAAACGATTTTTAGTTAAAAATCCAAAAAGCCTCATATCATCTTCTCTATGCTGAAAATATGTATAGACAATAACTTTATCTTCCAATTTAAAGTTATTTAAATCATCTTCTGCCATATATATATTATACCCTATATCATGTACATCAAGTGTTATAGTATCACTTGATATATTCTTTATTACTCCATTAAAATATGCGTACATAAAATCACCCACATACATTTTACACTAAAACTTATTTTTTGTCAAACGTTTTATATATATTTATATAATCAGCAATATCATTTAGACATATACTATTTTTTATTTCTTTTGCCATTTTTTCGGATTCAGCATCCGACATATTATTTAAATAAACATCAATTGTTACAGTCTTATCAGTATTTATTTCACTTTTTTTAAAGTCAAATATTTTATTTGACACCTTTTTAAAATAATCTAAATATGTATTATTGAAAATTTCAAAAAACGATCCTATAATTGCTACAATTCCAATAATAGCTACTAAATATATTATTGTTTCTATTAAAGTATTCACATATATCACCTACATTATTATATTTTAAAAGTTTTAGTATTGTTACACTTGTATTTAGGGCTTAATAAGTGTATAATATATATGATTAACTCAGGAGATTTTATTTTATGAATGTAGTAAACAAAGTAAGAAATGTCTATTTATATGTAAAAAAAGATAAAGTAATTGATTGTATTAAATATGGAATGAAATTATCTGAATATTCTAATGTTTCTTTTAGCAATGCTAAGTCTCTAAAAAAAGGAATTCTTGCATATATATCACCTAAAGATTCTGATAAATATTTTAATGAAAATTATGATATATTAAGAATAGCTACAGAAGAATTAAATATTTATGTAAGTAATTGCAGCATTGTAGAAACAAATGAAGATTCATCCTTTAACTTTGAAAATATGTGTAATCTGAAAGAATATATACTAGGAGACTTTATAAATCCTAAACTTGTAATATGTTCTACTATACTACCAGAACATATTCATAAATACAATAGAATTATAGATGTCCCTCTACTAGTGGATAATTCAAAAGAATTCTATTTAAATAGAGAAATTGAAGAATTAAACGAAACACAATTTAATAATTTAACATTTGATATGTTAAAAGGTCCAAGTTAATAACTCGGACCTTTTTTATATTTATTATTTTACTAGTTAACTTTATAATTCCTTATTTTCTACAACTCGATCATACACATTTAAATTTATAGTCCCTACTAGATTTAATTCTAATTTTTCAGCATCTGTATAATTTTTAATCAATGATTGATTATCAAGTTTAAGTAAAGTTTTAACAGGTATATCAATATATTTATTTAAATTAAGTATTGTAATATAATCTATATTATTAACGGTCTTAATAGACGTATTATCTACTACAAATCCAGTTAATTCCCTCCAAATTACTTTTATATCAGCTTTTCTTAAATTGACAAGCCCTTCAACATTATTACTTATTTTAAATATACAATAATTTTCTTTCTCACTAGATATTTTCTTTACTAATAGCCCTTTTATTTTTGAGTTTTTATCTAACAATTCAATTGTATATATCCTTCCTTCTGTAATATACTTATCATTTTCTTTATCTTCTTTTATTAAAATATATGATTCATAATTATCTACTATTTTAATTCCAAACGTGTCCTCTTGTATTTTATCATATGAATTTATAATTTCTTCTGCCGAATTTTTTGTAAATTTACTAATATCATTTATTTCAAATTTATTTTCAAGCCCATCGTTAGTATATACAATTACACCAGATATAGGAGCTTTAATATTATTTGAAGATTTATTCATATTTTCTTTATATACATCCCTTTGTAAAATTAAGGATTTAACATCACTTCCACTAGGAGTAAGCGAACTAACTGTTAACGCTTTTTTATATGCTAAATTATCTAGTTTTGTTTTATAATCACCCATTTGTATATATGATGAAATACTTTTAATTTTTTTTGTTATTTCATCAATTTCATTGTCTATAGAAATAACTTCATTAGAATATATTTCTGGTAATAATTCTAATTTTTGATTTATTTCTAAATCCATACCCACAAGTTTTGCTAAAAACTTTTCATACTCAGCATTTTTGTAGATGCCTATCACACTATTTATTGTTATCCTCTTTTCAGATTCAGCAATAGGAATTAAAGTTTCATTCTTATTGTATTCAACAATTGTTTCGTTATTTAATATATACCCTTTAGTTTCAGTATAGATTTCATATTTACCATTATTTGCTTCGGATACTTTTACATCTTTTTCTCTTTTATACCAAATAGCAAAAAGTGAAATTAATATCACTATAAAAACAACTATTATAATATATAAATTATTTTTATCAGATTTATTGTTTCTATTATGCTGATTAATTATATCTTTTTGAACTTTCTTTATTTCTTTTAAATTTGAATCTTTATTTTTCATATATATTCACCATAATTTCCTCAATTATTTTATCCTTTGTATCCATAGCATCAAGATATATTACTTTAGGCATCTTTTTAAACCAAGTCATTTGCCTTTTTGCATATTGCCTTGTCTTAAGTTTTATGTCCTCAACAACCTCATTTAGATTTATTTTATTTTCAAAATATCTAAAAAACTCTTTGTATCCAACTGCTTGTTTGGCTGTGCAATTTGGTAATTTATATACTAATTTTGCCTCTTCTTCTAATCCTTGCTTAATCATTTGATCAACTCTAATATTAATCCTATTGTGTAGCATTTCTTTATCTAATTTAAGGCAAAATAATTTAAAATTATATTTAGGTGTAAGATTATTTATCCTTTCTTTTTCTTCATCCATATGGTTACTTTTTATTTTATTTAACTTATACATTTCAAGTGCTCGTATTACTCTTTTTAAGTTATTAGGATGAATTTCATTAGCTGAACGTTGGTCAACCTCTTTAAGCAAATTATGTACATATTCATTAGAAAATTTATCTGCAAGTTCGTATAACTCATTTCTATATTTTTCATCTATTTTTTGTTCTTCAAAATTCATATCCAAAATAACTGAAGATACATATAGCCCAGTTCCTCCAACAATTATTGGAATTTTATTCTTTTTTATTATTTCATCTATTTTTTCAAAGCACAATCTTTTAAAATCTGCAACTGAAAAATCCTGTTCTGGTGGTATTATATCTAACAAATGATGTGGGATACCCTGCATTTCCTCTTCTGTTACTTTTGCAGTACCAATATTTAATTTTTTATATATTTGCATAGAATCTGCAGATATTATCTCACCATTAATTCTTTTTGCAAGTTCTACACTTAAACTTGTTTTCCCAGATGCTGTAGGTCCAACTATACATATAACATTATTCAATATATCACCTATTTTCTACCGAATTTTCTTTCAATTTCATATTTCGTAATCTCATATGCAGTAGGCCTTCCATGTGGACATGTAAAAGGATTTTCTAGTTTAAGCATCTCATCTATAAGTTTCACATTTTCCTCTTTAGTTAAGTTCATATTACCTTTTACGGCTGCTTTACAGGCTAAAGTTGCTAAAAATCTAAATTCTTTATCTTTGTATTCTGTTTTATTACTTCCCATAAGTTCATCAACTAAGTCTAAAAACATGGACTTATAATCTATATCTAAGTCCGCAATATTTGGAACTCCAGATATTTTATATGAATTATCTGAAAATCTTTCAAGTATAAAACCACAGTTTTCAAAATATTCTATATTACTAGATATTATATCACATTCATTATTCTTCAGCTCTATTAATATTGGTATCATCAACATTTGAGTTTCTTTATTCTTCGAATGAAAATTTTCTTTAAATCTTTCATATAATAATCTTTCATGTGCTGCGTGTTGATCTATTATGTACATCTTTTCCTTTATTTGAATTATTATATATGTATCAAATACCTGTCCAACATATTTATATATTAATTCATCACTTTTATACATTTGAATTTCATCTTTTATATAAATATCTTTATTTTCCATATGCATCTTTTCAATGTCTTTTTCTTCAATTAAATTATTTGAAAAATTTGCATCAATAATTTTTTTATCTTCTAGCTCATTCATTACAAAAGAATTTGTATCTTTTAATTCTTCATTTGCTTCATTTTTTCTAATTGACTCTTCTAATATCTCTGAATTTACATTAGTATTCAATGCTATTTTTTCAACACTATCAGTATTTAAAGTGTTAACATTATTATTGTATTTAAATGTTTGATCGTATATTTTTTTTATCTCACTAGCTTCTTTTGAAGCGATTGTAAAAGGACTACGCTCTCTATTATCATTTTCTAATACGTTTTTTACAGCGAAATATACAGATTCAAATACCTCTTTCTCATTCTCAAATTTAACTTCTAACTTAGCAGGATGAACATTAACATCTATAGTTTCTGGGTTGATTCTAACATTTATTATAGCAAATGGAAATTTATTAATACCTAGTTTTTCTGAATATGCTTTTTCTATACTACTTTTTAATATATTATCCTTAACAAATCTAGAATTTATATATGTAAATTCATTGTTTCTTGTAGATCTTGAAATTTGAGGAAGTCCAACAGCACCTGTTACACTTATATCCTTATATGAATAATTCACATTTAAAATATTAGAATATATTTCTTTTCCAAATATAGTATATATGACAGATTCTAATTTTCCATCTCCAGAAGTATTAATTATAATCTTTCCGTTATTTATATATTTAAATGATATTTGCGGATTCGAAAGAGCTATTCTAGTAATAACATCCTCAATATATCCCGCCTCCGTATAATCCTTTTTTAAAAATTTAAATCTTGCAGGTGTATTGAAAAAGACATCTTTTATATATATTGTAGACCCCTTATTAGAAGCAGTTTTCTCCTTTGAAATTATATTCCCGGCTTCAACAATTATTTTTGTTCCTACTTCTTCATCTTTGTTTTTTGTTACAAGTAAAACCTTTGAAATTGCCGCAACTGAAGCTAAAGCTTCACCTCTAAAACCCATTGAGGTTATTTTTAATATATCGGATTCTTGCCTTATTTTACTTGTCGCATGTCTTTCAAATGCAATTTCTACATCATCAGATTTAAAACCATCTCCATCATCACTTATTTTAATATAGCTTATACCACCGTTTTTTATCTCTATTGTTATATTTTCTGCATTGGCATCAATTGAATTTTCTATTAGTTCCTTTACAATTGATGATGGTCTATCTACAACTTCACCAGCCGCTATTTTGTTAATAGTATTTTCATCTAATAAAACAATATTTCCCATAACTTATTCTCCTAATATTTCTTTTATCTTTTCTTTTACCATTTCTGTTGATTCATTAATATAATTATTTAAACAATAATCTGATATAAATTTGATTCTTGCATTATTAACTTTAGAAGGAAATACTACGTTTTCTTCTATCACTTCGTCAACATCATAGCCTTTTAATTCTTGCATTATATCTGTTCTAATCTTATCTATATCTAAATTATTTTTTTCTATTAGATACATATCTACACTAACATAATCTGCATACATATCTTTTCTAAAATCCGATGTATTATGAACTGAATTATCTTCAGTATATAATACATTATCTTTATCTATACATTTAGCAAAAGTGTCTATATACGTGTCAAACCAAATTCTATCTTCTATTAAGTGAGCATAATATCCAATTATTACTTCGTCATTTAGTTTATCTTTATTTTCATCTAAGTACTTATCTAAATCTGGAAGTCTTTTTCTACCATTATCATACTCTTTAATATAGTGAGTTTCATCTCTTTCTTTAGTCTTTATCTTAATCATATCTGGTAATATTGATCCGGCTAAAAATTTATTAGATAATCCAAGTTCCTTTTGAACTTTTTGTGATATATATATATGCATTATTATAGAACTCATTTTACACCTTCTTCTTTTATTTTAACCTATTTAGATTTTTCTTTTAATTTATATAATAATTGTAATCCTTCTCTAGGTGATAATTCATCTAAATCTGTATTCTCTAATATTTTGGATATTTCATTAAGTTTAAAGTTAAACATATCAACCGCTATATTTTCTGCATCTATCTTTTTACTAACTTTTATACTCTTCTTTGCAATATCCGATAGCTCTAATTCTTTTAATATACTACGTGCCCTTGAGATAGTTTTCTTAGGTAATCCAGCCAATTTTGCAACATATATCCCATATGAATTATCTGCTCCACCACGTAATATTTTATGAAGAAATATTACATCTTCTCCACTTTCTTCTGTTTGAACTGAGTAATTTTTCACACATTCAAAATTATCTTCAAGTTCAGTAAGTTCATGATAATGAGTGGCAAATAACGTTTTACATTTTAATTCATTAACTATATATTCAACTGTTGCCCATGCAATTGCCAGTCCATCATAGGTTGAAGTACCTCTTCCTATCTCATCTAGTATAACTAAACTATTATTTGTAGCATTTTTTAATATATTAGACAATTCAGACATTTCAACCATAAAAGTTGATTCTCCCATAGCTAAATCGTCTGAAGCACCAACCCTAGTAAAAATTCTATCCACAATGCAGAGGCTTGCTTCTGATGCAGGAACAAAGCTTCCTATTTGAGCCATGTACGATATTAAAGCTACTTGCCTCATATATGTAGACTTACCCGCCATATTAGGTCCTGTAATTATTGTAAACATATCCTTATCGTTATCTAAATAGGTATTATTAGCTATAAATGAAGTATCTTTTAATGACTTTTCAACAACTGGATGTCTTCCGTCTTTTATTTCTATATTATTCTCATTATTAATAATAGGTTTAACATAATTATTTTCATTAGCAACAACAGCTAAAGAAATTAATCCATCTAAAGTTGCAACTAAATTTGCAGTTAGTTGTACTCTTTTTACTTCATTTCCAACTTTTTCTCTGACTAAACAAAATAGTTTATACTCTAAATCATTTAACTTATCACCAGCTATTAAAATTTTCTCCTCAATCTCCTTCAATTTTGGAGTTATATATCTTTCTGAACCAGCTAGTGTTTGTTTTGTTATATATCTATCTTTTGGGACTAGTTCTTTATACGAATTAGTAACTTCAATGTAATAGCCAAAAACTCTATTATAACTCACTTTCAGATTTTTTATATTAGTCATAGCCTTTTCTTCAGCTTCTAATTGCATAAGCCATGTATTACCTTCAGTTTTAGCTAATCTATATTCATCAATTTCTTCATTAAATCCAGATTTTATTATATCACCATCTTTTAAATTAATAGGTGAATCATCCAATATAGAAACATCAATTAATTTGTATAAATCACCTAATACATCTAATTTAGAATATATTTCTGATATATAGTTATCATTTGATATATTTTTTAATGATGAAAGTAATTCCTTTAATTTAGGCAATCCTTCTATAGAATTTTTAAGCACAACCAAATCTCTAGGACCAGCTGAAGAACCAACAATCTTAGAAATTATTCTTTCAATATCATATACATTTTTCAAACATGATATTATTTCATCTCTAAGCACAAATTCTTTGGTAAAAACCTCTACTGCATACTGCCTTTTTTCTATTACTTGTTTTTCAAGTAAAGGATTTTGAACCCAATCTCTCAAAAGTCTACCACCCATTGCAGTAACTGTTTTATCTAAAACCCAGAGTAAACTTCCTTTTTTTACTTTTTCTCTATTTGATTCTAAAATCTCAAGATTCCTTCTTGTTTGTACGTCTAATTGCATGTATTTTTCTATTTCATACTTTTTGATATTACTTATTTGATTCACACTATTTTTTTGAGTATTCAAAATATAATTAAGTAGCGTAATTATACATGTTTTTTGTATTTCATGTATATTTAAATCTGTTATAAGTTCGTCTATTTTATCATTTAGTTCATAATTTTCATATTTAGATATATAAACATTAAATCTTTTTTTAATGTTAAAAGCAAGGTCACTGTCAAAATCTTTTTTTGTTATTATAATCTCAGATGGAGCTATCCTTGCAACTTCATCTATAATCTTTAAATCTATATTTTCATTGAAAACACTAGATATATAAACTTCACCTGTAGATATATCCGCATATGCAAATGCAGATTCCTTTTTATCTATTATAAAAGCAGATATGTAATTGTTCTTTTTATCATCGAGTAAAGTTTGTTCAGTTATTGTTCCAGGAGTTACAATTTTCACAACATCCCTTTTAACTAAGCCATCTGCAAATTTAGGATCTTCAACTTGTTCACATATAGCAATTTTATAACCTTTTTCAATTAATTTTGGTATGTATGTATTTACACTATGATAAGGTATTCCACACATAGGTGCTCTTTCTTCTAATCCGCAATCCTTACCAGTTAAAGTAAGTTCTAATTCTCTACTGCATGTTATTGCATCATCGAAAAACATTTCGTAGAAATCTCCAAGTCTAAAAAAAACTATTGAATCGCTATATTTATTTTTAATTTCTAAATACTGTTGCATCATCGGTGTGGGTGTCATCTTTTACATCTCCTTATCTTAACATAATATATTATATCAAAAATCTACATTTATTGCAATAGATAGATATAAAAACTAAAGGTTATACTTAAATATATGTTAATAAAAAACACAAGCATTCACATATGAATACTTGTGTTTTAAAATATACTATTCTTCGTCTAATATTTCTTCAGTTTCAATCTCATCTTCTTCAATTAATTCTGGAATATTAGAAAAGTTTTCAACAATATTTTCAGTAACGTTCTCTAAGTCATTTAATTCTTGTTCTGCAACATCAGCAGGTATTTCAACATCAATGTCTCCATATTCTACTACACCTGTTCCAGCTGGTATTAAACGTCCTATTATAACATTTTCTTTTAATCCTTGTAATTTATCTACTTTACCTTTAATTGCAGCATCCGTAAGAACTCTTGAAGTCTCTTGGAATGATGCAGCAGATAGGAATGATTCTGTAGATAATGCTATCTTAGTAATACCAAGTAAAGTCTTTTTACCAATAGCAGGTTTTAATCCTAATGCTTTAACTCTCTTGTTTTCAGCGTTATAATCATTCATATCTACAGTTGAACCTGTAAATAGATCTGTATCACCTTTATTTTCAATATAGATTTTTCTAAGCATTTGACGTGCTATTATTTCTATATGTTTATCGTTTATATGAACACCTTGTTCTCTATATACTTTTTGAACTTCTTCAATTAGATAATTTTGAACTGCAAGATCACCTTTAATACGTATAATATCATGTGGATCTAGTGATCCTTCTGTTATTCTATCACCAGCAGTAATTTTATCACCATTATGAACAACTAAACGCATTCCATATGGTATAGTATACTTTTCTGTATACTTTTCATCACTTGTTACAGTAACTTCTTTTATGTTTCCATTTTCACCAATTGCAACTGTTCCAGTAATTTCACTAACCATAGCAATACCCTTTGGTTTTCTAGCCTCAAATAGTTCTTCAACTCTAGGAAGACCTTGAGTTATATCTCCTCCAGCAACACCACCAGTATGGAATGTTCTCATTGTAAGCTGTGTTCCAGGTTCACCTATAGATTGAGCTGCAATTACACCAACCGCTTCTCCAGCAGATATAATATCTCCAGTTGCTAAGTTTTTACCATAACATTTAGCACACACGCCTCTTATTGATTCACATGTTAAGGCTGAACGTATTTTAACATTAGTTTTTCCAGTAGCAACTATTCTTTTAGCTATATCGTCATTAATATAAGTATTTTTAATATATAACATATTTCCTTCATCATCGAATATATCTTCAGCTAGGAATCTACCTTCCATTCTTTCAGTAACACCTTCTATTGAAACTCCATTAGAAAGTATATCTGAAATATATAATCCTTGATCTGTTCCACAATCATCTTCCATGATTATTATATCTTGGTTTACATCAACCAATCTTCTAGTTAAGTAACCAGAATCGGCAGTTCTTAACGCTGTATCTGCAAGACCTTTTCTAGCACCATGTGAAGATATAAAGAATTCTAGAACATCCAATCCCTCTTTAAAACAAGATTTGATAGGCAATTCTATTGTTTTACCAGATGTATCTGCCATAAGTCCACGAATACCGGCAAGCTGTCTTATTTGTGTTGGATTTCCTCTAGCACCAGTATGTGCCATCATGTATATTGGATTTAATTTATTTGGATTATTCATTACCGCTTCTTGTATTTCATCAGTAACTTTAGACCATGTCTTTATTGTTGCTGTATATCTTTCTTCATCAGTTATTAATCCTCTATTAAATTTAGTAAGTATAGATTCAACTGTTTTTTCAGCAGATGCTAATAATTCATATTTAACTTGTGGTATTTCTATATCTGCAATAGATACTGTTATAGCAGCTTTTGTAGAATATTTAAATCCATTAGCTTTTATATCATCTAAAACTTCAGCAGTTTTTGGAATTCCATGAGTTGCTATACATTTATCTATAATAACTCCTAGTTCTTTCTTTCTAACTGGAAATTCAATTTCAAGTCTAAACTCATTTGCAATATCTGATCTATCAACAAATCCAATATCTTGAGGTATGTATTTGTTAAAAATTAATCTTCCGATTGTTGTATCAACAATTTTAGAAACTTTAGTTCCTGCTATATCTTTTGTTAATCTAACTTTTATTGGCGCATGAATACCTACAACTTTTTCGTCGTAAGCCATCATTGCTTCGTTGATATCTGAGAATATCATTCCATCGCCTATTTCACCTGGCACTTCAACTGTTAAGTAATAACTTCCTAGTATCATATCTTGTGATGGAACAGCAACTGGTTTACCATCTTGTAATTTAAGTAGATTATTTGAAGCTAACATTAAACATTTTGTTTCAGCAACAGCTTCAGGTGAAAGTGGTATATGAACAGCCATCTGATCACCATCGAAATCGGCATTAAACGCTGTACAAACTAATGGATGTAATTTAATCGCTCTTCCTTCAACTAAAACTGGTTCAAATGCTTGTATACCAAGTCTATGTAGTGTTGGAGCACGATTTAGCATTACAGGTCTATCTACAATTATTTCTTCTAGTATATCCCATACTGCAACATCTGTTCTTTCTACCATTCTCTTTGCATTTTTAATATTAAAAGCTTTTCCTCTTTTAACTAGTTCTTTCATAACAAATGGTTTAAATAACTCTAAAGCCATTTCTCTAGGTAATCCACATTGGTGTATTTTTAACTCTGGTCCAACAACGATAACCGAACGTCCAGAATAATCTACTCTCTTACCAAGTAAGTTTTGTCTGAATCTACCTTGTTTACCCTTTAACATATCTGATAAAGATTTTAAAGGTCTTGCGCCGGCACCAGTTATTGGTTTTCCACGTCTACCATTATCTATTAAAGCATCAACAGCTTCTTGTAACATTCTTTTTTCATTTCTTACAATTATATCTGGAGCTTCTAATTCGATTAATTTTTTTAATCTATTATTTCTGTTAATAACTCTTCTATATAAATCATTTAAATCAGATGTTGCAAATCTTCCACCATCTAATTGTACCATTGGTCTAAGTTCAGGTGGTATAACAGGTATAACATCTAATATCATCCATTCTGGACTATTTCCAGAATTCAAAAATGCGTCCACTGTTTCTAATCTTTTAATTATTTTTTGTTGTTTTGGTCCAGTAGCTTTATCTAAACTCTTAACAAGATTTTCTCTTAATTTAACAATATCTAACTCTTTAAGTAGTTGTTGAATAGATTCTGCACCCATACCTACTTTAAAAGAACCTGTTCCATATTGTTCAATAGCATCTCTATATTCTTTTTCGTTTAATACATCACATTTACTAAGTGCTGTATTTTTAGGATCTACTACAACATATGAAGCAAAATAAATAACTTTTTCTAATGCTTTAGGAGAAATATCTAATAATAAACTCATTCTACCTGGTATTCCTTTGAAATACCAAATATGAGAGATAGGGCAAGCAAGTTCTATATGCCCCATTCTTTCTCTTCTTACTTTTTTCTTAGTTACTTCTACTCCACATCTATCACATATGATGCCTTTATATCTTACTTTCTTGTATTTTCCACAGTAACATTCCCAATCTTTTGTTGGTCCGAATATTTTTTCACAAAAAAGTCCGTCTCTCTCAGGTTTTAATGTTCTATAGTTTATTGTTTCTGGTTTCTTAACTTCGCCCCTAGACCATTCTCTCATCTTTTCAGGGGAAGCAAGGCCAATTCCTAATCTATCAAAATTATCCATGTCTTGCATACTTAAAAATCACTCCTTCTTAGTTAACATTGTCACTATCATCATAAATTCCAGTTTCAGTTTCAACATCATATTCTTTTATATCGTCATCATCTAAAATATCGATATCACTTTCATCTAGTGCTTCACCATCTTCATCTTCTAACGTCATACCTTCAAAATCAGATTGAACAACTTTATTTAATTTTTCAATGTCTTCATTAGTTTCTAGAACTATTTCTCTTTCATCAACTTCTGTTTCCACCGAATCTTTAAGCTCTAACTCTTCATCTTGTTTATACATTTTTAAGTCTAAACCTAAGCTTTGTAGTTCTTTTATAAGTACTCTAAATGCTTCTGGTATACCTGGTCTTGGAATTTCTTCACCTTTTACAATTGATTCATAAGTTTTAAGTCTTCCAACTATATCATCTGACTTCACAGTTAACATTTCTTGTAATGTATAAGCTGCTCCGTATGCTTCTAAAGCCCAAACTTCCATTTCCCCAAATCTCTGTCCACCAAATTGTGCTTTACCACCTAATGGTTGTTGTGTAACTAATGAGTAAGGTCCTATTGAACGAGCATGTATTTTATCATCAACCAAGTGATATAATTTAAGCATATACATGTATCCAACTGTTACTTCTCTATCAAAAGGTTCACCACTTCTTCCATCATATAATGTAAATTTACCACTTCTACTTAATCCTTGTTGTTCAAATAAATCCGCTATATCATCTTGTTTTGCACCATCAAATACTGGTGTTGCAATTTTCCATCCAAGCATTTTAGCAGCGTATCCTAGATGCACTTCTAAAACCTGACCTACGTTCATACGTGAAGGAACACCCAGTGGGTTAAGTACTATTTGAAGTGGAGTACCATCAGGCATGTATGGCATATCTTCCCTTGGTAATATACGTGATATAACACCTTTGTTACCATGACGTCCTGCCATTTTATCTCCAACTGATATTTTTCTTTTTTGTGCTATATATATTCTAACAACTTTATTTACACCAGCTGCTAACTCATCAGATGTTTCTCTTGTAAATATCTTAACATCAACAATTGTTCCAGCTTCACCATGTGGTACTCTAAGAGATGTATCCCTTACTTCTCTTGCTTTATCACCAAATATAGCTCTTAATAATTTTTCTTCAGCAGTAAGCTCAGTTTCACCCTTAGGAGTTACTTTACCAACCAATATATCTCCTGGTCTTACTTCTGCACCTATACGAATTATACCATTTTCATCTAAATCCTTTAATGCATCATCACCAATGTTTGGAACTTCTCTTGTGATTTCTTCAGGTCCAAGTTTTGTATCTCTTGCTTCACAATCATAGTCTTCAATATGTATTGATGTAAGTACATCATCTTTAACTAAATCTTCAGAAATTAATATAGCATCCTCATAGTTGTAACCTTCCCAAGTCATAAATCCAATTAGTATGTTTTTACCAATTGCAAGTTCACCGTTTTGTGTTGAAGGACCATCAGCTATTACATCGCCTTTTTTAATTTTTTCGCCCTTTTGAACTATTGGTTTTTGATTTATACAAGTTCCTTGGTTAGATCTTTGATATTTAATTAATTTATATTCTTGTTTACCTTTTTTTGTATCTAATATTATTTTTTCAGCATCAACATAAGCTACTGTACCATCTTCTTTAGCTGTTATAACAATACCTGAATCAACTGCTGCTTTATATTCTATACCTGTACCAACAATTGGGCTATCAGCTTTAATAAGTGGAACTGCTTGACGTTGCATGTTAGCACCCATAAGTGCACGGTTAGCGTCATCATTTTCTAAGAAAGGTATCATTGCTGTAGCTACTGAAACAAGCTGTTTAGGAGATACATCCATGTAATCTACTTTTTCTTTTTCTATTTCTAATATTTTTTCTTGAGATCTTGCTTTAACTCTTTTATTAACAAACTTATTATCTTTATCTAATGGTTCATTTGCCTGAGCTACAACATAGTTATCTTCAGTATCAGCAGTCATATATTCTATTTCATCTAATATAACTCCTGTTTTCTTATCTATTTTTCTATATGGAGTCTCAATAAAACCGTATCTATTTATTTTAGCAAATGTAGGAAGTGATCCTATAAGACCTATATTTGGTCCTTCTGGAGTTTCTATTGGACACAATCTACCATAATGAGTATGATGAACGTCACGAACTTCGAATCCTGCTCTATCTCTTGATAAACCACCAGGCCCAAGTGCTGATATTCTTCTTTTATGTGTAAGTTCAGCAAGTGGATTTATTTGATCCATGAATTGTGATAATTGACTACTACCAAAAAACTCTCTTAAAGAACTAACGATAGGTTTTATATTAATCATTGATTGAGGAGTTGCAGAATCTAAATCCTGTGTTACCATTCTTTCTTTAACTACTCTTTCAAGTCTTGCTATACCAACTCTAAATTGATTTTGTAACAATTCACCAACACATCTTACACGTCTATTACCTAAATGATCTATATCATCAACAAATCCTAAACCAAATCTAAAGTTTATAAAATAGTTAATTGAAGCTATTATATCGTCCATTGTTATATGTTTAACAACAAGCACTTCTCTATTTTTTTCAATTAATTTCTTTAATTTTTCTTCATCTATTCCTTCATTTTCTTCTAATATTTTTTTCAGAACAGGAAAATGAACTTCTTCTTTTATTATATTCTTATCTATTTCAAATCCTAAATATTTTGAAATATTAACGGTATTGTTACCTATAACTTTTACTTTTTTTCCTTCGATATCTATATATACTACATTAATACCTGCGTTTTTAATTTCTACAGACATTTCTTCAGTAATTACTTCTTTAGCGTCAACCATTATTTCTCCTGTTTCAGGATTAACAATTTTATCAAATGCAATTTGACCTTTAATTCTACTTGCAATATCAAGTTTTAAATTATACTTATATCTACCAACTCTAGCTAAATCATATCTTCTAGCCTCAAATAATAAACCAAATAGTAGAGACTTTGCAGCATCTACATGTAAAGGTTCACCTGGTCTTAACTTTTTGTATATTTCAAGTAAAGCCTCATCACTAGTTTTAGATAAATCTTTATATAAAGAATTAGTAAGGTTATCATCTTCAAATAAATCTATAATTTGTCCATCAGTCTCAATACCTAAAGCTCTAATTAAGGTAGTCATAGGAACTTTTCTAGTTCTATCTACTCTTGCCCATAATACATCGGAAGTATCTGACTCATATTCAAGCCATGTTCCTCTATTAGGAATAACTGTTGAAGAATATAAAAATTTACCTGTTACTTTATCCCTATGTCTATCATAATAAACACCAGGAGATCTAACAAGTTGAGATACTATAACTCTCTCTGCTCCATTGATTAAGAAAGTTCCATTATCTGTCATAATAGGCAAGTCACCAAAAAATATTTCTTGCTCTTTTATTTCTCCAGTTTCTTTATTGAAGAGTCTTATTTTAACTTGCAATCTAGACGCATATGTTGTGCTTCTTGCCTTTGCCTCCTCAATAGTGTACTTAGTCTCATCTTCTAACCTATAGTCTACAAATTCAAGCATAAGATTTTCTGAAAAATCTTTAATAGGTGATGCATCCCTTAAAACGTCCATTAACCCTGATTTTAAAAACCATTCATATGAACTTTTTTGGATATCGATTAAATCTGGCATTTCTATTACTTCATTAATCTTTGAAAAACTCATTCTTGTAGCTTTTCCATTTTTTACTTCGTGAACCATCTTTTACCCCCAAAAAAAATATATAAAAAAGACGTCAAAAAACCAAATTAGTTTACATAATAACTAATTTGTTTTGTGTGTCTTAATTTTAACTAAATATAACGTTTTTTGCCACTATTTCAACCATCCTTTTCGTTTTAGTTTACATAGTAATTATCGTTAGTGATAATATATCTCTAATTTTACCACAACTTGTATTACTTGTCAAGCAAAACTCAATAAAAAGTTTAGAAATTTTGTCTTTTTTTTGCTATTTTATATTAATTGTAGTTTTTTGTTTATTTAATACTTCTCATAAGTTTTTTTCTCTATTTGAAGTTTTTTATTGCAATTGCTTGACAACATACTTTTTTTAATGTATAATTATATAGTAAAAAAAGAAGTACTTATTAATTTAATGAATATATATTAGGTATTTCCCACTGGAAGGAGGGAATATATAAAATGCCAGGAATTAAAATAAAAGATAATGAAAGTTTAGAGAATGCACTTGCTAGATTTAAAAAGCAATGCGCAAAATACGGTGTTATAGCTGAGATGAGAAAAAGAGAACATTATGAAAAACCAAGTGTGAAGAGAAAAAAGAAATCTGAAGCGGCTAGAAAGAGAAAACACTAATATGAAAGAGAATATATAAAAAACAGAAGTAATATTTAAAATATACTTCTGTTTTTTGCTTTAAAACAAATTTTTAATTTCGTATGACTTCAATAATTTATATTTTCCAAGTCTTAAATTTCCAAGTTCTAAATTTCCTATTTTAATTCTTTTCAATTGTATTACGTTTAATCCCACTGCCGCACACATTTTTCGAACTTGTCTATTTTTTCCCTCGTGAATAGTTATTTTCAACTCTTCTTTAGATATTTTTTCAACAAGTGCAGGTGCAGTTGTATAATCATCTATTTCAACACCTTTTTTTAATCTTTGAATTGCATCATCAGTTATATCTCCAGTTACTTTTGCTATATATACTTTATTTATTTTTTTACTAGGGTGCATTAATTTATTAGCAAATTGTCCATCATTAGTTAACAGTAATAACCCTTCAGTCTCCATATCAAGTCTGCCTACTGGAAAAACTCTTTCCTCTTCCTTTATAAGATCTATTACACATGGTCTATCAAATTGCTCAACACTTGTTGTAACGTACCCTTCTGGTTTGTTAAGCATTATATATATCTTTCTTTTTACTAAAGATATATTTTCACCTTTAACATTAACAATATCTTTTGTCTCATCCACCATCGTACCTAATTCAAATATAGTTTGTCCATTTATTTTAACCTCTTTATTAGCTATGTGCTCATCTGCTTTTCTTCTTGAACATACACCACTTTGTGCAATATACTTATTTAACCTAATCATAAAATCTCCTTTAACATTTTTGTATAGACTTACATACTATATAGTATCATAAGCTTATGTTTATATAAATGACTAGCAAGTTATAATACTTGCTAGTTTTTTTCTCTATTTTCTAACGTATTTAATATACTTTGAAATTCTTCTGGAAGTTTAGACTCAAATTCAACATAATTATTTTTACTAGGATGTATAAATCCTAACAATCTCGCATGTAGTAAATGACCCTTGACTTTAAACTGTTTACTTTCACTGCCATATGTTAAATCCCCAAGAAGTGGATAGCCTAAATATTTCATATGAACTCTTATTTGATGGGTTCTTCCCGTTTCTAAAACTGCCTTTATTAAGGTTATTTTAGAATTATAAAATCTACTTAAAACAGTTATATGCGTTACCGCATTTCTACTATTTTTATTTGTAATACACATTTTCTTTCTATCCTTTGTTGATCGTCCTATTGGTTGATCAACAATTATATTATCTTCTTTTAATATACCTTTAACTAAGGCAATGTATTCTCTTTTAATAGTATGCTCCTTAAATTGTTCAGATAGCCTTTTATGAGCATTATCATTTTTAGCTACAACTAGTATTCCCGTTGTATCTTTATCAATCCTATGTACTATTCCAGGCCTTACAACACTATTTATAGTTGATAATTTATCCTTATGTGTATACAACAAGCTATTTACTAAAGTATCTGTATAATTACCACTACCAGGATGTACTGTCATACCTTTTTCTTTATTTATAATAATAATATCATCATCTTCGTATATAATATCAATATCAATTTTTTTAGGTATAATATCCGATTCTTGAATTTTTATATCTTTAATTAAGATTTTATCATGTAACTTTAACGAATATCCAGATTTTACAGATTTATCATTCACCAATATTTCATTATCTTCAATTAATTTTTTTATATAACTTCTAGTATATTCATTTAAATTGTTGCTAAGATAAATATCTAATCTAGTGCCGACATCTCTCTCTTCAATACTGTATAACATAATCTCACCTTATATATTATATCATTATTATTTGTAAATGTAAAGAAATACATAAAAAGTTACTTTCATATAGACTTTTTCTTTTTTAATATCTTAATTAATTTTATTGTTGTTCCATTATTAACAGATGAATCAATTTCTATTTGATCCATAAAACTTTCCATTATAGTAAATCCTAGACCTGCGTGCTCTAATTCTGGTTTTGAAGTATACGTAGGTGTTGTGGCTAATTCAATGTCACTAATTCCTACTCCATAGTCTTTAACAATTATAGTAACAATGTCCTCAACCCCCTCAGTTATTTTAGCCTCTATAATGACCTTACCTTTAGAATTTTCATAACCATGTTCAATTGAATTTGTTACTGCTTCGCTTACCGCGGTCTTTATATCCATTAAATCATCTATGGAAATATCTAAAGTGGATACAAAAGTCGCAACCGCAACCCTTACAACAGAAATATTAAATTGGTTAGAATCAATTTCTATTTTCATATTATTTTCCATAGTTATTCACTCCTTAAATTAATATTTTTTGTTACATTAGAAAGTTCCAATACTCTTTTAATGCTTTGTGTAGCGTTAATAATGGTCATTTTAGAATCTAGTAATTTAATTAAATTATATCTTCCAATCAGTAATCCTATGCCACTACTATCCATAAATTTGACGTTTGTCAAATTAACTATAAACTCTCTTGGTTCATATCTCATAATATACCCATCTATTATATTTCTTAAAGTTTTGCAAGAACTAACGTCAAGCTCTTCTTCTAAGTCTACGCTTAAACTAGATTTGTCATTGTCATATGTATACTTCATATCAAACACCCCAGAAATATTTTAACACATAAAAAAGAAGAAAAATGTTGAAATTTGAAAACACACAAAAATACCAGTGAAAATAAATTCACTGGTATTGAGACTCGAATTTCCCTAGGGGTTAAACTATAAAGGAGAATAGTTTAGATCAATTAACGTCTCAATTAATTGAAAGGGAATCAGTAAATATCTTACTAATTTTAAAAACTACTCTAAACTTTATATACAAATAAATATAATTTTTATATAAAAAATAAATATTTATAGTATATATTCTCTATGACAGAAGCCACAGAAAAAACAAAACTTCATTCACAACAGTGATAACCTTAACAAAAAAAAATTTCCTTTTGACAATATTTCTTAACACATATATATTATATCACATTTGTAGCTTAAAATCAAGTCTAACGGGATTAATTATACAATTAATTACATAAAAAACACAATTTGTAAAATGCATAAATTAAGACCTGTGAAAATATTCACAGGTCTTGAGATTCAAAAATCCAAGGGGTAAGGCATCTTATGCCCGTCTTGATGTATCTCAACACCAAGTTGGATGATTAATAATTTCTGGTTACTTGATTTGAGGTAATTCCCGTTCCAGCTACTGATAAAGCGGCAACTCCATGGCTACCCTCACTAATTGTAATTCTAACATGATATACAGTATCTGAAATCTTTACTACTGAACAACTTAAATTTGATTCAATAGTAGGTGTAGCGGATCCACTAAGAACAACACTAGCAAACAATTCGGTAGCACCATCAATATGGTCTCCCCAAGTTATATTTGCTGAAACCTTTACAGGTTCAGGTGTTGGTGTTGGTGTTGCAGGTACTGGTGTAGGTTGTGCAGGTACTGGTGTAGGTTGTACAGGTACCGGTGTAGGTTGTACAGGTACTGGTGTAGGCTGTACGGGTGCTGGTGTAGGTTTTGCAGGTGCTGGTGTAGGTGTATTGATTATCACTTTGCCATCGACTATAACATCGCCATCAACTTTAACATCACCTTTCACATTAACATCCTTATCAACGGTTACACTTCCCTTAACATTGACGTCACCGCCAACATTTACATCCTTGTCAACATTAACACTACCTTTGACATTGGTATCACCTTTTACAGTGACATCTTTGTCTACAGTTACGTTACCATTAACATTAGTGTCACCTTTTACAGTAACATCTTTATCAACAGTTACATTACCTTTGGCATTAACATTACCTCCTACAGTAACATCTTTGTCTGCGGTTACATTACCCTTAACATTGACATCACCATTAACAGTAACATCTTCTTTTACATTTATACCTTTAAATGCTAGATCAATATAACCATTAAAGATACCAACATTATATAATAGTGAGATCAATACAACTGCAAAGGTAAAAATCAGAATTAAGTTTACAAAGTACCGACGGAACTTCCAAAGCACAACGCTTAATACAGAAATCATAGTAAAAGCCAAAAGGCAAACAACCACTACTGCGGTATTAAACATAACAGAAAGTATAGTTCCAGCCAAAACCATAGAAAGTACTAAACATATTACCCAACCGAATCTTGAAAAAAAGTTTTTCATAATATCTCTCCTTTATTGTTTGTTTTGTTAGTAGTAACAGATCTATATATGAAAACATCCAATCGTAACCCCTCACAATTGTGATGTTGCGTTTTCAACAAAAAAATTATTTTCTATTAGAAAAAATTTTATATATATTTATTATAACACAATTTCCGAACAAATGCAATAGGAAATGGTTATATTATGGTATAAATTTACATAAAAACGAAATATTTGAGCAATTTTAGACAAAATAAAAGTCAGTAGAAAATTATTCCACTAACTTGATTGTTTGATTTAATAAATACAACTAGATATTACTATAACACAATTTAAACTTAATAGTTAAATTTGAATAGTTTTTTAAACATTCATTATAATTATTAAGTAAAAATCATAATACAACAGGCTTTTCAGGCTCAGTTGATATATAATTTTGTTATCATATTTTAGTAAAATCTATATACACAAACTTTGCCATTTGTCACTGTTATAAAGTAAATTTCTATATTGCACTTGTAAATGGTCTGATTAATAGCTCATTTTTACTTCATTTGTTTCAACGTTATTTCCCGTTACGCAAACAACTGCTACGCCATGTGAACCTTCTTCAATTTGCATAACTACATGATATACTGTATCAGAAATCTTTCTTATTTCATATTTTACATTTGATTCAATCTTAACTTCTGATTTATCACTAAGAGTTACAGATGCAAAAATTTCTGTTGCGCCATCAATCTTTTCAGCAAATTGAATTTTTGAAGTAATTTTTGAAGTTGTTTCAGGAACTGTAACCACTGGTGTTGTTACTACTGGTGTTGTTACTACTGGTTTGTCTACATAAACTATTTTTTCTACTTCCTTTATTACTTCTACTGGTTTATCTACGTATACAACTTTTTCTACTTCTTTAGTTACAACAACAGGTACTTCTTTGATTACTTCTACTGGTTTATCCACGTATACAACTTTTTCTACTTCTTTAGTTTCAATTACAGGTACTTCTTTTACCACTTCTACTGGTTTATCTACGTAAACTACCTTTTCTACTTCTTTAGTCTGAATTACAGGTTTGTCTACATAAACTTTTTTCTCAACTTGTTGTATAACTGGTTTTTCTACTACTACCTCTTTGGTTTCAACTACAGGCTTATCAACGTAAACTGTTTTTTCAACTTCTTTAACAACTGGTTTTTCAACAAGCACTTCTTTAGTCTCAACTACAGGTACTTCTTTTATTACTTCTACTGGTCTGTCTACATAAACAATCTCTTGTGCACTTGCTGTTTGTACAACGTTTTGAGCGGAAACTTGTTGCATTATTGGTTGTTTAATAATCCGATCTTTTACTCCAGGAATCTGTAAAAACGCAATTATAACTAAAGTTATTAAAATTAAAAATGCACAAATTGATACAAAGTATCTTCTAAATGCATAGATTACTCTAATAGCTAAAATTACAAATGTTACTACGATTACTGTAAGCATAGCTGACTTGAAGTTAAAAAACTTATAACATACTGTAATAACCAAAACAAAACTTAATAAAGCAACCACCATCAAACCAAATTTCTTAAAAAAATCTTTCATAATATCTCTCCTTTAAATTAGTTTTTATAGTAATTAGATAATATATGAAAAACATCTTCAATTGTAACCCCTCACAATTGTGATGTGTATTTTCTATAAATGTAATAACATTTAATATTTTATATATTCTATACTATAATTATATCACTTTTATAGATAAAAGTCAATATTATGTAAACTAAGTCGAATTATATAACGTTTCACATAAAAATTGTGAATAAAAAAAACCAGCAGAAAATATTCTACTGATTAATTAAAATATGACTAGCTAGCATTTTGTTTAATCATCTTAAATTCTAAATCTCAAACAAATTACTATTTTAACAAAAGGCTTTTCAGGCTCAATTGTATAATAGCAAATCTAAACATTCACATAGCAAGCTTTTCAGGCTTTGCTTAGTTATATTTTTAAGATTGAAACTCTTAACAATCAAGTGTCGAACATTACCAAGACTAACTTTACTAAGTCACTACTATAACAGAATTTGCGTACCAGTTATAGTTAATAACTATTGGTGTTCTGGGTTGTTGTTATCCCATTACCTGATACAGATAATGCAACTGTTCCATGGCTACCTTCAGTAATAGTCATACGAACATGATAGACTGTATCATTTACTTTTGTTACTTCACAATTCAAATTAGATTCAATAACTGGAGTTTTTCCACCTTCACTAATCACTACTGATGCAAACATATCTGTTGCTCCATCAATATGATCACCAAAAGTGATCTTAACTGTTGCATTTGTAACAACTTCATTTGCTTTAACTGTTACTACGCAAGTGTCTGAATATCCACCATCTACTGATGTTGCTGTAATAACTGCAGTTCCTGCAGATACGCCAACGATTTGACCATTTGAATTTACTGTTGCTACTGAACTATTATTTGAAGTCCAATTAACATTTTTGTTTGTTGCATTTGATGGATAAATTGTTGCTGTTGCATATGAAGTAGTTCCAACGTTCAAAGTAGTATTGGATGGTGATACTGTAAGGCCACTTACTGCTATTGTACTTGCTTTAACTGTTACTACACAAGTGTCTGAATATCCGCCATCTACTGATGTTGCTGTAATAACTGCAGTTCCTGCAGATACGCCAACGATTAGACCATTTGAATTTACTGTTGCTACTGAACTATTATTTGAAGTCCAATTAACATTTTTGTTTGTTGCATTTGACGGAGAAATTGTTGCTGTTGCGCTAAAAGTCTCTCCAATGTTCAAAGTAGTATTTGATGGTGATACTGTAAGGCCACTTACTGCTATTGTACTTGCTTTAACTGTTACTACGCAAGTGTCTGAATATCCGCCATCTACTGATGTTGCTGTAATAACTGCAGTTCCTGCAGATTTACCAACAATTTGACCGTTTGAATTTACTGTTGCTACTGAACTATTATTTGAAGTCCAATTAACATTTTTGTTTGTTGTATTTGACGGAGAAATTGTTGCTGTTGCATATGAGCTTTCTCCAATCTTTAAATCCAAGTCTGATGGAGAAACTGTAATTCCACTTGCATGTACTGTAGTATCTACAGGTGCACCACCTTTTCCATCATCAACAGGCTTCGGATCTTCTACTTTTCCATCAACAATAACGTCACCACCTACGACAACATCACCATCAACTTTTACATCACCTTTTACATTAACGTCTTTATCTACAGTTACGCTTCCTTTAACGTTAACATCACCGCCAACATTTACGTCTTTGTCAACATTTACGCTTCCTTTAACATTTGTGTCGCCTTTTACAGTAACATCTTTATCTACAGTTACATTTCCGTTAACATTAGTGTCACCTTTTACAGTAACATCTTTATCTACGGTTACATTTCCGTTAATATTAGTGTCACCTTTTACATTAACATCTTTGTCTACAGTTACATTTCCTTTAACATTTGTGTCGCCATTAATTACTACATCTTCTTTTACCTCTATGCCTTTAAATGCTACACTAATGTAACCATTAAAGATACCCGTATTGTATATTAATGAAGTAACACTTACAAGGAATATACAAATGAGTATAAGGTTTATAAAGTACCGACGGAATTTCCATAGTACAATTCCTAAAACTAGGATCATTGTAAAAGATGCTAAACAAACAGCTACTACCATTGTGTTAAAGAATAGTGATAAAATTGTTGCCGACAGTACAACTGTCAAAATTAGGCAAACTAGCCAACCAAACCTTTCAAAAAAACGTTTCATGATATCTCTCCTTTATTTAATTTAATTTTTATACTTGCCAAACGATATCTATATGAAACATCAAAATTGTAATTACACACAATTATGATGTAAAACCTGATATGGATAAAATCTTATCCATATACACTAATAACATATACTTAATATTATATCATATTTCCAAATAAATGTCAACATTTATGTAAACTTAGATCTTAAATGCACATATTTAACACATAAAAAAAGAACCCTATTTCTAAGGTTCTATTTTATTTTTAATTTATTTTACAAGTTTTGCTTGAACAACAAGTCTACCGTTTGTTCTTGAATACTCACATGTTGAAAGTGTTAAAATAGTATCTTTGTTATCAACTGAAACCTTTGTATCAAAAATGCTCTTGCTTTTTACTGTATTTAAGAAATTTCCATAATCATTTAAATCAGCAAAATTTGTGTCTATATAGAAAAAGTTAATATCTGTTACATAAACAGAGAATATTTCCCATTTAAAATTTCCTTTAATAGTAGACATTTCAATTGTTTTATGTTCATTTAAGAATTTTTCATTTTTATAATTCATAAGTGGTGTAAAGTGAGAATCAACTTCTGTATTATGACCGTATATTATAAAATGACTCATGTTGTCCATGTTATTTATATTACTTCTGTAATCCATAAATGTCTCGCCCCAGCTTGTCTTTTTATTATCTCTATCATGTCTTAAATATCTTTCGTTATCTGTTGATTTAAATATCGGCATATCTATAGAAGTTCCCGGTATCATAAGCCAAGCTATAGCATCTGGATATTTTAAATTTAAAGCAATTATTTCTTCTTGTAAATTAATTCCTTTGCCTTCAGAGCTAATAACCTCTTTATTAACATCACCTATTAATTTTTCTTCAGTTGTAGTTTTACCACTTATTTTTTCTTTCAAATAAAATGCACCATAAACTATAAGTACTATTAATAGAATAATACCTGCTATTTGAATTATTTTTTTATTTTTCATTTTGTTTTCATCCATCAAATTAATCACCCTCTCATAATATTATATCATATATAAAATATTTAATAAATACTTTTTTAAATATTTGTCAAAATAATTTTTATATAGATATGAGGGTTATATTTTCATATAGCCCCCATTAATTGTTAATTTCTACTATTTACCTGTATTTGGATTTGGAATCCAATCTGCTGGCTTGTCAACTGGTGGATTAATTGTATTTTGTTTTACTATTGTAAATTGTGCTGATGTTGCCGCATTAGCTAAATTACCTGCTGCATCCACTGCTGTTCCACCTGTTATTGATATAGTTTTATTTCCTAATGCTCCTTGTATATTTGTAAGTGTTATTATTCTATCGTTTCCTGATACTGTTATACTTTTATTTGCAGTAAATCCGTTAAGAATTATTGAATTAGCACCTAACCAATTGTTAACTATTCCTACATTGTCTGTATATCTAGCAACAAAAGTTACACTTTGACCAGCATAAATTGATGTATAATTTGGTCCTGTTATATTAAGAACTGGAGCTACTGTATCTCCTGCAACTTGATTTTGTACTAAAGCAAATTGTGCTGATGTTGCTGCATTTGAAAGATTACCAGCTGCATCTGATGCAGTTCCTCCTGTTATTGATATACTTTTATTACCTACTGCACCTTGTACATTTGTAAGTGTTATTATTCTATCATTTCCTGATACTGTTATACTTTTATTTGCAGTAAATCCATTAAGAACTATTGAACCTGCACTTAACCAATTATTAGCTATACCTACATTATCTGAGTATTTAGCTACAAATGTTACAGTATTTCCTGCTTGTATTGAGCTAGGAGATGGAGCTGTTATTGTAAGTGTTGGTTTAGTTGTATCTGATGGTGCTGCAGCGTTTATTGTAAAAGTTCCTGAACTAACTGAGTTAGCAGAAGCTGATAAATCACCAGTTGAAGATATTGCTGTTCCACCTGTTATTGATACATATTTACCAGAACCTGCACCTTGTAAATTTGAAAGTGTTAAAGTTCTTGTATTTCCTGAACCAGATATCGCTTTGTTAGCAGTAAATCCATTAAGAACAACAGATCCTGTACCTAACCATATATTACCTACATCACCAGAGTATGTTAATGTAAAAGTAATTGTACCACCCGCATTTGGGTTATAATTACTTGGTGCACTTATATTAAGATATACACCAGATAAAGCACTTACATAAGTCCCAACAGGTAAAGTCATAACTAAAACTGTAAGTACACATAATAAAGATATTACTTTTTTTATAAAATTCATTTTTTTCATTTTTAAATTCCTCCATTTAAAATATTCTATGTAACTATTGTAACATAAATGAAATAAAATGTCAATGGTTTTTTGAATTTTTTTATTAAAAATCCATTATTTATAGTTTTTATACGCTTTTTATATTACATAATACTGAAATATTTATTTTTATTTTTTTTGAGAAAAATATATATTTGTTAAAAATTACCTTGTATTATATGATTCAATTTGCACAAATTATAAGTGTAAAACAAAAACATAGTTTTACAACATAAGATTATAAATTGGAGGTGAATTTTATGGCATCATCAAATCAAATTGCTAATCCTCAAGCTAGAGGAGCATTAGACAAATTTAAATATGAAGTAGCTAACGAAGTAGGTGTAAACCTAAAACAAGGTTATAATGGAGATTTAACTTCTGCACAAGCTGGTAAAATAGGTGGTCAAATGACTAAAAAATTAGTAGAACAAGCTGAAAGTCAAATGAAATAGTTATAATGTAAAATAAAACAGAGGAAATTTAATTCCTCTGTTTTTTATTTTGCTTGTTTATATTCATCAATAGGACATTCTTCGGCATCTTTTCCGTTTGCGCCATTCATGGTCTTTATAACATTTAATTGAACCGTCTAGTGCAGTTTTAATATTCCAATGACATGTCTCACATTCTTCTCTTCTTGCCATAATGATTCTCCTTTACTCTTCTTCTTTTAAAGCATCTTCCAAAGTTATGTTATCTAGAATCTCTTCTGAGATCCCTTCTCTTCTCTTCTTTTCAATAATTGATTTTGTTTTTCTTGCTTGACCTTCAATTTTTTCAATAGCTTTTTCTAATCCAAAATATAAATCTTCACAATTTTCATTTGCTAAGTAAGTTCTGTTCTTGTATTGTATTCTAATGTCCACATGTTGTTTTTCTCTTTCAGCTGAAAAAGTTACATGACAAATAGTAGATTCATCAAAAAATTTAGATAATTTTTCCACTTTATTCTCTACAAATTCTCTAATAGCCTCTGTTATTTCAATGTGTAATCCTGTTAAATCTAATTTCATTATAATCAACTCCTCAAATATATTATACTATAATAAATAATTTTTTTCAAGTCTTTTAATTTTTTTTGTAATTTTCGACATATATACATTACATATCTAAAAAACTTAATTGTGATGATTTGGGCATATTTTTAAAACAATTATTTTTATCTAAAATTTCAATCGAAACTTTTCCGAAGTTTAGCTTTTATTTGTACATCTTCCACAGATTCAAATTTACCTTGCTTTCTTGCTTCGACTAATTTATCTGCATCAACACCTCCAAAACCTGTAAGTGCTGTAAGCGGAGGTCTTATTCCACCTTCTTCTACCAAAAACTTATTTGCAGAAGATAAATAAATATCAACTGGTAAAAAATTTATATTTCTCTCATACATTTCATTTATTACTTCTAAAACTGTTAAGGTATCCTTATCTGTTTGTGATGGATTTTCTCTTGTTTCAAAATCTTTTATAGCTCTTTTTGTAACTTCTTTTCCGTTTAACATTATGTCAGAAACAAAGCTTCCCGCTCTTACGGTCAAATAAGTAGCATAAAATTCCTTCTTATAATATACTTTAAAATATGCTATTCTAAATGCCATCATAACGTAAGCAGCAGCATGTGCTTTAGGAAACATATATTTTATTTTTTTGCAAGATTCTATATACCACTCCGGCACATTTGCCTCTTTCATAGCATTTTCCATTTCTTCGGTTAATCCTTTACCTTTTCTAACGCTTTCCATTGTTTTAAAAGCTATTGCTGGATCCTCACCCATATGTATTAAATATATCATTATATCATCTCTAGTACATATTGCCTCTCTTAAAGTTACTGTGTTATTTTCTATTAAAGTTTGTGCATTTCCAAGCCAAACGTCGGTACCATGAGATAATCCAGATATTCTTAATAACTCTCCAAATGTCGTTGGTTTTGTATCCATAAGCATCTGTCTTACAAATTTAGTACCAAATTCAGGAACAGCAAATGTGCCCGTTTCGGAATTTATTTGTTCTTTAGTAACTTCTAAAGCCTCCGTAGAAGAAAAAAGTGACATTACTTTCTTTTCATCAAGAGGAATAGTATGTGGATCAACACCTGTAAGATCTTGCAACATACGTATAACTGTTGGGTCGTCATGGCCTAATATATCTAATTTTAATAAGTTATCATGTATAGAATGAAAATCAAAATGTGTAGTAATAGATTTAGCGAAAACGTCATCAGCAGGTTTTTGTATAGGGCAAAAGTCATATATTTCTTTATCTTTTGGTACGACTATAATTCCACCTGGATGTTGTCCAGTAGTTCTTTTTATTCCTGTACAACCTCTTGATATTCTATTTATTTCAGGCATTAAAATAGATTGATTTTTTTCATCATAGTATTTTCTTACAAATCCATAAGCAGTTTTATCCGCAATTGTTCCAATAGTACCAGCTCTAAATGTTTTAGATTTACCAAATAAAAATTCTGTATAATCATGAGCTTTTGATTGATAGTCTCCAGAAAAATTTAAATCTATATCTGGAGCTTTATCCCCTTTAAATCCTAAGAATGTTTCAAAAGGTATATCCATACCATTCTTATCAAGTTCAGCATTACATTTAGGACATAGTTTATCTTCCATGTCTATACCTGTTGTAAGCGTAGTATTAGGAAATTCACTGTATTTACATTTAGGGCATATATAATGAGGCGGTAGAGGATTAACCTCTGTAATGCCTGTCATTGTGGCTACAAATGATGATCCTACAGATCCTCTTGAACCAACTAAATATCCATCTTCGTTAGATTTTTTAACTAGTTCCCTTGCTATCATATACATTACTGCAAATCCATATTTAATAATTGGTACTAATTCTTTTTCAAGTCTTTTCTCTATAATCTCCGGTAAATTATCTCCATAAATATTCCTTGCATTTTCATACGCTATTTTTCTTATATTCTCTTCACTACCTTCTATTGAAGGTGGATAAGTACCATCTGGAACCGGTTGAATAGATTCACACATATCTGCAATTTTATTTGTATTAGTAACAACTATTTCTTCTATTTTGTCACTGTCTAAATAATAAAATTCTTTTCTCATTTCATCTGTTGTTCTATAATATAAAGGTGCTTGCTTGTCCGCATCTGTAAATCCTTGACCAGACATTATTATACGCCTATATATTTCATCTTCTGGATTTAAAAAATGTGCATCTGTTGTTGCTACAACAGGTATATTTAGCTTTTCTCCCAAATATATAATACGTTTATTTATATCAATTAGATCTTGAACACTATTTAATTTACCATTATCTATATAAAACTGATTATTTCCTAATGGTTGTATTTCCAAATAATCATAATATTTTGCTATATCCTCTATTTCAGCTTCTTCTTTATTATTAAAAACAGCCTGATATAGTTCACCAATTTCACACGCAGAACCTACTATGAGACCTTCTCTATATCTATTTAAAAGTGATCTAGTTATTCTTGGCCTTTTATAATAACTAAATATATGCGAAAATGATATAAGTTTATATAGATTTTTCAATCCCACATAATTTTTAGCTAATATAATTACGTGATTATATGGTATAGTCTTAATATCCTTATCTACCTCAGAATAGACATATCCTTTAATATTTAATCCTTTTTTATTAATATCTTCTATCATCTGATTAAATACTTGCACGGTTGCTCTTACATCATTAATTGCTCTATGTGCACCTTCTAATGATATTCCCATATTATTTGCAATAGTTCCTAATTTATGATTTTCATAAGACTCATATAACTCACGTGATATTGTTAATGTATCAATCGCCATATTATCAAATTTTAAATTCTGCTCTTTTGCAAAATGTGAAATAAATCCTAAATCAAAAGATGCGTTATGAGCAACAAGTATTGATCCTTTGACAAAATCAAGAAATTGTGGTAAAATTTCATCTATTTTAGGTGCACCCTCTACCATGCTTTCTGTTATATGCGTAAGTTCTTGTACTTGTTTTGGAATAGGTCTTTCAGGATTAACAAACGTAGTAAACTCATCAATTATCTCTCCGTTTTTAACTTTTGCTACCGCAATTTCAGTTATCTTATCAACCCCAGCTTTAAACCCTGTAGTCTCCAAATCAAATACACAATAAGTATCTGGCATTTCAAATTGTGGTTTTACATCAACAACAAGATACCCTTCAACTCCATATAGAATTTTTGTTTTTGCAGCAGATAATCCGCCTTCTTTTATTTCATTTGCAAAAGCTTTAGCTATGGCCTGATGAGCCTCAGGAAATGATTGTGCAACACCATGGTCAGTTATAGCTATAGCCTTATGGCCCCACTTTATTGCTTGTTTTACTATACTAGTAGCTGAAGATATACCATCCATTGCACTCATTTGAGTATGAATATGTAATTCCACTCTTTTATTTTCCGAATTATCTTTTCTTTTTTCAGGTTTTTCACCCTCAACTATACTATTTATTATTATAGTTAATTCATTACTATACGGATCTATTTGTGGTTTACCCATTACTTTTACATATTCACCTGTTTTTAATCTTGAATCAATTTTTTCTACATCATCAGAATTTAAAAACATTTTACAAGAAATTGTACTAGTTAAATCTGTAACATCTATCATATACAATATTTTTCCGGATTTTAACTTTCTCGCATCCTGAAAACATATTTCTCCTGATATACAAGCTCTATCATATCCATCATTCAATTTAACAATCTTATCTGTTAGTTCGCTAGAAATATCTTTACCAATTATAACATGGGCTGGCATATTACTTTCAAACTTTGGTTTAGGTTCTCTTTTTGGATATTGGTTAAATTTATCACTTTTAGGCGCCTTTGTATTTGAAGAATTCATTAAATTTGAATTTTCTGACGTATTCTCTATAACCTTAATTTCAACTGCTTTAGGCTTTTCCAACTCTTCAATTTCAATTCCATTCATGTCTTCAAATTTAACAAGAATATTTTTACCAAATTTAATTTGTATGTTTTTACGTATATATTCATCTGTTTTCTTCATTTTTAAAAACTTTGAATACGGTTTTTTTAATATAATTGTTATCTCATTATCTATTAAAACATCTGCATCTACAAATAATTCTTTTGTGAATGATACAGCTTTACTTATATCATTTAGTACACTTACAACATTCTCTCTAGTTAGTCTATCTATATTACCTGTATATTTATAGTTTACCTTAAAAGTTTTCAATTCATATAGTTCACAAGCTTTCTTTTCAAAATCATTTATATCTTTTAACGAAATATTAAGATCGCTAGATGCGTCTAAAATAACAGAGTTTAATTTTTTAGAAAACTTTACCTCATCTACGTTTGCATTTAAAAAATCATTAGAAAGTCCTGTGTTATGAAACACTTCTTTAACAAGTTTTTTCAAGTATCAATTCACCCCCATTCAAAATAAAACAAAATAAATAACACTTTTGGTATTTATTTATTCTGTTTTATACTTTTCTTTAGTTTCAATTAAAATATTCTTACTATATCCTTATATGTTACTACTAACGTTAGAAGTATTAATGCTCCGAATCCAACAAATGAAACAATAGCTTCAACATTAACTGGTATTTTTTTTCTTATAATAGCACCAATCAATACAAATAATATTTTTCCTCCATCAAGTGGTGGAAATGGAAGTAAATTTGCAACACCTATTGCTAAACTTATAATAGCTAACATATTTAAGTATTCTAATATACCTGTTGTTTTAGATACCACAACACCAATTCCAACAATGCTAGAAACATCATCAAGCATTACCTTACCCCTAAACAAATCAACGTAAGAATTTATAACCGTTGCTATTATCTTAACAGATTTATCTACAGCATAGCCTAATGTCGTATTAACAGTTTCTGTATCATATATACCTAAATCAAATTGACTCTGAATATCTGGCACTATAGATTTCGTTAAAGTTTCACCATTTCTAGTTACTTTTACTATAACTTCCTTGTTTGCATTTTCTTTTATAATACTAATTATATCTGTTGCGTTATCCACATTAATACCATTTATATTAGTTATTATATCTCCAGATTTTAGTCCTGCTTTTTCTGCTGGTTTACCAGGTCTTAAGGCATCTATTTTATTAGTTCCTTTTTCTCCATCAGATACAAAGGATGCTCCTACATATCCAATATTTTTTATAGCATTAGTTAAAGTAACCTCTTTAGTATCCCCGTTTCTTATATATTCTATTTTTGTAGTACTATTATCTATATATTTATTGTTAATTAAATCTTGCGCTAACGTAGTTCTATCTCCGTTAATTTTTGTTATTACATCACCTGGAATTATACCCGCTTGCTGTAAAACAGAATCACTAGTAAATTCTTTTATCTCCGTTGTATATGTGGGTGCGCTAAATGATACTAGCATTAAAATTACAAATGCAAGTATTATATTGAAAACAACACCCATAACTAAGACAATAACTTTAGATAATGCACTTTTTTTAGAGAATGCATTAGGCTTATCAGATTCTTCGCCTTCGCCTTCAATCATAACGTAACCACCTAAAGGAATCCATCTAAGCGAATACATAGTTTCTCCACGTTTTTTTTGAACTATTTTTGGACCAAATCCAATTGAAAACTCATTTACACCAATTTTTAATAATTTTGCTGCAATAAAATGTCCAAGTTCATGTATAGTTGCCACCACACATAGTATAAAAATTAATTTTATTATTGCTATTATAAAAGTCAAATTATACACCTCACATTAATTAAACATGTATAGTTTTAAAAACATATACATTACTGGTGCCACAAAAAGCATACTATCAAATCTATCTAATATACCACCGTGACCTGGAATTATATTACCAAAGTCTTTAATCTTACAGTATCTTTTTATTGCTGATGCGGATAAATCACCAAATTGTCCAGCAATACCTGCAATTACACCTGCAATCAGCATATATATAATGTTCATATCCATATTAAAATATGCATTACCTATATATGTTAGTACAATATAACATATAATTACTCCTAATATACCGCCTATTGATCCTTCTATAGTTTTTTTAGGACTAATTTCAGGGCAAAGTTTATTCTTTCCAAATTTTGTACCTATGAAATATGCAAATGTATCACTTGCAAAAGCTGCAATAAATACGTAAAGTATTAAAAACCTACCATTTTGCATCATAAGTATTAACTTTAAAAATGAAAACATGAATGGTATATATACAAGTGAAAATACTGTAATTGCTACATCTACGATTGTTCTTTTTAAATTTGTTAATATAATGTACATAAACATCAATATTATAAGTGCTGGTAGAGCTAACTTCGTAATAAACATCTTATCCTGGTCTTGTAAAATTCCACCCATCAAAAACATCGTCATACAACCTATATATCCAACCCATGATATTGGTCTATATCCAGAACTTTTAAATGCCTTATTATATTCATAAATACCTATTATAGATAACGCTGCTATTACACATGTATCTACCATTGGTGAATCAAATACACCAATAAATACTAAAACTAATAAAAAAATTGCACCTGATAATATTCTTCTCTTCAAACAAATCAACCCTTATCCTTATACTTCCATTATTTCTTTTTCTTTATTCTCTACTACTTTGTCTATATTTTGTATAAACTTATCAGTAATTTTTTGGATTTTTTCTTCTACACTATCAAGTTCATCTTCAGTTATTTCAGAAGATTTTTGCATGTTTTTTGCAAGATCCATAGCATCTCTTCTAATATTTCTTATAGCAACTTTTGTCTCTTCACCCTGTGATTTAATGTCTTTTGCTAACTCTTTTCTTCTTTGTTCATTTAATTCTGGAAATATTAATCTTATAGATGATCCATCATTCATTGGATTAATTCCTATTTCAGCTTTATTAATTGCTTTTTCAATTTGAGAAAGCATACCTTTATCCCATGGTATTATCTGAATTTGTCTAGCTTCTGGAACGGCTATTGTTCCAACTTGATTTACTGGTGTACTCATACCATAATAATCAACCTCAACTTTATTCAAAATTGCGGGATTTGCTCTTCCGGCTCTTATATTAGCAAACTCTTCAACAAGGTGGTCTATAGCCTTATCCATTCTTTGTTCAATTATATTATAATCCATTTTTATTCCTCCTAAAAAATTATAATTATATTATACAATCAAATACTTAAAAAATCAATAGTAATTGTATATAAAGACAAAAAGAGATAGAAAATTAGCATTCTATCTCTTTAAAAAACTAAGTTATTAAGCTACTATATTTTTATAGTTAACTTATATCCCTTTTAATTTACTTGTTAATAATTCAAGTGATGTACTATGAGTGTATATTATATTAAAATAATTAAGAAATATATCAAAATTCTCATTTATATTTTTATCTAAAAAAGCTATTTTGATAGAATCTTTTAACTTGTCTTTTGATAACATATTAATATCATTAATACTACTAGCCATTAAAAAACTAACTTTTCTATCTTTAATTTTATCTTTTAATGAATCTGGCAATGATAATTCGTTTTTATTAAGCGGATGAATTACACTATTACTATATTCTGATAATATACTATTTGCTATAATCACTATGTTATCGTAGTTACAATCATTTAACTCAAGAAAATATTTTATTACTTCATAAATTCCATCAGAAATTATTATAACAGGAATATTTTTTTCAAAGTTAAATTTTAAAAACTCTTTTAATCCATCTCTAATTTTCAAATTACTTTTATTACTTATAATTTGGCGTAGTTTTTTTTCTTCACAGTTAAGATCTTTTAATATAGTTATATTTTCTTCCCATATTTTTTTTATTAATTCACATTTATTATCAAATTCAAGACTAGTATTTAACTCTACAGCTTTATATTTAGAATTTAACTCTTCTGATTTTTTTATATATTTACGTTTTAACTTTATATTATTGGTAATAGTACTCCAAGTATCATTACTGTTATAATCTGTTATAACGTTATCAAAATTAATTAAAAAATAAATCGAATCAGACTTAAGTTTCTGAATTTTCTCTTTTGTATTATCATCTATGTATACCATAATAATACGCCTCCTAAGCATAAATATTTAATTCAATATAAGTATGCGCGTTGGTTATATTATATCATAACTTTTTACAAATACAATTATTTTTACAAAAATATCCATATTTTTTATAAAAAATATGCTTTTTTATGTGTTTTTTGTTATATTATGGAACTTAATGTTACAAATATAATATACATTGACAATAGAACAAGTCCATCGTCTCTTTCAATTTTCTCTTGAGTAGACAAAGTATAGAATATTAATCCAAACAAAATCATAAATCCAATTTGAAACAATAAAGTGTTTGTGTAGTGTATTGGATGAATAATTGAAGCCACACCTACTATTAGCATAATGTTTGAAACTCCACTTCCTATTACATTACCTATTATTATATCAAATTCTTTCTTTTTTCCTGCAACCAGAGCTGTAGAAAGTTCTGGAAGTGTGGTTCCAAGAGCCACAACAGTTACACCAATGAACGCTTCTGAAAGCGAAAGATATCTTGCTATTTGTGTTGCAGCATCAACTACAAAATTACTACCATAAATAACCAAAATCAAACCAACTACAATAAATGTACAAGCAGTAAATATACTCATTTGCTTTATATCCTCTGCTTCTTTTATAAAATTTTCTTTTTCTTCTATTAATTTTTCTTCATCACGTTCACTTATTATTTTCTTAGATTTTTTTATTAAATGTCTCATGTAAAAAGCAAATATCACCAAGAAAATAATACCATCCATTATATTTAAACCGTCGCCAATAACAAGTAAAAGCAACAATACCATTTGTATAAGAATCATTTTTACAACTTCTCTTGAAATATTCTTTTTTAAATGTATTGTGTAAAGTAAAGATGTTATTCCAACGCTAATAGCAATTGTTGAAATTATACTACCTATATTATTAGATAGAGCTATTTGCGAACCTTTCGAAGAAGATACACAAGCAATTGCAAATTCAGGCATACTAGTTCCAATAGATATGATTGTCATAGAAATAATTATTGTTGAAATTTTAAACTTTTTTGCTATTTTAATACTGCCCTCAACAAGTAAATTAGCTCCTATTATTAACATTGCTAGTCCAATTATCATCATAATAAATATCATATTTTCTCCTTATCTTACGTATATTAAATTTTATCATCATGTATATTGTTTTCTTTTATATATAAATTATAAATGATATTTCAAAATATTTCAACCCATTTCGAGATTTCCATCCGATTTTTCAAAATTTCATACTATTAATATAATTAAAAATTTTTAAAGATTATTAAGAAGTATATATTATCTAAAATATACTCAGATACCTATTATATGTCGAATTCAGACGTACGATTATTTCATTAAAATGTTGACATATAGATGTACAAGTGTTAAAATAAACTATCATAAGAAAGGATCTTAAAAAACAATATTAAATTTTATAAATATTCTTTTATATTTTTAATTTGTATAAACTCTTTTAATATTAATTCGTATTATCATTTATTCCTTTTTAATTGAATCTCTAATAAAAATTTCCACAAATTCAAGTGTAGTTTTAGCATACCTTAAATTTACATTATCATAATAATTCGAATCATTTGTATTTATGAGTGTACCAAAAAATTTGCCATCTATGACTATTGGCAATATTATTTGAGTAATATATTTAATTTCAATTGATCTATCATTATATATAGGAATAACCTTATTATCACATAATATAACATCTTTATTGTAGTCATTAGCAAATACCGATTCTAATGCTTTTAATTCTACACTTATTTCTTTATTTTCAATATTAGAAAATGATTCTGAAGCAACATATATTACTTTTTCTAAATCTGTTATATATATTGAACTTCCAAAGCTCAGTTTAGCAGAAATATCTATGAAATTTTTGAATCTATCTTGAAATATCATCAGTGCACCTCTCCCATAATATACATATTGTAACATTTTTTCATCAAAATGTCAACTAAAAAGGAATATTATATCTTCTTACTAAGTAGTTATAATATTTTAAATAAGATAGTATACTATTCTTGAGGTGTGTATTATGCAGGAAAATTTAAAATTTTATAAAAGAGAAAATGTAATAAAAAAAGTTGTAGAAATAGACTATACATTATATGAAAAATTACAATATCTATCTAACGAAGTCTATGATGCAAATATAAATCAATTAATATGTGCATTCATAGATGCTTACGATTCACATATAAAAGAAAAGGATAGTTTATACATTGCAGAAAAGGATAAAAGTGAAATAACTGTTATGAGAACAGTTTCTTTTAGAGAATCTGAATATAAAAAACTAGAACTATTAAAAGAGAAATATAGTGTTTCAATCTATCGTTTACTAAACTCCGCTATAAAATATGTATTGGATAAATTAGAAGTTTAAGTTATATAATTATAAATATTTTTAGAAATTTTTTAAGATCCATTTTGCAAAACAGCCCAGTTTAAGATTTTTTACAAATTTAAAATGCAACTTATGATTATATTAAAATACGGAGTGATTTATTTTGATAATAATTGTAAATAAAAGTAAAATAAGGCTAACTGCTATATCAAAAAATATTTCCACAGTTGAAGAAATTAAAATTATATTTGATTCCAATAGTATTAAAGATATACTTAGTATTGCTTACGTCAGTAAGCTATATATAGATAAAATGCGAGATAATGGTACAGAGGATCTTATAACTTTTAATAACAAAGTTTTAATCCTAGCCGGAAAAAAGATTAAATTTATTATAAAGAAAAATGAACTATTAAAACTTTTATCTGAAGAATTTAATATTAGAAATGAACTATTATTAGGTTATTCTATACACAAAATTAATAATAATTCAACTAAAAAATTGCTTTATTACTTTAATAAAGCAATTTATGAAAAATCAAAAGAGTAATTAATGTATTATTAGAATAGATATAAAAAGAAGCAGTTATACAAAAAAGTGATAACTGCTTCTTTTTACTTGTGGGAATTATCTAAATCCAACCGATATGGTTTTAACACCATTAGAATTTTGTGTTAAAAAGTTATTAGTTTAGATCTCTCTTTTTATGTAAAACACTACTAATTCCATCCCTTTGTAAAATGAAGAGTTACCTTCTTAAAATTCTTATAAAATGATTTGATTCCCTTAATACATGATCTGCAAGCAATGGTAGTATTATTGATTTTATCTTACACTCAGATATTCCCTTTACTCCAGCTGTTTTAAACTCCTTAAATTTTATTGTTTCTTCTAAAGAATCATTTGTAACACCCGCTATTACTTTATCTGTCGTTTCTTTTGCTTCTTTTAATAATTGCTCATAACTTCTAGCAAAATTATCTGAAGTTTGAATTAAAGCTTCTTCTGTTGGATCAAGTAATCCCCTTATAAATAAAGCATGCTCCATCATAATTTGATCCCAAAAAAGTTCTGCTTCTTTTACGTCTAAACTATCTAAGCTTATTCCATTTTCAAGATCCATCAATAGTTTTTTGTATAATTGTGCTTCGCGTAGAATATGTTTTAAAAGCAGTGGATAATTTACTGTAAACATATTGCATGATGTAACTTCATTTAATATTCTTATCTTAAATTCAATAATATTATTTAAAAGTAACATTGCATTTCTATTAATTTGTTTCACACTCATAACCATTTGCGGAGTAACATATTTATTATTCATACTTAATAAATTTGCCTCCATTCTTGTTATATTTGAATTTATAGCTATTCCTGTAAAATTAGCAGTTTTTTGTTCTGCACCTAGTGTATAATTTGTAACAATTTCTCCTGATTCTAAAATATTTTTCCTTATTAACCCATTACCTAAAACTACACTTCTTGATAATATATCTTCAAAATCTATTTTTAGTTCATCTGCATGTTGTGAAAAGTCAACATCTTTTGGTGTAAAACCCGCTTCCAAAAATATTGAATGCTCTTTCATAATTCTAGCAAAAAACAAATGTAACTCAAGTGATTGAACCACATATTCTTGTTCACTTAACATAGTATCACCTCCTAATTTATAGTATGATTATACTATAAATTATGTGATGTATTATACAAATCTTCCTTTATTAACTTATATAAGATATATAGCGAGAAAGAAATTTGCAATTTTAAATTTCATAACATTGTATTGTTTATTAAAAAACAATACAATAAATGTTCTCTTTTTTAGAAAGAATATATATTTAATTATTTTTTTAAATTAAGATATTATATTGTATTTTCATTTTGATTAGAAAAGTCGAAAAATTCAAGTTTTCTATGTAAAAATTCTTTAAGTCTTAAATTTTTAATAGACTCCCAATTTTCAATATCTGAGTAAAATAAAATATTAGAATAATTTACAGAATGATCATACGCCTTTTGAATAGCAAAAGATGAATCACCAAATTGCGCAACTATTTTCTTGTTTTCTATAATTACGCCTTGTATTTTGAAATTATTATTTGCAGCTATCCCATCTAAACCTATTTCTTCAAAATCTATTTTTTGTGATAATTCCACATCTTTTACAATATTTGATAATATATCACGAATTTCTAAATTTTTGTCTCTACTTACTTTTTCAAATTTTAAAATAAAATCTTCTTCATATATTTTTGCACTTTCTTTTGAATTAATAAAGATATTATTAAAACACTCATAATCTTTATATTTCATGATTAATAAAAACAAATATATTGTATAACATCTCATGTTTGTGTTTTCTTTTAACTCCCACATTTCTAACAATAGAAAGTTAGAATAAATTATATTTATATCTCTAAGAGAAAGATTATATACTCTTGAAAAAGATTTAAAATTCTCGATGAAATCAAATTTAACATATTTATTAGACTTAATTCTTTCTTCTTTTAAGTCACCATTTATTAAAGGGTTATTACCGATAAGATAATCAATATATAAATCTGTATCACACTTAGGTAATTTACTTATATAGTCAAAAAATCTACACAAATATCCAGGTGAATCCATATCTCCGTAAATTGTTTTAATAGAATGACTTAATTGCTGAATATCTAAAGCAAATATAAACACCATATTTTCTATATCAAAGATATGTTTAACTAATTCTAACATATTAATTGCAAATATTGGCTTACATCTATCTAGTTCGTCAATTAAAATTATAATTTTTCTATCTTTGCATATTTCATTCAATATTTTTTTCATTTTTTCAAGATTTTTTGAGTATTCATTATACTTAGCAAAAAAATCATAATTAGCACTTTTACTTTTTTTGAATCTATTCCAATGTCCTGAATTTATTACTCTTTTATCTATCTCATCAACAATTTCCTCGTCAAAAAATTTATTTAATTGTTTCTTTATTAAACTTTTTCCTAAATTAATTCCAACCTCTTTTAAATCCTTGCCAAGGGTCTTAATATTTTCAATATCATTATTATTTACAAAAATATCATTAGACAAAATTGTGCACATTAACGTTTCAAAAGGATTATCCCAGAAATCATTTTTCCATGCACTGTATTTTATAACAATAGTTTTCTCATTATCACTTTTTATCTTATCTTCAAACATTTCTAAAAAAGTAGTCTTACCTGTGCCCCAAGAAGAATCGATAGCAATCGAAAAAGAAAGATTTTCGCTGTCTCGCTTATAAACATTATAATTATTCACTATTTCCAAAAGAAAATCAGCATATCTCTTTCTATTTAATTTATCATCATTTTCAAAATTCATATATATATCACCGAAAATATTGTACCATATTTTTACATAAATTGCAAATCAAACTAATTACTTATATCTTAATTACAATTTTATTTACTTTATATATCATTCTAACCAATAAATATTCAAGAACTATATAATACTACACAAAAAGATGAGAGAATAAACGGCAGAGCAGGGTTGAATACAAAATCAATAATTGGTATCCATAAAGTATTAAGAAAAATTTGATAAAATGTTTTTTTAAAACTAGTTTTCTAATTTAATACAATATTTGACATATATCTTTAATAGTGATATAATACAAATATTAAGGAGAAATTTATATGTTGAAAATGGATTATATATTTATAACAGATTATGGACAAGTAATGAAGCGTTCAGAAAGCAAAAGTTCATCAGTAAAACTTGAAAAATCATTATTTAGAGTTATCACAGATAATTTTAATGTAGTATCTCCTTCAGTCACTAAAACAAAACATTTTATTGATTCGATTACTGAAGGAACAATTACATATGAAAAAGATACCAAAAAGTATCGCTTTAAATTTTCTATAAGAAATCATTATGAACATAAATGCACATATCTATCACTAGAATATAAGCGAAAAATTAACGACGAAATTATAGATATTTATGAAGAATTTGAAGACAAACTAATAAAAATCACGAAAGATAATTTTATTATTATTAATTCATATGATCAAGTATCAGAATACTATTGTAATAAAATATTTCCAAGTTTAAATAATTTTGAAAGATTACTAAGATTATTATTATTTAATACATACTTATTTCAATTTGGAAAATCGTACACTGAACAAATGAGTCAAGAAACAACCATTAAAGTCAGGGAAACAATAGGTAAGCAACGAAAATTATATCAAAACAAAGGAAAACAAGATCCATTGACATTATACTTTTGTGAACTTGAACTCCATCAGATACAAGATATATTATTTATTCCAAAGTATACTCAACATGAGGAAATAAAATTAACAAGACTTTTAGAAAAAACAGATGACTTCAGTAAACTAAAAGATTTAGAAATAAGAACAATAATAGAAGACTTAAAACCAAAATCAGACTGGGATAGATTTTTCTCAAATATAGTTAATATAGACAATATTAAAGATAACATAGATAAAATAAGAAAATATAGAAATATCGTTGCACACTGTAAATATTTTCGTTACGAACAATTTTCAGAACTTTCTATTACTCTAGATTGTACAAACAAAGCTATAAATGAAGCAATTTATGCCACTATGTCAAAAGATTTTAATGCTATAAATGAAAAATACCTGAGTGAAAGAATGGCAGAAATATATATAAATATGATAAATACTATTTCGCCTGCTATAAAATCATTTTCAAATAATTTTGGAAATATTCAAAATAGTTTAAATCAACTTTTTACTTCATTAAGTAAAATGACTAAACCCCTGAATCCAGAAGTAGAAGAAAATAAAAATATAGATAATGATAGCGATAATGATGAAAATATAAATAAAAGCGAAAAAGAATAATGTTAGAAAAATGTTAGAAATTCATGTAAAAATATAAATAAAAGCAGTTATACAAAATCGTATAACTGCTTATTTTACTGGTGGGAATGATCGGAATCGAACCGATACGGGATTTAACTCCCGCAGGATTTTAAGTCCTGTGCGTCTGCCAGTTCCGCCACAATCCCATCGACATATATATTATATCATTATTTTCTAAAATGTCAATATTATTTACGAAATTTAATAAAAAAAATTAGGAAGTTTATTTTTACTTCCTAATCAAAATTTTTATTCTTAATAATATTTTTATTTTGCTTTAGCTTTACTCTTCTTTAATTTAATACCATCAAACATATACCAAAGTGATGATGCAATAAATATTGATGAGTATGATCCAGCAACTAGTCCTATTGTAAGTGGAAGAGCAAACTCTTTTAATACTTGTTGATCATATATTTGTGCATATATTAATACTACCACTATTGATACTAAAACTGTAAGTGATGTATTTATTGTTCTTGTCATTGTTTGATTTAAACTAGTATTAATTGTATCTGCTAAATCTGTAGATTTAGTAATCTTTCTTTTGTTTTCTCTTATTCTATCATAAACTATTATTGTATCGTTTATAGAGTAACCAATTATAGTAAGTAATACAGCTACAAAAGTAGAATTGATAGGTAATTTGAAAATTCCATAGAATGCAATTATTACAAGAACGTCATGTGCTAATGCTGCTAAAGCAGTTAATGCTGCTACAAAACCTAAAGTTCTAAATCTAATTGCTACATATATTAGTATAAAACCCATTGAAACTATTATTGCAAGTATTGATGAATCAATTAAATTCTTACCAAAAGATGGTTGTATATTTTTTGTTGTTGGCTCATCCATATTAGGAAATTTTCCTTTTAAACTTTCTACAATCTTAGTAGATTGTTCTTCAGAAATTACATCAGTAGTAATAGAGACAGACGATTGACCACTTGACATTTTTTGTACTAAAGGTTTTGTACCTATAATACCATAAACTATATTTTCTATTTCGTTATTATCAAATTCAACTTTTAAATCTGCTTGTATTTTTGTGCCACCCATAAAATCTATATCAAATTTAAATCCTGTAACAAGTCCATAACCAACACCTGATATAATTACAATAAGTGATATCGCTATCCAAAAATATCTATATTTTAAAAAGTTCATACTACTTTGCCTCCTTTTTTATTCCAAATAAGAAAGGGCACTTATCATACAATGGTAAAACTTGTTTTAAAATAGCTTTTGTTACAACAATAGCTGTAAACATACTTACTAATACACCTATTGCAAGTACTATTCCAAAACCTTTTATAGGTCCTATACCAAATATATATAATAACAATCCTATTACTATTGTTGTTATATTACCATCTACTATCGCTGACATAGCATTTTTGAAACTTCTTTCGAATGCTTTCTTATATCCAATATTTAATTTAAGTTCTTCTTTAAGTCTCTCAAATATTATAACATTAGCATCAACAGCCATACCAACTGAAAGTATTGTTCCAGCAATACCAGCTAAAGTTATACTTATATTTGTTACTACCATTATATATAACATAATTGCTGTATAACAAATTAAAGCTATTACAGATACTAAACCTGGTAATCTGTATGCAAATATCATAAATAATGCTACTAATGCAAAACTAACAATACCAGCTTTTACACTTATCTCTAACGCCTGTTGTCCTATATATGGTCCAACATATTCTTTATTTATTACTTTTAAAGTAAAAGGTAATACACCCGAATCGATTAACATTGCATATTCTTGAGCTTCAGCTTTCTTTTCTGAATATGTTCCACTACCCATTGTTATTATTGCAGTATTTGAATCTATTTTAGTATTTACAGTTGGCTCTGTTATAACATTTCCATCAAGAGTTATTGCTAAAGTTTTGCCTACTAATTTTTCAGTTGCAGCTGCAAATTTTTTAGTACCTTCTTCACTAAATTCAAGAACTACATGTGGATCAGTTGCTAAAGTTGAACCTGATGAATTTGTTGGTTGTTCACTATATTTAGCCCCTTTTATATCTGCACCGGCTAATAATACATTTCCATCTGGATCTTTAAATTCAATTTTAGCTGTTTTATCTAATCCCTTTACAGCTTCTAAAGGATCTACTGATTTATCCTTTACGTTAGCAGGTATCTCTACATATATTTGTTTTGTACTATCATCTGTTCTTACAAAAAAATCATATATGTTTATTTTTTCAAGTCTAGCACGTATAACAGCTTCAGAAGTTTTCAAATCTTCTGCTGTTATTACACTATCTTCGTTTACAGCTTGATATGTGATTGAAATACCTCCACTTATATCTAAACCTGTCTTAATATTCTTAGCACTTGGAATATATACTTTATTATTAATTGTTAATCCAAATACACTTAAATATGCGAAAACTAAAATTACAATTACAATTACTATTGCAGTTATAATGTTCTTTCCTTTCAAAACAATCACTCCATTTCTTACAAATAGTATTATACTATTTAATTTTAAAATAGTCAAGATTTTTGTAATATTTTAGCAATAAAGTAAGCAAATACGCTAATTACACGTATTTGCTTAAAAAATAAAAAGTGATAGCTTACACCATCACTTTTTCAAGATTAATATTTTCTTTGATTATTTCTTGATTTTTTTGCATTTCTGCATTCTTTACATCTAACTGGGTCATTTTCAAAACCTTTTTCTTTGTAAAATTCTTGTTCAGCTACTGTAAATACGAATTCAGCTCCACAATCTTTACATGTTATAGTTTTATCTTGCATTGGTTATACCTCCTTTAAGATTTTTGATTAGTAAATTTAAAAAACTTAACTTTAAAAATTTATTTCTTAAAGGATAATATTTTTACTCTAATCAATTATATATATTATATCACAAATAATAATAAATACAAGTGTTTTTAATTATTTTGTTGGATTTTTATTAAAATATTTTTTAGGTAATAATGAATTAATGTTTATTTGTTTCGCCAAATAATTCATCAAATTTTGCCTCAAGCTGTTTTTGCAAATCATATGTTTCTTCTTGATTATCCAAAGGCTCTTTTTTATCTATAATTTCTGTATTACTATCTTGAATATCTGAATGTTGATTTATAATGCTTGAATCTTCTATTTCAACAGTTTCTTTTGCTTTTTTTACTCTTTGTTCTAAATGATTAACAACATCCATCGTAGATACTTCAACCTCTTCAGGTTTTATCATTTCCGTTATATCTTTAATCTCAGTTTGCTTTGCAATATCTTTTTGCGTATGGTATTTGAAATACCACGCTTTTTTAGTTTTTATAGGTTTGATTCCTCTAATAATTATTATTTCATCATCAAAAGGTAATCTCTTAAGTTCATCAACTGTCATAAGGTCTCTTGCTTGCCTTTGGTCACTAATACTTACACCCTGCTTATTCCATTCGTTTTTATCTTTACTAACTGATCTGCTAGAAAACTTTATTGTTTTCTGCCCTAAACTTTTAGAAAAATATTCACAAGTTTTAATTGATTGACTTCCTAGAAATAATTGTGTATCACAGTTAGCTATTATATTTTCATGTAAATCTTTGTACAAATCTACCAATTGGTCCAAACTCTGTACAATTATTGACATACTGATTCCTCTACTTCTACTAGTACTTAACTTTTGATTAAAGTCTGGTATCTTACCAATATTAGCAAATTCATCTAATAATAAATATACTTGTTGATTTAATTTACCACCATTTCTATCTGCTAGTGCATACAATCTTTGTAATAATTGACCATAAAATATTGTCAATATATAATTGTATGTACTATGGCTATCTGGAGATATAACATATATGGCAGTTAGTTCTTTCCCTAAATCTTCAAAATCTATATCATTTGATGTTGTTATTTTCATCATATTTGGAGTATCAAAATGAGTAAGCTTAGATACTAACGATATTGCTATACTTTGTTTCGTTTTATCCGCACCAACACGTATACCTTCATATTCTTTTCTACCAGGATGCTCTGGTTTTAATTCATCTATAAATAATTTGTCAAATACAGTTTCATCGCTACCTCCAGCTCTTACAATATTTAAACAACTAGATAAATTTTGTTTTTCAGTTGGTAATACTGATATAACATAATAAATACAAGCTTTAAGTAACATTTTAGCAGTATTATCCCAGAATGGATCTGCAGATTTACCCCCGCTATCACCTTCACCACCCATAACTATTGTATGCGCTATGATATCAACATCTGCATGATCCTTGATATGCGCTAAAGGGTTATATCTATCACTATAATCTGGATCAACCAGGTTTAACACCTTTACTTTGTAACCACTAGCTTTTAAGAAATTTGATGTCTCTCTGTATAATTCACCTTTTGGATCTGTTATTACATAAGAACCTAATCTTTGAAGAATATTTGGTTTTACAAAACAAGCAGATTTACCAGTACCAGATCCACCAAAAACTAATATGTTTTTATTTACTTTTACTTTTCTTGTATCAGTACCCAAATAATGATATCTACTTAATATAAATCCATTTTTTTTATTTAATATCTCACTTCCATCTGAAAGCTTATTAAATTCTTCCCCGCCTTTGCTCCAATCACTCGAACCATTTTCTGTTCCCTCATATTCGTATTTTTTACCATTTTTAATTACGTAATATATATATAATACTACAAATATTCCTAACAACCAAAATGATGAATTTAAAAACTCAGAAAAAGCAGTTCCTGATGTTACTATTTTTCCCAAAGTTCCTAATGGATTTGTTAAATTAGGTATAAATCCATTCATTATAATAGATATTTTAGCAAAACCCGTTACATTCTTATCTATTCCTAATCCAGATACGAAAAAAGCACCTACTACAAATATATCTATAAGTAAGTAGATGATAAAAAACGTTATAATTTCTTTTTTTCTAACTTTAAGGCTATTAATCATAAGATTACCTCATTTCATTTGTATTTTTTATAATTAACATATATTAAATATATTATATTATATTATCGTCATATCCGTCTTTTTTAGTTTCTTTGATTTCTTGAGTTTCATTTAATTTATTAGGCAATTCTGGTAATTGAGTTTTTCCAACATATAAAGACTTCGACGTAAGAGTTTTATCTCCTAAATTTAATCCTGATAGTTCATTTGACACCATTGCACTAAGTTCTACTCTTATATCCATTTGAATACCCCCTTTTTACTACTTTTAAACTACATATATTACTACATATAAACTACATATGATATTTTTTTAATCGGTTACTGTATATTTTAATTCCAATACAATATAAGCTCTATGAGGCAAAATTTTGCAACTGCCTTTTATAGTATTTGAAATTGGATCCATAAATATTGATGGTTGAACTTCTTCGCCAGTTTGTGTATCTATAATTGAAAAATGTCTTTTCATATCTGGATTATATTCAACTTCTTTATATTCAATACCTTCTTGATTAAATATTGTTCCATAGCTAAGTGGCACATTAGATTCAGTTGCTTTGAATCCATCACCAGTTAATTCGCCAGTACTTAATATTGCTTTAGATTTTGTTAGTGTAAGTAAAACTATTAATTGTTTTTCTTCGCCACCACATATAACGTTAAATGTTTTTTTGAACTTTCCATCTTGCTCGCTATCAATTGGATCTATTTTTTGAAGAGATAAAAAAGCATTGCCTTTTCTATATTCATCTTCGTTTTTTTCAACAACAAATCCTATAGTATTCATACCAGGCATATCAATTATTTCAAATTTATTCATCTGTATTAAAGGTTCCATAAAGCTACCTCACTCTCTAAGTTCACACTTATCATATTATAAATTATACTATATATTTATATAAAATGCAATATATTATTTTAAATTTACATAAAAATGTAGTATTTAAATTATTTAATATATATTCACATTATCTTTCGCTGGTTCTTTAGTACCTACCTTTACAACTGCTTGTTGAGCTTTATATACGTCTTTTGATAACACTGAAGAACTAACTACTTTTCCGTTTAATTTTTTAGTAATATATGCCTCGGAAGCATATCCATTTGTACCTTTTGATATCACTGATGTTACACCAGAATCTACATATTGATCATATGTATACCTAGTTGTAAAAGGTATATAATATAGTACTTTTGAAGAAAGAAGCACTTCATATTCTTGCTTTTCTTTCGTACCATATAGACTAACATTCATACTACCACTTTCACTAAATGTTGTTACAATTTTGACAGGGTAATTTCTTGTGTTTTTGAATTTAAAATCTAATATATTACCATATACTGTAGCATCTCTGCTTGGCGCAACATAACCGACCGGAAGTCCATGTTGATGTCTTTCAACTATCTCCAAGTTTGCCATAAGTGCAACATTATATAATGTTGAAGATGTTTGACATATACCACCACCAACTTCATATACAACAGTTCCCGCTTTAAATGTAGCTGCATCCTTATATCCTTTAGAATATGTTGTTTCTCCAATTCTTTCATAGTAAGAAAATGTTTTTCCAGGCATAACAATGGTTCCATTTAAATATCTAAGTGCAACACTTAAGTTATTTGCCCTAGCACTTTGAGTTGAATCAAAGTAAGTAGTGTAACCTGCAAGTTTATCATTATATAAATTATATGTTATATCAGATAGCTTAACTTTTGGTTCTACAATTACTAAAGGAAACTCTACAGCAATTCCCTCAGATTTGTTTTCTTGTTTATTTAAAACTTCTTTCAACTTTGCTACATCTAAATCATAACCATTTTTTTCATTAACAAATTCAGGTGGAGCCACATTTGTATTTATATATGCGTCTTCAGGTTGCCTTTTAACTTCACTATATAATTTCTCAATATTTATTTCTTCAGGTTTTTTATTTACAATTTTGATATTATAATTAACAGAATTAAATCCTTCAAGCATATTAATTAAATCATTTTTTATTTGTAGAAAATCTAAACTTTTTCCTGTTTTTCCCCTAGTTATAGTAAGTATATTTTTTACTTCATCTATATTATATGAATCATTAGAATATCTGTTTTCAATTGTTAAATCTATGTTTTTTATTACACTATCTACTTTTTCTTCAGAATAAGTGTATTCTGGAATAATTTGTTTTTTAAATATTAACGCTTTTAATATCTTTAAATTATCAATCAAAAAATTATCTTCTCTACCAAAAGACATTACATTATCTGCTGTTTTTTCAACATCAATATTAAAGTCAATATCTTCAGCTTTTATATCATATATATCTTTATTTTCTTGGTATACATCAATTTTAAAAGTTTCTTTTATACTTTTGGATTTTTCTTCCAATAAGGCAACAACTTGATCTGAAGTATAATTTGAAATGTCTTGACCAAAGATATATGTATTTTTATACACATTATTATTTAACCTATTTATTGCGCATATAATTCCAAAAATTATAATTATATTTACTATTAAAATTCCAAGAACGATTAAAACTAATTTTAATCGTTTTTTACCATTTTCTTTAATAACAAGATAATGTCTATGTTTTTTTTCATTATTATTTTCTTGTAGTTTATTTAAATCATTAGGCTCACTTTGTGTTTCATCAACCAACTTATCTTCATAATCTGCATTTTCATTATTATTAGATATATTTAAGTCATCTTTAAGTATATTATCTTCATTTTCAATTTTATCTTTTTCTTCTTTTTCCACAAGATCCCTCCATATATCTAATTTATTAAAAAATTGCTTATTTTATTCAATTACACTTCATCTTTATTTTCTATAATCTCTTCATTATCTTTAACTTCATCTAATTCAACAACTTCATCTTCTTTTGATATCTGAACTTCATCAACTATTTCAGGATTTTTTCTAATAAGTATAAGTGGTGTAAGTTCTTTAGATTGACCTGCTGGATTATCTATTATTAACTTCTTTAATTCGTCATCTGTTTTGTCAATAGCGTCACATTTTCCAAGTATTTCAACATTTATATCATTAGCATCAACTATCATTGCTTTTACACCAGTTTTTTCAAAAATTTCATTACATACACCATTTGGGTTTTCAGGAATTCTTATTCCAAACTCAGCATAGTCTTCAAAAACTTTTCCATAAAATCCATCAAGTCCACTAATTTCTTGTCCAACTATTTCATAGAAAACTCCTTTTCTACCAAATATTTTTCCTATTCCACCCATTATTGCAGCATATATAACCTTTAATCTTCCACATATCATAATAGCAAATTGCATTTTATATGGATTATCTACTCCAACACCAGCATCACTTCTCATAGCAAATTTAGATAAAAATTTAGCTAAAAATCCAACTTTAACATCTTTCTTATATACAACTCTGTTTTGACATAGCCCAATAATTTTTTCACTTATAGAAACTATATCTCCTTCTTGATATAAATCTTTAACATATTGTTCAATTATTTTAATATAATCTTCACCTATTTGTACATAATGTGTATGTATTGCATGTCTAGAATATATATCACCTCCAACTTGTATTTCGATATTTTTGTGTTCGTTTGCTCTAAATTCCATTGTTTTTCCTTCTTTCTATTAATGTGTATAAACCATGTTATATATTTTTTACATAGTTTACATATTTTAACTTTTAAAATTTATAATTAATATAAATATGTTATCACAAATAATTAGAAAAATCAAGAATTATATACTATATTTTAAGTAAAAGTGTATAATAATTTATTTTTTTTAACCTATAGTTTTAATAGATAAAAAATGTATATTTTTAAATTAATTTGTATAGTATTGTCGAATGTGTTGAAATACGCTGTCATATATTCTAGAATATATGTATATATTGGGGGTATTTTTATGGATGAAAATAATCAATGTTCTTGCATAAACCATTTGGCAGACAATGATACTTTAAAACTTTCTTTTGAAACAGAAACATATAAAGTTTATGGCAATTTAAATAAAGGCGAAAAAATAATTTTAAAATATTTTGGTAAGCTAATAACAGAAAATTCAGATAATGTTACAAAAATATTTTTAAATTATGGATATGGGAATTTATGGGATGAAAAAAATGTAATAGAAATGAAATTGTGCTGCCATAATGACATAAAATGCTATTGTACAAGCATCGAATTGATAAATTCAGAAAATCTATTTTTTTGTTTTATGGATTGTAATAATAATTGGGACCTGAATAATAATGCAAGTTATATGCTAGCAATAGATACTCCTGTAACTATGATAACCAGAAAAACGGTTGCCGTTACAATTCTAGAAGAGGAATACCTAAGTAAAACAAATAAATTATTTAAAACAATAACAAATACGTTACTAAGTATATTTGCAAAAATAGGAGGTTTATTCGATAATAAAGTTAAAGTATAAAAAAAACGACTATAAATTCGGTTTGAATTTATAGTCAATTTTTATTTATTAACCGTTTATTTGTTTCATTACTTCTTCTGCAAAGTTAGATTCTTCTTTTTCTATTCCTTCGCCTCTTTCAAATCTAGCAAATCTACGAATTACAATGTTTTCACCAATTTTTGCAATTAGTTCTGTTAAAAGTTGACCAACAGTAACATCAGGATTTTTAACAAAAGGTTGTTCTAACAAACAAATCTCTGCGAAATATTTATTTATTCTTCCTTCTATCATTTTCTCTACAACTGCAGCAGGTTTTCCTTCATTTAATGCTTGAGCTTTTAAAGTTTCTTTTTCAGTATTTACTACATTTTCAGGAACTTCTTCTCTTCTTACATATTTAGGACCAGAAGCTGCAATATGCATAGCTACATCTTTTACAAAATTTTTGAAGTCTTCATTTTTTGAAACAAAGTCTGTTTCAGAATTTATTTCAACTAAAGCACCATATTTTCCATTGTGGATATACGCTTCAACTAAACCTTCGCTAGCAATTCTACTAGCTTTTTTAGCTGCTTTAGCAACTCCTCTTTCTCTTAATAATTCGATTGCTTTTTCAATATTGCCATCAGTTTCTACTAAAACTTTCTTACAGTCCATTATTCCTGCATTAGTTCTATCTCTTAAATCTTTTACTTGTTCAGCAGTTATTGCCATAGTTAACCCCTCCTATACTTTTTCTTCAGTTTGTTCTCTTTTAACATAATTATTGTTATAATTTCTGTTATTGTTAAATCTATTATTTTGTCTTGGTTTTCTTTCTATTTTATCTACTCCAACTTCAGCAACTAATGCTTCCATTGTAACTACTTCTTCATCTTGTGCAAGTTCAGTATTTCCTTCTTTAACTTCTAAAACTGCATCTGCAATTTTAGCAGCTATTAAAGCTACTGATCTTACTGAATCATCATTTCCAGGAACAACATTATCTACATCATCTGGATTACAGTTTGAATCTATTAAACCTATTGTTGGTATGTTTAATTTTCTAGCTTCCTTTGTGCAAATATATTCTTTTTTAGAATCTACTAAGAATATAAGTGATGGAAGTTTATCCATAGTTTTAATACCACCTAAATTAATATTTAACTTTTCCATTTCTTGTCTAAGTCCAATAACTTCTTTTTTAGGTAATACTTCAAAAACACCTTCTTCTTCCATTTTTTCTAATTCTACTAATCTAGCTATTCTCTTCTTGATTGTGTTTAAATTAGTTAATGTACCACCTAACCATCTACTGTTTATATAGTACATACCACATCTTTCAGCTTCAGTTTTGATAGTTTCTTGTATTTGTTTTTTAGTACCAACAAATAAAACAGTTCCACCTTCAGATACAACTTTTTTTGTTAAGTTATATGCTTCTTGAACTTTTTTTAATGTTTTTTGCAAGTCTAGAATATATATTCCATTTCTTGCTGTAAATATGTATGGAGCCATTCTTGGGTCCCATCTTTTTGTTTGATGTCCAAAGTGAACACCTGCTTCTAGTAATGATTTCATAGGTATAATTGCCATTTTAAAATTCCTCCTTCTTTCTATCCGCCACGAATATCAACATCTTTTACAACCATAATGGAAGAAGAAAAGACTACCTTCGTGTGTGTATTATATGCTTTTTATAAAACAAAGCATATATATTATAGCACAAAAGCACCAACTTTTCAATAGTTGATGCTTTTGTTTTTATTATTTATAATATTTTTATTGCTTCATTAGAAAATTCCTCATCATTTTCAATTATCGCATTTGCAATTTTAAAAAGAAAGAACTGTTCTAACTTTTTCGTATTATTCTCTAATATTGCAGTTTCTAAAGCTTCACAATATTTATCTTTCTCTTCTAATTTTACATATGTTGGTGGTAATCCAACATACTTCATAAGAAGATTAAGAAGAGCCCTTGTACTTCTGCCATTTCCATCTGAAAAAGGATGTATCTCAATTAGTTTAGCATGAAATCTTATTGCTGACCGTATATATTCTTCTAATTCACCAGACTTTTGAATAATTTCTTTAAATTCATAACCTGCCTGATGCATTTTCGTATGAATTGTTGTATAATCAGCTAGTGCAACTTGACTTCCTTTTATTCTTGCAGTTGAATTTCTAAACCGTCCTGCATATTGTGGAAAAGGAGTATACGAAAATAATATCGAATGTATGGTTAACAATTCATATATAGAAAAATTGCTATTATTTTCAAATGAATAGTTATTTATATACTCATATACATCTGCTAATCCCAGAACTTCTTCTTTAGTATGATTATCACAATTATTATACACTAGACATTTGACTTCTGATTTACTTACCTGAACACCCTCTAGTTCATTTTCTGATAATATATACTTTATCTTAAATTTCTTGTATACATTTTCAGAAACTTTTGGAGTAACACTTGATTCTAAATAAAACTGAATAATACTCATTGGTATTTTAGAGTCTATATCAAACAGTCTATCTTGCTTAAACCGTTCAATATATCCCCTGTATACTATTGTCTTGAATGCTTTATCATCTACAACACTCATATACACCCTCCTAATTATATTTAGATTCGTATTTATTTTAATTTATATAATTATATCACTTTCTAATAATAAAATCCATATTTTATGATATTTTTCGTCAAAAAATCGAATTTTAGAGTAGAAAACAAGTTAAATATAGTTTTATCCATACTTAACTTGTTTTATTTCTAAATTATTTAATAATTATTGTATAAATATCGCATCAAATTCTTTAGCGTCCATTTTTTCCTTTTCAATTAAAATTTGACTTACTTTATGTAATTTGTCTATATTATCCTTTAGAATGCGTTCTGCATATCTATATCCATTATCTATAATACTCTTAATTTCATCATCAATCTGAGCTGCTATTTTTTCACTAAAATTACGTTGATTATTTATATCTCTTCCTAAGAATACTTCTTCTTGTTCAGCACCAAAAGTTATTGGACCCAATTTTTCGCTCATACCATACTTCATAACCATATTTCTAGCTATTTTACTTGCTCTTTCAATATCACTTGAAGCTCCTGTACTAATGTCATCTAAAACAAGTTGTTCGGCAACTCTTCCTCCTAATAATGATACAATATGTTCTTGCATTTCAGATTTTGATCTGTAACTTTTATCTTCATTAGGTTTATACATTGTATATCCACCTGCCATACCACGTGGTACAATAGAAATTTGGTGAACTGTATCGTGTGTAGGTAAAAATCTAGATACAACTGCATGCCCTGCTTCATGATAAGCTGTAAGTTTTCTTTCTTTTTCACTTATAATTCTACTATGCTTTTCTGGTCCCATCATTACCTTAACCATTGCTTCTTCTATATCTTCCATAGTTATTATTTTTTTATTCTTTCTTGCAGCAAGAAGTGCAGATTCATTCACCATATTCTCTAAATCTGCGCCAGAAAATCCAGCGGTATTTTTAGCAATAACTTTATACTCAATTCCTGTTATAAATGGTTTGTTTTTAGCATGTAATCTTATTATTTCTTCTCTTGCACCAATATCTGGGTCATGAACCACAATCTGTCTATCGAATCTTCCTGGTCTTAATAAAGCTTTATCTAATATATCTGGTCTATTAGTTGCAGCTATAACTATAACATTTTCATGATTTGCAAAGCCATCCATTTCTACCAACAACTGATTCAATGTTTGCTCTCTTTCATCATGACCGCCACCTACGCCAGCTCCTCTTTGTCTACCAACAGCATCTATTTCATCAATAAATATTATACAAGGTGCATTTGATTTAGCCTCTGAAAATAAATCTCTTACACGTGAAGCTCCAACACCAACAAACATCTCAACAAAGTCTGATCCACTTATACTGAAGAATGGTACACCAGCTTCACCTGAAACAGCTCTTGCAAGTAATGTTTTACCAGTGCCTGGTCCACCAACTAGTAATAAACCTCTTGGAATTCTAGCACCTAGATCTTTAAATTTCTTTGGATTCTTTAAAAAATCTACAATTTCTTGTAATTCCTCTTTTTCTTCTAAAAGTCCAGCAACGTCACTAAAAGTAGTTTTATTTTTAGCATTTGCATCAAACAATTTAGCTCTATTTTTACCAAACCCCATAGCTTTATCATTTCCCTGACTTGTTTTTCTTAACATGAAAACGAAAATAAGGAGTGTTCCAATAAGGAGTAATAAATTAGGTATTAATGGTGCAAGTGATTCCATTACAGAAGGTTCAGAAACAGTAAGTTCAAATGCATTTGATGCAACTTTAGGTTGAATATATTCTATAAAAGCACCTGAATCTGGTATCTTAACTACTCTTTCTACTTCTTTATCATCTTTTAACAATACATTTATTGATTGTTTATCATTTTGCATTTTTATAGATGAAACATTACCTTTTTCTATATTCTGCATAAGCTCTGTATATGACATAGTTTTAACTGTAGTACCACCCAAATAAGATATTAGCATTGATGCAACTATAATTATCATAATATATGTTAACATTGTTCTTAAAAAGTTTGGTTTTTTCATTCTAATTTCTACAATTCTAGCCTGTTTCTTAAGATTTTCAAATTCCTCTTCACTTAACCTTTTTTGCTTTTCGCTTTTATTTTTTTCTTCTTCTTTAATGTTCACTTGATTATTTTCATTTGAATTTTTATTAATATTAACTTCTTCAGTATTATTTTCTTTTTTTATTTTTTCTTTTTCTTTGTCTTCCATAAATCCATTCCCTTCTTAATTTTCATTATTATATATTATTGCAATATATTTTTTAACTATTTCTATGGTAAATTTATTACCAATTATATATTTTTTCCTTGGAGTATTATTCTCTAATAATTTTAAAATATCTACAATATGAACATTTTCTATTCCCTGAGTAGTATCTAGTTTTCTATTTATTAATTCTCGTATACTTCTCCTTCTTATACTTTCACTTTGTCTTAATATTTCATCAAATTTAAATTTAATACTGTGATCTTGATGTTCTTGAATTGATTTATCCACAACATCCACAGTATATTTGTTTAAAAACTCTTCATCCATGATAGCTAGCTCTCTAAGTCTTAATATATTATTAACAAAATTAGTGTTATATTCTTTTTGGATAGTCGGAATAAGATTTAATCTTACTTTATTTCTCATATATATCTCTTCATTATTTGTTTTATCGAAACAAGGATTTAGATCATTGTCATTGCAATAATCAAGTAAATCATTTTTAGAAACATTTATTAAAGGTCTAATAATGTTACCATAAATATAATTCATACCACATAGCCCTTTAATTCCACTTCCACGAATTATATTTAGTAATATTGTTTCAACATTATCATTTAAGTTATGTGCTACAGCTATTTTATTTGAATGAGTATCAATTCTAATTTTCTCAAAAAACTCATATCTTATTTTTCTAGCATATTCTTCTGTACCCATTTTATGTTCTATAGATTCAGTTTTCACATCCTTTTCTAGATAATAAAATTCTATTTTTTTAGACTTACAAAAGTTTTCAACATATATTTTTTCATCCTTAGACTCTTTTCTTAGCATATGATTAACATGTGCAACAATTAAACTGTAATCTATATTATATTTCTCACTAAATTCACTTTTCAAATTAAATAATATATTTATAAGTGCCATTGAATCTGGTCCTCCAGAAACTGCCACTACAATTTTATCGTTATTTACAATACATTTACTTTCTAGTATATCTTTAATAACTACTTCCGTTAAAATATTATTTGTATCTAAATTGTTTTTCATACCCCTAACCCCTATATAAGTTTGCAAATTTTGTATATTGGCCAAGCCATGCAAGTTCAACAATACCTGTTGCACCATTTCTATTTTTAGATATTATAACTTCAGCTATATTTTTCTTTTCAGTCTCGGCATTATAATAATCTTCTCTATGTAAAAACATAACTATATCAGCATCTTGTTCTATTGCTCCAGATTCACGTAAATCACTAAGCATTGGTCTATGATCTGTTCTTGATTCAGTAGCACGACTTAATTGTGAAAGAGCTATAACTGGAATTGATAATTCTTTAGCTAATATTTTAAGAGATCTACTTATCTCAGAAATTTCTTGTTGTCTAGAACTGCTTTTCGTTTTAGATTCCATAAGTTGTAGATAATCTATAATAACTAATCCAATATTCTTTTCCAATTTAGCTTTTCTACACTTTGCTCTTAATTCCGGTGCAGAAAGACCAGGAGTATCGTCAATATAAAGTGGTACTTCAGCAAGTTTACTACTTGCCTCACCTAGTTTTAGCCAATCCTCACTAGATAAATCCGCATTCCTAAGTTTCATACTGTCAACTTCACTTTCACTGCAAAGTACTCTGTTTACTAATTGTTCTTTTGACATTTCTAGACTAAATATCATTACAGGTGTTTTAGCATGCATTGCAACATAACTTGCAATGTTAAGCACAAATGCACTTTTTCCCATTGCTGGTCTTGCTGCAACTATTAACAAATCTGAAGGATTTAATCCAGATATTTTTCCATCTAAGTCTACAAACCCAGATTCAATACCAGAAATTTTACTTTTATTTTGATATAACTTCTCTATATTATCAAAGGCCGTTATAAGAACTTCTTTTAAAGACGCATATCCTTTTGTATTTCTATTTTGCAATACATCAAATATTTTCTTTTCGGTCTGTTCTATTATACTATCTACTTCTTCTGTACCGGAATAACCCATTTTAAGTATATCATTGGCAGCTTTTATTAAGTTTCTGACAGTTGCTTTTTCTTCAACGATTTTAGCGTAATTTTCAATGTTTGATGTTGTAGGAACATTATCAATTAAAGTGGATAAATATTCTAAATTACCAACTTTTTCTAAACTACCCCTAAGTACTAGCTCATCTTTGACAGTAATCATATCAATATGTCTACCATTATTGTATATCTCGTACATAGCGGCATATATTTCTCTATTATCTTCTCTATAAAAATCATTTGGTTTAAGAGTTTCTATTGCTACAACTACAGCGTCTCTATCAACAAGCATCGATCCAAGCACAGCTTGTTCAGCTGTTATATCATTTGGTTGAATTTTAATTAGTCCCTCATTTTCCACTTTAATTCACCTACATTCTTACTACATTTATTTTTAACTTTGCTGTTACCCCTTCATATAACTTTACGTTAGCTATATATGAACCTAAATCCTTTATATTATCTTGTAAAACTATTTTCTTTTTATCTACATCTATATTGAACTTATTCTTAACTTCCGCAGCTATTTCTTTTTCAGTAACACTACCAAAAAGTTTTCCATTATCTCCAACTTTATGTTTAAACTCAATATATCTTTTTTCAATCATTTTTTTGTCTTCATTTGCTTTTTCAAGCTCAGTATCTTTTTTAAACTTTATGGCTTCTAATTTGTTTTTTGCTTCATTAGAACTCTTATTATCTAATAAGTTTGCCATCTTCTTTGGAAGTAGGAAATTTCTAGCATACCCTTCGCTAACCTCTACAGTTTGAAGTTTTTTTCCTATTCCTTTAACATCTTGATTTAATATAACTTTCATTAAATTTCCTCCTTTATTTTTATATTATTTATACAAACTATTTCCTGATTTATTTACCAAAATACTCATTTATAGCTTTTAATAACTGAGATTTTGCTTCCTCTAAAGTTACTCCCGCAATTTGTGCTCCTGCAAAAGTTAAATGTCCACCACCGCCTATTTTTTCCATAATAGCTTGAACATTAATATCACCCATCGATCTACTTGAAATCATTACTACGGAGTCAATTTTACAAAGTACAAACGATGCAAGTATCCCACTTATAGATAACAATTCATCTGCAGCTTGTGCAACTAACATAGGCATATTTTCAAAATTCTCATAACTTATTGATATAGCTATTTGTTTATCTATTATTTCAGCATTTTTAACAATTTCTACCTTAGCCAAATATGCATCGAAATCCGTTTGAAATATCTGTTTTACTTCAGATATATCTAAACCAATTCTTTTTAGATATGCTGCTACTTCAAAAGTTCTAACACCGGTTTTAAAAGTAAAATTCTTTGTATCAACAAGTATACCTGCATATAGTCCTTCAGCTTCTACTGTTGTTAATTTTATATTTTCCATATACATAAGTAGCTCAGTGACAAGCTCACATGTCGAAGAAGCATATATTTCATGGTATGTCAAAACTGCATTATCTATAAATTCAGGACCCCTTCTATGGTGATCAATTACTACAACTTTATCAAATTCTTCTAATATCTCTGGTGCTGACAAATAAGATTTTTTATGTGTATCTAAAACGATTAGAATTGAATTGTCAAAGTCATGTTTCTTTATATCTTCTTTAGTAACAAATACATCGTCATACTCGTTAGAAGATTTTATTCTATCAATAACTGTTTTCGTGCTACTATTAAATTTATTATCTGAAATAATATAAGTTTTTTTATTTAGAGAAGATGCAATTTTACACATACCCACAGCTGCGCCAATACAATCCACATCTGTATTTTTATGTCCCATTATGTATACTTTATCACATTTATCAATTATATTACATAAAGCACCTGCAATAGTTCTAGCCCTAACTCTGCTCGTCTTTTCTAACACTAAATTAAGACCACCATAAAAGTCAAATTTTTTATCTTTCTTTATAACTACTTGGTCTCCGCCTCTGCCTAATGCTATATCTAAAGATGAACTAGAAGCAGTATACCTTTCCGATAAATTTGTCTCATTACTAGAAATACCTATTGACACAGTTATAGGTAACTTTGTTATATTAGTAATTTCTTTTACAGCGTCTAAAACAGAAAATTTACTTTTCTCCATCTGATCTACGTATTGTTTTTCAATAAATATTGCATATCTATCTTTATCAAGTTTAGTTATTATACCATTATTTTCTTTTACCCAACCACGTAATATTTTATCTAATTTTGAAGTTATCTCACCTTTTTGCATTTCGTCAAGTCCTTGCAAAGTTTCTTCATAATTATCTACGAATATTATACCTACTGCAACTCTTGTGTTATCCATTAAATTCTTAAGTTCAGTTTCTTCAGTTTTATCAATAAATGATATAAGTAAACATTTAAAATTAGAGAAAGTTATATAACTTCCTAACGCATTGTAAATAACTCCATTTCCTATATCAGATATATATTTTAGTTCTTCACCAGATTTATATTTTTTATCTAATTGTACTGCTACATCATATATATATTCATTTGGTAATATATTTTTAGATAAATCATTTTGCCATATTATTTGTGTAGGATTAGCAAACATTGCCATAGGTATATCTATTTTATTTAAATTATCTTTAAGAACTATATCTACACTCTTGCTAAGTTCATCTATTCTATACTTTCTATTTTTTATTTCTTTAATGCAAACATAAATAGAGCATACTGCCGTTAACAATATTATTATTAAATCTAAATATAAACTTGACGGTTTAATAATAGATAACATTACTGAAAATAATATTATTATAGACATGTATACTAGTTGTGATGTAAGTACATTCAAACTAATTTTTTTCTCTAATTTAAGTTTTCTCATTTTTTACTCCTAATCTGCCAAAAACATATAAATTACTATCTTATATTTTACTATTTTTTAGTACATTTGTCAAGTAAATAGAAAAATATAACAGTTATTTGGTAATATATAATAAAAGTTAGCAAACGTATATTTTGCTAACCATATCATATATTTACATTAATTTTTTTGCAATATTAATGTATTGATCTATATTTAGCTCTTCAGCCCTAGCATTTTCAGATACATTACACCCTTTTAATATTTTATCAATATCATTTTTTTCTAATTCCATTAATTTATTCATAACTAATGAATTTATTAGTTTTTTTCGTCTATTTGCAAATGCTTTATGCACAAGTTCTTTAAATATTTTTGAATTTACATCTTCATATTTATCTTCTTTTACTATTTTAATTACTGCTGAAGTAACATTAGGTGAAGGAATAAATGATGTGCTTGGAACAACCAATTCTTTAGTTGCCCTTGCATAATATTCTATCATTATAGTTAAAATTCCATAATCTTTAGATTTGCTTTTAGCTATTATTCTATCCGCTACTTCTTCTTGAACCATTATAACAATTTCAGATACTCTTTTTGAATCTTCAAGTAATTTAAAAACTATAGGTGAAGTAATGTAATATGGTAAATTTGCAACTACTTTTACTTTTTTGAATTTGGTATTTTTCGCTTTTTCTAAATTCTCAATTTCAGTATCTATATTAATTTTTAATATATCGTTATTTAATATAGATATATTATTATTTCCTGAAAATCTTTCTTGTAATATATCTAACATCCTATCATCTATTTCAACTAACAATAAATTATTGTTTTGTAAATAATAAGTCAAATTGCCAAGGCCAGGACCAATTTCTATAATTAAATCTTCCTCACCTATTTCTGCTAAATTCACAATACTTTCAAGAATATTATCATCAATTAAAAAATTTTGTCCATATGCCTTTTTAGCTCTTATATTATTACTGTTTAAAATCTCCTTAGTTAATTTTAATGTATCTATTTTAATTCACTCCTTAAAAATATAAGTAGCATAGTTTGTTTAATATGCTACTTATTTTAATTTATATATTATAACCCACCGTTATTAATTAAACTATTTCTCAAACTTATTACTGAATTACTGTAACCTCTATCTATAATACCTTTACTAAAACAATTATTATAATAACTTCCTTCACCCATATTATATGAATTTAAGGCATAAGCTTCAATAGTTGCAGTATCACTAGATATTCTCTTAGCACTTCCCATATATATTGCTAACATATATGCACCTGCTTTTATATTATCATATGGATCAAGTAAACTTGATATTCCTAGCCTATTAGATAAATTATTATAGTTAGAAATGTGAATTTGACAAAGACCATAAGAGTTTCCACCACCTATAGCATTTGGATTATATCCACTCTCTTTGTACATAATAGCTAACAATAGTTCATATTGTATACCATAGTTTTGTGACATTGTATAAGCATATTGCTGTTGTTCAACTGGTAATTTGATATTATAACTTTTAAATCCACTATCTACTACAGGTATAATTACTTGAGATGATCTTGAAATAAATGGATTTAATTTAGTACCAACTTCTATAATCTTGTTCTTAGCTTCAGCTTTTACATCACTTTGTAATGCAACCTTGTAAATCTCCGATTCACCTGAATACTTAACAAAGTATTTTATAATTTTTTCTCCATTTGAACCTTCTTGAGAAATCTTAGTTACGCCTCTATTTATAGTAGGGTTATCTACCTTCTCTTCTGTAAATGGTATTGCTTCAGATACTTCTATAATTTTTGCAACTACAGGTTTATATTGAGCATACATATTAGCAGTATCTATTTTAGATAATACTTTTTCAGAATATATTTTTATTTCCATATTGTTTTCTATTTTTGTATCTCTTGATGGTGATATTTTCATATCACTATTTATATTTATTTTATTTTGCATCAAAAAACTACCTACAGTTGTGGATAATGTTTTTATTTGCTTTATATCTCCGAAATAATTAAAAGTTACTGTTTTAACTTGCATAGCTACAAGTGAAATTCCAGCAGTAATAAATATCAGCATAACTGTTATTATTACTAGCGTTTTCCTTAAAACATAAGCTTTATCTTCCTTCACTATAATTTCCTCCCCTTTAATAAGGCTGATAATATTATACTATATTTTAGTTCAATTGTCAAATTTAATATAAAATATAGTAAATGTAATTGTTTTGCAAATGATTATTTTTATTGTTATAATCAATATATAAAAGCTTTTGTTTCACTTAAATATTATTTTTAAATCACATCTTGTTTCATTTATATTACAATTGACATCAATATATGATATGAATCAAATTTAAGAACTGTTTATACATAATATTAATTCTATATATTTATTATTACTAAATGCTATTTATACTGTATGCTATTACTTTTTTCTTCTTATTATTATTCCATTATTTACTTTATAAGGGATTTTTATTTTTACAAGTTGACCTTTTCTACCCGGATTAATTGTATCTAATTTTTGATCATTATTAATATCATATAACTCAGTTATTTCAAATTCTTTTAATTCTACATTGTCTGGATATAAAATATCAAGTTTGTCACCAATATTTAATTTGTTTTTTATTTCAATTACAGTTAAAAGTCCAGTTCCGTCAATAACTTTGCCTGCATATTCATATTGAGTATTTTCACTTTGACCATCTAAATCATGTATGTCTTGATTATTTTCATCAATGTAGTAGAATTCAGATAATCCTCTTGTTTTAACTTTTCCTAACTCTTCTAAATATTTAGTATAATTGTATTCTTCGATTTTTCCATTTTCAATTAACTCAAAACATTCATCTATTGCTTTTCTATAAGCTCTTACTACAGTCGCCAAATAATAGTCTGTTTTTAATCTTCCTTCTATCTTAAGGCTATCTACTCCCATGTTAATTATATCTGGTATACGCTTAATTAAACACAAATCTTTAGAAGACATTATGTATGTTCCTTTTTCATCAAAGTCAATATTTATTCTACTTTCAGGATTATTTACTTCTGTAGCGTAAACATTATACTGCCATCTACAAGTCTGTGCACAATCACCTAAATTAGCACATCTGTTTGATAGATACTTACTCATATAGCATCTTCCTGAATATGCGTAACATATAGCACCATGTACAAAAGTTTCTATTTCTAGACCTTCTGGTTTGTTTTTCATTATATATTCTATTTTTTCTTTACTTAATTCCCTTGCAAGTATAATTCTTTTAGCGCCATAATCTTTCCAAAACTTAGCAGCTTGTAAACTAACTGTATTTGCCTGTGTACTTATATGTATCTCCATATTTGGTGATATCTCTTTTATTTTGGAAATCACACCTACATCACTTGCAATTATTGCATCAGCATTTATATTAGTTAATCTTCTAACTTCCTTTTCAATTTCTTCATAATCTTCATCATGTGCGTATATATTAAGTGCTACATAAACTTTTTTGCCTATACTGTGTGCATACTCTATAGTATCTTCTAATGTGTCACTATTCATTTCTGCTCTTGTTCTAAGTGATAATTTAGAAGTTCCAGCATATACTGCATCTGCTCCATACATAAATGCTATTTTTGCTTTATCTAAACTACCAGCTGGCGCTAATAACTCTGGTTTTTTCATTTTTTCTCCTTTACTTTTACTTTAATACTCTATTTATTAATAAGTTTAAAAACTAAATCAGTCATACCTGTACTTAACCAAGTACATAATCCTATATACAACTCGATTATATCATCAGGATTTACAAACATTATTATTATTGTAGCAATTACTATAAATGGTCCAAAAGGCATATAACTATCCGATTTTTTATTACCTACTAATAGTAATAACCCTCCTATAACTGCTCCGATAAAAAAAGATACTAAAGTTATTATTAATATATTTTTAATTCCAAACAGAAACCCTAAAGCAGCCATGAGTTTTACATCTCCAAAACCCATACCTTCTTTTTTAAATATTATTACAGCAAGCCACGATAATCCATAAAATATTCCTCCGCCAATAACTGCTCCTATTAAATATGAATACCATAAATTTAAATTTAATATTAAGTTAATTATTCCTAATAATACAATAACTAGATGTGCTTCATCAGGAATAAGTTGAAATCTATAATCTATTGAAAACACAACCATTAAAACAGCTGTTGAGAAAGCATATATATATGAAATATATATATTTCCAACAAAATACATGATTGCCTCAAAAATCAATAATAATATAAATGAATATTTAAAATCAACCTTGAAATCCTTTTTTAAACTTTTAAAAAATTCTTTATATGTAATTTCTTCAGAAACAACAGGTGGCATTTTAAAATTCAAATGGGAAACGATTTGTCCTAAAACTATTGCAAATATTCCAAATATAAAATAACCTATCATTTGTTTTTCTCCCTAATGTTTTTTTTATTTGCTATATATTTTTTTATAATAAATTTTTCTAATGGCCTTTTAATTCTTGTTCCCCAAAATTCTTTTTTTTGTATTGGTTTCACAAGAATTGTCTTAATACCAAATCTATTCCCACCATATATATCTGTGAATAGTTGGTCTCCAATTATAACAACATTTTCTTTTTTTTCATCTAATAATTCTATAGCTCTTTTAAATCCGAAAGACCATGGTTTGAAAGCATTATATAAATATTTCATTGATAATTCCTTACCAATATTTTTAACTCTATTTGTTCTAGGTGAATTACTTAAAATACAAACTTTAATATCTCTTTTTTTCAAATCCTTTAGCCATTCTTTTACTTTTTTATTATATTTATATTTATAATCCACTAATGTATTATCCATATCAAAAATAACAGCTGATATTCTTTCTTTTTTAAATAACTCAAATGGTATATCTTCCACTTTATCAAAACTGAATGTTGGGTAAAACTTTTCAAACATTTTATCACTATCCTTTTCTTTATTGTATATATATATTATCATCTTTTAAGATATATTTCAATTCTTTTTAATCAATTTTATATATTTACAACCATTTTTTATTCTTTTAATATTGTTTTTACATTATTCGCTTTAAATCGTATAAAATTTATGTTATACTATTACTTAAGGAGTGAATTATATGAATAATACAATATATGACATTTTAAAATCTAGAGATTTGATTAAACAGATAACATTTGAAGATGAATTTAAGGATTTAGTAAACAAAGAAAAGGTTTCACTATATCTTGGAATAGATCCAACAGCAGATAGTATACATATAGGACATTTTATACCTCTTATGATGATGTCTTATTTCCAAAAATGTGGACATAGACCAATAATTTTAATTGGTGGCGGAACTGCTTTAATTGGTGACCCTTCTGGGAAAACCGATATGAGAAAAATGCTTACAAAAGAAGATGTCAATCAAAACGTAGAAAAAATAAAAGAGCAAATAAGTAGATTTATATCTTTTGATGGTGAAAATAGTGCCATAATAGTTAACAATGCGGATTGGATATTAAATCAAAATTATATTGATTTTATATCTAGAATAGGCGTACATTTCAACGTTAACAGGATGCTTGCTGCCGAATGCTTCAAACAACGTATGGAAAATGGGTTGACTTTTTTTGAACTTAATTACATGATTATGCAAAGTTATGATTTCTTACATTTGTTTGAAAATGAAAATTGTAAAATAGAAATTGGCGGAGATGATCAATGGTCAAATATGCTTGCTGGTGTGGATCTAATACGTAAATTACATAAAAGTGGTAGTTTTTGTGTAACATGTCCTCTTTTACTTAATAGTGAAGGTAAAAAAATGGGTAAAACAGTTAGTGGTGCTTTATGGCTTAGCAAAGAAAAAACTAGTGTATATGATTTTTACCAATATTGGAGAAATATTGGTGACACAGAAGTATACGATGTACTAAGAATGCTTACTTTTTTACCAATGGATGAAGTAAAAAAATTATCATCATTACAAGGAAACGAAATAAATGAAGCAAAAAAAATTGCAGCATTTGAAATAACAAAATTAATTCATGGCGAAGATGAAGCTTTAATTGCTAAAAAAACCTCTGAGGAATTATTTGAAAGTTCTAAAGTTTCTGAAAATATGCCCTCTGTTACAGTAGAAAAAGATGATTTAAATATTTTAAACATTTTAATTAAGGCTAGAATAACTACTTCAAAAGGTCAAGGAAAAATTTTAGTTTCTCAAGGCGGGATATTTATTAATGAAGAAAAAATTACTGATATAAATTATGTTATAGATGATAAAAATGAATCCGTAATCTTAAAGAAAGGTAAAAAAATATTTATTAAAATAATAATCAAATAAATATTGGTATAAATAATGAAGTATTCAATTGGTGAAGAAATAGCAAATGCCGTAACTCATGGTATAGGAGCACTTTTCTCAATAGTAGCCCTTACTATTATGGTTGTTTTTGCAGCTTTGTTTGGCAATGTATGGCAAATAGTTTCAGTGGCAATATATGGAGGTACATTAGTACTTCTTTATACAATGTCCACTTTATATCATGCATTTACTAATACAAGAGTAAAAAAACTATTTAAAATATTTGATCACGCGTCAATATATTTACTAATAGCCGGAACTTATACACCCTTTACTTTAGTAGTATTAAGAACAGATGGAATGATTGGGTGGGGGATTTTCATTGCAATATGGACAATAGCATTACTTGGTATTGTATTTAGTACAATGTTCATTGGTAGATTTAAACTTTTGTCTACAATAATTTATATATTAATGGGTTGTGTTGTAGTTTTTGCAATGCCACAATTAATTGATCATATGAAAGTAGACGGATCTATGACAGGATTGTATTGCTTAATTGCTGGTGGAATAGCATATATAGCAGGAACTGTATTCTATATGTTTAAAGTAAAATACTTTCATTCAATTTGGCATTGTTTTGTTTTACTAGGTAGTGTATTACATTTCATTTCTGTTATGTTTTATGTACTGTAAAAAATAAAGTATAAAAAAGGTAGTGTAAGTTATTACACTACCTTTTTTATACTTGCTCTAGTTCAAACCAAAATATTGTTCCTTTTCCAACCTTACTATCTACACCATATTTTACTTGATGTAATTCCAATATATTCTTAACAATTGATAAGCCAAGTCCGGTTCCATATCCAGATTTTCTAAATTTATCATTTGATTTATAGTATCTATCAAATATTTGAGATACATCCTCAATACCTTTTCCATTGTCTTTAACTTCTACTCTCACGATATTATCTTTAACTAAAACATTAACATATACGGTCTTATCTTTTTTAGCAAAATTTAGTGCATTGCTTATTAAATTGTACAATACTTGATTTAGCTTTATCTTATCTGCTTTAACATAACATTCAGTCATATTATTTTCTAATATTAGTTTAAAATTATACTCTTTGAAGCATTTGAAACCATTTAATATATCATTTATTTGAGAAATAATATCAAATTTTTCCATATTTAATTTTACTGTTCCTGTTTCCAATTTAGATAAATCCATCATATCATCTGTAAGTTTTGTAAGTAAATCTGCTTGACTAATTATAATAGATAAATGCTCTTCTCTTTTTTCTTTTATATCGCCAGATAAATCTTTTATCATTTCTGAATATGCTTTTATTATAGTAAGCGGAGTCTTTATATCATGGGACACATTTGCTATTAATTCTTTTCTTAATCCATCAGTTTTCTTAAGTTCCTTAGCACTATAATTTAATGAATCTGCTAAATTATTTATTTCTTCATATTCACTTTGTTTAAATATAATATCATAATTTCCTTTACCTAATTCTTTAGAACTATTTGTTATATCAGTTATTGGTTTTACAAACTTTTTAGATATATATATTGATATTAAAAATGCTAATACAATCAATATAATTGTTATATATATAAGTTGATTTGAAAGAACTTTGGTTGCTGCACCTATAGGTTCTATATTTGTAGACACTATTATATATATGCTTTGAACTTTATTAGAATATACAATACTTTCAGAATTTAGTCTTGGTATTTTTACAGTATATGTAGTAAATTTTTCTCCATTTTTTTCAAGATTTTTTATAGCTAAATTCAGATCTATATAAGCAGGTTTTTCCGATACTTGTGACGAGTATTTAAGATGTCCCAATTCATCAAATATAACAATACTCATAGAATTTTTATAAGCAATTTCATCTAATAAATCAGAATTATCATAATTTTCACTTATTTTATTACCAATTTTAACAAGTTCTTTTTCAATCATACCTTTATAATAAGCCTGTATAAATACAACTTGCATTATCCATAATATTATAAATATAGCAACTGAAAATAGAGTAAAATACATTATAAATTTATTTTTTATGCTACTAATTTTTATATTCAAATTTATATCCCATCCCTCTTAAAGTTACTACAAAATCTCTATACTTTCCTAAGTTACTCCTTAGAGTTTTAATGTGAGTATCAACCGTTCTATCATCTCCAAAAAAGTCATATCCCCAAACATTTATAAGTAAACTTTCTCTTGATAAAGCTATTCCTTTGTTTACAACTAAATAAAACAATAGGTCATACTCTTTTGGCGAAAGTTTTACCCTATCATTATCTATATATACTTCACGTGATGTCATATCTATAGATAGTCCATCAAATGTATATGTTTTATGCTTTATATTATTTCTATTTAATATGGCGTTGATTCTAGCCATTAATTCCTTTGGACTAAAAGGTTTTGTAACATAATCGTCTGCACCTATGCCAAATCCTAATAACTTATCATATTCCTCACCTTTTGCAGAAAGCATAATAATATTAATATCTTTATCAAATTCTTTTATTCTTTTTGCAGCTTCTATCCCATCTAGTTTAGGCATCATTATATCTAATATAACAAGTTCATACTTAATCGTCTTACATTTTTCTACAGCTTCAACTCCATCACCCGCTTCATCCACTTCATAGTTATTTACAACTGCATACTCTCTTAAAACTTGTCTTATTCTTGGTTCATCATCTACAATTAATATTTTCATAATTATTAACACATCCTTATTAAAATTATATAATGCTTTTGTGATAGTTTTGTGTTATTAAAAAAATAATTATTTATATACTAGTTTTTATATATTTTAGGATTAACATGAACTATTGCATCAACTATTTTTTCAACCTTACATACTTCTCTTTTAATATTTTCAGCTATTTCATGTCCTTCTTCTAAAGTAATGTTCCCTTCAACCGAAATTTCCATAAGTAATATATAATTAACCCCAATCGGACGCGATTTTATGCTATCTAATTTACAACTATTAGATTCATTTATGACATTTGTAATTTTTTCTTTTAATGCATCATTAATATCTGTATCAATTAAAACATAATAAGCAGAAAAGAATAATTTTATTGCAATATAAGTGATCCATATAGATATAAGAATACCTACAATTCCATCTACGTAGTTAAACCCAAATTTAGCACATATTATACCAATCAAGGTTGCTAAACTGACAAACACATCATTTCTATGATCTTCTGAAGCAGCAGATATTAATAAATTCTCATGAATTAATGCCATCTTTCGCGTGTAAATATATAGTGACAATTTAACAATAATTGTTATTATGCATACAATTACCAATTTACTTGAAAATACTAATTCTTGTTTTGTTATTATTGATAAAAACGAGTTTTGAAGTATTTTAAAACTCAAAAAAATCATACAGATACTAATGATTAATGAAAATACATATTCCACTTTACCATGTCCATATGGATGTTCCTTATCACGAGGTTTACTTGCAATTTTATTTCCTATATAAGTCATGACAGAAGTAAATATGTCTGTTCCACTATTTATTGCATCTGCTAGTAATCCCTGACTTTTACTTAATGTTGCAATTACTATTTTTATTATAAACAAAAATAAATTTGCAGCTATACCTAGCACGCTAATTTTCTTTGTATCATTATATCTATCCATAATTTAATCAAATCTCCTATTAAAAAAAATCCTTCCGAAGAAGGATTTTATATTGTTTTATACATTTCTACCGTTATCTAAAAAACTATTGTACATCATAGTAGTTGCTATATCAGTATGTCCAAGAATTTCTTGCAACTTTTTCATTTCTATTCCATCTTTCAATTGATGAACTGCAAATGAATGTCTAAGAGTATGTGGTGTTAATTCTTTCGCTATATGAGCTCCATCCTTATACTGTTTAAGAATCTTCCAAAACCCTTGTCTTGTAAGTTTTTTACCGTTAGCATTTAAAAACAATGTATCGTCCGTATCTAACTTTATAAGTAATGGTCTCATATTCAACATATAATTAGTTAAATATTTCATTGTTGAGTTACTTAATTTTATAACTCTTGAAGTCTTATTTTTTGCTATTTTAATTGTTCCATTAGTGAAGTTAACATCACTCATTTTTAGTGATATAAGCTCTGTAACTCTCATTCCAGTCGAGTATAAAGTTTGAAGCATTGTTTGGTCTCTTTGACCTTTTAAATCACTATCAATAGGTTGCTTTAATAATTCTTCAATTTCACTTTTTGTTAATATACTTGGTTCCTTTTTGTCAACTTTATAAGTGACAACGTCTGCAACTATATTACTCTCTGCCAGGTTTCTACTTACTAAATACTTGTAATAAGCCTTTATAGAAGCTGATACTCTTGATATTGTTGCATTAGATTTACCTTCTAACATCAAAGAGTTCAGATATTCTTGCATGTCATCTTTTGTTAAATTAAAGATCTTTTTGTTTTGATCTTCAAAGTAATGCTCAAATTTTGTAATATCTCTTTCATAAGAAGCTATTGTATTTCTAGCCGCATGTCTAGTTTCTAAATAGCTAATAAATTCTTCTACTATAACTCTCATCGTTATTGCCCTCCATTGAATAAATATATTATATACTATTTTTATCCAATTTGCAACCTTTTCTGTCAAATTTGATATAAAGTTATGTAAATTGTTTTTATTTTATGAACTTTTCTCAAGATATTTAAGCTTAGTCGCAAGACCACCCCTTATATGTCTTTCTGACTTATTTATTTCTAATATTTTTTTAGCTTCATCTGCAAGAGATGGATTAAACTTTTCTAATCTCTCAGCTATATCTTTATGAACGGTAGATTTACTTACATTAAATTCTTTTGCTGCAACTCTAACTGTACTTCCTGTTTCTATTATATATACAGCTAATAATTTAGCTCTTTCATCAATATCTGAATATGTCACTTTAATCACTCCCATTTAATATGTTAAAATATTCTATATACTAAAATTTAATTTTACTTGTAGGATCTATAATTTTATTATTAAACATAAGCATAAAATGAACATGTGGATCATCTTTTATTTCCCCTATAGATGTTTTCCCTAATTTACCTATAACAAATGATTTTTTAATAACCTGTTTTTCACTTACATTTACTTTACTTTCTAAATTTGAATAAATACTTTTATAACCTTGACCATGATCAATTATAATTGTTGTCCCATAAAATGAGTCTTCATATATTTTTTCAATTATGCCTTTTTCAATACTTCTTACACTTTCACCTAGATTTGCTTTTACATCCACTCCATCATGAGTCTTCCATGATTCTAACGTCTTAGAGAATAGTAACTCACTCACAGAATAAACCTTGATTATTTCACCATTTATAGGCTTTACAAAGCTAAGTGGTACAATTGTTTCTTTTACTGTAGTGTTTTTTTTTTCATTTACACTTGATGCTGTATTTAAAATAACAATTTGCTCCTTATTAATCGTTCTTGTATCTATATTATTACTACTCTTATCTTGTAATTCTTCCGATATTGATGATTCAGCTTCTTGAATTTCCTTATCTCCATCATTACTATTAAATACTTCATAACTTTCATTGTTTTTATCCTTGTATGTTAAAAAATTAGTATATATACTTATAGCAGCGAGCACACTCATTAAAGCAAATAATATATAATAACTCTTCTTTAGCATAAATTTATATTTAATTTTTTTTAACAAGTAAAATATATTTCTATTCTTATTTGCACCTTTTCTTCTATATTCCCTGTGTTCTTCCTTACTAATTTCTTCTGTAACTAAGAACTCACTAGCTTGATTTATATTAGTTCTTCTTTTTATACTCGCAATTTGATTAATACTAATATCCTTATTTGCGTTTTTAAATATATTATTTATTTTTACTTTCATCTTATCACCTTCTCTTTTGTATTATTTAATAGTTATAACCTCAACTCCAGTATAATAATGTTTTATTATATCTAAACAATTACTTCCATTACCTGCTAAATAGTTGGCTCCCACCTGGCTCATTCCAATGCCATGTCCATATCCGGTTACCTTAAATAAAACTCCATCATCTAATATACAAAGTTCAAATTGTGTCGATTTAAGACCAAATATTGTTCTTAATTTTTCAGCAGATATTGTTAAATTCCCCACTTCAATATCTTTTACTCTACCGCTGGTTGTATAACTATTTATTTTTATATTTTCCTTTGGATTATATATATCCGATAGTTTAAAATTACTATCTATTTTTTCACATATTTGTTTTTCTAAATTTGAAAATGCTACTAATACTTCACTATTTCTATTAGAGTAATCTTCATACTCAATATTATCTACACTAACTAAATATGGTATTTTTATACCTCCCCATATTTGATCTATATTCTCTGTTTTTATTGGACTACTAGCATGAAAAAATGCTTTTATATATTCTCCATTATATGTTATAACCTGATTTTGAGTTGATACAACAGCTTCATTTACTTTGTCCCAATATTCTATTCTAGTATGATCGTCAAATCCTCTATTTGCCCAGATACTTAATAATTTTTCTTTAACATAAAATGCCTGACAATGATTAAAATCGTCACATATATCTGCGTTTGATCCTTCTACTTTCTCTAACATTTTTCTATATGTATATGTTCTAGCTACAATTGCCTGTGCTTTTAAAGCCTCTATATTATATGCTGCAGGCATTTCTGAGGCAACTACTCCTCTTAAGTAGTCGTTTATGTCCATTGCAATTATTTCGCCTGTATCATGTAATTTTACTCTTATAGTTTGATTTGCTTTATATTCAATGATTTGTTTATCATTTTTTTCTTCTTGCTTAATCAACGCTTTCTCTTCTTCATCTGCTTTTATAAACATGTTTATTATAATTAATATTAAAGATAAACAAAATAATAAAGTGCACAAAAAAACAAGCCATTTTTTCAATACATATCACCTATGATATATATATATTCATGACTTGTCTATTTATTACTATTATTTTATTTTTTTGCTTTTTTTGTTTTATTTTTTACATTGTTATAAATGAACCCATGTAAACTTCTATTAAAGGAATCATAACAACAATCATAAATGCAATCAATGCTATACCAACAAAAAGATATGTTACATCAGGTAACCATTTAACAAACTTCTCAATTGATTCATCAATTTCCATAATTATATATTGATTTACTTTATCCATCATTTCAGATAGATTTGTTTTCATTCCTATAGATATCATTTCTGAAACCATTGGTTTAAATACATGCCTTTCATCAAAAGGCGTAATCCATGATTCACCTATTAAACTGTTAGATTTTGCGACTTCAACTAAAGATAAGAAATAATAATTATTTGTTACATCTTTAGATATATCTAAACTTTCTTGTATTCTCATTCCGTTTTTCAAATTAAGTAACATAGCTTGAAAAAACTTACTTATAATAATATTTGTATTTAATTTACCAACAACAGGAAAGCTCATAAGTAGTTTATCCCAATTATATCGCCCCCTAGGAGTATTAATATAGGTTATAAATACAAAAATCATTGCAAGGATAATTGCAAGTATTAAGTACCAATTTGCCATAAACCATTCAGCAATATCTAAAGCTCCAAGCGTTGCTGCAGGAAGTGTCTTTGTTGAACCAAATGTTTCATATACAGATTTAAGTAATGGAACACCCATAATTAAAGCTACAAACATAGCTGCCATTATTCCTACAAATTGTAATACCTTTGGTATTATAGCTGATCGTATCTGCTTTTTTAATTTTGTTGAACTTTCAAGATAATCTCTTGCATATAAAAGTGCAGTATCTAATGTACCAGATTCTTCACCAACTTTTACAAAACTGACAAACATAGTAGAAAATACTTTCGGATAATCTGCCATGACCGTGTTAAGTCTTTCACCAGATTCAACACCAATAAGAAGATCTTCAACTATATCTTTAAATACTGGATTTTCCGTTCCTTCATATAGAGCACGAAGTGCCTGTATATTATTGAAATCTGCTTTTTTTAATATGTATAAATTATTAACAAAAGATAAAATATCTCTAGTCTTAATTCTACTAAAAGGATGAAATTGAACATCTCTAAGATCTTTAAAAGTTATTTTTTTGAAATCTGCTTTAAGGTTTTGAGGTGTATATTTAGGTTGTGTATTCTTCTTGAAAAGTTTACTTTTTTCAACGTTAGTAGTTTTCATCTTTTTAACAACAATAGGTTGTATTTTTGCTTCTTTTAATTTTACAATAACTTGATGTTTATTAATTGCAAGCATTTTTCCTCTTATAACTTTTCCATCCCTTAAAAGCGCTCTATATTTATAATCTGGCATTTAATCCAACCTCCTTGTTATAAAAATTATTCTTCCAGTGAACCACCGGCATTTACTATAAGTCCTTTTATAATATCTACCTTATCTTGCTCTATAGCAAGTTTAATTGTTTTCATATCAACTTTTTTAGATACATATAATTCTGCTAACGATGACTCAAAACTCTTACAACCAGAAAGTCTTAAAGAGTGTACTGAATCTTCTAATTCTGATATAATAAATTTTTCTTGTCTTATTTGAGCAGCTATTGTATTATTTACAACCATTATCTCCGGAGCAAGTATTAAGCCACCATTTGTTCCGTTTAATAGTTTTTGTGAGATTACCAATTTTAAAACGTTAGATAATGTATTTTTTATAGAGCCTTGATCACTAGCTTCATACATATTTATTATTCTTTCAATTGTCTCTCCGCAAGATCTTGTGTGTAGTGTTCCAATTACTAATCCACCCGATTCAGCTAAATCTAACGCAACATCCATTGTCTTTTTGTCTCTTATTTCACCAAGTACAGATATATCTGCATCCTCACGAAGTAAGTTTATAAGTCCATCATAATAACTAATAACATCAGCTTCAATTCCGACTTCTTTTTGTATTATTACACATTTATTTGACGTATGGACATATTCAATAGGATCCTCTATTGTAACAATTTTTCTACTTGCTTCTTTATTTAACTCTTGTATATAAGCATTAAGTGTTGTAGATTTTCCTGAATTCACTTTTCCTGTTATAAGAACTAATCCCGAATTAACTTTCTTAAGTCTAGCGATTAAATCTTTTATTCCTGTTGCTTCAACATCTATATTTCCATTAGGTATTAAACGTATTGAAAATGTAGGAAATCCTTTTGTAAGAGATAAATTTATTCTAAATCTATACCCGTTATACGTATATGCAAAATCTACTTGTTTTTTTTCTTCAAATATTTTATCAAGATTTTTCGTAATTCTTGCAAAATCAAATACTAAATTTGATAGCATTTCTCCACTCATTGGAAGTTTTGATTCATCAAAAGAAAGTTTCCTATCTACTCTGTATATAGGAACAGATCCAGGCGAAAGATGTATATCTGAAGCACCTAAATTTATACCTTTTTCTAAAATCATATTAAATAAATCCATTTTATTCTCCTTAAGTTCTTAAACTATAATTTTTCTTTTTAATTCTTCGATTGTAGTTACACCTTCTAAAACTTTATTAAGTGCATCAACAATTAAAGGTCTATATGTAGTATTTGCAGTTGCATATTTTCTTATCTCTATAGTAGAGGCTCCTTCTGAAATCATATCTTTTAATTCATCATTAATACATAATATTTCAAATGCTCCTATTCTCTCAAAATATCCTATACCATTACAATATTGACATCCTACAGGCTCAAATAATTTTGATTCATCAACTACAAATTTTGCACCAGTATTTTTTTCTATTCTAGTAATATACTTCTTTTCACTATCTGTTAAAATGTGTGGCTTCTTACATTTTTCACAAAGTCTCCTTATAAGTCTTTGTGAAATTGTAGTTACAAGTGTTGCTGAAACATCATATGTAGATATTCCCATTTTCTTTATTCTTGTAATAGCCTCTATAGCATCAATTGTATGTATTGTTGCAAGAACAAGATGACCTGTTTGGCCAGCTTCTATAGCAATTGCCGCTGTTTCTTGATCTCTTATCTCACCAACCAATATAATGTCTGGATCTTGTCTTAAAACTGTTCTAAGTGCAGATGCAAATGTTATATTAGGTCCAATTTCAACCTGATTTATACCAGGCATTCTCATTTCAACAGGGTTTTCTATAGATATTATATTTATTTCTGGTTTATTTAAGAAATCTAGTACACTATATAATGTAGTTGTTTTACCTTCTCCTGTAGGAGCACATATAAGTACCATACTATTTCTTTTCTCGAAAGCTTCAGATATTAATTCTTTATCTTGTGGAAATCCTAATTCTCCTAATGATTTTAGATTAGAATTCTTCTTTAAGAATCTAAGAACAAATTTTTCACCGTTTACATTTTTTTGCGAAGATACACGAATACTAAAGTTTTCGTACGTATTTATGCTACCATCTTGGTCATAAGTGATTTCTTGATGCATATTAGATATAGACTTTAACCTACCTGTTACTATTTGTTGTCTATCTTTTGGAAGTTCAGTTGCAGTTATAAGTTCACCATCAATTCTAAATCTAACCCTAATTTTATCTGCTAATGGTTCTACGTGTATATCACTTGCTCTTTTACTTATAGCGGTCATAATTATATTATCAATAAGTTTAGATGTATCTTTCTCATCTTTATCAACAAATTTGTTCTCTACAGTTCTTACATCACCAATTTGCTTCATAATAGAAGTATATAATGTAATGTATATTTGCATTTCATATCCAGCATTCATCAGCATAAGCTCTATTTCTTTTACTTTTTGTGCATTTTGTACATCAGCAAAAGCAACACTTAATCTATTACCTTCCAAACTAAAAGGTAATGCCCTATAATTTATAATTATATCTCTTGGTAAATAATCTACAGGTGTAACATTTAGTTTTCCATCCAACATTACTCCTTCATATTGAAGTTTATTTGATAGAATTTCTAATAATTCTGTTTTATCACACATATCTAGAATATCTACTATTTCACCAAATTTTAAATCCCTATGATCCTTCTGATATTCAAGTACTCTAGTAACTTGAACATCTGTAAGCACACCTCTTTTAATAAATTCTAATCCTATCGGATTTTTTCTGGCTTTAACATTTTCAAACATATCGTTATCCCCCTTACTTACATATTATTTTCATTTAATTTATTAAAACGTAATAACTCATCATATATTACATCTATGTTCTCATTATCTTTCTCGTAATATCCAACAATACTTTTTTCATACTTTTTTGCCATTATACTAAAGTGCTGTTGCTCTGCATAAGTAGAGGAAGTATAAATAGAAAAAGTTATTGCAGATAAGATAACTATTAAAATACCTGATCCCCTAAGCTTATTTTTATTCATTAATTTCATCTCCTACAGTTATAACTATATCTTTATTAACTGTCTCGTTATATTTTTTAAAGATAACATTTAAACTAAAACATTTAACAATATCCATGTCACCTATGTTGTTTGAAGTTCCTAATATACTTTCTAAATTGGTAATATTAAAATTTTCCACATTTTGAAGAATATTACCAGAATTCTTAAATAGTTCTTTACTAACTGAATTGTATTCATATAAATCGCCATTTGAAAAAATTATTTTATTATTAATAATATCCACCGAAGTACTCGCTTTAGCGCTGTTTATTAAGTTTGTATATAGCTTAATATAGTTTTCATTTACAATTACTCTTCCCTTTTCAGAAAGAACTTTGTAATTTAAATTAGTACTAATAGCTGTTGCAAATACTGTGAATGTAAAGAATAACATTACATATAGAACTAATGATACCATTGTGAATCCGTTTTTCATATTATCCAATCACCTTCTTTTTTAAAGTATTAATTTCAAAATTAAAGGTTTTTCCATCAACTGTATATTCAACATTTGCATTTATTTTTTTTATATAATCTTTTTTTTCGGGATATTCATCAGAATATTTATACACTGATACACTTGTTTTATAAATTATACCATCAATATTATCTGTATTTGTAAATGAGCTTAGAGCATCATAATTTGTTCCTAAAGCAATTTCAAGATTCTTTACACATGATGTCACAGCATTACTTCTTGCAATTGTATATAAACTTTGATTTACATAGTTTCTAGAGCTTATATATGAAGATACAACAAAGACAGAAAAAAGAACAAAAGCTATAGCTATTTCAACTAAAAAAACACCACTTTTAGACTTGTTAAAATTACCACTTTTTATATTACTTATTTCCGATTGAATCATTTTCTTATTCATTATATAACATCCAGTTATTAAAAACAAATATATATATAAAGCACAAGAAACAAAGAAATATACAGTAAACTTAAAAAGTAAATATAAACAAACAAATACAAGTCCGTTAGATATTTCAAATAGAGGGTATCTAATACTAATTTTTTTCTTGCAGTATCTACATTTACCACCTACAAATAAGTAACTCAATACAGGTATTAGATCAAAAAACCCCAATTCATGTTGACAACTTGGACAATAAGATCTTTTAAAGACTATATCTTGTTTTCTAGGAATCCTATATGTAGCAAGTGTAAAAAAACTGCCAAATAAAGTTCCAATTATGAAGACATTTAATGTAATATAAATCTCTAACCAGCTCACTACAAATCACCCCTTGTTATTATATACATTTTACAATATACTAAATAATATACTCTAAAAAATATATCTATATTTGTATAAAGGACATATACTATATATTATGCATATGTCCTAAATACACTTTAATTTAATTATTAATAATTAAATGTTTGAATTATAAATCTGCTATAACAACTCCAGCTGGTAAAGTTCCTGTACCACCTGCAGTAAATGTTATTACACCACTGTCATCAACAGTTGCTGTAATTCCATATTTTGTTGCTAATCTAGTAGCTGCTGTAACAACATCAGGACTTTCAACATATACTACAGTTCCTGTAGTACCTTGAGAAAGTTGAGATGCGAAATCTAATGCAACTGCTGATTTAAAGTTAGCTACGTCTGAAAGACATACCGCTTTATTTGCAGAATTTATTGGATTGTTATTAGCTAAGCTAAGTATTACCGCTCCTGCTAATATAATTATAACGATTATTGTTATAACTAATACTATTAGTGATATACCTTTTTTCATAATTTTTACTCCTTTAAAGAATCAAATTCTTATATTTTAGTATATGTCTGTTGGTAATGTTCCAGCTGGCAATTTTGTTGCATCTGGTACTGTAAATGTTATAACACCACTGTTATCCACAGTTGCTACTATACCATATCTAGTTTGTAATCTTGATTGTAGAGCTACAACTGAAGCACTTGGAACATAAGTAACAGTTCCTGTAGTGTAAAGAGAAAGCTCAGAAGCAAAATCTAATGCAACTGCTGATTTAAAGTTAGCTACGTCTGAAAGACATACTGCTTTATTTGCAGAGTTTATTGGATTGTTATTAGCTAAACTTAATATTACAGCTCCTGCTAATATAATTATAACTATTATTGTTATAACTAATACTATTAAAGAAATACCTTTTTTCATAATTTTCACCTCCCTAAACAGTATATATTAAAACATTTTTAATGTCTTAACCAAATTTAATCACCTAAATGTATAGCATTTAATTCTTGTGTCCACCAATTAGGTTTACTTGTATAATATATTTTGATGTCTCCATTACTTTGTATGTACCAAACAATTCCATCTTCTTTATATAGTTTAACTTTAAATTCTTTTTCAAAAACTTCTGTATTTACTTTATAAAAAGTTGAATCCTTTTCTGATATTTTACTATCAATACTGACAATTTGTAATAAGTCTTCATCTTCATTATTCTTAATTTTTGTTTGACTTATATTTTCAATATCTGTACTACCAATCAATAATTGCTCGGTTGTATATATATCGAAAGTATCTGATTTCAACTTACCAACATATTCTGAAATTTTTGATTGCAAAGTAAGTGAATCTTTAATTAAATCTTTTGCTTTATTATTTTTATTTAACTTTAATAGAGATATAATAGTTAGAACCATTATTATCAGTATTAAAATTATAATAACTATATTCTTTATATTATTCTTTTTCATTTTACCCCTTATTTATTGGATGATGGAGGATTTGTTACGCCCCCATTACTATTGTTTGTATTATTATTTGCGTTATTCTGATTATTATTATTAGTAGCATCAGTTAAATCGCTTGCAGGTGTAAATGGATCAGAATTTCCTGCTTTATACTGATTATATTTTTGAAATGAAAGTATATCAGCACTACTAATCGTATATTCTTTAGTTAAAGATTCTTTGCTTATATCTTTTGTCTGACTAAATTTATAGTCAGTAGTGTTTACTTTTTCATAATTTTGTACATTGCCAATCAACGAAGCTTGCTCCTGTGGCAACATAATCATAAGCATAATAACACATAAAGAAAAGAATACTAAAACCGAAATACTAAATGTTATAACATATTTCTTAACCATTTTCTACCTCCTTATCTATTTTACAAATTTCAAGTTTTTAACAGCGAATGAAGTTGTTATTTGATTGCTTCCCGCATATTCCATTTTCAATCTATCTAATTTAAATCTTAATTCAGTATCGTTCTCTAGATCAAATATAAATCCAGAAACATTTGTATAGTTACCTTTTACACTAATAATAAAATCGCTTCCTGATGATGTTGTAGAAGTAGCTGATGCTCCAGTTTGAGTTGTTGTACTACCTGTTTGAGCACCACTTGTAGCTGATTGTGAGCTACCACCTGGTTCTACCAAAGATAAAGTTAAATTATTTGCTTTTGCATAATTTCCAATCCTTATCCACATATATTCCACGTTATACTTTTCGTCTGTTGTTGCTTCTTTGATTATTGAAATTGTTTCATCAGTTATTGCCTCATATTGATCCTTTTGTTTCTTGTATTCTGTTTTTGCTGTTTCAACTGACTTTATACTTATATCATAATTATTTTTGACACTCACAAGTTTTGCATCCAAATCTTTTATTGATGAAAATTGTGACATTAAGTTTTTTTGCGAAACAATTTTAAATATACCCAAATCCATATCAACAAAAAATACACAAAGTATTAAACCAATTACTATTAATCCCATAATTCCTTCAAAAATAAAAAATTTCTTGTTTTCCATCATGGCAAATCACCACCAATTTCTATAGTTATTACGCTTGAATTATTAATACTATTTATAACTACATTCTTTAATATATCTGGTTGTAATCTAAGATTTGCTACAAAATATCCAAGATTAGGATATTGATCTGACTGAGCAGTAATTTTAATTTTCTTGTTATCATCTGAAGATATAGTTTTTAGTTGTACATTCTTAGGTATTACTTTTATTAATTTTTGAGTAAATGCCGCAACATTATATGTAGTAAACTTACCAATTTGTTGAGTTTCTATTTGTTGTCTAGTTTTAGTTATTTCATCATTAATAGTTCTATATTGATTAGTTGCAGAATCTATTGAACTTTTATCACTTCTAGCTAAACTAATCATTTCTTCATATTTAGATGTTTTTGCATTCAACTCATTTTTCATTTTTGTTACTTGGTTCATATATATATTTGAAAATACGAAATATGATACTACACCTATAAAGCCTATAATTATTGGATACATCATATATCCTGCAACCTTTTCAGCTGTAAAACCTGGTAACATATTAAAATTAAATTTATTTTCAGTTTTTTCTTTTTTAACTTTTTCTTTTTCTTTATTCTCATCTGCTTTTGGTTTAACAAATAATTTTTGAAAAAAGCCTTCCTTTACTATTGCCTTTTTCATAAATTCTATTCCCATAGTAGCAGGAACTAAATATTCTTTAGCAAGAGCTACAGCCGGTAAAACTTCAAGAGTTTCAGCTATATTTCTAACACCACCAACATCACCAACAAATTTTGGTTTTAGAATTTCACATCTAATACCAAAATACTCTGTAAACAATGTATCTATATTTGTAAATAAGATACCAGTTCCTGTAATATAAAGTTTTGTTATACTCTCTTTGTATCTATTAACATCTTCTGTAATTGCACGTAAAATCTCCTGAAGTACTGGTTCTACGATCTCTTCTAGTTGAACTTTATTAGTATCTGATCCTGAATCCGAAAAAACATTCAATTGTTTACACGCATCATACGCTTTTTGATATGAACCTAAAACATCAATAAATCTTTCGAAAATACTTTTCATACCAGTTTCATAAATTGATGTATATGTCACTTTACCATTTATTGTTGTTGTCACATTTAAATTGTCTTCTAAATTAATTAGTATATAATTTTTATCCTCGTCTGGTACATTTGTAGGTAATAATAATTCAGTAGGATACATGGCAGAAACACTTGAATCGCCAATTCTTGAATACTGTTCAATTGCTTGTTTTTTACATATACACATTATTCCTCTTCTATAATCTCCAATTATAGTAGGAGCCAATGAGTATACATATGAAATATTTGAAGAAAGTTGGCCTTTTTTTTCACATATGTCTTCAAATTCAAGTTTAATAACATTTTGTAAATCACCAGCTGAAATTTGTTTAAATACTTGAAATGCATTATATTCAACTTTTGGAGCACTTAAAACTATAGAAACATCTTTGCCACTATTTGTATCTGCTATAACTTTTTCTAATGTTTCTTTTAATGTAGTTCTTACAAATCTTATGCCATGCTCTTTAATCTCAATAGTTCCGGCATTATTTTTGACAAGTTTCGCATATTTAACAATGTTGTCATCAAAATATATTCCTAAACAGTTAGCCATAATACACTCCTTTACTAAATATTTTTCTTATGTTATTTAAACTAAGACTTGTGCTGATATCTGCCCTAGTGTTATACTAATTTATCTTTTCAAATATAATTAAATACTCTTTAAAATATACATATCAAACGTATTTGTCCAATTCATTTAAATTATATATAAATATATTTTAATATAATTTATTATTCTCAAACACTTTAGTATATATTCTTTCAAAAGTAAACATCATATTGATTGTATAAAATAAGTTTTATAATGAAGATTTTAATATTATTATCTGTCAAAACTTTTCTAACATACTCTTTTATTTATACATTAACAAACAGAAATTTACTAATTTCTAATTTATGCAGCAAAATTAATGAAAATATAGTTTTTAAATTATTTAAATTTAAAAGATTTGTTCACATTTCATGCATATTGCCACCGTATATATAATTTATCATATTTCGACTATTTTTTCAACAAAAGAAACTAACTTTTTATATTTTTTTTCTTATTTTAATATAACTGAAACATGATTGAAATATATTCGTAATATTTTCGAAACATTTATACTACATAATTTTATAAATATTTCCCAAATCTAATGGAGAAAATATTTTAGATTTTATTGTCATTTCATATGATTTAAGAGTATCCACATCAACTGCATAATATTTTCCGTTTGTGTTGTAGATGAAAGAAGTATTTTTAGCAAGAATAGAATAATTAGTTATATAGTCTAGTACAACATTAGAATACTCACCTTCAACTTTTTTGTTACCTGTTACATTATATAAAGAATATACAGCCTTCTTTTCTTGAACTAGCATATAAGCTGTTCCATTTTTCAAATTCAATGGTGTCAAATCATCCTTTAGATTATAAATACCATCAATTGTAACTTCACCAGATAAATTATATATTTTGTTCACAGTATTTCCTTTTTTTTGTATGAAGTAACCATCAGAAGTTGTAAATTCAAAGCCAGATTCTACTTCAATTAACTTTTCTGTTGACAAGAATATATAAGTCTTAGCGTCTTTTTCTGCTTTAATTGCATTTTTAGACCCAGATATTGCTGTTAAATTAGTATAAACTGGCTCTAAAATAATTCTACCGTCCTCATCCACAAGTCCTTTTAGTTTACTTAAATCATCCAACTTTGTTACGATATATTGAGTTTTTCCATCAACTGTTGGATAGTCTAAAGTTGAAATAACGGCATATTTATCTGTTATACTTGTTGATGCAATTGTAGATTTAAAGACTTCTTTTGCATTTAAAAATTTATATGCATCATTTAGGCTAGCAAAATCTTTTGTATCATGTCTAATTCCTTTATTATTGAAAATTCTAAATATACTAGATTGTTCTGTCTCACCATATCTAAATATAAAATATGGCAATAATTTATTTTCTTTATCATATACAAAATAAACTTCAGATTCTTTACCGCCTAAACTAACGCTTTTACCATCATTTAAAAAGTAAATATAACTATCTTCTGCAGTTTTCAAATAAACAGAATTGTCAACTCTTGCTAGTTGCGAATATTCTGGTTTCAGTAATACAGACCCATCAGTTTTACTAATTCCATACCCAACTCCTACTTCCTCAGTAACAAAATATAAATTGTTTTGTTCAATTTGATTATTAGTTTTACCAGTATCTTTTGGTCCACTATAAATAAATATTAAAACACCAACCAGTATTGCTACCAAAGATGCTATTAAAATCAAAATTAATATTGTTTTTTTATCAGTCATAATTATCTCTCCCTTATCGATTATATAGTATCATAAAAAGTTTTTTTTTTCAATAGCATAACTTAAAAATCATAAAAAAACACAAAATTCAAACTTTATTGCTTAAATTTTGTGTTTTGTCTAATTATTCTGCTATTCTAGATAAATCATATTCTACTTTTACATCATTATTTCTTTTAATAAATATATCAGAAAATTGTTTTTTCTGTTCAACATATATTTGTTTTAACTTCGTTAACTCTAAAGTACCTAAAAAGGCTGTAACAACCTCTAAATTATCTATTTCTTCTGTATTAAAAACCTTATTAAATACAAGGCAATCATTTTTTTCTAAATATGATATTATCTGTTTAGCCTTATCTTTTACAGTAACTTTCTCATATAAGGTTAATCTTTCAATCTCTTTTGCGTTTGCGTTCATTTTATTAATGTTCCTACTCACTATTTCATTATAAATATCAAAAAATTCTTCTTTTTCGAATTTCTCACCAGTATACTGAATTGTCTTGGCAAATTTAATTTTCTCCATAGGTTTATCAAACGTTCCAAAATTAGATATATACATATTAGCTATTGTATTACTAATTTCTTTATATTTTTTATATTCAATTATTCTTGATATAATATCTTCTTCTGTTAGCTCATTTTCTAACTTTTCTTCAAGTTCTGGAAGAAGCTTTCTAGCTTTTATATCTAATAATGTAGATGCCATAACAACAAAACTACTTGCTATATCAAGATTCAAATTAGACATCTCATTAAGATAATCAATATATTTATCTGTTAAATCGCTAAGAGAAATATCAAATATATTCATTTTATTCTTAGAAATAAGAAATAAAAGCAAATCTAAAGGACCCTCAAAATTATCTATAACCAATTTATATTCATCATTATTATTTAAAATTTTTTCTTTCATATCAATTCCCTTTAATTACTCCAAAACCGATTCTAGAGCAATCTCTATCATATTCTTTAGCGACTTTTCTCTATCTTTAGGAGAGACTAGTGTTTTCTTTGTATGTGAATCTACAACAGATAAAAGACAAGCTGCTTCTTTATTTAATGAGTTAGCTACATGAAATAATCCAAAGCATTCCATTTCAGCCCCTATACAGTTTATTCCTTTTGGAATCCTACCTAGTAAAGATTTTACATCAATATAATAATCAAAACCGTCGCTAGTTAAAACAGTACCTCTCTTAACTTTAATATTTAACCTCTCTGCAACGTTTGAAAGTGTATCAGTTAATTCTTTTGATCCAGATAACAAATTCTCCTTACAACTATTAAATGTTAAAGCAAAAGTACTTTCGCTGTATGCATTATCTACAAGAATCGTATCCAATAGTTCTAAATCTTCAGAATATCCTCCACAAGAACCGATTCTAATTATTTTTTCAACATCGTAAAACTTAAATAATTCATATGAATATATACCAATACTTGGCATACCCATACCACTACCCATAACAGAAACTTTCTTACCCTTATATATTCCTGTAAAGCCTAACATTCCTCTGAGCTCATTAAAACATACAACATTTTCAAGGTAATTTTCTGCAATAAATTTAGCGCGTAATGGGTCACCTGGCATCAAAACAATTTTTGCTATATCTCCATAATTTGCACTATTGTGAACAGTTGGTGTGTTAGACATAATTCATTCTCCTTATCTTTATATTTTTTTGAAACCTCTTCTAAATAAATATTGATTAATTTTTTCTTTATCCATATTTTTTGATTTGGAATTAATAATTTTTTCAATTACAATATTCTCATAATTTTCAAAATACAAATTGTTTAATCTATCTTCAATTAAATCGGAATTTACTCCTTTAACTTTCAATTTTTCAGAAATTTCACAAATAGAATACTTTAACATTTTCTCATTTTGTCTTATAAAAGAATCAACATAATCTAGATCATTAATATAATTAATTTCTATCAAATATCGTATTACCCTATCTATAATTTTTTCGTCTGTATTTAATCTTTTAAGTTTCATTTTCACTTCATATTCAGTTTTTTTGGATATTCCTAAATATTTTATAGCTTTAAATTTAGCTTCTTCAAACTCCATTATTATTCACTTATTTCTTCCAAATTTTCATCTTCGTCAATTAAACCTACTTCTGGTATTTCACCCATACTCTTTTCAAAGGCTTTATCAAAATTTTCTCTGACTTTTTTCTCAATCTCTTTCATTGTTTTAGGATTATCTAATAAATATTGTTTTGCATTTTCTCTTCCCTGACCAATTTTTTCTCCATTATAAGCAAACCAAGCTCCGCTCTTATTAACAATATCTAGTGATGCAGCTAAATCTAAAATACAACCTTCATTTGATATACCATGTCCATAGATAATATCAAATTCAGCTTCTCTAAAAGGAGGTGCAACTTTATTTTTCACTACTTTTACTTTAGTTCTACTACCAGTAACTTCTCCATTAGTTTTTATTGCCTCTTGTTTTCTTATATCTAATCTAACAGATGAGTAAAACTTAAGCGCTCTACCACCTGGTGTGGTTTCTGGATTTCCAAACATAATACCAACTTTTTCACGCAATTGATTTATAAATATAACTACTGTTTTAGATTTACTAATAACTCCTGTTAATTTTCTTAAAGCTTGTGACATAAGTCTTGCCTGTAAACCTATATGACTATCACCCATTTCACCATCAATTTCAGCTTTTGGTACAAGTGCTGCAACAGAATCTATAGTTATGATATCAACTGCTCCACTACGTATTAATTGTTCGGTAATTTCTAAAGCTTGCTCACCCGTATCAGGTTGTGATACAACTAAATTATCCACATCAACACCTAATTGTCTTGCATATACAGGATCTAATGCATGTTCTGCATCGATAAATGCTGCTATGCCACCTAATTTTTGTGCCTCAGCGATTGCATGTAAAGCAAGTGTTGTTTTACCAGATGATTCTGGTCCAAATATTTCTATAATTCTACCTCTTGGGTATCCACCTATGCCAAGTGCAATGTCTAAACTAAGTGCACCACTTGGTATAGAGTCAATGTTTACATCTGAAACTTCACCAAGTTTCATAACAGAACCTTTACCAAAATTTTTTTCAATTTGCGCCATTGCAATGTCAAGCGCTTTTTTTCTTTCCTCTGAAATCATAATTTCCTCCTTACAAATATTAAAACGTTTGTTTGAAATTATTATACTATGTAAAAAATGGTTTGTCAACACTTTTATTTAAAAAAATTAAAAAACAGATGATTTTTTTAAAACCATTGTTTGTTTCTACTTTGTTTTACATTATTAGATATTACTACATATGCATCTGTGTTGCGGCATAGTAGAATTACAATGTAATGTATAAAGTATATATCATTCATGTATAGTTTTCAAGCATTTTAGTTGATTTTGATAATTTATTTAATTATTTATAAAAAAAACACTATGGAAAGCTCCATAATGTTTTATATTATCAAACTATTTTTTTACTTTGCTTATCTCAGCAAATCTTTTTATCTTTAATGTAGTTGTCTTTTCAAACTCATCTTTTTTTATCTCTAAATTTTTAACCGCTTTATATGGTACTAATTTTCTATTAATCTTTTTGATTTCCTCCCATATTAGTTCATGTATTTGCTCATCTGAAGGTCTATTAGAAGCATATGTTTCTTCCATATATTCCTCATCTAAAGTAACTTTTGCTGCAACTATTATATTATTTTGATCTTCACCTAATCCATAAACCATTGATTCAGAAACATAAGGTATTTTATTTATATAATTTTCTATTTCTTCAGGATATATATTTTTTCCGTTTTGTGTAACTATAACATTTTTTGTTCTTCCCGATATAACTAAATTTCCTTGATTATCAAAGTATCCTACATCTCCAGTATAAAGCCAACCTTTTTTAAGAACTTTTTTTGTCGCTTCTTCATCTTCGTAATACCCTAACATGACGTTTGGTCCCTTAACCATTATCTCGCCAGAATTTTCTATTTCATCTTCTTTTAAATCTATTCTTACCTCAACGTCTTTTATAGCAACACCAACAGTTCCAGATTTTCTTGTTTTAACTAATGTACCTGCAACTAGTGGTGAAGTCTCTGTAAGACCATACCCCTGAAGTATTACAAATCCATATCCTTCCATAGCGTCAACAGTTTCTTTATCAGTTGGTGCAGCACCTATTAATATATATTTTAAGTTACCACCTAAATTATCATGTATCTTTTTAAATATTTTTCTTCTAACATCAGTTTTTGCTCCACCTAAAAATGAACTTACCTTAACAACTGTATCTACTAAACCTTGCTTATTTTCCTTCTTTATTGTTTTTTCAATTTTCTTTTTAATATTATCCGCAAGAAGTGGAACACATGTTATACAATCAGGTTTCATATCAGATAGATTTTGCATTATAAATCTTAATCCTTCACATATTCCTACACTACCACCTTCACTTAAAACGGACAAATATGTTACTGTGAATTCATATGTGTGGTGCATTGGTAAAAAAGATAAGAATCTTAATGTAGTTTGTTCACTATATGCATAAGCTATTGAGTATACATTACTAGCTATATTGTTATGTGATAACATAACACCTTTCGAGTTTGAAGTAGTTCCAGAAGTAAATAATAAAATTTTAAACTCGTTAGGATCAACTTTTTTCTCAATATATTCGTGTGATCCAGTATCAATCAATTCTTTTCCTTCAATCAACAATTCGTCAAATGAATAAGATTCTTCGTTCGAATTTTCTTTATCCATTTCTATATATATTGTATCTTTTGGTAATTTATCTTTCAATTCATTAATCAAATCTTTTTTCTTGCTAGAATATACAATACATTTAGCTCGAGATCTATTTAATAGATTTAGAACTTCATTAGCTGGTAATTCTTTATCTAGAGGAACAATAATTCCTACTCCACAAACGGTTGCCATATACGTAACAAACCATTTATAGCTATTTTCTCCTATAACAGCGATTTTTTCATTATCTAGGTTCAACTTCAAAAGTAGTGAAGTTCCAAAATTAAGTATATCTTCTTTTATTTGTTTAAACTTTATCTCGTCAAATTTATTTGTTTTTTTATTTCTTTCTATTATAGCTATCTTTTCAGCATATAGATCACATCTTTTTAGTACAAAGTCTTTTAAGGTATCCATTTTCTCTATTTTTTTCATAACAATCCTCCTATATTAATCAAAAATAAGTTTAATATTTTTTACAAAATATTTTGTTCCTCTATCATCTAGCTTCTCTAATTCATATTCTATTAATGGCAAGCTGTTTTTATACTCATTTGCTACATTTGTTGGATCTAAGTCTATTCCATTCAAAACATATTCTTTCATACTTTTTCTTATAGCTTCTAAATCACTACTTGAACTTTTATACAAATTATATGTACTCTTAGTAGAAATGAAAATATGTGTTAAATCGTTAATATCATACTCAATACTTAGTGCATATAGCGTAAGTTTATATGTCTTATCATTTTCTTTTAACTCTTTTATTATTTGAAATTCTTCAGATGACCCAAAACCCATGGCATATTTACAGAATGCATCATCCTTACTGCTATAACCAATTGGTAATTTGTATTCCTCTTTTTTATCTATTTTAACACTATTTCCATAAATTTCTTTTGCGGCTTTTAAAACATCATCATATTTATATCCGGAAATCTTCTCATCACCTACCATATAATCAATTGTGGGACTTTGTGTTTCTTCAAGTCTTGAAATTGCAGAATATAATACGTACTCTCCTGACATCTTATCCATTGTATTTTGAAGATACTTTGGTACAAAATTATATATCTCCCTAGCCAGTTGACTATCTTTATTTATCTCTATATATTCATTTGGTTCTACAACCTTCTCTTCGTCGTTGTTAGAATTAATTAATGGTTGTTCCTGAACATTGTCTGATTTTTTACCACCTAATTCACTATTTTTTGTCAGAATATATGAAGTTAAAATAACTATTATTAATACAGCAATCACTGACATCGAGATAATTATAATTTTCTTTTTCATTACTATCACCTACAAAAGTTATTATATACTATTTAGTATAAAAAAACAATGCTTTATTTAAAAAAAGCATTGTTTTAACAAATTTTAGCAAGTTGTTTTTAATTTATTTATTTTGAGTTTCAGTTTTCTTTTCTTGATCTTTTTTCATTTCAGCAAATCTTTTTATTTTCATTGTTGTAGTTTTTTCAAACTCATCTTCCTTAATTTCAAGATGTTTAATAGCCTTATATGATGTTAAACTTCTATTTATACTTTTTATAGCATTCCATATTATGTTATATATTTCTTCTTTTGACGGTTTTACACTGTGATTTTGCTCTATATATTCATCATTAACTGTAACCTTAACAGCTATTTTTAGATCGTCTTTATCACCGTCTTCTTCTAAACCATACACCATACATTCTTTAATATAAGGTATTTTAGCAAGCATAAGTTCTAATTCTTCAGGATATATATTTTTACCATTGCGAGTTACTATTACATTTTTACATCTACCAGTTATATAAAGATATCCCTCTTCATCCATATATCCAATGTCTCCAGAATGAAACCACCCGTCTATAACGCAAGCTTTTGTTGCTTCTTCATCTTCATAATATCCTAGCATTAAAGTAGTGCTTTTTATTAATATTTCTCCTTCACCCTTTTCATCTGGATCCTTTATCTTAATTTCACTACAAGGTACAGCTATCCCTGTTGAACCAACTTTAGGTTTAAATTCAGGTGTAAGTGCAGCTATTGGAGCAGTTTCTGTAAGACCATAACCTTGTAAAAATAATATTCCAATATCCTCTACCCATTTACCAACTTTAGCATCTATAGGTGCAGCAGCACTGACTATAATTCTAATATTGCCACCTAAATTATCATATATTTCACTAAAAACTTTTCTTTTTATATCTATATTTACCGATTTCAATGCGTTAGTCACATGAATCATCGAATTAACTATACCTTCTTTTTTACTCTTTTTAATACCTGCATTAATTTTTTTATATAAAGTTTCAACTAATAAAGGTACCGCTAGCATTATTGTAGGTTTTGTTTCTTTAAGATTTTGTACAATATATTTCAAGCCTTCACATACTGCTATAGAAGATCCTTCAGATATAGGTATTAAAAATCCAATTGTGGATTCATATGTGTGATGTAGCGGTAATATAGAAAAAAATCTATCTTTACTATCCATTTCAGCATATGAAAGTGCTCCCCATATATTATCTACTAAATTTCTATTGCATAACATAACGCCCTTAGAATTAGATGTTGTCCCTGAAGTAAACAATAAAACCTTAAACTCATCTGGTTCTATTTTAGCAGCAAGAAAATTATTATTTCCATTTTTGTATAACTGTTTTCCGACATTTGTAACATAATTAAATCCAACATCTTTGCCAGATAGTTCTTTTTCAGAATACATTTCAATAAAATATTCAATTTCTTGCAAATTATTTTTAATTTTTTCAATTACATCTTTTTTACGAGGAGAATATATAATGGCCGATGCTCTGCTTCTTTTAACGATATTTTCAATTTCATTAGCTGGTAGTTCTTTATCTACTGGCACTGCAATTATACCACCACAAAGAAGTGTCATATATGAGACATACCAATTATATGTATTTTCACCAATTATAATAACTCTTTTATCTTTAAGCCCAAGCAATTCTATAATACCTGTTCCCAATCCTACTACATCTTCTCTAAAATTCGAATATTTAATTTCTGAATATTCTCCTTTGTGATCAAATTTTTCAAGTATACAAACATTTTCTTTAAATTTTTCAGTCGATTCAATAAACATCTCTTGAATAGTTACATGTCTTTTAACTAAACGATTTTTTGAATTTTTTTTATCCTTAATTTTTTCTTTTTCATTTTCAATACTTAATTCTTCAATATTAAATATTCCTGGCATTCTAAATTTTGGTATTTTAAAATTTGGTACTTTAAAATCTTTTAATATTCTCATAATACACCCCTTTAAATTAATTTCATTGTATCATATTTAATACTTAAAATCAACTATTTATTAACATTTTGTTTTAACGTTGGTTTTAAATATTATATTTTATACTAATAATTTATTTTTTATTGAAAGAAAGATAAAATTATGATATAATCTATATGTTATAAGCTTAGAAAGGTGATACAAATGTTAAATAAATTTTCCAGAACAGAATTATTATTAGGAAAAGATAATATGAATAAACTACAGAACAGTTCGGTTGCTATATTTGGTATAGGTGGTGTTGGATCATACGTTGCCGAAGGACTAGCAAGATCAGGTATCGGTAAATTTATTCTTATTGACGATGATAAAATATGTCTTACAAATATAAATAGACAAATACACGCTACAACAAAAACCGTTGGTATTGAAAAAGTAGAAGCTATGAAAAGTAGAATACTAGATATAAATCCTAAAGCCACTGTTATTACTCATTTAACTTTTTTAAATCCAGAAAATTCAAACCAACTTATTAGTGAAGATTATGATTACATAGTTGATGCAATTGATACAATTGGTTCAAAAATAGATTTAGTTGTTAAAGCAAAAGAAAAAAATATTCCAATAATATCTAGCATGGGCGCTGGCAACAAACTAGACCCTACAAGATTTGAAATTTCAGATATTAAAAAATCTTCAATGTGTCCTGTTGCAAGAGTTATGAGGAAAGAGTTAAGAAAAAGAAATATAGAGTCACTAAAAATTGTTTATTCAAAAGAAGAACCATTAGTACCTATAAGTGATTGTGAATCTTCTTGTAAAAAAAATTGCATTTGTCCGAAGGGTACAGTCAGAAAGTGTATCGCGAAAAGGCAAATTCCAGGGAGCATCTCATTTGTACCTTCTGTTGTTGGATTAATAATTGCATCAGAAGTTGTCAAAGATTTAATAAAACAATAATATTATATATAAATCAATATAACAAAAAAGACGTAACGATTTCAAATTGAAATTATTACGTCTTTTTGAAAATTATTACATAGAATCATTTTGGTTGGATATTTCTTTGTCTTTACATGTTTGAATACAACCTTGAAATTTAGAGTTTTGCGCAGCAATTATTAGTAAATTTTGTCCTACCCCTACTATTAAATTACCAATTACATTTTGATCATCTAAACTTAAATTTTCGGCCAAGAAAATTGCTATCGAAGTCGCCAATGTAATTAATTTATATCCCTCACAATTATCCATTAGATTTTTTGATGAATCCATACTTTAAACTCTCCTCATATAAGTATATATGTAATTTGTGGCAAAATTGTTCTAATAATAAAAAATCTAAATATAATTGCCATACTAATCACATTTATTTAAGCATTAATGTAACAAACGTAAATAACTATCAATATTATATAACTAGGAGGTACAAAAAATGGAAATTAAAAATCATAATGATAATTTACATAGAGAAATTGTGGAAATGACAGATACCTATAGACAAGATACACTACTTACAATAGGAATGAAGGCACCGGAATTTATAGCCGAAACTACATTTGGACCTGCTAAAATGTCAGATTATGCAGGAAAATGGTTAGTATTTTTTTCTCATCCAGGAGATTTTACACCTGTATGTACTACTGAATTTATAGCATTTGCCAAATATTATCCAGAATTTAAAAGTAGAAATACTAATTTACTTGGTTTATCAATTGACAGCAATGCATCACATTTAGCCTGGGTATATAATATATATAAAATGACTGGTATACAAATACCCTTTCCAATTGTTGCAGATAGAAATATGAAAATTGCTAGAATGTACGGAATGTTACCAGCTGATCAAAATGCCACTCAAACTGTAAGAAGTGTGTTTATTATAGACCCAGAGCAGAAAATAAGAGCTATACTACAATATCCAATGTCAAATGGAAGAAATATTCCAGAGATATTGAGATTATTAGATGCATTACAAACTACAGATCTTGAAGGTGTTGTGACCCCAGCAAATTGGATGCCAGGTCAATCAGTTATAGTTCCCTATCCAAAAACATATGATGAATTATTAGAAAGAGTAAAAAATCCTATGGGATACAATTGTATGGATTGGTATTTATGTTTTAAAAAAAATTTAGAATATATGCAGCCAACTATAGAGCAACAACCAATATTTACAAATCCAATTATCAATGGAATGCCACAGGAAAATATAAATATGTTTCAAAACAGTTATAATAATCGATAGGAGGTATTCATATGAGTGAAGATCGTTGTAGTACAGGTGGAATATTCGGTTCTGGTTGTAGTTGTATAATTATACTTATTATAATATTTATAATATTTTCATGTTTTTGCAGTAATAAAAAAGATTGCATTGAACCTTATTACCCAAACAACATATTTTAAAATTATATGAAAAGACTACCTCAAAAGGGTAGTTTTTTTATTTTACCTTGCTCTAATAATTTAATTCATACCGTTTTAATTAATTGTATATATCTTTTTGTATTTCATATAATATTTATTGGAGTGTGAATTTAAAATGAAAGGATAGATTTAACATTTCTGCCTTTTTTATTTTAATAAACAACTTCAATCTATTAAATTTATTAGTTAAAAGTAGTATATATATTGAAAAAAAAATATTGTTATGATATAATGCAATAAAAAGGTGAACAAAGGAGATTTTATTTATGGCAAATGATAAACTACCAGTCTTATTAAATAATCAAAAAAATATATTAAATATTGCAAAAAGATATATAGATAAATTATCTAGTAAATCGACTAATAAACAAATAATAGACAACTTTACATATATTAAGCAATATGGAGTATTGTCTATGCCAGCTTTTAGAATGTTCACAGATGAAATGATAAGACAATCCCCAGAGGGAACCATAATAATGGCAGATATTAACGACTTATTTGTTGCAAATAAATTTAGAGGAAAAGAAAAAGTAAATAGTATGATTAAAAGTATGATAGATAAAATAAAAATTTCTCTAAATGAAAACGAATGCAAAAATTACAAAATAGCAAAAATGGGAGATGAAATATATATATATTTACCTGATAAAAATGAGCAAGAAGCCAATACTATTGTAGGTGATTTAAAAAAAGTAAAAGAAAACGAACTAACTATTAGTGTAGGATCATGTTCAGATTTATCAAATGGCTTAACACGTGCTATGAATGTTGCAGATGAAAAAATGGCAGAAAACAAAGGCATTTTTAAGAGTGAAAGATTAAGAAGTGTTTGTGGAAATAATTTAGAAAAAATTGTTAATACAGTTGTTGAAACGCAATTAGATAAAATGAGAATAAATATGGAAAAACTTAAGAATAGTAACAAGCCGGATTTAAGAAACACTTTTGATAAAGCAATTGAACAATTAGATATTGAAGATATAACTTCTGATGATAATATTTCACAAGATTCGAACACTTCAGATAAACAAGATACATTTGAAAAATTAAAAAGACAATATACCAATGAAGCTAAATCATTATATGGAAATAAAACGCATCTAATAAATGAATATGTATTAGCTAGTATGCTATCAAAGCACCCTGTGAATGATGTAATCAGTTCAGAATATTTTCAAGGTCTTGGATATAAAAAGGCATATAAAAATATAATGAAAGATAAGGGTTCTAAAGTTTTTAGTATTCTTGCTGTTGATTTATCCGGATTAAAAAATATAAACGATACTCATGGACATGATGCGGGAGACATTGCAATTTCTGATTCACTAGAACATGTACAAAATGTACTTAAAGAAAAAAATATTAAAATGTATTCAAATATTATTGCAAAAGGTGGAGGAAATTCATACGTTCTTATTGAAAAGAATAATGATATTTCGGAAAATGAAATTATAAGTGATATACAAAGATATGGTACTAATACCGGAGCAAAATACAATATGTCTATTATTTGTTCAATTCAAGAAATTAGCAAAAGTAAATTAAAAAAACCTAACTTTCTAAATGTAGTTAATGATAATCTTACTAAAATAGAAAGTAATCTTCAAGAAGAAAGTTTTAGCAGAAAATTGAAGGATGTTGAAGAAATAAAAGGGTCAATCAAAAAAATCTATCGACAAATTGCAAATTTAGATGATATTAAACTTTTATCAAGAAGTAGTTTAAACCAAAGAGAAAAAATTTTAGAAATGATTAAAAGTGGATTTAAAAATTGCATAGAAAAAGAAAAAGATTCATCACATTTAAAATCTACACATAAGAGCATCAACTTAGAAAAAGGAAAAAGAGGTTATGAACTTAAGAATTTAAAACCATGTGCAAACGAAATGACTATATAAAGTAAAAACTCTCACGAATAAAAATTCATTCGTAAGAGTTTTTATATTTAATTTTGCAGAATACTTTATTGTCAAAGGATCTTAACTAAACTGTTAGCTATATCAATTGTGTCCTGATTGCATTTATCTCCATTGGAAAGTATTGTGCTTAGTTTAACGAAGATTTCATATAATTCCTTTTTCTTGCCTTCTGGGCATTCAAAAAATCTGTCATTAACAAATACCATAATATCCGGGGGATTTTCGTTTTTTAGATACCATTCAGTAAAATCTTTAATATACGCACTTGCACCACTCAACATATGCTCATTCATATTTTACACTCCTCCAATAAATTTATTTTAAATTTAAATATCTAATATTTAATTGCATAGATATTATATCACAAAGTCATATTTATGTCAATCTTTTCAATAAAATTATACATAATGAGTATGTTTTTCATAGTATACAAGATAAAAATATGCTATTTATCTTATACTAACGGTGAAAAAGTTACAATTATTTTATCAATTATTCTTTTAATAATACCACGCCTATTCCATTCAATTAAATTTATTTCTAATGATTGCTCTAGCGTATCCAAAAAATCTTGTTTAATTTTTTCCTCTTCACCCGTCTTATAAATCCAATTTCCACATTCAAAATGAAAATATAATCCTCTAAAGTCAAGATTTATACTTCCAACCGTAGCTAATTCGTCATCAGATATAAATACTTTAGAATGAATAAATCCAGGTTTATACTCGTATATTTTAACACCTGCTTCAAGCAATATTTGATAAAAAGCCCTATTTACAAAGTGCATCACTAATTTATCTGAAATAGATGGTATGATTATTCTCACATCAACACCGGATTTTGCTGCATTTGCAAACGCTGTAACAATGTCACAATCTAAACTTAAATAAGGCGTCATTATATATACATAATCCTTTGCTGAATTTATAATTTGAATATATAAATTTTGAGCAGTATTATTTTTATTATCTGGCGAGTCGCAGTAAGGCACTATATATCCTTTGCCAATATCTTCTTTGCTTTTCCTATTTATAAATTTTTTATAATCTAACCAACTTTTTTTATCGCGAAGATTCCACATTCTAATGAACATTATTATATAACTTGTTACTGCACTTCCCAAAATTTTAATTCCAGAATCTTTCCAATGTCCGTATCTTTTATCCAAATTAATATATTCATCACCTATATTAACACCACCTGTATATGCAATATTACCGTCTATTACAACTATTTTTCTATGGCTTCTATAATTTAAATATTCATTAATTGATATTAACGATGAATTGAATATGTAAAATTTTATTTCAAATTTTTCTAATTTTTGTTTAAAATCCTTAGGAAATTTTCCTTGGTTACCCATTCCATCTACAATAATATAAATTTTTACATTCTCTAGTGACTTTTGTTTTAAAATATCAAATAACCTATTCCACATACTTCCTTCACTTATAGTGAAATACTGTATAAATATATACTCTCTTGCATTTGCAATATCTTTTAGAATTGATTCAAAATATTCTTCTCCACTTTTTAGGTATTGTAAATTTGGACTTTTATATATAGGTAATTTATTTGTATTGTATATATAATTTACTTGATTATACCTAACCTTATCTATCTTTTTAATCTCTTCTAATTCTTCATCATTTTTTTCTATGAATTGTTGCGAATTTGAGTATTCTTCATCAATTCGTTTTTTAAAAGATTTAGAAACTTCTGAATTACCAAGCATTAAGTATAATATTGCCCCCAATATAGGAAAAAACATTATTAAAATTATCCATAATAATTTGTAAGATACACTTTGAAATTTATATATTATATGTATGACTAAAATCACTTTTAATAACTCAACTGCAAAATTTAAATATATTAATAAATGCTTGCTTTCTTGAACTTCTATTTTAACAAACTCAATTTGAACATATATTAAAATCATAATAATTACAGTTTTAGTTAAGCCAGATATTAATGTAATTAGAACATTATTAAAATTTTTCATAAAATCACCCATTATATATTATGTAATATTTTATGAATATTATAATATATAATGGGCGATTTGTATAAATTATTTAAAAAATTGAAATAACCCTTTTTTATATTTTATAGGTTCATTAGCAATTATTTTTTTATTATTGATTACATCATTGGGATTTTTATTCATCAATATATCTACATTTTCTACATAAGTTAATTTTGAAATTAGCTTACAAACATCGGATATTTGACTATAACTAGAACTTTTTCCACTATGAGTATCTGTTGCAACAAATTGCACCATATTATGCTTAATTAAAATTCTAGCTGTTTTTTCAGCTGTTTTACCATAATGACCAAATAGACTACCTGAATTAAGTTGAAATAGTACTCCTTGATCAATATAATCCAAAAGTTTGTTAGGATCCTTTTGAACAAACGAATATCTTTCTGGATGTGCAATTATAGGAATGTATCCTAATGAAAACACTTTAAATATACAACTTTGTAAACCATTAGAACCGCCAGCCATAGGTAGCTCTATAAGTATGTATTTTGAGTTATTTATCGAAGATATTTTAGCATAATATAGAAGATTTTCAATAGTATCTGTTATAAAAACTTCATTTCCAGTATATATTTCTAAATCAATATTCTGCAATTTAAGTTCAGTTTTTATGTCCTTAATATACTTCATTTTATCTGAATTATTAGTTGAATACGAACCTTCTATATAATGAGGAGTCGCTACTACACCTGAATAACCGGCTAATTTCGCATTTTTCAATATTTCTATTGTCTCATCCATGTTTTTAGATCCGTCATCAACCCCGGGAATTATATGTGTATGTAAATCTAACATTATTCCACCTTCATTCTACTTTATATTTTTCTTAGCATCTTCTTTTCTTTGATAATATTCATAATATTCAGTATATTGCTTTCCGCTAGTAACAGGTATTTTATTTACAACTACACCTGCTAGTTTTCCTCCAACATTTTCAATTGTTTTTTTAGCTGTAATTAGATGTTTAACTTGTGTATTTTTAACTGAAGCTACCAGTACTGTAGTGTCTACCAATCTTGTTAATATAAGAGAATCTGTTACTACGTTTACGGGTGGTCCATCAAATATTATTATGCTATATCTTTTCTTTATACTTTCAAGAAATTTTAGCATTTTTTTAGATCCAAGTAATTCTGAAGGATTTGGCGGAACACTTCCTGCAGTCATAACAGTTAAATTTGGAACAGATGTTTCATGAAATTTTGTTACAACAGGTTTTTCAACCTTTACATCCGAAATAATTTCATTTTCTGAATCATCTTCCTCTGTTTGATAATTATTAATTATTTTTTTCTTTCCATATTCAAGTAAATAGTTTGAGAATCCAAACTCATTGCTTAATCCAAATATTTTATGCTGTCTTCCTTTTCTTAAGTCTCCATCGATAAGTAAAACCTTACTACCAGTTTGTGCAAAAGCTATTGCCAAATTAGCTGAAGTCCAACTTTTTCCATCACCTGGTGTAGGACTTGTTATAAGAATTGTTTTTATCTCTTCATCAACAGCTGAAAATAGTATATTAGTTCTTAAAGTTCTTAATTTTTCAGATATTGGAGATTTAGGATCTTCTTTTACTATTAATTCATTAACCACTTTTGCCTTTGTTCTTAGTGATTTACCCATATTTTTCACCTCAATTATTTTTATAGATTGGTATTGCTGAAAGTACAGACATACCTAATCTTTTTTCTACTTCTTCAGGATCTTTTACTGTAGTATCAAAATAATAAGAAATAAACACAAAAAATAATGATATTACTATACCTGAAAAGAAAAATAAAATTATTTGTTTCACAATACTTATATTGTATGGCGAATCTGTTTCTAAAGCTCTATCAATTATCGATACATTCTTAATGTTATATATGTTAACTATTTCTTTTCCAAAGATCTCAGCAACATTATTTGCTACATCCGCTGCTATTTTTGGATTTTCATTAGAAACTGTTATTTGTAACATTTCTGTATCCTTTTTAGAATTTACTGAAATCATATTGTTTAATTCGTCTGGACTATAGCTAAGTTTTAATTTATCAATTACTTGACTAGCAATTTTTCTTGATTTAACAATTTCCCCATATGTAGAAACTAACTTTTGATTAAGCAACACATCACTTTGTGTTATTGTGTCTGCTGACTTTGATTCATCTTTTAAACTTGTTGGAGCTGTTAACACCATAGTTACATCAGATTTATACATTGGAGTTTGTACAAACAAAGTATAAAGCATTCCAGCTGTTGTTATAATAGCCGTTATAATAATTACAAGAACTATTTTTTGAAAAAAAATATTCAAAATATCTTTTAGTTCTAATTCCTCCATTTAAATTTCCTCCTCTTAATATTTATAGATATTTAGTAAACAACACTCTACAAACATCTTATGTCATATTCTGTCGTTACTAACTTATATCTTATTATAACACATCACCAGTCATTATGTCAACCTTTTTTCATAATTATGTAAATATTTTATGTAAATTGTTTTTAATGTTTTCGTTGTTGTAATTGAAAACTACAAAATTTGTTTTTTGTTCTTACAATTAAACAATCATATTAAAATATATATAAACTTAATTTATACCATAATAATATTTAAATATTATTTTATTTAAGTTGAAAAGATTTATTTAAATGATATAATATTATAGGTGAAATTAATTTGAAAAGAAGAAATAAATTTATTATTGGATTATTTTTAATTACTGCAATTTATATTAGTCAATATATTGAAAATATAGACAAATTTATCACTGACAATTCTCAAACAGTTTCTAATAAGTCAAAAGGAATTGATGAATCTATTATTTTAAATAATACATTAAAAGGTGATGTATCTAGAATTATTGACGGGGATACAATAGAGGTTATTATTGATTCTAAAAAATATAAAGTTAGACTTATAGGGATAGATTGTCCAGAATATACATCAAAAGTTGAATTTTACGGAAAGGAAGCAGCACAATATACTAAATTAATATTGCTAAATAAAACTGTTTTCCTTGAAAAGGATGTAAGTGAAACAGATAAGTTTGGACGTCTGCTTTGTTATGTTTGGTTAGAAATTCCATTGGAAATTTCTAAAAAAGAAATTGAATCTAAAATGTTTAATGGACTACTACTTAAAAATGGATATGCAAATGCATTTACTTATCCACCAGATATTAAATACTCTACTATTTTTAAGGAACTGGCATCAGATGCAATAAAGAACGATATAGGTTTGTGGAAAAAATAGATATAAAATTTGCTAATATTCTGTCTGTTTTTTGTGTATAAAACACATAAAATATAATATTATATAATATAACATACCCACATAAACTTTAATTGTTTTTGGTACAAATTTGCATTTAAGCAAATTTTATGATATAATATATTATTGATGGTGCATTATTCTAGTTATACTGTCTGTTGTGAGGGTGGGGCTAAAAATCCACTAAAAGGCACATCGTTGAAGTTCCTTGTTAATGCGCAGAACGCCCAGTTCTGCGTGGTTTCAGGGAGTAAAGAAATTAGGGTACGTTGTAATGGCATACAGCTTATTCCCTAATTTCGTGGAGACTTAATGTTCAAAATTATTAAGTGTAACCTATGTTAAGTGCCAAGACACAATGCATAGTGTAGCCTGTCTTGAGTGATATTATTGGGATTTATTTTAAGAGTTATTTAATTATTGGCCATAATTTTTAACTTATGATAATGAAATTATTATTGCGAAAAAGACTAATAATAGGTAGCAGTATATTTTTTAGGAAAACTTCTAGGCTGTTTGCTTTATTAAAAGCAAAGGTTTTTAGGGATTAAGGTACGGATTTAAGTGGTGATCTAGTTGTCTTTTGGGTAACCAAAGAATATTCTTTTTAAATGGAAACGGCTAAATAGTAATATTTAGTAAAGAATAGAGAAATTCTACTAGACCTAAACCGTAAAATTTACCTAATTTTCTACCATCTAAATAATTTTTAAATAGGGGTTGTAAATAATATAAAATGGAAACAAAAGATATAAAACAAAAAAGATATAAAAAAGTAAAGTCAGAAGAATCTACACTTAAATGGTTGATTTCAATCTTTGTCTTAACTTTTATATCATCTTTATTTTTTTCTTATATTTCAAGTGAATCTATAAAAGATTTACCTATTCTTGTAGCAATATTAGTATTAGTAATTGTTATATTTATCGGTATTTTCTTTGATATAATTGGTGTTGCTGTTACACTAGCAAATGAGGAAGAATTCCATGCCAAAGCTAGTAAAAAATTAAGAGGATCTAAAACAGCAATCAAGCTTATACGTAACTCGCATAAAGTATCTAATTTTTGCGCAGACGTCGTAGGTGATATATCTGGTGTTTTAAGTGGTGCAATAAGTGCTTTAATTGCTGTTAAAATTACTAATGATTTTGGGTTAGATTTTAATATGCAGTTTCTTATTAGTGCATTAGTTGCCTCATTAACTGTTGGTGGTAAAGCAATAGGCAAAACGGTTGCTAAACATAATACAACTAAAATTGTTGCACTAGTTAGCAAATTTTTGCATTTATTTAAAAAATAATATATAAATAAAAACGTAGTTATTGCTACGTTTTTTTATTAACAAAAAAAATACCTTATGTTAAAATAACACAAAGCATTCTTTAAATTTACATATTAGCAGCAGCTTTTTCTTCTAATCTCAATTTATCTGCTATCATTGCTATAAACTCGGAATTTGTTGGTTTTCCTTTATTTGAATTTACTGTATATCCAAATATCTTATCGTGAACCTCAATTTGTCCCCTATTCCATGCCACTTCAATAGCATGTCTTATAGCTCTTTCTACTCTAGATGGTGTTGTATCAAACATATGTGATAAGTTTGGATACAATGTCTTCGTAACAGCGTTTATAACATCTTCATTTTTTACTGTCATAATTATTGCTTCTCTAACATATTGATATCCTTTTATATGTGCTGGAACCCCAACGTCATGTATAGCATTTGTTACCCTTACCTCTAGACTAGTATTAAGTCTTCTAGTATCTAAAACATTATCCTTAGATGTAAATCTACTATTAATAGTTGTCGTTGAATTATCTGGTGACATTAAATCTCTAACTCTTTCAGTTAAACTTTTCATATCAAATGGTTTTACAACATAATATGTTGCTCCTAATGATATAGCCTTTTGCGTTATTCTTTCTTGACCAATTGAAGACATTACTATTACTAATGGCATTTTATGCTCATTTTCTTTAGACATTTCTTCTAAAACTGTCAACCCGTCTTTTTCAGGCATTATAATATCTAATAGTAACACGTCTGGATTAGTTTCTTTCATAAGTTTCATAGCATTTGTTCCATCATACGCATAAGTAACTACTTCCATGTCTTCTTGGAGATTTATATACTCCTTAAGAAGCATTACGAACTCCCTATTATCATCCAGTAACATAACCTTTTTCTTTTGAATCATTTTATTACCCCCATACCTTATCTCTTAGTACATTACAATTATACACAATTAAATATAAGAAATCAAGTCTTCTGCTAAAATTTTACAGTCTACTTTTGTCGAAATAGCGCAACACCGGCATTTTATGGCATATGGCCTGATTTATATATCACTTTTTATTTTATATTCTTCATAATTTTACAATTAATTAATATTTATTAGTATTTTAAATACCCGGCATACCTTCCCTATATTGTCCTCTAGTTTGCACTCCCCCAATTCCATCAATTCCTTCCCTTGTATTTGAAATTATACTAGCGAGAGGAATAAATTTATCAACTGGTGTATATGCTATTGATTCAGCAACTATAAGTGGATCTAACATATCAATTAAAACTCTTTTTGGAGCCGAAGCAAAATTTGCGCCAGCAGATATTATCGCCTCATAATAGCTTTGACAAGCTCCCGCAAATATAACTAAATTATCTAAATTATGTTCATATCTTCTGGCTTCCAAAACCCCTTGTATGAAGTATTTTGAATTTTTATAGTTATTTATGTTATATATATCATTTCTTTTTCTTAAGAAAGCATCGTGACCTGTGAGTATCAAAATATTTGGTCTTATTTTTTGAAGCAATGAATATATCTGTTTATACTGCTCTTCTTCACTTATATTATATACATATGCTGTAAGACCCATTCTCTTATAATTTTCTCTACATTTTTCAGTATACTCTGAATCGCCATCTATATGCAATATTACTCCAGGTCTTTTAAAGATTTTCTCTTTTACATAAATATTTGGATTTTCTGATGTTGTATCTCTAATATTAAATTTTTTATTTATATTGTTATAACATCTATTCATCCTTATTTTTCTTGAATCATCTATTTTTTTCATTCTATCTTTAACTTCGGATTCCAATATATGTACTAAATCTGTTACAGGTGAATCAGCCACAATTCTAACCGTAAGACCTGCTAGTTCTATTATTTCTTTATTAATACCTGTTATTTTAAATAATATATCCATGTTATATGATTTTCTTCCAACTACATCACCTATTTTAAATGTATCCATTAAATAATCACCTCCTAGAATATCTTATGATAATTTAGCCTAGAAAGTGATTATTTAGTATATACTTTTATACTTCCTATTTATATAACTTATTTATAATTCACACAATGTGAATTATATCATATAATGTAAATATATAATCATATATATTTCTAATTATAAAATTATTTTTTTAAAATTAAGCATCTTTCACCTCGCATTTCAATCACACTTTTTAATAAGGTGCATATAATTACAATATATAAGTTGTTTAAGGGGGTTGATGTATATGAGTAACATGAATAATATGTTAAATTCTAAACTATTAGAACTACTATCTGGGGTTGATAGAAGTAAAATTGAACAAGTTGGAAAAATGGTAAGCGGCATGTCTAAAGAAGATTTAAATAATTTAGTTGGAATGTTAAACAAAAATGTGAATAACAACTCACAAGACGGAAAATAAGTGAATTAAAGATGGATAAAGAAGATAATAATTATTTATTTGAATTGATACAAGGAATTCAATCCAAATTAAGCGAAGAAAAGCCGCCAATTTCCAAAGAAGAAAAAAACAATATAGAATACATACAAGAAAATTTTTTTAAAAATGAGCAAAAAAAAGAAAGTAAAAAAGAAAACAACAATTTTAACATATCCGATGCATTAAATAATTTAAATTTATCAGGATTATTTGGAAGTAATGACTCCGGATTTGATGTAAATACAATTATGAAAATTCAGAAAATATTATCTTCGATGAACAAAGATGATCCTAGAAAAAATTTACTTATTTCTCTAAAACCTTTTCTTAGAAAATCGAGGCAAGAGAAAATAAATGAGTATTTAACATACTTAACTATTGGAAGTGCATTAGGTATATTTGATGATAAAGGGAGTGGTAATAATGTTACATAATACTAACTATTATAATAATTACATACCATATAATAATATGTACAATAGGACTGCTCCCGTTCATCCTATTATTGAAACAGACTCAAAGAAGGAAGATAATAACGAAATTATGAGTCAAATTTCTTTTGATGATAATAAAGAGTCTCAAGAATTTGTGAGTGATATATCTAAACCAAATAAAGACAGACTTTCTCTATTTGGACTATCATTTAGTATCGATGACATAATAATAGTAGGTATCTTAATATTCTTGTTCATGGAAAACAAACGAGATTATTTATTACTTATAATTCTTGGACTACTACTTTTTGATATTTCATTAGATACATTTAAAAATATGGATATTTTCAAACGACTATTTAACCCCACTTAGTCCATATTGTTTGTAATATTCTATTATTAACTTATCAATGTCCACGCTAGTTTTATATATTTTCTCATATAAATCATTATTCATTATCTGATCATCTAATTTTTTCTTCAATTCAATAATTTTTTCTTGTACCATCAAATCACCCTTCCGCAAATATAATACCATTTTATGACACAGTTGTCAATATCTGCTGTCATTTTTTCGGTCGCAAGTTTCGACAAAAAATGAGTTTTGCAACTTTTTTCATATTAAAATTATATGCAATTGATTCACTTTATATACTATTTTATTTACATAAATTTATGTAGAAAATTAGTTCAATATGTCATAAATATTACATTTTAAAAATCTTATTAAAATACATTGACAATAAATTTTACTTATGTTATAATTACTTCATAAACACAATATATAGTGTTTTTACATTTTATGTAATACAAGGGGTGGTATTTTTATGATAACTAAAATAATAAAAAGAGATGGCAGAAAAGTAGCCTTTAATGTCGAAAAAATTTCAAAAGCAATTTATAAAGCAGCAGTAGAAGTTGGAGGTCATGATTATGAAATTGCCGAGGAGCTAGCACAAAAAGTTTGTGAATATCTTGAATCAAAAATTAATGGCAATGTTCCTACTGTTGAACAAGTTCAAGATGCCACAGAAAAAATATTAATTGAAGAAGGGCATGCAACCACTGCAAAGGCTTATATATTATATAGAGCTGAAAGAACAAGATTAAGAGAAATGAATAGTGAAATAATGAAAACTTTTGAAGAATTAACTTTTTCAAACAGTAAAGACAACGATATAAAAAGAGAAAACGCTAATGTAAATGCAGATACTGCTATGGGTACAATGCTAAAGTACGGTAGTGAAGGTGCTAAAAAATTCTATCAGATGTTTGTTTTAGATAAAAAACACTCTAAAGCGCATGTAGAAGGAGACATTCATATACATGACTTGGATTTTTTAACATTAACAACTACATGTACTCAAATAGATTTAATCAAATTATTTGAAAACGGATTTTCAACTGGTGAAGGTCATCTAAGAGAGCCAAACGACATAGCAAGTTATGCTGCTCTTGCTGCAATTGCAATACAATCTAACCAAAATGATCAACATGGTGGACAGAGTATACCAAATTTTGAATATGCATTAGCAATTGGTGTAAGAAAAACATATAAAAAATTGCATGTAAAAAATTTAATTAAAGCAATCGAATTACTTACTGAAAAAACAGATGCTGAGAATTATGTTCGTGATTTGATTAATAAAATTGAATCTACAAAAAATATTATACCTACATTAGAAAATACAAATAACTATTTAAATGAAGAAAAAAACATTTTATTACAAGAATTTAGTGAAAATGTAGTAAATAAAATTCAAGAATTCGTAAATAAATACACATACAAAGAAATTGATAAAGCAACATATCAAGCAATGGAAGCCTTTATACATAATTTAAATACTATGCATTCAAGAGCAGGCGCACAAGTACCATTTAGCTCTATAAATTATGGATTAGACACCTCTGCAGAAGGAAGGCTTGTAATGAAAAATTTACTACTTGCAACAGATGCTGGTCTTGGATTTGGAGAAACTCCTATATTCCCTATACAAATATTTAAAATTAAAGAGGGAATCAATTACAATGAAGGTGAACCAAACTATGATTTGTTTAAATTAGCATGTAAAGTTTCAGCTAAAAGATTATTTCCTAATTTTTCATTTATTGATGCGCCATTTAATGTAAAATATTATAAAAAGGGAGACTATAACAGTGAAGTAGCATACATGGGGTGTAGAACTAGAGTAATGGCTAATATTTATGACAAAGAAAATGAAGTTGTCTGCGGTAGAGGCAATTTAAGTTTTACTTCAATTAATTTACCAAGGCTTGCTATATTATCAAATCATAATGTAGATCTATTCTTTAAATTATTAGATGAGCGAATTGATCTTGTTATAGAACAATTAATGGATAGATATAAAATTCAAGCAAAGAAAAAGGTTTTAAATTATCCCTTTTTGATGGGACAAGGCGTATGGCTTGGATCTGAAAAATTAAAATTAGAAGATGAAGTTGGAGAAATTTTAAAACATGGAACTCTATCTGTAGGTTTCATTGGACTTGCAGAATCGCTTAAATCTCTTATTGGTAATCACCATGGTGAAACTGAAGAAGCAAGAGACTTAGGACTAAAAATAATAACACATATGAGAGAAAGAATGGATGAAGAAGCAGAAAAAAGTGGATTTAATTATACATTACTTGCGACTCCAGCAGAAGGTCTATCTGGTAGATTTGTCAAAATGGATAGAAAAAGGTTTGGAAACATTGAAGGAGTAACAGATAAAGATTATTACACTAACTCTTTTCATGTTCCAGTATATTATAAAATAAATGCTTTTGATAAAATTAGAATTGAAGCACCATATCACGAATTAACAAATGCTGGACATATAAGTTATGTAGAATTAGATGGTGATCCTACAAAAAATCTAGAAGCTTTTGAACAAATAATAAGATGTATGAAAGAATCAGGTATTGGATATGGATCAATTAATCACCCAGTAGATAGAGACCCTGTTTGTGGTTACACAGGAATAATTGAAGATACATGTCCTCAATGTGGTAGAAAAGAATTTGAAAATGAGTTAGGTGGCTTTGAGAGAATAAGAAGAATTACTGGATACTTAGTTGGTACAATAGATAGATTTAATAATGCAAAAAAATCAGAAGAAAAAGACAGAATAAAACACTCATTATAGTATAGATTTTTAGTGCGGAGGTATTTTTATGGGCAATGAAAAAATTAGGTTATCTGGAATAGTTAAAGAGTCAATTGTAGATGGACCAGGAATAAGATATGTATTATTTACACAAGGTTGTCCACATAAATGTGATGGATGTCACAATCCTCAAACTCATTCATTTAATTGTGGAAATCTTATAGCTATAGATGATATTATAACCGACATTACTAAGAATCCTCTTTTAAAAGGTATTACCGTAAGTGGTGGAGAACCATTTATGCAAGCTAAACAAGTATCACAACTACTATCAAAGTTAGATAGAAAAAAACTGGATGTGATTGTATATACAGGATATGAATTTGAATTTTTATTAAAGAATTCAAATCAAAATAACGGATTTAATTCATTACTAAATAATACCGATATTCTTATCGACGGTAAATTTGATATTAATTTTAAAAGTGATGCTTTAGCTTATAGAGGTAGTACAAACCAAAGATCAATAGATTGTAAAGAAAGTTTAAAAAATAATAATATTGTTATATATAATTTTAATTGAGGTGTTTTTATGAAATGTTTAAAATGTGGAAACGAAGAAAGCAAAGTTGTAGATTCTCGAACTGTAGAAGATGGAAATTCAACTAGAAGAAGACGTGAATGTTTAGGATGTGGAAATAGGTTTACTACTTATGAAAAAATTGAATATACACCTATAGTCGTAATAAAGAAAAATGGTATAAGGCAGCAATTTGATAGAAATAAAATAATAAATGGTATGCTTAGAGCATGTGAAAAAAGACCAGTACCATTAAATGTTATAGAAAGAACTGTTGATGAAATTGAAATGGAATTAAATAATTCTATGGAAAAAGAAATCGAAGCTTCTAAAATTGGTGAAATTGTTATTCAAAAGTTAAGGGAAATTGATGAAATTGCTTATGTAAGATTTGCATCAGTATATAGACAATTTAAAGACATTAATGAATTTAAAAAAGAATTAAACAAACTTTTAAAGTAATATTGTAAAAAACAGTAGTATATATACTACTGTTTTTATTTACCCTTTATATTACAAAGTATCAATGCTATAAATACTAATACAATGGCAATTAATTGATTTAGTTTTGGAATTTCTTTAAAGAAAATATAATTTACTATTACATAAGAAAAAACTCCAACTGCTAAATAAATTATTGTTATTGGAAGCATTTCTCCTACTGCCTTATATCCTTTATTAAAAGTAAATGTTACTATTAAATTCATTATAAAAGTTATAGGAATTATGCATAAATTATATAGTATTAAATTTCTAATTGAAGGTTCTACATTTTTTGCCTGATAAAAGTTTATTGCACCAAATCCGCAATATGATACTATAAAACAAATTGTTATTATTATATACTTCATAAAATCATTTATTTCCTTTCAATAAGTTTAATTTAACGAATAAATAAATTTTATCATATATATTATTGTTTATCAATCAAATAATGAAAATTTAATGGAATTTTAAAAAAGAATGCTATATAAGCTTATAAACATCCTTAATTGTATATCACTTTGTATTTGTAACTCTTTGTTCCTGTGTCATTGAGGCCAAAGCTCTTATATTTTCTATATTTAGTGACAATATATCTGCTATTCTAGTTCCTAGATTCACATCTGTTTTATAAAATAACGAAGTCATTCTATATTGTAATTTAAGATCTGCATATCTCAAACTATTACATATATTATTAATCAATATTTCTTTTTGTTTATCATTCATTACTCTTCTATATAATTCACCGGGTTGCTCAAAGTCTTTATCTGATGATGGATAAGTATGTCTTTGAACAAAACCAGAAATATCAAAATTTGGTGTTTTATATTTTTGATCAGTATAAACATCTTCATAACTATTAGGAAAATAATTGAGCTTTGTATTTCCTTGAGAATCATCAGCCATATTACCATCTTTTTGATATGTTGTAACCATATTTTTTGCTTTATTTACACTAAGTTCATTTGAATTTGTTCCTATTCTATGTCTATGTGCATCAGGATATGCCATAAGTCTTCCTTGCAACAATTTATCTGGTGAAGGACCAATACCTCTAACAAAATGTGATGGGGAAAATGCAGCTTGCTCTATATCCGTAAAAAAATTTTGTGGATTCTTATCTAATACCATCCTACCAAGTGGAATAAGTGGATAATCTTTATGATACCATACTTTTGTTGGATCAAAAGGATCAAATTTATATTTTTTTGCTTCTTCAGCACTCATTATTTGCACATATACTTTCCATGATGGATAGTTACCAGATTTTATACTATCATATAAATCATGCCTTGAACTATCTGGATCTATTCCAGACAAAATATTTGCTTCTTCCTGATTAAAATTATCTATACCTTGTTCAGTTTTTAAGTGATATTTAATCCAGCAATACTCATTTTTTTCATTATACCACATAAATGTGTTAGTTCCAAATCCATGCATATGTCTAAAACCTTTTGGTATACCTCTATCAGAAAAAAGTATTATGACCTGATGCATAGATTCTGGTGTAAGTGAAAGAAAATCCCAAAACATATTATAGTTAATTAGCCCGCTCTTAGGATCTTTTTTTTGAGAATGAATAAAATCCGGAAATTTTATAGCATCCCTTATAAAAAAAACTGGTGTGTTATTCCCTACTAAATCATAATTACCCTCTTCAGTATAAAATTTGAGTGCAAATCCTCTTGGATCTCTCGCGGTATCTGATGAACCTTTTTCACCACCAACAGTCGAAAATCTCGCTAACATTTCTGTTTTTTTACCTACTTTAGATAAAAACTTTGCGCATGTATATTTACTCAAATCATTTATAACTTCAAAGTATCCAAAAGCTCCAGAGCCCTTTGCGTGAACAACCCTTTCAGGTATTCTTTCTCTATTAAAATGTGCAAGCTTATTCATCATATATGTATCCTCTATTACTGTTATACCTGGTATACCTGTAGACAAAGAAAAATCATCATTAAATATTGGTTTACCTAAGTCGTCTGTTAATTTTTTCATAATCAAAATCACCTATTACATTTTATTAATAAGATTTTAAATTATTCCTTATATATATATATTTAAAATAAAGACAAAACACATATATCTTTTAATATATATGTGTTTTGTTAATCCTATTTTACTATTGAAATAACTGATTTTGATAATTCTAATGTTTTTAAAAAGTCCTTTATATCATCTATTCTTATATTGCTTAATACTTCAATATCATAGTATAGTGTATTTTCATTCAATATACTGTCAATAATTCTTCTATAAGAACTATTTAGATTTTCTGATACTACAATATTCTCACCAATTTTTCTTCTTTTTGTATTTTCAAATAGCTCTGTATCAATTTCTTCAGTTTTAATCTTTTCAATATATTCAAAAATATCATTTTCAATTTCATTAACATTAATAGATGTCGTAGAAATTATAATATGTGCAAAATCCTTATTTCCCTCATACGAAAAATCTATGGTATCATTTACTGCACCTTTATTATATTCACTTTCAAAAAAATTAGAACTTTTAGAAAAATACATATCAGAAACTATATCCGCTATTATTTCAGTTTTTATTCTATCATTCTTTTGAGCTGGTTCTAATTTATAACCTATAGAAACTTGAGGCATATATAATCCCATATCTTTTTCTATTCTCTTTTGTAATATGTTTTTTGGCTCATCTACTCCAAATTTAATTACTTTATCTTTATTGTTAACATTTTCATATAATTTAATGTTTTCATTTATGATATCAATAGTATTTTCAACATCAACATCCCCAACAATTACAATAAACATATTATTAGAATTATAAAATGTATTATAACATTTATACAAGATTTCTTTATCTATTTTTGATATACTATCAATTGTTCCTGCAATGTCTATTCTTATTGGATGTTTAATATACATTGCTCTAAGAGCATTAAAATAAACATTAAAATTAGGGTCATCATCATACATAGAAATTTCTTGACCTATTATACCTTGTTCTTTTTGAACATTTTCTTCAGTGAAATATGGAGTTTTAACTAACTTAATTAGCATCTCTAAACCGATTTTAAACTTATCTATTGTTTCAAAATAATACACAGTTTGATCAAAAGATGTATACGCATTTGAAGATATACCCTCCTTTGAAAATAGATCTAATGCATTAGCCCCTTCTTGTTCAAATAATTTATGTTCTAAAAAATGTGCAACTCCATCAGGAACATTTATTCTTTCACCAGTCGAAGAATCAACAAAATCATTATTTATAGATCCATATTTAGTCCCAAACATTCCTATTTTTTTAGTAAATCCTTTTTTTACACAAATGTATACTTCCAATCCATTTTCAAGTACTTTTTTATAAATAGATTCATTCAAATTATCATTGTTAATAATTTCTATATTATTTTTCAACATCTTCACCACCCAGCATATAAATCAATTGTAATTTTACCTTTTTAGCAATTCTCACTACATCCTCTATTTCAACAGCCTTCATGTTAGTTATAAGCTCATCTATAGTTATCTTTTCATTATTTATTACGTTTGTATAGGCTAACTTAGCCAAAGAAATTTTAGAGTCATTCCATTCTAGTAAATCATTTACCAATGACTGTTTTGACGAGTTAAGTTCTAATTCAGATATATTTCCGTTCTCCATATCGCTAATTTGGTCTAGTATAACTTTTTTAGCTCTCTCGTAGTTACTTTCTTCTATACCTGCATATATGATAAAAATACCTTTAAATCTGTAGTACCTAGATTTTGTTGTATAAGCCAATGATTCTTTCTCTCTTACATTTTGAAATAACTTAGAACTTGGTGTTCCACCTAAAATGCTATTATAAACATTAAGCGCATAAAAATCATTTTGTTCTAAATCTTCTACCCTTAAACCAATTGTTATTACGGCTTGATTTGTCTGTATTTTTTCTTTTATTTCTTTTACATCTTCAACACAAAATCTTCTTTTGATAGACTTATTAATTAATGTTTTATCTATTTCATTATTATTGAATCTATTAATAAAAATTTCTTTTATATATTGATCTATATCTTCATATCCAACCAAATTTCCAGATACAATAACAGAAATATTTGATTTATTTATTATATTTTGATACGCCTCATAGATATCATCTATTTTAACATTATTTGCGTCTTTAATATCTCCATAAATGTAAGTACCAAAAGGTTCTTTTTCACACAAAATTTCTTCAGTTTTAAGTACTGCATACCTTAATTTTTCATCTTTTTTCTTACTAATTTTATCTATGATAAAACTCTTTTCTCTTTCAAAGATTACATTATCAAATTCATTATTTTCTATTTTTGGATTATATATAATCTCATTTAAAAATTTAATTGCATCCATAAATACATCTACATTATTAGGTAAAAATTTCTTGTTTACACATTCTAATCTGAACTCTATATTATATAAATCCCCTATTTTCTCCATATTTATATCAAAATTTGTTCCATATAAACTAGACAAATATTTTTCTATTTCTTTACTAGTTTTATATTTTTTAGATCCCTTCGAAAGTATTAAACTTGTTATAACATTCTTAGGTATATCTTCTTTATTAGTTTCAAAAGTAAAATTATATGATAAATATATACTTTTAAATTTACTATCATTAACTTTATATATTTTTTCCATTAATTGCTCCTTTATTTTAATAATTCTTTAACTATATCACTAACTAACTTTCCATCAGCTTTCCCGTTAGTCTTAGGTCTTAAGTCTTGCATCACTTTACCCATATCTTTTGATGAAACAGCTCCTGTTAAGGAAATCGACTCTTTAACTAATTCTCTGATTTGATCTTCACTTAATTGTACTGGCAAATATTTAGATAAAATTTCTATTTCTCTATTTAAACCTTCTACTAAATCCAATCTTTCTGCCTTTTCAAATTCAAGAATAGACTCTTTTCTCTTTTTTACTTCTTTCGCTACAACTATTTTAATATCATCATCATTAAGTACTTTTTTTTCATCTTTTTCTATTTGTAATATTGAAGCTCTTAACATTGTAATAGTGTCTTTTCTAAGCTCATCTTTATCTCTCATAGCTTCTTTTAGTTCATTTAATAACATTTCTTTCATATAAATACATCCCTTCCATTATATTATATCTATTTTATATTTATTTATCCTTTTTAATTTCAATATTTTCATCTAATTGTTTAATATTTTTATGTTTTATAGTTGTTACATAGCCAAGTATAACAAATGTTATTGTTGCAAATATTAGTAAAACTAATTTGTATATATCTGCTGATATTATTGTAACAGCAACTATACATAACAAACTTGTAACGGTATAAAGCATCAATACGGCTTGTCTTTGGTTAAATCCTCTTTTAAGTAGTCTATGATGAACATGCCCACCATCTGGACTTAGCATAGGTTTCCCTGCTAAAAATCTTCTTATCATAGCAAATAAAGTATCGAAAATTGGAACCCCTAAAGTAAGTATCGGTGCAATAATAGCTATTAATGTGTATCCTTTTGCAAAACCTAGTATTGAAACTGTTGCCAAAGTAAATCCTAGAAAATTAGATCCTACATCACCCATAAATGTCTTTGCTGGATTAAAATTAAAAGGTAAAAAACCTAGTGTTGCTCCAACTAACACAGCAGTTATTACTATTGCCTCTAAACTTGAAGAGGTAGTAATAAATATAGTAAGTAGTGCTGTTGCTGAAATTGCTGATATACCAGCAGCTAAACCATCTAATCCATCTATTAAATTAACTGCATTTGTTATTCCAATTACCCAAATTAAGGTTATTGGAAATGATAAAAATCCAAAATCTATAAGATTAGTATATATAAATGGTATTTTAATTCCCTCAATAGAAACACCGAAAAAATATATAACTGTAGCTGCTAATAATTGAAATATAAACTTATATCTTGCCCTCATATTAATTACATCATCAATAAGCCCCATAGAAGATATTATCAATGCCCCCAAGACATATCCAAAAAACTTGTTATTTAAAGTAATAGAGGGTATATTCATCGTTATTAAATAATATATTGCTAGTCCAATAAGCATAGATATTACTATAGCAAGTCCACCAATTCTCGGCATTGGTTTTGCATGAACCCTTCTACTATCCTTAGGAACATCAACAAATCCGAATTTGTTAGCAAATTTAATTGTTAATGGTGTTATAATTATTGATAATACAAATGTTATTATTATTATAAAATATACTATTTGCATAACTTCGTACCAAATTTATCTTCCATTTGTTTTATTTTATTTACTCTGATTAAGTGTCTTTCTCCATCAAATTTAGTGTCTAAAAATGCTCTTATTATATCTATAATAGTATTTCTGCTTTTAGAATATTCTAATCTTCCTCCTAAACATAAAACGTTAGAATCATTATGTTTCCTAGCCATTGTTGCTGTATACACATCAAAACATGGAGTGGCAATTATTCCCTTTACCTTGTTACAAGCAACGCATATACCCAAACCTGTTCCACATATAGCAATCCCTAAGCTGTTTTTATCTTTTAAAACACCATTGCATACATCAATTGCTACATCTGTGTAATCATCCTCATCATTTCTATCATAATCAGTAACATCTTTATACTCTATATTACTTTCTTTAAAATATTCTATTATCACATCTTTTAAATCAAATCCAGCGTGATCTGCTCCAATTATTATCATAATTTCACTTCCTTATATCATTTTAATCAATTTATCTATACTTCTTACTATCTCATTAGCAGTTGCATCATATACAACAATATCTAATCCCCATGGATCATCTATGTCTATATATTTTTCATTTTTATTTACATATTCCTTTAAAGTAAATACTTTACCACTAAGTGAAGGATAAATATTTAAAATTTCTTTTTTATGGATTTCTGTTAACGCAAAAATCAAATCAAAATTAATTATATTAGAATCCTCCATGCGAGTTGCCAGATGTTCTTTTAAATCAACTTCATATTTTTTCATAACCTCTATCGCGTTATTTGTCGCCCTTTGATTTTTTATTGCATGAGTTCCACAAGATGATATTATATATTCATTCTCTTTTTTTAAATCTTTTATTCTTTTTTTCATATAAGCATGTGCCATAGGACTTCTACAAACATTGCCTGTACATATAAACATAATCTTCTTCAAAAAACCACTTCCTTATCATTGTATATATTATACCAATATAAGTACTAATTATCAATAGTTAATCTAAAAATATAAACCCTTTTAAATAATTATCCAAATAAAAAACGTCATGTTACAATTGCAACATGACATTTTATTTCAAATTAACTTTTTCATTTCTATATCTAACATACTTTTAAAATTATTTGCCTTCAAACTATCTTTCCCTTTTTTTGTTTCAGGTAAATTTGGTTTAGTTTTGTTATTATTGGTGGGACATATACTTTCAATTTTATTTACAATACCATTGTAATTCTCTTGAATTCTCATTAGACAATCCCCCTATTTTAAAAAATGTTATTAAGAATATTATATCACATTTGTCAATACTTTTGACTTTATTTAACTGTACTTATATACAAACCAAATAATATCCCTATTATATATACAAGAGATACTATTTTTCTCTTAGATATTTCCTTCGAACTTGGAATCAAATCACAAGCAACTATATAAAGCATACAGCCTCCTGCAAGAGATAGACTTAAGGCAATATATGTATTTGATACATTACCTACTATATTTCCTATAATTGCACCCAAAGCCGTTGGAATCCCTAAAATGATTGCTTTTATAATTTTTCTTATAATATTGTTTCTTTCTTTATTAATTCCTATTCCCACAACCATTGCTTCAGGTATATCATGTAAGGCATTAGATATAAGAATTGATATGCCTAACGATATCGAATAAACAAGTGCAGAACCAATAGCAATTCCCTCAACTATATTATGAACTGACATAGAGATAATTATTATTAATGAAGATGAATTGATTAATTTGTTTTTTTTATTTTTATATCTATTTACTCCTATATCTAATAAAAGTGTGAATAGAGCGCCAACTATACAGCCAATAAGTGTTAGATTTATATTTGCTACTTCTATTCCCTCTGGAATCATTTCAAAACATACTATTCCTGTCATCATTCCAGCAGAAATTTCATATAAGCTAGCAACTACATTTTTTCTTTTAGAATTAATTCCACTTCCTAAAAAAAGTCCAATTATACTTGTTGCTACGCTTACTGTAAAGACAAGAAAAAAAACACTAGATACCATAAAAAAGTCACCTCTCAAATAATATATTCAAGAGATAACTCATTTATTTATGTTTGACAATTATTGAATGTTCTTCTGTACTTCTTCAAATAAATCAAAATTCACTTTATATGCACTAGGAGCAAGTTGTACATATGTAATTCCATCATTTAAAACTATTTCTTTACCACTTTCATCAAGCCATAAAGTTTTTGATTTTGCTGAATCCTTTTTCCATGTAATATTTATATATTTACCATTTGTAATATAATATCCATTTCCTGACCCTAAATTTTCTAGTTCCTGCCTTCCCTTAGTTTCCATATCCGGTAAGTTGTAATTTTTAACGTACATTATAACAATGTTTTTTGCATAGTATTGTTTACCTGTTTCTCTATCCTTATCTACTATTCCACGCATACTTCTATAAAATACTTTTTCAGTTTCATCATATTTATAAGATACATTATGTAAATCCGAATATTTAATCTTTAGTCCTGTTATTTTTTGACCTTCTTCAATATTATATTCATCAATGCTATAATTATATATTGGAGTATCATTCCCTGAATCAATATACTTTTTAGTACTTGCAATTTCTTTTATTTTTTTAATGCTTGAAAATGCATTATGATATCCCCCTCCAACACGCCAAAAGTAATTATCATATATACCATTTATATTATTTACATTATTTGTTGCAATAGTTGACTGTGCCTTAGGACTCCATCCAAAATGTGCAAATATTGCACCATGCTCCATCGCATAATGGACAAAATAATGTCTTGCACTTCTTATAGGACCTATTTTAGCAGTATTAACATTTTTGAAAAAAGCTACCATTCTACTTTCTCCACCTTCAATTATCATTTCGTATATCATATAAGCATCTTGTAATCCCGAATGTGGCCAAGCCGGTTGTTCATTATCTATCATAACAGCTATTGGTCGATCATAACCTGTATATATTTTTAACTTCTTTTCTTCCTTTACTTCCTTAACAATATTGTTATCTACATTAATTTTCTCATCCCCGATATTAGCATTTAAATTTTTAGAATTTAAATATTTATCATAATATAAATAAAATAATGCCGCCGCTAAAATTACTAATATAACAAATATAATTATTAACTTTTTATTTTTCATTTTTAACCTCTCTAATCTAAATTACATATAATTTATTTTAATATTTAAGTTCTGTATATTTTCACATATAAAGTTATCACAATACTTCTTGGCATATTCATAATCAGATTTATTTTTTATTGTCCATCCTAAAATTAGCTTTTCTTTTCTGATTGTTTCAACCCTTTTATTAGGTAAAGATTTAATACCATAAGATATAAAATCAGGTTTCGTAATAATGTTTAACAGCATTTCTTTTAAAATAACTTTTCGAAAGAAACAAAAGTTAGTATCATAATAATTATATGATAATTGACCTCGTACTATATTAGGATAATTATTTTTAAACCACAAAACAGATAAAGGGTTAAAGCTCTTAACTGCATATTCTCCTGTATAATCAATTATTTCTTCTACTAATCTTTTTTCAAGCTCTCCTACTTTTTTATCTGTTTTCAATTCTATTACTATTGCAACCTTATTATTAATTAAATTTAAAACTTCTTTAAATAAAGGAATATTATAATTAGTTCCGCATAATTTCAAATCTTTTATTTCTTCAAAAGTACAATCTTTTAAGTTTTTATTAACATTTGTCATTCTCATTAAATTATCATCATGAAAAACAACTATATTTCCATCTTTTAATAGATGAATATCTAATTCTATTATAAAATTATTTCTAATTGCTTCAACAAAAGCTCCAATTGAATTTTCAGGTATTCCCTTTTCTTTATTATGAAAGCCTCTATGCGCAATTAAGTGTTCTCTTAGAAAATTAGTATTTTTCAAATATATCACCTTTATTAAACTATATACATATATTATCATAAAATTAATAAAACATCAATGTTTTATTAACTTTATGATAATATAATATATAACAAAAAACTTACTTCATATATTATAGAAGTAAGTTTTAGTTCCACTAATAAAAATATTCGTGGTTTTTCGTGGCGGAGAGTGAGAGGTTCGAACTCTCGCACACCAAAAGGCGCCTAACAGTTTAGCAAACTGCCCCCTTAACCACTTGGGTAACTCTCCAAAGTTTATATATACATAAAGCGGAAATATTTTATTATTCCCGCTTTAAATTTGGCGGAGGAGGTAGGATTCGAACCCACGGTACCTTGCGATATCACTAGTTTTCAAGACTAGCTCCATAAACCACTCGGACACTCCTCCAAACTTGGTACTATATTATTATATCAGTTTTTTATAATTTGTCAAGTACTTTTTTATAATTTTAATAAAAAACAAGAAAAAAACATAGTATAAAAATACTATGTTTTCTTTATTACATTCTTATTTTAAGTTTAGAAAGTAAACTTTCTAATCCTTCTTCATCATTGTACTCAACAATAAGTTTTTGATGAGATTTTGTTGTTTCTAACTTTACTTTATATCCAAAATAATCTTTTAATCTACTTTCTATTTTTTGGTAATATACATTCTTTGGTTGCTTCTTTTCTTTGTTTCTACCATAATCATCTGCTCCATAAATTAACTTTTCAACATCTCGTACAGTCAATTTTCTTTCAACTATCTTTTCAAGTATTTCTAATTGCTTATTATGATCATCTACAGCTAGTAATGCTCTTGCATGTCCTTCAACTATTTTACCTTCCATTAGATAATCTAGTATTTTATCCTGTAATTTAAGAAGTCTCATTATATTAGATACCGTTGAAACATTCTTTCCTGTTATTTTAGCTACCTCAGATTGTGAATATCCATCTATTTCCATTAATTCTTTAATAGCCTTAGCTATTTCAACTATATTTAAATCTTCTCTTTGTATGTTTTCAATCAATGCAACTTGTTTTTTCTTTGTATCTGTATAATCTTTTATAATTGCTGGAATGGCTTTAAGTCCTGCCATTTTAGCAGCTCTCCATCTTCTTTCACCAGCAACAATAGTATATCCTGTATCATCTTTTACAACTAAAATAGGTTGTAATACACCATTTTCTTTTATTGAATCTGAAAGTTCTTGCAACTTTTCTTTATCAAATATTTTTCTTGGTTGATTAAGTGTAGGTTCAACTTCTGTAATATTAAGTTCTACAACTTTATCAAGTTCTTTATATCCTTTTTCTTTAGAAGCAGTTGTAACTTTTTCTAATTCTAATCCGTCCTCACCAAAAAAAACATTTAAACCTCTACCTAAACCTTTTGACATACTATTTTACCCCCTTCTCATTAAGAGTAAGTAACTCCTTCGCTAACTTTTTATATGTTTCTGCACCTTTAGAATCTTTATCATATAAAGTTATTGGAAGCCCGTGACTTGGTGCTTCACTTAACCTTATATTTCTAGGTATAATTGTCTGAAAGACTTTATTACCAAAATATTTTTCTACTTCTATTGCTACTTCGCTAGATAAATTAGTTCTTGCATCAAACATCGTTAATACAACACCTTCAACTATTAAATCTTGATTTAAATGCATTTGTACTAATTTTATAGTATTAATAAGTTGTCCTAACCCTTCTAATGCATAATACTCACATTGTATTGGTACAAGTACACTGTCTGATGCTGTAAATGCATTTAAAGTTATAAGTCCTAATGATGGTGGACAATCTATTATAACATAATCATATTTTTCTCTAACTGCATCTATTGCCTTTTTTAATCTATTCTCTCTTGAAACCATTGAAACTAATTCTATTTCTGCACCAGCTAAATTAATATTTGCTGGACATACATCTAATTTTTTTATCATAGTTCCTTGAATTGTCTCCTCCATAGATATACTATCTACAAGTACATTATAAACTGACTTGTCTTGATGTGCCTCAACACCTAGACCACTAGTTGCATTCCCTTGTGGATCTATATCTACAAGTAATACCTTTTTTCCTTTTTCTGCAATACATGCACTTAAATTTACAGCCGTAGTAGTTTTCCCAACTCCACCCTTCTGATTAGCAATTGATATAACCTTTGCCATTACTGTCACCTCAATACATATTATAATACATTTGAAGTCAAAAAAAAAGAGAAATGATGAAATTTGTTATTTTTTCAATCATTTTCTCCTTTTTTTTATTTATCTTTATTAATTAACTCACAAACATTTGTTTTATTATAATGGCATTGACTTTATCTTAGCATAACTCCTTGGGTAATTTTTCGGCGTTATATCAATCTTTTTTATTTCAAGTATACTTCTATTAAATATTTCTTTTGTATTACTTTCTATAAGTTCTAGGTCATATTGATGTTTATCTAATACTCTAATATTCAATATTTTAAATGCATTTTTCGAATTATTTATTTCTTCTTGAATATTATCCCCTTTCATATATATACCTTTACCATTTAACTTAATATATGGAGAAGTATATTCTAAAAGTATATTTAATGGTGCCACTGCTCTTGCTAGAGCTATATCATATTTTTCTCTGTATATACTATCATTTGCTTTATCTTCTGCTCTTCCATGAACAATATTTATATTTTTTAATTCTAACCTCTTTATAACTTCCTCAAGAAAAATCAATCTTTTATTTAAAGCATCCAACAATGTAAGATCTATTTTGTTTTCAAAATAGATCGCTACAACTATACCTGGAAATCCTGCGCCTGTCCCAACATCTATTATCTTTTTGCCTTCACTTATATATTTCGTACATTCTAAACAATCAATAAAATGCTTTATAATCATTTGATATTCATCAGTAATGGATGTTAAATTCATTTTTTCATTCCATTCTATCAACATATCTTTATATATCTCAAGTTTATTAAGAATACTGGTATTAAGCTCAAAACCATATTTTTTTGCTTCTATATTTAACGTTTCTATAAATGAACTATTTTTCTCATTTTTCATATGAAAACTCTCCTATCTTTTTTGAGTTTGATTTAAATAAATTAAAAGTACAGATATATCAGCTGGTGAAACACCAGATATTCTTGAAGCTTGACCAATAGATAAAGGTTTTTGCTTATCTAGTTTTTGCCTTGCCTCTAGAGATAAACCTTTTATTTCTGGATAATTAATATCTTTTGATAACTTTTTATTTTCAAGTTTTTTAAACTCTTCAATTTGCTCTAACTGTAATTTAATATACCCATCATACTTCAATTGTATTTCTACTTGTTCAGTAATTTCTTTACTTAAAATATTCTTATCGGGATCTAATTTTATTAAATCATTATATGAAATTTCACTTCTTTTCAACAAGTCACTAGCTTTGTGACATGTAGTTATTTCACTACTACTAAGTTTTTTCAGTAAATCATTAGTTTCTTCCGTTGGATATATGTTCAATTTCTTCAATCTTTCTGTTTCTAATTCAATCATTTCCTTTTTAATAAGAAATTTATTATACTTTTCTTGTGAAATCAAACCTAAATCATATCCTTTTTTTCTTAATCTTATATCAGCATTGTCCTGTCTAAGGTTAAGCCTGTATTCAGCTCTAGATGTCATCATTCTATATGGCTCATTAGTTCCTTTTGTCACTAAATCATCTATTAAAACGCCTATATATGCTTCAGATCTATCTAATACGAAACTTTCTTTATTATCTATTTTTAAACTAGCATTAATACCAGCCATAATACCTTGTGCTGCTGCTTCTTCATACCCTGAACTACCATTTACTTGACCAGCAAAAAATAATCCTTCAATTCCCTTATATTCAAGATTTAAATTCAAATTAGTAGAATCAATTGCATCATATTCAATAGCATAAGCAGATCTCATAAGCGTAGCATTTTCTAATCCAGGAATACTTCTATACATAGCTATTTGTATATCTTCAGGCATCGATGTTGACATTCCTTGAATATACATTTCAGATGTATCTTCACCTAAAGGTTCTACAAATATTTGATGTCTTTCTTTATCCTTAAATCTAACTATTTTATCTTCTATAGAAGGACAATATCTTGGACCAACTCCTTCAATTTTACCACTATATAATGGGGATCTATGAAGATTATCTAATATTAATTTGTGTGTCTTTTCAGTCGTATAAGTGAGATAACAATCAACTTGTTTTTTATTTAACATACTTTCATTGTCAACATGATCATATGAGAATAAACTTATTTCATTATCTCCTTTCTGTACTTCCATTTTAGATAAATCCATTTTATTTATATTAATTCTTGAAGGGGTACCTGTTTTAAATCTTCTTAATGAGACCCCTATATTCATTAAGCTTTGTGACAAATCATTAGCTGGAAAAACCCCATCAGGCCCGCTTTCATATGAAATTTCTCCAATAATTATTTTTCCCTTTAAATATGTTCCTGTAGCAACAACAATAGTCTTTGTATTATATACTGCTCCAGTTTTTGTTTTAACACCAATAATTTTGTCTTTTTTTTCATTAACAATTATATCTACGATTTCTGCTTGATAAATATCTAGATTTTTCTGATTTTCTAAAGTTTCTTTCATAACTATATGATATTTCATTCTATCTGACTGCATTCTAATTGAATGTACAGCTGGACCCTTTGACATATTTAACATTTTTGATTGTATAAATGTTTTATCTGCTACCTTTCCCATTTCCCCACCTAAAGCATCAATTTCTCTTACTAAATGACCTTTAGATGTTCCTCCTATATTAGGATTACATGGCATATTAGCTAATGTATCCATATTTATTATAAACATAGCGGTTTTTTTACCTAATCTGCTTGAAGCTAAAGCTGCTTCACATCCAGCATGTCCACCTCCTACAATTATAACATCGTATTCCCCTGCATTATATTCCATATTATCCCCTACTTTCCTAAACAAAATTTTTCAAATATTTTACTAATTATATCTTGTGAAACATCAGTACCAATTATTTCTCCTAATTTTCTAGTACTTTCCTTCAATTCAATAGATATTATGTCTACTGGCATACATTTAACCACTTCTTCTTTAGCTATTTTCAAATGCCTAATTGATTCTTCTAATAATTTCTTATGTCTTTCATTTACTATAATTATCTCATTTGTATTATTTATAGTGTCCTCAAAAAACATAGACATTATTCTACTTTTTAATTCATCTATTCCTAAATCTTCTTTAGCAGATATATTAATTGTAGTTGTTATGTTATTTTTATTCAATTCGTCCATAAAGGTATCAAAAAACGTTTTTTCATATTTATCTATCTTATTTATCACCGGTATGTATTTTATTCCTTTATTTTGGATTTTAGAGAGCATGTCAATATCTTCAATTGAAAGTTTGTTTTCAATATTTAAAACATATATAACTAAATCAACTTCATCTAATTTTTTTATACTTTTTGAAACACCTATTTTTTCAATTATGTCCTCAGTATCTCTTATACCAGCTGTATCAGAAATATTTAAAATAATATCTCCTATATTTATAGTTTCTTCTACAACATCCCTAGTCGTACCAGCTATATCTGTAACAATAGCCCTTTCATAATTAGCTAAATTATTTAAAAGTGATGATTTACCAACGTTTGGTCTACCTAAAATGGCTACATTTATTCCATTCTTTATATATTTACCTTCATCATATGAGTTTAACAACTTATTTATCTCAGATATTTCTAAATCAAGTAATTTTATTACATTACTATTTTCTACTTCTTCATAATCATATTCTGGATAATCTATACTAACCTCAATTTGTGCTAATATTTCAACTAATTTTTCTCTTAACTTAACTATTTTAGTAAACAATTTTCCATTTAATTGTTCAGTAGCTATTTTTGTCTCAATTTTTGTTTTAGCATTTATTAAGTCTATTATACTTTCCGCTTCAGAAAGATCCATTTTACCATTTAAAAATGCTCTCTTAGAGAATTCTCCTGGAGAGGCCATTTCAGCCCCATTTTTTATTACTGTTTCTAATATTTGTTTAGTTATATATGATCCTCCGTGACAATTTATTTCACATATATCTTCACCTGTAAATGAATTGGGAGATTTAAAATAAGATACCAAAACATTATCTAAAAACACTTCATTATCTATTATTTTTCCATAAACTATAGTATTGGGTGATAATTTAGAATACTTATTAAATATTTTACTAATTATATCTTTACTTTTATCACCACTAATTCTTATTATATTTATTCCGCTTGATCCAAGCGCTGTTCCTATTGCAGCTATTGTTGACATAACATTTTTCCCTTTCCGTTAAAAAACCAGCATAACTGCTGATTTTTCACTGTTTTTTTATTTTAATTATTATATTTTTTCTTTATAACCAAAATTCTTCTTGGTTCTTCACCAAAACTTTCCGTTACTACATCATCTCTAGAAGATAATTCTTGATGAACTATCATTCTTTCATATGCTGACATTGGTTCTAATTTTATTGATTTTTTAAATTTAGCTACGTTATCTGCCATTTTATTAGCATATATCTTTAATTTTTCTTCTTTTTCCTTTTTGTAATTGTTTATTTCAACGAAAACTTTAGAGTACTCTTCATCTTCTCTTTGCAACATTGCATTAAGTATAGATTGTAAAGATTCTATTGTTTTACCTCTATATCCTATTAAATGTTTAGGGTTATCAAGTTCTAATTTTACGATAACTTGTTTACTATCCCCTGTACAAGTATGTTTTATATTATTTTCTCCAGTTATTTTAAAAATATCTTTCAATATATTGTCTATTCTTTTTTGAGTTGCTACAAGAACATCTTCTGTTATTTTTTTATCAACAGTTAGTCTTACCTTTGCTAATTTTTGTGAAAGCATTCCTAATATACCGCCTGCTTTAGGTTCTTCTAATATATCAATAATAACATCATCTCTTGCAACTTTAAGTTCTTCTAATCCTTTTCTAACTGCCTCTTCTATTGTTTTACCTACTTGTTCAGTTGTTCTTTTCATTCCCTTTTCCCCCTTTATCTGATTCTAATAAAAAACTATTTTCTTCATTTTTTTGTTCTTTAATTAATTTAGATATAAAAGACTGTTGAGCTATTTGACACATACTGCCTACTAACCAATATACACCAAGTGCAAGTGGCATTGTGAAAGCGATAAATCCTGAAAGCATAGGCATCATAAAGTTCATGGATTTTTGCATTTCTTTTTGTTCTTCCGTCATTTGATTTGTTTTTTGCATTTGTTTTATTTGATAAATAGAAAATAATACACTTAATATTGGTATTAGAATTGAATATGGATTTGCACGTTTTGATTCATCTGAAGAAAATATATCTGAAGGTACATCTCCTAAATTTAACCCTACAAAATTCATATCAATTAATTTATTACTATTTGCAATTTTTATTTCAGAATTACTCATTTCAGTAGCGTTTACTTCTTCTTTGTTTAGTAATTGTTGAGTGTATATTTGAATTTCTTCTTTTGGAAGTTGTACAACATATGTTAAAGGTTGTCTAACTATATAAAACATTCCAAGTATAAGTGGTAATTGGATTAAAAGTGGTAAACATCCTCCTAATGGATTAATTTTATGCTCACTATATAATTTAGTTATCTCCTCACCTTGTTTTGATTTATCATTCTTATATTTTTTCACTATTTCATCATACTTTGGTTTTATCTTTTGCATTTCCATACTTGATTTCATTTGTTTTAATGAAAGTGGAAATAATAAAGCCTTGGTAAGTATTGTGAAAAGTATTATAGATAGTGCATAATTATCTTGCGTTAAATTATATATAACCCTAATAATAGCACCAAATACATTAGCTATAATTTCTATCATAAATTTTTCTCCTATTTTTAATACTATTTCAAATGATCTACTCCACCTTTAGAAAATGGATTACATTTTAAAATTCTAATAAATCCTATTATACTACCTTTTATAAGTCCATATTTTAATACTGCCTGTTTTGTATATTCAGAACAAGTTGGATAAAAAATGCATCTTTTACCAAAAGAATTCGATATATATTTTTGATAAAAATTTATCAAAAGAACTCCAATATTTCTAGGTATAAATGCAATATTCTTCATTAATTTTACCATATTAAATCTCATATATATCTAATTTTTTAAAAGAATTTATAATATCTTCTTTTATCTTATTATAATCGATATCTTCTATTTTGGTGTCCTTTTTATACATAACTACTAAAGTTAAACCCTTTTGTAAATTAGACTCTTCTATTTTATATATTTCTCTTATCCATCTTTTCATTTTATTTCTATGTACACTTATTCCATTTTTCTTTGAAACGCATATACCGAGTACATTATTTGGTTTACTATTTTTTGTTAAATATACAACTATATACTTTTCTCTGGAATATTTGCCTTTACTAATAAGATATTTAAAAGTACCTTTTTTCTTTATACTACTTGTATATTTCACTTGTTCACCCCACCTAATACAAATAAGTGGATATGAAAACATACCCACTTACATTTTTAAGCACATAGTACTTTTCTTCCTTTTGCTCTTCTTCTCTTTAATACTGCTCTTCCTGCTGCTGTTTTCATTCTTTGTCTAAAGCCATGAACTTTTGATCTTTGTATTTTTTTTGGATTAAATGTTGTATTCACTATTGGCACCTCCCTATTCGCTAATATATTTTACACATTTTTAAAAAACTTTAATATATAAAATCTATATTAAAGCTAACACAAATTATGCTATTTTAATATTAATGAAAATATTATACACTATTTTGTTCATTTTGTCAAATTTTTTTATAATTTTTATCATGATTAATAAAAAAATAAAACATTTTTAATACTAATATATGATTTATTAAAAATATTAATAATTTTATATATTTAAAAATAATATTAATTTCACATATTTCTACAAATAAAAAATTAAAAAGATATTTTGATTATTTTTGTTAAAATTGCTAAAATAACTTGAATTTTCAGTAAATTAGTGATATATTATATGTATAAATTTTAAATCGATTTTTCACAAATTTCACAACAGTCCACAGAAATTATGTAAAATGATTGTCTTGTTAGTATTAATTTGTCGAAAAGTTATCCACACCTGTTGATAACTCTGTGGATAACTTTATGAAAACATTGGTTTTAGAAAGGTGGTTTTATGCAAAGTAATTTTATGAGTATATGGTCTGAAGCCTTGGAAATACTGAAAGAAGAAATATCTCCAGTTGGTTATAAAACATATGTTGATGTAATGATTCCAAGAATTGCAGATGAACATACTATATGTTTACTAGCTCCATCAAATTATCATATTGATATCTGTAAAAAAAGATATTTAGATTTGATTCAAAATACATTACAAATTTTAACTAAACGTGATTATATAATAACTTTTGAATCAAAAGAAATAATTCCTGAAGATAATAAATATGAAAAAGAGTTGGAACAAGATACAAAAGAACCATTAGAAATTGAATTTACAAAAGAAAATGAAAATATAAATATATCATCAAAAGGGGTTATTACAGAATTAACTTCAAATTTAAATCAAAAATATACTTTTGATAATTATATTATAGGATCAAATAATAGATTTGCACATGCAGCAGCAACTGCAGTATCAGAAAATCCTGGTCAAAAATATAATCCTCTATATATATATGGTGGAGTAGGATTAGGAAAAACTCATTTAATGCAGGCAATAGGGAATGAATTGATTAAAACAAAACCTGAAATGAGAATTGTTTATGCGACGGGAGAACTATTTACTAATGAACTTGTAACTGCATTGATGACAAATAAAAATGAAGAATTTAGAAAAAAATATAGAAATGTTGATTTACTTTTAATAGATGATGTACAATTTTTAGCGGGGAAGGACAAATGCCAAGAGGAATTTTTCCATACTTTCAACACATTGTTTCAAAGTGGTAAACAAATTGTACTAACTTCTGAAAAACCGCCAAAAGAAATAATGATGCTAGAAGAAAGATTAAAAACAAGATTTGAAATGGGATTATCTGTTGATATACAAACACCAGATTATGAAACGAGATTAGCCATTCTCAGAAAAAAAACACAAAATGAACGATATATTATTAACGATGATGTATTAGTAAAAATTGCTAGTAAAGTTAAATCAAACATTAGAGAATTAGAAGGTGTATTTAATAAATTAGTTGCATATTCTTCATTTACAAATAGTGATTTAACGGATTCAATTGTTGATAATACCATTGAATCAATATTAGTTAAAAATACTAAAGTACTAACAAGTAAACTTATTATGCAAGTAGTTGCAAAGTTTTTTAATATAAAAGTTACCGATTTAACCAGTGAAAAAAGATCAAATAGTGTAACATATCCAAGACAAATAGCAATGTTTTTATGTAGAGAAATAGCAAATTTATCTTTTCCTTCAATTGGTAGAGATTTTGGTGGAAGAGACCATTCAACAGTTTTACATGCATATGGAAAAATAAAAGAAGAATATGACAAAAATATGGAAACAAAAAATGTAATAGAAGAATTAAAAAAATCCCTATCTATAGAAGAATAATAGATATTATTTCAAATATTTCATTTTTATTTCAAAAATATTACAAAAATAAAAGTTATCCACAATTTACTGTGGATAGAGGTGTGGATAACTTGTGGATAAATTAACTTTAACATAATTATCCACAGTTAAACAATCGTTCTGTGAATAACTTTACATGTTTTCCACAGTTTTATCCACAGATATAAATTCTTTGGTATCAAGTGTTGTAGGTACTTATCCACAGTTTCCACAGCACCTACTACTACTACTACTAAAACTATATAATAATATAATATATATATTATGCTTTTCTCATCTGTTCATGGTGTGGGTAACTTAAAGAAAAAATATAAATATAAATGTAAAAATAAATATAATAATTTTTTATTAAATGGAGGAGTCAAAATGAAAATTAATTGTCAAACTAATGAATTAATAAATGCACTTAATGTAGTATTTAAAACAGCATCATCTAAAACAACAATGCCTATACTTGAAGGAGTGCTAATTGAAGCATATAATAATGAAATTAAATTAACAACAAATGATCTTGAAATGGGATGTACACATACTATGATATGTAATGTACAAGAAGAAGGAAGTACAGTTGTAGATATTAAAATGTTGAATGAAATAATGAGAAGATTAGAAGCTGAACAAATAACGATAGAATCAGATGATAAATTATTTGTTATTAAATCTATAAACGGTATATTTAAATTAGCTGTAATGGATCCTTTAGAATATCCAAAGTTACCTGTTTTTACTATAAATAATAATATAGAAATAAAACAAAGAATTTTTAAAGATATGATAAGAAAAATATTATTTGCAATTAGTACAGATGAAAATAGACCTGTATATACAGGAGCATTACTTAAAGTAGAAGATAATATATTAACATTAGTTGCATTAGATGGATTTAGATTAGCACTTAAAAAATATTTGAATGAGACTGAAATAAATAATTTTAAAGCTATAATACCTGGACGAGTATTAAGTGAAATTTTAAAAATATTAACAGATAATGATGAAGAAGTAATAAAAATAGGAACAAATAGAAATCAAGCATTATTTGAAGTGGGTAATAGTGTTATAATAAGTAGAATAATTGATGGTGAATTTTTAAATTATAATAGTATAATACCATCAGATAAAGAAACAAGAATAAGAGTAAAAACAAAAAAAATATTAGATGCTTTTGAAAGAGTTGCTTTATTTGCAAAAGAAAGTTCAGATAGAGATAAAAAATCTCCTGTTAAGATGAACATATCATTAGATGGTTTAACTTTAAGTTGCATTAGCCAAACTGGAGATGCAAAAGAAAGTATACCTGCAGTTTTAGAAGGAAAAGATATAGAAATAGGATTTAATCCTAGATATTTTATTGAAACTTTAAAAGTATTAGAAGATCAAGAAATATATATTGATTTTACATCTAATATTGCACCAGCTGTTATTTATCCACTTCAAGGAAATGATTATTTATATATTGTTTTACCTGTTAAATTAAGACAAGAATAAAAGGTAAAATTATGTTTATTGATCAAATAAATTTAGAGGGTTTTAGAAATTATGATAATCAAAAAATTCTATTTATAAATGGAATAAATTTAATTATAGGTGATAATGCTCAAGGAAAAACAAATATTATAGAGGCTATTTATTTATCAGCATTCGCTAAATCATATAGAACAATAAAAGATATTGAATTGGTAAATTTTGATAAGGATTATTCACGTGTAAGTTTAAAATATAATAAAAATAATATTGAAAATAATGTAGAAGTTTTTATAGATAGGCTAGGTAATAAGATAATTAAATATGATGATATTAAAATTAAAAAAATATCTTCAATTATAGGTGAGATTTTAATAGTTGTTTTTTCTCCTGATGATTTAGATATTGTAAAAGGTTCACCAAGTAGTAGAAGAAAATTTATAGATATGATATGTTGTCAAATTTCTAAGTCTTATATGATGAATTTACAAGAATATAATAAATGTTTAAAAATAAAAAATAATTTACTTAAAAAAATTATAACTAAAGAAGCAAAAGAATATATATATATATTACATGAAAAAATGAGTAATAATATAGAAAAAATAACAGAGATTAGGAAGAATATATTAAATAATATATTGATTCATGCAAAAAGTATACATTTAAGTATAACAGATAATAAAGAAGAAATAGATATAAAATATATTTCTGAATTTATTGATTTGAAAAAAGAGCAAATTATTGAAATATTAAATAAAAATCTAAATATAGATATATTTAGAAAAACGAGTACTAAGGGATTACAAAGAGATGATATAGAAATTTTTATTAATAAATTTGAAGTAAATAAGTATGGATCACAGGGTCAAAATAGAACAGCTTTACTTACTCTAAAATTATCTAACTTTGAGGTTTTAAAAGAAATAAAAAATGAAACACCTATATTATTATTAGATGATATAATGTCTGAATTAGATAGTAAAAGGATAAATTTTTTACTTAAATATATAGAAAATTATCAATCTATAATTACAACAACAGAACAAGGTTTTATAGAAAGTTTAGAAAATATTAAAATTTATAAAATATTAAATGGACACTTGCAAAATTAGTATTGTCTGTGATATAATGTAGATTGAAAAAAGAAAAGGAGTGTTATCTCGTGGCAAATACAGAAATTTATGATGAAAATCAAATACAAGTATTAGAAGGATTAGAAGCAGTAAGAAAAAGACCAGGTATGTATATAGGAAGTACTTCAGAAAGAGGGCTTCATCATTTAGTATATGAAATAGTAGATAATAGTGTTGATGAAGCATTAGCTGGCTATTGTACTGAAATAAATGTAGAAATATTACCAGATAATATAATAACAGTTAAAGATAATGGTAGAGGAATACCACTTGGAATTCATCATAAAATGAATATACCCGCTGTAGAGGTTGTTTATACAATGCTTCATGCAGGAGGTAAGTTTGGTGGATCTGGATATAAAGTATCTGGTGGATTACATGGTGTTGGTGCATCAGTTGTTAATGCCTTATCAGAAAGAGTAGATCTTGAAGTTTCAAATGGTGATGGTTTATATGGAATATCATTTGAAAAAGGTAAAAAAGTAGTAGATCTACATAAAATAAGAGAAGAAAAAGTTAGAGGTACTAAAGTAACATTTAAAGCGGATTCAGAAATTTTTGAGGTTACAGAATATAGCGTAGAAACATTAGCACAAAGATTTAGAGAAATGGCATTTTTAAATAAAGGTTTGAAAATAACACTTCAAGATAAAAGATATGATGATTCTGAAGTATTTACTTTTCATTATGAAGGTGGAATAATTTCTTTTGTTGAATATTTAAATAGAGCAAAAGAACCAGTTCATTCAAATGTTATATATTTTGAAACAGAACAAAATGATATAGAAGTAGAAGTTGCATTACAATATACAACATCATATTCTGAAAATTTATCATCGTTCGTAAATAATATAAATACTATTGAAGGTGGTACACATCTCGATGGTTTTAAAAGAGGACTTACAAAGGTTTTTAATGATTATGCTAGAAAATTTAATATTTTAAAAGAAAAAGATTCAAATTTACAAGGTGAAGATATAAGAGAAGGTATTACAGCTGTTATAAGTGTAAGAGTTATAGAACCAGAATTTGAAGGACAAACTAAAACAAAATTAGGAAATAGTAAAGTTACAGGAATAGTAAGTAGTGCAATGGTAGATAAAATATCATCGTTTTTAGAAGAAAATCCAGTTGTAGCAAAAGCTATACTTGAAAAAACTTTAAGTGCATCAAGAGCAAGAGAAGCAGCAAGGAAAGCAAGAGAGTTAGTAAGAAGAAAAAGTGTGCTTGAATCAACTACACTTCCAGGAAAACTTGCCGATTGTCAAGAAAAAGATGCTTCAAAATGTGAAGTATATCTTGTAGAAGGAGATTCTGCTGGAGGTAGTGCTAAGCAAGGAAGAAATAGAAAATATCAAGCAATATTGCCTTTATGGGGAAAAATGATAAATGTAGAAAAAACAAGAGCAGATAAAATATATAATAATGAAAAATTATCTCCAGTTATAATAGCTCTTGGAGCGGGCATAGGAGCAGATTTTAATATAAATAAGTTAAGATATCATAAAATAATACTTATGGCCGATGCCGATGTTGATGGTGCTCACATAAGAACATTATTACTTACATTCTTTTTTAGATATATGAGACCTCTTGTTGAAAATGGTAATATATATATAGCACAACCACCTCTATTTAAATTATCAAAGAAAGGTATGACTGATATATATTGTTTTAATGAGAAAGATTTAGAAAAAAAATTAAAAGAACTAGAAGAAAAAGGAATAAATAAAGATTCTTTAAATATGCAAAGATATAAAGGTCTTGGTGAAATGAATTCGGAACAATTATGGGAAACAACAATGAATCCTGAAACAAGAACATTACTTAAAGTTGAATTAGAAGATGCGGCTATGGCTGATGAAACATTTTCCGTTTTAATGGGAGAGGCTGTTGAACCAAGAAGACAATTTATAGAAGATAATGCTAAATATGTTAAGAATTTAGATATATAATATATATTAAAAATAAAAAAGAGTTTTAATTTCATTAAATCTCTTTTTTTATCTAAATTTTCAATTAATAATTATGAAAAAAATATTAAACTATTGACAAATGCTAATTTATAGTGTATAATTCTATTTATCAAGTAGAGGATTTCTTCTCACCATGCCAATTTATTGAGTAATGGTAACATACAAATTAGTATAATATTATTAATTTTTATAGTTTTTGAGAAGATTGCCTTTTACTAGAGCAATCTTTTTTATATATTTTTGTGGAGGTGTATTAGTATAAAAGATTTTCTAATTAATGAGCAAATAAAAGTAGCTCAAGTTCAAGTAATTGATGATAATGGCGAGAAAATAGGTAAAATTTCAACTAGAGAAGCTATTGAAATGGCTTATTCTAAAAATTTAGATTTAGTTTTGGTATCTCCAAATGCTGAAAATCCAGTATGTAAAATGCTAGATTATAGTAAGTATAAATTTGAGATGAATAAAAAAGCTAAAGAAGCAAAAAAGAAACAAAAAATAGTTGAAACTAAAGAAGTAAGATTATCACCAAATATTGACAAACATGATTTAGAAGTAAAAGCTAAAATGGCAGTTAAATTTATTACATCAGGAGATAAGGTTAAAATTACAATGAGATTTAGAGGTAGACAACTTAACTTTATAAATCAAGGAATAGAAATTATGAATAATTTCAAAGAAATGATTTCAGAAGGTCAAGTTGAAAAAGAAGCTAAAATGGAAGGTAAGAACCTTGTAATGTTTTTAGCACCAAAACAAAAATAGTTGAATTTGGAAGGGGAGAAAATATTATGCCTAAAATGAAAACACATAGTGCATCTAAAAAAAGATTATCAGTAACAAAGTCTGGTAAAATTAAAAAAACAGTAGCAAACAGAGCACATAAACTAACATGTAAATCATCAAAGAGAAAATTATCATTAAAACAATCTGCATATGTACAAAGTGCAAATAAAAGTGCAGTTAAAAAATTATTACCATATAGCTAAGAAGGGAGAAGAGTAAAATGGCAAGAGTAAAAGGAGCAGTTACAACAAGAGCAAGACATAAAAAAGTTTTAAAAAGAGCAAAAGGATATTTTGGAGCAAAATCTGTAAGATTTAGAATGGCAATTCAAGCTGTTATGAAATCTGGAAATTATGCATATGTTGGAAGAAAACAAAAAAAGAGAAATTTTAGACAACTATGGATTGCAAGAATAAATGCAGCGGCAAGATTAAATGGAATGCCTTATAGCAAATTTATGTCAGGTCTAAAAAAAGCAAATATCAATATAAATAGAAAAATGCTTGCAGAAATGGCAGTAAATGATGCAAATGCATTTACTGCATTAGTAGAAAAAATAAAATAAGATAGAAAGCGGGGAGTTTTATGATTTTAGCAGGAGAATTTAGAAATGGTGTAACATTTGAAATGGACTCATCAGTATATAGAGTTGTTGATTTTCAACATGTAAAACCGGGTAAAGGAGCAGCTTTTGTAAGGACAAGATTAAAAAATGTTATAACAGGTAATACATTAGAAAAAACTTTTAATCCAACTGAAAAAGTTGAAGAAGCTCAAATAACAATACAAGAAATGCAATATCTATATAACGATGGTGAAAGATATACATTTATGGATACAACATCATTTGAGCAAGTTGAACTTTCTAAAGAACAAATAGAAGATACATTACCTTTTTTAAAGGATAATATGAATTTTAAAGTATTATCATACAAAGGCAATATATTTGGTATTGAACCTCCTACATTTGTTGAACTTGAAGTAACATATACAGAACCTGGAATAAAAGGAAGTACATCAACAGGTACTACTAAACCAGCAACTGTAGAAACAGGAGCAGTATTTAATGTTCCAATATTTATAGAAATAGGAAATGTAATTAGAATAGATACTAGAACTTCCCAATACATGGAAAGAGCATAATCAAAATATTCTATTATATATGTGATATACTCTGAATTAAATTGCAGGGTATATTTTTTTAAGTAGGTGAATTTATTGAAATTTAAAAATAATTATATAGAAAAAATTAAAGATTACGTAACAAATAATGGACTAACATACTTTATAGATACTATGGGATGTGCAATGAATGAAAATGATTCTAATAAATATGCAGGTATTTTGGAATCTATGGGTTTTATTAAGGGAAAAAGTGAACTAGAATCAAACCTTATATTATTTAATACATGTACTGTGAGAGAAAATGCAGAAAACACATTGTTTGGTAGATTGGGTGCATTAAAAAATAAGAGAAAAACGCAGAATAATACATATTTAGTTGTAGCTGGTTGTATGGCACAACAAGAACATATAATTAAAAAAATTAAAGAATCTTACTCATATACAGATATTGTTTTTGGTACAAATGGAATTCAGAGTTTTCCAGAAAAACTTTATAACACAATAATGAAAAAGGAAAAAAAATATGAGCATATTGAATCTGACGGACAAGTAGTAGAAGATGTTCCTATAGTTTTTGAAGATAAATATAAGGCGACAGTAACTATTATATATGGATGTAATAACTTTTGTACATATTGTATTGTTCCTTATGTACGTGGAAGAGAAAGAAGTAGATTAAAAGAAGATATCTTAAATGATATAAAAAAATTAGCAGAAGACGGATATAAAGAAATTACTTTATTAGGTCAAAATGTTAATTCGTATGGAAAGGATTTAAATACTGGAGACACCTTTGCAAAGCTTCTTGAAGAGATTGAAAAAATTAATGGAATACAAATAATTCGTTTTGTATCACCACACCCAAAAGATTTTACAGATGATTTAATTGAGACTATATCAAAATCAATTAAAATATCTAAACAAATACATTTACCGCTACAATCGGGAAGTGACAGAATATTAAAATTGATGAATAGAAAGTATACAAAAGATGAGTATTTAAAATTAATTTATAAAATGAAAGAAAAATGTGATAATGTAAACTTTTCAACAGACATAATTGTTGGATTTCCCGGAGAAACTGAGGAAGATTTTTTAGAAACCTTTAATGTTGTTAATGAAGTTAAATATGATCAAATATTTATGTATATTTATTCTAAAAGAACTGGCACAAAAGCTGCTATTATGGAAGATTTAACACCTTATGAAGAAAAAGTTTCTAGAATAACAAGATTAAAAAAATTATTTGAAAATATAACATATGAAATTAACGAAGATATGTTAGGTAAAGAATATTATATTTTAGTAGAAGGTAAAAGCAAGACAAATGAAGATTATTATACAGGTAGAACAAATACTAATAAAATAGTAATTTTTAAGGCGGAAGATGAAGATATTGGTGAAATAAAAAGAGTTAAAATAACAAAAAACAATTTGTGGTATGTAACTGCTGAAATTGTTTAATTTTAAAAATATAACAGCTAGTTAAAGTTGTTATATTTTTTATTCATAATTTTAAGAAAATAATATATATTGTAATAAGTAATTATAAATACGATATACAAAATAGGAGGAAAATTATGGAGAACGTTATTTCTGCAAGAAGATTAAGAAAAAGTGTGCTAAACAGTGTTGGGGATGTTGATTTAAATATAGATTCATATAAAGTAAATAAAGAAAGAATATATAAAGAAAGAGGATATAGTAAACCAAATAGCAAAAATGAAAATAATATAGTAATTAATTTTAAGACAAGATTTATAATCAAATTATTTTTTTGTTCGGTTATTTTATTTTCAGTTTTGGTAACTAAAATATTTTTATTAGATAATATAAAGAAAAATGATACAGTTGTAAAATTATATAATCATTACAATATGGATTTTTCAAGAGCAAACATATTAGAAAAAGTTGAATATAGATTTTATAATATAGATTTATCTATAGGAAATATATTTCCTGATAAATTAAAAGAATACTTAAAAGGAAAATATTTCACGTTTTTAAAGCCATATATATTAGAATTTGATTTGAAATCAGCATTAAAAGATTTAGTAAATTTAGATAGTAATAAAAAGGAAGTTATAATTGAGAATAAAAATATAGAAGCAATATCCTCAAATAGTAATTATATAGCTGCTAAGGAAAAAGAAGAAGTTTTAAATGGAATCGGGGGAGCTGAACCATTAAATGAAAAGAAGGAAGAGGCAACGAGTTCAATAAGCATTATGGAAAATGATGTTAATGTTATTAAATCTAAAAAAATAAATATAATATCTCCTGTAGTTGGAGTTATTACTTCAAGATATGGTATAAGGGAAGTAGTATTTACAGGAGTAGATCCTTATCATACAGGTATAGATATTGCAAATAAAAAAGGAACAAAAATTTTAAGTGCAACAAAAGGAATTGTTACAAAAATTGAATATAATAACAAATATTATGGAAATTTTTTGGAAATAACAGAAAATGGAGTTGTATTTAAATATGCACATCTAGATAGTATAAGCGTAAAATTGAACAATATTATAAAACAAAATGAAAATATAGGGTTTATGGGAAATACAGGAATGTCAACCGGACCACATCTTCATTTTGAAATCAGAATAGATGGAAGAACAGTAAATCCTGAAGAATTATTAAAATTTTAGTATATGATATTTAAAACGAAATTTTGTCGTGTAGAAATAGAAATAATATTCATATTTTTAATTTTTACTTCAATTATATCAAATACAGCATTTAAATTTTTGTATTATTTCTTTGCGTGTTATTTATTTATATTGTTTCATGAGTTAATGCATATTTTTGTAGGAAATATTTTAAATAAAAAATTAATTAAAATTAAATTATCTATCTCTGGGGTATGTGCAACTTTTGAGAAAGATAAATATATAAAAAGTAAATATGTGTATGTTAAAAATATAATAATATATTTATCAGGTCCATTTTCAAATTTGATATTAGCATATATATTTAAGAACAATATAATGATAAGGGAAATAAATATATTTTTGGCATTACTTAATTTACTACCTATATTTCCCCTTGATGGATATAATATAATTTTAAATATATTAAATATTTTCTTCCCACTTAAAAAAAATCATAAAAGCATAGATAATATATGTAATATATTTCTAGTTATTCTGCTTATAATTTCTATATATCAAATAAAAGAATATTATAGTTTTTCGTTACTTATATTTTCTTTATATGTATTTGTATTAAAGATAAATAAGATTAATGAGTAGGTTAGTATAATAATAATTTAAGGTATTTTTTGTTAATATTTTTTTTGTTTAATAAAAATACCTTAAATTTCTATCTATTTCATTAAAATTACATATATATTACATAATTTTTACAAAAACACTTGATTTTTAATAAAAAAAATAGTATCATATATATAGTTAAAATCTGGAGGTGTAAATGTGGCTATTGGAGATATTATTGTTGGACTTGATATAGGTGCTTCAAAAACTTGTTCACTAGTAGGTCAAGTAAACAAATTCAGCGAAATTGAAGTAATTGGATACGGAATGTCAAATAATACAAGTGTAAAAAAAGGAAAAATAATAGACTCACAAGAAGCAGCCAGATCAATAAAAGATGCTATTAATGCGGCAGAAGAAATATCTGGACTGTCTATTAATTCAGCATATGTCAATGCAAAAGGAATGAATGTAAGAATACAAAGAATGTTAATAGAATCTGAAACTGAAAAACCAGATGATGGATTAAGCGTAACAGATATTAATAATTTATTCTATAAAATGCAGGCAGCAACTAAATTAGAAAAAGATGAGCAAATTATAGATATTTTACCTTGTGAATATAAAGTTAATGATAAAATATATAAGCAAGAACCTTTAGGTGCTTTTTGTAAAAAGTTTGAAGTTAAAGCTGATGTTGTAATTGCTAAAGGGGATTATTTAGATGGAATGATAAAATCTCTTAAACTTGCAGATATAAAATTAGATGGTGTAATACTAGAGACGTTGGCTACATCTAATATTGTATTGATGCCAGAAGAAAAAGAATTGGGAGTTTTATTACTAGATGTTGGTGCAGGACATACTGATATATCAGTATATAAAGATTCTGAATTGCAATTCTACGATACTTTACCAGTAGGTGGTAATCATATAACCAATGATATTGCTATAACTTTTGATATATCTTCTGAAGAAGCAGATAAATTAAAAAGACAATATAATTTAGCAATACAGGCAATGATTAAGAATAATCATGAAGTTAAATTAAATTCTGTTTCAACTAGCGATGGACAAAATATTGTAAAATGTAGTGATATTGTACAAGTTATAGAGGCAAGAGTAAAAGAAATATACCAAATAGTAAAAAAAATAATAGCAGATAATAAATTAAATTCTAAGATAGAATGTATGGTTCTAACGGGACAAGGTATTAGTAATATAATTGGTGCTGAAGAACTTGCAATGTTAATATTAAAATTGAATCAAGTTAGAATTTGCTCACCAAAATTAGTAAATGTGATAAAACCGCAACATACTACTGTATTTGGTATGGTTAGATATATATCAAGTTTAGGTCTTAGTAAACATGTAAACAGTGAAGTTGAAATAATAACTGAACCTTTATTTAAAGATAAAGTTTTAGATATATTAAATGGAACAAAAGAAAAACTTACAAATATATTTAAAAGAACAAAGAAAATAGATACAGATGATGAAAATGATGATTAATAGTTATTAAGGAGGAATTTTAGATGGAATCACAAATGCAAGCAGGAATGGCCAATATTAAAGTAGTTGGAGTAGGTGGAGCTGGAAATAGCGGTGTAAATCGTATGATTGAAACTGGAGTTAAAGGTGTAGAGTTTATTTCAATAAATACAGATAAACAAGCCCTAGAACTTTCTAAAGCTTCAAAGAAAATTCAAATAGGTGAAAAGTTAACTAGAGGATTAGGTGCAGGTGCAAATCCGGAAATAGGAAAATGTAGCGCAGAAGAATCAAGAGCTGAAATAGCTGAGGCTTTAAAAGGTGCAGATATGGTATTTGTTACATCTGGAATGGGTGGAGGAACAGGTACTGGTGCAGCTCCTATAGTTGCAGAAGTTTCTAAACAAATGGGTATATTAACAGTAGCAGTTGTAACAAAACCTTTTCCTTTTGAAGGAAAAAGAAGAATGAATCAAGCTGACAGTGGTATAGGTGAGTTAAAAGAAACAGTTGATACCTTAATAACTATACCAAATGAAAAACTATTACAAGTTGTTGAAAAAAACACTTCTATAACTGATGCATTTAAAATGGCTGATGACGTATTAAAACAAGGTGTACAAGGTATATCAGATTTAATAACAGTTCCAGGTCTTGTAAACTTAGATTTTTCTGATGTAAAAACTATAATGCAAGATGCAGGTATTGCACATATTGGAATAGGTAGAGCAAGTGGAGAACATAGAGCTCAAGAAGCTGCAAGACAAGCAATACACAGTCCTTTACTTGAAACATCAATTGAGGGAGCAGGTGGAGTTTTAATTAACGTTACTGGTGGAAAAGATTTAGGATTACTAGAAATAAATGAAGCGGCAGAACTTGTTCAAAAATCTGTTGATCCAGAAGCTAATATAATATTTGGTGCTGTGATTAATGAAACAATGACAGACGAAATAGTAATAACAGTAATTGCAACAGGATTTGAAAAAACATTTAATACAGATATAAAATTAGACAATATAGTTGGGGACGCTATAAAAGCAGCAGTAAATAATAACGCTAAGATGTCAACTACTTCAAGTGAATATAAAGTAGATTGGGATGTTCCTCCTTTCTTAAGAAGAAATAAAGGCGAATAGTATAAATAGTAATAATTAATTATACAAAAATCAAGAATATTAAGTGTTCTTGATTTTTTTTTTGTTTTATTGTAAATCAAATTATTTTAATCTTAATTTTTTTCAACAATTTTCTTTTATAGATTGGTATATAATGCTTATAAGGTGGTTTTTATTGAAAGTATATTTAGATTATGTATTCATAGAAAATTTTATTGTAAATATATCAGTTCTATATCAAACAAGTATTTTTGTGAAGGTAAAAGTTAAAAAATTAAAACTAATTATATTATCTATATTTTTATCTTCTATATCAATCATAAATATACTTAATATTTGCAATAACATCTTAATTCAAATTTTAACAATAAATATAGTTCTATATTTATTGTTTTTACCTAAAAAAATAATAAAATATTTGAAATATCAATTATATTATTATTCAATTTATATAACATATATAGGAATAATTATATCTACTTCTATATTTTTTAATATAAATTTAAGTAAAATAAGTATGAGAATTTTATTATACATAGTAAGCATGACTATCACATATATAATAAATAGATACATGTGGAAAATTTGGGTAAATAAAATTAAATATAATAATTTAACATATAAAATAGTTATAAATAGTTTAAATAAAATTACATTTAAGGTTTTTGTAGATACTGGCAATACTCTTAACGATCATTTAAATAATTTGGATGTAATAATTTTAAACAGTAAAATATATGAATCAAAAATGAAAGGTAAATCTATATGTACTAATAGTGTAGAAGTAGTTAGTTTAGAAGCTATAACAGCTACGGGTAAAACTAAAGTAAAAGGTTACATATTCGATGATATAAGTATAAAAAAAGGGGGAATAGAGAAAACAAAACTTAAGAAAGCAATAATTGTATTTATAGATGAAAAAATTAATAACGATGAGCATGATCGGTATAATTAGTTATAATACATATTTAGAAAAACTAGAGGGGGCAATAATATGAAATGTATGATAAAGATAAAAGAAATTTACTATAATTTATTAAAAATGTTAGGTGTTGATGAAAATTCACTTCTCTATATATCTGGTAGTGATAAATTACCTACAATATTAACACCTGAAGAAGAAGCTATACTACTTGAAAAATTAATGACTAAAGATAATGATGCAAAAAATACTTTGGTAGAAAAAAACTTAAGATTAGTAGTGTATATAGCTAAGAAGTTTGAAAACTCAGGAATAAATATAGAAGATTTGATTTCTATCGGAACTATAGGACTTATGAAAGGAGTAAATAGTTATAAATTAGATAAAAATATAAAACTTGCTACATATGCTTCGAGATGTATTGAAAATGAAATATTAATGTTTCTTAGAAAAAATAATAAGATACGTAGTGAAATATCTATTGACGAACCGATAAATATAGACAGCGAAGGTAATGATTTATCACTTTCAGATATTTTAGGTACAGATATTGATGTAATATTTAAATCCGTTGAGGATAGTGATAATAAAAAAGTATTAAATACCGCAATAAGAAAATTAAATGAAAGAGAAAAAGTAATTATGCAGATGAGATATGGTTTTAATGGGATAGATGAATTAACTCAAAAGGAAGTTGCAGATAAACTTGGAATATCTCAATCTTATATTTCAAGAATTGAAAAAAAGGTCATAAACCATCTAAAAAAGAATTTTACAAAGTAATTGGGATAAATTTACACAACATTGCCCAAAATATTACAAAGGATAATATATGGAGGTACATATGAATATAAAAGTAGAAATAAAATGTGTAGATACGTCAAAATTACCTAAACTTACAAGTAAAGAACAACTAGATATGTTAAGAAGATATAAAAAAGGTGAAATAGAAATAAAAGATGAACTTATTAATTCGAATTTAAGACTGGTTTTAAGTTTAGTAAAAAAATTCAATAATAGAGGAGAATGTGTAGATGATATATTTCAAATAGGAGTAATAGGATTAATAAAGGCAATAGATAATTTTGATATAACACAAGATGTGCAGTTTTCGACTTATGCAGTTCCCATGATTATAGGTGAAATAAAAAGATATCTCAGAGATAACAGTGCTTTTAGAGTTACAAGATCAATTAGAGATTTAGCATATAAACTTTCACAAATAAGAGAGGATTATGTAAAAACAAAAAATGAGGAACCAACAATTGATGTACTTTGTAAACTTGCTGAAAAGGATAGAGAAGAGGTAATATTAGCACTCGACAGTATGACTCAGCCAATGTCACTTAATGATACTATATATAATGATGGGGGGGATTGTATATTTGTACTAGATAAGTTAAGAGATGAAACTGATGAGGCAGAAATTGTAACCAATAGAATTGCAACATCACAAATGTTAGATAAATTAACAGAAAAAGAGAGATATATAATTGAAAAGAGATATTTTAATGATAAAACACAAACTGAACTTGCAGATGAATTAGGAGTTTCACAAGCGCAAATTTCTAGAATAGAAAAGGCGGCAATAGAAAGGATAAGAAGAAAAATACATATTTAAAAGAATATAAAACATTGACAAAATCGCATAAACTGGTATAATATATATAGATAAAATATATCTATATATATTTTTTGTTATGTTCAGGAGGATTATAAATGTTAAATTTAAAACAAATATTAGAAGCAACTCATGGAAAGCATATAAATGGCAATTTAGAATATATAGTTAAGAACTATATATTGGATAGTAGAAATGTTAAGAAAGATGATTTTTTTATACCTATAGTTGGTAGTAAAAGCAATGCCCATAATTATATCATAAATTGTGTAGAGAATGGAATATCCGGATATTTCATCGAGGCTATAGAGAAAAACAAAGATGAAATAATTAAAAAAAGTAAATTTATAAATAAAGATATATGTATAATTGAAGTTTCAAATTCTCAGGATGCACTATACGAAATAGGAAAATATAATAGAAATTTACATATGAATATACCAGTTATAGCTATAACTGGTAGCGTTGGAAAGACAAGTACAAGAGAAATGATTGTAAGTATACTTTCAAAAGAATATGATCTTTTAAGTACGTATAAAAATTATAATGGATATATAGGTTTATCTTTAATGTTAATTAAATTAGAAAATCAAGAATTAGCGGTACTTGAAATGGGAATTGATTGGGTTGGAGAAATGGATAAACTTGCAGATGCTGTAAGACCACAAGTAGCGGTAATTACTATGATAGGTACGGCTCATATTGGAATTATAGGCAGTCAAGAAAATATATTTAAAGAGAAAATAAAAATAGCAAAGAATATGAATAAAGAATGTACATTAATATTAAATGGTGATGACAAGTATTTAAAAGAGTATACTAACGATAAAATTGAATTAATAAAATATAGTATTAAAGATGCAAAAAAAATTGAAACTAGCGAATTCATCACTTTATTTGATACAAATATATATAATAAGGAAACAAAGGTAAAATTGAATCAAATAGGTGATCATAACATATATAATGTTTTATCAAGTATAAAAGTTGCTGAAATATATAATATAAAAACTGAAAATATAAAAAAAGGTATAGAAGAATATAAAAATCTATCTGGTAGATTTGAAAAAAATATATTAAAAAATGAAATAAAATTAATAGATGATACTTATAATGCAAGTATTGATTCTATGAAATCTGGGATTCAATCAATTGGAATAATGAAAGCAAAAAGAAAAATAGTAGTATTAGGTGATATGTTAGAATTAGGAACATATAGTGATAAATTACATAATGAGGTAGGAGATATATTTAAAGAGATTCATGTGGATATACTTTTAACATTAGGAGAAAATTCTAAAATAATAGCAAAAGAGGCAAGTAAGTATTTAGGTAATGTGAAAACATTTGAAAATAAAGATGATTTGATTGATGAAATATATAAAATATTGAGAAAAGATGATTTGATATATTTTAAGGCATCTAACGCTATGAATTTTGCGGATATAATTAGTGAGATAAAAGAATTTTACGATAAACAATAGACATTGTTCATATTTTAATTAATTAGGTAATATGATATATAAGGTGATATAGATGTCTAGGGGATTAGATTTTAAACAAAAAGAAGTAATAAATATAAACGACGGAAAAATAGTTGGATTTGTAGTAGATGTAAATGCTGATTTTCAAAACGGTGAAATAAATTCTATAATAGTCGCACAAACAGGTAAACTTTTAGGAAATATATTTGGTAAGAATAATGTAACAATTCCCTGGGATAAGATAAAAAAAATAGGTGAAGATGTAATTTTAGTAGAAATTTAATAAAAAATAAAGAAATTATATAAAAATGGTTGACAAATAGAAATAAAAATGTTATCATATAATACGTCGCTGAGACGTGTCATTAAATAGCGAAAATATACAGACAAAACAAGGTCAATAATATTTTCATTTTTTTATGATTTTTTAACAAAAAGTATTGACAAGAAGTCGAAACTATGTTAAAATATATACAGTCGCAAAAAACGACAAGAGCACATTGAAAAATAAACAATACAAAGTTAAAACCTTAAAAATAGTTGTAGTTAAATACAACTAAAAGTACAAACAAAAAAGTAAATTCGCATAGCATAAAGTTATGAGAATAGAATTTTA
>JAEWPS010000031.1 GCA_023460515.1 Bacillota bacterium | reverse complement strand
CTATAAGATGATTCCAAGCATTAACTATCAACAGACTGCTTATGGTCTGAAGGCGAGCTTCAACCGCTTTACAGGGGTTAATATTGGGCACCAAATTACTTCACAATGCTTCATGGAAGCCATGGTTAAAGCAGGTTACAAAGCGATTCCTGCTAAAAAAGATGTTATACCTAATTGGTATTTTAATGTTGGTGGGGTTTAATTTATACCCCATTGACTCATCTATGCATTCTACGTAAAAACAATGATACTTTCAATCTGTGTTTCGTCAAATCTCATAGACACACAAAAAAGACTACTAACCTAATATTAAAGTTTGTAGTCTTGTAATTTATAGATTGGAATTTATATGACCAGTTTATTGTAAGGGCAAGGGATTTTGAAAAACTACAACGAATCATATTTTACTATAATTTAATTCTGCAAATTGTCCGTATTTTTTTACTTCCTTTAAACAAAATCGCTTTAACCCTTCTTTTTGTGAAAACATTGGTATCCCCGTCCCTAATAACACAGGGGCGATCTGAATTATCAGGTTATCAACCAAATGACTATCTAGCAGAGGGGCTAATATTGTATTTCCTCCGATAATCCAAATATTTTTATCCATCTCTATTTGTTTCACGAATTCAACAACATCACAATTTGTAGGAATAAATTCCTTGGCCGATAAGCTTTCAGCATGTGTAAAAACATAATTTCTTGTAGTAGGATAAATACCGCCGATATTCCCTATTTTTTCTATTTCATTAAATGTTCTCTTGCCCATTATAGTAATATCTATGTTTTTATAGAAGCTTTCATAACCAGTTTCTTCTATTGTACCAGTTTGATAAAGCCAATCCAGGTTATGGTTTTTGTCAGCAAGATAGCCATCCATAGTAATGCAGCCGTAAAAAAACACACTCATTTTTTACCCCTCCTTTGATTAATTCCTGTTTAGTAATATATTTAAAATTAATTTTTATTGCCCATATTATTCTTATTAGTGGAGGTTCTAATTAATGGGAACGTATACGTCCATATAGTGGACTCCATCTATATCATATTCTTCTTCGAATGCAAGTCTATTTTCCCATGATGATGTTTTAGCAAATTCTAAAAGCATATGGTATGCATTTGTTATGTTCTCAAAAGAATTACTATGCGGATTCGTTATAGTAATTCTTGCATAAGTATCCTTTTCTATGTATGCGATTTCAGCCCCCTCACACTTTGGAACAAAATTCTCTGGTATGACGTAGGCAGCAACATAGCCCCTTAGTCCGAACTTTTCCTGCTGTTCTTTTGTAACAAAAGGAAAATCCCAACCAATCTGTTTTCTTTTGTAGCCTTCCAGATCAGATAAGCCGCTTTTTTCTGCCCACTTATCCAAATAGGCAATAACATCCATTTCGGGAGCGGGGCTGATAACAACATATCTAGCTACTTTAAATCTTTCAAGTGTAACGGTTTTGATTTCGCTATAAATATTTTTGTCCATTTCATTTACCTCCTCAAATTTAAATAATCTACAGTTACAATTGCTAAACTAATTTCAGAAATACTTTAGTTTTAAATAATTTAGATTATGATTGTTTTGAATGCATTGTCATAGACACCCCTGTGTCCTGTGTTAAAGTATCGTCAGGCATCTTACTCATTAAATAAGTAACATATAAGTCGCCGAGAGAACCCGTTATGTTCCCGATCTGTACAAAATATATTATCCAAAAATAACGCTGTGGTACTATAGCATTAATTATAAATAAAACAGTACCAAGAATTACAATAGGAGCAAGTGATATTATGATGTAATGCTTTTTATTGAAATAAGCATCACTACCTGCATATGCACAGAACCGAGTATGGCCGTAATATGCCTTTATCCCACTAAATTTATTCATAAAATATTTGTGTATCGCTTCATGTAAAATAATATAGATTATATACAAAAATACAGCAAGAATTAATAGGTACAAAAATTCTGAATTAACTGTAAAGCTTATTGGTTTATTAATGGCGCATAAAACTGCCATAGCGATAAAAATTATAAATGAAAAGATGTTTATAACAAAAAATGTTTTTTTATCTTCTGTCAAATCTACCTTTCTTATTTCCTAATATCCTTCTGGTAATTGATTCATATTTGTCACTCCTTTTAAGCCTTAGATCTCATTGCGTATTGCTCTAGTATACAGCACTTCCTACTGGCTATCAATATTTAAGTTTAAAACACTTATTTTATCAACTAATTGCAATGGCTTCTCCTCCGCACCAACTAATTTTGCAACCTACTGGATATTTTAATTTATGTCCCATAGATTATCTCATACCGCAATAAAAAACTACCAGCTCAATACTGATAGTTAGTAGTTCGTAATTAACATTATAAAATTGGAATTAAGGCTTTTTTTATATTGTTCATTTGGTGCAAGTGAGAAAATATTGAATCATCGGCCCCATCTTCTCTTTCTTTACTACTTTGAAATATGGCATCAATATTGTCTCAAATTCATTATTCGATATATTATATCGATCAGTCCGGCCCAGATAATCTTCAATAAGTGCTGTAATTTGAAATTCGGGACTTCCTATATCTGGGATATCAAGTATATATTTACCTTCCGGTTTCATTATTCTATGAGCTTCTGCAATTGCCTGCTTTACAAAGTCCTTTTCAAAATATTCCAACGAACCAATACATGCGCCAATATCAAAAAAACTTTCAGCATATGGTGTTACATGCATACTACCGCAATATAAAGAGCCAATCGTAACGTTATTCTTGTGAACAAATTCTTGCAGCAGCTCTATGG
>JAEWPS010000030.1 GCA_023460515.1 Bacillota bacterium | reverse complement strand
GTAAGGAATATGGTTTTGTGTTCCCTTCCAGCGAGATTTATGATGGACTGGGAGCTGTGTATGACTATGGTCAGATGGGTGTGGAACTGAAAAATAACATCAAGCAATACTGGTGGCAGAGTATGGTACTGCTGCACGAAAATATTGTCGGCATCGACTCGGCTATCTTTATGCACCCCACTATCTGGAAAGCCAGCGGACACGTGGACGCTTTCAATGACCCTTTGATTGACAACCGCGATTCCAAGAAACGTTATCGTGCCGATGTGTTGATAGAGGACCAGCTTGCCAAGTACGATGACAAGATAAACAAAGAAGTGGCCAAAGCTGCCAAGCGTTTTGGTGAGGCTTTCGATGAGGCTCAGTTCCGCAGTACCAACGGTCGTGTGCTGGAACACCAGGCCAAGCGTGATGCCCTGCATGAACGCTTTTCCAAGGCTTTGAACGATAATAATCTGGACGAACTCCGTCAGATTATCCTTGACGAAGAAATCGTTTGTCCTATCAGTGGTACAAAGAACTGGACAGAGGTGCGCCAGTTCAACCTGATGTTCTCAACAGAGATGGGTTCCACTGCCGATGGTGCCATGAAGATATACCTTCGCCCGGAAACGGCACAAGGTATCTTCGTAAATTACCTGAATGTACAGAAAACCGGTCGTATGAAGATTCCTTTCGGTATCGCCCAGATTGGTAAGGCTTTCCGTAACGAAATCGTAGCTCGTCAGTTCATCTTCCGTATGCGCGAGTTCGAGCAGATGGAAATGCAGTTCTTCGTGAAGCCGGGTACGGAACTCGACTGGTTCAAGACCTGGAAGGCTACCCGTCTGAAATGGCACAAGGCGCTGGGCTTCGGCGACGACCATTACCGCTACCACGACCACGACAAGCTGGCTCACTACGCCAATGCGGCTACGGACATCGAGTTCCTGATGCCCTTCGGCTTCAAGGAAGTGGAAGGCATCCACAGCCGTACGAATTTCGACTTGTCCCAACATGAGAAGTTCTCCGGCAAGAACATCAAGTATTTCGACCCTGAAACCAACGAAAGCTATACCCCGTACGTCATCGAGACCTCGATTGGTGTAGACCGCATGTTCCTCAGCATCATGTCTGCTTCCTATTGTGAAGAGAAGCTGGAGAATGGTGAAACGCGCGTAGTATTGAAACTTCCCGCTGCCCTGGCTCCGGTGAAGCTGGCTGTGATGCCGTTGGTAAAGAAAGACGGACTGCCCGAAAAGGCACGCGAAATCATCGACAACCTGAAGTTCCACTTCCATTGCCAGTACGACGAGAAAGACTCCATCGGCAAGCGTTACCGCCGTCAGGATGCCATTGGTACTCCGTACTGCGTAACTGTAGACCATCAGACTTTGGAAGACAACTGCGTGACTTTGCGTAACCGTGATACCATGCAGCAAGAACGCGTGGCTATCTCCGAACTGAACAATATCATTGCAGACCGCGTAAGCATCACATCGCTGCTGAAAACGTTGCAATAAATCGGTTATGGAATGGACTGGTGCGTGAACAAACTGAAATAGTAAATAGTAAATAATAAAATAGTAAATGAAAAAGTCCCTTTTGTTTTTGCCTTTCCTGCTGTTGCTGGTGGGTGCTTTTATCTCTTGTGAAGAAGTGGAAGAGGCTGGAAAGTATGATAACTGGAGAGAGCGCGGCGAGGCTTTTGTTGACTCGATAAGAAGGCTGACCGGCGATAACTATGTCGCCACAGCAGAGCAGGCCGATGCTATGGAACTCGGGAAACTGTATGCCATACAGACGACTGCAAGCACTTCTGAAGGCGCTCAGTATGTCTATTGCAAAAAGCTTGTGAAGAATGAGACGGGTGAACGTCCGTTGTATACGGGTTATCATTCAAAGGTGAATGCTTATTATTATGGGACTTATGTGAACGGCGAAGAATTCGACGGTTGCTTTGACGGTTATAGTGCTATTGACCGTGATATACCTATTCCTCCGGTAAAAGAACCTACGGCTTTTGATTCATTCGTGGATTTTGAAGTTTCGGGTGTCGTTGCCGGTTGGACAGCTGCTTTGCAGCTTATGCGGACGGGTGAGCGGTGGATGTTGTATATCCCTTATCAAAGCGGATATGGTATAAATGATTATACTGCTCCTTATTCTACAAATACAATCCCCGGAGGATCTCTGCTGACGTTTGACTTGCAACTGGTTAGCTTTGCCGAATGAAATAAAAGATAAAAGAGGGTGTGTGCCGAAACGCCCCATTAAGCAAATTCCCCCTGCCATAGACATCTATGGCAGGGGGAATTTGCTTAATGGGGGTTGGGTATGTCTTCTTCTGCCTGCTGGTGGTGGCAGACGCTCGGATGCCGGTTCGTTCTATATTTTCTTCTTGATGGCCTTTACCCAAATCCTGTATCCATCCTCGTTCAAATGTAGTCCGTCGCCGGTCAGTTCACTACGCAGTACATTCGTTCCCTTCTCTGTAAACAAGGGGAAGAGGTTGATATAGGCAATGTCTTTTTCTTTGGCAAGTGCTTCTAAGCGGGCATTGACTTCGGGCACCATATCGGTTTTTCCGGTCAGGCTTTTGTACCGGCCGAAACTTTCGTTGAAAGGAAGCAGGCTTTGTAGGTAGAGTTTCGTATCGGGAGATTCTTTCCGAATACGTTCTATTGTCATACGAATCATACTTACAATGCTATCCGACGTCAGATTGTGGGAAATGTCGTTGACTCCGATAAGCAGGAACAGCTTGGCGGGATGTCCGGGGAGTATCTGGTGCAGACGGTCATAGATACCCATCACTTCGTCACCGATAATGCCGCGGTTGCGTACGTTCTTCTTGCCGAGGCGTGCCGACCAGTCACCGCCGCCTTCAGTCAGGCTGTTGCCAAGCATGACGATGTCTTTGCTTGTAATGGCAGGCTCATCCATAAACTGTAGGAAGCGTTTGTAATAGTGGTCTGTATAGGCGTGTGGAACGGGACAGATAGAAGCGGCTACAGCGTTGGCAACCAATGAACGCAGACGAACCACGCTATGCCCGTCTTCCGGATGCACGGCATTGATAAGCAGTATGACGGAAGTGTCATTGTCCGGGTCGATAACGATGGAAGTACCCGTATATCCGGTATGGCTATAGGTGTTCGGGCCGAACAAGTCCCCGTTGTTGGAGGCATATGCTGTGAAGCAGTCCCAGCCGAGAGTGCGTCCCAGGCTGGCAGTGGCGCGTGGCACGGTACGCATGGCTTTTACGCCCAGCGGGCTCAGGATGCGGCGGCCGTTCCATTCGCCTCCGTTCTGCAGGGTTGCGCAGAGCACGGCAATATCTTCGGCACAGGAGAATACTCCGGCGTTGCCGCTGATGCCTCCGTTCATGATACGTGCCAGCGGGTCGTGTACTTGTCCGTAGAGGACTTGCCCGTCAGGTTGTTTTTCGGTTGGCGCGATGGCATTGTGCCAGTCTCCTTTGGTGATACCTGCCCAGTTTGCGTCCGCTGTATTTATCCATTTGCCATTCTTGTCACGTTGGCAGGGCAGATAGTCGGTATGCTCCATGCCGAGTACATCGAATATGTTTTCACGGGCAAAGTCACGCAGGCTCTGGCCGCTTATTGTCTCGATGATATGTTGCAGGGTGATGAAGTTGAGGCAACTGTATTGGAAATCTGTCTGTGGCTTGAAGTCGCGTTTGCAAGTAGCGATATACTCTATGAGACCATCGGGATTGGGAGAACCGTACTGCTTTTCTAGCTCGGCTACCGGTGCATAGGGAGGAAGACCGGAAGTGTGTGTCATCAAATCGGCAATGCGGATTACCTTTTTCTCTTTGCCGTCTTCGCTTTCCCAAT
>JAEWPS010000029.1 GCA_023460515.1 Bacillota bacterium | reverse complement strand
AGTGGCTGAAGGATAGAACTATTCCTTCTGTTTTTCTGGAGAAGAATACAGGCTTTTCCGGGGCCGTGAATGTGGGGATCCGCCATGCGAAAACCCCCTATGTCATTTTGCTAAACAATGACACGGAACCGGAACCTGATTATGTAAAAGAACTGGTGCATGCTATGGACCGGTCGCCTAAGATATTTTCTGTCAGCAGTAAGATGATCCAGCTATATCATAAGGAGCTTATGGATGATGCAGGGGATATGTACAGCATATTAGGCTGGGCTTATCAGAGAGGCGTAGGACAAAGCATCAAAGGCTATCAGAAGGCCCGAAGTGTTTTTGCCGCCTGCGCGGGAGCTGCCATCTACAGGCGGGAAGTGTTTGATGAGATCGGAGGCTTTGACGAGTCCCATTTCGCCTATCTGGAAGATATTGATGTGGGATACCGAGCAAAGATCTATGGATATGAAAATGTATATTGCCCCTCAGCCGTGGTTTATCATGTGGGCAGCGGAACCAGCGGTTCCAAGTACAATTCCTTTAAGGTCCGGCTGGCTGCCAGAAATAATGTTTATTTAAATTATAAGAATATGCCTGTTTTTCAGCTTTTAGTGAATCTGCTTCCCATTTTAGCGGGAACCTTTGTGAAGTACTTGTTTTTCAAAAAGATCGGTTTTGCTTCCGATTATATGGAAGGGTTAAAAGAAGGGCTAAGGACTGCAAAGAATACCAGAAAGGTACCGTTCCGGATGTCCCATCTTGGCAATTATTTTCGGATTGAAGGAGAGCTGATCTTTGGCACGTTCCTCTATATATGGGAATTTTTACGAAGAAAGTTAAAAATTTTCAGGTGATTTTAAGAATATTTTAATGGCATCATATTGACATATCATGTATAATATACGGGAATTATGGTGGAGAAATATGGTGCTATGCACGAATGGAAGGTTTTGCTGCTATGATTAAGGATAATCAGAAAAAATTAAATGGGTTTCATGTAGTGCTTGATGGACTGGTCATTGTAATATCCTATGTATTTGCCTGGCTGCTTCTTTTACTGGGAAACCGGTTGTTCAGTCCTGATAAACAGGTTTTGAGGCCACAGTACTATTTTGCGGCGCTTCTTATCATATTGCCGACCTATCTGCTGCTTTACGGCATCTTCCATTTGTATGCCCCAAAGAGAGTTCAGGAGAGGCGGTATGAGTTCGCCAATATCTGCAAGGCCAATCTCCTGGGAGTTCTGCTTTTTGCCCTGATCCTGACACTGGCTAAAAAGAATCCTTATTTAAAAGAGTTCTCTACCAGGATGGTATTTTATTTTTGTGCGATCAACATAACCCTGGAGACAGCCGTTCGGAATGTGCTCCGTTCGATGCTCCGCTCCATGCGCGCCAAGGGCTACAATCAGAAGCACATCCTTTTGATTGGTTACAGCCGTGCGGCGGAAGGCTTCATAGACAGGGTTCGGGTGAATCCTGAATGGGGCTATCAGATCAAGGGAATCCTTGACAACACAAAGGAATGGGGAACCGGATACAAGGGGATCAATGTCATCGGCAAGGTTCGTGACTTAGATGAGATCCTTGCTTTAAATTCTCTTGATGAAATTGCAATTACCTTAAGTATCAAAGAATATGCGAATTTGGAAAGAATTGTGGCTTCCTGCGAAAAATCAGGTGTCCATACTAAGTTTATACCGGATTATAATAACATGATACCTACAAGACCCTTTATAGAGGATCTGCAGGGATTGCCGGTAGTCAACATCCGCCGTGTGCCTCTTACGGATACGGTAAATGCCCTGATGAAACGAATCGTAGACATTTTTGGAGCCTCTGTAGCTCTGATCTTATTTTCCCCTGTCATGCTCATCACAGCAGTTCTTATTAAACTGACTGCGCCGGGGCCGCTTATTTACAAACAGGAGAGAGTCGGCCTTCATAACAGGTCGTTTCCTATGTATAAATTCCGTTCCATGGTGGTGCAGACCGCTACTGAGGAAAAAACGAAATGGACGACCCCCCATGATTCCCGTGTAACGCCTGTAGGACGTTTTATCAGGAAGACCAGCATTGATGAAATGCCCCAGTTTATCAATGTCCTTCGTGGAGACATGAGCCTGGTGGGGCCTAGGCCGGAACGGCCTCTCTTTGTTGAGAAGTTTAAAGAGGAGATTCCCCGTTATATGATCAAGCATCAGGTCCGTCCTGGAATTACCGGCTGGGCCCAAGTGAACGGTTACCGTGGCGACACTTCCATCACAAAGAGAATTGAACACGATTTGTATTACATCGAAAACTGGACCCTGGGATTTGATTTTAAGATTTTATTTCTTACCATATTCAAAGGGTTTATCAATAAAAATGCGTATTGATACTGGATACGACACGATTAGGATGAGGTTAAATAAATGAGAAATGAATTTGACGATGAAGTAGGCCGTGAAGATATAAGGAATAGAAAGCGCGGTTACGACTCAAAACCAGATCCGTCTGATGATGATTACTACCTGGATGATGATTATGATAATTATCAGGAACAGAAATATAGTAGATCAAATCAGTCGGCAGCCGGTCACGATTTACCAAAAAAGGCTGATGATGTGTCCGTAAGGAGAGCCGGAGCTGGGGAAAGAACCAGGAGCGCTGACCGGTCCAAGCAATCATCGGGAGACGGCCAGGCAGCCTTTCGAGGGCAGCCCTCATCGGCCGCCGGTTCAGGTAAAAGCCATGGGGCAGCGGGAAACCGTGTTGCTTCAGGAAATAGCCAGGGAACAGCGGGAAGTCGTGTTGCTTCAGTAGATGGCCAGAGAGCAGCAGGAAATCGTGCTGCTTCAGAAGATGGTCAGAGAGCAGCGGCAAGCCGTACTGCCGCAGGTATTAGCCAGGGTGCAACGGTAAACCGTGCTTCGGGAAATAGCCAGAGAGCAGGAGGAGGCCGGACTGCTTCTGGAAATAGCCAGAGAGCGGCAGGAGGCCAGATTGTCATAGGAGACGGCGGCACAAAGCAGCAGCAGAGGGTGCCGGGACAGGATAAAAGTGTGGCTGCCAGCCGGTCAGCGGCTCAGGCTGAAAAAAAGAGAAAAGTCAGACGCATCATTCTTATGACGGTTCTTGAAATCTTTACACTGGCAGGTATTTTCGCCTATGCTTATGTGGCAAGACTGATGGGATCCATCAATAGACCGGATGACTTTAATAAAAACCAGGTACGTAATGAAATCATGTCTCCGGAACAGAAACAGCATATGACCGGCTATCGCACCATTGCAATATTTGGTCTTGACGGTCGTGATGGTAGTATCAATAAAGGAAGTAACTCTGATTTAATTATGATTTGCAATATTAACAGAGATACGGGTGAGATCAGACTTGTATCCGTATACCGTGATACATACATGAGTATTGGTGAAGGATATTCTTATAACAAGATAAATGCCGCCTATGCCAATGGGGGAGCCGCTCAGGCACTGGCTGCCCTCAACCGGGATCTGGATCTGGATATTACCGAATTTGTTACCTTCAACTGGAAATCGGTTGCTGACGGAATCAATATGCTGGGCGGTGTAGACATTGATATCACCAAGCCAGAGTTCCGTTACATCAATTCCTTTATCACAGAAACCGTGAAGGAGACAGGCGTGCCTTCGGTTCATCTTAAATCAGCAGGAATGAACCATTTAGATGGTGTGCAGGCAGTTGCCTATGCCAGACTGAGAAAAATGGATACTGATTTTCAAAGAACAGAGCGTCAACGTCTTGTAATAGAAAAAACCTTTGAAAAAGCAAAGAAGGCTGATCTTGGAC
>JAEWPS010000028.1 GCA_023460515.1 Bacillota bacterium | reverse complement strand
GAATGACCTCCCTCTGTGTTACAGACCATCATGATTATGACGTGGAATCTATTATTGATTTTACCCTTCAGACGGACCAGTATTTTGAAGCAATGTCTGCCTTAAGAGATGAATACAAAGACCGGATTGACCTTCGCATAGGGATCGAGCTGGGTCTTCAGACTCATTTAACGGAATACTACAGGGAATTGCTAGCAAGCTATCCCTTTGACTTCGTCATCGGCTCCACTCACTTTATTAACAGAAAGGATCCTGCTTATCCCGTATTTTTTGAAGGAAGAAAGGAACAGGAAGCATATCTTCAGTATTTCCAGGCCACACTGGATAATGTGAAAAATATAGACAACTATGACGTAGCCGGCCATATCGACTACATCGTCCGTTATGGTCCGAATAAGGCTCGCTACTACAGCTACGAAGCATACCGGGATATTCTAGATGACATTTTAAGAGCAATTATAGAGCGGGGAAAAGGAATTGAATGCAACACAGCCGGTTTCCGAAAAGGAATCGGACAGCCAAACCCATGTGCTGCTATTATAAAGCGCTATAGGGAATTAGGCGGGGAGATCATAACCATGGGTTCCGACGCCCATATAACAGAAGATTTGGGAGCAGATTTTCAGACAGCGGGAGAACTTCTTAAGCAATGCGGATTTTCTTATTATACGGAGTTCCGAGGACGGAAACCGGAATTCAAACCCTTGTAAACAGATAAGAGAAATAATACTTGAAATTGGAGAATTGCCATGAATGTATTTGATATTATCGGCCCTGTTATGATCGGGCCTTCCAGCTCTCATACGGCCGGAGCTGCCCGAATCGGTAAAACAGCTGCCCTGCTTTTAGGCGCACCTGTGGCAAAGGCAGATATCCTGTTTCACGGCTCCTTTGCGAAAACCTACAAAGGTCATGGTACAGATAAAGCCATTGTAGGAGGAATCCTAAAACTGGACCCCTGGGACCCGGGAATCCGTACAAGCCTTGAAACGGCCAAAGAACAAGGGATATCCGTCACAATCCGCACCGGCACTATAGAAAATGCTCACCCAAACACGGCGCTGGTCACCTTGACCTCTGATCAGGGCAGCACCATCTCCGTCCAGGGAGCATCCGTGGGAGGCGGCAATATCGTCATAAATAAGGTAAACGATATGGAAGTTTATTTTACCGGGCAAAATACCACCCTGATTGTTATGCATCAGGATATTCCCGGCATTATCGCCCATGTTACGAACCTGGTGGCCGTGGGCAATGCCAATATCTGCAATTTCCGCTTAAACAGGCAGGAAAAACGCGGACTTGCCATTATGACCATTGAGATGGACTCCGATTTTGACCAGTCTTTAGTCTCCCAGATCCAAACCATCCCTCATGTATACAATACAATTTTATTGAAATTATAGGAGGAACCTATGCAGTTAAAATATAATACTGTGGAAGAGCTTGTGGCTGCTGCTTCATCTTCCAATAAAAAAATATCAGAAATCGTGCTGGAGCAGCAGGCTGAAGATATGGAGACCTCAGAGAAAACCGTCTATTCCACCATGGAAAACAGTTTTGAGGTCATGAGGCAGTCTGTCTTAAACGGCATGGATGAGACTCTCCGTTCTTCCAGCGGACTTTCCGGAGGTGCCGCTGCTAAACTAAAAAAAGCAGTGGATCAAGGAAAAAACCATTACGGTCATCTCCTTGGCAATGCCATAAGCATGGCCCTGGCGGTAACGGAATACAATTCCTGCATGGGACAGATCGTTGCAGCACCTACAGCAGGCTCCTGCGGCGTCATACCGTCAGCCCTCATTTCCGTGTTGGAGGAATTTGACTTACCAAAGCATGATATCATCATGTCCCTGTTTACTGCATCAGCCATTGGCATGGTCATAGCCAAATGCGCCAGCATCGCAGGAGCTGAGGGCGGGTGCCAGGCCGAAGTAGGTTCAGCGTCTGCTATGGCTGCTGCTGCACTCACGGAAATCTTTGGCGGAACGCCCCAGATGGTTTCCGACAGCTGCGCCATTGCCCTTAAAAATACGATGGGCCTTGTATGCGACCCGGTGGCAGGGCTGGTTGAGGTTCCCTGTATTAAGCGCAATGCTATGGGAGTTGCCAATGCCTTTACTGCCTCAGAGCTTGCATGTGCCGGTATCACAAGTGCCATTCCTGCAGATGAGGTAATCCTTGCTATGAAGCAGGTGGGCGACCTCATGTCTACCGCCTTAAAGGAAACTTCAGAGGGAGGCCTGGCCGCAACCCCTACCGGCTGCCGCCTGCGCAAACAGATCTTTGGAACGGATTCCGCTTCTTCATGAAGCCATACGCTTACCGCCTGTCTTGATTTTTGAGACAACATAGGCATAAAACTCATCTTTTTCTTCTTTTAATACCCTGGCCGTCAGTACAAATCCATGGGTGGAATCGGAAAAAATCAGGATCATATTGGGTTTTTTTGCAATTCTCTTGATTTTTTCCCATTTGATCTCCGAACACTTCTCTCCCTGCTTTATATGGATCCCCCAATCATCAAAGCTCACTTTAGTATCCTGATTAATGACTGCCGCCTGCTTCTTTGCCTTCCAGTAAATTAAAACAGGCTGAATCAAAGGAAACAGGCTGAAACCCAGTATGACACCGAATCTGAAAAAAAGACCGGATGAATTCCATCTGACAATTCCCAGAACAAAAACCGCAGTGGTAAAAATGATATTGCATACTCCAACCAGAGAACCATAAATATAATACATGGACAGCTGCCAGATATCTGCAGCCGTATTCCGATACGTATATTCGTATTTCATTTCATTCCTCCCTTTCATGATAAAAGTATACCCCTAGGGTATCTTTTTTAATAAAAAGAATCAGGCATTAATCGTAATGAATGCCTGATTCCATAACCTGTTTATCGGATCAAATTACCATTGCCCACAGGGCAGGTGCAGGATCGTTATTTAATTAACAGTGCCGGCAGCCCCAAACTGATGGCCGGTATAAAGGTGATCAACAGGAGCGTGATAATCATACAAAGATAAAACGGAAGTGTCGCCTTTACCACTTTCTCCATCGGAAGTTTCGCCACCGCAGAGCCTATAAATAATACGGCGCCTACCGGAGGAGTCAGAAGACCGATACCGCAGTTCAACACCACGATAATACCGAACTGAACCGGATCAATACCAATGGAAGTTGCAATAGGCAGTAAAATAGGAGTTGCAATCAGTATAATCGGAGACATATCCATAATACAACCTAAGATCAGAAGGATCAAGTTCAAAAGCAATGCCAGGATAACTGGATTGTCGGTTATTCCTGTAATGGCACTTGCTGCCAGGTCCGGAACATGCAGAGTGGTCAGGCAGTAACCAAATACATTAGAGGTAGCAATCAGAATAAGCACAATGGCAAGAGTATTGACACAATCCTCCATAACCTTCCATACGCCCTTCCAATCCAGGCCTTTGTAAATAAATACGCTGACGATCAAACTATAAATAACTGCAATGGCTGCAGATTCTGTTGCTGTAAATACGCCGCCTACTACACCGAATACAACGATCAATACAGCTGCCAGAGCCCAGAAGGAAATTCCAAGCTGTTTCACAAGATTCTTAACGCTGAACTTATCTCCCTTAGGATAGTTTCTTTTTACAGAGATAATATAAGAACCGACCATAAGAGACAGTGCAAGAAGTGCTCCCGGAATATAACCAGCCAGGAACAAGCTTCCAACGGAGATTCCGCCTGCCGTAGTCGCATAAATAACCATGTTGTGACTAGGTGGTACCAGAAGTCCTTCACAAGAGGAGGTAATGGTTACAGCCGTTGAAAAATCATCGTCATAGCCCTGTTCTACCATCATAGGGATCAGAATAGATCCTAAAGAAGCAGTATCAGCAGCTGCGGAACCGGAAATTCCTCCAAAGAAATAAGAAGCAACGATATTAACCATAGCCATACCGCCACGCATCCAGCCGACACAGGCATTGGCTAAAGCAATCAGTTTTTCAGAAATACCGCCGGAGCCCATTAATACTCCCATGGTAATAAAAAACGGTACTGCCAGCAGGCTGAAGGAACTGATTCCCTTTACCATCTGCTGACAGATAA
>JAEWPS010000027.1 GCA_023460515.1 Bacillota bacterium | reverse complement strand
TCGGTGATGCGGCGGCTCCAGTAGCCGTTCAATCCTCTCAAGGGTTCGGGTTTGCCGATGCCGGTGTTGCCGTTGCGCTCAATGTCCTTGATCAATGCGTTGATACGCTTGAGGATCTTCTTGTCCTCAAGTTGCCATCCAGTGTATTCGTACCAGGCGCGCGGTGCGAAAGTGATCAACATGGCGGACGAGCCCCTTACGCTTCAATCAATTCATGTTGTTCGCCCTTGCCTTCTTCAAGAGAGCGAATCGATTCGGCGAGAACCCGTTGGTTGGCGTCCGACCAGAAAGGGTCTTCCGCAATGACATCAAAGGGGATGCGGCGGCGGATGACCACTTGTTTGAGAAAGAGGCGGACTGCGCTCGACATGTCAAGGCCAGCGCCGTTGAAAAAGTCCTCGGCCTGGCTTCTCAGGTTGCTGTCCACACGAATTTGTAGTGTTGATGTAGCCATCTGTAAATCCTTTGTCGTTCAAAGTGACTATATTATATCACAAAACGGCGTGACTTGTACACCTGCCATGCCGACATTCACAGATTTCAGATGTGCGAAATTCACACCTTTTCAAGGTATTCGTAAAGTGAAAACTTACACGTTTTCAAGCTATTCGAGAAAGGAAGCCGCATGAACCAGCAGGAATTGGACATCAAAACAGAGGAAAAGAAGCCCACAACCGTCTCGGACTTTCGCTTTGCCCCGATCAAGGGCCAGGCGATGCTGCACTGGCGCGGCAAGCGGCCGTTCGTGTCCACAAGCTACTTCCCCGCACAGGAGAAGGAACAGCACGGCGAGGAAGTGAACGGATGGCTCAACAAGATCTTCTGGGGAGATAACATCCAGGTTATGTCGCACCTGTTGAAAGAGTATCGCGGCAAAGTCGATCTGATCTACATCGATCCGCCGTTTGACTCGAAGGCGGATTACAAAAAGACAATTGAGTTGCGGGGCAAGAAGGTTGAGAACGACCACAGCAATTTTGAGGAAAAGCAGTACACGGATATTTGGACGAACGATGATTATCTGCAGTTCATGTACGAGCGGATGGTCTTAATGAAAGAATTGTTGTCGGAAAGTGGATCGCTATATTTACATTGTGATTTTCACAAAGATCATCAGTTGAGATGCTTGCTCGATGAAGTTTTTGGTGCGGAGAACTTTCAACGTGAAATTATTTGGCAATTGGCAGGTGTCTCTGGCTATAAGAGTCTTGTGAACAATTTTGTGCGTGGGCATGATACGATTTTGTATTATTCAAAGTCAGGTGCATATTGTTTTAACAAAGTGTATTTGCCGTATAGCGAAGCGCAGTTAAAACGATTTTCTGCCGTTGACGAAAATGGGCGAAAATACAAGCCTATAACAAGGGATAAAAGAATTTATCTTGATGAAGCCAAGGGCGTGCCTATATCGGATGTTTGGACTGATGTGGCAAGCTTTGTGAATCTTAAAGGGAGGTTATCATGAACGACTACTAGTTGCAGCAGATTCTCGAACAGCTTCAGAAGATCAGCGCGCAGTTGACGGCAATTCAGGCCAGTATTGACTGAGGGGCGGGGCGTTTGTAATCCGTGTAAATCACCATGTATCATTGACCTAGTAATCGATTATATGATAGACTGTATTGGCATGCGGAAAGCGAGGTTCATAGAGAATTGCCGATGCTACCACCTGATCAGTCGGCTATATCCACCAGCCATTAGGCTGCTCGCGAAGCGAGGCGCTATGCGTGGTGCGCATCAGGCGTTTTTTCTTGATGACGACGAAGGGCTTTTCGGTCAAGCTGGAGCGCGGCGATCCGGCGGTCGCCAAGAGGATCTTGGAACTGCTGGCGGACGGTCCGATGAGACCGTCGGCGCTTCGCAAGGCCGTCGGCATTCGCAGCAGCATCCATTTCAATCGCTATTACCTTTCCCCGTTGCAGGAGAAGGGCATCATTGCCCGAACCGATCCCGATCATCCGCACTATCTCAATAAGGCTGCACGTGAAACGAAAGAAAAGGAGACCGTGAATCATGAAACGCCTGAAGATGACGTCTTGCCGCACGGCGGCTATGTCTTTTGCCGCTGTCCTGGCCGCCGGCCTCGCGTCGGCTGCCGTCTACGTGAAGCCGCTGGCCGAGGACGAGGAACGCGCGGCGACGGACGGCAGGGGCTGGGAGACGGCCTTCACGACGATCGAGGCGGCCCTCGCCGCCGCCGCCGACCGCAACGAGCCCATCTATGCCGCGCAGGGCGTCTACGTCCTGCCGCAGAAGACGACGGTGACGGCCTCGTTCGAACTGTATGGCGGCTTTCCGGGGTTGTCCGCGGGCGAGACGCCGGATGACCGCGACCCCGACCGCTGGCAGACGATCCTGACGGGCGACGCGGGCCTGGATGACGTCTGGGAGCATTGCGAGCCGAAGCTCGGCGAATACGGCGCGAAGACGACGGGCCTGACCGACCGGGTGATCCAGGCCGGGCGGGTCGCCCTGCCGCCGGCCTTTGCGGGGAACTACGACGTCTACTACGCGAAAATCGTCGGGAGCAACCGCACGCAGGCGTTCGACGCCGGGGCCGACGTG
>JAEWPS010000026.1 GCA_023460515.1 Bacillota bacterium | reverse complement strand
CTTGAAACGCTGATAGATACTTTTTGCTCCCTCGCCAACGCTACGGGATTGCAAATAGTCTACAAACAGAACCATCATATCTTTAGTAATAAGTTCGGGCTTGATGTTACATTCATATAATGGCTACTGTTCTTTCAGAAAATCCTTAAAACGACTGAAGGCAATTTGCATCATACGCAGGTCTTTCTTAATATTTATGGCTAATCAGTTAAAGAAATCCCTTCCTTTGGAGATTGAACGGTTCAATGCTTCGCAGAAGAAAGGATTTAGCTTTATGTTTTGATGTAAAATGCTTTTTCATAGTTCCTCTATAATAGAAGCTCACGCTAGTAGCCAAGAGGTAGTGTGGCATGTTTAGAACATGTATTCCCAAAAAGAAGAAGGAATCTGCTCTTTTGTCGAAAAAAAGTCTTATGTTTACGCACGATATGAAAAACAGGGTTTATATAGGCCCTGATATCAGTAAATAACCAACCTTGACATGTGTACAAACAGAGATAAGGCTATCTCTTTTGGGCGGGACGGCGGAGATGTCTGCCGTTTCGTTTTTTGTCTATGAGCCAGTGACGTAGTTGCTGACGAATCGTTGCCTCAAGATATTTTTCTGTAGATTCATCGTTCATATATTGCCAATATTAATCAAGTAAACGCTCACCTGATATTTATTGGGGACAGACTTAATTCAAAGGGATAAGACAAGAATCACGGATGTCAGCTTAATGCGATGAATGGTATCTTTTTGATTGAAATGCCTTCTTTTTCACGACACGGCTCTCTGGCTATAAAAGCCAACGAGCGTAAGCGGGGAGCGCGAACAAGCTGCCACCACCGCTTTTTAACACGATAAGCGTCGCTTTTTAACGAATATATACGTATCAACCTACACATATGGCTGTATCAACTCACATATATAGCAGTGTCAACCCACACATATAGTCGCGTCAAGCTACACATATAGTGGCGTAAGCCTACACATATATAGGCATCGGCCCTCAGATGCGGTAGCGTTGGGCATTATTACCGCCTAACGACCGTAAAACATGAACTAGGGTGAATTATTTCGACTGGAACGAAAGGCCGTTTTTCAGCAAACAGCTATCAAACAGAGAATTGCTGTTTTTTTCTCTCGAATTTGGAAGCGAGACGCACTTGGGTACGGAATAATCGATTCTCCGGGACTTCAGATTACAAGTTGTCAAAAAGACAAATGGGCCACTTGTATCTATAGTTCCTCTGCCATTTCCCGATAACCATCGGGGGAGAGACGGTTAATGTATAATTTATGCCTTGTCAGGTGAATAACTTACGGCTTGTCAAGTGAATAACTTACGGCTGGGGGTAGCCGTAAGCTTACGAGTCTGGAAGTGGTTAGTTATTCACTTGGGAAGCCTTTCTCAAGTGAGTTGGTCTGTTGATTAACAGGATATAAGACAGCGATTTATATGGCAATGGTTATCCCATGATCTCATCTGTTGGCCGACTTCTATATTTCTGTAGGTCGACTTGTCTTAGGTTGCCGGCTGAAATGAAATATAGATGAGCCTGAAGATACCCCCACTGATTATCGGGTGAGCCGAATTTTCGGCTCACCCGATAAACCTGGGGGATTAAGCATACAGCTTTGTAAGTCTGAAAAGAAAGAATTTTATATCCGTTACTCCTCTTAAAGCAGCTCTAAACGCCTTAATTTTAGCATTAAAAGACTCTGCAAATGCATTAGTTGCCCTGTTTACAAAGAAGTTCAAGACTTCATCATAGTGCTCGTAAAGTGTGGCGGCAATAACATTGAAACTCTTAAAGCCAGAGTCGTCCACTTTGTTGTACCATCGTGCAAGCGAGAGTCTTGCTGCATCTTTGACGGTATTCTTGGAAAATATCATTCTTAGGGAATGTGTAAGCGAATAGGCTTCTTTAAGATCAGGATACGTTTCAAAGAGCACCTCAGCTCTTTGTCTCTGACTTTCCGTCCATTTGTCGGCAGATTTAAAAAGCAGATATCTGCTGCGAGCCAACAACTGCTTGTGGGTATCACCATTTGCAAGCACAATTGGAGTGTATGCTTCGCCCAGGCATTTGGCTTCTTCCCTGGCATCCGTGTCTGCTTGAATGGCATCCCATCTATGCGCGATGCGCATCTCCTGCAAGGCATCACATGCAAGTTTCTGTATATGAAAGCGGTCTATGGTACGCATTGCATTCGGGAAACAGCGTCTGGCTATAAGTCGCATGGAATTCGACATATCCATTGTTATCTCCTTAACCAACAGTCTCTTGTCCTCGTCAATGCGCATAAGTGCTTCCGTGACAGCATCTGCCGCCACACCCTTTACAATAGCAATGATGGTACCTTTACCTCCACGTGAAGATCTGTTGCTTACTATAGTGTACAGCTCACCGTTGCTTGGAGCCGTTTCGTCAATGCAGATGCTTTCACCAATGTTCTCTGGAAAGACAAGCCAGTCTTCTGCATGTGAGAGTTCTGACCATTCACGATAGCCGCTGAGCACTTCCTTGTATTGCTTTTCAAACGTATCCCCGTTTATGTGATAATAGCGGTCAAGCGAACGGGAGGTCGTAGGAATCGTCTCCATACACTCCTTTTAAAAAAGCCGCAAACTCCTTGGAGTAGCGGGTTTCTTCAGCCTTCAGGTCGTAAGAGTCGGAGAAGTATCGGTTATTCTGCTTGTCATACCATTTGCGTCTTCTGACAATTAGGTCAACACCTTTATCGCGGATTGGAAAGTCACGTATAGTTACGGCTTCACAGAATCCTTTGGATTCAATCTCTGGGTTCTCTTTATATTCAGCCTTAACCGATTCATCAAGATAGATGCGGATAAGGGATGCCTCTTCTTCTACACGTACTACTTCAAAATTTGAAAGTATCTCTGATGGCAGAATCAACTGTGCCAATGCTAATAGTCCTTGATTGTTCATGGTACAAAGGTGCAAATTTTCTATAGAATTAAAGAATTTTCCCCCTGATTTATCGGGTGAGCCGGAATACGGGAAGGAGAATCTATTTCCATGAAAGGATTTGGATCTTTTGTACCTTGGCAACAATCCGAGCGATTGGCACGTAATCCGAAAACAGGGGAGGAAGTAATGATTACTCCACGTGTCTCGGTCAAATTCAAGGCCGGGAGCGATTTACTTAAAGAATTAAATGAGTAATAAAAAACTATTCAAACGAAAAAACGGTTTCCTCGTGACGAGAAAACCGTTTTTTTATGGGATAAATCGTATTATAAACGTGCTTTGATAGCTTCGCTTTCTTTCTCGTATCCCGGCTTATTCAACAGGGCGAACATATTCTTCTTATAAGCCTCAACACCCGGTTGATTGAATGGGTTAACGCCCAACATATAACCACTGATGCCACAAGCTTTCTCGAAGAAATAGAACAACTGACCAATATAGAACGCACTTACTTCCGGCATAGTTACCTTGATATTAGGAACGCCACCATCTACGTGAGCTAACTGAGTACCTAACTCAGCCATCTTGTTTACCTCGTCTACATGCTTGCCTGCCAAGAAGTTCAATCCATCCAAATCAG
>JAEWPS010000025.1 GCA_023460515.1 Bacillota bacterium | reverse complement strand
TTTCAGTTGAACCTGCAGGATAGTATAGCGTTAATTTAATCCAACCATCCCATAGTTCTTCATATGTAGGTGGATTTACATCACCAATTAATACACCACCATCTAAAGTATGCCACCTTTTACCTTCGAAAACATCTCCAACGTAGTCATAGATTTGTCCATTAGTTACATCTATTATATATCCTTTATCTCTTTTCTCTTTAGATAGTTTTGCTCCTATATCTTCACTACTTATCCATGCTAGATTTGTAGTATCTATACTTCCACTTAGTTCTTCTATTTTAGTTTTTAACGTAGGATTGCTTTCAGATATATATGATTTATCTGAAGAGGTTAAATATCCTTTTAAAGGAAGATCAAATTCGCTGGTTTGAGCGTTATATTTACCAAGTGAATAAAGATTAACACCGTCTTGCACATTTGTATAATCGCTCATGAATCTTGCTTTTGTTGCACTGTTTAACACATTATTGTTATTCATTGTAATTACCATTGCAGTTGCTATTATAATTACAATTATTATTGTTATAACTAAAACAATTAATGATATTCCCTTATTTTTCATATATTTCCACCTCGAACAAATATTTCTATACAAATAATTTTATAATATATCTTATATTTTGTCAAGGAAGTCTTAATCTTTTAGATACTTTTTACATTAATAAGATAGTATTAATCTATCTTGTAATACTACTAAAATAAGAAAAAGAGATAATATTTTCAATTATCTCCATCTATTATTTTAATTTATTTAATACCTTCTTTTATTCTTCATTTCCTTCTTCATCTTTTGGAAGTTTTGCAATACAAATTACTTTTCCGCCTTCTGAAGTTCTCATAAGAGTTACACCTTGAGTATTTCTACCTAGTATACTTATATCTTCTACATTGATTCTTATAATAATCCCAGTATCCGTTATTATCATAATATCATCTAAATCGTTAACTATTTTTACTCCAATAATATGTCCTGTTTTATTTGTAGTTTTATACGTTAATACACCTTTACCAGCTCTAGTTTGTTTTCTGTATTCTTCTATTTCAGTTCTCTTACCAAAACCATTTTCAGTAATAGCTAAAATATAACCCTTATCACTAGTTATTGGTTCCATACCAACTACTTTATCATCTTTACCTAAATTGATTCCTTTAACACCCATTGATGTTCTTCCAACAGCTCTTACATCGTCTTCATCAAATCTTATTGATAAACCACTTCTAGTTACCATTACAATATCATTTTTACCATCTGTAAGTCTAACATCTATAAGCTCGTCATCTTCTTTAAGTGTTATTCCTTGTATTCCAGATTTTCTTATATTATTATACTCATCAAGCTTAGTTTTCTTAATCAATCCATTTCTAGTAGCCATTAACACGTATTGTTCGCCTTCATAAGATTCTACTGGAATTACAGCAGCTATTTTCTCACCTTGTGCAAGTTGAAGTAAATTAACTATCGCTGTTCCTTTTGCAACTCTGCTTGATTCAGGAAGTTCATAACATTTTAATCTAAACGCTCTACCTGTACTTGTAAAGAACATTATATAATTATGAGTTGAAGTAACAAATAGATTTTCAACAAAGTCTTCATCTCTTGTATTCATAGCAGTAAGACCTTTGCCACCACGTTTTTGACTTCTATAGCTATCTACAGCAATTCTTTTTATATATCCAAGATGAGTCATAGTAACAACATTTGTTTCTTCTTTAATTAAGCTTTCAATGTTTATATCTCCCTCACCGTGAATGATAGAAGTTTTTCTTTCATCACCATATGAAGCTTTTATCTCTAATAATTCTGTTTTTATTATTTGCATAACTAATTGCATATTTGCTAAAATATCTCTTAAATGAGCAACTAATTCAACTAAACTGTTGTACTCATCTTCTATTTTTTCTCTTTGAAGACCTTGAAGTGTTCTAAGTTTCATTTCAAGTATTGCCGTTGCTTGAATATCAGATAAACCAAACTTCTCCATAAGTCTTTCTTGTGCGTCATTATATGAAGCACGTATTATAGCAATTATTTCATCTATATGATCTAAAGCTATTCTAAGTCCTTCTAATATGTGTAGCCTTGCTAAAGCTTTTTCAAGATCAAATTGTGTTCTTCTTATAATTATTTCTTTTCTATGTTTGATATAATACTTCAATATTTCACTTAATCTTAATACTTTTGGTTCATTATCTACTAATGCAAGCATCAACATACTAACTGTTGTTTGAAGTTGTGTATGTTTGTATAACAAATTAAGAACAACATTTGGATTTGCATCTCTCTTAAGTTCTATAACAATTCTAAGACCTTCTCGATCTGATTCGTCTCTTAAGTCAGATATCCCCTCTATTGTTTTAAGTTGCACAAGTTTTGCTATATTTTCAATTAAAGCAGCTTTGTTTACTTGATAAGGAATTTCATGTACAATTATTTTGAATCTTCCTTTTTCATCTTCTTCAATTTCAGCTTTTGCTCTTAAACAAACTTTACCTCTACCTGTTAAATATCCATCTTTAATACCGTCTCTACCAACTATTATTCCACCTGTTGGAAAATCCGGTCCAGAAATATATTCAATTAATTCTTCATCTGTTATATCTGGATTATCTATCATTGCGCATGTCCCATTTATTACTTCAGTAATATTGTGTGGTGGTATATTACATGCCATACCAACAGCTATACCATATGCACCGTTAATTAATAAATTAGGTAGTCTAGCAGGAAGTACACTTGGCTCATTTAATCTTTCATCATAGTTTGGTGTAAAATTCACTGTATTTTTATCTATATCTGTAAGCATTTCTAATGCTATTTTATGTAATTTTGCTTCTGTATACCTCATAGCAGCAGGTGGATCATTATCTACAGATCCAAAGTTACCATGACCATTAACAAGCGGATATCTAAGAGAAAAATCTTGAGATAAACGAACCAAAGCATCATATATTGCAGCATCACCATGAGGATGATAGTTACCCATAACATCTCCGACAATACTAGCACATTTTCTATATGCTTTTTCTGGCCATAATGCAAGCTCACTCATTACATATAATATTCTTCTGTGAACAGGTTTTAAGCCATCTCTTACATCCGGAAGTGCACGTGCTACAATAACGCTCATTGCATAGTCGATATATGATTTTTTCATTTCACTCTCTATGTTTACTGGCACTATATGTTGCGTGTCTAAAAAATTTTCGTCCATAATTTGCCCCCTAATTAATATTTACCTTATAATTATACTAGAAAAATATAGAAAAAGCAAGTAAAATAGTTGAATTTTAGAAAAATTGTGATATAATTAAATAAATTTAGGAGGTCACCATGAAGTACAAAAATTATTATGAAATACTAGGTGTAAATAGAAAAAATTCTAAAGAAGAAATAAAACTTTCTTTTAGAAAATTAGCAAAAAAATATCATCCAGATGCTAATAAAGATGACAATACTTCAGATGCTATTTTTAAAGATATAAATGAAGCATATGACACTCTAATGAACGAAGAAAAAAGAAAAAAATATGATAGACAAGTTGCTAGATATGGATATGGGTTTATAGTTAATGAAACTCCACTTTCAAACATAAGATATGAATTTAAAGCTGGAAGTGGTATGATTGGTGATTTACTTACAACTATATTGGGTTTTAAAAAAGATACAAATACTACACATTTCACTGAAACGCAAGATTCTACAAGTGAAGTTAAACAAAAGCCAGAACGCGGAAAAGATATAACTTCCAATTTGGAGATAACTTTAGAAGAAGGTTTAATAGGTACCGAAAAGAAAATAGCTATAAAAGGTTATAAGGGTGGAATAAAAACATTTAGTGTAAACGTACCAATAGGAATAAAAGATGGAGATAAAATACGTTTAGCCGCACTTGGATTTCCAGGTAAAAATGGCGGAAAAAATGGGGATTTAATAATAAATGTAAAAATAACCCCACATCCTATATTTAAAATAAAAGGTACTGATTTAATTAAAGAAATCACAATATCTCCGGCTACTGCAGTCTTAGGTATGAGATATAAATTAGATGTATTTGATGACATTGTATATGTTGATCTTCCAAAATACATAAAAAATAATGAGTACATATCTTCTCCAGGTAATGGATATATTTCAGAAACCGGAGTAAGAGGTAATTTACTTTTACACATAAATATAGATATTCCAGGTGATATTTCTGAAAGAGAAGAAAATTTATATGAACAATTATTAAAATTAGAAAACAGAAAAAGTAGTAGATAATTTAAATTATATCTACTACTTTTTTATTTTACCGGTACCATATTAGGGTATATTTTTTTTAATGCATTATCATCTAAATTATTATCATAAAATTGTTGTATAATATTTGTTGCTGGTATTCCTTCCCTTCTTTCAAGCTGTCTAAATAATGCGAGAGATGAAAAAATAATATCTATAATTGTTACTGTTAAAAGTACATAAGTTAATGTTATTCCTGCTCTATTAGGAATTTTTTCTATCAAATTAGATAAATATGGACATATTCCCCTTATCCATGCTAATCCTAATACTCCCCAAAATACACAATAGACTAGACTGGTTCTTTCAAATATTCCTAAAGAATCCGTCGAATATGACCAAGATACAGTTCCAAAAACTAATTCCTGAAATAAACTACATAAATATTCAAATGCTCCACCTAATATCATGCAACCTATAAAAATTATTCCATTATTTTTGTTACTAAATTTAAAAAAGCATATGGACATAAGCAAAGCACCAAATCCATATACTGGGTTTAGCGGTAATAAAATAAGTGCTGTCCTACTTTCTAAAACTCCGTTTGTTACTATACACCATATTGTTTCAATTATTACTCCTGCAAAGCAACCTATATAAAATATCCAGAATAGTTTAAAAAAATTCAAACCTTTGGCAAATGATTTATTTTCTGATGTGTTTTTTATAACATTCCTACTAGCGTCCATAATAAAATCATTCTCCTTTAAATATATTCTACCATGTTTTTATAGAAAATTCAACAATATATACTATATATACAAATTTAATATAACTATTTCAAATTTTTCTTTAAAAATTTTAATTGATTTCTCCATAATATTCCATCGATTTCTTCATCAGTAAATTTTTCCTTCTTTAAAAAATTCATTAAATTTATTAATTTCGAATTATCTTCAAGTAAAGTAATAGTGTCCTTTTTTTTAATACCATCATAATCCGATCCTATTCCTACACATTGTTTTCCTGCTATAGAATATATATGTTTTATATGATTTGCTAAACTTTTTAAATCTGCATTATTAGGATCTACATTTACAAATTCTTTATAAAAATTTAAACAAATCATACCAGCATTTTTCGAAATCAGCTTGATTTGTTCATCGCTTAAATTTCTTCTATGATTGCATATATATTTTGAACAAGAATGAGATGCAATAACAGGTTTTTTTGTTATTTTCATTACATCAAAAAATGATTTTTCAGATAAATGTGATACATCTATTATTATACCCATTTCATTCATTTTTTTTATTACTTCTTCACCAAATTTAGACAATCCTTCATCTTTTAAACAACTAGCGCCCGAGGCCAATTGATTTTTGCCATTCCAAGTAAGCCCTATAACTCTTATACCCCTATCATATAAATTTTTAATATTCTCTATTTTTCCCTCTAAGCAAATAGCATCTTCTACTGCAAGTATTATACCCAGTTTTTTCTCTTTACAACTCAAATATGAATTTAAATCTTGTTTACTTAATATTAATTGGATAAACTGACTATTTCTCTCAATTTGCTTGTTTAATGAATCAATCATTCTCAAACACAAATCATATTCACCTATTTTAACATATTCTGGTTCCATATACATTGCAAAAAACTGTATATATTTTTCATATCTCAAAGCATTATCTAAAGTAAACTGATTTTCCAGACTATTAAGACTTTTTCCATTTAACAATTTTAATGCAGTATCACAATGCGAATCTATAACCATTTTTCTCATAACAATCACCTATAATATATATAATAATTATTTATACATTTTATTCATAGAACCGTATTATTGATAATATACATATAAAAAAAGTATAAGAATTTTTAACCCATACTTTTTTATATGTATATTACTTTATTTTTTTCTTTTTTAATCTTATATCTTCACCAATAAATTTACAAATAACAAAATTACCAATTAGTCTAGAAGCTACTCTTTCGTCATATGTTTCATATAATTTATTAATAGTTAAATTTGTAGATATTATCATCTTTTTATTATTTAATAGTCTTGTATTTATAATGTTAAATAATTCTGTAAATTTTATATTATTCATTGTCTCAGTACCCAAATCATCTATTATTAATAAATCTGCGTCAAAAATTTGGTTATATCTGTCTTTATTACTATCATTTTTTCCATATGTCAATTTATGTTCAATCACGGTATCCATTAATATAGAAGCAGTTTGATATATTGCTGTATAACCATTTTTTATAACTTCTGATGCTATACAATTCGACAAAAAGGTTTTACCTAAGCCTGTCTCACCAATAAATAACAAATTTTTTTGTTCCTTATCTGAAATATTATTACAAAAATTTATTGATAATTTTCTAATATCCTCTATATTTTCAAGAGGTGATTTATTTGATCCATACTTTTGATCTACTTTATTAGAATAATAACATGTATCAAATGTTTCAAAATTTTCCTCTTCTAACTTAAGTGCGTTTGATTGTTTATATGCAATATTAATCAATCTTTGTTTTAAACAAGAACATTGTTTACCATTTGAATAACCTGTATCTTCACAAATGCTACACTCATACTTTGGATTAAACATTTCAACTGCATATCCATTTCTTTTTAATGATTTACTTATTTTATCATTTATCTGATTGATTTTTATTTCTAAATTTTGTGTTTCTATTTCCCTAGACATCTTATCTTGTATCATATTGTTTTTAAGTGATTTTATGGATATTTGGGCTAATTCATCTTGTAAAGCAGCAACTTCAGGTAGTTTTAAAAATATCTCTTTTTTAAAATTTTTACTTTCATCTTCAGCTCTTTGCTTTTTCAAACTATACTCCTTAAGTAAATCTCTAAGTACTATTGTATCCACATAAATCACCTCACTTACATATTATCATAATACGTTTCCAAATTGTCATATTCTCTTTGTCCATAATCTTTATACTTAACTTTATTATTAACATTTGTATTTTTAATTGTTGTAGATACTCTTGTTTCATTTTGTATATCTGAAACCTTAACATATCCTTTTTTATACCAATTACTTAATATTCCATTTACATAGTTTATACTAGGATTAGACTTGCTAACCGTTCTTTTCAATGCTTCTTCTATCATATCAAAATCATATTTATATTCGTATATCCACTTATTAACATATGCTTCTTCATATTTAGTTAAATTTCTACTTAATCTAAGTGACTTAGATATCTTTTGTATTACAATTTGAAATTTAGTTATTTTATCTAAATATTCTTCTAATTGTTCAAAAGTTTTTACTCCACCCTTATACCAATTTTCAGCCACTGCATATACATATTTTTTATTAAGTGCTTTTCTTTCATCACAGTAATGAAAAAGTGCTATCATTACCTCCTCACAAAATTTGTATTTATCAAATAAAATACCAATGTCAGTGTACCAACTAAATGACATTAACCCATTAAAGAAACTTTCGCTTATTGCACTTGCTGCTAAAGTTCTTGCTTGTTCTTGTTCAACAAACACTTTTGTTTTTTTAGGTTCCATTTTAGGCACATATAATTTATTTATTTCAACTTCTTTGAGGTTAACAATATTAAATCCATTTGCAGTTTTGTTTATTAATTCTTCAGACTGTAATCTATCTAAAGAGTATGATATATCCTGCTCTGATATGTTCAACTTTTTAGCCATACTAACAGCATCTATTTCATCACCTGATTTTTCCAAATAAAGTATAAATATATATACCTTTAAGTCCACTAGTTCTAGCGAATTCATATGATTTACAATAAATAAATCTGGTAGTAACGTATCTGATAATTCCAATTTTGTTTTAGATACAAACTTCATTACTTTTCTCCTTTATTAAATTAATCTCTTTATGTTGATATAATTATACCATTACTTTAACATATTTACAATCTTTTTAATTTTTTTTAACGTTTTTGAGAAAAATTTTGCTAGTTTTATTCACATCTTCAACATATGAATAGTTACTAACGTATATTTTGTTTTTTAACATAAACTTTATTATAGTTATCATTACATCTATTGCACTTTCACTATTTATATTTATACACAACAAAACAATAACTGGTATACTTAAACAAACAAATATATATATTTTGTATTCTAGTCTAATTTTAAAAAGATCTATTACATTCCAAATTAAAACTAAGTAAAAAACCAAAAATGCAAGTGACTTATAATCTATAATTCCAAGCCATTTATTATTTCTTTTGTAATTCATATATATTTCTTTTTCGTTCATATTATCTTTTAAATATATTTGTATATTTACCTTCCTCTGTGATTTTAACAAACAGTTCTTTTACGAATGTATTAATTTTATATATTATATATATGCTTCCAACTAAAATGATTTTGTACATTATACTATCAATGTCTTTATACATAAGTGGTATTAATATAACTAACTTTACTATTATCTGAGTTAGTAATGTTACTGTGAATAATTTAAAATACGACTTAAAAATTCCAGAAGTAATATTACTAATTAACGTTACCAAAGATAATGGGAATATTATTATCAAAAAAATTGCAGTTACGTATCTTATTGAAAAATTTATTAAAATAGTTATTGCTCCAAATGATATTACGCCTTTAATTATCCCATCTAAAGATAACAAATCATTTTTCATAAAATCTTTAATAGATAATATTTTTTCTTTGAGATTACGAAATGTTATATCTTGATTAGAAATATCTCTCCCATAAATTTCAATAGTATTTGTAAGTTCATCGGTAATATTTAACATTAATTCACAAATAAAATAACTATTGTTAACAATTATTGATATTAAAACTAACTTTATAATAAAAATATATATATTTTCAGCAGCATTTCCATTATACAAGGATATTAATTGTGTAAATATGTAATAAGTTATATAAAACATAATTAACGAATTTGCAATAAGTATAATACCATTTATTTTGTTTTCAAAAAATATATTATTAAGTGGTTCTGATTTTAAAATTTTTGGCGAGATGTTTACTATTTTATCTAATGTCGTATAAACCTCACCTTCTACTGATTTGAATAATTTCTCGGATATAAGATTTAAACTGTTTATTATGTCATTTATGTTCATTTCAACACTACATCAACAAACTTTATTATTAAATCAATCGACACTATTATACCATAACAAACTATTGCATTAATTATAACCTTTTTTCCTACAGCCATTTTTTCTTCGTCACCAAAACTTAATTTCCTAATCATAACACCTGTCGCTATAGCAACACCTGCAGCTGGAACTGCCAATTTAACTAAGTATCCTTGTATCTTTTTAAATGCACCATTTAATTTTGTAACTAGAGTTGGATCTGTTGCACCATATATTGTAGTAGTAAAAGTTATAATTAAAACTATAATAATTATTAATGTAAAAATTTTAACATGTTTTCTACTCTTTTCTTTAATTACCAGTAGATTTGTTATATTTTTCATCTTATTTTCCTCCTTTCACTTTATCCATCTGTTTAATTTAACTTTTTTATATAACTTACTGTCTGTCCCATTTGATAAAAAACAAACTGCCTCAAAAGTCTTTAAATTAGTAGTTATATAACTGGTATCTAAGACATTTTCAAAATTTTTAGATATTGTATATCCTTGAGACAAATTAGACTTTATATTTTTAAACTTATTTGAAAACATACTATATTTTGTTTCTTTTGATGCTTCACTTAAATTTAAAGATAATCTTTCTTTTTCTTCTTTACCTATGTGTTTAATAATTTCTTCAACTGTATTAATATCATCATTTCTAAACCATATTTTATTTACCAAATTTTGTATTATAACTTTTGCCGAGTTTATATTATTTAAACTATTAATTAAAGAAGTATAACTTTGCATGCTTATAACATTTATACAATTAAATTCTCTAGATAAAGAAAAAAAATTAGCATCCTCTGCGTTTGAAAACTCTTGATATTCATCACATATGAAAAAAACTGGTTTAGAATTAAAATTTAGAATTTGACTTTGAAAATCTAACTTTAAATATGTAGAAATAACTTTAGCAAGTTTTTTATTATCTGCTATATTAATTGATAAAACATATATATTATTCAAATTAAACATTAATTTATCTGATTTTGAACAAAACTTTTGACTTATATTATAATCACTTGTAAATACATCTGTTATTCTTGTTATCTCTGAACGTATTATGCTCCCAGTCCTTTCATCTAATTTAAGATATTCATTTTTTATATTAGACAAGCTAGAACTAATTTCAAAAAGTTTTTCATCACTAAATTCATTATTTAAAATTATTTTACCTATATCATTTATTTTATTATTTAAATATTCTTTATCTATAACAAGTTTATGTATTTCAATAAAATTAACATATTCATTATAAACTCTAATTAAAGTTATAAAATCTTTAATGTATGATTCCACCTTATCTAGCCAATAAGAATCCGAACTATTATTATCTGAAATTAAAATTAAAACCTTTCTGATCATATGCGCAAGTTCTAACGGCTTAATCTCTGGTTTATCTAATGGGTTATAATTAAATTTGCTATATAAAGATATTTCTATTATAGCATTATGTTTAGAATATTTTTCTGCTACTTCTCTTACCACATTGATATAATTCCCCTTAACATCTAATATAAGTCCATAAATATTTGTTTTAATAAAATAATCTAAAATATTTGTAATGCCACTACTCGTTTTTCCACTTCCTATACTACCTGTAATCAATATGTTTTGATATAAACCTTCCTTATCTAAATATACAGATACTTTTTCTTCATCCACCCCAATATACATATTATTAGATTCATCTATTATTACTTCTTTATTATATTTAGAATCTCTAGATATAAAGCGATAAGACAAATAAAATACAAAAAATGAGAAAGAAAAATAGTATAGAGATTTAAAAACATTAAAATATATTTCAAAAGAAGAAACCAAATCAATTTGCTTATTAAAGATATTTATATAATAAAAGTTACATGATAAAAAGTTATATGTAATTGCTATTTTAATAGCTATTATATTTACTGATACAAGCATTGAATATATCATGTGCTTGTACCATATAGGTGATTTAAAATTGATTAAAAAATTATTATTATGCTTTACAAAGGTGTCAGTTATATTTGTTAGATTTTTTCTTTTAACATAATTATCAAGCTTGCTTCCTTGATTTGTAAAAAAATATATTTTATCTAAAAGAGAATATAACTTAGAGAATAAAAAAAATAGATATATAAAAAACTCAAGAAATAAAAACATTTTGAATAAATCACCTACGAAATTTTAGCATAGAAAAATAGTAAAGTCAATTTTTTTTAATAATTTTAACCTTACTATAGATTTATGTTATAATTTTACTTTATATGACATTTTACATTTATTCTATAAAAGTTTTTTTATTAAATCTGCACTATTTTTGTTAGATATATATGATAAAGGTATATCATATATTGTATACGCAGAATAACGCTTTTCAGTAGATAATCTATATACAGCCCTTGCATATGCTATTAGTATACAAGCTGTAAATTCCGGATTACTATCAAGTTTAAGTGATAGTTCGGCCGTTTGTTTATTATTATCTCCAGTATTAGAAGAGCATATAACGAAACCGCCATGCGGCATCTTTATATGATTATTTTGAAATTCTTCTTCTGTTATATAATTAACTGTAGTATCATATTCAGAAAAATAATTTGGCATTGTCTTTATTTGTTTTTCAATACTTTTTCTGTTTTCTGTATTATCTTCTTCAAGTACAACAAAACATTCTCTTGTATGTTTATCTCTTACTTTAAATTTTGGTAATGTACCTTCTCTAACTTTATTCATGGCATCTATTTTTGGATGTGTATATTGAATCGCATACTTAACTCCATATAATCGTCTTATCGCTTCAGAATGTCCCTGACTTACACCATCACCCCAAAATGTATAGGTATTGCTTCCTGAAAGAATAGTTTCAAACATTAATCTAGTCAAAGAAAATATTCCGTGGATCCCAACCTGCAGAAACCAAACTTACAGTATTTGATTTTTTATTTACTTTGTTAATATGTTTATAATAATCACTTATTTTAGCATGAGTATCAAAACTATCCACTGTATTAAAGTTTCTGCATATTACATGTGCATATTTAGGTAAATCAGTAGCAGAGCCTAAGCACAGAATCATAACATCAATTTTACCAACAAATTTTTGAATATCACTTAAACTATACACTTTATTATCACTAGTTATTTCATTCAAATTTCTTCTGGTAAATATCGCTACCAACTCCATATCTTTGTTTTTTACAATTTCTTTTTCGACACCTTTCGCTATATTACCATAACCTACAATTCCAATTTTAATTTTCATTTATATCACCACAATATCATTATATTATGCACTTATTTCAACTATTCCAAAAAAATTAATATTAAATAAAATTAACTATTTTTTCCACTCTATGCACTTTTAATAATATGCACTTTTATATTTTTTTCAATTATTTTATTTTTTTTTGCATAAAGTGTTGACTTTTCACTTAAAATATAGTATCATATATAGGCAATACATTTTATGGGCTATTAGCTCAGCTGGCAGAGCACTTGACTTTTAATCAAGTTGTCCCGCGTTCGAATCGCGGATAGCTCACCATAAAATCGGCCCGTTGGTCAAGCGGTTAAGATATCGCCCTTTCACGGCGGGGTCACGAGTTCGATTCTCGTACGGGTCACCAATATAAAACTATGCTGGAATAGCTCAGCTGGTAGAGCAACGGTCTTGTAAACCGTAGGTCCTCAGTTCGATTCTGAGTTTCAGCTCCAAGTTTCATACTAATTCAAGTAAATTTCGATTTTACTTGATTTTTTTATGCAAAAAACACATACTAACTTGTAATTTAAGATATTTAATGGTATCATATTTACAAATATATAAAAGTAATCATATACTTAGAAAAGGATAAAATATGAACGGAGAACAATTAAAGTTAAAATGCAGTGAAATTAATGAAGACGGGAAAGGAATTGTAAAAGTAAATAATAATAAGTTTTACATTCCATATTTAATAGATGGTGAAGTTGCAAATATAGATATATTTCATACAAAAAAATCTTTAAATGCTAGATTAATAAAAGTTGAAGAAAAATCTAAATATAGAGTATTTCCAAAATGTCCATATTTCTTTCAATGTGGCGGTTGCCAAATACAACACATGTCATATGATGGTCAATGTAATTTTAAGCAAACTATTGTAAATAATTTGTTAAGCAAATATTGTAGCGTAAACAAATTACTAGGTATGAATAATCCATATAATTACCGCAACAAGGTTCATTCTACATTTGCTAATAATAGAAAAGGTAAGATAATTTCTGGTTTCTATGCTGAAAGTACACATGAAGTTATAAACATAGATAAATGTATTATACAAGATTCAAGGGCAGATAACATTATCACATCAATTCGTGAAATGTTAAAAAGTTTTAAAATAAAGCCATTTGATGAGGATACTGGTATTGGTTTAATTAGACACGTACTAATAAAAGTTGGTTTTGCTAGTAAACAAATTATGGTTGTACTTGTAACTGCAACACCTATTTTTCCATCTAAGAATAATTTCATTAAAGCATTGCTTAAAAAACATCCAGAAATAACTACAGTTGTACAAAACATCAATGATAGAAATACTAGTATGATACTTGGTGATTATGAAAAAGTTTTATATGGTAAAGGATTCATTGAAGATGAATTATGTGGATGTACTTTTCAAATATCTCCAAAATCCTTCTATCAGATAAATCCTATTCAGACCGAGATATTATATAACCAAGCAATAAAAATGGCTAATTTAAGTGGAAATGAAACTGTAATAGACACATATTGTGGTACAGGAACGATCTCATTAATTTTAAGTAAAAAAACTAAAAAAGTTTTAGGGGTAGAATTAAATAAAGATGCAGTAAGGGATGCTATTCAAAACGCAAAAAGAAATAATATAACAAACGTTAATTTTTACAATTCGGATTCTAGCGATTTTATGGCTGATCTTGCTGCAAAAAAAGAAAACATTGATATTGTTTTCTTAGACCCACCACGTAACGGAAGTGACGAAAAATTCTTATCATCTTTAGTTTCACTTATGCCAAAAAAAGTAGTTTATATATCTTGTAATCCAGTTACGTTAGAAAGAGATATTAACTATTTGACATCTAACAAATACAAAGTAATAGAAATACAGCCAGTAGATATGTTTCCACAAACCAGCCACATTGAGTGTATTGTATCACTTGAGAAACAATAGTTTTTATAAAATGTAGAGGTGAATATTATGGAAAAGAATATAATTAGAACAATCGATGAATATATTTTGCAATTTCCAATTGAAGTACAAGAAATACTTAAAAAACTAAGAAAAGTTATTAAAGAGTCCGCACCAAATGCGGAAGAAAAAATAAGTTGGCAAATGCCTACATTTTTTCTTCATGGTAATTTAGTACATTTTGCTGCATATAAAAATCATATTGGGTTTTATCCAAGTCCTAGTGGAATTGATACATTTAAAAATGAATTATCTGATTATAAAGGAGCAAAAGGATCTGTACAATTCCCAATAAGCAAACCAATTCCTTATGAATTAATAAGTAAAATCGTTAAATTTAGAGTTCAAGAGAATATAAAAGTTTTTGAAAATAAATTAAAATAATAAAACAGAAAAACAAGCCAAATATCATTAATATATTTGGCTTGTTTTTTAATATAGGGGAACTCTATCATTGTATATTTTTTATAAACTTGGACTTATCTCGTATAACATACTTGATGCTCTATTCGTCTGATACAATATGTATTTGGTATTATTTGGTATTAACAAGACTTTTTCTTTAGTACCTCCTGCTGTGTATGTATAATCTTCACTTATCAAATTTCTATTAGTATCTAAAAATTTTATATAAGTACCATAATCATCTTTAAATTTTACATAAACATTTTTTCCTATCATGTTGTTATGTACTTCCATATATGTCATAGATTTAGACATATATGTGGTTAAATTTCCATCATTTACTTCTTTAGTCATTGCATCTGGCACACTTGATGTATAACTAGATACTATTCTAGTTTCGTTTCCATACACATCTATTCCCTTTGCATATATTGTTTCTCCTTGATTCAATTTTACTGATTTTTCAACATATTGAATCCAATCCCCAGTAGTACCTATTCTATATAACTTTTGTACACTTGTTGAAAAATAACTTATATTTATCATTTGGTATGGCTCTTTAATTGCTTGATTAATATCTGAAGATAATAATATATATCCATTTGTCATATTAAATGTTGGTTCATTACTAGGCTGTATCTCATATAACATACTTGATGCTCTATTAGTTTTATATGCTATATATTTGGTATTGTTAGGAATTAATAAAATCCTCTCCTTAGTAGCACCAGCTGTATATGTATAATCTTCACTTATTAAAATTTTATTATAATCTAAAAATTGTATATATGTACCATAATCATCTTTGAATCTTACACTAACATTTTTTCCTATCATGCTATTGTCTACTTCCATATACGCCATAGATTTAGACATATACGTGGTTAAATTTCCATCATATACTTCTTTAGTCATTGCATCCGGTACACTTGATGTATAACTAGATATTATTCTACTTTCGTTTCCATATGCGTCTATCCCTTTTGCATATATTATTTCCCCTTGATTTACTTTTACCGGTTGACCATTATAACTTAACCAATCTACACTAGAACCTATTTTATAAAGTTTTTGTATACTTGATGGAAAATAATTTATGCTAACCATTTGGTATGGTTGTTTTATTGCTTTAGTAGGATCTGCATTTAATATCATATATCCGCTTGTTGCAGTAAAAGTGGGTTCATCTAAAATTTGCATTTCATATACTACGCCGCCTCCACTCCTAGTTGCTGTTATTTGAATCCATTCACAATTTTGAGGGATTGTAACTATTGTCTCTCCATTACTATCATATTTAACAGTCTGTAATAGAGTAGTTTTATTTGAGGCATACATGTTAATATTACAACATACTAATTTTAGTCTCAATTTTTGGCCAATAATACTACTATCTATCTTCACAAATCCATTTGTTGAAAATGTTAATTCGTTACCATCATATGATTCTTTCTTTAATCCATCAACAACATTCGCAGTATAACTAGATATTACTCTCGTTTCATTTCCATACATATCTATTCCCTTTGCATATATTGTTTCTCCTTGATTCAATTTTATTAGTTGATCGTCATAATTTAACCAATCTCCAGTAATTCCTATTCTATATAGTCTTTGAGTACTTGTTACAAAATAATTAATTGTTATATTTTGATATGGATTTTTTATAGCTTTAGTAACATCCGGGTGTATTAACATATATTCACTTTGTGCTGAAATAACAGGCTCATTAGTTGGTTGCATCTCATATACTACACCGCCTCCGCCCCTAGTTGGTGATATAGTTATCCAAGCACAGTTTTGGGGAATAGTTATTGTAGTTTCACCATTGTTATCATAGGTTATATTTTGCAATAGAGTTGTTCTATTTAAAGCATATAACCCTATATTAGAGCAAACTGTTTTTATCCTTAATTTTTTATTTATCATATCTGCATCTACTTTTATCCAACCATTTACTGTTGAAGTGGCATCATTATTATCATATGCTTGCGATTTCAGTGCATCTGCAGGCATTGTTATTGTTTGAGTTATTACAGTTTCTAATCCTGTTGTTGTTTTTATACTTTTTGCAATTATTGTACCAGTTGCTAATTGAAATTGTCCTGTGTATGATAACCATGTTATTCCATTATCTATACTGTAATAATTTTTTATATCTGTTCTACTATCATATGTTATCGTTGTAGTTGCATCTATTTTACCACCGTAAGTATAAATAGTTGCATAGGTTGAATTTGAATTAATTATTGGTACTTTAGGTTGGTCTAAATCTAAACTTAAAACTTTCTTTTGTACTGTAACTTCATTTCCTGCACTATCTTTTCCTTTTGCATAAATTGTCACCGTTCCATCTGC
>JAEWPS010000024.1 GCA_023460515.1 Bacillota bacterium | reverse complement strand
CACGAAAGTTTTAGCCAAACAACCGATTAGTTCGTCATGAAAACGATGCGTATGGTCCGTCAACCGCCTGCGGATAAGTTCAATATCTTCCATAAATATCCGCTGTTCTCGCTCTGTAAGCGACATGATCGGGTTACGGAGTAGTGTCAACTTTCCTATCACGTCATAATCATTTCGAGGGATATTCTTGAATGAAAAACTGTTCGAGATATAAAGTACCGTTACCTGAAAATCGTCGCTTATCTCTATCTTAGATATAAGTTCATTATGAGTAAATATAACGCAATCCCCTTTCCTCATCCGAAACCATTCGCCCGTCATCAGGAATGAAGCTTCACCCTCACGACAAAGCGCATGTGTACAATACCGGTCAAAACTCCCGGAAATCATATCATCGAGGTTGTCAGCAAATAGGATATCCGTATTCATAATCAGCTCTCTTGTTTACAGAGTAAAGATACAGAAAAACACGATATAAAAATAAAATCGAGACTCAACAACCGAAAAAAATGAAAATAGCACCGACTTTTATTTATCGTCATATCCGCTTATCAGACATAACTTTGCGACCACAATTTAAAATAACATTACGATGAACAAAACAGTAAAATTGAACAACGGCGTAGAAATGCCGATCTTGGGTTATGGTGTATATCAAATAGCCCCCGAGGAATGTGAACGTTGCGTATTGGATGCTATCAGCGTAGGCTATCGCTCCATCGACACGGCACAAGCGTACTATAACGAGGAAGGTGTAGGCAAAGCCATAAGTAAATGTGGCGTACCTCGCGATGAATTGTTCATCACCACAAAAATATGGGTGACCAACGCCGGAGAGGAGAAGGCGAAAGCCTCCATCGATGAGTCTCTGCGCAAATTACAGACCGAATATGTTGATCTTCTGCTCATTCACCAGCCTTTTGGCGACTATTATGGAACATATCGTGCCATGGAAGAGGCTTACCGTGCAGGAAAAGCCCGGGCCATCGGCGTAAGTAACTTTTACCCGGACCGTTTTATCGACCTAGCGGAACATGTAAAAATAAAACCCGCAGTGAATCAAGTGGAAACACACGTCTTCAATCAGCAAGTGAAAGCAGAGGAAATCATGCGGGAATATGGTACACAAATCATGTCATGGGCCTCTTTCGCAGAAGGGCGCAATAACTTTTTCACGAACGGGATATTGACGGGAATCGGACAGAAATATAATAAATCCGTGGCGCAAGTCGCCTTGCGCTTCCTCATCCAACGCAACATAGTCGTTATCCCCAAATCCACGCATAAAGAACGGATGGCAGAGAACTTCGACGTATTCAGTTTTGAACTTTCGGAACAGGACATGAATGAAATCGCGAAGTTAGACAAAGCCCAAAGCCTGTTTTTCTCACATTATGATCCGGAATTGGTACGGTTCATATTGAGCCTAGAGAAAAACAGATAAACAAGGCCTACACAAAAAGAGGCGTAATCCGTTATGGATCACGCCTCTTTTATATTACATTATTATAACTTTCGGGGTTTATTCCTCATTATTATCTTCCTCATTCTCCTCGTCTTCTTCCTTTGGGGCTTTCTTCACGAAGAACGCACTCAACTCATACAAACCGTAGAGCGGTAAGAATACGATACTTAACGTAAACGGATCACTACTTGGAGTGATGAACGCCGCACCAACTAACAAGCCGACAACAGCATGCCGTCTGTATTTATGAAAGAACGAGCGGTTTAGCAACCCTATCTGAGATAATAGCCAAGATACCAATGGCATCTCAAATACAATTCCCATCACGAATATCAACATCAAGAAGTTATCCATGTAAGAATCAAGGGATACCTGTTCCGTAATGGCGGCACTCAACTCGTAAGTCGCCAAGAAACGTAGTGTCATCGGGAACACCAAGAAATAACCCACTGAGCATCCGATAAAGAACATTATAGTTCCGAACAAGAATACCCAACGTACATTTTTCTTCTCATTCTCGTAGAGAGCCGGACTTACGAACTTCCAGATCTCCCACATCAAATAGGGGAAAGTCAATAATAACGCCAGCCAGAAAGAACTTGTCATATGCGTGAAGAACTGGGAAGCCAGTTTGATATTGACAATGTTCACATGGAACGTATCATTACAAAAGTCCGGGAGAAAAGAAAAATGAGAACTAATCTTACACATTTCCCGATAGACGATGAAATCGGAGCTACACGGGGCCATCACGACATTATCGAACAGCCACGGCATTACCGAGAACCCGGCTATAGCAAAAACAAAGAGCGCTAAAACAGAACGAAATAAAGTCCAACGAAGTTCTTCTAGGTGATCCCAGAATGACATTTCTTCTTGTTGCATCTTCCTTTACTTCTTTTCCGTATCGTCTAATTTGATATCGTCTTCCAAACCTTTTACACCGTCCTTGAAATTCTTCACACCCTTACCGATACCTTTCATCAGCTCAGGAATTTTCTTACCACCGAAAAGTAACAACACAACAATGGCGATGATCACGATCTCGCCAGTACCTAAGTTTCCTAAAAATAGTAATTCATTCATGATATTATAATATTAGTCATTAATATTCTCGTTTCTATGGGGGCAAAGATACAATTTGTAATGAATAGTAGCCTCATTATTCCAAATTTATTACCTTTGCACCGTCTTAAAAAACTGAAATTAGAAAAAAATTAGAAAGATGAAAGCGTACGTATTTCCCGGTCAGGGGGCACAGTTCGTAGG
>JAEWPS010000023.1 GCA_023460515.1 Bacillota bacterium | reverse complement strand
TTATCCATGATTTGGGCTGTCAGCCAGGTCTAAATGAAAAGGTGTATGATGTGGGTCTGCTGGTTATCGTGTGCGGCACAAAGACCTATGAGCTGCCCAACTCTGTGCGGCTGTTGAAACGATTGGGTACCGTAGATGCCTATATACTCTGCCCATTTACCCATGAGGCCGTCAGAAGTGACTATGCGGCAATTCTGCAAAGCAATTTTCATAAGGTGCTGTTTTTGGAATACCAGCCTGAACCTACGGACGGTATGAGCAATTCCAAACAGTACAAAACGATGATGACAAAATATATCGCCGGGGCATAACACCCCGGCGTAAGGAGGATTTTGATGATGACCAAGCAAACGGAGCTGAAACAACAAGCGTATGCCAGCGATTTGAAAAGCCGTGCGCTTTCTATATTGATTTACCTGATCGACCGATCCAATAAAGACCTGACCTGTTTTCCGGCTATTCCGACCATGGCCGAGCAGCTTCATATATCTGTATCTACGGTAAAGCGTGCCCTAAAGGAGTTGGCTGACGCAGGCTACATTCAAAAGGAAGCACGTTTCCGTGAAAGAAACCGTGGGCAAAGCGCTAACCTGTATACTTTGCTTTTTGTGGAGCAGTCCCCGGCACCTGATAATGATAATACCTCTGGTAAAGAACACGGAGATGATATAAATACACCTGACGAAGAAAAACAGGCAAAAGGCTACGTTGTAAAACATATCACATTCGATATGCTCTCCGAAAAGGCAAAAACGGAGCAGAACCCAAGCCCATCTGAAATAGTGCAAGAAGATGAGATAGGGCGCTCCGATTGTTATGACAGACCAATGCGGTCTGTTTTTTGCACCCCCGCTCAAACTGGTACTCTGTCAAAGTATATGAAGCCTCAAAGAATGTTTGATAAATATGATTTTCCTATTTTATCGCTACCTATTCACCCTCCCTTTTTACGGTGGACGGGGGCGGAGTCCATTTTGGTGCCCCCTTGAACTATTCAGGTGAACTAATAGAAATAGCGAAAAGGAAGTTAAATGGGTGATTCAATTATGTGCAAGAGGCTTTCATTCCCTCTACCAGCAATCGGATATGCTCTGTCACCTGTTCCTTCAAATCAAAATCGGGATAGCGGACACACCATTCATAGCTAACACCCCGTATCGCCATTACAAAATGCCGGGAAAGCGTTTCCGGCGGCAAGGAAGATGTAAACTCCCCACTACGAAGGCCTTTTTCTAAAATGCTGTAAACCAATGCATAAAGCTCCCGTCCGTACCCCTTGACCGCTTCCGTACCTGCTGTTCCAGAGAGTAGCATCTGATAGACCTTTTTCATATTTTCGCAGCCGATGGTATCCATAAGCTCATCGGCTATCTTTTGTGTCAGCGCAAGGAGCACCTCTGAGATGGGCATATCATTGGGCAATGTTTCCACAAAGGTTTTGTAATTCGCATCGGCGCAGGCGGCGTGGTCAGCAATCAAAATAGCAACCAGCGCATCCTTGGACTCGAAGTGTACATAAAAGGCACCCTTGGTGATACCCGCTTCATCGGTGATGTCCTCTACGTTCACATCGGAGAAATTGCGTTCTGTAAATAACCTTTCCGCAATCTCGTATAACTTCTTTTTCGTTTCCGCTCCCTGCACCTTTCTTTTGTCAGGCTTTTTCTCTCTCATATTTTCCACTCCTCTATTGATTTTTTTAAAAAGATTAAGTATAATAAATTAAGTTGCTAAACATATTTAGTGAATATGTTTGTTTGCTTAAAGTATATCATCTGTCAGCCTCAAATTCAAGTATTCGAGCAAAATAGATGAGTTTTCAAAATATGAAGTGGAGGAAATGGTATGAGCAGACACAAAACAAAGAAACGAATTACGGCCATGGTGCTGTCCGTCATCATGGTTGTGGGTATGATGCCTGTCTCGGCATTGGCTGAGACAAGCGCATTTCCTATTGGTGCAAACGGTGAGATAACCGCTTTTGAGTCTTTGGGGTTGGACATTGCGTTTCGGAACGTGCCTTTGGGTACAGGAGAAAGGGATTTGGGATTACCGGAAACCCTGACGGCAACATTACGGCTTGCGGCTTTAGAGGATGAACCTCTACTAGATTCCGGCGATGCGGACAGTGGGTCTGTTGCGTCACCCTCCGATGCGGAGGAAGCGGGAGGCGACATTGAGGAAATCTCCGTTGCCCTCCCCGTTACATGGGCTTCCGCACCGGAATACGACGGCGAAGCGGCGGGGACATATGTGTTCATGCCTGAACTGCCGGAGGGATTTATCCTCACGGATGGCATAGAATTACCCACCATCACCTTGACGGTGTCCGAGGGCGAGGCTTCGGTGTTTGCTGCACGGGGGATGTCCATTTCGCTTCCCAATGGAGCCGAATACCCGGAAACGGTGGAGGGACTGGGTACCGAAGAAGACCCTCTGCGCATTGAAACCGCAGCGCAGCTTGCAGCTTTGGCGTGGTCTGTCAATCACGGTTCGCTTCCCGACAGTCTGCCGGAATACCCTTACCTCATTTTAGTAAATGACCTCGATCTTTCGGTTTATAATGAAAATGAGGATGGATACGGAAAGGGCTGGGTACCCATTGGAGGCTATTATGGAGGCTGTTATGATGAAGATGGTGATATAGAGACTTATGCCTTTAGCGGAACCTTTGACGGCAATCACAAAACCATTCGCAATCTGTATGTTGAGCGTGGTGAGCGCTATGTCGGCCTGTTCGGGTATGTAAAAGAAGGCACGGTAAAAAACCTGACAGTTGAAAACGGGGACGTGGAAGGATATGCTGCCACGGGTGGTATTGTAGGCGCTCTTTATAAAGGGCAGATAGAAAACTGTGTGTTCTCGGGCAGCGTGGCGGGCGAAGAGGCTACCGGCGGCATTGTCGGGGATCTTGGGGATTCCAAGGTGGAGGACTGTAAGAATACCGGCAGCATCACCGGAAAAGCAGTCACAGGCGGCATCGTTGGCGGCGCGGGAAGCGACAGTGAAAACGACTATTTACGAAACTGCATAAATACCGGTACAGTCATCGGGTCGGATGCCTATACTGGGGGCATTGTGGGACTTTTGGTGGGTATGACGGCGGATTACTGCGTCAATACCGGCACTGTGCAAGGGGGCGCAGACTTAAATACCGGCGGCGTGGCAGGAACTATTTCTGAGGGAATCATACAAAACTGCGTCAATGGCGGTCCGGTTTCAGGCAGCGCAAACAATATCGGCGGCTTGGCGGGCTTGGTGCGCACAAGCACAATACGAAACTGCGTCAACTATGCAGATGTTTCCGGCACCGCAAATAGCGTTGGCGGTGTGGCAGGCTTTGCACAAGAGGGCAGTGCGGTAACGAACTGCCTTACCACCGGTAACATCAGAGGTGAAGTAAACATCATCGAGCGTGGCGGAGTCAGCGGTGTGGTCGGATGGATCCAGAATGGTTCGGGCGATGCAAACACTATAACCGGTTGCGTTGCGTTGGGGCAAACCGTCATCAAGGATGGAGAGATGGGCAACGTCGCGCGCATCACTGCTATGGATAATATTTGGGACAATACAGTATCTGATAATTTTGCGTGGAGCGGTATGCAACTTCTCTGGGGTGAAGAATTAATCCCTGAAGAAGATTACCACTGGCTGAAAGACGGTGAAAATGCGGATGTCGCTACTTTGTACCCCCTGTGGACAACGGGGGCGTTAGCGGAAAGCTGGAGCGCCGCAGGGGTGTGGACGCTGACTGAGGGCAAGCTGCCGATGCTCACCGGCCTGTCTCATCAAAGTGATGAATTCCCAAGCCATATTTCCGGCATCGCTGTTGTGATGGTTTCCCCAGACTCCATCAGTGTGCAGAAAGGCGCGACAAAGAGCTTCACCGCCGCTGTTTCCGGCATCGGCACTATAGATGATACCGTGACATGGAGTGTGAACGGGGCGGCTCATGCCGGTACGACCATCGATTCCACCGGTATGCTCACCGTGGCGGCTGACGAAACGGCAGAAACTTTGATTATTGCGGCAACCGCTACCGGCGATAGCAGCAAAAAAGGTACCGCCAGTGTTACAGTTACAGATCCGCCTACAGTCAAGTATAACTTGACCGTGAACAGCGGCTCCGGCTCCGGGGAATATGCCGAGGGTGAGAATGTCACCATTACAGCAGCCGCTCCGGCGGAGAATAAGCTGTTTGACAGGTGGATCGTCACCTCCGGCACATTGGATTTGAGTAACGCTGCCGCCAACCCAATTACCATCCGAATGCCGGCGGAAGCAATTACCATTGGGGCGACCTACAAGGATAACCCGGCTGTTCCTGATCCCACTTATATTGTCACCCTGAATAGCGGTGGTTTGGGAGCCACCGGTGCAGGCAGCTATGCACAGGGCGTGACGGTTACGATTGCCGCAGGCAGCCGCAGCAATTACAGCTTTACCGGCTGGACGACAAGCGGCGTAACCCTTGCAAGTCCCGGCAGTGCCTCGACCACCTTTACCATGCCTGCAAACAATGTAACCGTTACGGCAGGCTGGAGCTACACCGGCGGCTCAGGTGGGAGCGGCGACGGTAGTGGAAGCTCATCAGACAGCAGCGCGACAACACCAACCACAACAACACCGGAAAAGAAGCCTGACCAACCTGTTACGGCATCGGTTCCTATCACGGCTACAGCAGGCACAGGCGGAACGGCCAGTGCGGTAATTTCGGATAAAACCATTACGGATGCCATTGCAAAGGCGCAGGCCGACGCAAAGGCACAGGGCAAAACCGCCAACGGAACCGCTGTTGAGCTAAATGTTACCATGCCACAGGGCGCAAATGCCCTGACAGCAACCCTGACCCCAAATTCTCTGAACAGCCTTGTGAAAGCGGGAGTAACCAGCCTTGAGATAAACGGTGCGCCGGTTTCTCTCGGACTTGACCTCACCGCCCTCAAGGAAATCCAGAAGCAGAGCGGTGGAAATATTACCATCAGCATCGCTCCGGCAACCGGGCTTTCCAACGAGGCAAAGAAACTCATCGGCAACCGTCCGGTGTATCACATCACCATCAGCTACACCGACAAGGACGGCAAGACACACAATATCACCAGCCTTGGAAGCGGCACCGCCACCCTTGCTATCCCCTATACTCCCGGCAGAAACGAAGCCGCAGGCTATCTCTACGGCGTGTATGTGGATGGAAACGGCAATGTGACACGCATCCCCGGCTCGGTGCATGACGCAAACAGCCGGAGCATCCTCATTCCCACCAACCACTTCTCGGTGTACGGCGTGGGTTACGAAGCTCCAAGCGCCAAGTTCACCGACATCGGAAACCATTGGGGCAAGGAAGCGATTGACTATGTGGTAGGTAGGGGGCTTCTCTCTGGCACATCAAAAACAACCTTTGCGCCGAACACGGCCATGACACGGGGAATGCTGGTAACCGCCCTCGGCAGACTGACAGGTGTGGACACGAAGCTCTATACCACCAACAGCTTTACTGATGTGAAAGCAGACAGCGCCTTCCGTCCCTATATTGAATGGGCGCGCAGCAAAGACATCATACAGGGAATCGGCAATGGACAGTTTGCACCCGACCGGGCAATCACCCGTGAGGAAATCGCGGTCATTTTCGCAAACTATGCGAAAGCCACCGGCTACAAGCTGCCTGTGACCCGCACTGCCGCAACCTTTGCGGATGCTTCCAGCATCGGCAGTGCCTATAAAACGGCGGTCACAGCTATGCAACAGGCAGGCATCATGATGGGCAGCACGAACAACAAATTCAATCCCAAGCAGAGCGCCACCCGTGCCGAGGTCAGCGCCATGCTCCACCGCTATATCAAGCTGACCATCGACCCTGCAACCGCACAGGTCTGGGCGAAAAACGACGCTGGGCAGTACCTATACTACAAGGACGGCAAGGCTCTGACTGGCACACAGACCCTTGATGGTACAAAACACTTCTTTAACACCGATGGCACACTGAAAACCGGCTGGGTGAAGGATGGCGACAACTGGCGCTACTATTCAGGGAACAAGGCCGCTATGGGCTGGCTGGACATCAGCGACAAACGCTATTACTTCACAAAAGATGGCCTGATGGTATCTGGCAAGTGGCTCCAGATCGATGGCAAATGGTATTACTTCAACGCCGATGGCTCCCTTGCTAAAGACACGAAAGTGGATGGCTATGAGGTAGACAAAAACGGCATGAGAAAGACGAAGTAAGAACAACAAATCAATAAAGCTATAGGCAAACCCGGCAAAAGCCGAGGGTCTAAGGCGTTTATGCGCTATGATAATCTGACTGCCAAAATCCGCAAAGGGTCTGCTCTCTTTCAAGAGGGCAGACCCTTTGCGGATTTTGACGGATAATTTGGGGTCTCAGGATACCGTCTTTCACTGGGCTATGGCGAGAGAGGTATCTTACAATTTAATCATGGGCTTTAATTCCTTCTATCAGCAGACGGATATGTGATATAACCTGCTCTCTCAAATTAAAATCGGGATAGCGGACACACCATTCATAGCTAACACCCCGTATCGCCATTACAAAATGCCGGGAAAGCGTTTCCGACGGCAAGGAAGATGTAAATTTCCCGCTGCGAAGGCCTTTTTCTAAAATGTTGTAGACCAATGCATAAAGCTCCCGTCCGTACCCCTTTACCGCTTCTGTACCTGCTGTTCCAGAGAGTAGCATCTGATAAATCTTAGTCATATTTTTGCAGCCGAACGTGTTGGCAAGCGTATCTGCAATTCTTTCTGCTAAAGCAAACAGCACCAATGAAGCTGGCATATCATCGGGCAATGATTCCAAAAAAGTTTTGTAATCCGCATCAGTCTTCGCGGCATGGTCTGCAACCAAAATAGCAATCAGCGCATCCTTGGACTCGAAGTGTACATAAAAGGCGCCCTTGGTGATACCCGCTTCATCGGTGATGTCCTCTACGTTCACATCGGAGAAATTGCGTTCTGTAAATAACCTTTCCGCAATCTCATACAGCTTCTTTTTCGTTTCCGCTCCCTGCACCTTTCTTTTGTCAGGCTTTTTCTCTCTCATATTTTCTCTCCTCTATTGAATTTTCTCAAAAAGTAAAGTATAATAAAACAAGTAAGTGACTAAGTTCACTAAGTTGGGTTATTTTCAATTTTAGTATAGCACCTGACAGCCTTTAATTCAAGCGGTCTATCTAAAATGGTTACAATTTTTCGTATTTTCCCTGACAAAAGTGTATGGGATCATTTGAAGATTCAATAGGAATTTTAGGATGCGAAGTGGAGGAAACGGTATGAGTAAAAGGAAACCAATTCAACGGCTCACGGCTATGGTGTTGTCCGTCATCATGGTTATGGGTATGTCGCCTGTCTCGGCGCTGGCTGAAACAGGCGCATTTCCCATTGGCGCAAGCGGTGAGGTAACCGCTTTTGAGGCGCTGGAATCGGACATTGCGGTTCAGAATGTGCCGATGGGTACATCACAGGCGGATTTGGAACTGCCAAATACCCTGAGGGCAACGGTACGGCTTGCGGCTTCGGGGGAAGACCCGGTTCTGGATTCCGGTGATGCTGATTCGGATTCAGGTAGCACCGATACGGTAAGCGGGTCAGCGATTGGCATTGACAATATGGAGGATTTCGTAAGCGGCGAGGAAGCTGAAATCGCCCCCCCTTCCGATGCGGAGGAGACCGGGAGCAACATGGAAGCCGAGCCTGCAGAGAAAACTGTGGGCAGCACAGGTATACTCACTGCTCCCATGCCTGTCACATGGACTTCATCACCGGAATACAACGGTGAAACAGCGGGTACATATATTTTTACTCCCGAGCTACCGGAGGGACTTACCCTTGCCAGCGGTGTGGAAGTCCCGGCAATCGCCGTGACCGTTGGTGCGGTTACCATTATAGGCACAGTTACAGCCTTTGAAGAATTGCCCGAGAATGTTCGCTGGCAAAACACCACCGCACCGGAATTCCCGGAAACCGTAAGCGGTACGGTCAAGGGCGAAACGGTTCAAATCCCGGTGACATGGGATACCGAACAGGATTATGACCCAGAAAATCCCCAACGTGGGCTGTATGTATTTACAGCCACTTTGGGCGAGGACTATAAAGCCACGGACGGTGTAGAGCCTCCCCGCATGACCGTGTTCATACCAGTCAGCGCGGAGCGGATGGCGGCGCGCATGGCGGGCGGCGGTACAACAGAAAGCCCGCTGGAAATTACCACGGCAGCGCAGCTTGCGGAAATTGCCACGCTGGTGAATGCCCGCCCAAACGGGCTGGAGCTGTTTTTGTTCAACAACGCAGGCGCAAAGGTCAGCCTGAAACTGATGAAAGAAATTGACCTCTCGGCATACTCCAAAGGCGGGGGATGGGTGCCTATTGGCACATATGATCAACCATTTAAAGGCATCTTTGATGGTAACGGCAAGACCATTACGGGACTATATATCAGCCGTAGCGAGCAATCTCATGTCGGACTGTTTGGATGCACCATCGGAGGTACGATAAAGAATTTGACGTTGCAAAATGTGAGCATCGAAGGCAACACTTGTGTCGGAGGTGTGACAGGGTCTGTTTATGACAATGGCATAGTGCAAGGCTGTTCCTTGAGTGGCATCATTTACGGTAAAGGCTATACCGGCAGCGTGGTAGGGTTTATCTTCGGTAGCACGGTAGAAAACTGCTATAGCTCTGGAAGCATGATAAGCACGGGCACCTATGCGGGAGGCGTGGTCGGGAGAAACAACTTCGGTACGGTGAAAAACTGTTACAGCACCGCCAGCGTCATCGGCACAGTTTGTGTCGGCGGCGTAGTGGGAACTGTTTCCGAGGGTTCTGTGCAAAACTGTGCCGCGCTGAATGTCACCGTCACCGGCGCAAACTATGTCGGACGTGTGGTGGGGATTGCCGATTCTGACCCCATCCTTTCCGGCAACATCGCTTTTTCCGGCATGACGGTGACGGAGGATGGCAGCGCAAAAACCCTTGTTGAGGGTGCGGATCAGGTGGACGGCGAATCCAAAACAGCCGCCGATATCAGGGCGGCAGGCTTCTTTGAAGCACTGTTTGGCAATGATGTGGCATGGATATACGAAGAAGGCAAACTGCCCGGCTTTGGCGCAGCGATTGATATGCCAGAGTATCTAGTGGATGGCAGCGACCCAAACTTTCTCGGTGCCGGCACCAGCGAAAACCCATATCAAATCAACACCCCCGCCCAGCTTGCCAAGCTTGCGGAGCTGGTGAATGAGGGCAATACAAGCTATAATGCCGCACACTACAAGCTGATGAACGACCTTGACATTTCTGCCTACAACAGCGGGGAGGGCTGGATGCCTATCGGTATCGCAGGCGAATACTTTGAGGGCGCCGCCGTAGACAATCCCTTTAAGGGTGTCTTTGATGGCGGCGGGAAAAAAATCACAGGGCTATACATTACATTTACCTTTGAAAGATACATTACCGAGGGCTTGTTCGGCTATCTGAAAGATGCAACGGTCAAGAATCTGGGCGTAGTGGGAGCAAGTATTCGCGGTAACCTTACAAATAATGCCGGTGTCGGTGGCGTAGCGGGGAAAATGGATGGCGGCATGGTGCAATACTGCTATGTCATCGGTAGTGTAGAGGGAGCTTCTGTTGGCGGTGTAGTGGGCATAGTCAACGGGGGTACAGTGGAAAATTGCTGGAGCGGTGGTCGCGTCTCAATGGATTACACCTCGGGCAGTTATTCAGGCGGCGTAGCGGGAATCGTTGAGGGAGGTGGCATGGTAAAAAACTGCTACAGTACTGCTGCCGTTGGGGGCACGAGGATAGTCGGTGGTGTAATTGGATTGGTCACCACCTCCGGCACAGTGCAAAACTGCTACAGCACCGGCAGCATCGGCAGCAAAAGCAGACAACACATCGGCGGCGTGGTGGGACTTTCTAACAATGGGGTGGTAAAAAACTGTGCCGCGCTAAGCTCATCAGTTTCCTCCGACAGCACTGTGGGCCGCGTGGTAGGCTATATTAGTACCAGTAGTGATCTTTCGGGCAACATCGCTTTTGATGGAATGACGTTCAATGGTGTTACGGTGTCCGGAGGCACATTGACAGATCATAACGGTGCTCCCAAAACAGACGAAGAAATCCACGCGGGGGGCTTCTGGACAACTATGACCGGTTTCACAGCAGATTGGGATAACGCCGTGTGGTCGATAGAAACCGGCAAGCTGCCCATCCTCAAGGGCATTGCGGGGCAGGATGCCTCTATGCCGGTGCACTTGCTCCCGGCAGGCGCAAGCCTTTTTGAAGGCTTAGGTACAAGCGCCAGCCCCTATCTCATCAAAACCGCCGCAGACCTTGCCAAGCTGGCGGAACTGGTGAATGCGGGAACCTCACCTTATGCGGATTCTGGAAGGTATTACAGGCTGGAAAAAGACCTTGACCTTTCCAGCTATGCAAGTGGGGAGGGCTGGATGCCCATTGGAACCTCTGCAAAACAATTCAAGGGAAACTTTAATGGCAACAACAAAACCATTACCGGGCTGACTATCACCCGGTCGACGGCTGATTACATCGGTTTATTCGGCTATCTCTACATCGGTAGCAAGGTGCAGAATATCAGAATCATCGACGCAAGCGTCAACGGACAAAACAGTGTCGGCGGCATAGCCGGATTTGCTTGGGATGCGGCAGTAGGAAACTGCGCCGTTATTGGCAACGTATCCGGTGATGAGAATGTCGGCGGAACGGTGGGCCGTGCTTCAAGCGGCACAGTACAAAACTGCTACAGTACCGGTAGTGTGACTGGCAAAGACTATGTTGGCGGCATAATAGGGTATCTTGAATACGCAGCCACTACGGTGCAACGATGCTACAGTGACAGCAGTGTTTCCGGAGTACGCTATGTTGGCGGCGTTGCGGGGGACGTTAGCAGCAGCAGTGTGCAAAATTGCTACAGCACCGGCAATATCAAAGGCGTTCGCTATGTCGGCGGCGTTGCGGGAAGCGTTACCAGTGGCAGCGTGCAAAATTGTGCGGCATTGAACCCTTCCATCAACAACGCAAGCGCATCCGATTTCGGGCGCGTGGTGGGCAGAAACACCTCCGGCTCTCTCTTGAACAACTATGCGTTCAGCCGTATTCCTGGCACATGGGCAAATAAGGGTCTAAGTGCAAAGGACGGCGCGGATGTGACCTCACAGACCTTGTTTGGCGGCAGATTCTGGACGACAGCAGGTAATTGGGATACTGCTGCTTGGGACAGCGGCGTTTGGACATTTGCCGACGGCAAGCTGCCCACGCTCACAGGTCTTGCGGGACAAAGCGGCGATGGCGGGCTGTATCTGACAGCGCGGGATATCCAGTATGCCACGGTGGGAGCAACAGACGGCCTCACTTACAACGGCAGTGAGCAAATCCCAGCCTTG
>JAEWPS010000022.1 GCA_023460515.1 Bacillota bacterium | reverse complement strand
TCGGGATCGGTCAGAAATCCCTGGGCGGAAAGCCCCATAGAGCGAAGAAAATAGTTCGCCAAGCCAAACGAGGGCTCCAGCAGGAATTTGAAAACGACAGACACGATCACCCAGTCAAACAGCACCGGCAGATAGCAGGCGGTTCTGAAAAAGGACAGCCCTTTTACCTTAGCGTTGAGGCTCAGCGCCAAAAGCATGCCGAATACAACTACGCCCACGCCGTCGATGAGCACGTAGACAGCGGTATTGCGCAGCGACCTGGCAAAGAGCGATTCCCCAAGAATCCTCGTATAGTTCTGAAGGCCGACGAAATCGTTTTTCATCGACAATAGGTTCTGATTCGTCAGGGACGTCAGTAGAGTCGCGATCAAAGGATAGACGGCAAACAGCGTAAAGTGAACCAGAAACGGAAGGAGGAACGCTATACCAATCCATTTCTGCCGTCTGGTAAGGCTGCCGTATCGCTTCGCCATGGCGTTTGTCCTTTCTCCGATCACTCGATGCGCCGCGGCGGGGACGTAAACCGGCCCCGCCGCGGTTAATGCAACGGATGCTAATCCAATGACCCCAGCAGTTCGTTATACTGGATGTCCGCGTCCTGAAGCGCGGTCATGGGGTCGTCGCCCATCAGAATAACGCGCTGGATCGCGTCGAACACGAAAGTGTCCATCTGCATGATCTCGGGCGCAGCCTTGGGCTTGGCGTACTGCATGTCCTCGAGCGCCCGCTTGTAATTGGGATTGGTCTCAAACCAGGGATCGTTGACCATATCCTTGAGAACTCCCAGGCCGACCTCGCTCTTCGTATAGGTCATCTGTTCGTCGTAGCTGAGCACGTGCTGGATCAACTGCCAGGCCTGCTCTTTATGGGTGCTCATCGTCGGGATGACGCAGGCGCGGCCGCCCAGCGGGATCTGGGGCACGACGTCCGCGGAGGGCATGGGCAGCGTCGCGTAGCCAACTTCCAGGTCCGGGAAATTTTCGCGGAAGGAGCGCAGATCCCATTCGCCGGTGATGATCATCGCGATCTTGCCCGACGGGAAGCCGTCTTTGACTCGCTCCGGCGGGGAGACCTTCAGATCGTTGACCAGCTTGTCCCACAGTTCCAGAGTTTTGACGCCGGCGTCCGTTGCAAACCCGGAGGTTCCGTCCTCACGGAGATATTCGCCGCCGTAGGACCAGAAAATCGGGCTGAACACGTGCATCGTCCAGTGGGAATCAGCGGTCATGCCGATTTCAAATCCGTATACTTCAACGTTGCCGTTCGCGTCCACCTTGGTCAGCTTCGTCGCCGCGTCAATCAGCTCGTCATAGGTTTTCGGAGGATTTTCCGGGTCCAGCCCCGCATCTCGGAACATCTTCTTGTTGTACACGAGCTGAATGGAGTTGCCGCGGATCGGGAGACCGTAGGTCTGTCCGTCGTAGACGAGGGGCTTGACCTCCGCTTCGATTACGCTGTTATATACGCCGTCATAGCCCGCATATGCGTTCAGCGGTTCGATCGTCCCGGCCTTTGCCATGTCCGCCACATACATGGTGTCCACCTGCAGTACGTCCGGAGCGTCGCCGGAGGCGATCATGGTGTACAGCTTCTGCTGAATCTGGGTGTTGTCGCCGACTTCCTCGGTGACGTTGACCTTGATGCCGGTCTTTTCCGTAAAGCGCGCGACGGATTCCTTGTACACGGGCGTGCGGATCGGGTCGCCGGCAATCCAGTATTCCAGCGTGACATCTTCGCCCTGCGCCATCACGGGCAGACACCCGGCAATGATCAGAGCCACCATCAGGAAGGACAACAGTTTCTTCATGCCAATAACCTCCTTAGTATTATCTTTGACGGGTTCTTCCCCGTCCGGTATCTATTTGTGACCGCTCTTACCCCAGAACGACGTCTCTGGACATGCGGCCGGAAATTTCCTCCTTGCCGGGCATGCGCACGACGAAACCCTTGGGCGTGACCTTGCGCCCCTCGTACTCGTGCGATATAATGTCAAAATTGACGATTACCTCGGTGCCGTCCCCGAATACGCTGCGATGCATCTCGAATCCGGCGGTCAGGAATTCATGGCTCACCAACTCCGAATGCGCCGTCTGCTCATGCAGGCCGCCCAACAGGCCGTAGCACTGGGCGATCAGAGGCTTGAGGTCCTCCCACTGTTCGTATATGAACGACCAGCTGGAGGGCTGCGCGCTGACCAGGTCGTGCAGCACGTGGTTAATGTGGTCTTCTCTTCCGAAAGGCTGCCCGTGCTGCCAGTAGCAGACGACCGCGTCGTGGTAGACCAGGTTGAAAAGCGGAACCATAATACCAAAATCGGCGGATTCGATCCCGTAATTCAGGCCAACTGCCGCGCCGGGCATCCCCTCGAAGAACGAACATACCGGAACGGCCCAGTCCACGCCCGCCTCGGCGCCGACCACCCAGCCCTGCTCGGCCAGATATCCGAGGAGCTTTGCCTTGTTTGTACGGTCGTCCTTTCGGGTCATTGGGTGCGCCTCGTCGTAGCATTCGTACATGGGCGCGGATGTGGTCGTATCCAGATAGTACGAGTTGACCGACGTGGCTTCGCGGACTGAGCGGACCACGGGCTCGGCAAGCTCGTGCGCGGCGCTGGAGCAAACCAGCCTGCAAAGGCCGCCATCCCATATCCCGCCCAGCATCGGGGAACCGTCCTCGTGTTTCATCACGTATTTTTCATCGTAACTCGGAGAGTCCGGATAGATGTCTTGGTAGTTGTCATGCAGCGAGAACACATAACCGGCTTCGGTGGCATTCCTGCTCAGGCGGGAAAGCCCTTCGACGCCACCTGCTCCCTCGGCCGGGGGCCACATATCGATATGCTCGCGGTCATACCCGGCCCGGTTCCACCCGCCCAATAGAACCAGCGCGTGCTTGACGCCCATGTTCTTAAGGTCCTCGACAATTTCGCCCGCCTGATCAAAAGTGGTATGGACACACTCGTAACCGTCGAGGATGGGCTCCGACCAGGAACGCAGTCTCGGCTCGTTCCGCCGGTTGGTGTAAATGTAGATTTTCAGGTCCGGCGCACCGAGCATGCCCTCTATAAGCGGGTTCTTCGCAATTTTCTCGCGCAGCGACACGAAACGCCCGCTCTCCTGAACGAATCGGCGGTACAGCTTCGCCATCGCGACGTATCCGCCGTCCACAAGCGTAAGTCGGATTGTCCGCTCATAGCCCATTTCGCCCCTGCTGGAGCGCCAAACGGGAGAAAGCGAAGAATATCTGTCGCCTGGCAGATCGCCCTGCCCGCTGTTAACGCGCAGTCCAGCCTCGTCCATGACCGCGATTCCCACCACGTGCAGCGAGCAGTCAACCGCTTCCTCCAGATAGCACATCACCGAGGAGCCCGAAAGCGACGCGCCGAACCAGGTCATGTTCAGGCCACAGAATTCAAAGGGGATCACCGATTCGATGTCCGAGATGCTGCGCCATGTGTTGTGCCGGTGGCGCATGAAGCCTGTGTCCAACCGCGAGGGAATCAGCGTTCCCTGCTTGTGGGGGAGAACCACATACCCTCCCTCGACGCCCGAGTCCACCCGCAGCATGTGCGCCGGATATTCCAGGTTTTCCAGAGAGCCTTCGCATTTCTGCTGCACAATTCTAAGCGTTAGTTCCGCGCCGTTTGCATGAAACTCCACGCGAAACGCGAAGCGCTCCGTTTCATATTCCGCGTATAGGCCGCCCGGAATTCTACCGGCCTTTTCCGGCGCGCCTAGGGCAACCGGAGATTCGCCCTTCATCGTAACCCAGCCGGGTACCTTTCCGCCCCAAGCAACCCCTTTTTCTGCGTCCACTAGAGAAAC
>JAEWPS010000021.1 GCA_023460515.1 Bacillota bacterium | reverse complement strand
AAGACGAACCAACCGTACAGCCGAGCGTGAACTTTTTGGAAGCCAACACCGATGCAATCACTATGGACGAGCTTACAAACAAATGCGTTGTTCCAACTTGGGCTAACCAAGAATTGACTATCGCACATCAAGACTTTATTTCATGTGTGCATGATGCGGCTTGCTCATTCTATGCAGGTGAAAGAGTGAACACACCCGAAATCAGAGTTTCACACATTGTACGTGGTAGAACTCCCCAAAGTTTGGGAAAGAAAGCATCGGAATTGCTGGAGTGTGAGAAGACACAATTCTACCAGCGTCTTGCATTTGCCTTTACCATTCCAACCATTATCGAAACGATAAGAGGGCAAAGACTTGAACTGTGCATTGGTGGGGTAAGGAACTATTCAGACCTCAACCTTTATCGTGCATCCAAAGGTTTGGAGAAATTTTCTTGTTTTGTAGGCTGGAGAGTTAGAATTTGTAGCAATCAAATTTTAACGGGAGAGGGTGCCAAGTTCAATATGGAAGTAACCAATATCAGCGAACTTTACAGAAACGTGCTTGAATTGTTCCACAGCTTCAATCCTGCAAAAGAAATCCACTTGATGCAGTCACTTACCAACACTTCATTGTCCGAGACACAATTTGCACAGATTGTTGGACGGATGAGAATGTTTCAAGCATTGTCACCAGCAAGGCAGAAAGCCATTCCAAGACTTCTGATTACGGACAGTCAGATAAACAGCGTATGCAGAGATTACTATCACAACGAAGTGTTCGGAGCAAAGGACAACGCCATATCAATGTTCGATTTCCACAATCTTTTGACGCAGGCTAACAAAGGAAGCTACATTGATACTTATCTGCAACGAGCCGTAAACGCTACGGAAGTCAGTGTAGGAATTAACAACGTCCTGCAAGGACTTGATAACAAATACGCTTGGTTCTTGGGCTGAGTGGATTGTTGATTGAGAGAGGAAAGGGCAGCTATTAAGTTAGTTGTCCTTTCTTCATTTTATTAACCATCAAATATTACAATCATGGATAAATCTAAAATAGAAAATGCTATCAATCATATCACTTCTTTACAAGAGAAATTATGCTACTGTGAGAATAATCTGCAATACATCAAACGCTTGCAAGCACTTAAATATTGGCTGCACAAGTTTGATTCATTTTTGGATAGGAACAGCAGACAGCATGGTGAATATGCAGCAGTTTATGAAAGCTACTTCCATACTTGCTGTGGGTTCTCATTCTACGATAGAGTATGCAATTCAATTCTTGTTTATGAATATGGCGATAGACCATTTTAATACTTGATATTATGGATATAGATTATACTGTTGGAGAAGTGGAACTCACTTACAAATCCACATCAAAAAGCCGGAATAAAATATATAGTTCGGAGGATGCTTATAAATACTTACTTCCTACATATAAGGAGGGAACTATCTGTTACAAAGAATACTTCAAAGTTCTGTTCCTAAACCAATCCAACCAAGTTTTAGGCTACACTCTCATATCAGAGGGTGGAATTACTGAAACTTGTGCTGATGTCAGAGTAATTCTACAAGCTGCATTACTCACCAATTCAGTAGCTATCATTCTTGCACATAATCATCCAAGCGGTAATCTGAAACCAAGCAGGCAGGATATGAAGATTACTAAGCAGGTCAAAGAAGCTGCAAGACTTATGAGAATTACAGTAACAGACCACCTCATATTAACAGATGCAGGATATTACAGCTTTGCTGATGAAGGACAGTTATAGCGTTAAAAAGGACATTCAATTTTTAAGTTGGGTGTCCTTACTTACATAAGCTGAACGAACATTCAGCACTTGTAACCAACTATTAATAATTGTGAATTATGAAGACATACATAGCATATTTAAGGCAATCCACCATGAAGCAGCAAATCTCAGGTCTTGGTGTAGAAGCACAACGGGAGATTATACACAATCATGTGAAGCATAAGCCCATACTTGCTGAATATATTGAAACGGAGAGTGGGAAGAAATCTAACAGACCTCAACTTCTTGCAGCTTTGGCAATGTGCAGGAAAACGAACTCTATTCTGATTGTCGCTAAATTGGATAGGTTGTCAAGGAATGTAGCATTTACTTCCAAGCTGTTGGAGAGTGATGTTGAAATTGTGTTCTGTGACTTTCCACAAGCCAACAGATTAATTCTGCATATCATCAGTAGCATAGCCGAATATGAAGCAGGATTAATCAGTCAGAGAACCAAACAATCACTTCAAGCCAAAAAAGCAAGGGGTGTGCAGCTTGGTAAATCGGAGAATTTGATGAATAAATTTGAACAAGCTGTTCAACATAGTATCGTTACCAACAAGGCTAAAGCTGATAACAATCCAAATAATATGAGAGCGATAGCACTGTTACGGTCACTGTCAATGCAAGGCAAATCATTATCCGAAATGACTTGTCTGTTGAATGAGCAAGGTTTTGTTACATCTAAGGGATGCAAGTTTCATATTACACAAGTCAAGAGGTTGCTTGTCAGAGCAGGGTTGATGTCGTGAAGTTACTTTGAAAGGCAGGACAAATTTAGAGCAAGGTCAATCCTATATACCCCAATCTAAATTTGTCCTACCCTCAAATTCAGTCGGAGAAATTGACTTTAGCTTTATAAATTCATACGGGTAACAATTTCTAAAATTCACTTCTTATAAGGGGATTTATCATTTTGATACCCGCATGGATTTACAGAGTATGGATGCAAATCTTATTAAATATCCCGTTCAGACCATGTTTGAGAGCATGGAAGTTACTATTAATCCACACTTCATGCCTATTAATTTAGAACCTTTCGCTATCTTTGCACCAATTCCAATGAACTGATGCGTCAAGGAGTTGGAAGGACATATTTAACGAAAGGTGTTATTGAAATTATCTTCTTGTAACAAATCTCGCAAATTTGAAACGCTGTGAAGATGATAGCAGTAGCACCCACACTTGGATATATACCTACCTCATTTTTGTGAGGTTTCTATATGCCCTTTGGTGTGGGTCGCTATTGTTTTATCCACAGCAAAGGCAATGCGAGAGCCAGTTACAAGGATAAAGCAAATAGTGTTCCCACATCTTTTTTTATTTATGGCTCATTGTAGGGAGCAGGTGAGCATAAAGGTGCAAATATGAAAACCTACTTACTGGATATTCTTAATAGATATAAGAAATTTAGCGAGAGTTTAGATGTAGAAGCCATTCTTT
>JAEWPS010000020.1 GCA_023460515.1 Bacillota bacterium | reverse complement strand
ATCTGGCACATCCTGCGCGTCTGGCGGCGCGAAGGGAAAGAAGTTTTCCAGCCGGTGTACGCATGGCAGGTACTCAAGCGTGGCTGGCGGATGTTCCTTGCCCGCGTGCTCGTAGGCTGGCAGTGTCAGTTGCTGCCCATGGGGTACGCACAAAGGCTGATGGCAGCCTGATCAAATCCGAAGGATGGGAGGTGATGTAACGATGAAGGCCTGGAAACCCATGGCCGTGCCTTAAGGCAGGGAAGCGCTGTTTCAAAAAGCAACCCCTACAACGAAATGAAATGGAAGTAGACAGAGGAGGAAGAAAGAAATGAACAGGGTGTATCTTTCGGGGATCGTTTCGGACAACCCGAGGCAGCTGGGCAGCGAAGGTCAGGTGCCGCATGTGGTATTCCCGCTCTCGGTGCGCCACAAGACCGGCGCGGGTGTCGTAAAGAAGGAAATGTACCGGATCAACGCGTGGAACGCGAACGCGGAGTTCTGCAGGGAGCGGCTGGCAAAGGGCATGAAGATCGCTGTGGAGGGGTACCTGACCCAGCGCGTATTCCAGGCTGGCGGTATTCCCGTCGTGTCGGTGGAGGTGGCGGCGGATGAGCTCTTTCTGCCCGCGAAGATTCAGCCACAGGCTGAGCCGGATGTGCGCGACGCTTCCGGAGAACAGGCGGCGCAGGCATAAACGGATCCGCATCAGTGATTTTTGACATACCACGTAAAAAACCAAGTGGGTTTCTTAAAACAACGTCTTCCGGATAAACGACCGGAGGGCGATAACATATAGACCGGCGCCGGTCACAAACAAACGCAGCCCCAAATCAAACGGACTCAAACAAACGGAGGATCATGAAAATTGTATACCCATTGCCGCTCAGGATCCAGAGCCCCGATACGCCACAGCGAGCGCCGGCAAGAGCCAATGACTTGATCAGGCGGGGCGGAATCCTATGGTGGTTCCTCACTCGACCAACTTATCGACCGAAAGACCAAAGGAATCAAACCCGACACCAAATCAGGAAAAGGAGAAAGAAAAAATGGAAGACCAGAATATGGCTTACAGCCAGGAAAACGAACCGGAAGAAGATGTGCTTATTCCGGCGGACGAGGAGAACGATCTGATTGATCTCCCGACCGAAGAAAGCCAAGGTGACACCTCACGTGCCGCGATGTTTGAGCTGCTCGATGGGGAAGAAGACATAGCGCTCCGGGAAGAGTGCACCAAGCACTACAATCTGGGGGGCGGCCGTTATCAGGCGATTGTCTTCTCCGATCCGGTACATTTCCGCGAGTCGGAGGATGCCCCATGGCAGGAGATCGACAACAACCTGGAAACGGGAGTGGACGCGCAGGGCAGGGAAGTGCTGACGAACCGCGCCTCGAGCCTCAAGGTTGAGATGGCCAAAACTGCTGGCGAAGGATCGCTGGTCAGGCTGACCCACAAGGGGAACACGCTGGAGTGGACGCTGGACCACACCGAGCCTGAGGTTATCGCCACGGTAAAGAGTGGCACGGAGCTTCAGCAGGAAATGCTCCTGCAGGAAGCACAGGCCCGAATCGCTATTTCGGGTCTGACGAAAACTGCAATGGAACTTCAGCCAGCTGCGTTGGCGTCTGCGATGACGCCGCAGGAAAAACGTCTGGACAGGCGGCCTGTGCAGTCCCAGGTGGCGTATGAGAATCTGGCGCCCGGCCTGTCGGTGAAGTACTCGCTCAGCGGTACGTGGGTGAAGGAAGACATCATTCTGGAAAACCGCGAGGCGCTCCAGTACGCTGTGCTCAAGCTTCCCAGTACGTACGAGTATGAGGTGCGGGACAATCAAGGCGTTCTAGTGCGCAAGGATGGAGAAGAAGTATTTGAATTCCTGCCGCCCGACGTGTACGACAGCGCGGGTAACCGCATCGACGGCACGGTAGAAATTACTCGTGACGTAAACTGCGTCAGGATGCGCTATGGGATTGACGAAGCGTTTCTGGCCAGCGCGCTGTTTCCCGTAACGATTGACCCGGTGGCAAAGACCTCCACGTCGTCCGCGAACATCGAGGACACGAGCCTGCGCGAGGAGGTTCCCAACACCAATTATGGCTCGAACGGTGTGCTGCGCGTGGGAGTAAACAACGACAATAATATTACGTTGTTCCGGGTAAAGAAGCTGGTTAAGCAGCGGGCCTCGGACACGATCCTGTACGCGGGGATGCGGCTCCGCACCGCCAATTACGGCGATGAGACGGAGTACACTGCGGCCTATCCGATTAAGCACAATTGGATGGAAAGCAAAGCCACCTGGAATAAACCCGCCGTGAATGCAGACAACGTAGCCATTTCCATGAGCATCAGCGATTTCATCGACTCCAAAATGCTGGACTACAACACCACGACCCTTGGTGGATGCATCTGGGACGTCACAAACACGTACCGGTCGTGGTACAAGAAGAAGGACGGAAAGAGCGCCAATTTCGGCATCGCGATCCGCCGGCCGGTGAACGAGGGCGGAACCTACGTAGAGTTCCGATCGGTGGAGTGGAACTACGACAAGCCCTCCTTCATCGTCAACTACATCAGCCACGCGGGTCTGGAGGGCTGGTGGCAGTATGAAAAGCAGTCCGCCGGGCGCGCGGGCACGGTCAACGTCGACCTGTTCAACGGCAACATGGTGCTGGAGCATTCAGACACCGCCATGAACGGCAACCGCATGCCGGTCAGCGTGACGCACTATTACAACAGCTGTCTCTCGGAATCGGACGAGGTGCATTGCGGCATGGGCTGGCGCACGAGTGCGCACCAGTCGGTGTATAAGGCGAGCATCGGCGATGATTCCTACTACGTCTGGACGGACGGAGACGGCACGGAGCACTACTTCAAGATCTCCGGAGATCAGCCTTACGAGGATTCGGAGGGCATGAGCCTGAAGCTGCGGGTGCAGGCCAGCACGATTACCATCGAGGACAAGGGCCACAACCGCATGACCTTCCCAAAGCCTGCGGACACGGAGAAGAAGTACATCACCAAGGTCGAAGATGCGCTGAGGGCCCAGGACGCTCAGAAAGGCAGTGTCGTATCCTACGATTTTGATTTGGCGAATCCGGCCAAGCTTCTGAAGGTAACAGACGGCGTGGGGCGAGAAACGGTATTTGCTTACAATGCGGCCGGATTGCTCGCGAGCATCACCGCGCCCGGATGCCCGGTGGTTAGCTACACTTATGACGACCAGAAGCGATTGATCCGAGTAAACTATGCAGACCTGACGAATGCACAATACACAACCTACGGCTACGACGGAACGACCAAGATGCTGACCAGCGCGCAGAACTATGACGGTCTGGGAATCTATCTGGCGTACGAGCCTGTCGCGGAGTATGACGCGGCGGCGATCGATTTGTTTGCCGAACAGTCGAGGCGCGTAATCAGCATGGAACAGAAGAGCGGCACGATGCTGGGTTCGAAGCTGTTGTTCGGCTACAAAGACATGCAGACCGAAGTGACGGTCGTAGAGACTGGAGCGAACGACGCAGGGAAGAAGCTGACCTATCAGTTCAACGACTCCGGTAACGTCGTGTGCGTGAAGGACGAGTTGGGGTACGCGCAGTTCACCAAGTACGGCGGCAGCGCTCCGGTGAACAGTCCCGAGCAGGTGTCCAAACTGCAGAAGGTGGTTATCAACCGACTGCTGGGCATTGACATGATGGATGAGAAGTGGAACTATAAGATTAACGGCGCAACCGCCGTCGTTGACCGTGATGCCGATAAGCGATGCCTGGGTCTGGCAGGCGCGAGGATCATCAGAACCAACGCCGGCATTTCATCCTACAGTCAGTCGGTTGCGCTGGAGGGGGCTAAGGACTGGTCTTTCT
>JAEWPS010000019.1 GCA_023460515.1 Bacillota bacterium | reverse complement strand
AACTTGCCGGGATTCACAATCATTGAACCGGCAGAATTGGTCCAGCCCGCACTCCCGCCCAGCGTGATGGAGGGATAGAAGGCAGAGCGCGCCGCATTGGTGCCGTAGAACGCCGCTTCCAGTGTCTGCTCAGCCGAACGGACATCAGGACGGCAGGAAAGCATCTGAACAGGAATTCCTATGGAAAAGTCTGCGGGGAACTGCTGCTCGGCCAGCACACCGCGTTCATAACGGCGGGGTGTCTCTGCCAGCAACAAAGCAAGGCTGTTCTCCACTTGGTTTATCTGCTCTTCCAAATCGAGCACGGAAGCCTGCACCTGATAGTAGGCAGCCTCCATCTGCGAAACTGCCGACTCATCAGCCATGCCCGCATTCATCAGCGCACGGGTAGAAGCAACGGTTTCCTTCCAAGTCTCTTCCGTCTGCCTGGAGATGGCAAGTTGTTCGTCCAGCATCAACAGGGTATAGTAGGTATTGGCTATCCCGGCAATGAGCTGGGTGCGCACCGCTTGGCGATAGTCCCGGCTCTGCGCATAGAGCGCCTTCGACTGTTTCTTGGCATTGCGCATACGGCCGAAAATATCCAGTTCCCAACTGGCAGTGACGGGCAGCGAATAGGTCTGCGTAGCCTTGTGGCTGTCAAAGCTGCTCACCGTGCCCTGCGGTGCAAGGGCAAAGGAGGGCAGGAAAGCAAGCTTTGCGGACAGCAAGGTGGCTTCGGCTTCCTCCACGCGGAGTTGTGCCGACTGGTAGTCGGTATTGTTCTGTAACCCCTGCCCGATAAGCGCCTGCAAGTGGGGGTCAGTGAAAAGCTCGCGCCAGTCCATTCCGCCCAAGCCACGGTTCAGGCTGTCTTCGGTAGCCACCGGAGAACCGTCGGTGCTCTCCGTAAAAGCGGCCGTTTCTTCCCCGTAGAGGCCGTCGGGAACCTCGGTAGCGGGTTTGTATTTGGTGTACACGCCGCAACTGCTGAACAGCAAACCGGCGGCGGACAATAGGATGATATGTTTCTTCATTGTTCCAATCTGTTTTTTTATTCCGTTTCCTCTGCATAAACTCAATTCTTCGCCCGTTCGGCCTCACTTTTCTGCTTTTCGAGCAATACCTGCACATCGGCTTCCTCCTCCATCGGCGGACGGATTTTCTCCTGCAGATACTCGAAAATGATGTAGAACACCGGAACGACGAAAAGCAATGCCAATGTTCCTACAAGCATACCGCCTACTACACCCGTACCCAGCGAAGAGTTGCCGTTGGCGCCCGCACCGCTGGAGAACATCAACGGAAGCATACCGAATATCATCGTCAGTACCGTCATCAGGATAGGACGCAGGCGGACCTGGGCAGCCGAGTAAGCCGATTCCACAATGCCCATTCCCTTGCGGCGGCGCTCGATGGCATACTCCGTAATCAGAATGGCTGTCTTGGCAAGCAGACCAATCAACATAATCACACCCGTCTGCAGATAGATGTTGTTTTCCAATCCCAGTACTTTGGCAAAGAGGAACGACCCCATCAGCCCGAACGGTACGGAGAAGATGACCGCAAACGGCACCAGGAAGCTCTCGTAGAGACATGCCAGAATGAGATAGATGAGGAAGATACACACGGCATAGATAAAGACCGTCTGCGCACCACCGGTGCTGGCTTCCTCGCGTGCCATGCCACCGTACTCGTAACCGTAGCCCAACGGCAATGTCTGTTCCGCCACTTCCTCAATCACTTTCTGCACTTCGCCGGAGGAATATCCTTCTGCCGGATTCACGTTGGCAGAGATGGCACTATACAGATTGAAGCGGTTGGCCGTCTCCGGACCAAGCACCCGGTTCAATGTCACAAACTGACTGACCGGAGCCATCTCCGCACCGTTGCGTACAAACATATTGCTCAACGCCTGCTCGTCCAGACGATATTCGGGCGATGCCTGCATCATGACGCGGTACACCTTACCGAACTGGTTGTAGTTGGAGATATAAGCTCCACCGCAATAACTGCCCAACGCATCGAGCACCGCACTCGGCGAGATGCCTGCACGCTTGCACTTGGCCGCATCCACATCTACCGATACCTGCGGGAAGTTCATGGCATAAGAGGTATACGCCATCGCCACTTCGGGCCGCTGGTTCAAGGCACCCAAGAACTGCATCACCGACTCGTAGAACACCGTTCTGTCACCGCCCGTCCTGTCCTGCAGGTTCAGCTCAAGGGAGTTACCCATACCGTAGCCCGGAATCATACCCGGCTGGAAGCTGAATATCTGTGCCTCCTTCACACCGTAGAACTGGGCATTGAGGCGTGCCACCACAGCATCGGACGTGTGTTCGCTTCCCTTTCGCTCACTCCAGTCCTTCAGACGAATGATGATGGTACCGTAGGAAGTTCCCTGGCCGGACATCAGCCCGTAGCCTGCCACCTTAGAATAGTGCTCTATCTCAGGGGTATGTTTCAAAATGTCCTCCAGCTTGTCCATCACCTTCGTGGTTTCTTCCAGTGTGCTGCCCGGCGAGGTGCTGACGTTCACCATGATGACACCCTGGTCCTCCTGCGGCACAAGCCCCGTCTTGGTGGTACTCATCAAGTAGACCAGCAGCACGATGGCGGCTACCAATGAAGTCCATACCATCCAACGGTGGCGGATGAAGAACATGACACCTTTCTTATACTTGCCCAGCACGGCGTTGAACGAAGCATTGTATGCCGCACGCACCCGTCCGTTGATGCTCTTCGCACTCTTCGTACCGTCCGACGGACGCATCATGATGGCGCACAAGGCGGGGCAAAGCGTCAATGCCGAAATCATGGAGATGCCCACTGCCGTTGCCATCGTAATGCCGAACTGCGTATAGAACACACCCGAAGTACCGCCCATAAACGTCACGGGGATAAACACCGCCATGAACACGCAGGTACAAGAGATGATAGCCATCGTCACATCGCCCATCGCATCCTTCGTGGCAAGGTAGGGAGACTTATATCCGGCGTCGAACTTGGACTGCACAGCCTCCACCACCACGATGGCATCGTCCACCACCGTACCGATGGCAAGCACCAGCGCAAACAGCGTCAGGATGTTGAGACTGAACCCCGCAGCCACCAGGCAGGCAAACGTACCGACCAGCGACACGATGATGGAGATGGACGGTATAAGCGTACTCTTGAGGTCCTGCAAGAAGAAGTACACTACCAGAATCACCAGGATAATGGCAATGACCAGCGTCTCCACCACATTGTGTATGGAAGCGAAGAGGAAGTCGTTGGAGCTCATCATCGTCACAAACTCCGTCCCTTCGGGCAAGCTCTTCCTCATCTCGTCTATCTGTGCGGTAATCTGCTTGTTGACGGCGGTTGCGTTGGAGCCTGCCGTCTGGAACATCATGAAAAGTACAGCCGGCTTGCTGTCCATCTCACTGCGGAAACTGTAAGTCAGCGTGCCCAACGCCACATCCGCCACGTCCTTCAGACGGAGCACGGAACCGTCGCTCTGCGAACGGACCACCGTGTTCTGGAATTCCTCCACACTCTTCAGGCGTCCGCGATATTTCATCGTAAACTGGAATACGTTCTTTGAATTTTCGCCCAGCGAACCGGTGGGCGCTTCGATGTTCTGCTCGCCCAATACGGCAGTCACATCCGAGGGAACCAGTCCATACTGCGCCATCCGTTCCGGTTTCAGCCAGATACGCATACTGTAAGTATCGCCCAGCTCCATTACATCACCCACACCCTCGATACGCTTGATTTGCGGAATCACGTTGATGTCGAGGTAATTGGCAAGGAAGGTCTGGTCGTAGCGTCCGTCGGTGCTTACCAAAGCACCGATTTGCAGGAAGCTGGTCTGTCGCTTCTGGGTAGTCACACCGATTTTCGTTACTTCGGCAGGCAGCAGTCCCTGCGCTTTGGATACGCGGTTCTGTACGTTCACCGCAGCCATGTCGGGGTCCGTGCCCTGCTTGAAGTAGACCTGTATGGTGGCAGAACCGGCATTGGTGGCGGTAGAGCTGATGTACATCATGTTCTCCACA
>JAEWPS010000018.1 GCA_023460515.1 Bacillota bacterium | reverse complement strand
TAGTAACTCCAACAGAAGCAGCAATTAGAGTAACAGCAAATATAGTGTATAATCCAAATTTAGTAACAAAACAATATAAAGTAGTAAATCCAGATGGAAGTATAAAAACAGACTGGACAGATTATACAGTACCTATAACAATAGATAGAAATAACTCAGTAATATATGCAAAAGGTATGGATGATACAGAAGTATGGACTGCTGAAGCAATGAAAAAAGTAGTTAATATAGATGAAAACCAACCTGTAATAAAACTTACAGCAGATTTGGTTGCTGCACAGCAAAAAGTAGCAGTTAAAGTAAGTGTAACAGATGATGTAGGAGTAGGAAAAGTAAAATGGGCACCTGGCACTCAAGGTGAAAGTTACTTTACAAACTCTGGAACTGAAATAGCAAACGATAGTATAGTAAATATAACAAGTAATGGTTATTATACATTCTATGCAGAAGATGGGGTTGGAAACAAACAAGTATATACATTAAATGTAACAAATGTAGATTTAACAGCACCAGTTATAGATATACAAGTAAGTCCAGAAACTACAGTAGGGTTAACTGCAAATGTAACAATAAATTATGGAGATTCAACAATAAAGCAATATAGAGTAGGAACAAGTAATGCAACTTGGAGTACATATACAAATAAATTTGCAATCTCTTCGTATACAATACTAGCAAATAACTGGCAAAATGCAGATGGAACGGTAACAATATATGCAAAAGGAAAAGATAGTGCAGGAAATGAAGTTACAGTACAAAAGAAAGTTTTAAGTTTAGATTTAGATAAACCTAAAGTACCAGTGATTAATTCTAATTCTAATTATGCAACTCTTTATGAATATGGAGCAAAATTCGATTCAACAACTACAATAACATATGATACAAGAACAGATATAGATAATTATTACAGCGTTGATAATGGCGTTACATGGATAGGTTATAGTGGACAATTTGATATGGCAAGTGGAACGATAGTAGCAAAAAGTGTAAAAAAGTCTAGTGGATTAGAAACAATTATAAGTAAGACAATTGCTATGCCAATAGATGCAATAAAAATACAAGCATATGATAGTAATGACAGTACATTTTTTAGCGGAACGGGTAATGAATACATGCTGGTTGATTCAAGTATGCAAGGTAAAAGTATAAGGGTAAAATGGTATTCAGCAGGAAATGGAGTTTTGTTATATTTAAGATTCTTAGATGAAAATAAAAATGAAATAAGTATGGTTACAAGAAATAGTGGAACATTTGATGAAATATATAGTGTACCCTTAAAAACTAAATGGATATTGTATAATGTAACTCATACTAGTAATAATTTATATGAAATACAACCAAGTAATGAACCAACATTTACTTCTAAAAATGGATATATGACTCTAACGGCAGATTCTACAAAAGCAATAAAGGAACCATATCAGATGGTAACTGTAAATTATTTTTCTACTGTTATTCAAAGATTATATAGAATAGGTAGTACAGGTGATTGGTTGAATTATAATGATCAGCCAATAAAAGTAAATCACGGTCAAACAATATATGCAAAAGGTATAGATCGATATGGAAATGAAACTAGGATAGTATCAAGTTATACTGCGAATGTGTTAAATGCAATAAAATATGAAGCTTACGATGGCAATGATAGTACATTTTTCGCTGGAACAGGTAATGAATATATGATAGTTGATTCAAGTATGCAAGGTAAAAATATAAGGGTAAAATGGTATTCAGCGGGAAATGGAGTTTTATTATATTTAAGATTCTTAGATGAGAATAAAAATGAAATAAGTATGGTTACAAGAAATAGTGGAACATTTGATGAAATATATAATGTACCCTTAAACACTAAATGGATATTGTATAATGTAACTCATACTAGTAATAAACTTTACGAAATACAACCAAGTAATGAACCAACATTTACTTCTACAAATGGCTATATGACTTTAGCGGTAGATCCAACAAAAGCAATAAATGAACCATATAAAATGGTGAAAATTAATTATTTTCCAACAAGTGTGCAAAGATTATACAAAATAGGGACAATAGGTGATTGGTTGAATTATAATGATCAACCAATAAAAGTAAATCACGGCCAAACTATTTATGCAAAGGGAATAGATCAGTATGGAATTGAAACAAGGTTAACATCAAGCTATACATCAAATGTATTGGATGCAATAAAAATGCAAGCATATGATAATAATTATAGTACATTTTTTGTAGGAACAGGTAACGAATATATGTTAGTCGATTCAAGCGCGCAAGGTAAAAATATAAGGGTAAAATGGTATTCAGCAGGAAATGGAGTTATATTATATTTAAGGTTTTTAGATGAAAATAAAAATGAAATAAGTATGGTTACGAGGAATAGTGGAACATTTGATGAAATATATAATATACCAATAAAAACCAGATGGATATTGTATAATGTAACCCACACTAGTAATAAATTATATGAAATAAAATTAATAGACTAATTATTATTAAAATATGATAATAATGAATTTATATTTGATATTTAATCAAAAAATAAGGTTGTAATTAATAATTGCACCTTATTTTTATTAAACTAAATAAAAAAATATTTAGCTTTAATTAATATATATTTGTACTAAAATGCTTATAATTTTGAATGTAATTTTTTAAATTGATTATTTTTGTTAAACTTTAATAAAAATATTGAAATATACTATATTTTGTGGTAGAATATATACATCGATTCGAAGGGAGAAATTCAAATGTTATCAAAACCAAACGTTAATGAACTAATAAAAAAAGCAGGTAATAGATATGAGGTAGCTATAGCAATTGCAAAAAGAGCTAGAGAGATTGCACAAAGAAGATTAGAACGAGGAGATGCTAACATAAAAGATACAGTAGATTTAGCAGCAACTGAAATATTTGAAGAAAAAGCTTTAGTAAAAATAAGTGGAGACTATGTTTTAAAAAATAAAGGTAATGATTTAGATATGGATACAGTTATATCTAATACAGTTGAAGGAATTTTAAAAGACTTAGCTGTTAAAGATGAACTTTTAGATTTAGAAAAACCTAAAAAAGCTAAAAAAGTTAAAAAAGTAGATGAAGACGTAGAAAAAAAAGTAACTGAAATAGTAGATAAGAAAAAAGAAGAAGTTAAAGTTGCAAAAAAAGCTGTAAAACAAAGTAAAAAGGAAACAAGTGAAAATGAATAAGAATATTCATATTATTACCTTAACTGGTGATATTGCAAGTGGAAAAGGTGTAGTTTCACACATACTGCAAGATAAATTAAATTATGAGATATATAAAAATGGTGAGTATTTTAGAGAACTTGCAAGGCAGCATAATATGTCAATTAAAGATTTTAATATATATGTTGAGTCTCATAAAGAAATTGATCTACAAATTGAAAAAAGTGCTGAGTTATACGCAAAAGAGCATGATAATTTAATTGTAGATGCAAGGCTTGGTTGGTATGCTATACCACATTCTTTTAAAGTATACTTAACTGTAGATTTAGAAGTAGCAGCACATAGGGTGTTTAATGATATTAATAGAGGTAAAGTAGAAGAATATACGGATTTAGAGCATGCAGCAAGTGAAATAGCAGAGAGATTTAAATTAGAGAATGACAGATATTTTAAAATATATAATATAAGAAAAGATGATATGTCAAATTATGATTATGTATTAAATACTACTAATATTTCACCAGAGGAAGCTGCTCAAAATATTTTAACAGAGTATTTTAAATGGTTAAAAAAGCAGGAAAGCTAATTATATGAAAGTAGTAATAAAATTACTACTTTATTTTTTTAAGGAGAGTATGAATATGAAATGTATAAAAGAAATTGATGAAAGTATATTTAGAGGTTATGATATAAGAGGAATCTATAATAAGAATTTTAATGAGGATGTAAGTTATACAATAGGTAGATCTTATGGAACAATTTTAAAACAAAAGTATGGTGCAGATAAATGTATAGTTGGTGAAGATGCTAGAATTTCTTCTCCTAGTTTGTGTAAAGCGCTTATACAAGGAATAAATGATTCAGGTGTTAACGTTATTTATCTTGGAGTTGTAACTTCACCAATGTTATATTACGCAAATGAAATTTTAAACATACATGCAGGTGTTGTTGTAACAGCAAGTCATAATCCAAAAGAATATAATGGATTTAAAATAGCTTATGATATTAAAGGTGAAATTTGTGGAGAAGAGATTGTAGATTTCAAAAACTTTACACTTGGAGGTAACTTTATATCTGGAGAAGGAAAAGTTACAAATCATAATATTAGAATTGAATATATAAATATGTTAGTATCTAAATTTAACTTTAAAAAAAGATTAAAAGTTGTTGTTGATTCAGGTAATGGTACAGCTTCAATAATTGTTCATGATGTTTTTGATAAATTAAATTTGGATGTAACTTATATATATTGTGATTCAAATCCAGATTTTCCAAATCACCATCCAGATCCAGCAGAAGCTGAGAATTTGGTAGATTTACAAAAAAAAGTACTAGAAGTTGGTGCAGACATTGGTATAGCATTTGATGGGGATTGTGATAGAGTAGGATGTGTAGATAATAAAGGAAGAATAATATCTAGCGATTACTACATGGCAATAATATCTAAATATATTTTACCAAATTTAGAAAACAAATCTGTTATATTTGACGTTAGTTGCTCAAAAACTTTATCTGATGAAATTAGAAAAGTTGGTGGGAATCCTATAGTATATAAAACAGGAAATTCATATATAAAAAGAGAAATGTTAAAGCAAGGAATGTTATTCGGTGGAGAGATTTCAGGACATACATTTTTTAAAGATAAATTTTATGGTTTTGATGATGGCATTTATGCTGGACTTAGAATGGTAGAAATTGTAGATAATGAAATAATTACTTTAAGTGATGTTGTAGATACTTTGAAAAAATATTATTCAACTCCTGTACTTAAAATTACTGCTACTGATGAAAAGAAAGCTTTTATAGTAGAAAAAGTAGTTGAATATTGTAAAAGCAAAGGTTATAACACAAATACAGTTGATGGTGCAAGACCAGAATTTGAAGATTCATTTGCAATAATTAGAATGTCAAACACAACACCAAAACTTACTGTAAGATTTGAAGCAGAAACAGAAAATAGATTGGAAGAACTCAAAGAGGAGTTTTTACCATTAGTAAATGATCTTATATCTAAATATTGTTAGTAGGTGATAATTAGTGATAGTAAAAGTACTTATAAATACATCTGTTAAAAAACTTAATAAGGTTTATGATTATTCTGTTAAAGAAAGTATGATACCAGATATATCTATTGGTAAAAGAGTTAAAGTCAACTTTGGCAGAGGTATCAATAGATTTGAAGAAGGCATAATAGTTAAAATAGAAGATGATGAATATAATCCAAAATTTAAGTTAAAAGATATTGATGAAATTTTAGATGAAATATCCTATATAGATAATGCTAAGCTCAAACTATCTAAATGGATGGCATATATGTATTTTTGCAATGTATATGATACTTTGAAACTAATGCTTCCACCTGGAACTAACAATATAAAGTCAAGTAAAACCCTAAAAGCTAAGCAAGAGACTGTAATTAATTTAAATAAGGACTCTTTAGAAATATTAAACGATATTGAAGAAGGAAAAATAAAAAGTGCAAAACATATTCAATTATATAAATTTTTAATGGATAACGAATATGTTACTATTCAAGATATTACAGATGGTTTGGGTATTAGTAGAGGTATAATTTCTACAGCTGAAAAAAATGAATATGTTACTTTAGAAAAAGTGGATATAAAAAGGGACGCTTTAATAGATTTAAATGTTGGAAGAACAGGAAAACTATTACCAACTGATGAGCAAAAAGTTGCAATAGATGGTATTATAAAGCTTGTTAAATCGAATGAACATAATCAGTGCTTACTATTTGGCGTAACTGGTAGCGGGAAAACTGAAGTGTATCTTCAAGTGATTGAAGAAGTTTTAAAAGATGGTAAAACTGTTATTGTACTTGTTCCAGAAATTTCACTTACACATCAAACATTGACACGTTTTGTGTCTAGATTTGGTAATATAGTTTCAGTGTTACATAGTAGGATGACAATATCTGAGCGAAAAGAAGAATATAGAAAAATAAAGATAGGTGAAAGTAAGATAGTTGTAGGGGCAAGATCTGCAATATTTGCACCATTAGATAATATTGGAATTGTAATAGTTGATGAAGAACATGATTCAAGTTATTATTCGCAGACAACACCCAAATATTCAGTTAAAGAAGTTGCAGCATATATTTGTGCAGAGAATAATGCAACACTTTTATTAGGTAGTGCAACTCCTGAAGTGTCTACATATTATAAAACTACAGTAGATAAAATTAAATTATTTGAACTTAAGAATAGACCAAATGGTGCAGATATGCCAGAAGTTATTATGGTAGATAGAAAAACGGAAAATTTAAATAATAATTCAGTTATCAGTAGAAGGTTAAAAGAAGAAATTATTAAAAATGTTAAAAATAAAGAACAGACAATGATTTTTATAAATCGTAGAGGATATTCTTCATATTTAACATGTAGAACTTGTTCATATATATTTAGATGTAAAAGCTGTGATGTAGCTATGACATATCATAAAAAAAGTAATTTGTTATTATGTCATTATTGTAGTCATGCAGAAAGAAATGTAACTACTTGCCCTATATGCGGTAGCAATGACTTAAAAGAAAGTAGTTTTGGTACGCAAAAAATTGAAGAGGAATTAAAAAAACAAATCCCGGGTATTTCTATACTTAGAATGGACAAAGATACAACAATTTTAAAGGATTCACACGCTAAAATATTAGAACAATTTAGAAATGAAAATATAGATGTTTTAATAGGTACACAAATGATAAGTAAAGGCCATGATATAGAAAATGTAACTTTGGTAGGTGTACTTGGTAGTGATTCGATGCTTAATATGAATGATTATTTAGCTTCTGAAAAGGCGTATTCAAATATTTCTCAAGTAGCGGGTAGATCTGGTAGAGGAAATAAAAAGGGTAGAACAGTTATTGAAACCTCTGATACGGAAAATGCTGTACTAAACAGTGCAGTAAATCATGATTATTTAGAATTCTACAATACTGAAATAGCTTTTAGACAAGTTTTTAACTATCCACCTTTTTCAGATTTAATATTATTACAACTTGCTAGTGTAAATAGCAATAGCGTTAAATTTGCGTCAGATAAGTTATATAATATTATGCAAGATAGCGAAGATATGTATAAAATTTTTTCGCCAAAATCTCCTTACATAGAAAAAATTAATAATAAATATAGAATAAATATTTTAATAAAAACAAATATATCTAATTTGGTAATGAAGAAAATATATGATAACTTAAAAATATATGATTTAAATAAAGTTAAAGATGTATCTCTTACAATAACTAGAAATCCAAGTATGGTATAGAAATATAAAGTGTTATAAAAAACGAGGATAATTAAATTATCTTCGTTTTTTATATATAATATATACTTAAATGTACGTTAAGAATATAATATTTAAATAAAAAAGAAAAAATTAAATTATTTTCTTGATTAAAGAATAAAAACATTATATAATTTTATCATAAAATGTAAAATTAGGTAATTAAAAGTAAAAAAAGGATAGGTGTTAAATATGTATTTGTATATTTTAGTAGGAATAGTTTTTGTTACAATAATTTATATTCTTGTAACGTATAATACTTTTGTAAAATTAATTAATTTGGTAAAAGAGGCATTTGCTACAATGGATGTATATCTAAAAAAAAGGTGGGATGTAGTTCCAAATTTAGTTGAAACAGTAAAAGGATATTCTGATTATGAAAAAAATACTTTAGAGGAAGTTACTAAATTAAGAAATAATGTTTATGATAATTTGTCACTAAACGAGAAGATTAGCACAAATGAGCAGCTGGCTAAAGGTATTTCAAAATTAATGATATTAGCTGAAAATTATCCAGATTTAAAAGCTAATCAAAATTTTTTAGATTTAAGTAAACAATTAATAAAGATAGAAGAAGATATAGCAAATTCACGCAAATATTATAATGCAGTTGTAAGAAATTTAGATACTAAAGTTGAAATGTTTCCTAGTAATCTAGTTGCAAAATTATTTAGTTTCAAATCTTCAAAAATGTTTGAGATCATAACTGATGAAAGAGAAAATATTGAAGTAAAACTTTAATTAATGGAGGTTAAAATGAAAGAAATTAAAAAATATTTGATTTTATCATTTATGTTTATTTTTAATGTACTGTTTTTGACTACTATTAATGCTGCCAGCGTAACTTATACAAATAGTACGAATTATCAAAATAGTGGGTATGATTATCAAATTGATAGTTATGATATAAAATTAGTTGTAAATGAAAATAATGTAATTGATATAACTGAAAATATCGGTGCGTATTTTAATATAAATAAGCATGGAATATTTAGAAAGTTACCACTTAGAAATAAAGTTGAAAGACTAGATGGTACAACATCAAATAATAGAGTTAGAATTAGTGATGTATTTGTAAGTGAAAATTTTACAACATACAATGAAAATGGTTATAAGGTTATAAAAATTGGTGATCCAAACATTACGTTAAATGGTCCTATGGATTATGCAATAAAATATTCATATAACTTAGGTAAAGATACTGGAAATGGATATGATGAATTATATTTTAATTTAGTTGGCAATGAATGGGATACAACAATCGATAATATTTCATTTATTATTGAAATGCCTAAGAAATTTGATAAAAAAACTTTAGGATTTTCTTCTGGGGCAAAATATTTAACAAATAATAGTAATGTAAATTATAATGTTATTGGTAATACAATAGTAGGTACATATAACGGAACACTAAATCCTGGTGAAGCCTTAACAGTTAGATTGGAACTTCCAGAAGGATATTTTATAGGTGCAAGCTTCAATTTAGATTATATTATGATAATTTCATTACTTTTACCAATTATTTTTGCTGTTATTTCTTTATTACTATGGTTTAAGTATGGAAAAGATAACAAAGTTATAGAAACAGTAGAGTTTTATCCACCAGAGGACTACAACAGTGCTGAAATTGGATATTTATATAAAGGTATTTCTAATTCAGAAGATGTTGTATCTTTGTTAGTTTATTTAGCAAATAAGGGTTACTTAAAAATAGTTGAGAGTGATGAAAAAGGAATATTTTTTAACACTAAAGATTTCAAAATAATTAAACTTAAAGAATATGATGGTAATAACTCTAGTGAAAAAGTATTTTTTGAAGGATTATTTAAATTAAAAAATGAAGTTACTTCAGAAGATTTAAGAGATTATTTTTATATAACACTTGGCAGAATTACCGAAAGATTAAACGATGATGAAAATAAATATAAAATATTTGACAAAAAATCTTTTAGTAAAAATTTTATTATGGTAATTATGATAATAGTTACATTTTTTGTTATAACTGTAAAACCAGTAGTAGAATATTCAGGATTTGTTTCTTTAATATTTGCATTAGTATTTCCAGGTATAGGATTTACTGTATTATTTGCAGGTGTATTTGGTAAGATTCCTGGAATGCCTAAATTATTCGCACTAGTATGGGGATCGGGATTTGGTGGAATGCCTTGGGCATTTATGGTATTACCTGCTATTATGACAGATACTGTTTATTTAGTTTCATATATTGTAGGTCTTGTAAGTATATGCATCATGTGCTTAGTTCTTCAAAATATGTCTAAGAGAACTAAATATGGAAATGAGATATTAGGAAAAATTAGAGGATTTAGAAATTTCTTAACAGTTGTAGAGAAGGATAAATTAGAAGAACTAGTAATGCAAGATCCAACATATTTTTATAACATTTTACCATATACTTATGTTTTAGGCGTTTCAGAAAAATGGATAGAAAAATTTGAAGTAATTGCAATTTCTCCACCAACTTGGTATGATGGGAGAGAAGCCTTTAGTTATGCTACATTTAGCAGTTTTATGTCTAATACAATGACCTCTGCAGTAAGCTCTATGTCATCTAGTCCTTCATCTTCTAGTGGTGGTTCATCAGGAGGAGGATCATCTGGTGGTGGTTCTGGCGGAGGCGGAGGCGGTTCTTGGTAAAGAACGACCTACTTATTTGTAGTTTACTTTGTATAAAAAAAATTAATGTAATAAAACAAGGATAGACTATTCTATCTTTGTTTTATTATATAATTTAATATAATATTAGCTTTGTTTAATTTAATTAGATATTGTTTTTTATCTTCTTGTATGATATAATAATTGCTATATAAAGAAGTAATAAGTAAGGAGTAGCTATATGTTTATTAAAAATGATGAATCTTTTATATGCAATCATTGTGGAAAAAAAGTTGAAAAATTAGAATATACGTCAAGAGATCATTGTAATAACTGTTTGTATTCTATACATGTAGATGTAAATCCTGGGGATAGGTTAAACGAGTGTAAAGGCTCGTTAAAACCATTTAATATAGAGGTTAGCAATAAGATAAAGAGTGAAGTTGTCGTGTATAAATGCCTTAAATGTGGAAGCATAATAAGAAACAAAATAGCTACTGATGATAATAAAAGTGAAATATATAAAATAGTTGAAAACTATGCAAAAAATGGAGGAATTTAATATGAATGAAATAAAAAAGTATATAGCAGAAGAGTTACATAAAGTATTAGCAAACAAATATAATTTTGAAATGACATTAGAAGAAATAGTTGATACCTTAGAAAAACCAAAAGATGATAGTATGGGAGATATAGCCCTACCTTGTTTTAAGTTTGCAAAGATTCTTAAAAATTCTCCTATGAATATAGCCAAAGAAATAAGTGAAAGTTTAGAAATTGATAATAGAATATCTAAAAAAGAAGTAGTAGGTGGATATATAAACTTATATACTAATTCTGAAATGTTGTGTAAAAATATTTTAGAAAATATTATTCATAAAGGTGATAAATATGGATTTGTAAATATAGGTAATGGACAAAATGTTACAATAGATTATTCATCACCAAATATTGCTAAGCCATTTCATTTAGGTCATTTTAGAACTACAATTATTGGTAGAGCATTATATAATTTACATAATGAATTAGGGTATAATTCTATAGGTATTAATCACCTAGGGGATTGGGGAAGACAATTTGGACTTTTAATAGTAGGATACGAAAGATTTAAAGACGAATATGATATAGAAAAGGATCCACTTCATACTTTAACTGATATATATGTAAGAATTAATCAACTTGCAAAAGAAGATGAGAGTATATTTGATTTAGCTAGAGATAATTTCAAAAAGTTAGAAGAAGTGGATAAAGATATATTAGCATTATGGCAATATTTTAAAGATGTTAGTATGAAAGAATATGAAAGAATATACAAAATATTAGGTTGCAAATTTGATTCATACAACGGAGAAGCTTTCTATAATGATAAGATGGATGAAGTAGTAAAAATATTAGATGAAAAAGGCGTACTTGTAGAAAGTGAAGGAGCTAAAGTTGTTAAATTAAGTGAAAATGAACCTCCTTGCATAATACTTAAATCTAACGGTTCTACTATTTATGCTACAAGAGATCTAGCTGCGGTATTATATAGATCTAGAACTTATAATTATGCAAAATCAATATATGTGACTTCATATGAACAAATACATCATTTTAAACAAATTTTTGAAGTTTCTAAATATCTTGTAGATGAAAAATATACTAAAGAATTAGTTCATGTACCATATGGTATGGTAAGGCTTAAAACTGGTAAAATGTCTACTAGAGAAGGTACAGTAATTTATCTTCAAGATTTAATTGAAGATGCAATAACTAAATCTAAAAAAATAATTGAAGATAAAGGCGCAGAAGTAGATGATATAGATTTACTTGCTAAACAAATAGGAGTAGGAGCTTTAGTATTCAATGATTTAAAACATAATAAAATTAAAGATATTGTTTTTGATTTGGATGAAGTATTAAGATTTGACGGTGAAACAGGTCCATATGTACAATATACATATGTTAGGATTTGTAGTCTACTTAATAAATCTGGTATAGATATAAATAATATAAAGAAAATAAATTATACATATAATGAAGATGAGATAAAATTGATAAAACTTTTAGATAGATTTGAAAGTACTATATATGAAGCAGCTGAAAGTTACGAACCATCTATACTTGCAAGATATATAATTGATGTAGCAAGCAGTTTCTCTGTATTTTATAATAACAATTCAATACTTGTAGAAGATAGTAGTGTTAAAGAGGCAAGATTGTTACTAGTAAACAGCAGTGGAATAGTAATAAAAAAAGGATTAAATTTACTTGGAATAGAAACTCCAATTAAAATGTAAATAAATATACTAATATAATACCTAACGTGATATATTTTTAGATATTAATTGACATAATGTATTGTTATGGTGTATAATATTTTACAAATAAATTAATTAGGAGGGATATAATGAAATTTCATTATGTAAGTTTAAAAGATCGGATTAAATATTTAATTACTGATGTTTTAGAACGTTTATCTATATTATTCTGTTTTTTTATGGTTTGTGTAATAACATGTGTTTTTTTACCGATAAGATTATTATCTTTTGATGCAGACTGTGTTTTTAGATTACAAAAAAAATTAATAAATTATTTTTTATCAAAACTACTTTCTATAATTTATTTCGATAAATATAAGTTTTAGAATACTTTTGTTAAAACAACCCCAGCTTAGATAAATTCAAAACTGGGGTTGTTTTTTATACATTTAATTTAATTCTTCTTCGGTTACATTTTTATTCCAACCATCTATATTTGATCTTTGGATAGCACCGAAAATATGCGATCTAACTTTAGGTATATCTTTTTTAAGACTTTTTAATAAATTTGTCATATAATCTCTTTTGGTAAATCCATCAGCTGGGCAACATTTTCCCATGACCGGATATTTTTTTTCTCTAGCTATTGCTCGTATAGTTTTTTCTTCTACATAGATAAATGGGCGAATAGTTTTAACTTTGCTTCTGCTTAAATACGTTACAGGAGAAAAAGTATGTATTTTACCATTAAGTAATAAACTCATTAAAAAAGTTTCCATTACATCATCTGCATGATGTCCAAGAGCTATTTTATTACAACCATTTTCTACAGCTAAACTATTTAATATACCTCTACGCATGTTTGCACATAATGAACAAGGATTTTTTTCTTTACGTATGTTAAATACAATATCTGCAATATTTGATTTATATACTATATATTCTATACCTAATTCTTTACACAACTCTTCTAATTTTTCTGTTTTAAAAGTTTCACTTCCTGGATGAATTGTTATTGCTATTAGTGTAAACTTTTTATGATAAAACTTTTGCAAATAGAATAAAGAATAAAGTAGTGTAATACTATCCTTACCACCAGATAATCCAACAGCTATTTTATCTCCTTCATCTATCATATTAAAATCTTCTATTGCACGTTTTGCTTTTCCTATAACTCCTTGTAACATATTATTTTCTCCTTTAAACTAATAAATATATTATATCACAGCTAATATTACTTAGCAAGAGTTTAATATGCTAACTTAAGAACATAATGAATGAGTATTATAAAAAAGCAAATAAGGAATAACATCAGTAATAATATGATTTTCTAATATTACTGATGTTATTATATAAGTATAACATTTTATGTTAGATTAAATTCTTTTAAGGTATCTTTTAAAGTTTGTATATTTTTATCACTCATTTTTGAAAGGGGTAACCTTGTTCCTCCAACATTATACCCCAAAATATTCATACATTCTTTTATAGGTATAGGATTAACTTCAATAAATAAGCTTTTAATTAGTTTTAAATATCTTAGTTGTAATAATTTAGCTTGCTCTGTATTATTATCAAAATATAACTGACATAAGTTATTTGTTTCTTTTGGAAGTATGTTACTAAGTACTGAAATTACACCTTTACCACCTAAAGATAAAATAGGAAGAATTTGATCATCATTACCAGAATATACATCAAAACTTTCATCAACTTTAGATAGAATATCTGCTATTTGAGATAAATCTGAACTTGCTTCTTTTATTCCAATTATATTAGGTACTTTAGACAATTTAACTACAGTATCTACAGATATATTTACTGAAGTCCTAGATGGGACGTTATATACTATTATAGGTAAATTTACAGACTTTGCAATCTCACAAAAATGCATATATAAACCGTCTTGTGTACATTTATTATAATATGGTGTAACAAGTAATAAACCATCAACATTAACCTTTTCAGCATATTTAGATAATTCTATTGAGTATGCCGTATTATTTGTTCCTGTGCCAGCTATGACAGGGACTCTTTTATTTACTACTTGAACAGTATAACGTATAATTTCTTTTTTTTCCGCATCTGTAAGAGTAGAAGACTCTCCTGTTGTACCACATACAACTATTGCTTTAATTCCATTTGAAATTTGAAATTCAATTAATTCTTTTAGTTTGGCATAATTTACATTTAAATTATCATCAAATGGAGTAACAATAGCAGTAGCCGCACCTTTAAATATCATTTAATCACCTCCTGCTAAATTATATGAGTAAGGTTATATAAATATGAAAGAGGTGACAAATAAATGTCACCTCCCATATCTTATTTTAGTATCATAACTATTAATGTGATTATTCCAATAGTAAATATTGAAATAAAAGCAAGCATAGATCCTTCAAAGCACCTATCACATTCCACTACAATTTTTCCTTCACTAGTATATATATTAACATATACAGATTTGTCATATTCATGAAGGAAGAAGAACTCTAAAAATTCGAATACTTCATTATCGCTGAGCTTTATTGGAAATTTTAGTTTATCAATTTCAAATTCCCATAGATCTTGTTCAACTTCTTGAATGTTATCAATAATTATTTGTCGTAGCTCTTCGTAAGTGGATCCTTCTTTCAATATTATTTTTTCAATAACTTTTGGATATTCCATATTAATACCTCCTTTTTTAGTTAAATAAGGATTAACTGTTTTACACAGACTAATTATATCATACATATTATGTAAAATCAAATAAATTTAGTATAACACATAAAACCAGCCATAAAATTATGACTGGTTTTATAGTTTAAAAATTATATGTTATACTAGTTACAGCAACAACAAATTAATATAAGTACTACAACAATTATTATACAACAGCAAGAATTTCCGCCGCCGAATAATCCTCCTCCGCATCCAGTGTTACATCCGCAACCTGTATTGCATCCACATCTTTCATCCATCATTATATATTTCCCCCCTTTGTGTTATAATAACCCTCCGTGAGAAAGGGTTTGAACCATCTACCCCGAAAAAGGTATCAAAGTTCAATGGTGTAGAGTATCTATCCTTACTACAAATTAGAAATATAAAAGCAAGAGTTATAAGTAAGACGAACAATTGATTTCTGGATATCATATAATTTTCACTCCTTTTAAGTTTAAGATATTGTTATGTAGGTTAGTGTAATTATCTTTAACTTAATATACTATATTCTTTTAAAACAAAAATGTTACTATATTATCTATTGACTAACAGATTTTTTTTTGGTACAATATAACTGTTAAAAAGGAGAGAGACATTGAAAAAGAACGATGTATTAACTGTAGATATAGTCGACAATGGAATTAATTTTGAAGGTATAGCTAAGGTAGATAAAATGATTATATTTGTACCTGGAGGTATTAAAGGTGAGAATATTGATGTACGTATAATTAAAATTACTTCTAGTTATGCTATTGGTAAAATTGAGCAGATAAATAAAAAGGCTGATAGTAGAATTGAAGATACCATATGTCCTGTATTTAAAACATGTGGAGGTTGTGAATCTCAACATATTAAGTACGACTTTCAATTAAGTCTTAAAACTAATATTGTTAAAAATACTCTTAATAGACAAGGGGTAGAATTTGGCACATTAAATAGCATTGTTGGTATGGGACTTCCATATTACTATAGAAATAAAGTGCAATATCCAGTTAGAAGTATAAATGGAGAAAATAAGATAGGATTTTATTCAAAAAGAACACATAATATTGTAGAGAATAATTGTTGCTATATACAAAATAGGGTAATAGATATTTTATCTAAAGTTGTATTTGAAAAACTTATGGAATATGATTTTTCTGGTTATAATGAAATAGATTTTAGTGGAGATATTAGACATATAGTTATAAAAAGGGGATATCATACTAGTGAAATAATGATAGTAATTGTAGTAAATAATAGACAATTATTAAAAGATGTTAGATTCCAAAAGGTTGTAAGTGAATTAAATAAAGAAAATATAAAAGGTATCTTTTTAAATTTAAATGAAAGTAAAACAAATGAGATATTAGGAGATGAAACTATTCAAATATATGGTGAAAAATATATAACAGATATAATTGGAAACCATTGCTTTTATATATCACCTAAATCTTTTTTTCAAGTAAATACAGTTCAAGTAGAAGTATTGTATAATGTACTAAAAGAAGGATTAAATTTAAGTCATAATGATATTTTATTTGATTTATATAGTGGAGTAGGTACAATAGGTATATTTCTAAGTGATTATGTGAAAAAAGTATACGGTATAGAAATAGAAAAAGAAGCTGTAGAAATGGCTAATAAAAATATACTATTAAATGAAATTAAAAACTGTGAATATATAGCGGGTAGTGTGGAAGATAAAATAGAAATATTTAAAAATAGCAATATAATTCCAACTGTGATAGTAGTAGATCCTCCTAGAAAAGGGCTTGATGAAAAAAGCATACAATATATACTAGATTTTAATGCTGAAAAAATAGGATATGTAAGTTGTAATCCCGCTACTTTAGCAAGAGATTTAAAATTATTAAGTAGTAAATATACAGTAACTAATATAACACCTGTAGATATGTTTCCACAAACTGCTCATGTAGAGTGTGTTGCCGTACTTGAAAGAAAATAAAAAACAATTTCATAAAGTGAAAATAAGTAAAATTAATACAAAGTTTTACTTATTTTTATTGTTTTTTACAATTTTCGACAGAATATAAATAAAAAACATGTTAAAATAATGCAAAAGGTTGAAAAGAAGGAAAAAATAAATGAAAGATTTTGAATATGAAATACAAAAAGAAATGTATGAATACGAAATAAATAGAAAAGATGTATTAAACAATAAAGTATCCTTATATATTACTTTATTAACAGGTTTCTCTGGTATAGCTATATATATAATTAAGAATTTAATTGGAAATGTGAATATTAATTTGATATTACAATTAGAAGGATTAAGTATAATAATAGTTTTGATTGTTGCTAATTTTTATTCATTATTTAATGCTAATAATATGTTAGGATATTGGTATATTCCAAACTCAAAAATAATGCAGAAAAAGTTTTCTGAAGTTGAAGACTTTTATTCGCAATATTTTGAAGATTTCAGAAATAAGAGTGAAACAAAAGAAGAATTAATTAGTAAAATGAAAATAAAGTATTTTGAAGAAGTTCTTATAGAATCAGCAACTCTTAATAAAGAAGTAAATGATATAAGGACTGAAAAAAATTTAGAATTTACAAAATTATTATTTTTTTCTTTGATAATTATAGGAATCATTGGAGTAATTATAATTGGATTTGAAAAACCATTAGAAATTATAATTAAAAATATTTAGAAGGAGATGAGAAATAATGAATGAAGCTAATAAGAAAAAAACTGAAGTAAAATTACCTAAACCACCAGAATCAATGAAACCGCAAAGACTTTTTGAAACATTTTCAAAAAAAAATAATGGAGAAAAAAGATAATAGAAATACAGATACAAGGTTAAACACCAATTTAAAGTGAAAATTTATATTAAATTTAAAAGAGTATAGTTGAATTCAACTGTGCTTTTTTTATAAATATTATTATTTTTAATATTTATAGATTAAAATGTGGAAAATATTACTTTTTTATGATATAATATTTCAAAAATTATATAAAAATATTATTAAAATTAAAATGAAATATTATTTTCTCTAGTATATTTTAAGAAAGAAGGTCTTTAAATGACAAACCAAGAGTTAGATAAATTTGATGTAAAAGAAAGCTATGGAATTGATTGTATTTTACCCAAAGAAGAGTTTATATCAAAGTACAAAATTAATGTTGAAGGGTTAAATGAAGAAGATTCTATAAAAAATAAAGAGCAGTATGGTAAAAATGAGATTAAGCAATCCAAACCCAAAAAATGGTATAACTATTTTTTTGCTAGTCTTATTAGTCCTTTTAATGTTATATTACTTGGAATAACAGGTGTTTTATTTTATACAGATGTAATACTTCAAGAAGTTCCTAGTTATACTAACATAATAGTTATAGTTGTATTAGTTTTAATAAGTACATTACTAGAATTTAGTCAAGAGTACAAATCTAATAAGGCTGCGGAAAAACTAAAAGAATTAGTATCTACAACTACAACAATTTTAAGAAACAATGAAAAAGTTAAAGTTTTTGTAAAGGATCTTACTGTAAATGATATAGTTATTCTTTCAGCTGGTGATATGGTATCGGCTGATTTAAGAATTATTGAATCAAATGATCTATATTTAGGACAGTCTTCTTTAACTGGAGAATCAGATGCAGTTAGAAAATTTACAAATACTCAAACTAAATCTATAGATGAGATTTCTGGTATTTCAGATTTAGACACAATTTGTTTAATGGGCACTAATGTTATTAGTGGGTCAGCTAAATGTGCTGTTATGAAAATTGGAGACAATACTTATTTTGGAAAAGTTGCAGATACTTTAATTCAAGGTAAACCTAAAACAGGTTTTAGAAAAGAAATAGAAAATATAAGTAATTTATTAATAAAGTTTATGCTTATTATGATACCAATCACTTTCTTTATTAATGTATGGAAACACGATATGTTAACTACTTTTACATTTGCGGTTGCAATAGCTATTGGAATAACACCACTATTACTTCCAGTTATATTATCTTCAACTTTATCTAAAGGCGCTATTAAAATGTCTAAGAAAAAAACTATTGTTAAAAAGTTAGATTCAATTCAAAGTTTTGGAGCTATGAATATTTTATGTACAGATAAAACAGGAACATTAACAGAGGACAAAATTGTTTTAGAAAAATATTTAGATGTTCATGGAGATGAAAATATTGGTGTTTTAAAATATGCATTTCTAAATTCATTTTTTCAAACTGGTTTAAAAGGAAGTATTGATGAAGCTGTAATAAACAGAGGGCTACAAAATGATTTAAGTCATTTAACAGAAAAATATAAAAAAGTAGATGAAATACCATTTGATTTTATGAGAAGAAGACTTTCAATTGCTGTTAAAGATGATAACCAAATTGTATTAGTAACTAAAGGTGCTGTTGAAGAAATTTTAAATATTTGCTCTTTTGTAGAACATGATGATAAAGTTTTTGATATAACCGATCAAATTAAAGATAATGCAAAAGGTATAGCTGAAAAATTAAATGAAGAGGGTATGAGGGTAATTGCAGTATGCAAGAAATCAAATACCAACGGCATGGAAGATTTCGAGATAAAAGATGAAAAAGATATGACTTTAGTTGGTTTTATTGGTTTCTTAGATCCACCTAAAGCCAGTGCAAAAGATTCAATAAAAAAATTAAATGATGCTGGAATAAGAGTAATAGTACTTACAGGAGATAATGTTGCTGTTACTAAATCAATCTGTAATCAAGTAGATATTAATACTTCAAAAGTTGTTACAGGAGATCAGGTAGATAATTTACCTGATGCAGGTGTAATACATTTATTAAAAGATGTTAATGTGTTTGCAAAACTTTCACCTATACAAAAAGCTAGAATTGTAAGATTACTAAAAGAAAAAGGTAATGTAGTAGGTTATATGGGTGATGGTATAAATGATGCACCATCACTTACAAACTCTGATGTAGGAATTTCTGTTGATACAGCGGTAGATATTGCTAAAGAAACAGCAGATATTATCTTATTAGAAAAAGATCTAAATGTTTTAATAGATGGTGTTTTTGAAGGTAGAGCAACATTTACAAATCTTATGAAATATATTAAAGTAGCCGCAAGTATGAATTTTGGTGAAGTATTTTCAGTAGTAATTGCAAGTATTTTATTACCCTTTTTCCCAATTACGCCTATACAATTACTTGTTCAAAGTTTAATTTATGATATGGGACAATTGTCTATACCTTTTGATAATGTAGATAGCGATAATTTGCAGAAACCTAGAAAATTAAATATATCTAGTTTAAAGAGATTTATGATTTTTATGGGACCTTTAAGTTCATGTTTTGATTTAATTGTTTTTGCTACATTATGGTTTGGTTTTGATTTAAGAGCACCAGATAGTGCATTATTTCAAACAATTTGGTTCTCATATGGTATAGTTTCTAACTTAGTTGGATTACATGTTATAAGAACAGCTAAAATGCCTTTTGTGGAAAGTAATGCATCAAAATCTGTATACTTTTCTTCAATATTATTTAGTATAATCTCAATACTAGTACCTTTTACAATATTAGGTAGCTTTATAGGATTAGTAGCAATTCCACTTAAGTACATTGCAGTAATTCTTATAGTACCAATACTATATTGTATAGTTGCTTTATTTGCTAAGAAAATATATATTAAAAAATATAATGAATGGATCTAAAATATAAATTGAATGGAGAAAAAAATTAAATGAATCAAAATTGGAAAAAAAACATAATACTATTTTTAGCAAGTCAAACAATATCACTATTTGGATCATCGCTGGTTCAATATGCAATTATGTGGTATATTACTTTAAAGACACAGTCGGGTTTAATGATGACAATATCAATTATATGTGGATTTTTACCTACTTTCTTCATATCTCCATTTGCTGGAGTTTGGGCAGATCGTTATAATAGAAAGATACTTATCGTATTATCTGACTCTATGATAGCAATATCTACACTAATTATGGCTATATTATTTTTCATGGGATATGATGCATTGTGGTTACTTTTTGTAATTTCTGCTGTGCGTTCGTTAGGCGCAGGAGTTCAAACACCGGCAATAGGGGCCATTTTACCACAACTTGTTCCAGAAGATAAACTTACTAAAGTTAATGCAATAAATGGAAGTATTCAATCTTTAGTTATGCTTGCCTCACCTATGCTTAGTGGAGCGTTACTTACAATGACAAAAATAGAAATAATATTTTTTATAGATGTTTTTACCGCTATTATAGGCGTTTTAACAATGATTACACTTGTAAAAGTAGTTACTCACGCAAAAGCAAATGAAAAGAGTGAAATAAGTTATTTAAGTGATTTCAAAAATGGAATTAAATACATAAAAAGTCATGCATATGTTAAAAGATTTTTCTTGTTTTGTGCATTATTCTTTTTTCTTGCTACACCTGTAGCATTTTTAACTCCATTACAAGTAACACGTAGCTTTGGTAATGATGTATGGAGATTGACTTTAATAGAGATTACTTTTTCTATAGGTATGATGATAGGTGGTATATTAATGTCATCATGGGGCGGTTTTAAAAACAAGGTACACACAATGGTGTTATCCGGTATTGCAATGGGAGTATGTACATTTGCACTTGGAATAGTGCCTGTTTTCATAGTATATCTCATTTTTATGGGTATATTTGGAATTTTTATGCCTATGTTTAATACTCCATCTACTGTATTGCTACAAGAAAAAGTAGAAGGAGATTATTTAGGAAGAGTATTTGGAGTATATGGGATGATAGCTAGTGCTATTATGCCGCTTGGAATGATTATATTTGGACCACTATCAGATATGTTTAAAATTGAATGGTTACTTCTTGGAACAGGGGTTTTGATACTTGTTATTAGTTTATTCTTACTTAAAAATGATGTACTAATAGAGGCAGGAAAGCCGAAAGAAGAAGTTTCTTGATTTGAAATAAAAAGTACAATAAATGTTAATATTGTAAATTCATCATATAATGTTTATATAAAGGAGGGTATTATTTATGATAGAAAAAATTGAAAATGTAGTTAAAAAATTAAATATACCAGATGAATATATAGATTATTATGGAAAATATAAAGCAAAAATTTATAGTGATTATTATGAACATATTAAAGGAAACAAGTCTGGAAAATTGATACTTGTTACTGCCGTAAATCCCACACCGCATGGGGAAGGAAAGACAACACAATCAATAGGACTTACAATGGCTTTAAATAAAATAGGTAAAAGTTCTATAGCTGTTTTGAGAGAACCGTCTTTAGGGCCAGTTTTTGGTGTTAAAGGAGGAGCAATTGGTGGAGGAATGGCAAAGCTTTTACCATCTCAAGACATTGATTTACATTTTACAGGTGATTTTCATGCTATTACCTCAGCAAACAATTTATTGTGTGCAGTTATAGATAATAGCATTCTGCACGGGAATATTTTAAATATTGATTCTGAAAGAATATGTATAAAAAGAGCTATAGATATGAATGATAGAGGTTTAAAAGAAATAACTACAAATAATGGTATACATACAGGTTTTGAAATCACAGCAGCTTGTGAACTTATGGCTATATGTTGTTTAGCAGAAGATGTAGAAGATTTAAAATATAAAATTGGTAATATACTTATAGGGTATACTTTTAATGATCAACCGGTATATGCTAGAAGCTTAAACGTCGTTAATGCAATGATGGCACTACTTAAAGAGGCAATGAATCCTAACTTAGTTCAAACTACAGAAAATACTCCATGTATTGTACATTTAGGTCCATTTGCTAATATTGCTCATGGATGCAATTCTGTTATTTCCACAAAAATGGGTTTAAAACTTGCTGACTACTGTATAACTGAAGCTGGTTTTGGAGCAGATTTAGGGGCTGAAAAATTTTTTGATATTAAATGTAGAAAAGCTAATTTAGTTCCAGATGTATCTATACTTGTTGTAACTGTAAAAGCTTTAAAATATAATGGTGGAGATACTGAGGAAAATCTATCTAACGAAAATATACAAACACTTGAAAAAGGTATTGTTAATCTAAAGAAACATATTCAAAATATTAAAAAATATGGAGTTCCTTTAATTGTTTGTATTAATAGATTTAATACAGATACAGACAATGAAATTAACTATATTAAAAATTATTGTGAAAATTTAGATGTACAATGTGAAATATCTACAGTTTACGAAAATGGCTCAGATGGTGCTATTTCACTTGCTAGACTCACAGTACAAACTTTACAAAGTAGTAGTAATAATTTTAAATATATTTATAATGATGATGATAGCATTGAAGATAAAATATATAAAGTTTCCAGTGAAATATATGGCGCAAGTCATATCGAATATTTAGATAAAGCAAAAAAAGAACTTGAAAATATAAAAAAATTAGGTTATAGTAAACTACCAATTTGTATCGCAAAAACTCCTCTTTCTTTATCAGATAATCCTAAATTGTTAGGATGTCCTAGTGATTTCACTATCACTGTAAAAAATATTAAAATAGATAGTGGGGCAGGATTTATTGTTGTATATGCGGGGGATATTGTTACGATGCCAGGACTTGGTAAGAAATCTAAATATTTAGAATTTTAATGAATATATAATAAATAAAATAGTAAAAACACCAAAAGTAGTATCTAGCTATATATGGTGTTTTTGTTCTTTTATAAATATATGAATAATTATTCATATAAGTGTTGACATATTATTAAATATATAGTATAATAAAAATATAATATATGAGCAATCATTCAGATATTAAACGAAATATTGAAAAGAGGTAATAATATGTACAATAAAATGCAAGAATGTGAAAGATGTGACGCAGACGTAATACATGAAGATATCGTAAGTCAAGTGAAGGATAAAATGCCACAAAAAGAAACTTTGAAAGATCTTACACAATTATTTAAAGTTTTTGGAGACTTAACAAGAATTCAAATATTATGGGCTTTAGATGAATCTGAAATGTGTGTTTGTGATATAGCATATTTATTAAATATGACGCAATCTGCAATTTCACATCAGTTAATTGTACTAAAACAAGAAAGATTAGTAAAAAATAGAAAAGAAGGTAAAATCGTTTATTATTCTTTAAATGATGAACATGTAAAACAGATATTTAATCAAGGAATAGTTCATATTAAAGAGCAAAATGAAGAGCAAAAAAACATATAAAGGAGGAAGAAGGTAGTGTTGTCTAAAAACAAAAAAGAATGGATATTAGAAAATTTGGGTTGTGCTAATTGTGCGGCTAAAATTGAAAAGGAAATTAGTGAATTAAAATATATTAAAATAGCTTCAGTAGACTTTGTTTCAAAGAGACTTGTTATAGAAACTGAAGAAAACGTTAATTTAAACGAAATTAGTGAACAAATTATAAAAATAATAAGTAAAATAGAACCGGATGTTATAGTTGTATCTAAAAATAATGAAAAAGTTGTTATTAAAGAAGAAAATAGTAAAAAAGAAATTATTGTTCTTACTTTAGGTGCATTTTTGTTTACAATGGGATTGGTTTTAAATTTACCCATTCAGATAGAATTTTTCATATTTTTGATAAGTTATATTATATTAGGTGGAGATATTGTTTTAAAAGCACTTAAAAATTTGTTAAGAGGAGTAATTTTTGATGAAAGTTTTCTTATGAGTATTGCAACAATTGGAGCATTTGCTATTGGTAATTTTCCAGAAGGTGTAGCAGTTATGTTATTTTATAAAGTTGGAGAGTTATTTCAAGACTTAGCAGTTAATCGTTCAAGAAAATCAATAAGTGAATTAATGGACATCAGACCAGATTTTGCTAACCTTAAAGTAGATAATAAATTAAAAGTTGTATCACCAGAGAATGTAAAAATAGGTGATATAATTGTAGTAAAACCTGGTGAAAAGGTTCCATTAGATGGTAAGGTAATTGATGGAAATTCAATGGCGGATACATCTGCTTTAACAGGTGAATCAATTCCAAGAGAGGTAGCTGTAGGAGATAATATATTAAGTGGTTTTATTAATATAAATAGTATTTTAACAATAGAAGTTACTAAAGAATTTGGTGAATCTACTGTTTCTAAAATTTTAGATTTAGTTCAAAATGCAAGTAGCAAAAAGGCTACAACCGAAAATTTCATAACTAAATTTGCTAGATATTACACTCCGATAGTGGTTATTGCTGCTATTTTTATAGCTTTAATACCTCCTATTGTAATTCAAGGAGAAATATTTTCAGATTGGGTATACAGGGCATTAGTATTTTTAGTTATATCTTGTCCATGTGCATTAGTTGTTTCAATACCACTTGGTTTTTTTGGTGGTATTGGTGGAGCGTCAAGACAAGGAATATTAATAAAAGGAAGTAATTATCTTGAAGCTTTAAATAATGTCGAAACAGTAGTTTTTGATAAAACAGGAACTTTAACAAAGGGTGTATTTAATGTAACTGAGATTAATTCAAAGAATGGTTATACAAATGAAGAATTAATAGAATACGCTGCATATGCAGAAAGTTATTCTAATCATCCAATTGCTCTTTCTATTTTAAAAAGTTATGGAAAGAAAATAGATTTAAATGAAATAGAGAGTTATGAAGAAATAGGAGGTCATGGTATAAAGGTTATAACTAACGGTAGAAAAATACTTGCAGGTAACTCTAAACTTATGATCAAAGAAAATATAGACTATTTTAAAGTTGAATCTTTTGGAACAGAAGTACATGTAGCATTAAATGGCGTATATGTAGGATATATTGTAATATCTGATGAATTAAAAGATGATTCTAAAAATGTTATTAAAGCTCTAAAACATATTGGAATTAAAAAAACAGTTATGCTTACTGGAGATAGTAAAAATGTTGGAGAAAAAACAGGAAATTCTATTGGAATAGATGAAGTTTATACAGAATTATTACCTGATCAAAAAGTTGAAAAACTTGAACTACTAAATAGACAGAAAACTACTAAAGGAAATATTATTTTTGCTGGAGATGGAATAAATGATGCTCCTGTACTTGCAAGAGCAGATATAGGAATTGCTATGGGCGGTTTAGGATCAGATGCTGCTATAGAGGCTGCAGACATAGTAATAATGACAGATGAACCAATAAAGATAGTAACAGCAATAAAAATAGCAAAAAGAACAAGAAAAATAGTATTACAAAATATATGTTTTGCAATAGGTATTAAAGTATTATTTTTAGGATTTGGTGCCCTTGGAATAGCTTCAATGTGGGAAGCAGTATTTGCTGATGTTGGTGTATCAGTTATAGCTATAGTAAATGCTATGAGGGCAATGAAAGTAAATAATATATAATGTAATATTAATATATTATTTATAATTAATAAATTTTAATTATTTAGTTGATTTGTTAGATAAGATTAGATATAATATATACATATATTTGTAAGGAGAATTTTATATGAAATTGATTTCATGGAATGTTAATGGAATAAGAGCAGCACTTAATAAAGGATTTACAGAATTTTTTAAAGAAATAGATGCAGATATTTTTTGCGTGCAAGAAACAAAAATGCAGGAAGGTCAAGTAGACATATCTTTTGAAGGATACAATCAATATTGGAATAGTGCAGAAAAAAAAGGATATTCAGGAACTGCAATATTTACAAAGGTTAAACCAATTAGTGTAAATTATGGTATTGGTATAGATGAACATGATAATGAAGGTAGAGTAATTACACTTGAATTTGCTAATTTCTATATAGTTAATATTTATACACCTAATTCTAAAAGAGAACTTGAAAGATTAGAATATAGAATGATATGGGAACAGGAAATAAAAAAATATATTAAAAAATTAGATCAAAATAAACCTGTTATAATGTGTGGCGATTTAAATGTTGCACATAATGAAATAGATATAAAAAATGCAAAATCTAACAGAAGAAGTGCTGGGTTTACAGATGAAGAAAGAGAAAAAATGACAGTTCTTTTAAATGATGGATTTACAGATACTTTTAGATATATATATCCAGATAAAAAGGATGCTTATTCTTGGTGGTCATATATGGGAAATGCAAGAGAAAAAAATGTTGGTTGGCGTATAGATTACTTTATTGTATCGAGTAGTATAAAAAATGAAATAAAAGATGCATATATATATCCAGAAATAATGGGTAGTGACCATTGTCCAGTAGGACTTGAAATATTTTAGTTAATATGTTTAAAAATAATGTATAATGTTTTATACATTATTTTATTTTTTACAATAAGAATAAATGACCATTATCTGATTAATAGTCAAATTGAAAAGAACAGCAAATTTTCAATTTGCTAAGTATGTTTTAAAATATAAAAAATGAGCACAATATTATATAATAAACATATACTTAACAGGTAAAATATACTAATTTGTAAATATTAACATAAAATAAACTTAAATTGTTGAAATATAAGTGTTTAAATGGTATAATACTATATTAGTGAAAAGAGGTTTATTTATGTTAAACAGATCTCAAATATTTAATTATTTAACGCTTATATTGGCTGTTTGTACAATACTTTCAGCAATACTTTCAATTCTTAATAAAATTAGCCCAATTTATAGCATTGTTTTAATGTGTATTATGCTAATATTTAGTCATATAAGTAGAAAAATAAATGAAGAAGAAACTATACTTACTGAGAAGCAAATTTCTGTTTTGAGTAATGTAAAAAATAAATCGGAGGAAAAATAAATGGCAAAAAAAGTTGTGGCAATAGTAGGAAGACCAAATGTAGGAAAGAGTACTCTTTTTAATGCATTAGCTGGTCAAAAGATTTCAATAATTAGAGACTTCCCTGGTGTAACTAGAGATAGAATATATGCGGATTGTGCTTGGAGAGGAACTAAATTTCAAATAATTGATACTGGTGGTATTGAGCCAGATAGTGAAGATCCATTGTTAATGCAAATGAGAAGGCAAGCTATGCTTGCTATGGATATGGCGGATGTTATAGTATTTATAACTGATTTAAAAGTTGGAGTAACTCCTGATGATATAGAAGTTGCTAATATGCTTAGAAAAGCAAATAAACCTGTTATATTAGTTTGTAATAAATCTGATAGAGTTGGAGATGTACCACCTGAAATATATGAATTTTATAATTTGGGTTTAGGAGATCCTTTAGCTATTTCTGCTGGTAAAAAATTAGGTATTGGTGAATTACTTGATGAAATATATGGTAAATTTGATAATGTTGAACCTGAAATTGAAGATGAAGAAACAATAAGAGTCGCTATAATAGGTAAGCCGAATGTTGGTAAATCTTCTTTAGTTAATAAAATATTAAATGAAGAAAGAGTTATAGTAAGTGATATAGCTGGTACAACAAGAGACGCTATAGATTCATATTTTGAGAATAAACATGGAAAATACATATTTGTAGATACAGCTGGTATACGTAGAAAAAATAAAGTATACGATAAGTTAGAAAAATTTACTGTTATTAAAGCGCAGTCTGCAATAGATAGAGCAAATGTATGTATATTAATGATTGATGCTACAGAAGGTGTTACAGAGCAAGACGAGAAAATCGCTGGATATGCTCATGAAGCAGGTAGAGCTATTATAATATGTATAAATAAATGGGACCTATTAGAAAAGGAAACAGGAACATTAGAAAGTTATAAAAAACAAGTATATTATAAACTGGCATACTTATCTTATGCACCAATTATTTTTATATCTGCAGCAACTGGTCAAAGAGTTGAAAATTTATTTGAAATGATTAATGCAGTAAACAAAGCTAATAATTTAAGAGTTCCTACAGGAATGCTTAATGATGTAATATCTGAAGCTATTGCAATAACTCAACCACCTTCAGATAAAGGAAAAAGATTGAAGGTGTTTTATGTTACACAAGTTACAACTAGACCACCAACTTTTGTGGTTTTCGTAAATAATAAAGAGTTAATGCATTTTTCATATGTTAGATATTTGGAAAATCATATAAGAAAACAATTTGATATGGTTGGTACGCCAATACATATGATAACTAGAGAGAAAAGTAGAAGTAATGAAAAATAAGGAGTGATTTTATGGCAGAAATAAAATATGAAATTACTGAAGAAATAAAAATTTTATCAGAAAATTCTAATGGATGGACAAAAGAATTAAATTTAGTATCTTGGAATGGTTCTAAACCAAAGTATGATATACGTGATTGGTCACCTGAAAAAGATAGAATGGCTAAAGGAATAACATTAACTGAAGAAGAAATGAAAATATTAGTTGAAACTATGAATAATAGAATATAATATTTATTGGAGGGAAACGTATGAAAAAAATTGCAATCATGACAGCAGGTGGAGATTGTCCTGGATTAAATAGCGTAATAAAAACCGTAGTTCTTTCTGCTAGAAAAAAAGGTATAACAGTTGTTGGTATTTTAGATGGATATATAGGTTTCGTAGAAAACAGATATATGGTACTTACAGAAAAAATAGTAGATAATATAGATACAATGGGTGGTACGATACTTGGTTCTTCAAATAAAGAGAATCCTTTTCATTATCCAAATAAAGAAGGCATTGCTAAATTTGAAGATAGAGTCGATGATAGTATAGAAGCATTAAGAAAATTAGATGTTGAAGGATTAATAGTAGTAGGTGGAGATGGGTCTTTAGACTCAGCTAGAGTTATTTATGAAAGAGGAATGCCTACAATAGGAATTCCTAAAACTATAGATAATGATATGAGTGCTAGCAATCCTACAATAGGATTTGAAACGGCTGTACAAAATGCTGTGGACTGCATTTCTAAACTGAAAACAACAGCATATTCACATAAAAGGGTTATGGTAGTTGAACTAATGGGTAGAACATCAGGATATTTAACTTTATATGCTGGTTTTGCAGCATGCTGTGATATTATACTTCTTCCTGAAAAAGACTATAATTTAAATGGTGTTATAAATGAAGTAAAGCGTGTAATGTCTAATGGTAAAAGATATTGTATTATTGCAATGTCTGAAGCTGCAAAAGAAAATGGCAAAGAAGAAACAATTGCTAGAGTTGTAAAAGATAGTTATGAAGCAAAAAGATATGGTGGAGTATCTGCTAAACTTGCAAAGGATATAGAAGATGCAACAGGATATGAAGCTAGGTCAATAATACTTGGGTATTTACAAAGAGGTGGATCACCTTTTGCGACGGATATGATACTTGGTGCTAGACTTGGCGATTATGCTTTAAATTTATTAATTAATAATGAACTTGGATATATAGTTGGATCTGAAGATGGAAAATTAATAAAAACTAAATATCCTAAAACAAGAGTAGCAAGACTTTTAGATTTTGCTAACAATGATTTAATTAAAACAGCTAAAAGTATGGGAATATACTTTGGTGAATAAATAATAAATATATGAAAACATCTGAATTAATTTCAGATGTTTTTTATTGTAAAATGTCTGAAATTTATTGCATATTTCAATAATATTACAAATGATATTCTTAACAGTTAAAACGCATAATTTTGTTGACAAAAAGTTATATTTAATATATAATTTTAAATAAAAAACTATTTCTTAAAATAGGGGGAACTTTAATGAAAAATACAAGAAGGGGTATATCTTTAATCGTACTCGTAATAACAATAATTATAATTGCAATTCTTGCAGGTGGTGTTATTTTAACACTCTCTACAAATAATCCAATAAATAGCGCTAATGAAGCAGCATTTAAGTCAGATTTAGATGCTATAGCTTCGGATTTAAATGTTTATCAAACAAGTCAATATGCTAAAGCTAAAACATATAGTCCAAATAAACTAGATGCTAATGATTTATCTGCAGAATATGATGGTATAACTATTGAGGGGAAAACAATTAAAGACATAATACCAATTTTATCTAAAACAGATAAATATAACGGTCAATTTGAAATTGTAGACGGTAAATTAGTATACTTAGGTACAAATAGAACACAAAAAAGATGGGCACAAGATGTTAATGTAGAGGTTATAGATGCGGATAGATTAGATGCAATAATTTCTACAGCAATAACTTTGCCAATATCTGCTGGAACAGATGTTGTAGCTATTATTAAAATTTCATCTAACGCTAGTATAAATAATATAAATATAAATAATAATTTAGAATTATTAGATCATAATAATTTACCTTTACCAGTTCAACCAGTATTTGAAATTGGTGTACCAAGTGGTACTGAGTTAGATACATTAAGAAATGTAGAGGTAAAAATAAAAACAGAGGGACTTGCAGAGGGTATATATAAATTAAAACTTAAATCAAATAGTATATCTAATATCTATAATGTAACAAATTTGAAAAATATAATAACAGGTAATTTATTTGAAATAGATAACACACCACCAACAAATCCAGAAATGTTAGCTACTCCAACAGGATGGACTAATTCAGATGTAGCTGTGTCTATAACATATCCATCAGATAGTGTAACAAAAGAATATAGTATAGATGGAACATCATGGAATACATACACAAATTCAATAACAGTTAGTACAAATAATGAAACAATATATGCTAGGGCAATAGATATAGCTGGAAATCAAAGTGGACAAAGTACAATAACTGTTGCAAATATAGATAGAGAATTACCAACTGTTACCTTTGGAACAAATGGAGGAAATAATCTACAAGTTGCTAGTACTAAAGTAACATTAACTGATATAGGTGTAAGTGGACTAGATGTAACTTCGTTTAAGTATATATGGGACACACAAAATGTAGATGAACCAACAGGTGAGTGGACTACATTTGTAAATGATGAAATAATAAATAAAGTAGATTCAAATGGTGCATATTATTTATGGATAAAGGCGTTAGATAATGCTGGAAATATTCTAATAACTAAATCTAATGTATTTACTGTAGATAATATAGTTCCAGTAAATCCAACAATGTCAGCAAATCCAACAGCATGGACAAATGGAAATGTAACAGTAACAATTACATATTCAGCTGATACAGCAATAAAAGAATATAGTACAAATGGAACAACATGGAGTGCATATACAGCACCAGTTGTAGTAAGTACAAATAATACAACAGTATATGCAAGAGCTAGTGATGCTAGTGGAAATCAAAGTGGACAAAGTACAATAACTGTTGCAAATATAGATAAAATATTACCTACTGTAACATATAGTACAAATGGAGGAACAAATTTACAAACAGCAAGTACAGTTGTTACAGCAAATGATTTAGGTGGAAGTAATATTAGTTCATTAGAATATGTTTGGGATACACAAAATACTACAACTCCTTCATCTGGATGGACAGTATTTACAAGTGGTAGTACAATAACAAAATCATCAATTAACGGAACATATTATCTATGGATAAGAGTAATAGATAATGCTGGAAATAATTTTGTAACTAAATCTAATGCTTTTGTAGCAGATAATACACCACCAGTAAATCCAACAATGTCTGCATCACCAACAGGATTGACAAATGGAAATGTAACAGTAACAATCACATATCCATCTGATGCAGCAATAAAAGAATATAGTACAAATGGAACAACATGGAGTGCATATACAACAGCTGTTGTAGTAAGTACAAATAATACAACAGTATATGCAAGAGCTATTGATTCAAGTGGAAATCAAAGTGGACAAAGTACAATAACGATTGCGAATATAGATAAGGAATTGCCAAATATTGAAACAGCTACAGCAGGAAATATTATATATAATGATCCTAAATTTACAGCTGGTACAAATAGTACGAACGTCTATAATAATATGGGAAATGGAACAGTAACAAATTCCCGTATAGCAATTAGTGATTCACCAACTGGTTCAGGATATGGACTAGAAATAAAATCTGTAGGAACAGCAGAACCCGGATGGGGAGGATTCTTCTTTGCAACACAAAGTTATGCAAATAAAGTGTATATAACAAAAATTATAGCTAAAATACCGGTAGGATATAACATTGCATGGGGATCAAATTATATTGGAAGTGATGGTTCATATACATGGTTAACGTCTCAAGAAGGTACAGGGTCATGGAAAGAATATATATGTAAGGTTAATTGCGGCACTAGTGGTACATTTAGTACAACAAACTTCTTTTATTTAAGTGGTGTAGTTGCTCCAACAGTATCATCACCGTTAGTATGGCAAGTAGCATATGCAACTGTATTTGATACAACAAAATGGGATACATCAAGTAATATAATAGTAAATGCAGTAGATAATTCAGGAATAGTTGGCTACGGAATAAATCAAAGTTCTTCAATCCAACCTACTTTTGTAAATTGTGCTCCAAGTACAAAATTTGCAACTGTATTTGATAATATAACTGTTAACGGAATATATTATGTATGGTTAAAAGATAATGCAGGAAATATCACTAATAAATCAGTAACTGTAAGTTATATTGATCTAGTAGCACCAACAGTATCGTATGGTACAAATGGAGGAATTAATGTAACTACTGCAATTACAACCGTAACAGTATCTGATGCAGGCGGAAGTGGAGTAAATGCAAGTAGTTTACAGTATGTTTGGGATACACAAAATGTGACAGCGCCAATTAGTGGATGGACATCATTTACAAGTGGTGATACAATAACAAAGCAAGCATTAGGAGGATCATATTACTTATGGGTAAAAGCATTAGATAATCTTGGAAATACTGTAGTTACTAAATCTAATATATTTACTTTAAACAATGAAATAACTTTAAATTATACAGGAGGTGTTCAAACTGTAACTTTACAACCAGGAAATTATATTTTTGAATGTTGGGGAGCACAAGGCGGAAAATATACTAACCTAACAACAAATACAAATGGTGGGTATAGTAAAGGAACAGTGGCAATCACAACTGCCAAAACTTTTTATGTATATGTTGGTGAAAGTGGAAAATATGGAATTAATACAGCAAGTTATGATGTAGCACCATCTTGGAATGGTGGTGGAGGCGGAGGTAGAGGTTCAACGTATCAGTCTGGAACTAATTATGCACAAGGTTGTTCAGGCGGTGGAGCTACTGACATAAGATTAGTTGGTGGTAATTGGAATGATACAAATTCACTTATATCTCGTGTAATAATTGCTGCTGGTGGTGGTGGTGCATCGACTGTTACTACTAACACTGAATCTATAGCTGGTGGAGGATTAAACGGATTAGGTGGAGCGGTAAATAATGTAGCAGCTGAAACTTATTATGGAGCTACTGGAGGTACACAAACAGCAGGTGGAGCAAAAGGAACTTCTACATATTCTGTTAATGGCTTTGCTGGTTCATTTGGAACTGGTGCCAATGGTGGAGGATTCCAAGAAGTTCGTATGTATGGTTCTGGTGGAGGCGGAGGCCGGAGGTGGATACTTTGGCGGAGGCGGCGGAGTTACTTCTGCATATAACGTAGGAGGTTCATCTGGTGGAGGAGGATCATCCTTCATATCTGGATATTCTGGATGCAATGCAGTTAACATATCTGGAGCTTTAACAGGTCAACCAAATCATTATTCTGGAATAGTATTTACTAATGCTTCAATGCAAACAGGTATTTCAAGTGGTAATGGTAAAGTAAAGATAACGCCTATACCATGATGCTAAAGTTACTAAAAATATAGGAGTAAAATAACATACATTATTTTTAATTGAAACTGGTGCATGTGGTAAATTATATTGATAGAGATAATAATTTTGTATTTTATAATACTGTGAAATAATATATATAAATAAAGGAAATAGTTGAAAAATTAAATAATTTAATTATCAACTATTTTCTGTTAATTTTTAATATATAATTAAATAAACACTTGATATTTTTTTTAATACATTGTAAAATATAAATGTGTAAAATGAATACATAAATAAATTTATAGGAGGATTTAAAATGAATAATAAAGGTCAAAATCAAATGAGGTTAGTAATTTTAGGGGTTGTTCTTGTTATTGCAATAATAGTTGTTATTGTAGCTATTAATAAAAACAGCGCAAATTCAGTGAATGAAGGAAATAAAACAGATAATACAAAAGTAAATTATACAGAAACAAATGATGGTACTAAGGTAAATACAAGTGAAGAAGTATCTCAAGATAAAAACGTTAAAGGTGTACTATTAGAACAAAGTAAAATAGTATATACTAATGGAACATCTAAATTAACATCAAAGGTAACAAATGATAGTATAGCAAAAGATAACTTAAGATTTAAAGTAAAATTTATAGCAAATGATGGAAGTGTAATGGCAGAAGCTGTAGGATATGTAGGAAAAATAAAAGCAAATGAAACAAAATATATTGATTCATACATAACAATAGATACTTCTAATTCAAAAAATGTTATTTATGAAATAATGGAGTAGTTACTCAAAAGAAACTTTAAGAGGTGAAGTTGTGAATTACAAATATAATAAAATCGGTATATCATTAATAGTATTAGTTATAACAATAATAGTTATTGTTATTCTTGCAGGTGCTGTTATTTTAACATTGTCTGCAAATAATCCAATAAATAGTGCGAATGAGGCTGTATTTAAATCAGATTTAGATGCAATCGAATCGGACTTAAGTTTGTACGTATCTAGTGAGTATGCAAATACTACTATGTTTAGTCCAGATAATCTAAATGCAGATGATTTATCTGTAGAATATAATGGTACTGTTATTGTAGGTAAAACAATAAAAGATATAATACCTGCATTATCTACTACAAATAAATATAATGGACAATTTGAAGTGGTAAACGGAAAATTAGTTTACGTAGGAACAGACAGAACAAAAAAAAGATGGGCACAAGAAACTAATGTGGATGTTATAGATGCAGATAGATTAGATGCAATAATTTCTACAACTACAACTTTGCCAATATCTGCCGGAACAGATGTTGTGGCTACAATAAAAATTTCATCTAACGCTAGTATAAATAATATAAATTTAACAAGTAAACTAGAGTTATTAGATAAGAATAATGTATTAGTTCCAGTTCAACCATTATTTGAAATTGGCACACCAACTGGTACTGGCTTAGATACATTAAGAACTATAGAAGTAACAATAAAAACAGATGGACTTGCAGAAGGTATATATAAATTAAAACTAAAACCATATAGTATATCTAATATATATGATGTAACAAACTCAATAGATATAATTAGTAGTGAATTATTTGAAATAGATAATACACCACCAGCAAATCCAGAAATGTCATCTACTCCAACAGGATGGACAGATTTAGATGTTGTAATATCCATAACATATCCATCAGATAGTGTAACAAAAGAATATAGTTTAGATGGAACATCATGGAATTTATATACAAATCCAATAACAGTTAATACAAATAACACAACAATATATGCAAGAGCGATAGATATAGCTGGAAATCAAAGTGGACAAAGTACAATAACTGTTGCAAATATAGATAGAGAATCACCAACAGTTATATTCGGGACAAATGGAGGAAATAATCTACAAGTTGCTAGTACTAAAGTAACAGTAACTGATGTAGGTGTAAGTAATATAGATGCAACTTCATTAAAGTATATATGGGATACACAAAATGTAGATGAACCAACAGGTCAGTGGAATACATTTGTAAATGATGAAGTAATAAATAAAGTAGATTCTAATGGTACATATTATTTATGGATAAAAGCATTAGATAATACAGGAAATAGTGTAATAACTAAATCTAACGCATTTGCTGTAGATAATATAGTTCCTGTAAATCCAACAATGTCAGCAAGTCCAACAACATGGACAAATGGAAATGTAACAGTAACAATTACATATTCAGCTGATGCAGTTGTTAAAGAATATAGTACAGACGCTTTAACATGGAATGCGTATACAGCACCAGTTGTAATTAGTACAAATAATACAACAATATATGCAAGAGCTAGTGATGCTAGTGGAAATCAAAGTGAGCAAAGTACTATGACTGTAGCAAACATAGATAAAGTAATACCAGTAATAACTGCTGAAAATACTGGCTCAACAACATCAAGCATAACAGTTAAAGCAACTGCTTCGGATTTAGGTGGAAGTGCACTTAATAACGGTTCATATCAATATTCAAAAGATAATGGTGTTACATGGACAGCACTTACTAATGCAACAAGTTATACATTTAGTTCACTAACAACAGGAGCATATCAATGTAAAGTAAAAGTAATGGATAATGCAGGTAACAGTGCTATATCTAATGCATTAGGAATATCAACAGTTGCTGTTGGAACGATAACAATGTCAGCAAGTCCAACAACATGGACAAACGGAAATGTAACTGTGACTATAGCATATCCAGCAGAAGTTGTAACAAAACAATATAGTTTGAATGGTACAACATGGTCTGCATATACATCAGCAGTAATAGTTACAACAAATGGAACAGTATATGCTAGGGGATATGATGCAGGAAATAATCAAACAGCTCAAGCAACAATAACAATAGCTAACATAGATAAAACGTTACCATTAGTTTCAAACTCTGTAAGTGGAGGTATGATATTTACAGATCAAAAATTTCAAAGTGGAATAAATAATACTTATGTATATAATAATCTTGGTAATGGTACAGTAACTAATACACGTATTGCAATGGCAGATTCACCTACAGGTTCTGGATATGGATTGGAAGTAAGAACAACAGGAACACCATCGCCTGGATGGGGAGGATTCTATTTTGCAAATATGGCATCTGCAAATAAGGTGTTTATTACGAAAATTATAGCAAGTATACCAGTAGGATATACAATAAATTGGGCTTCGAATGCATTTGGTGATGGGGGTACAATCACATGGCTAACGTCTCAAGATGGAACAGGAACTTGGCAAGAATATGTATGTAAAGTTGCTTGTGGTCCAACAGGAGTATTTAGTTCAACTAACTTTTATTACTTAACTGGAGGAGTAACACCAACATCATCGAATCCTTTAGTTTGGAGGGTTGCATACGCAACAGTATTTGATACAACATTATGGAAGACAACAAGTAATGTTATAGCGAGTGCAACAGATACATCTGGAATAGTAGGATACGGAATAAATCAAAGTAGTGTAACTGCACCTACATTTACAAATATTAGTGCAAGAGTAAATTTTGCAACAGTATTTGAAAATATTACTGCAAATGGAACATATTATGTATGGTTAAAGGATCAAGCTGGTAATGTAACAAATACTTCAATTTTAGTAAATTATATTGATAATATTGTACCAACTGTAACATATGGAACAAATGGTGGTACAGTAGTAACAGCAAGTACAACTGTTACAGTAAATGATACAGGTGGAAGTAATTTAAATACAAGTACATTACAATATGTATGGGATACACAAAATGTAACAACACCATCATCAGGTTGGAATACATTTGCAAATGGAACAACAATAACTAATTCTGGTACAGGAACTTATTATTTGTGGATAAAAGGATCGGATAATGCAGGAAACACTGTAATTACAAAATCTAATGGTTTTGTAACAGTACCCGCAGTAAATCAGACATTTAGTTATAATGGAAGTTATCAAACATGGACAGTACCTTATACTGGAACATATAAACTTGAAGTTTGGGGAGCACAAGGCGGAAACAATTGGAATATTGTTGGTGGTCTAGGTGCATATAGTAGTGGTAATATAAATTTAACTGCTGGAACTATTCTTTATGTATATGTTGGTGGTCAAAATGGTTATAACGGCGGAGGAACTGCTGGAACAGGAAGTGCTTGTGAAAATGGAGCAAATGGTGGTGGAGCAACTGACGTAAGACTTTCTGGAACAGCTCTTACTAATAGAATCATAGTAGCTGGCGGCGGCGGTGGCGCTAGTGGAGGTGGATCAGGACATTACCAAAATGCTACAGGATATAATGGTGCTTATGGTGGTGGCGGAAGTGGAATTGGTGTAGGAGCACCTGCTTTATATCACGGCGCTGGAGGATCTGCAGGAGGAACAGGTGCAGGAAATGGAGGATCTGCTTCAGGTGGAGATATAACTAGTATGTCAACATATGCAAAAGGATACAATGGAGGAAATGGATCATTAGGTCAAGGTGGCTCTGGTGGCGGAGTATACGGAGATAGATTAGATTACTATGGCCCAGGCTCTGGCGGCGGCGGCGGTGGCGGCTACTACGGTGGTGGTGGCGGCGGCGGCGGTGCCGGTTGGTGGGGTTCTAACGGTGGTGCTGGTGGTGGCGGTTCTTGCTATATTGGTGGTGTAATATCAGGTCAAATAATAGCTGGAAATGCTACAATGCCAGGTACAACTGGTGGTTCAATAGTTGGAAACAGTGGTAATGGTTATGTTAAAATAACTAATGCACCATAATTTAAATTAAAGTAAAAGAGTACAGGTTTTTTAAAACTTGTACTCTTTTAAATAATATAATAAATACTTTTTATTTTATATAATGTTGACAAAGCAAAATTATACTGTTATAATAATAACTGCGTTTTAAAAAGAAATTCCATAAATAATTATTTAGGAGGTTGTCATGAAAAAATTTTTATCTGGTATTTTATTTATAATTATATTTACAACTTTGGTAGTATCTACGGTGGTTTGTATATACATGGTTGGTACATATAAAAAGGGTGTTGATATAAGTAATATAGAGTTAAATGCTATTCCACATATATATGACAGTAAAGGTAACGAAATTTCTGTTATATATGATAACGAAACAAGGGTTTACACAAAGCTTTCAGAAGTTCCTAAGTATGTTTATACTAGTTTTATAGCTATTGAAGATAAACGGTTTTATGAACATCATGGTTTTGATGTTAAACGATTTAGCGGTGCGGTTATTAATTATGTATTTAATAAAAATTTAGTTGGGCGTGGTGGTGGTAGTACTATAACTCAGCAATTAGCTAGAAACATAACAGAAGATAATGAAGATACACCTAAGCGTAAGATGAGAGAAATTGCTAGAGCAATATATTTAGAAAAAAATATGAGTAAAGATGAAATACTTGAAAATTATATTAATTACATTTACTTTGGTCAAGGTGCCTATGGAATAAATGCTGCAAGTTTAGTCTTTTTTGGTAAAACTCCATCAAAATTAAGTGTTGCAGAATCCGCAGCTATTGCAGCTATGGCATATTCACCAGAAGGAAATAATCCGTATTCTAGTGATGATTCTAAGAAAAGATTATTAGATAGACAAAAACTTGTTTTAAAAGAAATGAAAGAGCAGGGGTATATATCTAAATCTGAATATGATGAAGCATTGAAACAGGATATCGTATTTAAAACTATTAAGGATACTGCAGTTAATCAATATGTTCGTATTGCAATAAAAGAAGCAAAAGAAATGTTAATTAGTAGTGGATTAAGAAAAGATGAGGCGGAAATAGAAAAAAGCATATTAAACGGTAATATACAAATTTATACTAATCTAAATGTAGATTACCAAAATGAATTATACAAAATCATGAAATCATATTTTAAAGATGATATTGAGTCTTCTTTTATAATAACTACTAAAGATGGAAAAATTATCTCTGCAATATCTTCGCGAACTAATAGTCAGTACGATAGAATTAAAATTATGACTAGACAACCTGGTTCTACTATGAAACCGATTGCTGTGTATGCACCTGCTTTTGATATGGGTATTCTAACTCCTAATTCAATTGTAACTGATTCTAAAGTTGTAATTAAATCTGGTAATAATACGTGGTCACCATCTAATTGGTATGAAGGCTATCGAGGCGAGTTTAGAGTTTATGATGCAATAGGACAGTCAATAAATACAATTGCTGTTAAAACATTAGATTTGGTGGGTATATCTAAATCTATGACTTATCTTAAGAACTTTGGTATAACTTCTCTTACTAAACAAGATGCAGTATATCCGCTTGCAATAGGTGGTATAACTAACGGAATTTCTCCTTTTGAGATGGTAAGAGCGTATAACGTATTTAATAATGAAGGGATGTTTAGAAATATTTCGTTTATAGATAAAATAATTGTAGATGGAAAAACAATAAAGATTAGTCAAGATAAATATAAAGTAATATCTGAGGACGCAAATGATATGATTGATGATACTTTACGTTATGTTGTTACAAATGGTACTGCAAGTAAAGCTAATATATCTGGCTTAGAAGTACGTGCTAAAACTGGTACAACAGATGATAAAAAAGATTTCTGGCTGTGTGGTTATACAGATGATGTAACAGCTACGCTTTGGGTTGGATACGATAAACCAAAATCAATGAACTTCTCATCTGGTGAAGTAGCTACTTTATGGAGTAAATTGGTATCAAAATATTACAAATAACTGCAAAGAACACTTAAATAATAATTTTATTTAAGTGTTCTTTACTATGTGAAATGTTTTTATATAAAATTCAAACTTTTGTTTGACAAACAATAGTTTCTATGATATAATGAAAATATAGTTTTGAGGAGGTTGAAATGAATAAATCAGATTTAAATGAAAAAGAGCAAAAAGTTTTAGATTTTATTATATCACAAATAAAAGATACGGGTTATCCACCATCAGTTAGAGAAATATGCAAATCAGTTGGTTTTAAGTCAACATGTTCTGCACATCAATATATAAAAAGACTTGCAGATAAAGGTTACTTAGAAAAATCAGATCTTAAAATGAGAGCGCTTAAAGTTGTGGAAGATGAAAAAGAAGATACAATATCTCTTCCAATAATAGGAAAAGTTGCAGCAGGTGAACCTATACTTGCTACAGAAAATATTGAAGATTATTTTTCAATTGGAGAAAGTTTCTTTAACAAGGATTCATTAAAAAATGATAATTTTGTACTTAGAGTTCAAGGACAAAGTATGATAAACGTTGGTATAAATAATGGAGATTTTATTGTTGTTTCCAAACAAAGTACTGCACGAAACGGTGAAATAATAGTAGCTATGATTGATGGAGATGCAACAGTTAAAACATACTATAAAGAAAAAAGTTATATAAGGCTTCAACCTGAGAACGATACGATGGATCCTATAATTTCAGATAAAGTAGAAATTGTAGGTAAGGTAATAGGATTATTTAGAAAAATTAGTTAATTTAAAGTGGGACTTGAAATTTTTAAGTCTCACTTTTATTGCCTATATAACATAATATATTGTATATAGGGGGTGTTAAAAAATGGAACTCAAAGATAAAAAAGTAGGACTAGGCATTACCGGGTCTTTTTGTAATTTCAATAGAATACAAGAAATAATACAAAATTTAAAAAATGAAGGGGCTACAGTTATACCAATAATTACAGAGACTGTTAGAGATACTACTACTAAATTCTATGAAAAAGAGGATTTTATAAAAATGCTGCAAGATAACACTGGAAATGTTTTAATAGATACAATAACTAAAGCTGAACCTATAGGACCTAAAAATATGTTAGATATTTTACTTATTTGTCCATGCACAGGAAATACTGCTGCTAAACTTGCAAATGGAATAACAGACTCAGCTGTTTTAATGGCTGCAAAGAGTCACATAAGAAATAATAAACCAATTGTAATAGGTATATCAACAAATGATGGGTTAGGTCAAAATTTAAAAAATATAGCTGAATTATTAAATAGTAAAAATACATATTTTGTACCATTTAACCAAGACGATTATAATATTAAACCAAAATCACTTGTATTGAATTATGATCAAATTATAGATACGTTGAAATATGCTCTAGATCAAAAACAAATTCAACCTATTATAAGTTTAAGATGAAATAAAAGAAATGTAAAAAAGATTTTACATTTCTTTTATTTATTTAAAAAATTATGTTAAATTTGTAATAATAAATTAAGTATTAAATATAATATATAGATGAAAGTCTATATATTATATTTATTTCCTTGACAAAATAAATTATTTATCATATAATACATATATAAATATGTATATATTGAGGTGATTAAATTGGATAAAAAATACGAAGAAAACGCAAAGTTATTTAAAGTTCTATCTGATGAAAACAGAATAAGAATAATTGAAATGATATCTTGTGATGAAATATGTGCTTGTAATATATTAGAAAAATTGGATATAACACAACCAACTTTGTCTCATCATATGAAAGTTCTAGAAGAAGTTAATTTGGTATCTAGTAGAAAAGATGGAACATGGACTTATTATAAATTAAATAGAAACAAAATAAGTAAAATACTAATGTTTATAATACAAATAACTTCAGATAATGAAAAATGTATATGTAAAGAATAATAGGAGGTATAATAAATGAGTAAAATTAAAATCTTTGATCCAGCTATGTGCTGTTCAACTGGTGTATGTGGACCGATTGTAAATCCACAGCTTTTAAGAGTTTCTACTGTTATAAATAATTTAAAAGGGCAAGGTATAATAATAGAAAGGTATTCACTAAATAATAACCCACAAGCTTTTGTAGATAATATGAATGTAAGTGAATTAATAAAAAGTCAAGGGATTAATGTATTACCTATAACTACTGTAGACGATGAAATAGTTAAAACAAAGGAATATTTGACAAATGAAGAATTTGCAAAGTATTTAAATATTAAACTAAGCAGTATTTTAAATAATAATAATAGACCAAATTTACGTAGAAAGTAGGTAATTTTATGTTTGAAAATTTAGACATTAATAATTTAAATCTAACTAAATATTTATTTTTTACCGGAAAAGGTGGAACAGGAAAAACGTCAACAGCATGTAGTATAGCTGTAAACCTTGCAGATAAAGGTAGTAAAGTGTTTTTAGTAAGTACAGATCCTGCATCTAATTTACAAGATGTGTTTGATACTAAACTTACAAATAAACCTAAAGAAATAGTGGGAATACCCAATTTAAAAGTAGCAAACTTAGATCCAATTACATCTGCAAATGAATATAAAGATTCAGTTGTTGCACCATATAGAGGTATTTTACCAGATTCCGCAATAAAAAATATGGAAGAACAATTATCTGGCTCATGTACAGTAGAAATAGCATCATTTAACGAATTTTCACATATTATAACTGATATCAAAATTAGTGAAGAGTTCGATTATATAATTTTTGATACAGCACCAACTGGTCATACTTTAAGAATGTTAATGCTACCTTCAGCGTGGTCTGGATTCATAGATACAAACAAATTTGGAGCTTCATGTTTAGGACAATTATCTGGTTTAGGAGATAAAAAACAAATATATCATAATGCGATGGATATGTTAAAAGATAAGGAAAAGACTACAATTGTACTTTTAGCAAGACCAGAAGAAACGCCACTTAAAGAGGCATTAAGATCATTTAATGAACTGAAACAAATTGGGCTTAATAACCAAATGTTAATAATAAATGGTATTCTTATGAATTATGATGACGATACATCCAAAGTTATCTATACAAAACAAAGAAATGCACTTAGCAATATTCCTAAAGATTTTAAAGATGTAAAAACATATATCTTACCACTTAGAGGATATAATATAATTGGTATAGACAATATTAGAGATTTCATTAACAAGGATAGTTATATTAATATAAATGAAAATATAAAAAGTTCGGACATTAATGGTTTGAAAGTTGTTGTAGATGATATTGAAAAAAGTAATAAAAAAGTTATATTTACAATGGGAAAAGGTGGAACTGGTAAAACAACAATTGCGTCTGCTATTGCTTTAGAGTTAAGTAATAGAGGAAATAAAGTTGTACTCGCTTCCACAGATCCAGCAGATCATTTAAAGTATGTAATATCTAAAAATACTAATCTAGAGATTATTAAAATAGATGAGCAAGAAGAACTAGAAAAACACAAATCTCAGGTTATAAATAAAGCAATTGAAAATAATATAACCGATGAAGATTTAGAGTATATTAAAGAAGATTTAAGATCACCTTGTACACAAGAAATTGCAGTGTTTAAAGCATTTGCAAAAATAGTAGATAAGTCTGAAGATTGTATAGTTATAATAGATACTGCACCAACAGGTCATACATTACTATTGTTAGATACTACGCAAAGTTATAATAAAGAAATAAAGAGAAGTCAAGGGGATGTACCAAAAGAAGTTATTAAATTATTGCCTAGGTTAAAAAATGAAAAAGAAACTGAAGTTATAATTGTAACTCTTGCAGAAACAACCCCTGTATTTGAATCTATTAGATTATTGGAAGATTTAAAAAGAGCCGGAATACACAGTAAATGGTGGGTTGTAAATTCTAGTATATATCTAACAAATACTACAAATAAGGTTTTACTAAGTAGAGCAAATAACGAGATTAAATGGATAAATAAAGTTGCAGAAGTGTCAGATCATAATTTTGCTGTTATAAAGTGGATGGAAGAAGATTTAAAAGAAGATAATTTAAGAAAATTAATATACTAATATTAAAATGTATACATATTAACAAAATCCTCACTTTTTCATACTATATATTATGGAAAAGTGAGGTGAATTATAAAATGTTTGATGAATTTTCGAATGATTTTGGTTACATGAATTATCCATACATTCCGTATAATAGAAATTTGTATAAAAGTAATGATATACATAGAGTAACTCCTGCAATGCAAGTTCCTAGAGAAGTTTTGGAGTTAATAAAAGATTCAGTCGGATCTGAAAGAGAAGATGAACTTTTTTACGATTTCTTATTAACAGTAGCTACTAGTAAAGAGGATAAGGATATTATAGAAAGTATAAGAAATGATGAAAGACATCATAATCAACTATTTAGAAAAATATATCTTGAACTTACTGGAGTATCTCTTCCAAAAGCTAGTACTGATGTGCAAGAGCATGAGTTTAATATGACATATTTGCAGGGTCTTGAAGTTGCACTTATGGGAGAATTATCCGCTGTAGAAAAATATAGAAAAATACTTGGTGAAATGACAGATAGACAAAGATACAATATGGTATTTGAAATATTAACAGATGAATTAAAGCATGCAGCAAAATACAATTATTTAATAACTAAAAATATGGTAAGTATGAATAGAGAAGAACAAATTATATAATAAATTTAAGATTCAAGGCAATACTTGAGTCTTTTTTGCTTAAAAAAACATAAATTTTACACAAATGACATATTACGACATTTTTTTGCTTTTCATTATGTTATAATTTGCTAAATTATAATAGAAAGGGGAAAAAACTATGGATAAATTAAAAATTTTACAAAAAGAATTAGATGAGATGGTAGAGGAAAACAAACCTTATGATGAAATAGTTAAAAAGAGTAAAGAACTGGATTATTATATAACAAAAGAAATGATTAAAATGCATAAAAATGCATTAAATGATCGAAAACGGAGTATCGAATATTTAACGGTTACTCTGTTTTTGCTTTTTTTTAGATAGTTATTTACATTAAAATTCTAAAATTATAGAAAAATATATTAAAAAATAGTGAATTATTGACTATAATTATATTATATGGTAAAATTTAGTAAATTATGTGTTCTGATTATATTTATAAAATAAGATTTGTATTGCTATTAATGTTATAGTCAGATATAGTTTATTTATAAAATATACATTAGGAGGTAAAATGTATGGAATATCTCAGTGGAAGAAAAGGTATATCTTTAATAAGTTTAGTTATAATTATTGTAATTATGATTATATTAGCAGGAGCAGTTGTTTTGATATTATCAAATAACAATGCAATTAATAAAGCGACAGAAGCCGTATTTAAAAGTATATTAAAAGATTATGAAAGTGAATTAACTATGTGGTTTTCAAATGAATATTTAGAAACTAATGGATTACTAAATGTAACTACTGTTAATGCTACAAAGGACAGTGGCACGTATATAAAAGGCGGAAATACACTTAAATTAAAGGACATAATAACAAGTGTAAAGAAAGAACATGAAAGTTTACTAGAAATAAAAAAAGGAAGACTTATATATACTGGAACAGATGAAAAGCAAAAAGAATGGATGAATCAAATTGGAATTTCTTTAGATATAACAACAGAAACAGGTGCAATACCTGTAGATATAGTAGCGGGTTGGACATTTACTGCTGCTTTAATGAGTGATGGAACTGTTAAAACATGGGGAAGTAATGAATATGGTCAATTAGGTGATGGAACACTAATGAATAGAAGTTTGCCCACAACTATTTCTGGTTTAGAACATGTAGTTCAAATTGCTGCAGGTGATGAATATATGCTAGCATTGTTAACTGATGGAACAGTAAAAGCATGGGGAAGTAACTGGGCAGGACAACTTGGTAACGGAACAACTGAAGATAAAAGTATACCTACAATTGTAACTGGATTAACTAATGTAAATAAAATCGCGGCAGGTCAATATCTTTCACTTGCAATATTAAATGATGGAACAGTTAAGGGATGGGGATATAATGAATTTGGTCAATTAGGCGATGGTACATTACAAAATAAAAGTATACCTACAACAGTACCAGGACTTACAAATGTAAAACAATTAGCTTCAGGATATGATCATACACTTGCTTTATTAAATGATGGAACAGTAAAAGCTTGGGGTTGTAATAATTACGGAAAATTAGGAGATGGCACTACAAATGATACTACTTCTCCAATAGCAATTTCTGGGTTAAATAATGTTACGCAAATTTCTGCAGGATACTATCATTCAGTCGCATTACTAAGTGATGGAACAATAAAGACATGGGGAAGTAACTGGGCAGGACAACTTGGTAACGGAGCAAATACTGATGTATATATACCAACTCTTGTATCCGGATTAACTGGAGTAAAACAAATTTGTAAAAACTACGATCATACCGCTGTAATTCTGAATGACGGAACAATAAAAATATGGGGCTACAATGAGTATGGACAATTAGCTAACGGAACAACAATAGACAGTAATGTACCAATTACCATAACAAACACACTAAGTGTAAAACAAATTGCAATTGGCGGTAATCATACAGTAGCTATTTTAGCTGATGGAACAATAAAATCATGGGGCAATAATGATCATGGTCAATTAGGAGATGGAAAAACTTCTAATTATTACTTACCTAAAGTAGTAGTAGGCTTAACAAATGTAAAACAGTTATCCGCTGGATGGATGCACTCAGCTTTCTTATTAAATGATGGTACAGTAAAGACAATTGGAGATAACGAATATGGACAACTAGGTAATGGTACAAATATAGACAGTAACGTTACAATATCTGTTTTGGGTTTAAATAATGTAAACCAAATTACATCAGGAGATAATTTCATGTTAGCATTATTAAACGATGGAACAGTAAAAGCTTGGGGGGAGAATATGTTCGGGCAGTTAGGTACTGGAACGACAATAAATAGTAATGTTCCAGTAACAATATCTGGCCTTACAAACGTAGTACAAATAGCTTCAGGTGAATATCATGCAGCAGCTTTATTAAATGATGGAACTGTAAAGATATGGGGAGCAAATTGGGCAGGGGAACTTGGAAATGGAACTAAAACAAATAGTAATGTACCAATAATAGTACCAGGACTTACAAATGTAAAACAATTGGCATTAGGATATGATTATACTTTAGCATTACTAAATGATGGAACAGTAAAAGCATGGGGTTGTAATAAATATGGTCAATTAGGAGACGCAACAAATACTAATAGTACTGTGCCAGTAACAGTCCCAGGACTTACAAATGTAAAACAATTAGTATCTGGATATGAACATGTATTAGCATTATTAAATGATGGAACAGTGAAATCTTGGGGAATCAACTGGGCAGGACAGCTTGGAGACGGTACGACAACAGACAGTAATAAACCAATAGTAATATCTGGTGGATATAATGTTAAAGATCTTTGTAAAGAATATGATCATTCATTAATATTATTAAACGATGGAACAGTGAAATCTTGGGGATATAATGAATTTGGACAGTTAGGTAACGGAACAGGTGAAAATAATTATTATCCAACAATCATATCTGGACTTTCTAATGTAAAACAAGTAACAACAGGTGGTGATCATTCTTTGGCACTATTAAATGATGGAACAGTAAAAGTATGGGGAAGTAATAGTCAAGGCCAAATAGGAAATTAAATAATTTACATATTGATTTTTTATGTAAATTATGATATAATATATGCGTTTTAAATATGTAAATTTCAATAATTATTTGAAAGGTGTGTAGAATTATATGAATGATTGCAAAGTATCAAATATTGGTTATGAATATGTAATAGAAAATTATATGGGTAATCGGCAATTACAGTATTATACAAGGAGGGCTTTGTCAAAAGGTTTGTCAGAGACAGAGAAGGTTCTATTAAATTATTATTTTGAAAAGAATGATACTATTTTAGATGTAGGTACCGGTTGTGGTAGGTTTGCGATTGCCGCTTACGAGGAAAAGTACACTAATATTCATGCAATAGACATGAATCAAAAATTTATTGAAAGGGCGATACAAATATCTGAGAGTAGGTCTTGTAATATAAAATTTTCTGTTCAAAATGCTCAGTTTACTACATTTAAAGATAAGACTTTTGAAAGTATAATATTTACTTCAGATGGATTTTCACAAATACCCGGTAATGAAAATAAACTAGCTGTATTAAAAGAAATGTACAGAATCATGAAACCGGGTGGGGTATTCATATTAGCTGTAATTGATGAAAACCTTGTAAGAGAAAATGATCAGAATTATGCGAAGATAATTGATAATTTCAGAGAAAGTGGGGCATGGATAGAAAAAGGATTCTACGATCAAAACGATGTTATTATATATGACGGTGGTTATATGCATTTTGCAAGCGTTAGTGAAACAATCGGTTTGATTAACAAATCTGGATTTAGTCATTTGTTTAATGTTACTGCAAAAGATATTCTTGGTGAAAATGATAAAAAATCTTCCAACATTTCTAGATTCTTTGCATTAAAAAAATAATTATTAATAAAATTTTTGCACAACTTCACAAATATGTGGAGTTGTGTTTTTTGTTATTTTAATAAAATATTAAGTTTGGTTAATATTAATAAGGTGAGATAAAGTTATAAAGTACTAGAATATGCTAATATATACAGTATATTTATGAGATTATAATAGACAATGAGATAAATAAATGATATAATATAATGTATTAAATACAGAAATTGAGGAATTTAAATGATAAGATTAAATGAAATAAAGTTACCTTTAGAAAGTAACGAATCTGAGCTATATAAAATAGCATGTAATATGTTACATATACAAAAGAGTGAAATAAGAGATTTAATAATCTATAAAAAGTCTATTGATGCAAGGGATAAAGAAAATATTAAATTTATTTATACCTTAGATTTAAATATTGAAAATGAATCTAGATTTAAAAGCAGAATAATAGCAAATAACGAAAAGTACGTTAAAGTAGAAGTGAAACGTAAAAGTAAAGAGAGACCAGTTATAGTTGGAGCAGGTCCAGCTGGACTTTTTGCAGCTTTAACTTTGGCTGAAGCTGGTTTAAACCCTATAATACTTGAACAAGGTAAAAAAGTAGAAGATCGTAAAAAAGATGTTGACCTTTTTTGGGAAACTGGTAAATTAAATACAATGTCAAATGTACAATTTGGCGAAGGTGGAGCTGGTACATTTTCAGACGGGAAATTGACAACTCAAATAAACAATCCATTATGTAGAAAAGTTTTAGAAGAATTTGTATCTTGTAATGCACCAAAAGAAATTATGTATGATGCTAAACCACATATTGGTACAGACAAATTAATTGAGGTAGTAAAAAATCTAAGACAAAAAATTGAAAAGTTAGGTGGAGAATTTCTATTTAATGAAAAACTAACAGATATAACAATTGAAAATGGTAGTCTAGTAAGCGCTAAATGTAGTAAAATTATAAATACAGATGCTTTAATACTTGCAATAGGACATAGTAGTAGAGATACGTTTGAAATGATATATAACAAAGGGTTAAATCTAGCTAAAAAACCATTTTCTGTTGGAGTTAGAATTGAACATTTACAAAGTATGATAAATAAATCTCAATATGGACAGTTTGCAAATAATCCTAAACTAGGTGCAGCGGATTATAAATTAGTATATCACGGAGAAGATAACAGATCTGCATATACATTTTGTATGTGTCCTGGTGGAACTGTTGTAGCAGCCGCTTCTGAAGAAAATACGGTTGTTACAAATGGTATGAGTGTATATAATAGAGATGGTATAAATTCTAATAGCGCACTTGTTGTAGGAGTATTTCCAGAAGATTTTAAAGATGAATCTCCACTTGCCGGTATGTACTTTCAAAGAGATTTAGAACAAAAAGCTTTTATAGCCGGTGGAAAGGAATATAAGGCTCCAGCTCAATTAGTGGGAGACTTTTTGAAAGGAAACATATCAACTAAATTAGGAGAAGTAAAACCTACATATACTCCTGGAATTACATTTAGTGATTTTAATAATATATTACCAGAATTTATAACTAAAACTATGAAAGAAGCTTTAGTGTATTTAGATAAAAGATTAAAAGGTTTTGGTTCAAATGATAGCTTACTTACAGGAATTGAGACACGTACATCTTCACCTATAAGAATATTACGTGATGAAAAGTATTTAACAAATATATCTGGTATATATCCTTGTGGTGAAGGAGCAGGATATGCTGGCGGCATAATATCAGCTGCAGTTGATGGAATAAAGTGTGCAAATGCAATACTTTCAAATGAATAACATTTATGCTAGTGCAGATACTATAGTAGTCATTATGGAGTGTAAAAAATGAGTAAAGAATTAAGCAAAAATATACAAATTGCTAAAGAAATTGCACAAAAGATTAAAAATAAAAATGGTAGAATGTTTTATGTTGGTGGATATGTTAGAGATCTATTAATGAATAAGGAAAATAAAGATATAGATGTTGAAGTATTTGGGTTATCTTTAGATGAATTAACAGAAATAATATCAGAATATGGAATAGTTGATCAAATTGGTATAAGTTTTGGTATACTTAAAGTACATGGATTAGATATAGATTTTGGTGTGCCGAGAAAAGAAAATAATATTGGTGTTAGGCATAAAGACTTTGAAATAAATTTTGATTCAAATATGAGCATATTAGAAGCATGTAGAAGAAGAGATTTTACAATTAATGCATTAATGCAAGATGTTCTTACAGATGAAATAATAGATAATTTTAATGGCATTCAAGATATAAAGAATAAGGTTATTAGACATATTGATGAAACTACATTTGTTCAAGATGAATTAAGAGTACTACGATCTTGCTCTTTTGCGGCTAGATTAAATTTTAATATATCTAATGATACACTTATTTTATGTAAAAAATTAGATTGTACAAATTTAACTAAAGAAAGAATATATACTGAAGTAGAGAAAGCATTATTAAAAGCAGAGAAACCTTCAATATTTTTCGAATATACAAGGGAAATCGGATTACTTAAAAAAATATTTTCTCCTATGGATAAATTAATTGGAGTTAAGCAAAATCCGAAATATCATCCAGAAGGTGACGTTTGGACACATACAATGATGGTAATTGATGAATGTGCTAAACTTAAGGAAAAGTCTAATTATCCAATTGCACTTATGCTTGCCGCCGTGTGTCATGATTTAGGTAAGATAACAACTACAAGACTTCTACATGGAAAAATCATTTCATATAACCATGAAAATGAACTTCATTTAACTAAAAAGTTTTTAAAAAATATGACTAACAATAACGATCTCACTTATTCAGTAATGTTACTTGTTAAAAACCATATGAGGCCTAATGTTTTAGCAAAAAATAATTCTAGTGATAAAGCAATTAGAAAATTAATAATAGATACAAGTAGTAAAATAGTTAATATACAGGATGCATTATTACTTTCAAAAGCGGATAGGTTAGGTAGAAGTAATGATGATTTAGAAACATATAATATTGATGATTGGTGGAAAGAAAAATTATTGTCTGTTAACGAAAATAACACAAAAATAGTTCCACTAGTAACCGGAAAAGATTTAATAAAGATTGGATACACCCAAGGTGAAGAATTAGGAAAAGCTTTAAAATATGCTTTTGATATACAAATAACTGGATTATCTAAAGAAGAAATAATCGATAAAATTAAAAGTAGTAAAAAAGAAATAAGTAATTTGAAACTACAAAGTAAGATAAATAATTGTAATAATAAGTTATATAATAATAAATTTGAAGGGATGTGATCATAATGGGATCAATTAATAGAGGCAGTTTTAAAAATACTAAAGCATCAACTAGATCAAAAGTAAGTAATGGTGCATATAATAGAAATGCAGCGTCAAAATATGGTAACAATAAATTTGGTTTTAAAGAGGCGCCAAAAACTTATAATAGTAACATTAAAATTAGTAATGAAATTGAAAAGTAAATAAAAGTACATAGCCACCTAATCGGGTGGTTATATTTTTTATATAAAACAGTGGGAATATATGTAAACACTATACATACAGGCATTTTTAACTTGAAAAAATAGTTACCCTATGGTATAATATATAACTTGTAGATTTAATTCTTTTAAATTATAATTAATTTGAAGGATAACCTTCAAAAATTTTTAGGGGGAGTTCGTATGAAAAAAATACTACCTAAATTTAACTTAATTATAACCTTTTTAATTCTTTTTGGAATTAGTTATGTTATAAAGTTAATAGGTGTGTACAATCAAGGAAATGCATTTATATATCTAATGGGATTACTTATATTTTGCATGTCATTCAAAATATTATTAGAGGTACTTACCAATTATTCTGAAAATTCTAAATTACTTTTAATTTTAATTATGAGTGGAATGTACATTTTAATTTTATTTACATCTTGGATTGCAATAAAAATGTTAAATGTAGATTTAGAAACCGCATTTTTGTTAATATCATTTGGAATCGCTATATCAAATGTTACAAAGCTAAAGGAAAAGAAAGAAAACAATTCATTATAAGATATATTCAAAAAAGACTTACAATAATATTGTGAGTCTTTACTCTTTTAGCATATAATCATTTTAAGTGTAACATGTAACCTTTAATGGACATACTATATTATTAAATGACTAAATATGTTATAAGGGGGTGAAAAGATGGAAGAGATGAATAGTGACAATTCACAATATAAGTATGAAGATATAGATAGACCATATGGTTATGGAAAAAATTATCCATATGGCTGGAAAAAACCATGTCCATATGGAAAATGTTCATATGGACAAAAATGGCCAAATTGGTATGGACCATATTTCCCAGGTGGATATTACGGTGGAGGATTTGGGTTCCCTTGGTTTTTACTTGCATTAAAATCATTAAGTCCAAGAGATGCAATTAGATTAATAGATGAAATGGAAAATATGGAATTTTAATATGCAAAGTATTAATAGTACAAATACATAATTTAATTAAAAAAGGTAATTCTATACGTAGAATTGCTTTTTTAATTTTTATATAAAAATTAACTTTACAAATTTATTAATAAATGATATTATATATGTATAAGGTTTTTAAATAAATATTTAATATATATTGTAAAAACTCGGAAGGAATTAATTATGAAAGATAAGTTAAGAATAAATATATATGATTTGTTAATGTGCTTTTCTGATGCTCTAGATTTAATTAGTCCGTTGGTATCAGGACACCAAATTAGAGTAGCATATATCACTTTAAAACTTGCACAAGAGTATAAATTGCCAAAAGATCAAATTAAGAAACTTGTAATAGCAGCATGTATTCATGATATAGGTGCAACTACAGTAAAAGAAAGAAATGAAATAATAAAGGCAGATTTTGAAAGTGATGGTAGACATGAAAAAATAGGTTCTAAATATATTGAAGGAAGTATTTTTCATGATGTTTCAAAAATAGTGGGTCATCATCATAAAAAATGGAATAACGGTTTAGGAGCTACGGTTAAAGGTGAAGAGATTCCAATTGAATGTCATCTATTGCATTTGGCAGACAGAATAGATACTTTAATAGATAAAGAATCTTATGTATTACATCAAAGGAAGAATATAACAGAAGAAGTTATTCAAAAATCCGGAGATTGGTTTATGCCAGAATTAGTAGATGCTTTTGTAAAATTATCCGCTAATGAATCTTTTTGGTTGTATACAGTTTCAAAGAATGTATCCGACATATTACGTAAAGATGCAAAACTTTCAAAAGTATATTTAAACACTGATGAGCTTTATGAGGTAACTAAATGGTTTAGTAATATTATAGATTTTAGAAGTAGATTTACATCAGTACATTCAAGAGGTGTATCTGCAAGTGCTGGAGCGATAGCAACTGTTATGGGAATGGATAAAGATTATGTAAAAACAATGGAAATTTCAGGTTTTATACATGACTTAGGAAAATTAGCTGTATCAAATACCATATTAGAGAAAGATGGTAAATTGACTGCTCAAGAATATAACATAATTAAATCACATACATTCCACACATATAATGTATTAAGCAGAATAAAAAACTTAAAAACAATAAGTGAGTATGGATCATATCATCATGAAAAACTTGATGGAACTGGTTATCCATTTCATATAAAAGGTAGAAATATGAAACTTGGTTCTAGAATTCTTGCTGTAGCAGATATATTTACAGCTATTGCAGAAGATAGGCCATATAGAGCAGCTATGAATAAAGAAGAAGTAATCAGATTAATCTCATCTAAAGGTGATGATAAAGCATTAGATTCTAAGATAGTAAAAGTTTTTCTTGAAAACTATGATGTAATTGACGAGACGAGAATAAAAGCTCAATCCATTGCAAGGCAAGAATATGAGAAATTTTGGCAAGAGGTATAACAATAGTTTTGTATAAAATAATAAAAGTTGAAAAAGACCGGTCATATTATTAAATATGGCCGGTTTTAAAACATAATATTTATTAAACTGTAACCTCAATGTTTATTATCGTAATTGTAAAATCATTTGAATTTAAAGTATATGGTACAACGTCTCCAATATGTTTCTTATGTATTTTTTTACCTATTGTACTGTCTAAAGAAATTTCATCTTTATTGTACTTAGCATGATTTACCAATTTTAGAGTGTAGATATCTGTTTCATTTGTCTCATGTTCAAGTAAACTAAAAGTAATTACATTTCCAATGGTAACTTCTTTTAAAATATTGTTATCATTGTTATTTAATATTTCTTTTTCTTTAGTAATGTTTACTAAATTTAGATGTTCACCATTTCTAGTTAAGTCATTCATTTGCACACCTCCATTAAGAATATAATATTAGTTGCAAAATATTATAAAAACAATAACAATAATTCACTTTAGAATTATTTATTATTATTTGAATTTTCATATATTGTGTTCAAAAATTATTTAATTGTTTGATTATTTTTAGTGTTGTATAATTTTAACATTTTTGTTACAAAAAGTCAAGTAAAAATGTAAAAAATTACAATTAAATACATAATACCACAAAAATATACTGAATTATTAATGATTTTTTGGTGATAATAAATAAAAGATATAATAATATCATATTTGGAAGGTATAAAAATGAAAAGTATATTGATAAGTATTATGAAAATTGTTGGTATTATTATAATAGTAATAATTGTATTATTGTTTGTATTAACAATAGTAAATAGTATATTAACTATTAGTGAAAAAGAAAAATACATAAATGTAGGTAAATATGCAATAATAGATGGGAAAAGAATAAATATATATTCAAAAGTTAATGATAATAAAAAAGAGACAATTATATTACTTAGTGGATATGGAAATGCTTCACCGGTTCTAGATTTTATGCCACTTACTAATGAATTAAGTAAAAAATATAACGTAGCTATAGTTGAGTATTTTGGATATGGTTGGAGTGATAAAACAGACAAAGAAAGAACATCTAAAAATATAATAGAGGAAACAAGAGCTGCCTTAAAGCAATGTGGAATAAATCCACCATATATATTAATGCCGCATTCAATTTCTGGAATATACAGTTTATATTATGCAAATAAATATCCTGAAGAAGTAAAGGCTATTATAGGAATAGATCCAAGTGTTCCAGCACAGATGTACTATGTAGATCTAACTAAAAAAAGAAGTAAATTAGAAAAATTAGTTACATTAACAGGTATAGTAAGAGCAATAACTAAAATTGTTCCTTCAATAGCTCAGTCAAACTCATTAGAAGGAGTATACTCTAATAATTATTTAAATTTAATAAGAATTCTGTATTGTTGGAATAATTCTAATGAATCATTAATTAATGAGTACAATAACATGTTAAAAAATATGGAAGAAACTGAAAATTATAAATTTCCAAGTAATCTACCGGTATTATTTTTTCTATCTAAACAAAGTATTAATGTAGACACAGAAATAGGAAAAAATTGGATAAAAATTCATGAAGATTTATTATCTAATATAAGTTATAAAAAAATTACTATTCTTGATGGATCACATAACTTACATTGGACAGAATTTAAACAGATATCAGATGAAACATATCAATTTCTAAATAGAAATGATAGATAATAAATATAACAAAATAAAAAAGTACTTTGAATTTTTCAAAGTACTTTTAATTTGGTAGCGGCAGTAGGAGTCGAACCTACGACCTTTCGGGTATGAACCGAACGCTCTAGCCAACTAAGCTATGCCGCCATAAAAAAATGCTATAATTAACTTAGCAAATTAATTATAACATAATTGTCCTAATATGTCAATCAATAAATTGAAAAAAATAAAATAATTTATAAAAATATATACTAATTTACTTTTGTAAAATATGATAGTATAAATGTATAAAAATATTATTTCTTTTTTGTAAATGTACACTCAGGACTTTTGATTTTTAAATTTTCATAAGGTATAGCAAACGTAACAATTCCGCTAGAATATGGTGCGATATCATATTGCTGATAATAAAAATTTATTGTCTTTGATGTAAGATAAAAATTATTTTCATTAAAGTTTTCGATTATTAGTGCTTTATAATTATCAAAATATATACCAGGATTTTCAGCTAAATTTTTATCTGCCTCAGTTTGTAATTCCTTTATAATCATACTTTTGTAATTTGGATTTTCCTTGAATATGTCTTTAAGCTTTATAATATTTCCATTTTGTAAGTTAAAAGTGTCTGATGAGCGTATTGTCATTCCATGTGCTCCACCAGTATATTCATATTGATCATAATATGTACTTAGAGTGCAGTTGTCGTTTAATGTTATTGTATACTTCATAAATGCCTCATATGGATTAAATGGGTAATCTTGCTTAATTGAAGCCTCATATTGTTCTATAGCATTTGGAAGAAGTGTATTTAATGCATAATTATAAAAACTATTTGCTACCTTTATAAATTGTATATTCATTTTCATTTTAACGTTAGAATCTTTTGCTAAATTAATTATAGGATATTCAATATTAACATTAACCATTATTTTTTCTTTATGTGTAAAACTTTTTTTAATACTTTTTGTTGTTATATTAACGCTATTATTCACAGTGTTTCTCGTTTTAAATCACCTCCTATAACATAATATGCAATATAATTTTTATAGTTATCTAAGAAACTTTGAATTTTAATATATATATTAAATAAAAGATATATATTTTGTTTAGCAGTAGTTGACTAAAATATGGAGTAGTGATATAATTTTTGTATTAAATTCATATATAAAATATATAAGTAAAGGAGATACTAAAATGAACGTTATTGAAATTAAAAATTTAACTAAGTATTACAATAAATCTAGAGGTATAATTGATGTTAGTTTTGATGTTAAAGAAGGTGAAATATTCGGGTTTATTGGACCCAATGGTTCAGGTAAAAGTACTACAATTAGAACTTTACTTGGTTTAATACACCCTACAAATGGTGAAGCTAAAATATTTGGTATGGATTGTGCTAGTAATTCACCTAAAATAATGAAAGAAGTAGGGTATTTGCCTTCAGAAGTTTTTTATTATGATGGTATGAAAGTTATAGATTTACTTAACTATTCTGCATCTTTCTATAAAAAGGATTGTTCAAAAAGAATAGAAGAACTTTCAAAAATAATGGATTTGGATTTGAATAGAAAAATAGATGAATTATCTTATGGTAATAAGAAAAAAGTAGGTATTGTTCAGGCATTGCTTCATGAACCAAAACTTATTATTTTAGATGAACCAACTGGTGGCCTAGATCCTTTAATGCAACAAAAGTTTTTTGATTTATTAAAAGAAGAAAATAAAAAAGGTGCAACTATTTTCTTTTCATCACATGTTTTAAGTGAAGTACAAAGAATATGTGACAAAGTAGCTATAATTAAAGAAGGTAAAATTGTTAAATTAGAGAAAATAAGTGAAATTAATGATAGTAATTATAAAAGATTTAAAATAGAGACTAAAAATAAAGTAGAAGATAGTTATTTTCAAATTGATGGAGTTAATGAATTAAAAATAGAAGAAAATACTCATAGTTTCATGTTTAAAGGTGATGTAAATGATATACTAAAAAAAATATCAACTATACAAGTAAATAACATATGGATAGATGAATTAGATCTAGAAGAAATATTTCTACATTATTATAATAAGGGGGAGTAAGAAATGAATATTTACTTACATGAATTAAAATCTAATGCTAAATTTATTTTTACTTGGCTTATAGTTCTGATTGTTTTAGCTGTTATTATGGTATTAATGTATACTAGTATTAGTCAAGATATAGATGTTTTTAAATCTATGTTAAATAATTTTCCTGAAAATTTGAGAATCGCATTTGGAATTAGCATTGAAAGAATAGGATCAATATTAGGATACTACTCATCTTTTGTACTAACAATTATACTTGTATCTTGCTCAGTAGAAGCGATGATTCTTGGAGTTTCTATTCTATCTAAAGAGACAAGAGAAAAGACAGCAGATTTTCTATACACAAAACCTATTTCAAGAAACCAAATTATTACGTCTAAACTACTTGCTTCATTTACTTTGCTATGTATATCTAATATTATTTATACATTAAGTTTATTTTTTGCATTATTTAGCGTTACTAATGTAAGTTTTAACTTAAATACATTTTTATTATTAGCATTTATACCTTTTATTGTTCAACTTATATTTTTCACTTTAGGTATATTTGTTTCTGCAATATTTAGTAAAATAAAAGCTGTACTTCCAATATCTATGGGTATAGTATTTGCATTTTATTTATTAAGTTCTTTTGCTGATGAGAAACTTAGAGTATTAATGCCATTTAAATATTTTGATACAAATTATATATTAAATAACTCAAAATATGAATTAAATTATACAGTACTGTCATTTGCAATAGTTCTTATACTTACAATTTTTACATATGTAATATATAATAAAAAAGATATACAATCCGTATAGAGGGGTGAATACATGAATATTTATTTAAGAGAATTAAATGCTAATAAAAAAGCATTAATAATTTGGTCCATATGTATGATACTATTTGTTATGATGGGAATGCAAAAGTATGAGGCTCTTACAGGTAATGGAACAAATATGACAGCATTTAATGAAATGATAGATGCAATGCCTAAAGTAATTCAAACAATGTGGGGGATATCTGATATAGATATTACAAAACCTATTGGTTATTTTGCAGTTTTATTTCCATTTTTACTAGTAATGGGTGGCATACATGCAAGTATGATAGGTTCTAATATAATTTCTAAAGAAGAAAGAGATAAAACTGTTGAATTTTTGATGACTAAACCAGTGTCAAGAAAAAAGATTATTACTATAAAACTTATTGCTTCTTTAACAAATATATTAATTTTTAATGTAGTTATATTCATAACTTCATTAATTACCTTAAATAGTTTAACTAGTGAACCAATATTAACTCAAATAATATTATCTGCAATTGCTATGTTCTTTGTACAACTATTATTTATGGTTATTGGACTTGGTATGGCAACTATGAGTAAAAATTATAAAAAATCTGGAAGTGTAACTGTTTCAATATTACTTAGTACATACTTTTTATCTTTAATAATAGATATGACAGATAAATTAGAAATATTTAGTTTGTTAACACCATTTAAATATTTTGATGCAAAAGAATTTCTTACAACTAATAAGCTAAACATATGGTATATAATTTTAACTATTGTTATTATGATAGTTATTCTGATACCGTCATATAGAAAATATAATAGTAGAGATTTAAATATGTAATATGTGAATAAAATAATAAATAAAATAAAAATAAATTATCATTTAAACAAAATAGATGATAATTTATTTTATTTTATAAATTTTAAATTAGTGATACATAGTAGTGGAATCTAATACTTCTATATCAGTTGTATCACCGAAAATGTTTTTATCTATTTCAGCTATTAAATGCCATATTGCCATATCTGCAGTACCAATTTCAGCTACATCTCTTTTTACAAATATGTCTATTCTGTTATAAGATTTATCTTTTGCTATTCTATCTATTTTATTTGTATTTGATCCACTAGATTCTTGTATATTAACAATAACTAATACATTGCTATTAAAATAACTTTCAGTATACTTCTCAAGAAATGAATATAATGTATCATCCTTATACTTTGTTTTGTATTTTTCTAAGTCAAATAATGATTTAATTATATCTACTGATGGACTATTAAAGTTATTTATGTATAAATGTGTCTGTATACTTTTTGAACTAAATGTTATAGGTACAGGAGTTGGTGAAATTCCTTGAAGGAGATCTTTACTAAAAGGATTATTAAACTGCATAAAATATGTTCCTATTTTATATAATTCTTTATTGTTTTCTAAATCTACATACTTTATAACCTTGTAGCCAAATCCAATATATTCAATGCTACCACCATCTTCATATGATTTGACTTGTATACAAAGAATAGGGGATTTATTATTATCTACTCTAATAAAATCAATTGCAAATAATATCATTCCTAATATAATTAATATTCCTAAAATAACTATAATTTTTGTACTTGTTTTCATATATCTATACCTCCATAAAATAATATACTTTAATATATAAAATTAGTATATACAATTTTTTGAAAAATGTCAATTAAATTCTAAAACTAATAGATTATTTTTTTATTTTGTGATAAAATATAAATATATTATTATTAAGTATAATTTAGGAGGTAAATATATGAGTACAAATAGAATAATATTAAATGAAACTTCATATTTTGGTAGAGGTTCAAGAGAAGTATTAACTAATGAAATAAAACAAAGAGGATTTTCAAATGTCCTTGTTGTTACAGATAAGGCATTACTTAATGCTGGTGTTACAGATAAAGTAACAAGTATATTAGATAAAGAAAATATAATATATAACGTATTTTCTAATTTAAAACCTAACCCAACAATAGACAATGTAAAAGATGGAGTTCAAGTTTGTAAGTTATATAACTCAGATTGTATAGTTGCCGTAGGTGGTGGATCTGCAATAGATACTGCTAAAGCTATAGCAATTATTATTAAAAATCCAGAATTTTCTGATGTAAAATCTTTAGATGGAGTGGCAAACACAAAAAATAAATGTCTTCCAATAATTGCACTTCCAACAACTGCAGGGACTGCAGCAGAAGTAACTATAAACTACGTTATAACAGATGAACAAAGTGTTAAAAAAATGGTATGTGTTGATCCTCACGATATACCTGTTGTTGCAATAATTGATTCAGAGCTTATGGAATCAATGCCAAAAGTACTTGCAGCGGCTACTGGTATGGATGCTTTAACACATGCTATGGAAGGATACATAACAAAAGCTGCATGGTCAATGACAGATATGTTCCATATAAGAGCAATAAAACTTATATTCGATAACTTAGAAAAAGCAGTTATACAAAAAGATAAAGTGGCAATAGAAAATATGGCACTTGCACAATATACTGCAGGTCAAGGTTTTTCAAATGTTGGACTTGGTATAGTTCATTCTATGGCTCATCAATTAGGTGCAGTTTATGATACTCCTCATGGAATAGCTAATGCATTACTTTTACCTTATGTAATGAGATATAACGGAGAAGTTTGTGAAGAAAGATTTAGAGAAATATTAAAAGCATTAGAAGTAGATACAAGTAATATGAATAAAGAACAAGTTACAGAAACGTTAGTAGGTAAAATAACAAATCTTTCTATTTGTTTAGGTATACCACAAAAATTAAGTGAGATCAACGTTAAAAATGAAGATATACAAATGCTTGCACAGAAAGCATATAATGATATTTGTACAGGTGGAAATCCAAGAGAAACTTCAGTAGAAGATATAGCTCAAATATATAAAGAGGCATATTAAAGTAAATAATAAATAAAAAATGTACTTAGAAATAGGTACATTTTTTTATATAAATATAATATAATAAAATTTTTATTTAAATATGTTTGATTTTGATTAATATTGTGATATAATTTCTATAATTGGAATATTTAGGAATAACTGAATATATATATTTTCCTAAATTTAAATAGACAAAAAATTACGTAGAGGAGATATTTATGAGTAAAACTATTAAACTAATAATATTTTTTATAATTGTTATAATAATATTTTCTGTTTTATTAACACTAGATAAATTTAATATGCTTCCAAAAGAAATATTTTACGCAAACGATTTTAATATACAAGTAATTAAAAGTGATAAAGATGCAGATTCTGATGGTATAGAAGATTATGCAGATATATTACAAGGAGCAAAAATTGAGGCTAGTAATAAACCAAAATATAAAAGTGAGTATTATAGAGGAGGTTATCCACCAGAGGGTGAAGGGGTCTGTACAGATGTTGTATGGAGATCTTTGAAAAATGCCGGATATAATTTGAAAGAACTAATAGATGCGGATATAAAAGAAAATTTAAAACTATATAAAGCTATAGATGTACCAGATCCAAATATAGATTTTCGTAGAGTTAGAAATTTAAAAGTGTTTTTTGATAATCACTATACCATCCTTACAAACGATCCATATGATATTACTGAATGGATGCCCGGAGATATAGTTGTATTTGGAACTAAACATATAGCTATTATTTCAGATAGAAGAAATAAAGAGGGACTCCCATATATAATACATAACGCTAGTCAACCTAATAGGGATGAAGATGCAATTGTTTATTGGTATAATACTAGAGGAATAACAGGACATTATCGTATGTGATTAAATAATAAAATTCATATAAAGTAAGTATATTTATATAATTAAGTATACATTTGAAAGAAGGTAAAATATGAAATTATCTAAAAATAAAATAATAATTATAACTGTAATTATAATAGTATTACTTTTAATAACAGTATCAGTATTAATATATACATTAAATGCATCATCTAATCCACCAGAATTATATGTTAAAACAAATAATGTATTAGAAACTAAATGCATTAAAGGTGGGTTTAAATGGAACTATTTAGTAGGAAGTAGTGTGGCAGATGCATTATCGCCAACTCAAATGAAATATACTGAAAAAAATACTATATATGTTAATCCTAGCGAGACTTTAATATTTAGTAATTCAGGTAATTACAAAATGTATAATGAAGATATTAGATATTATGATGAAGAATTAAAAGAACAAATAATAGCATCAAACATAACTTCAGCTACTACAGAATCAAAAACAGTATCTTTTGATGCGCCAAAGCGATTAGGTACTTATATACTTTCAATTACTATTAACTATTATGATAGAGGTATTGTGCAATACGGTGTAAAAGTAGTGGTAACATATGATGTATCATCACTAGAACAATATGCAAATACGTATGTAGGAGATGCTTCAAAAGTATCTGCAATATTAAATTTATTACCATATGGTAATTATAAAAATGGAATAGAGCTTATTACATCAAAAGAACCATATGGAATTATAGTAAATTATTCAAACATAGATTTATCAAAGTCAGAATTAGAATTTAATACATTAGCACTATTTACTTTAGTACAAAATGTAGATAATATAACATATAACATAAAAAGCGGGGATAATATAAAAACTTATATTGTAACAAGAAATGAAATAAAAGGGAAGTATGACTTAACTATTGATGGACTAAAAAATTATATTACTAAAAAAGACAAAAACTATGTTGAGTTAGAAAAATTAAGTAAAAATTATACATTAAAAAATGCAATTGAAGATAATTGTTTTGTATGGACCGTACAAGAAGAATATAATAGAGAAGTTTTAGAAAATTTTGTGAGCAAAGTAAATAATAAACAAAACGCTTTTATTCGTATAGCTAAAGTAACAATTGAAGGTGATGTTATTATTGAAGATGTTAAATATGAAGATAATATATTTAAACTTACAATAGATTATACGAGAGATAAATTTTCAAGTGGATCAGATAGAGTATACAAAGACTATACATATAGCAATATAAAAATAACTACTGGATCAGATAATGATATATCAAGTGTTATACTTCATAATGGTAATAGCGAAATGCATGAGGTTACGGAAACATATATTATATATACTAACGGTTATTAATTAAAATATAATAAAAAAATGTACCTAATTTTGGTACATTTTTTGTTTCCATGAAATTAAATTGACACATAAAATATAAAATCTGTTTTTGTACAAAGAAATGACATAAAATATTAATATACGCCATATTTCGACAAAAAGTTATAAATTTATGTGATAAAATTCAACCAATAGAATAATTATATGAAATTTTTCTAGAATTGATTAAAAATATTGGGAGGAATTATCATGAAGAAAAGAATAGGAGTAATATTTTTTACATTAATTGTTTGTTCTTTACTTATTACACTGTTAAATGAAAATAATGATCTAATAGGAATAGGACAAGTTGAAACATCACAAGCAGAGCAAACAGAAGAATTAACAGTAAAATACAAGACAACTAATAGTATCGCAATATCATGGGAAGATATGCAGATACCAGAAACAGTTGTAAAATATAATATATAATATATATAAAAACGAACAATTTATAACAACAATAACAGATAAATCTTATATATATGCTAGTCTTATTAGTGATACGGCATATAATTTTAAGGTTGATTTTTTAAATGCGGAAGATAGTATTGTTATGTCAAAATCAATAAATAATATTATGCCAGCTAAAACAATATCAACATTTAATCAAAACATGATTTTAGAAAAAGACACATATTATATAACTGCAACCACTATACCAGCTGGTATAACAATTGATGTAGCTGCTGGAAGTATAATTAAATTTTATTCAGGATCAACACTAACAATAAATGGAACATTAAAATTAAATGGAACAGATTTAGAAAAGGTAATATTTACATCAATTGCAGACATAGGGAATGGATGTGATGCAAATTATTATATGAATATAACACAAAAAATAGTTTAACTAAAGAAACAGATGAAAATCAAAACATAACACAAAATTTTTATTCTGTAGATGGTACTACTTTAATGTATAAGATATTACCTAATAATGCCATGATTAATTTCGAGTATTATTATGATGGAATAAAAGGACGTGTATATAGAAAAACAGATGAATTATGGAAATATACAACATATGAATATGATAATTATGGATATTTAAAAAAGGTAACTGATGCACTAGGAAATAGTGAGACATATACTCATAATTCTATAGGTTGGTTATTAAATAAAACTTCACCTGAATGGAATTATGATTATTATATATATGATAATTCTGGTAACATTACAACAACAGTATTAAATTATACATCAACTACCACAAATGAATATAATTATAAAAATAATATAACTAAAACAATTGATGCAAATAATAATATATTAACATATGAATATGATAATGCACAAAATGTTCTAAAGAAAACAGATCAAGAAGGAAATATTACATTATATGAATATGATATATACAAAAATGTTACTAAAGAAAATAAACCAAATGGAGCAGTTTATACATATGCATATGATAATTTAAATAGAAATACTAAAACTTCTATCATCTTAAATAATGTAGAAACTACAGTAGAAGAAAAATCTTATGCATATAATTCTGGAAATAAAACAATAACTACTAAACAATATTCTAATGCTACAGAGTATACAACAAATATAAAAACAACTAATTATTTAGATAAAATTATTAGTGATAGTACAGAATCCGCGACAAAAACAAATACATATCTTCCTAATGGATTGGTATCATGTGAACAAAATGAAATCGGCAGAAAAATATACTATTATTACAATTCATTAAACAAAATATCAACAAAATATGAAGAAATAGATACAGATAGATATAAAAGAACTAATTATGATTATGATAAAGCAGGAAATATAGTTAAAGAAGAAACTTCTCAAGAAAAAGTATTATTAGATGGAACACCTACATCATATATTACAACAAATTATACATATGATGATGTATCAAATCCTATATTAAAGACAACCTCTTCAGGTGAAGAATTCAAATACACATATGATGTTAGTAAAAATCTTATAAAAGAAGAAGTAAAAATAGAAGATGGTAAATACAAGACTACTGAATATGGTTATAACTATGCAAAGAAAGTATCATATAAATTAGAACATATAGAAAAAGGTTCATTATATCCAAATTCAATTGATGATACAGAAATTATTAAATTAGTAACTTTCTATCAATATGATGGTATGTTGAATTTAACGAATGAAATGTCAAGAATTGAAACTTCAATGTATGATGAAAGTCCAGAAGTATTAGTTACAAATCACTATTTTGATAAACTAAATAGAGAAATAAAAAATGAAGTTATAAAAGAAGATAAAACAATTACACAAACTGCTACATATTTATATGATAGTAAAGATAAAGTAATAAGTAAAACAGATAGAAATGGTAATACAACAACATACGAATATGATATATTTGAAAATGTATTGAAAGAGATAAAACCAAATAATACAATTACAACATATGAAAATAACCTCTTTGGTAATTCTATTAAAGAAATATTGCCAAGCAATGTAGAAAATACACAAAATAATATAACATATACATATGATAAATATGGTAGTGTAATAACAAAAACGAGAAACTATATTGAAAACGCTATTCCAAAGCAAATAATAACTACATATGAATATGATTTGTTAGGTAACCTTACTGAAGAAACTACAGCTAATGTTAGTGAAAGTAGTACATATAACAAAGCGGGAAAATTAGCAAGTAAAATAGATGGAAATGGTAATACTACATCATATGAATATGATGCAAAACTAAATGTAACAAAAGAAATAAATCAAAGAGGAACTATAATTGATTATTATTATGATCAAAGAAATAACTTAATTAAAAAGACTATGAATAGTGTGATACAAGAAGAAAATACATATGATTTAGTAAATAATAAAATAACTGAAAAAGATGAACTAGGAAAGATTATAACTAATACTTATGATATAAACTCTAACATAGTAAAACAAGTAAATAATGAAACTGGTTATACAGTTAGAAACCAATATAATTTATCTAAAAAAATAGCAAAATCTATAGATAATTATAACAAAATATTATTGTATAAATATGATATTTTAAATAAAGTTATAGAAGAAACTGAAAAACAATCTGATGATACACAAGTTATAACAACAAAAACTAAATACGATAATCTATCTAATAAAATAGAAACAACTGATGGAAATGGTAACATTACAACATATGAGTATGATGCTAATAATAATTTAGTAAAAGAAACCAATCCAAAAGGACAAGCAACAACATATACATATGATAAAAACGGAAATAAATTAACAGAAACAGATTATTTAAATAATACATTGACAAATAATTACGATAATTTAGATAGAGTAACTGAAAAACTTGATCAATATAATAACAGAATCGAAAAGTTAGTTTATGATAATTTAGGAAGACAAATAAAATCAATAGACGCAAATGATAATACTATAGAGTATACATTTGATAATAACGACAATATCTTAACTAAAAAAGATCAAGAACAAAAAGTTGAAACATATGAATATGATAGTAACAATAACAAAACAAAATATACAGATAAAAATAATAATGTAACTACATATGAATATAACAATAAAAACAAATTAACTAAAGTTACAAATGCATTAAATGAGATTAACACATATACATATGATAATAAAGGAAATATGTTGACACAAAAAGATGCAGCAAATAATATAATAGAATTTGTATATGACAAGAGCTCAAATGAAATAAAGAAAATAGATCAACTTGGAAATGAAGATTCAAAGACATATTATCCAAATGGTTTACAACAAACATTTACAACAAATAATGGAGATGTATTTACTTATACATATGATATACACGGAAGACTTATAAATGAAAATGTAGGACAAGACAATATAATATACGAATATGATAACAACGATAATAAAACTAAAATAGGTAATATAGCGAAAACATATGATAACTTAAATAGATTACTAACAAATACAGATAATGGTCAAACGGTAACATATACCTACAATGATGCATTAAAAACAGTAACAATAACTGATCCAAAAAATAATGTAACAACTGAAGAATATGATAAAGCAAACAGATTACTTAAATTAACAAATGACAGTAAAGTAACGCAGTATGTATATAATTCAGATGGAAGTGTTCAAAAACAAATTAATCCAACTACAATATCAATTTATGAATATTATCCAGATAAAAAATTAAAACGCTTGACTACAAAAGATGTAAATGATATACTAATAGAGGAAAATTATTATGAATATGATAGCAATAATAATATAACAAAAGAGAACGATAAAATCTATACATATGATGTGCTAAACAGAATTAAAACAAGTGATGGTACAGAATATGATTATGATGCAACAGGTAATATATTAACTAAATCAATACTAGAAGGAAATACTATAAAAACAATAGGATACTCATATAATGCAAAAAATCAATTACTAAGTACAGCAACATTAGAAAATTTGGCAGTTATATCTGAAAGTGCATTTACTTATGATGATAACGGAAATCAACTAACAGAAATAACAGATGGACAAACAACAACAAATACATATAACCCAAGAAATGAATTAATACAAGTAAATGATGGACAAGTATCAGAATATAAATATAATGCAGAAGGAAAAAGAGTACAAAAAATAACTGATACAACAACAAATTTTTTATATGATGGAGATAATATACTACTAGAATTAGATGATCAAAACAACCAAGTAGCAACTAATACATATGGATTATCTCTAATAAAAAGAACAACAGACAAAGAAGGATATTATCTATACAATGGACATGGTGATGTAACAAAAATATTAGATAATACTAACACTATATTAAATACATATGTATACGATAATTTTGGTAAAATACTATTCGAAACTGAAATATTTAACAATCCATTTAAATATGCTGGATACTACTATGATAAGGAAACAAAGACATATTACTTACAAAGCAGATATTATAATCCAGAGATACAAAGATTTATATCTGAAGATACATATAGAGGCAATATTGATGATACACTAAGTTTAAATCTATATACTTATTGTAGTAATAATCCGATGATATATACAGATCCAAGTGGACATTTCTTTAAAGAAATAGGGGATGGAGTTAAATATATAGGGGAAAGATCAGCAGCAATCCTTGATGCTGGAGGTGAGTTGTTATTTGATTCAGTCATTGGATTAGGTAATTTAGGATATAGTATAGTTGAAACTGGAGTATCTGAAGTTGGGTTAATTTCAAATTATGTAGGAAATAAAGTTGGATTATTTGGTCAAGAACAATATAAAACAAACAAAGAAAAATTTATGTCTACAATAACAGAAAATGGTCAAATGTATTTGAATTTACCTAAAAATATGATAAATGGAATAAAAGATAGCTTTAATCAAACTTTTAACTTTGAAAAATTTAAGAATTATTGGAATCCAAATACATCATATAACGAATTAAAAGATTATTCTAAATCAGTTATTCAGACTGGAACAACAATATATGGTACATATAAAATGGCTGAATTTACTTTCAATAAATTAAATCAAGTATATAAGGGAACCCAAGTTGATAAATTTGGTAATATTAAAACTAATAATATAGATGATATAAATAATGTAAAAGAATATACAAAATCTAATCTTAAGCATGGTCAAGAAATGCATAAAGCGTATAAGTCAGATATTGCTAATGATATTAACAAAATTAAAGAATATAGGCTTCCTAGTGGAAAAAGAATTGATTTCATTGATTTTGGTAAAAAAACTATATACGAATTGAAACCATATAATCCTCGTTCTATAGCGCAAGGATATAAGCAATTAAATAATTACTTGAATGAGCTTGAAAATTTAGGTTTAGGAAACGGATGGAAAATTAAATTGGATGTATATTAGGGAGGAAAAATTATGGATAAAAATGAGTTTAAGAAAATATTAAGGGATTTAGCATTTAAGCATGGTTTTATTATTAAAGAAAAGGTATTATATAGAGAAACAGATACATTGATAATTATTATATATTTTCAAAAGTCAAATTATAGTAATAGTTTTTATATAAATTATGGCTTTTTAATAAAAGAAATAAATGGAGATATAAGGAATTTTAAAAATGTTGTATATGATTGTTTTTGTAGAGTATTAGATAATAAAAAAGAAAAAGGTAAAGGATCTTTTGAATTGGATAATATTGATAAGTTAAATTATTTAGAAACTATAGCAAACTTCTTTGACAATATTATTGAGCCAGTTGCATTAAACGGAATAAATAAATTTTTCGAAATTAGTCCAGACTCTGTAAATACTCTTACTGAAAAAGCTAGGAAATATTTAAATATTAAATAATTAAATTTTAGACAATATAGAGTGACAATTAATTATCTGTTAAAAACTAGTGATGTAAGTTATTAATGATTTACACTATTAGTTTTTTATATATTGAAACATATGAATACGATAATAACGATAATAAAACAAAAATAAGTAATATAACAAAGACATATGATAACTTAAATAGATTGTTATCAAGTACAGATAATGGTAAAACAGTAATATATACATATGAGGATACATTAAAAACAGTAACAATAACTGATCCAAAAAATAATGTAACAACAGAATAATATGATAAAGCGAACAGATTATTTAAATTAACAAATAACAGTAAAGTAACGCAGTATGTATATAATTCAGATGGAAGTGCTCAAAAACAAATAATTCAACTATAACATCAATTAAAGTTATAATAGTAGTGATAATAATATAACAATTAAATAAATCTTATAACTAGTCAAATTTCGACAAAATAAATTGATTTTAGTGATATACTAATATAAATGTTAGTATAAAAAGGAGATATTATGAAAAAAATTGAAAAAGTTTATATTAAAACTGTAAAATTTGCTTTGTTTTTTGCTTTTGCAGTTATTGTATATTTGTATTCTAGTAGATATTTAAATTCGTTAATAATTTTACCGATAACAGAGGAGATACTTTTTGTTGGAGCTGTATTATTTTTATATTGTGCGTTATTTTCTGTTATTTATTGTGTAAAAATAATTGTTTTTACTATATCCAAAAAAGATAAATATAGAAAAGAAGAAAAATCTAGAGATATTAAGTTAGTAATAGGTTCAATTATTGCTATATTAATTATTTTAACTTTATTTTATATAAATAGAGGTACAGTCATAGGAGAACAACCACTCGCAAAACCAGTTATATATTTATATCCTGAATCGGTTACTGAGGTAAATGTTAAACTTAATAACTATAATAATTTAACACATACATATCCAAAGTATATTGATGGTTGGGACGTTATTGCAAATCCAAATGGTAATATTATAGATAAAAATACTGGTAGAAATCTATACTGTTTATATTGGGAAGGTAAGGATGACTCTATAATTGATGAGTCAGAAGGATTTGTTATACAAGGAAAAGATGTAGCTAATTTTTTAGAAGAGAAATTATTAACTCTTGGATTAAATGAAAGAGAAGCAAATGAGTTTATAATTTACTGGTTGCCTAAAATGGAAAACAACAAATATAATTATATTAGATTTAGAACTGATGAAGAAATTAATAACTACATGAGATTAGAAATGTCTCCTAAACCAGATAGTTTAATAAGAGTCGTAATGGATTTTAAACCATTAGATAAGTATATAACTGTTAAAGAACAAAAGTTAACAACACCGGATCGTACTGGATTCGTTGCTGTTGAATGGGGCGGAAGAGAATTAAAATAGATGAATGGTGTGATTTAATATGAGGAATAATAGAAAGTTTTATATAATATTTGCTTTAATATCTTTGATCTGTATTACAATTCTACTTATATACTTTATTAATACAAATAGTATTATACAAGATGAGTATAAAGATATTTTAAAGATAAGTAAGTATAATAACCCCTTAGTACCAACCGGTTTTAAAAAAGTTGAAAGTGAAAGAGCAAGCTGGGAAATAGCAGGTGGTGTTCCTAAAGGTTGGAGTAAAGGTTTAGTTATAGAAGATGAAATAGGAAACCAGTTTGTATGGATACCTGTAAATGTTGATAATTCTCAATATATAGTAAAATTGTCTGAAAATATTTGGGATGATAGTCTACCTAGTGGAATTAATGATGAATATAATCAAATTAAAAGAAATGGTGGATTTTATATTTCAAGATATGAAGCAGGAGTATCTGATGAAATGCAGTTAAAATTAACTGAGATAAATAATATATCTAATAATGTTATTGGAAAACCCGTAAGTAAACCTGGAGTTAGGCCATGGAACTATATTAGTTATAAACAGGCAAAAGAGAATGCTCAAAGTATGTATTCAAATGAATATATACAAAGTGGACTTATGACATATAGCCAGTGGAATTGTATTAACTTATGGTTAGATAGTTGGGGTTATTCTAAAGGTGGAACCGTGCAAGACTGGGGATATTTTAAATATGGTAATTTCTTGGGTAAAGATACTGGATTTGCAGGATTATATTCAATAGATAATGGAATTAGTTATCTGTATGGAGATAATATGGCTGAAAAGCCTTATCGTGCTATATTATCTAGTGGAGCTTCTCAAAAATACTTCACAAATAACATTTATGATATATACGGAAACTTATCTGAACTTACAACAAGGTATGGAAAAGGGTATTGCACCGTAACAGGTGGAGATTATAACAATGTCTCTAATGACTGGATAACGCAGTACGTTGAGCCTAGTTCAAGAATAGGTTTTAGAGTAGTAATATATTTAAAATAGTAACTAATTGTGTACTGAAATAAAAAATAAAGTGGTAAAATTTTTAGGTCTTACCACTTTATTTTTTATTTTAATTTATTTTTTGATTTCTTTTGAAGCATTTATTGACAGACCACCAATTAAAAATGGAATTGAAGATAAATCATAGAATATTCCTCTTATTCCCATAGCAATTATAACGTTTTTCCAGATAATAATATTTTCTTCTTTTTTTATTTTACAATACGCAATAAATTCTAATATAATGAATATTGTGTTAAATGCAATATATAGAATTGTTAGTACAAAAACTGAAAATATAACATAATTTATAAATTCTCCTGAATATAACATTGATTGCAACATTTGAAAAAACGAAGATGATTGCATTTGTTTATTTGTAACATAACGATTCATGATTGTAAAATCATCAAATCTAATATATAAATTTAAAAATGTTATTAGTATTATAACATACTCAAATAAATTTAGTATAATACCTGCTTTTATAAACTGTAAAGATTTTTTGTTTTCCATAATTTATTCCTCCTCTTTAGTTAGAACTGCGCCTTTAACATTACCGGCTAAGACATTTTTCCAAACTATTTTATTAGTATCTTTTCCGTATAAAGATATTTTAATTTTCATTCCATTACGTATTCCTGTTTCTAGTAATGTAATACTTCCATCTGATGATTGATCTTGAATTGTATATGTCATTTGACCACATCTTTTTTCTTCTCCATCGGCATATATACTATAAAACACGATACTACTTTGTGATATTTCAACTTTGCTGTATGCACAATTATTTATATTGCCTCGCCATGTTCCATATAGTAAATCGATTTTATTATAACCAGATTTGTTTAATAAATCTGGATTAATTATGTTAGTTATATATATTCCTATGACACAAACTACAACTATAAATATAACTGCTATGATCATATTTTTTATTAACGTTTTTTTCATATTTTCCCCTTTCCATATTATGTATAATTATATTTATTTAAATTATATCACAAGTCATATAAAAATAAAATGACTTTAACGAATATAACTAATATTTGTTTATACTATAATATTAAAGTAATAACTTAATAGAATATCTCATAGAATTTATTATATATTTTGAATAAGAAAAAGGAGTGAATATATGGTATTAGCAAATACAAATTACGAAAGATTACAAAAAAATTATCTGTTTTCTGAAGTTACAAAAAGGATGCGTGAATACAAGTTATCTAATCCAAATATAAACGTAATAAGTTTGGGCGTTGGAGATGTAACATTACCATTGCCATCATCGGTAATAAATGCTATGCATAATTCAGTAGATGAAATGAGTAGTATTGAAACTTTTCGTGGTTATGGTCCTGAAACTGGTTATGAATTTTTAATTAATGAAATAGTTTCAAATGAATACAGGGCAAGAGGAATAAATTTTGAGATAGATGAGGTTTTCATAAGTGATGGTACTAATCCGGATGTAGCTAATTTTCAAGAATTATTTGGAAAAGAAAATATTGTTGCTATTACCGATCCAGTATACCCAGTTTATTTAGATACTAATATAATGGCTGGAAGAGCAGGTGTATATGATAAAGATATCGGCAAATGGTCTAAAATTGTATATTTACCTTGCACGAGTGAAAATAACTTTATACCAGAACTTCCTAAGCAAAAAGTAGATTTAATATATTTGTGTTTTCCAAACAATCCTACAGGCACTGCATTAAATAAACAGCAACTTAAAAAGTGGGTTGATTACGCAATAGAGAATGAGTCTGTAATTCTTTATGATGGAGCATATGAGGCATATATAACTGATGAAAATATTCCACATAGTATTTATGAAATTGAGGGTGCTAAAAAAGTAGCAGTAGAATTTAGAAGTTTTTCCAAAACTGCTGGTTTTACAGGAGTAAGATGTGCATATACTGTTGTACCAAAAGAAATTAATTTAGATACTGATTCCGGAAAGATTAATTTAAACTCTATGTGGAATAGAAGACAAACAACTAAATTTAATGGAGTATCATATATTACTCAAAAAGCAGCTGAAGCTGTTTATACTCTAGAAGGAAAGAAACAGATAAAAAATAATATAGATTTTTATATGAAAAATGCTAAAATCATTACTGAAACATTAGATTCGATGGATATTGAACATTGTGGTGGAATAAATTCTCCATATATTTGGTTTAAAATACCAAATGATATGGATTCGTGGGATTTTTTTGATAAACTACTAAAAGAAGCAAATGTTGTAGGTACGCCAGGAATTGGATTTGGTCCAAGTGGCAAAGGATATTTTAGATTAACAGCATTTGCAAGTTATGAAAATACTGTAGAAGCAATGACTAGGATTAGACGTCTAAAGTTTTGACAGTTAATATAAATAAAAAAGTATAAAGCAGATCAATTTTGATTTGCTTTATACTTTTAGTACTTATTTTATTATTCGCTTAGTTTTGCCACAATGATTTCATGGTTTTTTTTTGAGGTTGCATAGAGTATATTCATCGGTGTTTCCCCAATATATATTCCAAGTTCATCAGCAATTTTTCGTATTTCATCCCCACGATGTAAAAAATTACCGTTAAAGTAAAATTCACCGTTTAGCTCGCAGAATTTTTCGTAGGTTACATAATGATGCCAGCCTTCGATTCTTTCAGATATAATGTACTGAATGACTTTGCTAAAATCTTCTTCAGAAGTCACAAATGGATAGACATCATCATAACCAAATTTTATTCCTAATTTTGAGGCTGCTCCTGCAGCAGCGGACATTTGACATAAGTCACCTTTAAATTTGAACTTTTTTTCCTCATAAGATGAAACATTCCCGGCGTGTGATAACAATCCTAAAACTCCACTACTAATAGTTATATTCATTTTGTTTTCTCCTTTTTCTACTAAATTAATTAATTTTAGAACCTAGATTAATAATATCAATATTATAACATATGTTGGGTGAATTTTCAATAATTTATGTAAACTTTTTATTGAATACATCAATAAATGGTAATATATAATATATTTTAAAAAAGAAAAAATATTATTATTCGACATGAAAAGACAAAAATGTATTTTATTATATGATATAACCTTTTTATAAAGGAGGTTTTATAATGAATAATACGAAAAAATGTAATTATTGTAAGGTTGAAATTGATAAGAAGAATAATATTTGTCCTAATTGTAATAAAAAGCAAAAAATTTCAACTTGGTCAGTAACTCTAATTGTTATTATTATTTTGTTAATATTTGGAACAATAGGATCTGATAAAGATTATGCTAAAAATGAAAATTTAGAAAGTAATGCACTTGTTAATAATAGTTCAAACGTTAAAATTAACATAAATACTAATGAAAGTTCTAATTTAAATAAGAACACTGGTACAACAACTAGTCCAAGTGGTGATACAGTCACAAAAGCTAATGATATTCAATCAAATATTATATTAGATAATAATTCATATACAGTATATGTAGCTAAGACAGGCAAAAAATATCATAGTAGTGGATGTAGATACTTAAGTAAGAGTTGCATACCAATAAATTCAAATAAAGCTATTTCAGAAGGGTATGATCCATGCAGTGTTTGTGATCCATAAGATAATTAATTTGCAATTGTTCTATATATGAAGTATCACTATATTTGGACGTAAACTCTTTACAAAGTTTACATAACATGTTATAATATATATAGGTACAAAATAAAATGGTGTTGAGTAAATAATCAACATAGTATATCAAAAGCAATTGTTTGAAGATGGTTGAAACGATATATACCACTAATCCAATTTCTTATACTATTAAGATTATTTACAACAAATACCCGAAAAGAGGATATCATGAAAAAGTTTTTACTTGTTATAATTTTACTTCCTTACATTGTTTTAGAAACTCTCTGGACGTTAGTATTTGGATCCGGATTTGGCTCATATCGTTACAGTAACACATTGTTAGAAATTTATGAAAAGATGGGATTCGAAAGCTATGTTAGTTCTATCGCTAATTACGAAGAAGATTCAGGAAGATGTAAACGATTCTATGGTATAGCTAGAAAATCATATCTTAATAAAAATCAAAACAAAAGGTTACAAGGTAGATACGGAAATCGTTTCTAACAAAGAGAGCTTAGTTCATTTGAACTGAGCTCTTTTCCTTTGTATTGTTAATTTATTAAAATCTTTATAAAATAAAACACAGTGTTGAAATAAATATAATTTTATGATATATTAATATTGTAGAGCATGGAGGGTAAATAATATGAAATTTGAACAGTTAAATATAGATGAACTTAAAAGTATAGATGAAGTTTTAAAACCATATGTAAAAGAATTGTTTTCTTATATTTGTAAAGATAAAAAATATTATAAATCAGATATTTTAGATAAGGTTGCAGATGATTTATGTAGCGGCAAATTTATAATATCTATTCCAAATGATGTATCTGAAGATTATACTCAAAAAGATGGTTTATCTGGTATTGATGAAAATAAATATATAGAAGAAGGAATAATAGAGGGTAGAATAATTATATTTCCTGCACAACTCAAAAAAGAAAAAAGAGAGATTTTAAAAACTTTGAGTCATGAATTTGAACATTATATTTGCCAAAGTAATGAAAATATAGCTAGAAATTTAGATTATCTTAAAAGTATAGATTTTAACATAGACAATATAGATGATAAATGTAATATTAGTGATTTACCCGAAATAGGCGGTTTTTGTGGTAATATAATTCAGCTTAATAATCGGATTTAACTTTTATGAAGAGGCTTCTGCTGAGATTATTTCTAGTCAAGTTATCAATGAAAATCCGAAAACATATAGGAATAGGGTTGCTTTTTTAAAAGGTGCTTTATCTGCTTCAGGTAAAAGTTTAGATGATTTAAAAATAGCAAGGAGAAATGGAAATATAGATTTTTTAAGGGATATTATACCAGATAAGTTTTTAACTGAGATACCATTATTAGAAAATAAACTTATTAAAGATTTGAAGAATGAAATTGAAGCTAAGAAAATAAAACAAGATTTTGATAAAAAGTTATTTGAGTATATAGATTATTTATATGATTCAAAACAATTATCTAAATATACAAATAAAGAGCAAAAAGATATTATAGAAAATATTATGGAAGCGTCTGTAATGGGTACAAGTTATGATAAAGCAATTTATCAAAAGAAAAAATTTGTGAGAAATTTAAAAGATATGGTTAATAAAGAAGTTATTACAGATAAAAATACTGAAGGTGTGCAAAAAGATAATGTAAGAAATGATCGTAATATATAATAAAAATTTAAATTATAAAAAAACCAAGCATCTTGAGATATGCTTGGTTTTTATGGTTGCGGGGACTGGACTTGAACCAGTGACCTTCGGGTTATGAGCCCGACGAGCTGCCAACTGCTCTACCCCGCGATAAGTTATGTATTAAGTATAATACATAATTAAGCGAATGTCAACCTTTTTGTATAAAAAAAATAAAATTTAGGTAATTTAACTAAAATTATATCTCTTCTATATAATAATATGCAGATTTAGATTATATATTCAATTGTTTTTTTTATTTATGTTTTATTAGTTGTTTTTTATGCTTTACTTGAAAAAAACATATAAATAATATATAATATAACAAGGTGAAAAATATGAAAATAACAGGTAAAGTTGTAGCTAAAATATTTCATAATGCAAGTAACGGTTATACGGTACTTGCTATTAAATCGGATAAAGATAATTTAACTGCTGTTGGTGAAACAAGTGAAATTGAAGTAGGAGATATGGTTGAACTTGAAGGTGTTTATGATAGTCATAAAGCGTATGGAGATCAATTTAAGTTTTCTACATGTACTAAGGTTATGCCTAAAGATAGGACAGCTTTAGTTCAATATATATCAGATAATGTAAGAGGTGTAGGTAAAAAGACCGCTTCCAATTTAGTAAATATGTTTGAAGACGAAACAGTTGAAGTTATACGTATGCATCCAGATAGATTATCTGAAGTTTCTGGTTTAAACGAGGAAAAAATAGATAGTTTAAGAGATTTCTTTTTAAATGAATGGGAAAAATGGAATACTGTAGAATATCTATCTCAGTTTGGTATTTCTGTATTAATAGCAAATAAAATTTATGAAACTTTAAAGGGAGATACTATAGCTGTAGTAAAAGAAGATCCATATAGTTTACTAGATTTTGTTAAAACTTTAGATTTTAAGACTATAGATAAAATAGGCTTAAATCAAGGAATTAGTCCAGATAATTTATCTAGAATATCTGCTGGTATATTATTTGCTTTATCTGAGATAACAGAATTTGGTCATACATGTATAGAAGAATCTATATTGGTTAATTATTCAGCTGAAGCTTTAGCTGTTCCTGAGGGTATTATTGAAAATGGATTAATTACTTTGAAAATGAATGAAAAAATATATATACAAAATATAGATGGAATAAGTTATGTTTTTGTTAAGACATATTATTTGGCTGAAAAAAATATAGCAAGTACAATAGTTGCTCATACAATTAATGGTAGTCCTAACAAAGAGTATAAAAAAGAAATAGAGAAAGTTAGTGAAAAATACGGATTAGTTTTATCTGAAGAACAAATCACTGCAATATCTACTTGCCTAAACAATTCTATATCTGTTATTACTGGAGGACCAGGAACAGGTAAAACAACCATTATTAAGTGTATCATAGATATGTTAACTGATATGAAAAAAAGTTATGTTTTAGCGGCTCCTACAGGACGCGCTGCTAAGAGGATGACAGAGACTACAAATAAAGAAGCTAAAACATTACATAGATTACTGGAAATAACTAAATTAGATGATAGAGATTTAGAATTATTTTTAAATTACATTGTAAAGAATATAGAGGCTGATGTAGTTATAGTAGATGAAGCATCAATGATAGATACTTTAATGATGAATAATTTACTTAAAGCTGTTAAGGCTACAACTAAAATAATATTAGTTGGTGATGTTAACCAACTTCCATCTGTTGGACCAGGTAGTGTACTAAAAGATATAATTGATTCTGAAATTGTGCCAACAGTTTTCTTAAGAGAAATTTATAGACAAAGTAGTAAAAGTGATATAATAATGAATGCTCATAAAGTAAATAGAGGAGAGTTTCCTGAATTTAAATCTAAAGACACAGATTTGTTTTTTGTTAAAACAAATAGTATTGAAGAAACTGTATCAGAATTATCTTCACTTATAGCATATAGATTAGAAAATTTTGCAGAGTTAAATGTTATGACAGATTTACAAGTGTTAACTCCAACTAAGAAAAATGAACTTGGAACATATTCTCTGAACAAAACAATACAAAATATTCTTAATCCTAAAAACAGTAAAAAACATTCAAAGGAATATAGAGGAAGAATATTTAGAGAAGATGACAAGGTTATGCAAATAGTAAATAATTATGATAGAGAGTATAACCAAAATGATGTTAGAGGTACAGGAGTATATAACGGTGATGTAGGGTATATAAGCTGTATAGATAACTTTTTAGAATATATGATAGTAACTTTTGATGACGATAAAAAAGTTGAGTATAAATTTGATGAATTAGATGAACTTGAACATGCATATGCTGTTACAATTCACAAGAGTCAAGGTAGTGAATATAATTATGTTATTATTCCATTATTTAATGGATATCCAAAGTTATTTACTCGTAATCTTTTATATACTGCAATGACGCGTGCAAAGAAAATGTTAATAATTATTGGTAACAGAAATATTATAAATTTTATGGTAGATAATATTGAAGAAAATAATAGAAAAACAGGTTTAAAAAACCAGATTATTAAGAAATAATTAAATAAAATACTTTACTTGTGTTTGGTAAAGTATTTTATTTATTGACAAATTATGTAAATTGTGATATAATGTACGTGTAAATAAAAAATGTTGCCAAATATAATTAGGAGGTAATTTCATGAATTATTATTATTGTTCAAAAATTCGAGAAATGATGAAATTATCTAAAGAAGAAAACAAAGCAAAAATATACACTGCGAATGATGATACTATATTTGTAAAGTATTGCGAAGAATTTGATGATTTTATGCTGCAATACTCTTGGATTATAGATGAGAAGGACGTAAGTTTAAATCAAGAAATTAACGATGTTTTAAGTAAATCGTTATCATATAATTCACAAATAGATTTAATACAAATAGGTATGTTTACTGTATATACTAAAGATGAAGAAGATCTTTGTGGATTGATAGGTAGTTGTAAGAGTTATTTCTTAAAAGAAATTAATGACACCTGCTATATATTTTGTGGTAATAAGGTTCTAAGAATAATTCAATACTACGGAATGGTAAGATCAGCTTTAGAAAATCTAAATATAACCCTAAAGTGGAATGACACAAGTATAGATATTAGTAAATCTTCATCTGGATTAAAAGGGATAAACTACAACTATTCTAAAGAAGAAAATAAAGTTACTTTCACGGTTGGAAGTGAAAATTCGAAAACAACTTTTGTAGAGAATATTAACCGATCTGAGCCTCAAGTTATTTGTATAGATACTTTTTTAGGTATATTAGAATACTATATAATAAGTAAAACAGAGTAGTTATAACAAAGCAGCTGACAATAAATTTTGTCAGCTGCTTTGCTATTTTAAATATAAATTTTAACAAGTATATGTTTTTTAGTGAATTATATAACAATAAAGTTGACATAATTACATTAAAGTGATATAATTAATGCATATTGTTTTAAGGTTTCCAATTTTAATAAGGAGGAAAAAAGGTGCGAGATGATTTTTTAAAACATATCAATTTTAAAGATGTTAGAACAATCTTGACTAAAGAAGATCCAGATTTAGAGGAATGGAAAAAATGTGTTGAGATACCATTTAGATTACTTGATAGTACTGAAAACTATTCTATTACATACTTTGTGGCTACAAAATACAAAAATTATGGTTACTCATTTGGTGGTAATATAGAGAGTTTATATAATCGGGTACTTGAAAAGATTAATGATGCCAGTATGATATTTATTACAATTACAAATAAAGATAAAGAAAAGGAGTATTGGTTAATTAGCAAAAAGACAGATACAAAAAAGGGTTCATAGAATTTATGACCCCTTTATTTTTTACTTAATTTTTTATCCAGTTATATATATCATCCATTATTACATCTAAATCTTTTTCGTTCGGTATAAAGTGAGATGTTCTTTTATAATAACTAATACCTTTTTTTACTGATGAAATATTATCATATACAAATTTTCCACTCATAGGATTTGCTACATAATCATGTAGAGATTGTATTACATATGTATCTGTTTTTATTTTAGATATATTATCTATTGTAAAACGTCTTAGTCTACTAAGTTCTAGATTATTTCTTATTACTCTATATCTAATTGATCTAAGTAAAGTTCTAGTATGAAATAATCTTCTTTTTTTTATATCATCACCAAGCCAAAATCTAAAACTATCAAAATCCCAGATATGAATAGGTGGATTTAAAACAATTAATTTATCTATTTTTATATTAATTGAAACACACATACAAAGTAGTGCTCCCATAGAATAACCAATAAGAACTATTTTATCATAGCTGTTAGATATTTTAGTAATATAATTTTGTAAGTGTTCTATCATTTGTGTGAATTTAATTCCAAAAACAAATCCTCTTTTTTTTGTACTATGACCATATAGTAATGGCAAATATATATTGTTTTTATTAATTTCGTATTTTAATAAATTATCTTTAATACTATAAACATCTGATGGATTGCCTCCGAATCCATGTACAATTATATATGCAGTATTCATATTTTGCCCCATTTCTGAAAATAATTTTATCATAAATTATTTTGATTTTCAATTGTTTTAAAATAAAATTTATATAATTTATAAAAACATTTGATAATTTTTTTTGTTTATGATAAAATATAAATAATTTGAGGTGGAGTGTAATGGAAGAGTTAATTGAATGCATATGTGATTATGTTAAAAAACCATATACTGATTACGCAGTAATGCTAAATGGTGAATGGGGAAGCGGTAAGACTTATTTTTGGAATAACAAGTTAAGATCTAGGTTAGAATCTATAAATGTTAATGGGAAAAAGTATAAAACAATATATATGTCTTTATATGGAATAAATAGCTTAGAAGAAATTAGTAAAAAAATATTTATTGAGACTAATCCTAAAATAAGTAAAACATTAAAAAAATTTGTAGATACTAGAGAAGGAAATTTAATACCAGAGTATGTTAAAACAGGACTTGATATGGCTAATTTATTTGGTTCAATGTCATTTAATAGTGAAAAGGTTGATTTTTCAACTGTATTTTCTATAGACGATAAGATATTATGTTTTGATGATTTGGAAAGAGCTAATGTGGATGTTATAGATATACTTGGATATATCAATAACTTTGTTGAGCATGATGGTATAAAAACAATTGTAATATGTAATGAAAAAGAGCTTGCTACTAAATTTAAGAATACAAATGTTGAATTTAAAACTTTAATTGCAACATATATACTAGATAAAGAAGATAAATTAAAAACTGAGAAAAAATCTAAACTTAAACTTGGTGAGAAAGGTGAAACAGTAGTTCCACTTGGAAATTTAATTGAAGATAAGATATCTGAGATATTTGATAAAGCAAATGCTTATGAAAGAATAAAAGAAAAATTGATTGGTGAAACTTTTGAATATATTCCAGAGTATTCATATATTTTAAGTGGTATGATAATGAAGTACTCATATAATGAAAGTTTATCTGATTTTTATAAACGTAATACTGCACTAATAATTGCTGCATTTAATAAATCTGAAACTAGAAATTTAAGGATATTAAAACATGCATTAACAGATTTTGAAAGAATATATGATAATATAATGAAAGATTTTCCTGATACACCTATTAATGTTCTAAAAAATTTACTTACATTCACCATAGCAGTGTCTTTTGAAATAAAGGCTGGTAACATTTCTAAAGAGAAATTAAAAGAAGTAAATAACAATTCTGAATATAACTCAGTTGTATTTACATCTAAGATACTTAATGATAAGAGTCAATTTTATTTAAGAGAATTTGATAATAAATACTTCTTAAATAATAATTCTAGCTTTAAATTCTTTAAATTTGCTGAGGTATATATAAGAACTAGATTCTTTGATGAAAAATTATTTAGAGATAATATTAAAGAGGCGACTAATTTTATTGATAGTTCTAAATTATCTAATAGTAAGAAATACCATACAATTTTAGATGGAGAATATTTAAAAAGTTCTGATTTTGATTTTAATATTTTGGTTAGAGAAGCATTAGAAGAAATAAAGCGTGGACAAGTTGTGTTTAATGAACATATACGACTATTTTCAATATATAAATATTTTGTTACAACAGAATTGTTAGATATTTCAATGTCAGATTTAAAAGAATCATTTACATTAGGAATGCAGCTTTCGTCAGCAGAGTTTATAAATAGTGGTGAATATGATTCTGAAGATATAGATTTTGAAACTGACGATAAAGATATAATTGAAATAAAAAATTTATATAAAAAGATAAAAGCACAAATAGTTGAAGATTTATCACTAAAAAAAGCTGTTGAATTATTTAAGAATTTGCCAACAAATATGCAGCAATTTTATAAAGATATAATTGGAGATTACCAAAACCTACCTGTATTTTCTAAATATGATATGGAGGATTTATATTCTAAGTTAGAAGTAACTCCTAATTATGACTTATATAATTTAGTTAATATGTTCTCTGTTAGATATAAAGATAAAGCAGAGTTATTCAAACAAGATTCTAAAAATCTTAAGAGATTATGTGAAATTATACATAAAAATAAACATAGTAAAGAAAAAACAATTAAAACTGTACTTTTAGATAATATTGCTGAAGTAATTGAAAAATTTGATGATGAGAATTAAATATAAATAAAATAAGAAGCACTGTATAAATTTATCTTATACAGTGCTTTTTATATGTTAATTACTAATGATTAAAAATTAACTAGTTGCTATTTACTATTCTTATACATTTAGGTAATACTTCACATTTTAGTTTTTTGGTATAAAATACTTCTCCGTCAATATTAACAGGAAATTGCTTGTTAGATACTATACTTATTTTATCTGTTTTCTCCATTTTAACCTGTTTAAGTCCAATATGTTTGCATGATTTGTACTTAGGAAGTAATATAATTTTTGTAAGTAATGAGGTACTATCTATTTCACATATATCTAATAGACCGTCATCTACAATTGCATTTGGAGAAGGACATACACCTCCACCATAAAATTTTCCATTAGATATTGCAACTAAAGTAAAATCTTTTTTTATAATTCTATCATTTAAACGTAATTTAAATCTAAAGTTTTTATTTTGAAATAATGTATAAATTATAGATAGATTGTATTTTAATGTTCCAGATATCATTGGTAACCATCTGAATTTATCTATATTTTTTCCAACCATAGCATCAAAACCTGCACTTAATATATTTATACAATATTTATTATTATTTAATTTCATAATATCTATTGGTGTAGAATCTAAACTTATTGAATTTGTTATAATTTTTCTCATACTTTTATATTTAGAAACTGTTCTTACGAAATCATTTCCAGTTCCACATGCTGTAACTACTATTTCAGAATCTGTTCCTATAATACCTTGCATAATTTCATTTAGTGTGCCATCACCGCCAACACTATAAAATCTACATTTGTTTCTAGAAGAAAATTCTTTTGCAAGTTTAGTCAAATGTTCAGGGTATTTTGATACATGAATAGAAGAAGTAATGTTATTCTTTTCTAATAACTTTTGTATTCTGATTCCATACTTTTCACCTTTTTTTCTTCCAGCAATAGGATTTACTAATATTATGTGTTCCAATATAATACCCCCTTAATACTATATAGTTTAACACTAAAAAAGTAAAAATACAACATATATTCTGGTTATATTGAAAAAAACAATATATATGTTATAATTTATGTGAGGTGTTTTATTAATGTACAATTTTAAAGAAAAAATTATTGATGTATTAATAGAAAGTAATATAAGAATAAAAAATATTAAGGCAAAAGTATTAAATAGCGATAAAGATATTGTTACAAATGGGGATGTTGAAATTGGAAAATTTATTGCTCATTCTTTTTTATCTATAAAAGATATAAATATATTGGTTGAAACAGAAGAACATCATAAACAAAGAAATTTTACAAACGGTGTAGAAGAGTTTTATGTTGTTATAGACGATATAGATGGAACAGATAATTATTATAGGGGTAATCATATGCTTCCTTATTGTTCCTTAATAGTTATTTTTGAAAATAATAGTTATGAAAAAGGTTATAATTATACATTTTCAAATATTGTTTTTGCAGGGTGTATCGAACATGCAAGTGGTAAAATATGGTACTGTGAAAAAGGATTGGGTAAAATAGAGATATATGATTTAAATAAAAAACCAGTTTTTTTAGATGTACCACAAAAAATATATAATGATGTTAGTAAGCCCGTAATACTTACAGATATTGTTTCAACAGATGTTTCTAAACTTATATACATATTTGAAAAATATTGGATTAAAGATTTTGGATGTAGCGCAGCTGCATACTGTTATATAGGTTCTAAATTATTTGATGCTTACATATCTTCAAATAAAAAATCCCATGAACTAGGTTTGTTATATTTATTTTGTAATGAAACAAATCAGATTTTATGCGATTTTAATTATAAACCATATAATAATATGTTATATAATTTTGAAAAAAATGATTATGATGTAATTGCTGGAGATAAAAAAATAGTAGAAGAATTAATTTCTAAAATAGGTAAATAATAAAAAAAATTATTATTCATAATTAGTATTAAATTTTTATGTAATTGATTCTTTTTATTGTAAAAAAGCATATTCTATGATATAATAGGTTACAAATTAAAATTTAATATTAAAATATGACTATTATTTTATGAAAGGGGAAATTACTATGCTTACTAGTTCAAATGTAAAGTTTTATGATTGCTGCTGGAAAATGTCTATACAATTTGAAATACGTAACCTAAGTAGTGCCATACGGAATTCTATTTTAGGCGGTGATACAGAAGTTAAAATCAACAGTGATAAACTTTATCTTGTTAATCCGGAAGATATAAAACTGACAACATTACTATATAATGTTGAAATGATTGATGCACGTGTAGGCTGGCTTCTTAGGAAGATGTGTATAACATCTGATGAACTAGGTTTTATTATTTCACCAATGGCTAGATGGTATAGAGATAGAATAATAGAATGCTATAAAGCAATTAAAGGAAATAAATACAAGGCATATTTAAATCTCGATGAAATAGACAAGGGAATTGTATATTTAGTTATAGATTGGAGAGATTTTTTTAACAATTAGTAAATGATTAAAAGTATTTTCCTTTAATGTAAAATCTTGCAACATATTTTAATAATGTGTTGCATTTTTTTTTTATATGGTGTATAATTTAGGAGATCAATATAAGCAAATTTTGTATTATAAAATTATGCATTAAAATATAAAAAACGAGAGGATGGAAAATTTTGAAAAATAGGTTATACCAAATATTTAAAGAAGTAGAAAATAATTATTCTACTATTACAGATACATATAAAATACTAGAAAAGACATATGAAATGGGACTTTTAATTCATCCAGCAGGACAATGGTTACTAGATAATATGTACATAATAAATCAAGAGTATTCAGATATATTAGAACATAAAAATAGTGTAATAAGAAAAAAATTACCAACAATTAAAACAAGAGATGGTTCTAAACATACAAGTATATATTATATCGCTCATGAACTTATAGAAAAAAATAAGGGATACACAGATCAAAATTTTATTTCAGATACTTTAAGACATCATCAAAAAGTTGCATATTTAACTTCAGAAGAATTAAATCTGTTTCCTTTGATGCTGCGTATTTCTATTATTAAATTTATATCTGGAATATGTTTAAATATTGCAAATTCACAAATACAGAAAATAGAAGTTGAAAAAATATTATCTACAGATTTAAAAGATTATGATACTAAAAAAATGAAAAGTATTATATATCGTGATTTAAAAATGTTTAAAGAAGATATTTCAAATGCAGAGAAATTAAAAGATACTAATACTTCATTTGTTGAATATTTAGCTTCTAGACTAAAAGGATATGGAGAAGGCGGAGAAAAGTTTTTCAAAATTTTAAATGATGAAGCTGAAAAAATAGGTTTTACCGTTGAAGAAGCTATTGTAAAAGAGCATATGGAAATGGCTAAAACAACTGACTTTATGGGTAAGGCTATACTTGGACTTAAACAATTACAAGGTTTAAATTTTAGGGAAATATTCGAAAGTGTAAATAAAATAGATGATACTTTAAAACAAGATTATACTAATGAATTTATAAAATGTGATTACAAGACAAAAGCTAGATATAGAAATAGAGTAATTAAATTATCTAAACAATATAATTTATCTGAAACATATGTAGCAAAAAAAGCCGTAGATTGTTCAATTAAATATAAGAAACATGTAGGTTTCTTTTTATCTGGAGATGAAAAATATCTTTTGAAAAAAGAACTTGGAAAATCATATACAATTGACAATATACGTAATAACATAGTTAAGCCAATGAAATCGTATATTTATGTGTTTTCAATTTTGATTTTTGCATTATTAATTACTATAATTTCAAAGGATTTGTTTAATATAGATAATCCTTTATATCAATGGTTATATTATATATTTACATATATATTTGCCGTAGAAATAGTAGAAAAATTAATGAGTTATATTATTAGAAAAGTATTGCCACCTAAGATATTACCTAGATTTGATTTTGCTAAAACAATTGATAAAGAATATTCCACATATATAGTAATGCCTACTGTAATATCTTCATATACTAAAATTGATACTATGATAAGAAAAATGGAAGTAACATATCTTGCTAATAGATCAGAAAATATGTACTATATGTTACTTGGTGACTGTATACCTGCAGATAAGCAAGTAATTGAACAAGATGAAAAATTTTTCAAATATGCAAAAGAAAAATTAGATATTTTAAATAAAAAATACATATCTGAGCATCCTTTATTTAATTTTATATATAGAAAACGTATATTCTCTAAATCTGAAGATTCATATATGGGTTGGGAAAGAAAAAGAGGGGGACTTAAACATTTTAATGAATTAGTTCTTGGAACTATGTCAAAAGAAAGAATAAATGAAACTATGTATTTAGCTTATGATGATGTTGTAAAAACTAAATACGGAATAACAATTGATGAAGATACAGAACTTTCTTTAAATACAGCAAAAGATTTAGTTGCTATTATTGCACATCCACTTAATACTCCAAAACTTTCTAAAAACGGAAAAGTAGTTAAAAGCGGTCATGGATTAATACAACCAGCAGTTGGTTTAGATATTGAAGCTGCAAATAAAAGCATATTTTCGAAGATATTTGGTGGTTTTGGAGGATTAGATATATACACAACAGCTGTATCTAATACATACCAAGATTTATTTAATGAAGCAATATTTTGTGGAAAAGGAATATATGATATTGAACTATTTGAAAAATTGTTATCTAATGAGATACCAGATAATTTAGTTTTAAGTCATGATTTATTAGAAGGATCATATATGAGAGCTGGACTTGCGTCAGATATACAAGTTCAAGATGGATTTCCTAACAACTATGTTGCATACATGAAAAGAAACCATAGATGGTATAGAGGAGATATACAAATAGTTAAATGGCTATTTAGTCCTAAATCTCCGCTTAATTTTCTATCAAAATGGAAGATACTTGACAATATAAGAAGACCAATGAATGATGTGTTTGCAATATTAATGATTATAATATCTTTATTTTTATCACAAGAAGTATTTGTTAGATCAGTATTAGTAACATTTTGTGTAATGAATTTTGGATATATATTATCTTTAATAGATACATTTATATATGGAAGAACAAAACATACGAAAGAACAGCTTTATATACCAATAATTCATGGTGTAAGTGCGACAATACTTACTATGACATTTGACTTTTTAACACTTCCATATAGAGCATATACATCTATACATGCATTTACTACATCATTATTTAGAATGTTTATTTCAAAGAAACATCTACTTGAATGGACAACAGCAGAGATGTTGGAAAAATCAGCTAAAAGTAAATTAGCATATTACTATTACAATATGATACCTAATTTAATAGTAGCTGCAATAATATTATATAATGTTATGGTTTCAAATAATATATTATTTATAGCTCAATTTAAATTATATATTGCAATTTTCTTTATAATTTCTCCTTTACTAGCATATTTATTAGGAAAAAGCCATTTATTTGGAAGGAAACAAAGACTAAATAAAATGCAAGATAATGAAATATTAGATATTGCAAAAAGAACATGGTATTTCTTTGATTTAATGATGTCACCAGTTAATAATTATTTGCCAACAGACAATTATCAAGAAAATAGAAGATATAAACTTGTGAACAGAACATCTTCTACAAATATTGGATTTGGTATTTTAGCTATAATTAATGCTTATGATCTTAAATTTATAAAATTATCTGATTGTGTAGAAAAAATATCTAACATAATGGGTACAATAAACAAATTAGAAAAATGGAATGGTCATTTGCTAAATTGGTATAATATAAAAACACTTGAACCACTTAGACCAAGATTTGTATCTACTGTAGATAGTGGAAACTTTTTAGCATGTATATACATTTTAAAAGAGTTTTTAATTGAATTAAAAAAATCTAATAATATAACTAAAGAAAAGCATGAAATATTAGATAATCTTATAAATAATTGTAATGAAATAATTGAAAATACAGATTTTACTAAATTATATGATATGTCAAGGAATCTATTTACAATTGGATATGCACAAGATGAAGGGAAAATTGTAGACAGTTATTATGATATGCTTATGTCGGAAAATAGAATATCTAGTTTACTTGCAATAGCTTCAAGACAAATAACTTCTAAGCATTGGTTTGCTTTATCTAGAAACTTAATAAATGTTGATGGATATAAAGGTTTAGTATCATGGAGTGGAACAGCTTTTGAATATTTTATGCCATACCTATTTAACAAATCATATGAACATACATTAGTTGACCAATCATTATTTTTTGCAAAATATTGTCAGAAGAAACATGCAAAATCAAATAATATTCCTTGGGGAATATCTGAATCAGCGTTTGCTGTTAAAGATAATTATTTAAACTATCAATATCAAGCTTTTGGTATACCAGGACTTGGGCTTAAAAGAGGTTTGAAAGATTATTTAGTTGTATCTCCATATGCTTCATTATTGATGCTTGAATATTCGCCTGATGAAGTATACAAGAATATTGGAAAATTAAAAAAGATAGGTGCTTACGGTTCATTTGGATTTTACGAATCTATAGATTTTACGAAAGCGCATTTAGATGATAAAGACTATGAAGTTGTAAAAACATATATGGCTCATCATCAAGGTATGATTTTAACATCAATTAATAATTATATAAATTCTGGAATAATTAAAAATCGTTTTCATAAAAATCCTAATATTGAGGCTTGTGAAATTTTACTTAAGGAAAGAGAAAAAATAAAGGCTAATCTTAAAAAAGATAATACAATATCTGATGAAGCATTTAAACAGAAGAATTTAGATAAATACACTATGTATCTATCTAGTAAATATTCCACAAAAAAGGATATTATTCCAAATACAGATATGCAAATTGCTATTCTTAAAGGTAAAAGTTTATCTACAATTTTAACAAGTTGTGGAGCAAGTTATATAAAGTATAGAGATAGAATAGTAAATAGACAAAAATATAAAGATTTATATTCTAGTGGAAACTATATATTCTTAACTGATGAACTTACAGGTAAAACTTTTTCAACTTCAGATACAGATATTTTAAATGATCCAAACAGTTATATACAAAAAACAAACTTTTCTTCAACACTAAGTAGTGCTGAATATTATATTGAATGTGGAGACCTAGAATCAACAACAACAGTTTTCTTATCTCCTGAACATAATATAGAAGTTAGAAAGGTTAGTGTGTATAACAATAGTAATACAAAAAGAGAAGTTAGAATTAATACATACACTGAACCAGCAATGACAGATTATATGACAAATGTTGTACATCCATCATTTAATAGTTTACAAATTGAAACGTACTATGATGAAACTTTAGATATATTAGTTGCAAGTAAAAGACTTAAAAAAGAAGATGATCAAGAAATGTACGTATATTCTAAATTAATAGGAATAGATTTAACGAAAGATGTTGAAACTGAAAAATCTAAAATAGATTTTTCAAGTTCATCTGCAGTTAATGCTTTTGATAATAATGTTTCTAAATATCCATTATGGCCAGTACTTTCATTTAGAGCTAAAATTATATTAACAGAACATGAAAGACAAGACTTCTATTATATTTTAGGTGCTACTGATTCTAAATATAAAATGTCAAATGCAGTTATTAATTTGACTCCAGATAGTTTAGAAAAACAATTTAAATTATCTGCTGAATTAAATACAGTTGTATCTAGGTATTTGAAATTAGTACCTGGAAAAGCGTATTCATATAATAAAATAATAAGAGAATTAATTTTTGATAGAAAAGAAACTGATGTTAAATATTGGAATGCTAGTATAAATCAATCAATGCTATGGAAATATTCAATATCTGGTGATTTACCTATAATGATTGTAAATATAGACAATATTGAAAGCGCAATTATTATTGACGAAGTCATAGATTTTATGGATTATGTTAAAAATAGAAAAATAGACATAGATATAGTAGTTTTTGTAAATAATGATAAATATAGTGATAAAACATATGAATATATCAAAGCTCAAATAAATAAAGCTACTTACATGGATTATACAAAAGGAAATATATATTTATTTAATATAGATAATATCGATAAAAAAGATATTGAGTTATTTAGATTTATATGCAAAAAAGAAATATCAAGTATTGATCCTTTCTTGAGTTCACAACAAAAACCTATAGAAACAGATGAAGACGATGAATTAATAGTAGAGGTGTAAAAGAGTATGAAAAATAAAAAAAACGTTGAAGATTTTGGACTAATTGCTTTTAATTCATATGGTGGATTTACAAGTGATGGGAATGAATATCATATACTTAATGTAAAAACGCCTCTTCCATGGTGTAATGTGCTAGCAAATGAAAATTTTGGAACAATAATTTCAAATCATGGAACAATATACACTTACTTTAAAAATAGTAGAGAATATAAATTAACAAATTGGTGTAACGATTGGACTAATACTGTACCAGGTGAGAAATTTGATGGTATATTTGATATTGGATATAATCTACACTATGGTTTTGGATATGTTAAAGTAAATCAAATAGACGATAATGTAAGAAAAGATATGACTATTGTAGTTCCCGTTGAGGATAATTTAAAAGTACAATATATTGAACTTCAAAACTTATCTAATATTGTAAAATTTGTTTCTATTAGATATACTTTATCTCCGGTTTTAGGTGTAAGTAGTGAAATTGATTCTGAAAATGTAATTGTAAAACAAGACTATGATTCTTTACTTTTAAAAAATCCATATAGTAAAGATTTTTCTAATATAGTATCATATGTTACTGTTTTAAATCATTCGGATAATGAATGTATAGATGTACAATATGATACAATAAATTATATGACTGTTATTGACGTTAAAATTAATCCAAACGAAAAAATTGATTTAAGTGTATTATTAGGAAGTTATGAAGAAGATAAAGAAGATTCAGATTTTATTTTAAAAGTAAAAGAAAAGTATAGTAATAGAAAAAATTTAAATAAAGTATTTGAAAATACATTTTCATATTGGAAAACTAAAGTAAAAAGGAATATAGATACAGGAGATGAATATTTAAATATAATGGCAAATGGTTGGCTTCTATATCAAACTATATGCTGTAGATTGTTCTCGAAAAGTGGTTTTTATCAATCTGGTGGAGCAATTGGTTATAGAGATCAGCTTCAAGATACGATGGCGTTAATTTCATCATGGCCAGAAAAAACAAGAAGTCAAATTATACTTCATTCAAGTAAACAATTTGAAAAAGGTGATGTACTTCATTGGTGGCATAGTCATACTAATGCAGGGATAAAAACATATTTCAGTGATGATTATTTATGGCTTGCTTATGTACTATGTGAGTATGTATCTAAAACTTCTGACATATCTATTTTAGATGTTGAAACGACATATTTACAAAATAAAGAAATGGGAAACCAAAGGGAATTATATGAAGTATTTGAATCATCAGAAATAAAAGATACAGTATATAATCATGCTAAAAAAAGTATAACTTATGGATTATCTAGAATAAACGAAAAAAATGGTCTTTTAGATATTGGTGATGGTGATTGGAATGATGGATTTAGTAATATAAGGGGTCAATCTGTGTGGCTTACATTATTTATGGTAGACATACTTGCTAAGTTTATTGCCATTGCAAATATTAAAGAAGATAATGAAATGATTCAAACATGTGAAAAGTATAGACATATATTAAAAAATAGTATTGTTGCTAATGCATGGGAAGGTGAACATTTTGTTAGAGCTTTCTTCGAAAATGGTGAAGTATTGGGTTCTTCAATAAATAAGGAATGTAAAATAGACCTTATATCTCAAGCTTGGGCAGCTATTGCTTTAAAAGAATATTCAGATATGAAAGATGAAATAAAAATAGCGTTAGATAGTGCAGATAAATATTTAGTGGATAGAAAACATCAAATAGTAAAACTGTTATATCCACCTTTTGATAAGCCAAAAAATAATCCTGGATATATAAAAGCATATGTTCCTGGTACAAGAGAAAATGGTGGTCAATATACACATGCTTCTACTTGGCTTGCTAAAGCATATTTTGAAATAAATGAAGATGAGAAAGCAATGGAAATATTAAAATTTATAAATCCAATATATCATTCAGATACTAAGAAAAAAGCAGATCTATATATGGTTGAACCCTTTGTAATGGCTGCAGATGTATATTCAAATGAAGAGCATGCAGGTAGAGGTGGTTGGACTTGGTATACAGGTTCATCTGCTTGGACGTATAAAGTAATTGAAGATAAATTTGGATATAAAAATGATAATGTAATAATAGATAAAAATATAATTGAATAGTAAATAATAATATTAAAAAGAATTAAACTTTATAATTTAAGTTTAATTCTTTTTAATATTTCATATATATTTCACTTAAAAAAAATAATAAGGTTTAACATGACAAAATCTCTAAAACGTTATAAAATCATTGACAATAAAAGGTGTATAATATATAATATTATAGCTATTTTGATTTCATTCATGCTAGCAACTATATTTATGTAAAAATATGTTAAAAATATTATTGTTATTACAATAATAGTACATAATATAGAATATGGAGGTACATATGAGAAAAAAGGGTATATCACTAATAATTTTAGTTATAACAATAATAGTTGTAATAATTATAGCAACTGCAGTTATACTCACAATGGGTAATAATAATATTTTAGATAAATCAAAAAAAGCAAAATTTATGAGTGATTATACAAATGTACAAGAAGGTGTGAATTTGTACTCACTTGGCAAATATAATGCAGATACAACGGATTTTGAATTACCACTAAAAGGATATTTATCATCTGCAGATAAAACATATATATCTGAAAATCTGCCTACATTAAAGACTAAAATAGAAGAATTAAGTGGTAGTATAGATGGTGTAAATTTAGCTTGGATAAGCAGTGAAAATATTGGAGCAAAACTATCTAAAGAAAAAGTAGAAAAGGGATATATAATAGATGTAGATTCATGGCAAATATATGACTATAATGGAGATTATTTTGAAGGTAAAATGTGGCACACATTAGATGGTGGTGTAGTAAGCGATAAAGTTGAAACACCAAAAGGACCTATATTTGAAGAATTATGGGATGGATGGATAAAATTAACTTTGTATTATCCATCAAGTTCGACAGAAAGAAAATGGAGATTAGGGACTGAAGGGGAACTTAGAGCAGACCCAATGTTAATTTGGCAAAATTATACTGGTCCAATAACTATACCTTTAGATAGAGTTAAAGATGTTTGGATAAAGTATATTTTAGATAATAAAGAGGTTGTAATACCACCAGCCGGAACATTATTAGTAGATATTACGCCAGATAAGACAGGATATACAAAAGTACCTGGTGTAAAGGTAAATATAAATTATGATGAAACAGCAACATTAAAAGAATACAGAGTAGGAGATAGTGGATGGATTACATATACAGGAGAATTTACTGTTACAGAAAATTGTATAATAGAAGCAAGAGCAAAGAAAACTGAAACTATATATAGTGCAGATGGATCGTTACTTGCTACCAGAGATATTGCTGGAAGAGATTTGGTGTATATTGGAAATATAGGTATAGAAGAAACCGAATTACCGGCTCCAATAATAACGAGATTAGCTCCACTAGGAACAGAAAAAGCAAGAGTGAAGGTAACTTATCCAGCTGAGGCAGCCAGAAAAATATATAAAGTAAATTATGGAATTGAAGAAAATTATACTGCTGAAATCAATGTAGAAAATTACGGAACATATGTGATTGCATATTATTATGATGCAAGTGGTAAAAGATCAAAGGCATCATCAATTAGAATAAATGACACGACTAATGATATACAACCAGAAGATCCAGGATCATACAACTCACTTCCACCACATAATCCGGGGGATCCGACACCTCCATATAACCCAGGTACTTTTGGAATAAATGTACCAGCACCACAAATAGATGTAGCTCCTACTTCTGTTGCAGAAGAAGTTCAAGTAAGTATTAATGCTCCTACTGATGCAGAGAATGTATATATAAAATTAGGTAGATATAGTGAATATCAATTATATACATCTCCAATAACTGTAAGAGAAAATATGCAGATATATGCATATTATAGAACTTATTCAGGCGAAAGATCAAATACAGGTTATGGTGTAGTAAATAATATTAAGAAAAATAATATGCCATATATAAGTATAGATGCAAATCCATATCCGTGGAGCTGGAGTTATGGGGCAAGTCAAGTAACTGTAACTGTAAATTATAGTGATGCAAATATAATAGAATATAGTGAAGATGGAATAGTATATGTTCCGTATACTGCACCATTTGTAATAAAAGAAAATAAAAAAATATATGCAAGAGCAACGAATGCATATGGAGTAGAAGAAGCAAGTTTAAATATAACAAATATAGGAAAAATAACTCCACCTGCAACAGTTCAAAATTTATATGTTGGAATAAGTGTAAATCCAGAACCATTACTTTCTACATCTAGAGTTACGAAAGTAAACGTAACAATAGATTATGACAGTAAAGCAACAGAAAAATATTATAGCATAGGGAAATATGGAACTTTAAAACCGTATAATGGAAGTTTTGAAATTACAAATAATTGTACAATATATGCCTATGCCAAAGGTTCAAACGGAAAAGGTCAAACATCTAAAATTATAGATAATTTATCTGGTGGAATATCTCAGCCTATAATCTCAGCTGTACCAGGTAATAGTGAGCAAGCAAGTAAAGTATCTATAAATATAGAATATGATAAATATGCAACAATTAAAAGATACAGTATAAATGGAGGAACTTTAAGAGATTATATAGGTGAATTTGAAATAACAACTAATGAATCAGTAATATATGCATACAGCGAAAATGAACTTGGCCAAAAGTCTGAATCGAGCTATACAATAAATAATATAGTGGCCAATCCACCTGTTTTATTACTTGATAAAGGTGCATATTATTTATTGAAATTAAATTATCCAGATACTGCAAAAAACAAAGAATACAAGTGGAAAGCTGATGGTGTTTGGAATCAATATAAAGATGCTGGAATACTACTAATAAAACCACAATTTAAAGATCAATTATTACAAAATGGTGTTTTAGTTAAAATAGAAGATGAAAATGGAAATTTAATTACTTTTACGGGCGATTATTATTTAATAGATGTCCCAATAAGCGAATTATTTGAAAACCTATTTATGAGGTGGGATAGGGTACCACCAGGAACTCCACAAATTGTATTGAATACAACAGAACCTGCAAAAGAAGTAACAGTTACTATTGTATATGATTCTACAACAACTAAAAAACAGTATAAAATAATAAATCCAGATGGAAGTGTAAATACGGATTGGATGGATTATACAAAACCAATTAAAGTAGACAGAAATAATACAATAATCTACGCAAGAGGTATGGATGAAGCTGAAGTTTGGTCTTCTGAAGGAATAAGAAAGATAACTAATATTGATGAAAATCCTCCTATTATAAATTTAACTGCAGACTTAAATACTGCAACTAGAAAAGTTGCAGTAAAAATAAATGTAACAGATGATGTTGGAGTTGGAAAAATAAAATGGACTCCGGGAATTCAAGGTGAAAATTACTTTACAAGCTATGGGACTGAAATATCAAATAATAGTATAGTAAATATTATAAGTAATGGCTATTATACATTCTATGCAGAAGATAAAGTTGGTAACAAGCAGGTCTATACATTAAATGTTACTAATGTTGATTTAGTACCACCACTTATAGATATATCTGTAAGTCCAGAAAATATTATAGGACTGACAACAAATATAACGATAGATTATGGAGATTCAACAATAAAACAATATAAAGTAGGAACAAGTAATGCAACTTGGAGTACATATACTAATACATTTGCAATATCTTCGTATACAGTACTAGCAAATAACTGGCAAAATGCAGATGGAACAGTAACTATATATGCAAAAGGTAAGGATAGTGCTGGAAATGAAATAATAGTTACAAAAAAAATAATGAATCTAGATTTAGATATTTTAATTAAACCAATAATAGTATCTAGTATTGGGTATCCAATATTGACTGAGTATGGAGTTAAAATTGATAGTTCTGTAAACATTACTTATGATACGAGAACGGATATTAATAATTACTACAGCATAGATAATGGTGTAACTTGGAATTTATATACAGGAACATTGTTTTTAGATACAGGAAACATAATAGCTAAAAGCGTTAAGAAAGATACAGGTTTAGAAGTTTCAGTAAGTAAGACAATAGCTATAACTGCTGATTCTATAACGTCACTCGCTTATGATAATAATGACACTACATATATGACAAACGTAACTAACAAATATATGCAAGTAGATATTACAATGCAAAATAAATTAGTTAGAATCAGAGCATATGACACTGCAAATTCTAATACTTTAGTTATAAGATTTTTAAATGAAAGCAGACAAGAAATAAGCAGTTTTCCTGTTAGTAATATTACTTTTGATGGTTTAGTTACAGTGCCATTAAATACGAAATGGATAAGATATGATGGTGCTATAACAAGTGGTACATCGAGATTATATGAAATACAACCATCAAATGAACCTAAATTTAGTGCAGTAAATGGATATATGTTATTACATTCAGATACTACAAAGGCTATAAAATCTCCATATCAAATGGTAACAATCAATTATTTTCCAACAAGTATACAAAAACTATACAGAATTGGTACAACAGGTGATTGGTTTAATTATACAGATCAAGCGGTGAGGGTGTTACAAGGTCAAACAATTTATTCAAAAGGTATAGATAAAAACGGAATTGAAACAAGAATAGTATCAAGTTACACAGTAAATGTAACTGATGCAATTACTTCAGTAGCTTTTGATAATAATGATACTACATATATGACTAATACAACAGGTCGATATATGGAAGTAGATAATAGTATGCAAGGTAAAAATGTAAGAATTAAGGCCTATGATGGAATAAATAGCACTAGTGTGTTAATAAGTTTTTTAGATAAAGATAAGAAAACATTAAGTTCATTTTATGTGAGTAATCCATCAGGAACAACTATAACTTATGATAATATTCATTTAGTGCCATTAAATACAAAATGGATAAAATATGATGGTGCAACAACAGAAAGTACATCTAGGTTATATGAAGTGCAACCTTCAAATGAACCTACAATATCTGTTGCAAATGTATATATGTTATTACATGAAGACTATGCAAAACGTATAACGGATCCATACCAAATGGTTACTTTAACATATTTTCCTACTAGTATCCAAAGGTTATATAGAATTGGAACTACTGGTAATTGGTTAAATTATGCAGACCAACCAGTGCGAGTAAATCAAGGTCAAACAATTTATGCAAAAGGTATAGATAAATACGGTAACGATACAAGAGTAATATCTAGTTATACATCTAGTATGCCGGATGCAATAAAAAAAGAAGCATTTGATGGAGATGTGTCAACATATATATATAATGTTTCAGGACAATATATGTCAGTAGATGCTAGCATGCAGGGTAAAAATGTAAGAATTAAAGCGTATGATGGAATAAATGGTGTTAGTGTAGTGATTAACTTCTTAAATGAAAGTAAAGCGGTTATAAGTTCACTAGTTATAGGAAATCCATCAGGAACAACTATAACATATGATAATATATATAAAATACCATTAAACACAAAGTGGATAACTTATTCAGGTGCTACATCAAGTAATACTTCAAGATTATATGAAATACAACCTGTTGATTTAAGTCCTAGTTTAATAGGATATATTCCAAAAATGACAAGTAATACAGCACCATCCCCATTTGTAATTACTGCAAGTTCAATATATAATACTACTACAGCAAATTCATTTACTTCATTTGATAGAACAATAACAGAAACCTATGGTTGGATTAGTTTAGCAAATGATATAAATGATGGGAATGCTTGGCTTAGTTTTAAGTTAGATAAACCTATACATGTGAGTAAATATTATATTATATCTAGAAATGATTCTGGACTTGAACAATCGCCAAAAAATTGGCAATTACAAGGAAGTACTGATGGAACTAATTGGATTAATGTAGACGAAAGAACAGATCAAATTAATTGGAAGTTTGGTGAAATAAGATGGTTTACTACTAGCTATTCTGGGGAATATTTATATTATAGAATATATGTTACAGCTAATAATGGTTTAAGTTCAGGAATAAATTATGTCACAATAGATGAAATGAATATATTTGAATAGTTAATATGATAAAATGTGATGTGAATTAAAAATTTGCATCATATTTTAATATATATGTGTAATAATTTAAATATTAAATTTAATATAAATTTGCAATTTGTCGAAATATATACAGATGTATTGACAAAATAATATTTATATAATAGAATTATGCAAATAAAGCTTATTTAACAAGGAGAAACAAATGAAAAAAAGAGGAATATCACTAATAGTTTTAATAATAACGATACTAATTGTAATTATAATAGCAACAGCGGTTATAATTATAATTAGTAATAATAATGTTGTAGATAGTTCAAAGAAAGCAAGATTTATGAGTGATTATACAAATGTACAGGAAGGAGTTAATCTGTACTCACTTGGCAAATACAACGCTCAAACGAGCAAATTTGACCTTCCTTTAAAGGGATATTTAACATCTTCAGATAAAACATATATATCTGAAAATAATCCTACGCTAAAAACTAAAATGGAAGAGTTAAGTGGAAGTATAGATACTACTAATTTAGCTTGGATAAGTAGTGAAGATATAGGAGCAAAACTATCTAAAGAAAAAACAGATAAGGGATATATTATAGATGTAACAAATGGACAAATCTATGATTATGTTGGAGATGTTTTTGAAGGTAAAAGATGGCATACATTAGATGGTGGTGTTTTAATTGGTGATACAGTTATTCCACCTACATATGAGGAATTATGGGATGGCTGGATTAAACTAACGCTATACTATCCTGCTGGTTCAACAGATAAAAAATGGAGACTAGGAACTGAAGGAGAGATAAGAGTAGATCCAATGTTAATGTGGCAAAATTATACTGGGCCTATTACAATACCACTAGATAGAGTACAGGATGTATGGATAAAATATAAAATAGATAACAAAGAGGTTGTAATACCACCAGTTGGAACACTTCTAGTAGATATAGTGCCAGATAAAACAGGATATACAAAAGTACCCGGAGTGAAGGTAAATATAAATTATGATGAAACAGCTACAACAAAAGAATATAGAATAGGAGATAGTGGCTGGATTACATATACAGGAGAATTTAACGTAACAGAAAACTGTATAATAGAAGCTAGGGCTAAAAAGGTAGAAACTATATATAATGCAGACGGAACAGTACTTGCAACTAGAAATATAGCAGGAAGAGACTTAGTATATATAGGAAATATAGGCATAGAAGAAACACAGTTACCAGCTCCAACAATAGAAAGATTAGCTTCAGTAGGTACTGAAAAAGCAAGGGTTAAAGTAACATACCCAGTTGAAGCAGATAAAAGAATATATAAAGTAAACTATGGAATAGAGGAAAATTATTCAACAGAAATAAACGTAGAAAATTATGGAACATATATAGTAGCATATTATTATGATGTGAGTGGTAAAAGATCACAGGCAGCTGGTATAAGGATAAATGATACAGCAACTACAGGTCAGCCCCCAGAACCACCTGGTCCATATGATCCAAAACCACCATATGAAACTGGAACCCCACCACCACCAGTTATAATACAAAGTGCTGTTCCAGCGCCAACAGTAATTATAAATCCAACTACACTTGTAGATGAAGTACAAGTAAGTGTTAATTCGCCAACAAATGCAGATAAGATATATATAAAATTAGGAAGATATGGACAATATGAATTGTATACAGCTCCAATAGTAGTAAGAGAAAATATGGAAGTGTATGCATACTACAGAACATATACGGGAGAAAGATCAGATATAGGTTATGGAGTTGTAAGTAACATAAAGAAAAATAATAAGCCATATGTATATATAAATGCTAATCCATATCCATATTCATGGAGTTATGGTGCAAGTGAAGTTGCAGTAACAATAAACTATAGTGATGCAACAGTAAAAGAATATAGTGAAGATGGAATAGTATTTGTTCCATACACTGCACCGTTTAACGTAACAGAAAACAAAAGAATATATGCAAGAGGTACAAATGCATATGGAGTGACAGAAACAAGTTTAAATATAACGAATATAGGTAAGATAAAAGCACCTGTACCAATAGGAAATTTATCTGTTGGGATAAGTGTTAATCCAGAACCAACAGTTTCTACTGCTAGAGTTGCTAAAGCAAGTGTAACAATAGAGTATGATACTAAAGCAACAGAAAAATATTATTCTATTGGAAGATATGGAGAGCTTAAAACATATAATGGTGCATTTGAAGTAACAAGTAATTGTACAATATATGCTTATGCAAAAGGTGTAAATGCTGTAGGCCAAACTTCTAAGACAATAGATAATTTAACCACAGGAATATCTCAGCCAATAATAACTTCTGTTCCAGGTAATGGTCAGCAAGCAAGTAAAGTTAGTGTATCTATCGAATTTGATAAATACTCAAAAATAAAGAGATACCGTTTAAATGGCGGAACATTAATAGATTATGGTGGAGCATTTGAAGTAACTAAAAATGGAACAGTAATATACGCATATAGTGAAAATGACTTAGGACAAAAATCTGAAGCAAGTTATATAGTGCAAAATATAGTTCCAGAGCCACCAGTGTTAGTACTAGATAAAGGTAAATATTATATTTTAAAACTAAACTATCCAGAAACATCAAAAAATAGAGAATATAAATGGAAAGCAAATGGAACATGGACTGGATATAAAGAAGCAGGAATACTTTTATTAAAACCACAGTATAAAGATCAATTGCTTCAAAATGGAACATTAGTAAAAATAGAAGATGAAAGGGGAAATTTAGTAACATTTACAGGAGATTATTATTTTATAGATGTACCAATAAGTGAACTGTTTGAAAATTTATTTATGAGATGGGATAGAGAACCTTTAGGTGCTCCACAAATAGTAGTAACTCCAACAGAAGCAGCAATTAGAGTAACAGCTAATATAGTGTATAATCCAAATTTAGTAACAAAACAATATAAAGTAGTAAATCCAGATGGAAGTATAAAAACAAATTGGACAGATTATACTGGGCCAGTAATAATAGATAGAAATAACTCAGTAATATATGCAAAGGGTATGGATGATACAGAAGTATGGACTTCTGAAACAATGAAAAAAGTAGTAAATATAGATGAAAACCAACCTGTAATAAAATTAACAGCAGATTTGGTTGCTGCTCAGCAAAAAGTAGCTGTTAAAGTAAGTGTGACAGATGATGTAGGGTTAGGAAAAGTAAAATGGGCAGCAGGAACTCAAGGTGAAAGTTACTTTACAAACTCTGGAACTGAAATAGCAAACGATAGTATAGTAAATATAACAAGTAATGGATACTATACATTTTACGCAGAAGATCAAGTTGGTAACAAACAAGTATATACATTAAATGTAACAAATGTAGATTTAACAGCACCTGCTATAAACATACAAGTAAGTCCTGAAATGACAGCTGGATTATCTGCAAATGTAACAATAGATTATGGGGATTCAGTAATAAAACAATATAAAGTTGGAACAGCAAATAGCAATTGGACTAATTATACAAATACATTTGAAATATCTTCATATACAATACTTGCAAATAACTGGCAAAATACAGATGGAACAGTAACAATATATGCTAAAGGAAAAGATATTGCTAATAATGAAATAACCGTTCAAAAGAAAGTTGTTAATTTAGATTTAGATAAAATAAATTCACCTATAATACAATCTAACGCTGGATATCCTATACTTAGAACAACTGGTGTAGATATTAATGCTTCAACAGTAATAACGTATGATACAAGAACAGATATAGATAATTATTATAGTATAGATAATGGTAACAATTGGAAAATATATACAGGAAGTTTTGATTATGCTAGTGGGACAGTAATTGCAAAGAGTGTTAAAAAGTCTACTGGGTTAGAAGTGTTAATAAGTAAAACTGTAACAATGCCAAGTTATACAATAGGACCTGATGCTTATGATGGAAATACTACAAGTTATTATAGGGTTCTAGATAATGATAACTATTATAAAATAGCAGTAGAAGATAATATGCAAGGTAAATATTTTATAATAAAATGGACTAGTGAATATGATAGTAGATATGTAACATGTTTAGGTGCTAGTAATAATGAATTAGTAGTATATGGCTGTCCTACTTCTGGCGGAGAACAACAATTTTATATACCAGTAGGAACAAAGTCAATAGCAGGAAGAAATTATGGATTACGTATACATGAAATAAAACCTGGTACAACTCCAGTAATAAATCCAATTAAAAATAACTATGCAATTTTAACAACAACAGGAGTTTCTAGAGGATATACTCAATTAACTATTTCATATTTTTCAACAAGTATACAAAGATTGTATAAAATAGGGATAAACGGAATATGGAAATCATATGAAGATCAAGAAATTCGCTTAATTGAAAATGAAACAATATATGCAAAAGGAATTGATCAATATGGTAATGAAAGTTATATTATAAGTTATAAAGCCCCAGTTATCTCAACTCAAATTGGACCTGAAGCATATGATAATAATCTATCAACTTATTATAGGACACCAGAAAATTATATATATTATAAAATAGCAGTAGATCCTAGTATGCAAGGTAAATATGCAAAGGTATTATGGACCAGTGAATATAGTGGTAGATATTTTGCTTGTTTAGATAATGCTAATAAAGAATTATCTACAATAGTATTTAGTGCTAATGAACAGCAATTTTATATACCAACAGGAACAACGTATATAGGTGCTATGTATCTTGGATTACGCATACAAGAGGTAAAACCTGGTACAACTCCAGTAATAAATGAAGTTAAAACAAATTATGCAACGCTAACAACAACAGGAGTTACTAGTGGATATACTCAACTAACAATTTCATATTTTCCAACAAGTGTACAAAGATTATATAAGATAGGCTTAAATGGGATATGGCAGTCTTATCAAGACAAACCTATAAATTTAACTGAAACAGCAACAATATATGCAAAGGGAATTGATCAATTTGGCGATGAAAGTACAATTATAAGTTATACAGCACCAGTAGCCCTAAATCAGATGGAACCAACTGCATATGACAACAATCTATCAACGTTTTATAGGACTCCAGCAAATGATATATATTATAAAATAGCAGTAGATCCTAGTATGCAAGGTAAGTATGTGAAAATGATATGGACTACTGAATATTCTAATAGATATCTTGCCTGTCTAGATAGTACTAATAAAGTACTAGCAACATATAACTGGAGTGCAAATGAGCAACAATTTTACATGCCAGCAGGAACAACTTATTTTTCTGCTATGTATTATGGAATCCGTATACAAGAGATAAAGCCTGGTGTTAATCCAACAATAGTTCCTGGAAAAACATATTATACAAAGTTAACCTCGACTGGAATTGTTAAAGGATATACTGAAGTATCTATCATATATTTTTCTACTAGTGTACAAAGGTTATATAAGATAGGTATAAATGGTGTATGGCAAACATATCAAAATGGAATTATAAATTTAAATGAGCGAGAAACAATCTACACGAAAAGTATAGATCAATATGGTGAAGAAAGTACAATTATAAGTTATACAGCATCAGTAATCTCAGATCAGATAGGACCAGATGCATATGATGGTAATATATCAACAATTTATAGAACTCCTGCAAATTATATATACTATAAAATGCAAGTAGATCCTAGCATGTACGGTAAGTATATTAAAGTAAAATGGACTAGTGAATATGGGGGTAGATATATTGCTTGTTTAGGTACTAGCAATAATGAAATAGCAACATATGTATGGAGTGCAAATGAACAACAAATGTATATACCTACAGGAACAGCTAATTTAGGTGCTATGTATCTTGGTATAAATATTAAAGAAATAGAAATAATACCATAATTTTAAAAACAATTATTAGAAAAAAATAATATAATTAATTAACTGCATAAAAATATTAAAGTATCTAATATTTTTATGCAGTTAATATTTAATTATTTAGAATAAATGACTATACAATAAATAATAGTCAGAACAGAAAGAACGCGAATCTTTGATTCGCTAAAAAACATATATAAAAAAGATTTGACAATGCATAATATATATTATATAATTCATATAAAAGGAGTAATGTTATGAGAAAAATATCATTTATAACTGAGGACAATATTAAATTAGATGGGTTATTATATGAACCTGAGATTTTAAGCAAAGAAATTGTTATAGCAGTACATGGAATGAGTAGTAATTGTTTTAAAAAGCGTGATGATTTATTAGCATCTAAAATGGTTAAAAATAATATATCATACTTTTGTTTTAATAACAGAGGTCATGATTTAGCTGTATTTTTAGATAAGTACGTAGATGGAAAAAAAACAAAAATAGTCTCTGGAACATCATATGAGGATGTTTTAGATTCCTATTATGATATAGTAGGTGCTATAAAAGTAATTTTAGATAATGGTTATGAAAAAATTCACTTGCAAGGTCATAGCCTTGGATCTACTAAAATTATATATACATATAATAGATTAAAAAATGAAAATAGAATTGAGTTATTAAATAAAATATATTCTGTGATTTTGCTATCGTTAGTAGATATCCCAGAGTTTCAAAAATTATATTTAGGAGATAAATTTGATAATGCTTTAGAATTTGCAAATAAAATGGAATCTGAAAATAGAATAAATGAATTAATGCCTCAGGATATATTTGGTAGTTTTTTAACTTGCAAAACATTTTTAAGGTTATCTAAATATAATCAAGATATAAATTTTGCTAGATATGGAGATAGTAGCTATAATTTTGATGAGTTAAATAATATAAATGTTCCATTATTTATGCGTTGGGGAAATGTTAAAGAAATGATAATTCAAAGTCCTAATGATTTAGCTAATTTACTTAAACATAAAATAAATAATACAAAAATAAATATAGGATATATAGAGGGTGCTAATCATAGTTATGATGGAAAAGAATTAATTTTAGCTGATGAAATATTAAAATTTATTAGAAATATAGATTTCTAATATTAGTACACGTTAAGGGAGAGTGCTAATTTTTCATAATAAATAGTACTATTTTTTCTTAAAACATTGAAAAAGTAAAAGTTTATGGTATAATAATATAGTATAAATTTTTGAAAAATATGGAGGAATTAGAATGAACGTAAAAGTAGAAAGAAAAGAAAATTCAAAAGTTGAATTAGAATTCAACTTAACTAAAGAAGAGTTTAATGAAAGATTAGATAAAGTATTTGTTAAAAATGCAAAACACTTTAATATACCTGGATTTAGACCTGGTAAAGCACCAAGAAATATTGTTGAAAAAACATATGGTGAAGAAAGTTTAAATTATTCTGTAATAGAAGATACAGTAGATGAAGATTTCAAAAAAGCTGTTGAAGAAAATAATTTAGAGATAGTATCTAGACCTGAACTAAATGTTGTTCAAATAGGTAGAGATAAAGATACTATATATACAGTTACTGTTTTTGTTAAACCAGAAGCTGTAGTTAAAAAATATAAAGGTTTAGAAGTTGCTAAATTTGATAAAAAAGTTACTGAAGAAGATATAGATAAAGATATTGAAGCAACAAGAGAAAAAAGTGCTAGATCTGTAACAGTTGATGATAGAGCTTTAGAAAATGGAGACATTTCAAATATCGATTTTGAAGGTTTTGAAAGTGGAGTAGCATTTGAAGGCGGAAAAGGTGAAAAATTCGATTTAACTATTGGTGGAGGTCAATTTATACCAGGATTTGAAGAAAAATTAATTGGTATGAAAATAGGCGAAACTAGAGATATCGAAGTATCATTCCCAGCAGATTATCATATGGAATCTTTAGCAGGAAAACCAGTTGTATTTAAAGTTACATTGAATTCTATATCTAAAAAAGAATTACCTGTTTTAGATGATGAATTTGTAAAAGATATTTCTGAGTTTGAAACTTTAAAAGATTATAGACAATCAGTAAAAGAAAAATTAGAAAAAAGAATTGCAGCTGAGAATAAAGCAGCAAAAGAAACAGCAGTATTTGATAAATTATTAGAAAATACAGAAGTTGTTATTCCAGAATCAATGATTGAAGAACAAGCACATAGTTTAGAAGAACAAACAGAACATGAATTATCTCATCAAGGTATGACATTAGATATGTATTGTCAATATTTAGGTTTAGATAAAAATGTTATGAAAGCTAATTTTAAAGTTCAAGCAGAAAAAGATGTTAAACTTAGACTAGCTTTAGAAGCAGTAGCTAAAGTTGAAAATATTGAAGTGACTGATGAAGATATAAATACTAAAATAGATGAATTAGTTAAACAATATGGAAATGAAGAAGAAAATAATTTTAAAAATAACGAAAATATAAAAAATTATTTAACTGAACAATTAAAACAAGAAAAATTAATTACTTTAATGGTTGATAATAGTATAGAGAAATAGTTTTGTATATATTAGTTAAATATAAGGGGGTAAAATATTATGTATAATAGTTTAGTACCAATGGTAATAGAACAAACAAGTAAAGGTGAAAGATCTTACGATATTTATTCAAGACTTTTAAAAGAAAGAATAATATTCTTATCTGATGAAGTAAATGATGTTACTGCTTCTTTAGTAATAGCACAATTACTATTCTTAGATGCAGAAGATCCAGGAAAAGATATATTCTTATATATAAACAGTCCTGGTGGAAGTGTTTCAGCTGGTATGGGTATATTTGATACAATGAATTATATAAAATCAGATGTATGTACAATTTGTGTTGGTATGGCAGCTAGTATGGGAGCTTTTTTACTTGCAGCAGGAGCTAAAGGTAAAAGATATGCACTTCCAAATTCTACAATAATGATACACCAACCACTAGGTGGAACTCAAGGTCAAGCTAGTGATATAAAAATACATGCAGAGCACATCATAAAAACAAGAGCAACATTAAATAGAATTTTAAGCGAAAGAACAGGAAAACCATTAGAACAAGTTGAGAAAGATACAGATAGAGATAACTTCTTGGATGCTTATGAAGCAAAAAATTATGGTTTAGTGGATGAAGTAATGAGTAATATCAATGAAATAACTAAGGAGAAATAATATGGCAAGAAAGAAAAATGGTGGTAGTAATTACTATGATGATGATATGGTATTTTGCTCATTTTGTGGCAAATTAAAGCAAGAAGCTAAAAAGTTAATTGCAGGTCCAGATGGACTTTTAATATGTGATGAATGTGTAGAATTATGCCATAAGATAATAGTAGAAAATGAAGAGAATGAATATTTAGAAGAAAATGATAAAACAATGTCATCTCTAAAAACAGATAAATTACCTTCACCAGAAAATATAAAGCAAGTATTAGATGAATATGTAATAGGACAGGAATCAGCAAAGAAAGTTTTATCTGTTGCTGTATATAATCATTATAAAAGAATAAAAAATTTATCTAAAATAGATGATGTAGAAATACAAAAAAGTAATGTACTTCTTTTAGGTCCTACTGGTTGTGGTAAAACATTACTTGCTCAAACACTTGCTAAAGTATTGCATGTACCGTTTGCAATAGCGGATGCTACAACTCTTACTGAGGCTGGATATGTTGGAGAAGATGTAGAAAACATTTTACTTAGACTAATACAAGCTGCAGATTATGATATAGCAAAAGCTGAAAAAGGTATAATATATATAGATGAACTAGATAAAATATCTAGAAAGTCTGAGAACACATCAATAACACGTGATGTAAGTGGTGAAGGTGTACAACAAGCACTACTTAAAATTATAGAAGGAACAGTTTCTAATGTTCCTCCTCAAGGTGGTAGAAAACATCCTCAACAAGAATTCCTTAAAATAGATACAACTAATATTTTATTTATTTGTGCTGGAGCTTTTGAAGGATTAGAAAAAATTATAATAGATAGAATTGGTACAAAATCTATGGGGTTCGGTGCTAAAATTGAGAATAAAAAAGATATTGATATCGGTAAAATTTATTCACAAGTACAATCTCATGATATTATTAAATTTGGTTTAATTCCTGAATTAGTAGGTCGTATACCTGTTATAACACATGTAAGTCAATTAGATAGAGCCTCTTTGATAGATATACTATCTAAACCAAAGAATGCACTACTTAAACAGTATACTAAACTATTAAAAATGGACAAAGTTGATCTTACTTTTGATAGAGAAGCATTAGAACTTATCGTAGATAAAGCTATAGAAAGAAAAACTGGTGCTAGAGGACTTCGTTCTATAATAGAAGATGTTTTAATAGATACAATGTTTAAATTGCCATCTAACCCTACAATAAAAGGTTGTCATATAACAAAAGATGTTGTAGAGAAAAAAGCAGAACCAATTTATGAATATAGAAAATAATAATTACTAATAATAAAAAATTGGAGTGAAAATATAATTTACACTCCAATTTTTCTATATTATAAAACAATATAGTTTATAAAAATTGGTAAAATAAACTAAAATATTTACATTATTTTCATATTTATGTTGACATATAATATTATACGTGCTATAATATTCGAGTTATAAGTATAAAAATAAATATATATGAATAGAATAATAAAATGTATTATATATCGCGTTTAATTGTTGTTTTTATACAAGATATTACATTTGTAATATCTCATTTAGAGAATTGTCACTATACAATCATAAATAATTGATATATAATTGTATAGTTAATAATTAATAAGTTATTTAAGGGAGGTTTATTAATGTTACTTGAATTAAAAAAAGTAAAAAAAAGTTTTAAACTAAGTAAAAAGCAAGAATTTGTAGCATTAGATGATGTTAACTTATCTTTTGAAAAAGGTGAGTTTGTTTCTATAGTGGGACCATCAGGTAGTGGAAAATCTACACTACTTAATTTGATTGCAGGTCTTGATTTTCCTACAAGTGGTGAACTTGTTATAGGAGAAAAAACATCAAAGAAATTTAAAAAGAAAGATTGGGATCTATACAGAAAAAATAATGTTGGATTTATATTTCAAAATTTTAATCTAATTGAGCATTTAACTGCTCTTGAAAATGTTGAAATAGTAATGAATCTAATAGGGTTAAGTTATTCTAAAAGACGTGAAAGGGCTATAGAATTATTAAAAAAAGTTGGTCTTGAAAATCACATAAATCATAGACCGTCTGAATTATCTGGAGGTCAAAAGCAAAGAGTTGCTTGTGCAAGAGCTTTAGCTAACGATCCAGACATAATATTAGCGGATGAACCTACTGGTGCATTAGATAAAAAAACTGGTAAGCAAATAATGGAGTTAATAAAATCTATTGCTAAAGATAAACTTATAATAATGGTTACACATAATAACGAGTTAGCTGAAGAGTATTCTAGTAGAATAGTAAGAGTTATGGACGGTAGAATTGAAAGTGACACGGTACTAAAAAAAGAAAACATAAATAATACTGAATCTACTTTAAAAAAGAAAGATAAATCAATGTCATTTTTTGAAGCATTCAAATTGTCTCTTAGAAATATGGGTAAGAAAAAAGGTAGAGTACTTATTACAACTATTGCAGGTTGTATAGGCATAATAGGATTTACTCTTATAACTGGTTTGGGAAATGGAGCTAATATATACATAGATAAACAACTTAATAAATTTGCATCAGCAAATGTTATTATTTTAGAAAAGGCTACAAAACAAACAAACCTGCAAGGTAAAGAAGAAATTTCCACAACTAAAAATAATGAAGATTACAATAAAATTTTAAATGATGAATATATCAAATCTAAAGTATCTAGTACAAGAAAATTTATGATACTAAATACAGCTACAATAAGGGTTAAACAAGAAAACGAAAATACTACTCAAACTAAAAAAGAAGAGCATAGTGGGTTTAATATATATTCTTTAGCAGATGAAAATCATCTAGAATTTTTAAAAGAAAATTTAGATGGTAAAATACCTGTAGAAGGTAAAAATGAAGTATTAATAAACCAATCTACTGCAAGAAAGTTATTAAAAGATCTTGAATTGGACGATAAAGATCTTAAAAGTTCTATAGGAAAAACTATAGTATTAACGCTTAACATGTCAAATACAAATTTGAAATTTGAAAAAGAATTTATTGTTTCAGGCGTTGTAAATGAATTAGATTTAGGAATGGCTAATGTATATTATAATTATAATGATGTTACAAAATGGACACAAGGTGTAGATATACAAGGAAAAACTTTATATACTTTCCTTACAGAAACTGTTTATGTATATGAATTAGTAGTTTCAGATGTAAATGAAACTAAAGCAGTATCTGATTATATATCATCAGAAGAACATGGTGGAGCAGGAAAAATATCTATCATGAATTCTGGTACTCAAAAAGAAGGTTTTAGTGCTAACAATATAGCGTTAGTTGTAAAACAAATATTTGCGCAACTAATAATGATGGCACAAATTGTAATAAGTATATTTATAATTGTAGCTCTTATAGTTTCTTCAATTATGACTTCAATAGTACTTTATTCAAGTGTAATTGAAAGAAAAACAGAAATAGGTATTATAAAGGCTGTTGGTGGTAGAAATAAAGACGTTATAAGAATATTTGAAAGTGAAGCAATACTTATGGGTATGTTTTCAGGAGTATTAGGTCTTGTTATATCTTTCATAACTGCACCACTTTTAGAAAAATTAATATCTAACGTTTTAAATATAAATTTACCGGGTATAGTTACAATACCTATATCCAAAATACCATTTACTGATATAACATTTCCTTTCGCAACATTAATATCAATTATTGCTTTCAGTAGTTTGATTTCTGCTATTGCAGGATACTTACCTTCTAAAAAAGCAACTAAGATGCATGTTATAGATGCATTAAGAGATGAATAGGGGGCTAATATGTTAAAAGTAGATATTAAATCAAAAATATATAAAATGAAAAATGAAGATTTTAAAGCATTAGATAATGTAAAATTTGAAACTCCAGATACAGGTATAGTATGTATACTAGGACCATCTGGAAGTGGAAAAACAACCTTAATGAACATAATAGGTGCATTAGACAGTGACTTTGAAGGTGACGTAATAATAAATAATAAATCTATAAAGGAATTTAAAAATAAAGACTTAGATAGTTATAGAAAAAACACAATAGGATTTATATTTCAGCAATTTTATTTGATAAACAAGTTTACAGCTTATGATAATGTAAAAGTAGCTTTAAATCTATCTAATGTAAAAGATAAGAAAAATAAAGTGTTAGAGTTATTAAAAGAAGTTGAAATGGATAAGTTTTCAAAAAGAAAAGCTAATGTACTTTCTGGTGGACAAAAGCAAAGAATAGCTATTGCTAGAGCTTTAGCAAATGATCCAGATATAATATTAGCAGATGAGCCAACAGGCGCATTAGATAGTAAAATGAGTAGCGAAATAATGAAACTTTTAAAAGAACTATCAAAAACAAAACTGATATTAATCATAACTCACTCTAATGAACTTGCTGAAGAATATGCAGATACTATAATAAAAATGGAAGATGGTAAAGTTATAAGCTTAGAAAATACTACAGAAAATCCTGTAACTAAAGAAAATATTAATACAGTTAATGAGTCAAAATCAGGGATGTCATTTTTTAGAGCATTTAAATATTCTCTTAAAAATTTAGCTTCTAGGAAATCTAGAGTATTTGCTACATCTATTGGTATGTCTATTGGTATAGTTGGAATAGGTCTTGCACTCGCATTGTCTAACGGAACTATGAATATGGCTAAATCACAAGTAGAAAGTATGATGCCAACTAACATGATTACTGTAACTGTTAAGGGTCAAGATGATGATAAACCTGTCAAAGCTATGATGAGTGGTGATGATAGTAAAGCATTTAAATTTTCAGACTTAGTAGATATAAAAAATTTAAATACTAGTATATCTCACTATTGGGCAGTACCAACAAATGTGTATGAAGAATTTTTTAGTGAAATTTCAATAAGTAAAAATAATGCAGAGTCAGTGGCTGTTGAACCTACATCTTTTTCTACTATGAATGGTTTTGAACCATATGAAAACATAACTGGAAATTTAACTTTAGGAAGAAATCCTGAAAATAAAAATGAAACAGTAATATCTCTAAATACAGCAGAATATTTAATAGCAGGAGATAGTTCATTAAAAATTGCGGACCTTATAAATAAAGATTTATATGTAAAATTTGGTCCAATGGCTTCATATGGAAAAGAAGATGAAAAAAACAAAATATTATCTTTTAAAATTGTTGGAATAACAACTATAAATACAATGGGATATTCAATTTACCAAAATTCAATGGATACATTAAATTTATATGAAACTTTATATGATACTAAAAAAGAAGATATGAAATTTTATGAAGCATATATATACTTAAATAAAGATTTAAACGCTGATGAAATTAAAAATGTAATAAGTGATATTAACTTAAAACAAAACAAATTTAAATTTAGTGGTGCAGCTGATTCTACACTTTCTGGTGTTGAGACAGTACTTAATGTTATAAGAAATGTACTTATTGGATTTTCAAGTATATCTGTTGTAGTAGCAATACTTATGATTGGAATAGTTATCTACATATCAGTTATAGAAAGAATATCTGAAATAGGTATTTTAAGAGCTATAGGAGCTAGAAAAAAAGATATAAGAAACATTTTTTTATCTGAATCTGTTATAATAGGGCTTATGGCTGGAATAATAGGTGTATTAGTTACAAATGTGGTATGTATGGTAATAAATAATGTAATAGTTACAATTTTAAATACATATGGTATGAATATGGGTAATGTACAAATTGCAAATTTAAGCAATTTAGCAGCAATATCTTTAATTGTAGTTTGTGTTATACTATCTGCAATTGCTGGAATTATACCGTCTCTTAAAGCGGCTAAAATGGATCCAATTGTTGCATTAAGAAGAAGTTAATATATATAATTAATAAAAATAGGGGATAAGTTTAAATATACTTATTTCTTATTTTTTATTAATTAATATTCTTTACATTGTTTTGTATATATAGTATAATATCTTTGGTGATACAACGTGAATACAGATAAATGCATATTAACAAGTAATATAACTAATAGTGAATACAATGAAATTTCTTCGGGATATTTTGAAATTAAAAAATCTAAATTTTATTCATACATATTTAATGTAAAATGTAATGAAGAGGTTGAAGATTATATAAAAAAATTAAAACAGGATCATAAGAAAGCAAGACATCTAGTTTATGCTTATGAATATTATAAAGATAATGTAAAATATTCAAAATTTTCAAATGATAATGAACCACAAGGAACTGGAGTAAATGCTGTTATTTCTACTATGCAACATGAAAATGTAACTAATTATTTAGTTGTAATAGTAAGATATTTTGGTGGTACTTTATTACGGATCAGGGCCATTACTTAGAAGCTATTTAACTAGTTTTAAAGAGGCTTTTTCTAAATGTAATAAACAAAATATGTAAAAACAAACAAATATTCATTTTTTTGAAACTTTTTCAATAAAAGTATTGACAAACACTTGTTCATATTATATAATATTACCAAAGAAACAAACATATGTTTTTAGGAGGTAATATTATGGAATATATATATAGCAGCAGAACTGGTACAATAAATGGTTTAAAAAGAGGTAATAAACATAGAAAAAATAATTCAAAAAGAATATTTCAAAATATTGTTATATTAGTTATTATATTTATAACAATTAGTATGTTTTTAAATATAAGTTTAGGTAAAGATAAACTTACAACAAAAACTTTTATTGTTGATTCAGGAACTACTTTATGGAATATTGCAAATAAAATTTGTGATAACAATCCAAGCTTAAATGTTCAAAATGTAATACTACAAATAAAAAATTTGAATAATTTGGAAAGTAGTATGATATATGAAGGACAAAAATTATTAATATATGAATATTAATTAAAAATATTATGCATAAAATAATTTTTGTAGCATATAATATAAGTGATAGAATGAAGTACTAATTTCTTTTAGGTACTTCATTCTATTTTTTAAAATAAAATTTTTTAAATATTTATAATATTTTTGCATAAATTAAGTTTTGTAGCATATAATATAAGTAATAGAGTGAGTTATTATTTTTCTTTAATATCTCACTCTATTTTTATATGTGTTTTTAAAATCCTAATATTCTTCCTATATGTATAATAATAGCTTGGTACTTGGGTGCAGTATACCTAAATTTAACCTTTTTATTTTCAACAGCTCTTACATATTTGTCTATGATTGAGTTAAAGTTTTTTAATTCAATTATATTCCAAAACTTATCCTCAATCTTTTTAAATTTTTCACATTTATATTTAAAATATGAATTACCTTTCATCCAAATATATTTCTTCTCATAATTTATCTTATTAAAACCAGTCGCATATGCTCCAGGTTCAATTATACAGACTTCAATATTAGGCGACGATACTTGTTTCATCTCGATTCTTAAACACTGTATAAACGATTCTAAAGCAAATTTAGACGAACAGTATGGAGATAAAAAAGGAAGAGGTATTCTACCACATAATGAAGATAAAAATATTAATCTACCGTTTATTTTTTTATCTACCATTTTTCTTATAACAATTTGGGCAAGTAATATGTTACAAAATATATTTGTTTCAAAAACATCCTTTAATCTATTAATGTCTATTTCGGCTACTGAACCGGAGTCACCAATTGCTGCATTTGCAATATATGTATCTATATCAATATCTAATACTTTATTTCTATCTTCTTCAAGTAGTATATCTAATTTAAATGCTATTAAATTAAGTTTATTTTCTTTTGCATAATTGTTTAAGTATTCTACTTCTTCTACGTAATGGGTTGTAGCATATACTTGATGTCCGCGTTTTGCTAAAAAAATTGCAGCCTCTTTACCTAGACCAGAACCACTACCTGTTATTAATATTTTTTTCATAAATTCACCACAAATATATTATTTACATAAAAATATATATAATTACAATAGTGTAGTATAAAATATCTAAATTTGTCATAACTATATAATTAGAGGTGATATATTTTGTGTGGAATAACAGGATTCACAAATTTTAAAAAGAATATAAAAAATTCTAATGATCTGTTAAAAAAAATGACAGAGAAACTATCTAAAAGAGGAGAAAACGAAATAGGATACTATACAACAGACAATGTATACTTAGGACATAGAAGATTAAGCATAATAGATATAACTCAGCGGTAGTCAGCCAATGACATTTACCAAAGATGGCAAAACTTATACTATTGTATATAATGGGGAGATATATAATTATACTGAAGTAAGAGATATTTTGACTAATAAAGATATAGAGCTTGTAACTAAATGTGATACAGAAATGGTATTGAAATTATATATGCTCTATGGGGATAAGTGTTTAAAATATCTTAATGGAATATTTGCTTTTTGCGTATATGAAGAAAGTGAAGAAAAACTATTTTTTGCAAGAGATCATATAGGAGTTAAACCATTATTCTATACTATATATGATAATGAGATATTCTTTGCATCTGAAATGAAAAGTATATTTGAATACGAAAAAATACCTAAAGTCATAGACAAAGATGGAATATGTCAATTATTTGGCCTAGGACCAGCAAGAACTCTAGGTAGTGGTGTTTTTAAAGATATATATGAAGTAAAACCTGGACATTGTGGTACATTTAAAGATGGAGAAATTAAACTTCATCAATATTTTAAAATTAGAAGTTATAAACATACCGATGATTTAGAAACGACAATAAATAAAGTACGTAATTTATTAGAAAAGAGTATTAAAAGGCAATTAATAGCTGATGTAAATGTTGGAGCATTTTTGTCTGGTGGAATAGATTCGAGTATTGTAACTTCTGTTATATCTAACAGCTTAGAGGACAATGATAAACTAAAAACATTTTCAGTAGATTATGTAGACAATGATAAAAACTTTAAAAAGTCGGATTTTTCACCAACTAGAGATAATGACTTTATAGAAATGATGAAGGAGAAATATAACTTAAATCATAGGTATATAGTTATAGAAAGTAGTAAATTATATGATGAGTTATATAATGCTATGGTTGCAAGAGATTTACCTTCAATGGCAGATATAGATAGTTCATTGCTTCTACTATGTAAATATGTTAAAGAAAATGTTACAGTAGCTCTTAGTGGAGAATTCGCAGATGAAATATTTTGTGGTTATCCATGGTTCTATAGAAAAGATACATCGTCTTGTAATACTTTCCCTTGGTCAATCAGTTTAGATTTGAGAAAAGATATATTAAATAAGAACATTTCTAATAAAATAGATATACAAGAATATGTAGATGCTAAATATAAAGAAGCAATTGAGGATATACCACTAGATGCTACATCTTCTAAAGAAGATATACAAATGAAAAAATATTCATATCTAACTATGTTTTATTTTGGACTTAATTTATTAGATAGATCAGATAGAATGAGTATGCAATATAGTTTAGAAATAAGGGTACCATTTACAGATTATGAATTAGTAGAATATGTATATAATATACCTTGGGAAATGAAAAATTATATGAATCAAGAAAAAGGAATTTTAAGAGCAGCTTTTAAAGATTTACTTCCAGAAGCAATACTTAATAGAAAGAAGAGTCCTTATCCTAAAACATATGATCCAAAATATACTAATTTGGTAACTGATACTTTAAAAGAAATACTTGCAAACAAAGATAATAGAATACAAGAATTAGTAGATATAGAATTTGTAAACTATATTATAAATTCAAGTGAAGAAGAATTTGAAAGACCATGGTTTGGTCAACTTATGCGTAGAACACAACTTATGGCCTATTTGATACAACTTGAAATGTGGCTTATAAAATATGATGTTGAAATAGAGTTGTAAGTTATAAAGTAATATTAATAAAAAATAAAGAGGAAGTAAATATTGCCTCTTTATTTTTATTAAGTATTACTGAAAACATAATTACTTGAAATATATCAATTTCTATGGTATAATGTATACATAATTTTAGTTTTGTTTTATCAATAATTTAGATAAAAAGGAGAACACTTATGGAAAACGGCAGTAAAGATTTCTATTCTTTAATTTCAGAGATTACAAAAATGGAGGCTGAGTACGAAGAACTTGATGAAGAACGTAAACACTTGGAATATCTACTATACAACTTTGGTAAGGACAATAGTAATAAGCTATATACACTTGCTAATGACATCAGAACAAAAAAGTACTTAATTGACGATATAACTAAAAAAATTTCAGAAATTGAGTTGGATAGTACAATGAAAAGCTATTATGATCTATACAAAGAAAAATCTGTACTTGTTAAAAAATATTGGAATTTAAAAGCTGAGGCAGGATATATAGACTCCGCATTCATATTTGGTAATTCAGGTGATGAAAATTCAAATAACAAGACTATGGTAAAGCGTAAAGAATTAGGTGAAAAACAAATATCAATAGAAAGTGAAATAAAGGTTATAGATATTAAAATGAATATTTTACATACTAGTTAGTATCTAAAAAAGCAAATATTAAAACTGTGATCGTTTTAGAATAAAGAGGCAACGAATATTGTCTCTTTGTTTTTTTATACTATATAGTTTTTATATGTCATATAATGTTGTATAACAATGTATAGGAGTGGTTTTAATATGAAGATTGTATCATCAAAAAAAGCTAAATCAACAGTGTTTTTAACTATTATAACATTATTACTAATTATTTTAATATTTACTGTTTTTATTAATTATATAGATATAGAATATGTGGCTACAGCATTAAATATAAACAAGTATGAAATACGAAGTGAATTATTAATAACAGCAATGGATAATGTAGGAGTTTGTAAGCCAGAAGATGCAGCCAATATATGGTCTAATGGTTTAAAAATGAGAAGTGCAGCAATGCAATACTCAGTAATGAATAGTAAACTTAAAGAAGAGTATAAAAATCAATTAGAAGAAAGTTTTTCAAATTGGGTAACCGGTATGTCTAGTCCATGGGTAGATAGCTATAAGATAACTAAAATTGAAAAACCTAATCAAAATACTTGTATATTTAACATAACTTATTTAACAAAAACTTCTACAGGTCCCGCCGGTAGTTATAATGCTAAATTAACTATAGTTAAAGAAAAGGATTTTTGGAGCATATCTAATATAACTATGGATAATGAGCTGTATCCATATACAGGATTTAATTTATAAACTTTAAATTGTATATATTTAGATTAAAAGACATATAGATAGAATCTATACGTCTTTTATTTAGAATGTAATATAAATATATAAATAACTATAATATGTTAAAGATATTTATATACATTTAGTTGTTTTATGTATATATTAGTGATATACTACTAATTAGTAATAATTTGGAAATAATATTAATTATAAGTTAGGAGAAAGTTATGAGTACATTTATTGATTTTTCGGATATAAAGAAAACATATAAATTGGGAGATATTGAAATTCATGCTGTAAATGGTGTTAATTTTTCAATTGAAAAAGGAGAATTTGCAATAATAGCTGGTGCTAGTGGTGCTGGTAAAAGTACAGTTTTAAATATTTTAGGTGGAATGGATACTGCAGATGGTGGAAAATTCTATGTTGATGGAATAGAAATTAGTAAATTTAATCAAAAGGAACTTACCACATATCGTAGAAATGATATAGGTTTTGTTTTTCAGTTTTATAATTTAGTCCCCAATCTAAATTCTTTAGAAAATGTTGAACTTGCGACTGAAATTTGTAAAAACTCTTTTGATCCAAAAATAATATTAGAACAAGTTGGACTATCAGATAGATTATATAACTTTCCATCTCAACTATCTGGTGGTGAACAGCAACGTGTCTCGATAGCTAGAGCTCTTGCTAAGAATCCGAAATTATTGCTATGTGATGAACCTACTGGTGCATTAGACGATATTACAGGTAAAGCAATATTAAAACTTTTACAAGATACATGTCGTAGTACTGGTATGACAGTTATAGTTATAACTCACAATTTAGCTATAACACCAATGGCAGATAAGGTTATAAAAATGAAAAACGGTAAAGTTGAAAGTATTACTATAAATGAAACTCCAACTCCTGTTGAAAGGATTGAATGGTGATGGGTAAAACTTTATTTAAAGATATATTTAGGGAAATAAAAAAATCCTTCAGTAGATTTTTGGCTATATTAGCCATAATAGCAATTAGCATAGCTTTTTTTGTTGGTATAAATATGACATGTCCTGATATGAAGATTACCGCAGATAGATACTATAAAGATAACAAACTTATGGATTTTCATCTTGTATCCAGTGTTGGGTTTAATAAAGATGATATAGATAGCATAAAGAAAGTTAGTGGAATTAGTGGTATTATGCCATCATATTTTATTGATGCTATGATATATTCAGAAGATACAAGCTATGTTGTTAAAGTTCATTCATTACCAAATACAGTTAATGAAAATTATATAAATAGGGTATCGTTAGTATCGGGGAGATTACCAGAAAAATCAGGAGAATGTGTTATTGAAAAAAATAACTTGGAGAATATAAGTTTAGTAATAGGAACTAAAATAAAACTTACTTCAGGTAATAGTAGTAATATTTTAGATAATATTACTACTAATGAATTTATAGTTGTAGGTATAGTACAGTCACCTTTATATATTTCTAAAGAAAAAGGTACGAGTACCATAGGTAACGGCAAAGTTTCTACATATATGTTTATTCCAGAATCAGATTTTAAATTACCTGTATATAATGGAATTTATATAACATCAAGTGACGTGCAAGAATCTTTTGCATTCACTAAAGATTATGATTTTAAAATAGATTCGCTCAGAAAATCTTTAGAAAATTTAGCTGTCGAAAGATCAAATATTAGGTATAATGAAATAAAATCTGAGTCTATAAAGCTACTTCAAATTAAAGAAAATGAATTTAAAAAAATGCAAGAAAGTTTCAATACTTCAGCTAAATATTTAACAGATGGTCAAAAAAAAGATATTTTATTAAATTTTACTAATGCTGAAAAAGTTATACAAAATGCAAAAAATGAAATTAATTCTATACCAAAAGTTACATGGCATATTTTAGATAGAAATACAAATATGGGATATGTAGATTATGGCAATGCAGCAGATAGAATGGATGCAATATCTAAAGTTTTTCCTATAATATTTGTTATAGTTGCAATTTTAGTTTGTTTTACAAGTATTGGAAGACTTGTTGATGAACAACGTTCGTATATTGGAACAATGAAAGCACTAGGATATAGCAAGCGATTTATAGTGCTTAAATATTTAATATACGCTTCGCTTGCAAGTTTAATAGGAGGAATAATTGGTATTTTAATTGGATTTACTTTATTCCCTAGTTTTTTAGCAAACGCCTATTCTGCGTTATATACATTACCTAAATTAATATTAAAAGTTGATAGTACATTTGCTATATTAGTTATGATAGTAGCTGTTTTAGTTACATCTAGTTCAGCAGTTATTGTTTGTTACGAAACTCTTATGCAAAATGCTTCTAGTCTAATGGTTGCAAAGGCTCCAAAACCTGGTAAAACCATTTTATTAGAACGTTTACCTTTCATTTGGCGTAGACTAAAGTTTACTCATAAAGTTACAGCTCGTAATTTATTTAGATATAAGAGTAGATTTTTAATGACTGTTATTGGTATTGCTGGATGCAGTGCATTACTACTCGTAGGATTTGCACTTAAAGATTCAATTGGGACTATTGGAATAAAACAATTTGGAGAAATATATAAGTATCAAATTACAATTAATATTAATGATAATTTATCAAAAGATGAAAATGTAAATATTTCAAATACAATTTCAAAAATTCCAGATTATAATTCTAAATTAAATTTATTATCAAAGAGTATAAATATAAGATTAGGATCAAAAGAGAGTAACTGTAATATTATAGTACCTGAAGATATAAATGCAATAAATAGCTTTATAGCATTGCGTGATCGTGTATCACAAAGGAAATATGAACTTACAGATGCTGGAGTAATATTAACAGAAAAATTATCTAATAAAATAGGAGCAAAAATAGGAGATGAAATATATATAAAAAATGGGGAAAGTGAAGAATATAAGGTTAAATTAATTGGAATAACTGAAAATTATTTACTTCATTATATATATATGTCTCCAAGTTTATATGAGAAACTGTATAACATTAAGCCAGAGTACAATCAGATAGATGTAAAATTGACTAATTTAGAAAATGATAAAAAATATAGTATTTCAAAGAATATATTATCTTCTAAGGGTGTGGCCTCTGTATCTTTTAGTGATGATATGTTAGAAAAGTTTTCTGAAACCATTGATAGTGTAAATTCAGTAGTTTTAATTTTGATTGTTTCAGCGGCACTATTATCTTTTATAGTGTTATATACATTAACAAATATAAATATAAGTGAAAGAATGAGAGAAATTGCAACAATAAAAGTTTTAGGATTCTATGAAAAAGAGGTTTCAAATTATGTCTATAGAGAAAATTTAATACTGACATTGATAGGTTCATTGTTTGGGTTATTACTCGGATTTTATTTGGCAAAATTTGTGATAATTACCTCTGAGGTTGAAATACTTATGTTTGGAAGAGATATTTATTTAATTAGTTATATAATTTCAGTAATATTAACATTAATATTTTCTTGGTGTGTAAATATAGTATTATTAAAAAAAATAAAAAACATTAATATGGTCGAAGCACTTAAAACAGTAGAGTAAAAGATTATAAATTTCAAATCCATACAATTACTATTATTGTATGGATTTGTTATATTAAACTATTTCTACTGTAGTGCCTATTGAAACAAGTTCATAAAGTTTAATTACATCTTTGTTGTGTAACCTGATACATCCATTGGATATATCTTTACCTATCGAATCTGGTTTATTTGTACCATGTATTCCATAGCGACGTTTAGATAATCCCATCCATCTAGCACCAAATGGTCCACCAGGGTTAATAGATTTATTAATTATCTTAAAACTTCCTTTAGGAGTTGGAGTACGTGGTTTACCAACTGCTATTGGATAAGTATTGTATAATTCATAATCTTTATACAATGATAAAATATGATTTGCTGTATCTATAATAATTATATAATAAGGTTGCATAATTTTATTCCTCCAATTAATTTAATATATTCATAATTATATAATTTAGACTTTGTAAAGTATGTAGAGTATAACATTGTTGACATAAATATAAAACTGTGATATAATATTCAAATGTTAGATTATATTGCTTTAAAAAATATTTTTTTTAAGGAGAGACAGTATGTTAATACCACAAACAATTCATTTAGGAGATGGAGGATATGAATTTCCTTTTCGGTTCTGGTTAAATACAGGATGTGAAAAATATGTTTTGTTTAAATATGATGGGACTAATCTTACAGAATTAAGTTTTCCATCAATACGCAAAGAAAATTTAGACCAGGATGTTTACGTAAAAACCTCCAATATTCTAATAAATGATGAAGTATACTTTTTTGATCCTACACATTTAAGGGAATATGAGAAAATTACAGAACCACTATATTACTTATCTAAAGAAAATTCAAATATGTTTATATATTCTGGCATAAATGAATGTAGAGTTCATCCTGATCAAAAAACGATTGAAAGAGCTATACAATATTTTAATGACGTTGTTCAAAAAATGATATCTAGAAAAAAATTTGATAAGGAATTTACTACTCATACAAAAGATAATATTTCTTCACTTTTTATTTCTTTTTCAAAGGAAGATTTAAAGAGGCTAGAAGGTGAGTATGCTATTGTTTATTGCTACATTGAAAATAGTTATAGATTTACTGGAATTATTATTGATAAAACAAAAATATTGCCACATAAACATTCTATAACGATTAAAGTTGCAAAACCATTTTTTAAGGAAGTAATTGGTTCTGATAATAGCAATATGAAACGATTAGAAAAAGAACTTGGTATGAAACATATTAAAGTGAAAAAATAATTTACTGATAAAGGTAAATAAAACCCTGGTACTATTATATACTAGGGTTTTATTTTATATATTAAATTATTAATTGAAATGACCAAATCTTGCTAATTTTTCATATTGTATTTCTCTTAACTTTAAATCTTTTATAATATTAGCTGGTTTGCAATCTTCATATAACTGATTAGAAGGTTCAATTGTTCCTTCATTACTATCTATATATATTGCTAAAGGATGATCTATACCAATTGCATAGCTTATCTGAACTTCACACCATTTTAAATTATTATTTTTTAATACTTGTTTTGCTATTTGCCTTGCTTTATATGCGCCGCTTCTATCCACTTTGCTTGGATCCTTACCACTAAAAGCGCCACCACCAACATTAGCAAATGATTGATAACTGTCTACAACTATTTTTCTACCAGTAAGTCCAGCATCTCCTTCAAATCCACCAATTTCAAATTTACCTGTTGGATTAATAAGGTATTCATTAACTTTTATATTATATTTACTAACTATATCATCTATAATTTCTTTCAATATAGCATCTGTTTCATTTCTTTCTAGTTCAGTATTTTGATAACAAACAGTGAATGTTTTTATTTCAATTAATTTAAAATTATTGTCATACATTCCTGTTATTTGACATTTACCATCTGGTTTAAATCTATGATCTGTTTTTCTTAATTCATCATATTTTTTAGATAATTCTTGTAATATAACCATAGCGGTAGGGAGTGATTGCTCTGTATCATTACAAGCATAACCAAACATCATACCATTATCTCCAGCACCACCAATATCTACACCTTGTGCTATTTCATTACTTTGTTTACCTAGGTTGTTTATAACCTCATAATTAGTGTCATATCCTATATCAGATAATACTCGTTTTGCAATACATTCTATGTCAATAATAGCATTAGTTGTTACTTCTCCTGTAATAAAAATTTTCCCCTTTCCACCAACAACTTCAATGCCACATCTACTGTATTTATCCTGCTGCAGGCATGCGTCTAATATTGCATCGCTTATTTGATCACATACCTTATCTGGGTGACCTCTAAATACTATTTCATTACTATATAACTTCATATCTAATACCTCCTGTATATATTTTGTGACAATTATAATTATATCATAAAATATATTTATTGTATATATTTAATACATTATTAAAAAATAAAATGGTAATATGTATTTATATTATTTTGCCTCTTTACTTAAGTAAGAATATTTTAGTATTGAATTATTGATATAATATGATATAATATACAAATATTATATTAAATGGTAAGGAGATATTATGATAGATATAAATAACCCTAAGATAAATGAAAAAGGTCACCTTGTAATAGGTAAAATAGATACTGTAGAATTAGTAAAACAATATGGTAGCCCCCTGTATGTTGTAGATGAAGAAACATTTGTAGACAATATGAGAAAATTTAAAAATTCTATCGATTCATTTTATAACAAACATGGACGTGTTCTTTATGCAAGTAAAACATTTTGTAATAAAGAGGTAATTAGAATTGTAAGTAAAGAGGGGTTAGGTTTAGATGTTGTATCTGGTGGTGAACTATATACAGCTTTAAAAGCTCGGATTTGATACATCAAATATAGTTTTTCATGGTAATAATAAAAGTGTAGCAGAACTAGAAATGGCTATAGATAATAAAGTAGGCAGAATAGTCGTAGATAGCATGTATGAATTATGCACTCTTAACGATATAGCACAAAAGAAAAATATAAAAGTAAATATAATGTTTAGAATAAAACCTGGCATCGATGTTCATACACATAATTATATTAAAACAGGGCAAATAGATTCTAAATTCGGTCTTACAATTCAAAATGTTGAAGCAGAATTAGTTATTAAAGAGGCAATTAAAATGCAATACGTGAAGTTAGTAGGATTACATTGCCATATTGGATCACAAATATTTGATGTTGAACCATTTGAAGATGCTGCTAAAATAATGTTAAAATTTATTGCAGATATTAAAAGTAAATATAATTATGAAATATTAGAATTAAACTTAGGTGGTGGGTTTGGTATAATGTATACCAATGAAGATGATCCCATAGCTTACGAAAATTATATGGAAAGAGTATCTAAAGTTGTTATAGAAACTAGCAATAAACTTAATATACAAATTCCGTATATATATATTGAACCTGGTAGATCGATAGCCGGACCAGCTGGCATCACTTTATATACTGTTGGAACAATTAAAGAAATACCTAATGTTAGAAAGTATGTATCAATTGATGGTGGAATGACAGATAATCCAAGATACGCCCTATATCAAGCTAAATATACAGCAAGAGTTGCAAATAAAATGAATGAACCAATAAATGATGTTGTAACACTTGCAGGTAAATGTTGTGAAAGTGGTGATTTAATTGGTGAGAATATGAATATACAACAAACTCAATCAGGAGATATTATAGCTGTATATTCAACAGGGGCATATAACTATTCTATGTCATCTAATTATAATAGAATTCCAAAGCCACCAGTTATAATGGTTAATGGCGGAGAATCTAGAATAATTGTAAAAGGTGAAACATTTGAAGATATTATTAAAAATGATATTTAACTAAATAAGAAACTCAAAGTAAATATAATTAAATATCTACTTGAGTTTCTTTTCTAATATATGTTTATTGTAAAATATTATTTAAGAAATATTTTAGAAATAAATTATTGATAGAATAACCATGTTGGAGGTGAACAATTTGAAAAAAATATTACTTGTAGATGATGATATAAAAATATGTGATATAACAAAAAAATATCTTATTCATGCAGGTTATGAAGTAAATATTGCGTATAACGGTAGCCAGGCTAAAAAATTATTAGAGACGGAAAGATTTTGTTTCATTATATTTGATGTTATGCTTCCAGATACTACAGGTTTTGATTTACTTACTAATTTAAAAGATGGGATATTTATGATATCGTCTTCTTCTACAGATAAAGATACCCCAGTAATTATGCTTACTGCACTTGGACAAACTCAAAATATTTTAAGAGGCTTAAGAAATGGTGCTGATGATTATATTACAAAACCATTTGAACCAGCAGAACTAATTGAAAGAATTAATGTAATTTTAAAAAGATTTGGAGTAGATTCATCAAATGAAATTTTAATTGGTAACGTTGCAATTGATTTATCTAAAAGTGAAGTTAAGTGTAATAATTCTAAAATAATATTTCAAAGAAGAGAATACGATCTTCTAGTTTTTCTATGTAAAAATAAAAATAAAGTATTTTCAAGGGAAGAATTATTAAATAAAGTATGGACATATGAATACGATTGTAGTGATAGGGCAGTAGATATTTGTATCCAAAGAGTACGCTCTAAATTAAACGAAGCAAATTCAAAAGTAAATATAAAAACAATTTGGGGTGTTGGATATAAATTGGAGTGTGAATTAAATGAAAAGACAGACTTTATATAAAAAAATAGTTATTAGCACATTATGCATACTTGTAATAAATGTTTTATCAATACTTTTAATCACCACTTTTCAACTTGAGAAAGTTTCTACAGATATTTATAAAAATGAGATTGATTCAAACTCAGATTATGCATATAAATTATTCTCAAAAACTATATATTTACCAAATTCTTCAGAAGTTATAAATGGTGTTATTGAAGATTATGAAAAACAATTTCCATATAAAATTGCTGTTTTGATGAATGGTAAAATCATATACGGAAATTTTGCAACTCAAACCGAGTTAGATAACATGGATATAGGATATATTAAAAGTGAAAGTGGTAAATATTATGCTAAAACATATGATATAACTAGATATGATACACTAGGATACGTAAAAGAGTATGTACAAGTACTTGAAACAAATTACCAACTTGTAATAGCAAAAAAAATACAACCATTAAATACACAAATGTTAAAAATAATAACAATATCATTCTACGTAACATTTTTAATAACTTCTATAGCATTAGCAATATTGTTGTTTATTTTTAAAAAAGTTACTGAACCAATCATAAAAATCAGAAATGTGGCTGAACAAGTCGCAGATGGAAATTACAACGAAAAGGTTTATGTAAATTCAAAAGATGAAATAGAAGATCTAGCAAATGCTATAAATAATATGACAAATAAGTTGAAACAAAATGAAATTTCAAGAGATACGTTTTTAGCTAGTATATCTCATGAACTTAGAACACCACTTGCGACATTAAAAGCAAATACAAAAGGAATGCTAGATGGGGTTGTACATAAAAGTGAAGTTGATAAGTACCTAAAATCTAACGTAGAAGAAATAGATAGACTTATTATTATGGTTAATGATTTAATTATGGTTTCTACTTTTGAACAAAATAAAAAGTTAATTAAAGAACAAGTAGACATTAGTTTATTAATGTTAAGTGTTATAGAACAAATGAATATAGTAGCAAAAAATAAGCAAATTCAAATTGTTAGTAATATAAAAGATAGTATATTCAAAGATGTAGATAAGCTGAAAATGAAAGAAGTTTTTATTAATGTTATAGATAATGCAATAAAATATTCACCATGTGGATCTACTATTAAAATTGAACTAGAATTAATGGAAAGTAAGGTTAATATCAATATTACAGATCAAGGAACAGGATTTAAAACTGAAGAGCTTATTAATGCATTTGAACGTTTTAATAAAGGTAATAAAAGTTCTGGTTTAGGATTAGGGTTATATATAGCTAAAGAGATAATTATAGCACATAATGGTACAATACAAGCGTTTAATAATATAGACTCTTCAGGTGCAACAATAAAAATTATTATATAATTTATATTTTGAAATAATTTAGAAACATTTTAGTGGTAAATTTATATTGTAAAATATTAAATGGGGGGAATTTTATGAATTTTATGAAAAGAGGTTTTACAAGTATTATTAGAAGACCAGGTAAAACAGTAATTTTATTGATTGTGGTTTTTATATTAGGTAACCTAATTGCTGGTGCAATATCAGTTAAAGAATCTGTTAAAAACACACAAAAAGTTTTACGAGATAAAATAGGTGCAGTATTATCTATTGAGGTAGATTATGAAAAGATAAATAACTCAGGTAATTATGATGTACAAATGAAATCAATTCCAGTCGAAACTATTGATTCAATTGGAAAATCTGAGTATGTAAAATATTATGATTATATTTCAAGAACTTGGCTTAATAGTTCAACATTAAAAGAATATCGTGATAATAGTCAAGGTGATGGAGAAGTAGGGATTTTTAGAACAAAAATAGCAGCAGGAAGTACTTCTTCTGTTAGTGGTATAACGGAATTGGCTAATTTTAAGATTACAGGCGGTCAAAATCCTAAAATTTCTGATATTGTTCAAGGAAATATAACACTTTATACTGGACGTACATTTAATGATGACGAAATTAAAAATAGTAAAACGGCAATATTAATTTCAAAGAATCTTGCTGAATTAAATAATTTAAGTGTAGGTCAAACAATAAAATTGAAAAAGGAAATATATAAATATATATCAGACACAAATAAAGTGCTTGAACCTACAATAGCTGAAGTAAGAGAGTTTGAATTTAATATTATAGGAATTTTTGAACCTGTAAAAAAAGCTAATGTAGATCAAAATGGTGCAGTAACATATGCAATCAATAATTATGACAATATGATATATACAACAAATGCAGCAGTAAATGCTATAAATCAAAGCGTTAATGATGCAGAAAGAAATGCAAATGGTGAAAGTGGAGTATCATATAATACTATAACTCCAGTATTTGTACTTAAAGAACCTTTAAAGATAGAAGACTTTAAAACTGAAATGGCATATCTTTTACCAGAAAACTATAAATTTACAGATAATAGTAGTAGTTTTAATAATATATCTGCTCCAATGGAAAATATGGACTGGATTGCTTCTATAGTATTATACGTGTCAGTTGGTTCAACTTTAATAATTTTAAGTTTATTAATAACATTATTTTTACGTGATAGAAAACATGAAATTGGAATATACTTATCACTAGGTGAGAAAAGAAAAAATGTAATATTGCAAATGGTTATGGAAGTTATTTGTATATCTTTCGTTGCCATTACACTTTCAATTTTCTCAGGAAACGTAATATCAAGTATAATGTCACAGCAAATGTTAGAAAACCAAATAATATCTGATAATCAAAATAATATAGAACCTTTATATAAGAATTTAATAATGCAAGTACCATCAGAAATTGAAATGCTAGGATTTTCTGCTACACTTACTAATGATGATCTAATGGAAGCATATTCAGTAAAATTAGGTTTAAATACAATATTATTATTTTATTTAGTAGGAATGGGTTCAATACTATTGTCAACACTTGTTCCAATAATATATGTTACAAGATTAAATCCAAAAAAAATTATGATGTAAGGAGTGAATTAGATGTCAATTATTAAAGCAGATAATATTAGTTATTTTTACCAAGATGGAGATAGTAGAAGATATATATTAAAAGATATCTCATGTGAGTTTGAAAAAGGAACGTTTTATACTATTTTAGGGGAATCTGGATCAGGAAAAACAACTTTTCTTTCTTTATTAAGTGCGTTAGATGAACCTAAATCAGGAAATATATATTATGAAAATACAGATATTAAAACAATAGGTTATGAAGCATATAGAAGAAATAAAATAGGTATAATTTTTCAAAGCTATAACTTAATTCCATACATGACAGCCGTAGAAAATATAATGGTTGCTATGAGTATTACAGATAATGAAATACCTAAAGATATTGAAGAAGTTGCATATAATTTATTAGACTACATAGGTATAAGCAAATCTAAAGCTAATAGAACAGTAAATAAATTATCTGGAGGTGAGCAGCAAAGAGTAGCTATAGCTAGAGCCTTAGCTACTAATGTTGATGTAATACTTGCTGATGAACCAACTGGTAATCTTGATGAAGATATGGAGAATGAAATTGTAGAGATATTTAAAAAATTAGCACATGAACATAAAAAATGTGTTATAATGGTTACACATTCTAAAGAAATTTCAATTCAAGCAGATAAGACTTTAAGATTACGTAAAGGAGGATTTGTATCAAATGAATGATTTCTTAAGTCAATTTGAAAATGAAAACTATAAAACAGATAAAAAAAATCAAATTACTAATACAAATTCTAAAAAAGAAAACTCAGGTATTAAGCCAGATGAACACGAGATAGTTATAGATACTAACTATAATAAAAATAAAACTATAAGATATATAGTTGTAGGAGTTGTAATATTAGTAATTTGTATAATGATATTTATAGCATTTCAAATCATTAATAGTGTAAAAGTACTAAATTTTGTAGATAAAGATATATCAGAAGCTAAAACGTGGGCATTAAAAAATAAAATCGAATTAGATATACAATATGTATTTAATACAAATAAATCAATTAACATTGTAATATCACAGGATGTAGAACAAAATACTTCTATACAAAAAGGTAATATAATAACTGTAACTGTTAGTAAAGGTGCAGATCCAGATGAAAGAATTAAATTACCAGACTTTTCTACAATGTCAACACTAGAAATAAGAAACTGGATTGAAGAAAATAAAATTTATAATACTAGTGTTATACAAGAATTTAGTAATGATATTGAGTTAAATAAATATATAAAAAAAGAATACAGAGATATTGCTGTAGATGATAGCAATTTTAAAAGAAAAGATTATTTATTGATATATACTTCAAAAGGAAAAGAAGTTGCACAAAAAAATATAACAGTCCCTGATTTTATAAATAAATCAAAAACTGAAGTTGAAACTTGGGCAAACACAAATAGTATAAATGTTATATTTACTGAAGTAACATCTACTACAGTACCTGAAGGTTTAATAATCTCTCAAGATATTTTAAAAGATACATTAATATCAAAAAATGATAATATGAAATTTAAAATTTCAATAGGAAAAAGTATAAAAGTTCCAGATTTTACAAGTATAACTAAAGATTCAGCTACTACTGCTGCTCCAGAATTAACTGTTAAAGTACTTTCAAAATATAGTGACACTATACCTTATGGTAAATTAATATCACAATCAGTAAAAGCAAATACATATCTTTCTGGTAAAACTAAAGATGTTACTGTTATATATTCTGAAGGAAGACCATTTATAGATAATTTAGTAGGAAGATTAGAAAAAGATATTGCACAATACTTTTATGATTTTAATCAAAAAGGTGCAAATATTACTTATACTGTAAAATATATCGATTCAAGTAAAGATAAAGGTTCTATAGTATGGTTATCCATATATAACGAATTTGTACCTCTTACTACAAGCATTGAAATACATATTAGCAAAGGTAATTTAACACCTGAAACTAAACCATAATAATTAAATATTAGTTAGATATATAACCAAATATATCTAACTATTTATTTAATACTGCTGTTTTGTTGAAAAATGTCGCTTTTTATGGTATTATTAATATACAAAATTTAAAACAAATATAGAACTAAATAGTTATATATGTATTATATAAAATAATTTCAATATAAGGAGGCTAAAACATGAATATAAAAAAATATATACATATAGTTTTATCTACAACGGTAATACTATTATATATAGTTTTATTTATAGGTCATGAATATATATTTTCTAATGATCTACACGAAAAACAAATTAATAACTATTCTATAGAACAAATTAATAAGGAGGATTTAAAAATTCATTTCATTAATGTAGGTCAAGCAGATTGCATATTAATTGAGCAAGGTTATAATTCAATGATTATAGATGCAGGAAATGATGAAAATTCTAATATAGTATTGCGGTATTTAGAAAGACAAAAAATCGATAAGTTTGATTACGTTATTGGTACACATGCACATCAAGATCATATAGGTGGACTCGATGATGTTATAAACAGTTATAGTATAGATAACGTTCTATTTCCAAAACAAGTCCATAAAACTAGAGTCTATGAATCTTTTATTAAATCTGTAAACGCCAAAGAAATACAATTATATTCACCAAATGTAGGTGAAATATTTAAATTAGGCAAATCAACCTTTGAAATTATGGCTCCTATGATTATTCTATAGTTATAAAATTAACATATGGAGATAATACTTTCTTATTTGCCGGTGACGCGGAATATGTATCTGAATATGAAATGTTAGATAATGAATTAGATATAACTGCGGATTTGATAAAAATTGGGCATCATGGTGGTAGTTCTTCCACAAGTAAAAATTTTTTAGATAAAGTAAATCCAAAATATGCAGTTATTACTTCAGTTAGTGATAAACATGGATATCCCAGCTATAAAGTAATGTCTAGATTAAGAAATATGGGTATAGAAATATATAGAACTAATGAGTATGGTAATATAGTAGTAGCTAGTGATGGTAAAAATATAACTTTTTATACTAATAATAATTAGGTTATATAATTAATGTTACTTTCTTGAAAACTTTGTTATATTATGGTATAATTTTCTTATAAATCTTTAGTAAACACTCAAAAATAATTATTAGAGAGAGGAGAGCATTAATTTAATTTTGTAATATTTCTTATCAAAATTATAAGGAGGAATCGTTATGGTTTGTAATAAAGGGAATCTTAGACTGTTAGTAATGGATAGCTTTATCAGAACCGGTGGAATGATTAATAAACACTTAATACACTTGAAAGGTAACATAGACAATGAAAACTATATTTTGTCTATTGAAAATCCACGGTTTAGTAATGGTGAATCAAAGGTCATAATAAAGGAAAGTGTCAGATGCAAGGATGTATACATTTTGGTAGATATTGGTAACTATGGTTGTAGTTATAAAATGTTTGGTCATGAGAATATATATAGCCCTGATGAACATTTTCAGGACTTAAAAAGGGCAATATCTGCAATAAAAAATACAGCAGATCGTATTACTGTAATAATGCCCTTACTTTATGCATCCAGGCAACATAAAAGAAAAAGTAGGGAATCATTAGACTGTGCGATGGCTCTTCAGGAACTTCAAGCATTAGGTATAAAAAATCTAATTACTTTTGATGCTCATGACCCAAATGTACAAAACGCAATACCTAATCTATCTTTTGAAAATTTCTATGCGAGTAATGTTATAATTGAAACATTTATTAAAGAAAACAAAATAAATTTAAACAAGCTTTTGGTTATAAGTCCAGATACCGGTGCTATGGATAGAGCCTTATATTATGCAAACATTTTAGGTACCGATGTTGGTATGTTCTATAAACGAAGAGATGTTTCGAAAATTGTCGATGGTAAAAATCCTGTTGTAGCACATGAATATATGGGTAAGAATGTTAAGGGATTGGACGTTATAGTTGTAGATGATATGATTGCTTCGGGTGATTCGATATTAGAGGTTTCTGAGAAACTCAAAGAAAGCGGAGCTAACAATGTATATATTTTAAGTACATTTGCATTATTCACTCAAGGCACTAATAAATTTGAAGAAGCATACAAAAATAAATTATTTAATAAAATATACTCTACCAATCTATCATATATTCCAGATTATGTTAAAGAATATGAATGGTTTGGTGAAATAGACTGTTCAGAGTTTATTGCTACTATAATTAATACTCTTAATAGTAATGAATCTATTTCTTATCTTTTAAAGGGTAATGCAAAATTAATTGCTTTATTAAAGGAGAAGAATAGCAAGGTCTGATTATAATATATTTGTTAATTAATAAAGAGGCATTAATATTGCCTCTTTATTTTTATTTAACCATTCTTAATTTTAATTATATTTACAAATAAATATTATATACTAATAAAAACATTTATAAAATTACATATTATTCAGTGGATTATTATCTATTGCATTTTTAACCTCATCACTATCAATATGCGTGTAAATTTGTGTTGTAGCTATTGTTTCATGGCCTAATACTTGTTGCAACGCTCGTATGTCTACATGACCATATTTATGCATTAAAGTGGCAGCTGTGTGCCTTAGCTTATGTGGAGAAAATTTCTTTGGATCTAGTCCTGCTAACTCGACGTATTTCTTAACAATATATTCTACCATACGTCTTCCAATTCTTTCGCCTCTTTCAGACAAGAATAAAGCTTCATGATCCTTTATATTATCTTTTGGTCTTACCGATACATATTTAGCAATAGAAGAGAGGCATACCTTATTTAAATGAACCATACGCTCTTTATTACCTTTACCTATAACATTTAATCTATCTTCTTTAATATGCTTAAAATCTATGTTTATAAGTTCAGAAAGTCTAAGTCCACAATTTAAAAATAATGTTAAAATGCACAAATCCCTTTCACCAAACTTTTGTTCGTTAAATTTAACAGAGTGGAGGAGAGATACAGATTCTTCCAATGTTAAATATTTAGGAATTCTTTTTTCAAGTTGTGGAGTTTCAAATCCAACTACAGGATTTAAATCTAATTTTTTTCTAACATTTGCTAAATAGTTGAAAAATGATTTTAAAGATGCAACTTTACGAGCTCTTGTTGAAGGTTTATTTTTAAATTCACGATTTAAATATGCTATATAAGTTGTTAAATTTTCTGTTGTTAAAGTTTTAAAAAATTCTATATTTAAATCTGTAATATCTAAATTTTCAAATTCAGTTACGTCTAATTTATCTTTATATAATTTAAGCCATCTAAATGAATGTCTTAAATCATAATGATATTCTTTTATGGTATTTTGTGATCTATTTTTGATTCCTGATAGATAATCTAGAAATTCATTGACTAATTCTGGCACATCATCAAACATTGAAAAACCTCCTAAATTGTGACGCTCTAGAATCGATTTTAAGCCATTTTTGTTAAATAGGTGGTGTAGTTACATGTCGTAAAAAACAGCCTAAAATTGATTTTTATAATTAAAGGTAAAATTTTTATAATTTCAAATAATAAATTTAAAAAAATAAAAAATATAGATGTAAGATAAGTAAAAATAATTTGAAAATGATAATTTTATGTATAAGAATTTATTTTTGAATCTAACTGGATTTATATATATGTATAAACTAATTTAATACTTGAATTCGACTAATCATACATATATAGTATCATAAAGAGCTTATTTTGTCAATAGGACTTACCCAAATTGCACAAAAATTCTATTTTGCGCAATCATATGTCGAAAGAAATACTATATCTCTTCTGTTCTGCAACAAATAAAAAATCCTATAAATAATAATTTATAGGATTTAAAAATTTAGTATCTTGCATATATTTCACTTCTTAAGTTATCTGTTACATGTGTACTACTACTTTCAAAGATTGTAAATTTGTTTCTTAATATGTCTGAAATTAAATTAGACATATTGTTATTTTTTTCATCAAATTCTTCCATCATTGCATATTCTAATTTTTTTAGTTTAGAATATCTTTGACTATCATAAAACGCACTCATTACTTCAGGTCCACCATATCGTACATGTTTTCTACAGCCACCACTATTTTTTGGTTTTTCAATTGGTTTACATTCATCAATAGCTTTTTGCAATAATTCTACATATTCATTCCAGCTCTTAGAAAAATGGTTGTAATTAAATGAATAATTGCCTTTTGAATCAGTGTTAAAGCTAAATATGTTATAGCTACTATTTGAATGTAATTTAACTGTGCAATAGCTATAATTTGGCTCAATCTTACACACATAGCAAAGGTTAACATCACTTTTTTTATTAATATCTGCAACTATTTTAGACATTCTTTCATCAATTGCCTTTGTTAGTACATATAAAAGCCAACCATTTAGTTCTGGAATACAAAATAGCATTTTCCATGAAGATAATGTATCTTCATCATCAAGAAGACCTGTATAATTACCTTCAATCAAACTATCTACAACATTTTTGATTTGGTCTGAAAAAATCCGTTTCAAATCCAAAATTTGATTCTTATACTCTTCTAACGTTTCTTCCATGTTTTTTGGACTATTTAAAGTCATAGAAATACCTCCTAATATTTATTAAAATTGAGGAAAAATTTTTTCTATTATTATACCATAAAATTCAGTATTTTCCAAGTTTTAATTGAATATAAATTAAAGTATTAAATATAAAAAATGGCCCCTACTTTCGTAGAGGCGATTATAAGAGGTTGATATATGAAAAACTAAGGGTATAACACCTTAGCTCGGCATGCTTACTTTTTCCAAATTCCTAAAGAATTTTCTCTTGCATATGCTTGTGCACTTGCTAATTCGCTATTTAATTTTATATTTTTTCTTTCTGTTTTTAAAGTAACTAATCCAGTTTTAAGTAATTCTGCATTGTATAATGCTTTACCATTAAATACATATGCAAAAGTTTTACCATCAGCTGATCTTAATTCATCGAAAGCTATTTTAACTTTTTTATTCAATAAGTCTGTTTTCATTTTTTCTTTTGCAGAATCATTTGAATAACTAAAATCTATACCTATTAAAGTAATTTCTAATTTATCTCCATCTACTTCAATATTTATACTTCCTGAAGTATTAACATTTACTACATTAACTTCTTTAGATTTTTCTAAAGCTGCTAAATTATCGAAATACTTAACAATTTCTGTACTTGTTTTTGTTTCATCTACAAGTGCATTATTTTCTACAACTGGAACTTCTACTTTTACTGGTTCTACAACTTTTTCTGGAGTTGGAGTTAAATTGTTTGTATTTTCTTGAGTATTAGTATTTGCTGCATTTGTATTTATTGTTTGTGCTATTTCTTTATCTTTAGCAAAAGGATTCACCACACCTGCTGATTTTAAATATATAAATATACCAGAACCTATAAGAACAAGTGAAACTACACTTATTATAATAGCTGGGCCATATTGTTTCATATAAAATGCTTTTTTATTATCATAATACATATATTGGTACCTCCTAATTAATCTTCAAAGTAATAACTTTATATTGTAAATTATAGCATAAAAAATGTCGTAAGTCAATGCTTTATTAAAAATATGTTACATTTTTATGTAAATTAATAGTTTGCATTGTGCCATATATTCTGGACATCATCATTTTCTTCAAGTTTATCCAAAAATATTTGCAACTTATTTTCTTCATCTTCTGTTAAATTTTTTTTCATGTCTGGAATCATTTTTATTTCTGCTTCCATGAATGTATATCCTTTATTTTCTAAATATTCTTTCAATGAATAGAAATCTTCTGGATTAGTGTTAATTTCATAGTACTCTTCTTCTACTGTAAAATCGTCAGCCCCATTTTCAAGCACTTCCATCATTAAATCATCCTCTGATATTTTATTATCTTTTTCAATAATTATGATACCTTTTTTCTTAAACATATAAGAAACTGATCCGGATTGACCCATATTACCACCTGCTCTATCAAATATACAACGTATATCTGCTGCAGCTCTATTTCTATTATCTGTCATTGCTTCTACAATTACTGACACACCTGCTGGTCCAAATCCTTCGTAAGTTACTTCCTCATAATGAGCACCAGTAGTATCACCTGCAGCTTTTTGTATACATCTTGTTATATTATCATTAGGCATATTATTTGCCTTTGCTTTTGCTATTACATCACGTAATTTATTATTTGTTGCAGGATCGCTACTGCCACCATTTCTTACAGCCACTGTCAATTCTTTTCCTATTTTAGAAAAAATATTTGCTCTTTTAGCATCTGTAGATTCTTTTTTTCTTTTAATATTTGCCCATTTAGAATGTCCACTCATAATAATATTCACCCTTTCATAAGAACTAATATTATACCACAATATTAATTATTTGTACATATATTTATACAAAAAAGTATAGTTTGACATTTAAAAACGAGTATATTTTAAAAAATATACTCGTTTTAATGGCCTCTTTACTATAAATTATATAAAAACTTATACATATTATAGGTTGTAATGACTTTCCTTAAGTAATCTTTAGTTTCTTTAAATGGTATATCTGGTACGATGTATTCATCTAAATCTTTAGGTATAATACCTTTACTAATCCAACTGTTTACGTTTCCCATTCCCCCATTATATGCTAATAATGCAATATAATAATTACCATAGTATTTATTCAATAATTTTTTGAAATATGCTACACCTATTTTTATATTTATCTCTGGATCATAAATATCTGAATTATCATATCTACTTGTAAACATATCTGATACTTCCGAATAAGTACTATCTCTAATTTGCATAAGACCTTTTGCCTCTTTAGAAGATATTGCAGTAGGTTTAAATCCACTTTCAACTTTGATTATAGATAATATAAGATATGGATCTATACTACTCCCTGAACAACTTTTCTCAATATAATTTAAATATGTCGTTTTATATATAAATGTTTTAGCATAAAAATACAAAGCAACGCACGATATAATAATTATTATAAATATCTTTAGTAATACTTTCAGTTTTCCCATCATATTCTCCTTACTTGGCATCATACCAGTTTTTAGCTATATGCATATCAACGTCAAGAGGTACTTTTAAAGTAGCTACATTTTCCATTGAATCTCTCATAATATTAGATACTATTTCGTGTTCTTCACTATTTACTTCTATTATAAGTTCATCATGTACTTGCATAATTAATCTAGACTTTAAATTCATTTCTTTTATTTTTTTATATATAATATTCATTGCAATTTTAATTATATCTGCTGCAGTTCCTTGAACTGGAGTATTCATTGCAATACGTTCACCAAACTTAACAATATTTTTATTAGAACTATTAATTTCATTTATATATCTTCTTCTACCATATAAAGTAGATACATATCCTTTTTCTTTTGCCTCTTTAATTGTATTTTCCATAAAAGATTTTACACTGCTATACTTATCTAAATAATTTTTTATATATATACCAGCTTCTACTCTACTAGTATCTATATTCTTAGCTAAACCAAAATCACTTATTCCATACACTATACCAAAATTAACAGCTTTAGCTTTTGATCTCATATCATGAGTTACTTCATTAAGAGGTATATCAAATACCTGTGAAGCAGTAACTTTATGTATATCTTCACCCTCTTTAAAAGCATTTATCATTACAGTATCATTAGACATATCTGCAAGTACTCTAAGTTCTATCTGGCTATAGTCACTATCTAATAACATGTTATCTTTTTCACCTATAAAGAAAGAGCGTATTTTACTACCTAACTCTAAACGTATAGGTATGTTTTGTAAATTAGGTTCTGTAGAAGATAATCTACCTGTAGAAGCTACAGTTTGCATAAAGGTAGTATGTATTCTACCATCACTTGCTATTGTACTTCTTAAGCCATCTACATAAGTAGATTTAAGTTTAGCAATTTGTCTATACTCTAATATAAGAGGTATTATTTCGTGTCTATCTTCTAATTCTTCTAAAACTTCTTTATCTGTTGAGTATCCAGTTTTATTTTTTCTAACTGTAGGCAAATGTAATTTATCAAAAAGAACTTCACCTAGTTGTTTAGGAGAATTTATATTAAATTCATTACCTGCTTGAGTATATATTTGAGATTCTAGAATTGTCATTTTTTCTGTTATTTCTTTATCAAATATATTTAATTTATCTAAATCAATATACATACCCGTATGTTCCATATTAGCTAAAGTTTCCACAAGTGGCATTTCAGTATTTTCAAATAAAGTTATCATCTCTAATTTCTTTATTTTGTCTATAACTATATCATATGAATAATGAATAGCTTTTAGATATATATTTAAATTATATATACTACTTTCAGATAGATAATTTGAGGTTTCATTATTAGCTTCTTCAAATAAAGACATTTGCATTGGTTTAAGCTCATCTTCTTTAAATGCAATACTGAATAGGTCACCTATTAAATTTTCTATTAAATAGGTTGTTTTGTTCGAATTCATAAGGTAATATGCTATCATTATATCATAAACAAAATTATTTACCTTAGAAATACCTAAATCAAAGAAGTATCTTAAATCTTGTTTGATGTTATATCCATATTTATTACAAGAAGAAGTAGCAAATTTATTTAATACTTCAAATTTAAAATCTTTATCTTCTATATTAATTATATATGTATTATCATTATTATATATTGCTAAAAACTCTTTATTCAGTTTAAGTACATTAGTTATATAATCTATATCACATACATTTAAATAATACGATACATTACCAGCAGAAAGAATGCTATCTAAAATATTTATATTATTTTTATTTATATATGTTACTTTAGATAAGTTTGTTATTTCACTAGATAAATTACTAGAATTAGATTCTTCTATACTTTCATTTATATCTGAAAAGTCAAATTTACTTAAAAACTTATTAAAATTTAGTCTTTTAAATATTTTATATAACTCATCTTTTTTTACATCAGACTTTTTACATATATCATAATCTATATTAACAGGCACATCTCTATTTATAGTAGCTAATGTGTAACTAAGTTTAGCCATTTCTTTATCTACAATTAATTTTTCTTTTATTTTATCTGAAGCATCTAATGTATCTATGTTTTGATATATATTATCTAGTGTAGTATATTTTTCTATTAAAGTATATGCAGTTTTTTCTCCAATACCTTTTACACCTGGTATATTATCTGAACTATCACCCATAAGTGACTTTATATCTACTATTTGGTATGGATCAATATTTAATTTTTCTTTTAGTAGTTCTGGAGTATATATTGTATAATCAGTTTTTCCCATTTTTGTTGTAGGTATAATAATTGATGTTGTGGGTGATATAAGCTGAAATGAATCTTTATCTCCAGTAAGTACATATGTAAATATTCCTTTTGACTCATTATTCTTAGCTACGGTACCTAGAACATCATCAGCTTCATATGTTTCTAGTTCTATTATAGGTACATTCATCGCAGTTAATACTTCTTTTATGACTGGCATTTGTGGTCTAAGTTCATCTGGCATACCTTTTCTAGTTCCTTTATATTCACTATATAATTCATGTCTAAATGTTGGTGCTCTTAAATCAAAAGAGACAGCAGTATAATCTGGATTTATCATATTTTCTATCATCCAATATATATTCAAAAAACCATATATGGCGTTTGTAGATATTCCGTCAGCAGTCATCATAGTTCTTGCTGAAATACCGTAAAATGCTCTATTCATTATACTGTTTCCATCTATTATTAAAAATTTTTCCATTTCATTCTCCCTTTTATATTACTCAATATTTTTAACTAGCTTAAATTAATATTTTAGATATTACCCCATTATTTGTTTATATATATTTAATAAAGAGGCTTACTTATATTCTTTTCTTTATTTAGTAATATTATTATACTATTTAATTAATTTTAAGTCAATTAATACAGTTAAATATATATAAAAATGTTACTAAAAAACTAGTTTCTAGTAACACATCTGTTATATGAATTCTTCCCATACAATATTTGCTATATCTTTGCCTTTATCTGTCAGAAAAACATTTGTTCTATTCATATATAATAGCTTATTTTTTATCATTTTATTAATTTCTTCATTAAATATATCTAATAACTTAACTTTAAATCTTAAATAAAAATCATTAATGCTTACGCCTGTATTTAATCTTAAATTTAAAATGATATATTCTTTCATTAAATCGAGTTTAGTCAAATCTTCTTTTTCTTCTATAACGGATATACTTTTATTGTTATTTAAATAGTAATCTATATAATCGTCCATAGATTTAGTATTTGTATACCTGCTACCTGCAAAGAAACTAGAAGCAGCTACTCCAAATCCTAAATATATGCCTTGTTTCCAATAATTAATATTATGAATGGATTCATACCCTTCTTCAGAATAGTTAGATATTTCATATCTATGCAATCCATTTGATTCAAGTTTATTTTTTATATTTTCTTTCATATCATATTCTTCATCTTCATCTATTAAACTTAAGAAGTTTTCTTTAAGTAAAAAGTCTAACTTAGTGTTTTCATGTACTTCTAAATTGTATATAGATATATGATGTATATTATATTCTTTTCTTATAGATAAAACCAAATCTAAAGTTTCATCCAGTAGTTTATATGTAAGTCCTGGTAGTGGATATATTAGGTCAATACTTACATTATTTATATCATATTTTTTTATTATTTTAAGTGCATTTATGAAATCATTGTAAGTATGTTTTCTACCAATACTTTTTAGTATTTCATCATGTGTAGATTGTAGACCCATACTGATTCTATTTATTCCAACTTCTTTATACTCTCTTATCTTTTCTTCACTAACACTATTTGGATTTACTTCAATTGTAATTGAAACATTATCATCTACTTTAAAAAAGTTAAGTACACTTAAAATCTTAACAATATATTTACTATCTATATGTGATGGAGTTCCACCACCTATATATATACTTGTTATATTATATTGAGTTAATATATCACTATTATTTAATATTTCATTACATAAAGAATCAATATACTGTGAAATATATTGATCCTTATCCGGATATGAAGCAAAGTCACAGTAATAACATTTACTGCTACAAAAAGGTATATGTATGTATATTCCTATATTTTTGTTCATTATTTTTACCTTTCTATCTAGTTTTGTTTAACCCCTTATTTATAAAAATAAAAGAGTAAATTATTTTTTAATTAACTAATAGTTATATTATACTACTTTTTATATAAATTTCAAGTAGTTAAATAAAGTTAAATATCGACAAGTTAACATAAATATGGTATAATACTCACGCTATAAAAATATAGAAGCTACCTAATTATGAGTAGATGTTAGTTATTGGATAAATTAATTCATAACAAATATCAAAACTTTATATCTTTTATGATAGATCCTTCTATTAAAAAGGATATTTAAGTATAGTAAACTTCTTACCAAATAAAAAACTTGAGAAAGGGTGAGTAAAACGAAAAAGCAACGGTTTTTAGCTTTTCTGCTCCTACTCCTAATATTAGGAAGTCAAGTCTTCCTTTTAACAGGTTGTATGGCTGAATCAAAATAAATTCCAATTTCAAAAGCGGAAGCAAATGTTTATGTCTATGATATGACAATCTTTTTGATGAGTCGACACAAGGACAAATAAATTCCTTGCTTATAGAATTGGAAAAGAAAACAGGTGCTGAATTTGTTGTAAATACAGTCCAGAGCCTTTTAGGCAAAGAGATTGAAGATTACAGCATATTTCAATTATTATGTTAATTATTGTATTTAAAATAACATATACTATTTATATTTATGAATAAAATATTCTCCTGATTAGAAAGATAACAAATTAGGCGGAGTATTTCTACTCCGCCTTTTGCTTATGCTCTCAGATATGGTCTAATATAATACATACCATTATAATTACGTCTTCTAAGATCATCAATATTTATTGTGTATCTTGGTGTAAAATTTCCATCATCAATATGCATCAGACAACGTTCTGAATCAGAGTCTAAACCATATAACTGTAACATAAACAATGCGTTATTGCACAGTTCTATGTTCACTCTTTTGTTCAAATAAAATATATCTGAAGAATATGGATAATTATGCATCAATTCGTTAAAACTTTCACATGCCCACACTTCTACATGTGAAATATAAGGAGGTAACAAAATCTTACTAAATTGCTCCGTTACAACGTATCTTATAAGCATTGGAAAAGTTATATTGGTTTTACAAGCAACGAAGATATTACAAAAATCACAAGATGCTTTATACACAAAAATTATTTCCATATGCCCAGCATTTGTTTCATCTCTATCATATGATTTACCATTTGAATATTCTGCAATCTTAACTAATCTGAAACTTTCTTTTTGTACTAATCCCTTGATTTCAAAATCTTTGAGTAATCCATTTTCAAATGCACGATCTGCTTCAAAACAGAAATTCCCCCTAAACATCAGGGACAATTTGTCTTTTTTGTTTCGATAAGAATCGATTTCTAGAAATCTTTCTTCAAAAGGTACATCACATAGTTCAACTAATCTTTTTAGTCTCTCAGTATCTATCCGCATATATAAACCCTCCTATAATTATACTTGGTTTCAATATATTAACTGTATTAATTATATCAAATTTTCTTGAAAAATTCAATGTTTGAATTAATATTTGCACTTCAAATGCGATAAAAAAATCATATATATCATAAGTTTAAAGTTAAAGCGTAAAAAAGAATAGCATTTCGGCTATTCATTAATTCTTATACTCACTGTAAAACCTCCATATAAATAATAAAGGTTCGAGTAATTCTTTTTTGGCTGGGGTAGTAGGATTCGAACCCACGGAATATCGGAGTCAGAGACCGACGCCTTACCACTTGGCCATACCCCATTAATTATAGTAGTTATTATATCATAATATCTGGTATATTGTCAATATAATAACTACTATTTATATGCTATATTTCTTCTGCAATTTTTATTATCTTATCTAACCTATGCTTCAGTCCAGATTTTGTTATTTTTAGTATGTTAGCTAATGCTTCTAAACTTTCTTCTTTATTATTCTCTCTTAAAGAGGCAACTTCTTTTAATTTATCATCTAGTGAATCATATTTATTATTTTGCCTTATTTTTTTTATTGCTTCTAATTGAATTACAGCAGCTTTTATTGTTTTAGATAAATTAGCAGTTTCACAGTTTATAGTTCTATTTATATTGTTTTTTACTTCTTTTTCTACTCTAATTTGTTCAAATTTAAGTAAAGATACTGCAGCCCCTATAATAGATATAAATAACGATATTTGGTCAGCCTCTTTAATATATATAACATATACATGACTTTTCCCTATATTCCTTTTTAATAGTTTAGGAGAAAAATCTAATACAGATAATAAATTAAAGTAATATTCAGATAATGCTTTATTTTTAAATAATATTTCCAAATGATAATCATTGTTTGGATTTGTTATGCAACCACTACTTAAAAAACTACCGATTAATATTGATTTTATACAGCACTCATCTAGTTTAGGAATATCTAAAAATTTTTGATATTCTAAACTTATATCTGACTTTATGCTTTCAGTAGTTATATATTCTCCAAATGTCTCAGCTTCCTTGCAACATTTTTTTGTTATTTTATCTATTTTGTTTAATAACTCTACTTTTATATCTGATGAAAATGACATACTATCACCCTATCTTTTAATCCTAAATCTTGAATACATTCAATATATTCATAATTAGGATAATTACTTATTAAATTTATAATATCTTGTTTTTGATCATATCCTATTTCAAGAATTATATAACCATTGTTTATTAATACATATTGTGCCTCTTTAAATATTCTTTCATAAATATCTAAACCACTTTTACCACCATTGAGTGCAAGCATGGGTTCTTTCTTAACGTAGTTAGATAATTTAATTAATTCTTCAGCCTTTATGTAAGGTGGGTTTGTTACTATTATATCATATTTAATATCTTCTGGTAACGATTTAAACAAATCAGACTTCATAGAGCTACATTTAGTTACTACATCGTTTTTTACTATATTTTTATTTGTTACAATTAAAGCCCTATCTGATATATCTACTAATAACATAGTATCTATATCACTATTTTTAGCTACTGATATGCCTATTGCTCCACTACCGGTACACATGTCTATACCAGTTTTGAAATTGTTTTCTTTTATATATCTTATAGCTGTTTCAACTAATATTTCACTATCTGCTCTTGGTATTAATACATCATGATTTACAATATATTCTTCGTTAAAAAATAATTGTAACTCTAATATATATTGAAGAGGTTCATAATCTATATAATATCTATCTAACAATTTTTTTATTTTTATCTGTTCAGGTATTCCTATATGTATATTATCTAGATTAACGAATAAATTATTCTTATCTATATTTAATGCATAAGATACAATTCTTAATATATCGTTTTGGTTTACTTCAAGTTTCTTTAAATACTTATTTATGTATTGTTTTATATAACCTTCTACTGTAATATGTTTAGTTGTAATTTCAAGTAGTGATGTTATACCTATTAATAGTTTATCTTTAGATGGTTTTTTAGTTGTTATATTTTGTACATACATAAACGGTACTAAGATGAAGTTAAATTTCTTTGGTAGTAATGTAGATAAATTTAATGTTTCATAAGCTAGTCCCATTAATACAGGGAACGTAAATATTTCTATAATTATTTTAGTAACTATATCTGTTGAAGGTAATATAGCGGTAGTTAGCAAAGATAAAAATAACAGATGCATTATATAGTTAGATCCACATCTTCTATGGAACCTTGAATAACTAGCAACTTTATCTAAATCTATATCTAATATACTCTTTATATTATTTACTTCTTTAACATTATCTTCATAATAGTTTACAGCTGTATGTTCTGCCCCATGATACTCAAATAATTCATTTAAATATGATATTTTTTTTATTGTAGTTACGTATATAACAAACATAAGTAATTTTACTATTATTTGTATTATATATCTAAAGTCTGTATTAGGTAAAATTAAAGATGCTACCATTGGAACACTAACCCATAACAATGAAAATATAAAAAAAGAAATTATGAATGAAACTAAAAGTTCAAATTTACTTATGACTATCTTTTCAGTTTTATCCTTTACTATATCATTTACTATATTTTCTGCAGATTCTACTATATATGGTATACCACTACTAATAGATGAAAACAACCCAGATATTCCTCTTAATATAGGTATTGAAGATATTAGTTTACTTGAACTAGTTTCACAAATATCTGTTTGTATATTATCATTTATTTGGCTAGTAACTACCTGCTTTGTATTTGACTTAAGAAGTACACCATTAAAAGTAGCCATTCCACCTATTCTTAATTTATTTAATGTTTTTTTATTATTTACTTTTTTACTCATTTTTCCTCTTTCATTTTGATTATGCAAGATATTTTGCATATCAATAATACAATTATCCTATATAACAATTAATATATTTTATCATAATAATTTATTATATACAATATTATTAATAAAAAGTATATTTAAATTATATAAAAAAAGAGTGCCTTTAGCACTCGAAAAAGATTTATTATTATTTTCCGTATTTTTCCATGAATTTAGCAGCTCTACCTTGGTTAGATATTGTTTGCTTTTGACCTGTAAAAAATGGATGACAACTGCTACAAGTATCAACTTTCATTGATTCTTTTGTAGATTTTGTTTCTATAACATTACCACATGCACATCTTATTTCTGCTTTAACATACTTTGGTTGTATTTCTGTTTTCATTAAAATCACCTTCCTATATTTAGTTTTGTATTTAATTTACCTATATATTTTAACATATATTCCTCTCAATTGCAAGGTTTTTATATAATAAAAATAAAAAAGTTAATAATTAGGTATAAAGTTTTAAAGAGGCAAAATGTAGCATATTATACATATACTACATTTTACAATATATTATTATTTTTTATTTACTATATTATTTAAGATCAACGCCACCAAATATTGCTCTGCTGTTTATATATATTGTTTTTTTACTATCATCATGCATTCCTTTAAACTTGTTGTCTGTTCCACCAAATAATGCGATAGATTCTCCCATCATTACATTATATTTTTCTGGTAATGTTATTTCAACTCCACCAAATAACGCACTAATATCTATTTGAACATTATCTGTTATTTCAATATCTCTTAAATCTAGTTCAACTCCACCAAATATAGCATTTGCAGTTAAACCTTTAAAGTCTTTAACAGATAATCTTTCTTCTACCCCACTAAATATACCATTATATACAAGTCCACCTGGATTAGTTTGTATATTTCCTGGTAACTTATTGAATAAATTTTTACCAAAAACTAGATTTGCTCCAACTATTATTAAAATAATAGGCCAAATTAATGAGAATATTGATCCAGATAATATACCAACCTCATTTAATGCATTCCATACACCAACGAAAATTAATATTGATGGTACTGTTGTTACCTTTTTATCATTTATCATCATAACTAAACCTATGAAAGATAAAAATGACCATCCAATTACACTATAATCTAATTGAATTCCAAAATCTAAGGTTTCTAAACCAATAAGAACTCCAATTACAAGCAAAAATAGACCGATTATTACATTTAAATTTAATTTTTTCATTTTTTTCATTCCTTTCAACTTATCTTTATATAGTATATATTATTTAATTCTAAATTTCAATACTTATATGGATAAATATGGTGAATTAATACTAAAATTTTAACAAAATCAAGTATTTTTGTGCCTTTACTTGAAAAATAACACATTCTAATATATAATATATAGTATAATTTTTTAAGGAGTGATAGATTATGTTAGATATAAAGTATATTAGAGAAAATAGTGATAAGGTTAAAAAAGCTGCACAAGATAAGTTTGTAAAAGTGGATATAGATAGAATATTATCCATTGATGAAAACATCATTAGCATTAATAAAGAACTAGATAGTATGAAAGAAGAAAGAAATACTCTATCTTCTACAATAACTAAATTAAGTGATGATGAAAAACAAAAAACAGTTGAGTATGTTAGAAGTTTAAAAGAGAAAATCACTAAACTTGAAGATGAATTATCTCCTTTAAAAAATGAATACACAGAATTAATGTATTTAGTACCTTCTGTCCCATTTGATGAAGTGCCTTATGGTAAAACTGATGAAGATAATGTTGAAATTAAAAGAGTTGGTGAAATACCTACATTTAATTTTGAAATAAAAGATCATGTTACTTTATCTGAAGAATTAGACTTAGTAGATATTCCAAGAGGTGTTAAAATTGCCGGTTCTAGATCATACTTTTTAAAAAATGATGCCCTTCTTCTAGAAATGTCACTTTGCAGATATGTAATAGACAAATTAATAAAAAAAGGATTTAATCCTATGAGTGTACCTCTTATGGTTAAAGAAGAAGCTATGTATGGTACTAGTTATTTTCCAGGTGGTAGAGATCAAACTTATACAATTACAGAAGATGAATTATATTTAGTTGGTACATCAGAAGTATCTTTAGTTTCTTACCACAGTTCAGAAACTTTTGAATCTCCAGATGCATTACCTAAACTATATTGTGGTTTATCTAGTTGTTTCAGAAGAGAAGCTGGTACCTATGGTAAAGACACTAGAGGTCTATATAGAGTACATCAATTTACAAAGATAGAACAAGTTATCATGTGTGAAGCAGATTATGATAAACAATATGAATTACATGATTTCTTATTAAATAATGCTGAAGAAATACTTCAAGATTTAAAAATCCCATATAGAGTTGTTAAAGTATGTACTGGTGATATGGGTAATGGCCAAGTTAGAAAACATGATATAGAAGCTTGGATGCCAAGTAGAAATAAATATAGTGAAACGCATTCTTGCTCTTCATTTAATGATTTCCAAGCAAGAAGAAGTAATATAAAATATAAAGATAAAGATGGAAATTTAAAATATTGCTATACATTAAATAATACAGCTATAGCTTCACCTAGAATATTAATACCATTACTTGAGTTATATCAAAATGAAGATGGTTCTATTACAGTACCCGAAGTTTTGGTTCCATATATGAACAAAACTAAAATTGAGAGGAAAAAATAATATGTTAAAAAATATGACTTTTGAGACTTCTGTTTTTTCAAAAGATAAAATAATAATAACAGATAAAAAACAAATTGCTTTAGTTGGAAAATCAAACGTTGGTAAATCATCATTTATCAATGCTTTAGCTAATCAAAAACATTTAGCAAAAGTTGGTAATACTCCAGGTAAAACAAGATGCTTAAATTATTATAATGTAAATGATGAATATTATATTGTAGATTTACCTGGTTATGGTTACTCTAAAATGTCGCAGGGAGAAAAATTAGCTACAACAAATTTAGTAGATAATTATCTTGCTTCTAACATGGTATCTCATATATTCTTTTTAGTAGATATACGTCATAAAGCTACTAACGATGATAAAATAATGTATGACTATTTAGTTTCTTATGATATTCCATTTACTATTGTTGCTAATAAAGTAGATAAAATAGCCAAAACAAAAGTTGATGAGCACTTATTAGAAGTAACAAAGTCACTATTTGCAAAAGAAAGAATTATTCCATTTTCATCTGAAAGCAAACATAATTTAGATGTAATTTTAGATGAAATTCAAAAAATAGTAAGTATATAAAAGAAAGAACATACATTAATTATATAAATGTATGTTCTTTTATTTGTGTGAAAGTCTATGTATGAAAAGCTTGTTAGCTTTTCATTTTTTTATATTATCCTATTTTTTCGATGATTACATTTGGATTTGTAAATGTTTCAGTACCAGCTGTAGGATTAACTACTGTTAATACTGTACTAATAAATGGTGACACTTGAATTATAGCTTGAGTTGCTAAAGCTGCAGGTGTTGCAGCAATAACAGTTTCAGTAACTGTTGTTCCTGGAACTATAGCACCATTTACAGCAAGAGCTACACCTGCGGTAGTACCAACAGGAGTTACAGATCCTGTAAAAGTAACTCTATAAATTCCTGGTTTTATTAGATTGAAATCTGTTCCACCTGGAGTATGAATTATTCCGTTTCCAATTGCTACTAAATTAGTATCAAAAGGTACTGCGAGTCCAGCAGCTACAGTTTGTGGTACTAGAGAAACTGCTTGTAACACAGTTATTCTAGGACATCTTGGCTCAAAGTCATGACATTTAGGTTTTATTTCACAGCAATCTGGTTCAAATTCGCATTCATCAAAGCAAGGATTTTTAAAATTTGACATATTTATTTCTCCTTTCACATAAATAAGCGTTTTCTAATCGCTAATATATATTATGAAATTAGTATTATCCTTGTTACTTGTAACGAATAGCTAATAAAAAAAATACATTAAAATAATGTATTTACTTATATACAACTGTATATGTATGAAAAGCTTCACAGCTTTTCTTAAATTTAATAATATTTATTTGTTAATACATAATTACAAAAAGTAAATCCTTAGAATCCGTTGTATAAATCCGTTTCCTGGTATATTAGTACTAAATGGAATTGAACCACTAAGTCCTACAGTCTGCTGAGTTGTTGAAATTGATTGCAAATTAGTAACAAATCCTAGATCCTGTGTTAAAGTGCCTAGAGGTGAAACTACTATTCTCACTGGTATAACAGTCTGTGGAATTATAACATTTGCTTGTAATACAGTGGGAAAATTTGGCCTTCTACAACAATTTCTAAACCTTGTTCTAGATTCATTTTCAGTATCAAACCAATAATCTCTTTCACAACTATTTCTGTCATCATACCTACAATGTGACATATTTATTCTCCTTTCATATATAATAGCGTTTTAAAATCGCTATTATATACTATGAAAAATAATAATTCTAGTTACCTTATAGAAATACACTCTTTATATACTTCGTTTTTATTTACGCCTTTAACTTTAGCAACTTTTTTTATTGCATCTTTTTTATCTAAACCCGACTGAATATATTCTTTTACTAGTTCTATATATGATTTACTAGCAAGTAATAAGTCATTTTCTTCTTTTAACTCTTTTTCACTTTTACCTTCAATAATAATTACTATTTCACCTCTAAGAGGAGTTTCTTCTACCTTTTTTATTACTTCACTTAATTTATTATATATAAATTCTTCATGCATTTTTGTAAGTTCACGTGCTACACATATATTTCTATCACCTAAATATGTAAATAAATCTTTTAAAGTATATATTAACTTATGTGGAGCTTCATAAAATATAATTGTTCTTGTTTCATTAACTATTGATTCTAGTCTTTCTTTTCTTTGTTTTTTATTAACAGATAAGAATCCTTCAAATGAAAATCTTGTAGAATCTATTGCACTCTTTACAATAGCTGTTGTAATAGCTGTAACTCCAGGTATAGTTTCTATTTTATAGTTATTCTCTACTAAATATTTAACTAAATCTTGTCCTGGATCAGATATTATTGGCATACCTGCATCAGAAACTAATGCTACATTTTTACCTTCATTTAATAAAGTTACTACTTGATTTATTTTATCGTTTTCATTATGTCTATGGTAACTAATCATTTGTTTTTTAATATTTAAATGATTTAGTAATTTAATTGTTTGCCTTGTATCTTCTGCTAATATTATATCTACATTTTGTAATGTTTCAATAGCTCTTAAGGTAATATCTTTTAAATTTCCTATTGGTGTACCAACTATATATAATACTCCTTTATTTTCCATTATTATTCTCCATTCCATATATTGTGTATATTTCATCAGTATAACTACCATCTTCGTTATATTCAATAAGCGGTGGCAAAATTAACGTTTCATTACCTCCACCTTTAACATATTCAATTAAAACAATACTTGGTTTAACATCTACTCTTGGATATACATATCTTATTTTCTTAGCTTCTAAATTGTGTTTTCTTGCTATAGCAAGTAAATCAACTATTCTTTCAGGTTTATGTACTAAATATAATTTACCTTTAAATTCAAGTAATTTAGAAGAAGTAAAAAATATATCTTCTAACGTACACATTTCTTCATGTCTAGCTATATACTTTACATTATGTTCGTTTACAATTCCTCTACCTTTAGGCTTGTACGGAGGATTTACAGTAATTATATTTGCATTACCTTTTCCTGTTTCTTTAATTAACATTTGTCTTATACTATTAAAATCTTTTATATCTCCATTAAATGAATAAACTTTTTGTTTGAGATTATTTAACTGTATATTTCTTTGAAGTAAATCATACATTTCGTTTTGAAGTTCTACTGCAAATATTTTAGAATACTTATATTTAGCAGATATAATTATAGGGATTACTCCACCCCCGCTACATAAATCTAATATAATGTTATTTGATGAATTACTAGTTATAAAATTACTAAGTAAAACACTATCTGTTCCAAAACAAAAATAATCTGTATTTTGTATTATTTTTAAATCATTTACTCCTAAATCATCTATTCTTTCTTTTTTCATATTCTTCTCCATTTTTATTTATATGTATATTATAACTTAATCTAGCAAAATTTTCAAGAGTATTGACACTATTGGTATAATATATATGTAATGTTTGAGGTGAATTAATTGAAATTAGAATACATAGTAAATAAACAAGATGAAAATGTAAAATTAAAACTTATATTGAAAAATAAATTATATATATCTACTGGAATGTTAACGAAACTAAAAAATAACAAATGTATATATATAAATGATGAAATATCTATGGTAAATACTATAGTTAAAGAAAATGATAAAATATTAATTAACCTAGATAATATAGATAAAGAAATTTCTAATTTAGTTCCATATGCTAAAAAAATAGATATTATATATGAAGATGATTATCTACTTATTGTAGATAAACCTTGTAACTTAGAGATTCATCCATCAGTTAATAATTTTGATAAGACCTTAGCAAATATGATAATTAACTATTATATTGAAAAAAAATATAATATACAGAAGGTACATATAATTACTAGGTTAGATAAAGATACATCTGGAATTTGTATAATTGCAAAAAATGAATATGTTCAAAACCTATTTGCTCTTAAATGCAATATAAAAAAAGAATATCTTACAATTGTAAATGGAATAGTAGAAAAAAATCATGAAATTATTGAAAAAAATATAACTAGAAAAGATGGTAGTATAATAATTAGGCAAGTTAGTGACAAAGGCGATTATTGTAAAACAGAATATTTTGTTATAAATAGAAATATAGAAAAAAATTATACTTGTGTCCGTGTATTACTACATACTGGAAGGACACATCAAATAAGAGTCCATATGGCATATTTAGGACATGTTATATTGCGGTGATGAATTATATGGATTAGAATATAAAGTTCTTAATATACGTGATATAATCTCAAGGCAGGCATTGCATGCGTATAAAGTAAGTTTTAATCACCCTATAACTAATGAATATATAGAAGTTATTTCAAAACTTCCAGAAGATATGCAACTTCTTTTTTAAAAATATTTAGGCGAAATCGAAGATTCGCCTTTTTTCTTTGTTTGACTATTTTATTATATAAAGTCATATATTCTAATTATTAAAAGAAAAACACCAGTTAAATTATATAACTGGTGTTTTAGATCTATACAACCTCATATAAATATGCAGTATGACCTTCTTTCATATATCCTTTTTTAAAACCTAAACTTGTAACTAATTTAATTGAGATCTCATTACCATCTGAAACTAATGCTTCCAATTTTTTTACTTCAGTAAGCAATTCTCTGTTTTTAATTAATTGAATCATTGCTTGTTTTCCTATACCTTTGGACCGGTACTCTGAGTTCAACACAATAATAACCTTACAATAGCCTTTCATCAAAGAGAATAATGGGTCATTTCTATTTGGACGTTCAAGTAGTATATACCCTACTTCAATATCTTGATATAAAATTGAAACAATCTCATAACTATTGATCCGGTATATTACATCAGCTGGTATATAACTTTGAAAACTTAAAACCTCCTTAAATTTTTTCATATCTAAAGAATCATTAACTTTTAATTGCACATTAGTGCTCATAATATTATCCCCCTAAATTTTTATTTTTGAGTTAGTAAAATTTAACATATATATATTATATCACATTTCTGAATATAATTCAATATTATGTAAACAACTAATCACTAACATACAAAATAAACCAGGTTATATATGCCATCTTACCATTAATTATATCCTCATTTGCTCTAATAGATTATTTTGGTTATTATATGAGAAATATGTTGACTTTGTTTACATAATATGTTATAATTAAATTATGTCAATAATCATATATTATATTTTTAATAAAATATATTGAAGCGGATTAATGTATATATTGCCCCTATTATAGTGATGAGCTATATTATACTAAGCAATATCTTACTACCGTAATAGTAACTTTATTGAAAATATTACCGGAGGTATATCATGAAAAAAATTACAATAATAGTAACAATGGTAATGGTTTTAGTATTAAGTTTAAGTACAACAGCATTTGCTGGTAGCATGACAGAAAAAGATTACTTATCTCAAAAAAATCATGAGCAATATACCAAAAACATTGGTAAAACATATGGTATATTTAATGCTCCTGCTGCAGATGTCATTTGTGGAGTTTATGATTGGTCTAATTCGTCTGAAAATAAAAACAATTTAACTATTGAAGATTCTATCTTGGAAATTGTTTCTAATTTAGAAGATGCGGGTTACAGTGAACAAGCTAATGAAATTCTTTCTGCTGATACTATAAAACAATCTATTTCAATTGCTGACCGTATAATTAAAATACAACTTACAAAGGATATTGAAAATACAAAAGCAAACAACAGAAAAGGTTGGTTTATCTCATACTTTGTAAAATCAGCGCAAGAAGCAAATTATGGTTCTGATGTAATTGAACTATATATTCGTCTTCAATTACTTTTACCTGTTGGATCATAAAAGTGTAAAACAAAAAATGTCTAGATATAATTTTCTAGACATTTTTTGTTTTTAAATTACTTTATACTTATTCTTTCAATATTAATTGCAATGCCCTTTAAATCATCTGTAGTTACTATAACACCGTTTAAAGTTGCATCATTGTCACTACATTCATACTTAGCATATGCACCCGTAGAAAAGCGTTTTAATGCTGTTTCTTTTTTAAGCCCAATTACACTGTTTTTTGGTCCTGTCATTCCAACATCAGTTATATATGCCATCTTACCATTAATTATTTCTTCATCCGCAGTTTGTACATGTGTGTGTGTTCCAAAAACACAAGTTACATCGTTTTCTAAAAAATATCCCATTGCAATTTTTTCAGCAGTTGCCTCGGCATGAAAATCTAAAAATATATATTTAGCTCCATCTGTTTTTAATTTATCTACTTCTTTTCTAGCAGTTTCAAACGGAGACAATACATTCTCTTGAGCTACTTCTCCAAGTCCAACTTTACCAAGTAAACTAAGCACTCCTATTTTAAGACCATTCTTTTCAACGATAACAGATCCATTTGCTTTTAGATTAGTAACATTAGCTGGAACAAGTAATCTAGGAAGTTTTATATATTCTTCTGCCATCTCTTTTCTGTAATATATATGATTGCCCATTGTTATTACATCAGTTCCAAGATTCATTATTTCATCATATTCTTTTAATCTTAAACCTTTACCTGCTGCAGAATTTTCACCATTAATTATAACAAAATCAATATTTTTTTCTTGTACTAACTTGTTATATTCTTTTTTAAGTTTATTCATTCCACTATTTCCAACTATATCTCCAATTACTAAAAACTTCAAATCTTTCTCTCTCCTTATTTAGCGAGTTCAGTAACTCTCATTTCACGTATTAAACTAACTTTTATTTGTCCTGGATATGTCATTTCATTTTCTATTTGTTTAGCAACTTTTTTAGCCATTAGAATCATATTATCATCACTAACAACTTCTGGTTTTACTATAAGTCTTATTTCTCTACCAGCTTGTATTGCAAAAGACTTTTCTACACCATTGTAGCTATTACATATTTCTTCTAATTTTTGTAATCTTTTTATATAAGTATCTACTGTCTCTCTTCTAGCACCTGGACGTGAAGCTGAAACTGCATCTGCTGCTTGTATTAAAACAGCTTCTATAGTTTTAGGTTCAACATCACCATGATGTGCTTCCATACCTTGAATAACTTTTTCATTTTCTTTAAATTTATTAAGTAATTCAATACCTAAACTTACATGAGTTCCTTCAACATCATGATCCATTGATTTACCTATATCATGTAGTAATCCAGCTCTTTTAGCAATTGTAGGGTCAATTCCAAGTTCACTTGCAAGTAAGCCTGCAATATGAGATACTTCAATAGAATGATTTAAAACATTTTGACCAAAACTTGTTCTAAATCTTAATTTACCTAATAATTTTATAAGTTCAGGATGAACATTTATTACACCAGTTTCATATAGTGCACGTTCTCCCTCTTCTTTAATTGTATTTTCAACTTCTATTTTTGCTTTTTCAATCATATCTTCAATTTTACCAGGATGAACTCTTCCATCTGCTATAAGTCTTTCAATTGCAATTCTTGCAACTTCTCTTCTTATTGGATCAAAACTTGAAAGTACAATAACATCTGGTGTATCATCTATTATTAGATCTATACCAGTTAAAGTTTCAATTGTACGAATGTTTCTACCCTCTCTACCAATTATTCTGCCTTTTAAATCATCATTTGGTAAAGTTACTGTTGTAACAGTTGCTTCGGATGTATGATCTGCAGCACATCTTTGTATAGTTTGCACTAACAACTCTTTTGCTTTTTTATCTACATCATATTTTGCTTTTTCTACTTCTGTCTTAACATATTCTGCCATTTCATGTGTCATATCATCTTCTAGTTCTTTCATTAATGCTTTTTTTGCATCACCTTCAGACATCTTAGAAATTGCACTTAAAGCTTCTATTTCTCTTTGTTTTGTTTTGTCTAATTCTTCTTCTTTTTTAAGAAGTTCAGTATTTTTCTTAATAATATTATTTTCTTTTTCTTCAATTAATGTCGCACGTTTATCTACTAAGTCTTGTCTTTGATTTATTCTGTTTTCAATTTCTTGTAATTCTCTTTTTCTTTCTTTTGCTTCTTTTTCAATCTCATCCTTTTGTTTAAGCATTTCATCTTTAGCTTGGATAATAGCCTCTCTTTTTATACGTTCTGCATCTTTTTTTGAATCTTCAATTATTTTTTTAGATTCATTTTCAGCACTCTCAATCTTAGCTTCAGCTGTCTTTTTTCTATATACCACTCCTATGTAGAAAAAGGACACAGCAGAAAAAATTGCTGTAAGTACCGCTGTTATAATGTACTCCATTTATTCTATTCCTCCTTAAATATATGTTTTTTCAATGTTCAACATTTATATATATTAAAAGTATTTTTTATGTTTGTATATATATGTTATCTGTACCACTATGTACATGTATTGTTGATCATAGCATAGAAAAATAAATAACCATTCTATACTACATAAATTATACAATATTTTAAATCATATAGCAAGCATTTTAATTAAAAAATAATAAAAACACTAAATATATTATAATGGTTATTTAAAAGAATAAATATATTAATAATATTAATTTATATAATAAAAAACACAAGAAGATTTATCAATCTTCCTGTGTTTTTAGCACTCAACTTCCCCTTCAACAATGAAATTATCAAAAAAACTTGAATAGGCAATTATATCCTCTTCACTTAATGCAGTATAACCTATAACTGGCAATCCTAATATATTGTTAAATTTAGATAATAAATATACATTAGGATCTAAGTCATAAACTATATAATCTGGTCTGCCTCTGTAAAAAAGGCAAAAATTACAAATTGTAAGAATAACCTTGCGTAACTTTTTAAGTCCATTTAAGCTGTGACCAACTTGTCCTCTAACAACGTGTTCATATCTTGACATAAAATACATATTAACAAGTGTATTAAACGATTGAACTGCAAAATCGCCTTCATAATTACAAAGTTCATTCATGATTTCATCTTCAAAACTTCTGTCAAACAAACTGAAATCTTTTATGTCAATTATTATTGGTACTTTACCATTTACAATGGACAATATTTCACCAAGAAGTAATGAATTCTTAATGTCTGGTTTTTCAGAAATAGATTTCTTTTGACCTAACTTTTTGGTTATACCATCGTCATGATAACAAACAATCTTTCCTTCATACCTAATAACATCAAATTCAATTACCTTATTTAACTGAACACATTTTTCAAAAGCTTCCCGCGAATGTTCTTTCAAACTACTATCTGCAATACCTCTGTGCTGAATCTGATTCTTTTTACCATTATACTCAATAAGCCAATGATCAGATTTTACACGTGTTGTATACTTGTTACAAGTACTCCAAATCTTTTTAATAACAGTTTTCGCACTATCTTCAGCCTCAACAATAACATCATCGATAGCTGGTACAGAAACTACATTTTTGTAATCCTTCCCCTTAACAAATTCAAATCTTTTTCTACATGGGTTAAGAACATAGAAAACATTATCTTTCCATACCTTTTTTGCTTTAAAATATGTGATAATATTTTTAGTATGAAAAAAAACTTTCCCGCTATAATTTTCAAGTACATTCTCAAGTTCTTTTTGATATACGGCAGTCATAAGTCCTTTAATTTCAATAAGAACAGATACTCTACCTTTTACCATTTTCAAAACATCTTCAAGTTTTGGAACCTTACAATTGCTATCTAAAACTTTATATTTTTTTATTTCCTTAAAAGTTCTCCTGTTCATACGTCCAGGTACTGATAACAATCTTTTCATGTATCTATCATGAAAACATACAATGGTGCCACATTTTAAAAACCGTACATCGACTTCAATTGCAAAATTTTGTTCTACTGCACGTGTAAATGCTTCTAAGGTATTCTCTGGATACTTAAGATGAAAGCCTCTATGAGCAAATACTTCAGAATATACTTCATGATTACAATGCTTCATTTAAGCATCTCCTTTCCAAAAGATTAAATACAATCTTTTTTGTTTATTTTAATAACGGTATATATTATATCAAATTTGTCGTTAAATGTCAAATAAAACTCAAAGAAAAAGAATGAAATCTTATTAACGATTTCATTCTTTTAGCCATTTGTCTGCTATACTGAGATTTAGATTTATATGGATTTATCCCAAAAAGCAACAATGATTTCACCATCTTCACCGTTTGAAACTACAACAAGTTTGCCTGCATCTGTTGAATCGAATAGTATTTCAGGTTCTTTAACATTAACAACGTATTTTGCAACATCAACATCTATACTATTCCCTTTACGCGGTTGCTTTATCCAAATCGGTGCCCCAGTAGCAAAATCGTATCTTCGTATGACCTCTTTTAGTACTTGATTTGCAAGATACCGTGTATCAAAAAACAATTTACTTGAATCTACTGAATACGAAGTGTCTTTTGTATCACATACCATGTAGGGACCAACCAGTTCCCATAAAGCTCTCCGATAGCCTTTCTCACAATCTGGAAGAACAATCCACATTTTTTCTTGCGAATTTACAATTTCGTTATAAGGACAATATCCAAGGTTCTCAAACTTAGGCATTACAACTCCTCCAATAAAATTTTATTTTTGAACAACTTTCGTATAATCTACGAAAGCATATAAATATTATTACACTTATAATTATAGCATAGTTTACATAAAAAGTCAATTAATGTTAAAATAAAGAGTATAAACTCTTTATAGCCTATACTCTTTATAATTTAATTATTTTCTAGTTCCTCTTAATCTCTCAGAAGGATCTAATATTTTCTTTCTTAGTCTTATGTTAAGTGGTGTTATTTCTACTAGTTCATCATCAGATATAAACTCTATAGATTGCTCCAAAGATAATTCTTTATGAGGAACTAATTTAAGTGCATCATCTGCTCCAGATGATCTCATATTACTTAGATGTTTTTCTTTGCATACGTTAATAGTTAAATCTTCACTTCTAGAATTTTCTCCAACTATCATTCCAACATATACTTCAACACCAGATCCTATAAATAAAGTAGCTCTCTCTTGTGCATTATATAATCCATATCCTGTTGATTTTCCTTTTTCGTGAGCTATAACAGTACCTCTTTGTCTTGTTACAAGTTCACCCTTATCTTTTTCATAACCAGCAAAAATATGATTCATTATGCCATTACCTTTTGTGTCTGTCATAAATTCGCCCCTATATCCAATAAGTCCACGTGCAGGGATTTTAAATTCTAATCTTGAAAATCCAACTTGAGAAGTTGACATACTCATATTAGTCATTTCACCTTTTCTGTAACCCATTTTCTCCATTACTACTCCAACAAATTCTTCTGGTACATCTATTGTTAAGTATTCCATAGGTTCACATCTTACACCATCAACCATTTTATATATAACTGTAGGTCTAGATACTAAAAGTTCAAAACCTTCTCTTCTCATGTTTTCTATTAATATAGATAAGTGAAGTTCTCCTCTTCCAGATACTTTAAAACTATCTGCATAATCTGTATCTTCAACTCTTAGTGAAACATTTTTTTCAAGTTCTTTATATAATCTTTCTCTTATTTGTCTAGAAGTTATTAATTTTCCTTCTTTACCAACAAAAGGACCATTATTTACACTAAATGTCATAGAAACTGTTGGTTCATCAATATCTACGAAATCAACTGCTTCTGGAGCTGTAGGATCTGCTATAGTTTCACCTATATTTATACCTTCAACACCATTTACTGCAACTATATCTCCACATACTGCTTCATCTACTTCAACCCTAGAAAGACCAAAATATGTATATAATTTACCTATTTTTAAGTTTTGTACAGTTCCATCTTTTTTACAAAGAGCAACTTGTTGACCATTTTTTATAGTTCCTCTTTCAATTCTTCCTATACCTATTCTTCCTGTATATTCATCATAATCTATATTAGTAACTAATAATTGTAATGGTGCATTTTTATCACCAGCTGGTTCTGGAATTGTATTTACTATTGTTTCAAATAAAGGAATCATATTAGTAGATTCATCTTCTAAATCTATTTTAGCAAATCCATTTTTTCCAGATGCAAAAACCACTTTAAAATCTAATTGTTCATCAGTAGCATTAAGATCCATGAATAATTCTAAAACTTCATCTATAACTTCTATAGGTCTTGCTCCAGGTCTGTCTATTTTATTAACAACAACAATTGGCACTAAATTAAGTGCTAGTGCTTTACTAAGTACAAATCTAGTTTGTGGCATTGGTCCATCAAAGGCATCAACAACAAGTACAACACCGTCAACCATTTTAAGTACACGTTCAACTTCTCCACCAAAATCCGCATGTCCTGGTGTATCAACTATGTTTATTTTTATATCTTTATAATGTATAGCAGTATTTTTAGATAATATTGTTATACCTCTTTCTTTTTCAATATCATTTGAGTCCATAACTCTTTCAGCAACTTGCTCATTTTGTCTAAAAGTTCCACTTTGTCTAAGCATAGCATCAACAAGTGTTGTTTTACCATGATCAACGTGAGCTATTATTGCTACATTTCTTAAATTATTCATAATTTTAATCTCCTTAAACGATAAAAATATGTAACCTAAATTTTATTAGGTTACACCTATGTTATGTATACATTTTACACTATTTTTTGCTATTTGTCAAGATTTTTTCGACATAATTTTTAAAAACATATAAAATATTTTAGTTTTCTTTCAAACTATATATACTATCCATTAGTTTCTCACTTATTTCTTTTAGATACTCTTTATCTTTAATTCTTGTATTATCTAGGTATATTGGAGTATCATAAATTACTGTAACCCTTGTAAATAATGTTCTATTTGGATTCTTTTTAATAATTCTAACTGGAAGTATAGGAACCCCAGCTTTCATAGCTACATAAACTGCACCTACCTTAGCTGGTATCCTTCCACCATCTTTAACTCTTGTTCCTTCAGGAAAAATTAATAACTTATTAAACTTATTGTTTTTTAAAATATTAACTGAATGTATTATACTTTTCGCGTCTTTTTCTCCTCTATGAATTGGAAATATTCCAAAAAACAGAAAGAATCCTCCAATTAATTTATTTTTAAATAATTCTGCCTTTGCCATTATAGCTAATTTTCTGATATCTGCAAATAAAAATGCAGGATCCGCAAAAGAAATATGATTTGAACAAACTACACATCTATCTACGTTTCTTTCTAGATTTTTATTTACATATCTTACACTAAATAGTATTCTACAAAATATTAAATATATTAATTTTTTAAATAAGTACATTCTAATTATCTCTCTTTCTAAATTATCTGTAAAAACAACCATTACCTATGAATTCACGCATAATTGAATCTACTGGTATATTTGCTGTCTCTATTGGCAAGAAATTGTTTAAATATTCATACAATCTTCTTGTTTCAGAATAATATTTACTTGTTTTTGGAAGCTGTAATAAAAGTGGTTGTGCAAATGTTTTTATTACACCTGGTTCATATATTAAACTTGAGTTAAATACACAATCAGCTTCATCTACAAATGGGAATATATATTGTTTTTCACCTTTAACAACATTTTGCCATAAATCAAAAGTTCTCTCTACGCTATGACCACGTGTTACATAATCTCTTACCATACGTCTTAATAATCTCGTATCTGTTGATGAAACTTTAGTATAATCATCTATATTTAAAGTAGCAATTGGAGCAATATATATTTTGTATTTATGATTATTACTCGTAAATTCAGTAAGAACAGGATTCAAAGCGTGAATTCCTTCTATTACTAACAAATCATTATCTTCAAGTCTAAGCTTTTTACCTTTATACTCTTTTTTACCTTCAATAAAATCAAACTCTGGCAATTCTACTTCTTTACCAGCTATAAGATCATTCATTTGTTTGTTGAATAATTCTACATCTAATGCCTCTACACATTCAAAATTATATTTTCCGTCAGGACCAAGTGGTGTATCTTTTCTTTCTTTAAAATAGTTATCCATAGAAATTGTTATAGGATTATATCCAGTTAAAGTAAGCTGAACTCCAAGTTTTTGTGCAAATGTTGTTTTACCTGATGATGAAGGACCAGCAATAAGTATCATTTTTGTATCTTTTTTCTTTTCAATCTCTAAAACTATTTCAACAATTTTTCTTTGATGAATAGCTTCACTACTTTGAATAATACCTTGAACTTTGCCATTTAAAACAGCTGTATTTAAATTACCTATATTAGATATACCTAGCATATCGTTTAATTTATTAAATGATATAAAAGTATCATATAATCTAATATCTAATATTTCTTTTTTAAATTCATATCCTTTTGATAAATCATCTGGTATTATAAGTAAAGCCCCTTCTTTATATTTTATTAAATCAAAACTCTTTATATAACCTGTAGATGGTGCAAGCATTCCATAGAAGTAGTTGTATAATCCATCACAAAAATACATAGTAGAATAAGATTTAATCCTGTTATCTATATTATCTAATTTTGATTCATCCCCTGAAGCTGTGTACAATACTTCTGCTTCTTCTAAAGGTACTACTTTTTTAACTATCGGATAATTTTTTTCAATTATATCTATCATCTTTTCTTTTATTCTTTCAATTTTTTCTTTAGTTAAATCAATATTTTTAACTATAAAATATTGATCTTTATTAATTGTAGAAATAAATTGAACATCAGCATGTGAAAATAATTTTGTAAGTGACATATAAAGCACCATTTTTAATGTTCTTGTATAAACTCTATATCCATCTTCTGAATTAAAATTAATATATTCGCATGTAGAATCAGTTACAAGTTCATAATCAAATGATTTAACTTCATTGTTAACTTTAATAGCTATTATATTGTCTAAGCTTTTTTCTACCATTTTAATAGCTTCAACTACCTTAGTTTTGTATGGAACAGTTATTTTTTTTCCATCTTCAAATGTTATCGAAATTTTTCCTTTGTTTATCTCATTCATATTTTTTGCTCCTTTTTACTTCTTAGTATTTTCTAAAAATACTTTTACAAATTCTTCATTTGATTTAGTTTTTGACATTATGTTTATAACTTTTTCTATTACTTCCATATTAGATGAGTTATTATTATTAATTGACATTAATTTATGAATATGTAAAGATACTTCCATTTCTTCTTTTGAAAGTAATAAATCATCTCTTCTAGTTCCAGATTTATATATATCTATTGAAGGATATATTCTCTTTTCACTAAGCCTTCTATCTAAGTGAACTTCCATGTTACCTGTTCCCTTAAATTCTTCAAATATTATATCATCCATTCTACTACCAGTATCAGTAAGTGCAGTAGCTAATATTGTTAAACTACCCCCATTTTCAATGTTTCTAGCAGCTCCAAAAAACTTTTTAGGAAAATGTAATGATGCAGGGTCTAAGCCGCCACTAAGTGTTCTACCACTTGGATCTACTTCTAAATTACTAGCTCTTGTAAGTCTTGTTAAACTATCTAGCAATATTACAACATCTTTATTTTGTTCTACTAATCTTTTAGCTCTTTCTAAAACCATTTTTGAAACTTTTATATGGTTATCCGGCGATTCATCAAAAGTAGAATGAATAACCTCAGCATCTATACTTCTTTCTATATCTGTAACTTCTTCAGGTCTTTCATCTATCAAAAGAACCATTAGATGTACTTCTTTATTGTTTTTAAGTATACTATTAGCTATCTGTTTTAATATTGTTGTTTTACCTGCCTTAGGTTGAGCTACAATCAGTCCACGTTGACCTTTTCCTATCGGGGCTAATAAATCTATTATTCTAGTAGAATATTCTGTACGTATTCTTTCAAGTTTTAATTTTTCAGTAGGGTATATAGGTATTAAACTTTCAAATACTCTTCTTTTTAATGCAATTTCTACTCTATCTTCATTTATGCTTTCTACATATATCATTGATGGAAATTTATTTTGGGGCTCTGTTGTGAATCTTGCAATACCTTTTAATTTATCACCTGTAGATAGCTTAAATCTTCTAATTTGAACTTGTGATACGTAAATATCTTTATTGCCAGGTAGATAATTATCACTTCTTAAAAATCCATAACCATCAGGCATAACTTCAAGTATTCCACTTGCAATATAATCTGTTTCTGGGTTTTCAATTTGTACATCGATTTTATCTTCTAATTTATTGCTATCTTCTAATTTTTTTATTATTTCTTCAACTAAATATTCCTTTTTTAGTCTTTCAAAACCATCTAGTTTAAGATCTTTAGCAATTTTTCTTAATTCTTCTAATGTAGATGTTTTTAAACTCTCTCTTGTCATATTAATTCCTCCTTTTCATTCATTTATAATTTAAATTTTTATTTAATTATTATTGCCTCTTTATATAGTTTCAGCAAATAAATCATATTCACTGTAATCTATTATTTTAACTTTTGCATATTCTCCTATTATTAATTTATTTGAACTGTTATTGTCTATTTTTATTAATATTTTGCCATCTACATCAGGAGCATCCATATATGACCTTGCTGTAAAATATTTTTCATCTTCAGATATATCTTCAACCAATACTTCAGTTATATTACCAACTCTTTTTTTGTTGTTACTTAAAGATATCTCTTTTTGAATTGTAAGTAATTTATTTAATCTTTCTACTTTAATATTTTCATCAATTTGATTATCCATTTTAAAAGCTTTTGTGTCTTCCTCTTTTGAATATGTAAAAGCTCCTAGTCTATCAAATTTCAAATCTTTAACTGCTTCTAATAGTTCTTCAAACTCTTCATTTGTTTCACCAGGAAATCCTACAATTACAGTTGTTCTAAGTATAGCTTCTGGCATTAATCCTTTTATTTTACTAATCTTGTTATATATAAGTTCTTTTGTATCTTTCCTATTCATATCTTTTAAAACTTTATCATTTATATGTTGAATTGGAATATCAAAATACTTACAGATTTTTTCATTATTCTTAATTTCAAACAATAATTCATCATTTAACTCATATAAATACATATATAATATTCTAATCCACTTAACGCCTTCAACATTGCTTATTTTATTAAGTAATTCTGCAAGCTTTAGTTTTCCATATATATCTAATCCGTATTTACTTGTATCTTGAGATATTATAACAAATTCTGTGATTCCTTGACTAGCTAAAAGTTGCACTTCTTGTAATATATCTTCCATAGTTCTGCTTTTAAACGAGCCACGTATAAGTGGTATTGCACAGTAACTACATCTATTATCACATCCATCAGATATACGTATATATGCCATTGGAAATCTTGAAGATATAATTCGATCTTTAAATTCTAGTTTTCCATCTAAATCTTCTTTAAAATAATCTGATAATATTTTGTCTATATTATTATATTCATCAACACCAATTACTAAATCAACTTCTGGAATATTTTGAAGTATATCTTTTTTATATCTTTTTGCTAAACATCCAGTAACAATCAAATGTTTACATTTGCCGTTTTCTTTATACTCACTCATTTCAAGTATTGTGTCTATAGCCTCTTTTTTGGCAGATTCAATAAATCCACATGTATTTACAATTATTATATCTGCTTCATTACTACTACTTACTATTTCGAATCCTTTTTCTTTAAAGAATCCTATAATCATTTCACTATCTACTTGGTTTTTAGTACAACCAAGTGTTATCAATCCTACGTTCATGTTCATCCCTTTTCCTTATTTACTAAAATATTTACTACTTTGCTCTAAATTTAAAAAATTCAGCTGTCTCATTGCTTCATAAGCTACTATTGCTACACTATTAGATAAATTAAGTGAACGTATGTTATTACCCATAGGTATTCTAATAGAATGTTCAAATTCATCTAAAATATATGATTCTGGTATACCTCTAGATTCTGGTCCAAATATTAAGTAATCCTCATCTTTAAATTGTACATCAGTATAAATCTTTTTTGCTTTTGTGGTTAATAAATATATATTCTTACATAATGTTTTTTCCCTAAATTCATTCAGATTTTCATATGTAATTATTTCTACTTTATCCCAATAATCTAATCCAGCCCTTTTTACAGCTTTTTCAGACATGTCAAAACCAAGTGGTTTTACTAAATGTAATCTTGCACCTATAACTGCACATGTTCTTGCTATATTACCAGTATTTTGTGGTATTTCTGGTTCAATTAATACTATATTTAACATTGGAATCTCCTTTAGAATTTAAAGCTCGATATAACGCTTATGAATAAAACTTTTTAGATAATATATTTTACCATACTTCACATTTTTTTTCAAGTAATATCTTCAATATAATTTAAAAAAATGATTTTAGTTGAATTTTTAGTGAAATATGGTTAATTTTGGAAATATATTGATTATTTCATAGTTTAATATTAACTTTATCTTTTCATATATAAAAATAATAGGTATAGAAAAACTATACCTATTATTTAATTAACATATTTATTGCTCCATCTGTTTACCTAAGAATATTGCTGCAGAATTAATTAATTTTAATTCCACTTCCGTTATTTTTTTTGCATAATCTAATGAAAATAATATTACACTTCCTATTATATCTCCATCAGATACAATTGGTGCTATAGCTTGCGAACCATATTTTGGCGTAGCTTCATTTTTTAATATTTTTATTGAACTATCATCCTTAGTTGACCAAGTCGTTCTTTCTTCCATAATCTTTAAAATATTTTCATTTATTTCTTTATCTAAATAATCTTTTTTTGCACATCCACTTACTGCAATTATTGTATCAGTATCTGTTATACAAACCGAAAATCCACTAGTTGCAAAAAGTGTATCTGCATATTGTTCAGATATTTTTAATAAATCTCCCATAGGAGCATATTTCTTAAGGATTATTTCACCATTTTTTTCTACATATATTTCTAATGGATCTCCTACTCTTATTCTTAAACCTTTTCTTATTTCTTTAGGTATAACAATTCTACCTAAATCATCAATTTTTCTTACTATTCCAGTTGCTTTCATTTAATACCTCCAATATATATTTTTACTTATATTATTAACTAATTTTGCTTTTTTATACAAAAAAATCTTTTTTGACATATATATAAATAGTTTCTATAAATATACAATATTATTTTATGCAATTAAAACATAAAATATAAAAAAACATAAAAAAATATATAATAATATAGATTATTATATACTTTTTTATTATAATTTTTTTCTATTTACTATTTGTTTGTTGGTTTCATTGTTGGGAAGAATAATATATCTCTTATTGAAGCTGAATCAGTAAGTAACATTATTAATCTATCTACACCAATACCAAGTCCACCTGTAGGTGGCATTCCATATTCTAAAGCAGTCAAGAAATCATCATCTTGCATATTAGCTTCTTCATCACCAGCTTCTCTTTGAGCTACTTGTAAATCGAATCTAGATCTTTGATCAATTGGATCATTAAGTTCAGAATAAGCATTACCATATTCTCTACCACCAATAAACATTTCAAATCTCTCAACTAATTCTGGTTGATCTTTTTTTCTTTTTGTAAGTGGAGATACTTCAACTGGATAATCTGTTATAAAAGTAGGCTGTATTAAAGTCTCTTCAACTTTTTCTTCGAAAGCTAAATTAATCACATCTCCTCTTTTATAAGTATCATCAACTTCTAATTTCATTTTTTTACCTACAGCAATAGCTTCTTCATCAGTAAGTATAGTATTAAAATCTACTCCTGTAACTTCTTTTATAGAATCAATCATAGTTATCTTTTTCCATTTGCCAGATAAATCTATTTCTTGTCCTTGGTAAGTTATTTTTTGTGTTCCTAAAACTTCATTTGCAATGTATTGTATCATTTCTTCAGTTACTTTCATCATATCGTTATAATCATCATATGCAGAATAAAGTTCCATATTAGTAAATTCAGGATTATGCTTTACAGAAATTCCTTCATTTCTAAAATTCTTTCCTATTTCATATACTTTATCATAGCCACCAACAATTAATCTTTTTAAATATAATTCTGGTGATATTCTAAGGTATAATTGCATATCTAAAGCATTGTGATATGTTTCAAATGGTTTAGCTGCTGCTCCACCTGGAACAACATTTAACATAGGAGTATCTACTTCTAAATAACCATTACTTTCCAAATAATCTCTCATAGCTTTTATTATTTTACTTCTCTTTACAAAAGTATCTTTAACTTCTGTATTTACTATTAAATCCACAGATCTTTGTCTATATCTTAAATCAACATCTTTTAATCCATGCCATTTTTCAGGTAATGGTCTTAAAGATTTTGATACAAGTTGTACTTCTGATGCTTTAACTGATACTTCACCCATATGTGTTTTAAAAACTGTTCCTGAAATATATACTATATCTCCCATATCATACTTTTTAAAGTCTTCATATGATTCTATCCCAATAATATCTGCTCTTACATATATTTGTATTCTTCCTTTGCTATCTTGTATATCACAAAAAGAAGCTTTACCCATATCTCTTTTTGACATAATTCTTCCTGCTATTTTAACTTGTAATTCAGTATCATCAACAAAAGTATCTTTGATATCTTTGCTGTAATTATCTATTACGCATTTTGTTATATAAAATGGGTCTTTGTTATTTACTTGTAGTTCTTTTAATTTTTCTTTTCTCACCTCTACAAGCTTGTTAAAATCTTCTAACGTTATTTCTTGTTCATTGTTACTATTATCCACAATAATTCACATCCTTTTCCTACTAATTTTTATTCAAATTTAATATACTTTACTATTGTCTTACAATTGAAATTATTTTATATTTAGCTATACCTTTTGGAGTTTCAACAAAAACATCTTGGTTTTTCTTTTTACCAATTAAAGCTCTACCTACTGGTGATTCATTAGATATTTTATTTTCTTCTAAATTAACTTCAGCTCCACCAACTATACAATATTCTAATTCTTCATCAAATTCATAGTCGTATACCTTAACTTTTACTCCAACACCAACTACTCTTGTAGATATATCATCATCATCTACTACTTTAGCTACTCTTAGTGTATTTTCAGTCTCTAATATTTTAGATTCTAGTAAAGCTTGTTCGTTCTTTGCTTCATCATATTCAGAGTTTTCAGATATATCTCCAAATTCTCTTGCAGTTTTGATTCTTTCAGCAACTTGCATTTTTCTAGGACCTTTAAGGTAAGCAAGTTCTTCTTCTAATTTTTTATATCCTTCTTCTGTAAGGACTATTTCTCTTTCACTCATATTAAAACTCTCCTTCATTTTAATTTAAATATTATACACTATCTGTCAAGTATTTACAAATCATTTTACCTAATCTTGTTTTACTATAGCTTTCTTTATTTAATATTTCATCAGAATATTTATTATATATTTTATATTCTTTACTATATATATCATTATCTGATGATGTTAAATCAATATATTTACTCTTCTTGTTTAAAATATATCCATTTAAATCTACATTATTAAATAATAAATATATATCATACATAGTTAAATCACTAAAATTTACAAAAGATACCGTTGAACCATACTCCATATTTATATTGTTTATATTTTTAATAAAATTAGTATCCTTATTATTTAAATATAAAATATCTACTATTTTAAATTTTTCTATAAATTTAAGTAATATAGTTATATCAAATTTTTCAGATATTATACATAATATTTTTGATTCTATGCTACAATTTTGTAAATATTTTATACTGTTTTTTTTTATTGTATCATCATTAATAATTTGAATAAATCTATTGTCTAACATATCCATAATTTTATTTTTTAAAATATTATTTTTATCTAATTCGTATGATGTTATGTATATGTATTTTGATTCGCTAAATTTTTTAGAATTAAAGATACTAATTATATACTTTTCTAAAATTTTATTTTTTAGTTTATTTATTATATTTTTATTATTAATAATATCTTCATTTATGTATATATAAATACATTCTCCTAGTGTATTTATATGCTTTTCTATTTTAATAGGCTTCTTGCTACTTTTTAATATATCTAATAAAATAATTTTCAAATTAATCACCTTATTAAATATATGATAACTAATTTATATTTATTATACCTTTTTAATATTTCTTATCCCCTTTATTGTACCAGGTTTAACTATTTTCCTATTCAAAATATCTTTTAAATGTTCCCCATCTAAATTTCTTTTTAATTTTCCATTCTCAGCTATCGAAATAATTCCTGTTTCTTCAGAAACAACTATAACTAATGCATCAGATATTTCAGTTATTCCTACTGCGGCTCTATGTCTTGTCCCAAGTTTTTTTTCAACATTGTTTTCAGATGCAAGTGGAAGTATACATTTTGCAGCTAATATTTGACTTTTATCTATAATAACTGCACCGTCATGAAGTGGAGTTCTTGGCATAAATATATTTTGTAGAAGTTCTGATGAAACTTTAGCGGATAAATTTATACCATCTTTTAATACTTCTGAGACTTTAGTATTTCCCTCAATAACAATAAGTACACCAATCTTTTTTAGTGCCATTATTTCAACAGCTTTTATTATTTCTGATATAGCATGTTTTATAACAATATTATCTTCTACTTCAAACATGTTAGATATTTTACTACTTCTTCCTATTTTTTCAAAAGCACTTCTAAGTTCAGGTTGAAATACTACTATTATTAATAAAACACCATATGTCATTAAGTTTGTGAGTAAGAATTTTAATATTACCATATCAAATATATTAGATAACACCATAAGTAGTAATATTATCATTATACCCTTTACTATTTGCGCCGCTCTTGTTTGTTTTATTAATTTATAAAAGTAATAAACAATAAAAACAACAATTGCAATATCAAACACTAATATAATAACTCTCCACGGATTGTTCAAATGAAGTATGTCAGAGAGCATATACATAAATTTTATAAACTCTGAAGAAATTGTTTGACCCATTCACATTCACCTCAAATTCATTCTAACCAGTAACTACTGCTGATATTAATGCTGCAAAAACTGAAAATATCATAGAAAATATTAATATGCCTATTACTGTATATTTTAAAATATTCTTTTTCAAAAAATCAACTCCTTACGATAAATAATTTAATAAAGTTAGTTTATATTTCAAATTTATCTGAAAACCATTTCTCAAGTTCTTCTATTTTAACCCTTGTTTGTGTCATTGTATCTCTATCTCTTATTGTCACACAATTATCTTGTTCAGACTCAAAATCAAAAGTTAAACAGTATGGAACTCCTATTTCATCATATCTTCTATACCTTTTTCCAATACTACCCGCTTCATCAAAATCACACATATATTTCTTAGATAAATTATGATATATTTCTGTTGCTTTATCACTCAATTTTTTAGATAAAGGTAATATACCTATTTTTATAGGTGCTAAGAAAGGATGAAGTTTTAAAACTATTCTAGAATCATCTTCAGCTATTTTTTCTTCTTCATATGCATTGCATAAGAAAGCAAGTAATGCTCTATCACAACCAAGTGATGGTTCTATACAATATGGAATATATCTTTCACCACTCTCTGGATCTAAGTAATTCATATCTTCTTTTGAAAATTCCATATGCCTTTTTAAGTCAAAATCTGTTCTATCTGCAATTCCCCATAATTCTCCAAAACCAAAAGGAAATCTAAATTCAATATCTGTTGTAGCATTACTATAATGAGATAATTCTTCCTTTTCATGATCTCTTAAACGTATATTTTCTGGTTTCATTCCTAAATTAAGTAGAAAATCTACAGCGTATTGTCTCCAATATTCAAACCACTTTAGATCTTCACCCGGCTTGCAAAAAAATTCAAGTTCCATTTGCTCAAACTCACGTGTACGGAATATAAAATTACCTGGTGTTATTTCATTTCTAAAAGATTTACCAACTTGGGCTATACCAAAAGGTATTTTTCTTCTTGAAGTTCTAGCTACATTTTTAAAATTAACAAATATTCCTTGTGCAGTTTCTGGCCTTAAATATACAGTACTTACAGAATCTTCTGTTACACCTTGGAATGTTTTAAACATCAAATTAAATTTACGTATATCTGTATAATTTAATTTACCGCATTTAGGGCAAACGATTTTATACTCATAAAGTAATTTAACTAAGTCTTCATCACTAACGCCTTCAACCTTTATATTTATTTTATTTTCGAAAGCATATTCTTCTATTATTTTATCTGCTCTAAATCTAGATTTACATTCCTTACAATCTATAAGTGGATCAGAAAAACCTCCTAAATGTCCTGAAGCTTCCCATACTCTAGGATTCATTAATATTGCACTATCTAAGCCAACATTATATTTAGATTCTTGTACAAACTTTTTTATCCAAGCTTTTTTTACATTGTTTTTAAATTCTGTACCAAGTGGACCATAGTCCCAAGTATTTGAAAGTCCACCATATATTTCACTGCCAGCATATATATATCCTCTTGATTTACATAGACTAACAATCTTTTCCATTGAATCTACCATTTCATTCATTCCCTTCCAATTTATATTTCAATGTCTAGTATACTGTATTTTTTATCCACAAGTTCTTCTGGATTAAATATTAAATGAAACTTATTATCTTTAATATAGAAAGTTTCAAGACCAGTATATGAATAATTATATTCTGATTCTTTAACATTACAACTACTTGTAATATAACTTTTGATTTTATTTTTAATTTTATCTTTATATGTTGGTCCTAGTAAATCTAGTACAACATCTTCTTGTTTCAATATAGAACCATCTTTTTGATTTATGTTATATGTATATATTTTTTCCATTGAATTAATTTTAGCGCTATCATCTATCATTCTCTCATATATAGTTAAAGAAATTATATTTTTATTAGCTACAATATTGTCATATACTTTATATGTAACAGTATATGTAAAATTATTATCTACTTTTTCCATCGTCTTTTTAAAGGTATTATAAGTATCATTAAATTTATTATATATCTCATTATTTAGCGTTGTTAGCGGTTTATCTTCTAATGATATAACAGGTAATGTCATATCTGCCTTTATTTTTTTAACCGTTTTATCTGAAATAATTTTATTTGTTATTTTATATAACTCCGATGCATTTTTTAAAGGTTGATCACTATTAATTAAAGCATTACTTTCAACTAAATTAGATTTATCCTCAATATCTGATTGTGATTTTCCAAGTATAGTTGGTTCTTTTTCATTAGAGATTGCAAAGTATGTTATACCTACACCTATAAGTAAAAAAAACACAATTAAAAATATTTGTCCTTTATAACTACTCTTTTTTGTTTCTCTAAATCTCATGGTTTCCATAAATTTAATCACTCCTTATTTAGAAATACCTTTTATGTTTATATTTATGCTAAATATATTAATACCCGTTGCTCTATCAACTTCACGAACTATAATATTTCTTAATCTATTACTTATGCTAGGTATATTTGTCCCATATTTAATTTCAACATCTATATCTATTTTAATACCATCAATATATTTAGTAGATAATGCTTTATAAACTCTTGTTACTCCAATTATTTTTGTAGCTGAATGTTCAATAATTTCATTAATTACCTTTTCAGCTATAAAATAATTGCCTAAATAACTATATGTTGGTCTAATTATTGTTTTCTCAGAATTTGGTCCTTCATTTTTCACAAAAGAATTGAATATTCTAAGTGGATCTAAAAAATATCCAGAAAATTGTTCTTTTATTTCAAAAGTGGGAACTGGAACAACGTGTTTACCTTCTTCCATTCTAGATTTTCTTGCAATTTCAATATTTTCCTTAGTAGCAACATCTTCAATATATATTTTTTTATCTATTTTACCAAGTTCTAAATTTTCTGATATTGTATCTACCATTTCATCTGAAGTTCCAAGTATCAGTAATTTTTCTGGTTTTTCAATTCTAATTGCATTCATCATTTCATTTTTTTTATCTTGATTTAAAAAAATTGCCGCTTTAACAGATGCAATTTTTGTACCTTCAGTCTTTGCTGATTTACCACAAATAACTTTATTGTTTTTTATTAATATAGCATCATCAATTATATATTTTATATCGTATTTATGTGCAACATGAAGAGCATTATAGCTCTTCCCTGTTCCAGTTTTACCAACAAATGCATAAATTTGCACTAAACTACACCTCTTTATTTATTACTAAATCATTTGCAATTAAACTAAATTTACCATTTTCTTTATCTATATCAGTTACTTTAACCATGATACTATCGCCAAGATTTAAAGCATCTTCTACTTTATTTAATCTAGTCTTTGTTATTTTAGATATATGAAGAAGTCCTTCTTTACCAGGTAATACTTCAACTATTGCTCCACAATTTATTATTTTAGTTACTTTACCGTTATAAACTGCATTAAGTTCAATATCTTTTGTTATACCTTCAATTATAGCAATAGCTCTATCTACGGCTGCAGAATCGACTCCAGCTATAAATATTTTTCCAGTATCTTCAATATCTATTTTAACTCCAGTTTCTTCTATTATCTTATTAATAACTTTTCCGCCACTACCAATAACATCACGTATTTTATCTGGATTAATTGAAATTGTAGTAATCTTAGGTGCATATTTAGAAATTTCTTTTCTTGCTTCAGGTAATTCTTTTAACATTACTTCATCTAAAATGTAACATCTTGCTTTATATGTTTTTTCAAAAGCTTCAGAAATTACTTCGTAAGATAATCCATCAATTTTAATATCTACTTGAATAGCTGTTATACCTTTTTTAGTTCCAGCAACTTTAAAATCCATATCTCCAAAGAAATCTTCAATGCCTTGAATATCTGTTACCATTATATAGTCATCTACATTGTCTTCTTTAGTAAATAATCCTGTAGATATTCCAGCTACTGGAGCTTTTATTGGAACACCCGCATCCATTAAAGCAAGTGTTGAAGCACATATACTTCCTTGTGATGTAGAGCCATTTGAACTTAATACTTCAGATACAACACGAATAGTGTATGGAAAATCTTCTTTTGAAGGAATCATTGGTTCTAAAGCTCTTTCTGCTAATGCACCATGTCCTATTTCCCTTCTACCAGGACCTCTTGAAGGTCTAGCTTCGCCTACACTGTATGGTGGAAAATTGTAATGATGAATATATGCTTTTGCAGTCTCTTCATCAAGACCATCTAAAGTTTGCTCTTCAGAAGTAGTTCCAAGTGTTACTACAGATAATACTTGAGTTTGACCTCTGCTAAACAATGCACTACCATGTGTTCTTTCTAATATATGAGTTTCTGCACTAAGAGGTCTTATTTCATCTAATCCTCTGCCATCAGGTCTCATACCTTTTTCTATAATTGCATTTCTAACTGCTTTTTTTTGCAATTTATACATAGCTTCCGCTATAACACTTTTATTTTTTGAATATTCCTCTTCACTATGATTTTTTATATATTCTTCTTTTACAAATTGTTTTAAATTATCTATATCTGCATCTCTAACAGTTTTATCTGTTGTACTTGCAGCACTAGATAGTTTATCTCCTACAATATCTTTTATTTCGTTCATAAGTTGCTCAGGTATTTCAAAAGATTTATATTCAGATTTTGGTTTTCCAATCTCTTTTCTTATATCTTCAATAAATAAACATAACTTTTTAATTTCTTCATGTCCAAGTTTTATTGCTTTAAGCATTGTTTCATTATCTACTTCGTTAGCTCCAGCTTCAATCATACAAACTTTATCATATGTAGCAGCAACAGTCAAGTCTAAAATAGATTTTTCTCTTTCTTCTAAATTAGGATTTAATATAAGATTTCCGTCAACTAATCCTACTTTTATACCTCCAACTATTTTATCAAAAGGTATATCTGATATATTTAATGCTATTGATGCACCAATCATTGCTGGTACTTCAGGAAGAACATTTGGATCTACACACATAGCTGTTATATGAATAGATGTATCATTTCTATAATCATGTGGAAATAAAGGTCTCATAGGTCTATCTATTACTCTAGATACAAGTATAGCTTTATCTGTCGGTCTTCCTTCTCTTTTTACAAAACCACCAGGTATTTTTCCAACTGCATATAATCTTTCTTCATAATCTACTGATAACGGAAGAAAATCTATTCCTTCTCTTGGTTCTTTTGACATTGTTGCATTAACAAGTACTGCTGTATCTTCATATCTTACAAGACATGAACCATTACTCAAACAAGCCATTTTTCCTGTTTCTATTACAAGTTTTTTGCCTGCAAAGTAAGTTTCAAATTTTTTAAACATAATTTATCCTCCAATTTTGATATAATTTAACATGCATATTATACCATTTATTTATATAATTTACAACAAAATTTAGAAAAAAGGATTAAATATCTTTTAAATACTTAACCTTTAATAAAAATATATTATTTTTGTTATTTTATTGTAATATTATGCTATTTTTTAAGTAATATTTTTATACTATTTTCTTCTTTAATTAAATTTGCATTTTTTATAGATAACACTATATTTTTAAGTAAATATAAATCGTTATTACTTATCTTGTTTATTTGATCACTTTCTACTATAAAATACCAGTCTTTTTCATCTTCAGTTAATGTAAATGAAATAGCGGATTCATTTTCAGATACTTTAATAAGTTTAAATATTATTTCACAAATTATAAATACAATATCATTTACATTACCTGTTATATAACTATTTGTCCTAAGTGAAACTTTACTAGAAAATTTTATACCTTTTTGCTTTAATTCAGTTATTAATATTAGATTAATAACCTCAATTATTTCAGCATCTGACATAACTTCTTCGTTGCCAGAATTTGTTTCTTTTATTATAGCTGTAAGTACTTTATCAATTTTTTCTAAACTTTCTTTGTTAGTCTCATAGAAACCTCCAAGTTTTGCGATGTTTTCTAGACCAACTTCACTTCTTGCTTCATTAATTATCATATTAGTTATTTCAAGTCCAGCACCTATAGACATTAAATTAGATTTTATATTTAATACTATTGAACTAATTAGTTTTCCAATTGCATTACTTTTATATTTTGAAATAGCTATCTCATTTTGTTGATTAAATATTTTAACAGCAGAAATTAATTCTAAATTTAACTTGTCCATTCCTTCTGTTTTATCGTGATAGTTTTGTATATTTAATCTTTGCATTGTATCAATTGGAGGTTTTTGTCCTGCAAAACCAGTTTGCATTATAATAACAACCTCTTGATTAAATTTACGAACTTCAACAACAACATCTTCTCCAGATATGTCTGGCATAAAATAATCCAAAAGAACGATTTGGTGTTTTTCTTGTTTTAATGTCTCAATCGCATCTTTCCCATTATTTACAACATCAATATTGTATCCTTTTGATTTTAAATACATACATGCAATATTTATAAAGTCCTCATCATCATCAACAAGTAAAACATTTAAATTTTTTATTAACTCATCATACGTTATCATATAAAATCCCCCTTAACCTAAAAATACTTTTAATAGTACAATGATTGCTATAATTATCCTATAATAAGCAAATATAGCAAATCCCTTGTTCTTTATATAACCTAGCAAGAACTTTATCGCAATTATACCAACGATTGCTGCTGTAAGTATTCCTACAACAAGTTCTAAATTAAATCCTGTAATTAGTTCTTTGGCTTTTACTATTGCCGCTCCAAATATTATAGGAGCAGATAATAAAAAGGTAAATTTAGCAGATGCTTCTCTAGTTATTCCCATAAGTCTTGCAGTAAGAATAGTTGTTCCAGATCTAGAAAATCCAGGAATAACGGCTAATGCTTGAGATAACCCAATTATTGTAGTTTGTTTAAATGTTAATTCCTCAAATTTAGTTTGTTTTTTGTATTTTTTCTGTGCATATGAATCGCCAATATATATTAGTATACCCATTATAGCTAGTGTACTAGCTATAAGAATCATATTTGTTCTAAAAATAGTTTCAATAGGTCCTTCTAATAATAGACCAATTAAAGCTCCTGGGATTGTTGCAACTACTAGATACCAAAACATATTATTTTCAAAAGAAGATTTCTTGTGTACTATCTTCTCAAAAACACCTTTAAGGTATATTATCCAATCTTTCCAAAATACCCACATTACTGCTATTAGTGTACCAAAATGAAGCGCTACATCAAAAGAAACCTTCATTTCCGGAAAGTTAAATAAATATCTTACTATTATTAAATGTGCTGAACTAGATATAGGTAAAAACTCACCTAATCCTTGCACTATACCAAGTATGATAGCTCTAATTATTTCTTCCATTATATCCCCCTATTACTTAGACAATTCTCTTGCTATAATTGTATTATCTTTTGTCTTTAAATATACTGTATTACTTTTAATAGATTCAAAAGTAACATAATTTGAAAGTTTTATTAATCTTTTATTTGGTTCTTCAGATGATATGTTAATTATATATGTAGGATAAACTAAATATACATTTGTATTATCACTATAAGTTTTAACAACATCCGTATCGGATAATTGAATTGTATCTACTATTTTGTTATTTGAAACTTTATAAACTTTATCTTTTCCTTTAGTAGAAATGAAGTAGATATTATCATCTAAGTCTGTACCAATAAGGTTTACACTTTCTTTAAATATATTTAAAACTCCACCTGAATAATATATACTTCCTTTATTATCTTCGTAATAAAGTCTATCTTTTTGTTTTAACATAGTAAGTTTAGATATAATTTTACCAGATATAACCTGTGATATGCTACCAAATAAGTCAACCCTATATATTGTGTTACTTTCTTTTAAACCACTTTTAGTTTCTACATTTATATATTTTACATTTATAACAGGAGAGCCTTCTAATTCTTTTATTTTAACAAAATTACTTACTGTAAAATCATCATGTTTCATTTTGTTTTTAGAACTAATTTCATAAGTTCTAATAGTTAGTTTAGAACTTTTACCTATCTTCTTTTCAGTAAAATATATTACTAAATTTTTATCATATAACAAATTATAAAAGCAAATAGGATCATCTTCTTGAATTGTACTTTCTATTTCTTGCTTTTCAGTATTATTTATATAAATTTTACCATCTTTCAAATAAAGATAATACTTATTGTTATAAGCATACTGCACAAGAGACGCTCCACCATCAATTTTTATATTTTTACTAATATCTGTATCTTTTAAATTATCACTATTTTGAACAATAGCGCTTGAATTATTAAGTGAATATATAAAATTATCTGCAAATGTAAGTGCTATAGTTGTTATAAAAACACCAATAGTAGCAAATACAAACATGTATATTAATATTTTTTTCATTTTGTACCCCTTACTCTGCTTTCTTTTCTAAATTTGAATCAGAATTAGGTTTTGTAACTATAAATGCACATGGAACATATCTTTCACCCATAATATCACTTGGTTTATTTACAACAGCTGAATTATATACCATAGTACTAGAAGCACCACCATCTAAGTTATATGCATTATATGCACCATATTCCATAAATATATCTTGCACATTTTTTAAAGTTGCACCTAAACTGCCAGCTTGTCTTCCATCTATAACTAACATTAGTATTGTTCCATCTTTTCTTTGTCCTATAGCAGTTCTAGGTTGAACACCCCAGCCACCATTACCACTTTTTATAGTTGGATTACCGTTTACAATAATTGTTGGTCCAAATGTAACGGCGTCACGTATATTTTTACTTACCATTGTAGAATAAGACATTGCATTTGATACTATCATTCTATTAGACTTATCAAGACCTACAACACTATAAGTACCACTAGGTTTTGTTGTTTTTAATTCTCCATCAGAAATCAAAATTCCATCGGGCTTTCCACCAGTACCAAGTGCATCATCTTTAAAGCCACCTGCATTTATACCAGCAACTCCGTCGTAATATTCAACAATTTGTGATGTAGTTGCACCAACTTTACCAAGTCTTGGTGATGCTGCAAGTTTAACTCTCGAAGGGTCATTTACAATAAGTAAATAGCCCTTAAAAGTTTTTGAACTTACATCAACCAATTCTATTCCATCTGTAGCATTTGAAGTTACTTGTATATCTTCAACAGCCTGTTCTTCTATTATTTCTGCTGGCCTATTTTTCTCTAATATTTGTGCTATTTCAGCGTCACTTAAAAATAATGTTGCAAAATATTGATGTCTCATTGTTGTCATAGCTGTTGTTACTATCATTTCTTTTAAATTTGTAAATGGTCCATAATATATTAATATAATTGATAATATTGGTATAAATATCATTTGAAATAATATAAACATTACAAATATTTTAGTTTTTTTCATTAAATACTCCTCTAATTTATGTTATGGATTTATTGGATTACCATATATATCTACTTCATCTGGAGGTACTACTACAGGTGCCTTAGTATGAACTTTACAAGTTTCTGTAGGTATCATAAAGTTCCAGTCACTTGGTTTAACTCCAGGTACATAATCTCTAGTTATAAATGATTTAGTCACAGGAGTAGGACAAAATTCAGTAGCTAAAAGTCCTGTTTCACTACATATACTAACTGATTTATGTATATCACATGTTTTTGTAGGTACAGACCCTACTGCAAATATATCTGTTGCAGTTTGATCACCTCTTGGATCATTTCTACATGCATCAGTTGCAACAAGTCCAGACACTTTACATACAGAAGCATTTACTATTGAAGCTGGTCTTTCAAACTGTTTTACTGTTTTTCCAGCATTAATTGCATTCATTACTGTATTGAATACTACCATTGATGTATAAGGATATGCTCCTACACCAGTTCTATAACCTATAGGTTTTGGATCATCATAACCGTTCCATGCTGCTATAGTGTAATATGGTGAGAATCCTATAAACCATTGATCTTTATCATCATTTGTGTTTCCTGTTTTACCACCTACCGGCATCTTTCCTGGTTTAATTATTCCTGCTCCAGTACCTGTTTTTACAACAGTTTGTAAAGAATCAATAAGCATATATGCTGTAGAATCTTTCATCACTCTTTTTGCTGCAGTGTCTTGTTTTAATATTTCTTTTCCATCTTTATCTAGTACCTTCGTATATAACTTAGGTGTCATATATATTCCACCATTTGCTATAGTAGAATATGCATTTGCCATTTCAAGAACTGTAAGTCCTTTAGTTACGCCACCTAATGCAAGAGAAGCTGAGTTTTTATCTGCATCTACTAAATTTACAAGACCGGCATTTTTAGCAAATAAATATGCTGCGTCTACTCCTGCTCTTTGATTTGCTCTAACAGCTGGTATATTCATAGATTTAGATATTGCAAGCCTTGCTGTAACGTATCCATTAAAATATCCATAATAATTTTTAGGTGTCCAATTACCAATTGTGAACTGACTATCATCAAGTCCCATTCCTGGTGCTAATACCCCTTGCTCAAAGGCAGGACCATATGCTCCAAGTGGCTTCATTGTAGAACCCGGTTGTCTGTAAGCTTGTGTTGCTCTATTGAAAGTACGTGATGCTACTTTTTCATCTGCTCCACCAATTAATCCTACAACATTACCTGTTGATTGATCCATTACAACCATTGCGGATTGCATGAAATCTCCCTTTTTATCTGTGTAAAATAGTTTTGCATTCTTATACGCATCATCAATTGCTTTTTGTACTGCTGAATCTTGTGTTGTATAGATTTTTAGACCTTGAGAATAAAGCATTTTAATTGCTTGCCCCTTATCTAAATTTTTTTGCTCTTGTAAATCTGCAATAACTTGTTCCATTACAGCATCTACAAAATATGTTTGAACTCTTTCACTTACTGATACAGATTCTTTTCTGAAAACAACTTCATATTTAGAAGCTTCATCATATTGTTCTTGAGATATTTTACCTAATTTAAGCATTTGTTTTAATACTAAATCTTTTCTATCTAACAATTTTTTCTTTGCTTCTTCACTCTTATATGGATTTGTTGCTTCAGGAGTTTGTATAGCAGCAGCAAGTATTGCAGATTCTGCTAAATTTATATCTTTAAGTGGTTTACCAAAATAATTTTGTGAAGCTATTTCAACACCATGAGCACCATCACCTAAATATATTGTATTTAAGTATGATTCTAATATTTGTTCTTTAGTAAGTATGTTTTCTAAAGAAATAGCTCTATACCATTCTCTTATTTTTCTAGTCCAAGAATATTCATCATCAGCTTTACTTACTTTAACTAATTGTTGAGTTATTGTACTACCACCAGAAGTTGAATCACCTGAATTAATTACGTAACTTAATATAGCCCCTGCAGTTCTTTTAATATCTACACCACCATGACTAAAAAATCTCTCATCTTCAATAGATATAACCGCATCTACTAATGTTTTTGGTAAATCTTTATATTCAACCGATACTCTATTTTCACCATCATAGATACTTCCTATTTCAGTACCATCTTTATCATAAACAAATGATGTCAATTTAAGAAGTTGTAATTCTTCTAAATCTATTGCATCAGTTTTATCTATAATTCCAGATATTACGCCAAAAACAATACCTGTCCCAATAATGCAAAGAGCAATCATTGTGAATAAGAAAATTTTAAATATTTTCCATCCCAATTTCTTGTTTTTTGCTTTTTGATCAGTATCTGTAGTTTTATCTTTAACATTATTTTTCTTTTTAAATATACTTTTAAATTTAAATAATTGTTTCTTTTCTATTTTATTATCTTTCTGTATATCTTTACCTTTTCTCATTTTATTCACCCCAAAAATGTTTATCTTTAACGAAATTATTATATCATTAAAAATGTTTTTTTACAATACATATATTGCTTTTTTTACAAAAAGTAAGTAAATTCCAAAAATATATTACCACTCACCAAATAATTTTTCAAAATCACATCTTAAGCTAAAACTTGTTTTTAATGCCTCTTTGACTCTAAGCATAGTAACATCATCTAAGAAACCTATTTTTTCCCTTAACCTTGATTTATCTAAAGTTCTTATTTGTTCTGCTAAAATTATAGAATCTTTTTCTAAACCATATTTTTCACCATCTATTTTAATATGTGTTGGCAAATAATTTTTAACTCTTGAAGTAATTGCTAATGCTATTATTGTAGGACTATATTTATTTCCAATATCATTTTGTACTATTAAAACAGGTCTTATTCCATCTTGTTCACTCCCAACTACAGGACCTAAACTAGCATAAAATATATCTCCCCTTTTTACGTTCAATCTTATCAACCCCTAAAATTTAAATATATCTGTAGGTATTTCTTTATTTAATTCAAACTGTATATATTTAATATTAATATACACATTATTATCACTTGTATATACAACTATATCTACAGGTTTGTTGTCTTTTATATTTAAATCAATTTTAGACAATTTTAATCCATTAGAAAAGAAATCTGAATATTTGCAAATTCCATCTTTAATGCATGTGCTATCATGAACTTGTTTATCCAGTATTAATTCATATTTTTTAATATTTTCTTCTTCTGACACTTTTAAAGAAATACACTTTATATTATCTATATTATGAATTATATTTAAATAAGTTGCCAAACTAAACAAATTAGTTTTCTTAAAATTATTTGAATTAATAATATAACTGTTCATTTGTGATGCATTTTCTATTTTGATTCTATCATTATAAACTATATATGAGACATCATTATTTAAAAAATCTTTATAGCCAAATTTGAAATATTCCTTTTCTTCATCTTTTTTGTATGTCTCTTTCATAATATAAATATTTCTATTTTTATTGGATATTTCTGTAATTTCATATTCTGCTATATATGAAGTCGGTGAAAACATATCTGAATTTTTTAGCAAATCATCTATAGGTAATTTTATAACCATAGAAAATGAAAAATATATTAAAATACAAGCAATTATTATTGCTGAAACAATTATAACGTATAATTTATTCTTTACAAAAAAAGAAATGTTTAAAACATGCATAAAAAAACCCCTTTAACTTAAATTATATAACATTATATTTAAACTTTATATGTTATATTACTAAATTAAAGGGTTATTATTCTTTATTAATTATTTGACTTTGCTTTTTTTATGCTATCAATTGCTTGTTGTATATCTGCAAGTTTTTCTCTAATTCCTTGTAAATCTTCATCTACAATACTATGTTTAATTTCAGATTTTACTATATTTGTTACATCATCAATATCTTGCTTTAAGAATGATAAATCTTCTAATATGTCAAATCTAACACTATTATATGTAGTTTTAGTTTCAACTAATTTACCATCTAAAGTAAATGTTTCTTCAAGATTTGGAATAATTGCATTAATACCAAATTTATTAAGTATCTCACTTCTAAATACCTGTTGACTTGCATATTCACCATGAACTAAGAATATATTTTTTGGCTTTTCTTTTATTTTATCTATCCAATTTAATAGTCCATTTTTATCCGCATGCCCTGAGAAAGCATCTAAATATCTAATTTCAGCATTAACTGCTATTTCTTCACCAAATATTTTAACTAATTTTTCACCTGACATTATTTTTTTACCAAGAGTACCTTCAGCTTGGAATCCCACGAATAAAACAGTAGACTCTGGTCTATATAAATTATGTTTTAAATGATGTTTTATTCTACCTACTTCACACATTCCAGAAGCTGATATTATTATCTTAGGTATATGATCTTCATTAAGTGCTTTAGACTCTTCAGGAGAAACTATAAAGTGTAAATTTTCAAATTCTAAAGGGTTATCTCCTTTAATTAAGTATTTTAAAGCATCCTCATCATAATATTCAGGATTATCCTCAAATATTTTTGTAGCATTTACAGCAAGTGGACTATCCACATAAACAGGTATTCTTTTAAGTTTTTCTTTTATGCCTGGTAAATCTACATATTTATTTATTTCATATAATAGTTCTTGTGTTCTACCAACAGCAAAAGAAGGTATTATTAAGTTACCGCCTCTTTCTATTGTTTTTAATATTATATCTATGAATTCGGCAGATTGATCTTTTATTTCTCCGTGTAATCTATTACCATAAGTAGATTCTATTACTAAATAATCTGCTCTATCTATATATTCAGGGTCATTTAATATTGGCATATCTAAATTACCTAAATCTCCAGTAAATACTAATCTTTTAACTTCGTTATTTTCTCTAATATCTAATAAAACAATACTAGAACCAAGCATATGACCAGCATCTATTAATTTAAATGAAATATTTTCATCAATAGTAATTTTTTGATTATATTCTATACCTTTAAATAACTTTAACGAATCAGATCCATCTTGGGCAGTATATATCGGTTCAGATTCCTTTTTACCAGCTCTTCTTCTTTTCTTATTTACCCATTCAATTTCTTTTTCTTGTATATGACCGCTATCTGGTAGCATAATACTACATAAGTCTAATGTAGCGTTAGTTGCATATATTAAACCTGTATAACCTTGCTTATATAATTTAGGTATTCTACCACTATGATCAATATGTGCATGTGTTAAAATAACAAAGTCTATTTCATTTATATTAAAAGGAAATTTCTCATAGTTCAACATTTGTTCGGTAAGTCTTCCTTGAAACATTCCACAATCGATTAAAAACTTTTTGCCACATGCTTCAACCATATGACATGATCCAGTAACTGTCTTAGCTGCTCCATAAAACGTTATATTCATATATTTAATCCCTCTTTCTTATGTACATTAATTTTTTTTAAAATCTTTTATAATAAATTGTATAGTTTTAGGATTAGTAAAAGTATTTATATTAATACTACCGACTATATCAATTTTATCACCTATTACAAGTTCATCTCTTCTATTTCCAAAAGAAAATGCTATTCCAACTATTAAAGTATTCATATCTCTAAGAGTCAATTTTAAATGTTTACCATCTTTTATAGTACTGATTGCTTGAACCTTTAATCCTTTATATATAAATACAGGCTCTTTATTCCCCTGTCCATAAGGTTTCATTGTAATAGTATCTTTAATTGTATTTACATTTAAATCTTCTTTTTTAATTTCAGCATCTATTTCTATAATTTCTTTGCTTTCACCAGGATTTATTTCAGTTACAACTTCATAAAATTTTTCTTTAAATTCCTCTATTTTACTTAATTCAATCGTCATACCAGCTGCAAGTTCATGACCTCCAAACTGAATTAATAGATCTTTACATTTTGTTAATGCTTCATATAATGAAAAGCCAACCTCACATCTACCTGAACCACGTATAATTCCATTTTCCCTTGTAAATAATATTACTGGTTTAAAATATATGTTTACAAGTTTAGATGCTACTATTCCAATTACACCATTATGCCATTTTTCATCATAAAGTATAATAGCACTCTTTTTATCTAATTCATTATCCTTTACCATAGCAAGGGCTTGATCAAATATATCCTTTTCTACTTCTTGCCTCAACTTATTTTGTTCGTCAAGCTGAGATGCTATCTTAGCTGCTTCTTTAGGGTTTTTAGCAAGTAATAATTCAACTGCTAAACCTGCATTTCCCATTCTTCCACAAGCATTAATTCTTGGTGCTAAAGAAAATGAAACCATTATGCTATCTATTTCATTTGAACCAACTAATTTTAAAATAGCTGAAAGTCCTATATTTTTTGTTACTTTCATAGCTTCTAAACCAAATTTAGCTATTATTCTATTTTCACCTGTTAAAGATACAATATCCGAAATTGTACCAAGCGCAACAATGTCTAAATATTTTAAATAACTATCTTTACTTAAATTATGCTTCATACTAAGTGCTGTTATACATTTAAATGCTACGCCTACACCCGCATGAAATTTGAATTCCGAGGTATCTCCAGCTTGTTTTGGGTTAATTATACATGTAGCTTCTGGTAAGACCAAACTGCATTCATGATGGTCAGTAATACATACATCTAAACCAATATCTCTGGCATATTTAATTTCATCTATTGCAGTAATTCCACAATCTACAGTTATTAGTAAGCTTGTCCCTTTACTTTTTATATCATCCAGAGCTTCTTTATTTAATCCATATCCCTCAGACAATCTATCTGGAAGATAATAGCTAACTTTTGCACCCATTTCTTCTAAAAACTTGTACATGACTGTTATACTAGTAATTCCATCGACATCATAATCCCCATATATACAAATTTTTTCACCATGAATAACTGCATCTGAAACTCTTTCTACAAATTTATCCATATCTTTTATTAAATATGGGTCTCTTAAATTATCTAAATTAGCTTTCAAAAAATTCTCAATTTCATTAAATTCAATATTATGAGATACTAGTAATTTACTCAATATTTCAGATATTTTATATTTGTTCATTATCTTAGAAATATATTCCTCATCATAATTTTTAACATTCCACAATTTTTGCATTTTTACCCCTTTCTTAAGTTTTTATATATCACAATTACATTTTACTATAAAAAAAGAAAAAAATAAAGAGAAAAATAAAAAATTGTTAACTTTTATCAAAATTAACAATTTTACATACATATTTCTTATTCTATTATACCTTTATTTTTTAATAATTCAATAACATAATCTGCTACTTCTTCAACACTTCTAAATGTTGTATCAATTAAAAAAGCATCTTCAACTTTTTTTAGTGGTGAATTTTCTCTATTCATATCTTGAAAATCCCTTTTTTCAATATCTTTTTTTATTTCTTCTAAAGATAATTCTTGACCTGCTTTCAATAAATCTTTTTTTCTTCTAACAGCTCTAACATCACAGTCCGCATCTAAATATACTTTAAGATCTGCATTTGGAAATACTACGCTACCTATATCTCTTCCATCCATTACTAAAGAAACATTACTACCCATTTTTCTTTGCATATCCACTAACTTCTCTCGAACATAACAAATTTTAGATATATCTGAAGCTCCCATAGACATTTCAGATGTTCTTATTTTATTAGTAATATCCTCACCATTTAAAATTACAACTATACTACCATCTATATAATTTAACTTAATATCTATTTTATCCATATATTTTTTTGCATTTTCTTCATTTATTTCAATATTATTGGTTATAAAGTAATATGCACAAGATCTATACATAGCACCAGTATCTACATAGATTATAGATAATTTCTTTGCTAGTAATTTTGCAGTACATGATTTACCTGTAGCACTTGGTCCATCTATTGCTATTATATAATTTTTATATAGTTTTTCCACTTTTTTTCATTCTCTCCTTTATTTTTTATCTTAAATATGTTATCATATATATATGTAAAAGTAAAGAGAAGGTGATTATTTTGTTTAAAAACCTAGAAATTTTTGATAAACGAATTTTAGTACTATACATACTAGATATTGCTAATAAGCCATTAACAGTAAATCAAATAGTAAGTTTTTGTTCCGAATTTGATGATATTACATACTTTGATATATGTGAATATATACAAAATTTAAAAATCAATACTTATATTGAAGAATATCAAGAAGACGATATTACTTTATATAAATTAACAGCTTCTGGAACAATTATTCTTAAAGAACTTTTAGAACTTATACCTGGACTTAATTTATACAAATTAAAAAAGATTTTATCTAAAAATATAGTAAGTGTAAAAACAGAATATTCTATTGGAAGTACAGTAATACCCATCAAATCTGATGAATACAAAATATCATGTTATATTAAAGATGGAAATGATGAACTCGTTAATGTAACAATATATGCTGGAAATAAAGACAATGTGAAAAATATATCTAAAAACTGGCAAGAGAATTCAGAAACTATATACGCCGAATTATTAAAAATGATGACAAAAGAATAATATCTTGTGTCATCATTTTTTAATTTTAAATTTTAAACTTTTATTTCTTATTATATATATAATCTATAAGGCTAGATATAATTAGATCTGTTGTTTGATTTAATACTTCTTCATTTAATTTGTTTTTATTAGATACTGCTAAAGAAAGTATTTTTATATAATTAGCAATTATTTTATAATCACAATTATTTCTTTGGCTATTAGCTATATTATTTAAAATCATAAGAGCCATATCCTGATCAAACGCCTTACTACTTGTAGCTTCAGGAACCTTTAATTCTAATGCAGCCATATCTTCATCATCTAAATAATTATATATGTTATTATCTCCAAATGTTAAATCAATAACAAATTTTTTTAGACTTTCTTTATCTAAACTACTTTTTTCAAGCATAATTTGACTTAACATAGCCTTTATACATTTTCTTTTATATACAATAACCTCATATATAAATAACTCCTTTGATTCAAAAAAATTATAAAATGTTCCCTTAGCAATACCAGTAACTTTAGTTATATCCTCTACCAGAGTCTTTTTTATACCATGTTTCTTTATTAGATTATACCCATTTTCATACATAGTATTTTTTGCTCTTTCTCTACTTTCATTTTTAAAAATAATTGGCGACATCGAAGATTCGCTCCTTTCAATATTGACTATTATACATTACTCAGTCATTTATTCTATTAATATAATATCATTTATTTAAATATTTGTCAATAGATATTTTAAATTTATACAAAATTTCAAAAAAAGAACGGCTGTATATATTATACAACCATTCTTTCTCTTTTTATTTAGATTGTTTATTTACTTTTCTAATGTTGTACAACGTACCCACTCAAATGCAGTTTCATAATCTGATTTTGAATATACACCATTTTTATCTACCCATTTTCCAAGTACTCCGCTATTGTTACTTCCTGTTGCCCATACTTGTCCATTAGATAATTTAGCAATTATAATGCTTCCATTTCCTATTATATCTGTTACACCAGAAATATCTAATTTTAATGGAGATGTTATTATTTCATCAGTAGTATTACCAATACCTAAATATTTTTTAATTCCCCAACCGTATAAGTTTCCTGCATCTGTCAATACAATTACTGTATTTGTATATCCAGAGTTTACAATTTTAACTATTTTCTCATTATTAAAGTTAAACGTATGCTTTGTTAAATTAGTACTATTTGGCATTCCTAAATTAGTATCTCCATGAGTTCCAGCCCCCCATAGCTCTCCATTTTTAGTAACCACTAATATATTAGTTTCAGAGTTTGTTATCTGTTTTATATTATTTACTAAAATAGCATCTGTAGCTACCTCTGTTGGCACAGATTTTGGAAGGCCTACTGTACCTGCCCAATATATTTCTCCCCAACCAAATAGCTTTCCACTTGAAACTGCAAATCTAGATCTGCCCGCTAAATTATTCTCTTCTACATTACTTAATAATTGTACAAAATTATATCTATCACTAGTATCACCCCATCCTGGTGCTGCACTATTTACATTATATAACCCAGAGTAGTATAAATTACCTTCTGTTGTTTTTACACTAATTAAATTATCCGCTTTTTGTACTTGCTGTGTTTTTCCATTTATATTACTATCATTTACTTTAACATAATTAGATACACTAATTATACTTGCCTGTCCTAGTCCTAAAACTCTAGAATCTGGTCCAGATACCCATAAGTCATTATTATTGTCTATATACGCTCCTGATGTAAAATATTTCACATTACTTGCCACTTTTGTCCATGCATTTTGAAGTACTTTGTTATAATGTAACAGCATTGCATTACCAGTAGTGTACAGCTTTCCATCTTTTCCTGTTAATACTGCAACTGCAGAAGTGTTGCCAATGTATGGACGAACATCTACAAAAGTATTATTATATGTAGTATCTATATTAGATATTGGTAATTTAATTATGGTTGTTGCTTTTGATTTATTAGTACCCAGTCCTAAATAATTGTTTGCACCACTAGCATAAACACTACCTGTATTTGAAATATAATATACATTATTACTATTTGTTAGTATTTCTTTTATTCCTTCAGTTAAAAGTTGTTGAGGTAAATCTAATTTATAAAAACTATTTGAATTATATACAATATCATCCATTCCAACATTATTGTAGTTAGATGGGCTTGCCCATATTTCTTTTTTTCCACTTACATCTCTAACTATTAAACGTCCACCACCAACTTGGTATATTTCTTTAACATTAGTTCCATATGTTGCTGGAAATTGAACAAATAATGTAGAATCACCACCTAAGTCACTACCGCCAGCATATCCTCTATATCCAGCATGCCATATAGTACCATCTTTTTTAAGTAACATTATATTCGCAAAATCTGATAATGCCTGATCAATATCTTGATCTATGTCCATGGCTCCACTATTCCATACTTGAGTAAATGTTGAATGAATATCTCCTGCGATACCTGTTCCTAATTCTCCAAATGCATTTAAACCTGCATAATAAAATGTATTATCATTACAAGATATTAGTGATTGACGGACTCCATCTAAAAACATCCCTTTTATTTGATCAACTTTACCAAAATTTATCTTAGTAAAAGTATTAACCGTATTATTATGCCCTAGTCCTAGAGAATATCCATTATTTCTACCTGCTCCATACATTAAATTGTCTGTTGTTATTACAATTGTATTATACGCAAAAGCATAAACTTGTTTTACAAGTTTTCCATTAACGTTAAGTTTTATTGGATCTCTTCCTGTATAACTTACTTGTTGTGTATCTGTTAATCCTAATTTATTACTACCATTACTTCCCCATGCCCATAATTCATCATTTCCATCAATTACATAAATTGTTCCTGATCCTGGAATTACTTTTTTAGGCGATGGTATTACACTTGGTACTGTAAACTCTTGCCATGTGCTTACATCTATTTTATCCATTTCTAAAGAAGATGTATTTAATTCAGAACCTTTTATACCTCTTCCATAAACATCTCCATTTTCATATAATTTAAATACTTGAGTTGAACCATTAGTTATTAGTTCAAAGTTCATTCCAGGATTTATTACAACTTCGCCTGGATCTGGAATAGTTCCACCATTATCACCAGTTCCACCATTTCCTGCTTCTGGTGTTACATTAAAGTCTGGTACTAAGGCAGTTTCTATATTATTTTGCTCACTTGCTGCATACTTACTATGAATTACCTTTGAATGTATTTCTACACCTTTATATACATAGAATATACCTGTTTGTGCATCATATAAATATTTTTGATATTTGTTTGGCACATTTATATCATTTGTTAATACATAAATATCTGTTGCGCCCTCTGGTGTAT
>JAEWPS010000017.1 GCA_023460515.1 Bacillota bacterium | reverse complement strand
ATGCTCGTGGACTATCTCAATGAGATTGCCAAATATACCGGTTGGGAATACGAGTACATTGATACGAATGGGCAAACCGTGTTGAATAAATTTATCGCAGGTCAGTATGAATTGATGGGTGGAAACTATTATATACCCGGTTTAGAGAAATATTATGCTTATCCGGATTACAATATGGGATATAGCCGTTCTTTGTTGCTTGCTCGTTCTGACGATCGTACTATCCATAGCTATAATTTGGAGAGTATGAACGGGAAAACCATCGGTGTATATGAGAATGCGAAAGAAAATATTCGCCGCCTCAAGGAGTTTTTGGCTATCAACGGATTAGACTGTAAGTTCCAATATTACAGCTTGAAAGATATGCAGAAGAACGACGAGGGATTATATTTTTATTTAATGAATGGAGAGATAGACTTGCTGTTGAGTGGCATTATTTACAATCACGATTCTGTACGGGTGATCGCTACATATAATTCTCAACCCTATTATATCGTAACCAATCCGGGTAATAAGGAAGTATTGGATGGTTTGAATATGGCTTTGGAACGGATCTTGGATGCCAATCCAAATTTCGCGGCAGAGCGTTATGCCGCTAACTTTCCTGCCCGACTTGTAAATATCCAATTTAGTGACCGGGATCTGGAATATGTCAAGAAAAGGAAAACGATCACGGTAGCCGTTCCGGAGAATTGGTATCCTTTTTATTGTAAAGAAACCTCCCAGAAGAACCATGTCGGTATCATGGTGGATGTATTGGATGAGATCAAGGACTTTACGGGTTTGGATTTTTCGTATGTGTATGCGAAGAATTATAGTGATGCGGTCCATCTGGTACAACGAGGGAAAGCTGATATCTTAGGCTTTTTCTTGGGAGATGAGAACGATGCGGCCCAGCTAGGGCTTGCGCTTTCAGCCTCTTATGTGAGTGCGAACAATATCATAGTACGCAATAAAGCCTGTAGTTATCCCGCTCCGGGTTTGGTTGGTGCTTTGGTGGAAAGTCAGCGATTTCCAAGTGGCATATCTGCGGAGAAGATTCGGTCCTATCCGGGCATTAAGGAGGCATTAGCCGCTGTCAATAGCGGAGAGGCTGATTTTATCTATGGATTGTCCTCTAAAATGGAACAGGATATTTCGCGTTATCATTTCACCAATCTTGCTCCTGTGACATTGGTCAATGATCAGAGTGCGATAAGTTTTGCGTTACCTACCCCGGTTGACCCGGATTTATTAACCGTACTCAACAAGGCGATCAATAATCTTTCTGAGTCCGAGAGGACTGTTATACGCAATCGGAATCTGGAATCTATCGGCGTCAATGAATTCTCTCTTACGGACTTTATATATGCGAATCCCTTACAATTTATGTTTATCGTGATGTTTGTCCTGTCGGTGCTATTTATGGCATTACTGCTGGCTATAGGGGCCCGGATGAAAGCGACCGTGATACAGGGCAACCTGAAACGGGCTGAGGCGGCTAACTTGGCGAAGAGCGAGTTCCTTTCCCGGATGAGTCATGAGATCCGTACGCCGATGAACGGAATTGTAGGTATGAGTACTATCGCTATGCAAAACATAGATAATACCGATAAGATAAAGGACTGTCTTGAGAAAGTAATCATGTCTTCCAAGCATCTTCTCGCTCTCATTAACGACGTGCTGGATATGTCGAAGATAGAAAGCGGAAAAGTGGAACTTCGACATGAGAGCTTTAATTTCCGGGCATTCTTGCAGGACTTTGAAAATCTGTATGGCGAGCAGGCCAAGAGTAAAGGGATCAGCTATGAGACGATATTGGCTAGTGATCTGGAAGTACAGATTATAGGAGACTCCTTGCGCTTGAATCAAGTTCTCTCCAACCTGTTATCGAATGCGCTGAAATTTACGCCGGCCAAGGGAATGATTAAACTTCGGGTATCTAAAACAAGTGAGGATCAAGAGAATGTTTACCTACGTTTCGAGGTAATCGATACAGGATGTGGTATAGCCGAGGAGAACTATGATAAAATCTTCGAATCGTTCGAACAGGAAAATGTGGATGTTACTTATAAATATGGAGGTACAGGATTAGGGCTTTCTATCGTTAAGCGTTTCACAGGGTTGATGGGTGGTGGCATACATGTGACGAGCGTGCAGGGGAGTGGCAGTACATTCACCGTTGATCTGCCTTTCGGCAAAATAAAGGAATCGGGTAAGCCCACTCGTTTTTCCGATATTAATGGGAGGAATGACCTTGCGAAGGATTGTTATGCTGTTGATTATGACTTCAAAGGTAAACGGATCTTATTGGTTGAGGACAATGAGCTTAACCGGGAGATAGCGGAGGAATTGATCGGAGTTACCGGTGCGTCGGTGGAGAGCGCTGAGGACGGGGTACAGGCCGTAGAGATGTTTAAGGAGTCTGCCGAAGGGTATTATGATTTGATATTGATGGATGTGCAGATGCCGCATATGGATGGCTATGAGGCTACCCGATGTATTCGTGCATTAGGGCGTTCTGATGCTCAAAAGGTTCCTATCTTCGCTATGACAGCCAACGCCTTCGCTGAGGATGTGCAGAAAAGTAGGGAGGCCGGTATGAACGCTCATATATCTAAACCATTAAATATACGTGCCGTGTATAAGCAAATGAACCGGTACCTTCAAGGATAAATAAAAGATTGATAAATAATTAAAAGGGTCCGCCTCTGAAAATTAAACTTTCGAGGCGGTCCCTTCTGCTTTTATTAGATATTCTTTATTTTTCCGTAATTACCGAGAATTCACCGATACCCGCTTGCTTTTTATTATCTACGATACGGGTTGCGACCAAACGGATTTGGTTACCTTTCGTTATCGGGAAATGTACGACTTGCTCGATCGGGTTAGCCTTGATATTGGAGAATTCGCCTTCGGCCACCTTCTTTCCATTAATATATAATTGATAGTTGGAGATATGACCGCTTGCGTCACGTCCTTGGTTCGGGGTGTAGCGGAATCCGGATATAGGCATTTCTTTCGCTAATTGTACGACTAACTCTTGTTTCCCTTGTGGCAAATAGTAGGTTGTGTAGCCGTTTCCGTCTAGGATCAGGCTGGTTTTCTCATCTTTCGGTGATACGATCGTGTAATCACAAGCAGGAATATCGAACGTTTGCGCGGAAACCGGACTGACTGTATCGAAAGTCGGATCATAGGCAATCGCCTTGACAGTTCCTTTT
>JAEWPS010000016.1 GCA_023460515.1 Bacillota bacterium | reverse complement strand
TTTTATATTCCTCAATAGCTCAGTTGGTAGAGCATGCGGCTGTTAACCGCAGGGTCATAGGTTCGAGTCCTATTTGAGGAGCCAAAGTAGCATTACAAGCATTTATGTTTTGTAGTGCTTTTTTGTTTTTTATATTAAAAATGCAGATTTTAAATATAAATCTTGTCAGTTTTGTTTCATAAAATAGTAGATATAACACAAATTTAGCAAATTATTAAAAATTTGGTATATTGTATTGAATAAATTTACTTATTATAATATAATTATTGTAATAAAATATATAAACTAATAAATAAAAATTATAGTTAGAAACTATTTTTGTATAGATTAAGAGGTATGATATGAAGAAAGTATTTATAGTATTTATAATATGTCTAATAGCGATTTTTTCAACATTTTTAATAACAAGTAATAGAATAGATTTATCTGCTATTACTGACAATTTAAATGTGATATCTTCTAAATTTATTGGGAATTCTACTCCAGAATATTCCCAAGATTTTATCGTTAATAGATTGCAAATGAGAAATGCAACATATAATTTTAATAAGTTGAATGATACACAAAAAATAATGTATTCGGTTATTGCAAATGCAGTTAAGAATTTAAATCTTACAGCAGACATGGATAATTATGCTTCAGATAATATGGATAAAATTTCTGAGGATGCAAAGGTTGTTATGACGGCTTTCTTTGCAGATCATCCTGAAGTTTTTTACCTTAATTTAACGTATAAATTGTATGTTTCTAAGTCTTTAATACATGATAAAATTAAAATAGAGTTATCTTATTCTGTTAAAGATGAAAATGAACTAGAATTAAAATTGAATCAAATTGAAAGTGTAATGGAATCATACATTGGTGGTTTGGCTGGAAAAAGTGATTTTGATAAAGAATTATACATTCACGATAATATTGCTAAAGATGTGAAGTATTATAACGAAATAACAAATATTGAAGATGTACCAGAAAAATATCATACAATTTATGGAACTTTTATTGAGAAGCAAGCTGTATGTGATGGCTTTGCAAAAGCTATGCAGATTTTACTTGATAAAGTTAATATAGAAAACATTTTTATAACAGGTAATATTGACGAAACTCCACACGCATGGAACATGGTTAAATTTGATCTTGAGTGGTATCATTTGGACTTAACTTCCGATAAATATGTAAAAGAGGATGATGGAACTACTAAGGTAGTTGTTCATACATATTTTAATGTGACTGATGAAGTTATATTGAAATCCCATGTCATAGATAATAAAGAACAAAACCCTGTTGCTAAGTCTACTGATTTTAATTTTTATATAAAAACCAATAGTTTTATTAGCTCTGTTCAAGATTTTAACACTAGAATTAGAGAAATTGTCAGTGCTCAAGCAAATAATAATTCGCTAGAGTTTTCTACGGATATTAGTGATGTACCAAATAAATTACTTAATGTGCTATATGAATTAAACTTCAATGGATATAGAAATAATGGAACAAGTGTAAAGATGAAATATTATAATGAATATAACACTTATATAGTTAAGAAGCAGTAATAAATAGTAAATTAGATAAAAAAGAACAACTTGATTTATTAATCAAGTTGTTTGTCCGTTTACACGGATATTCTGTTTACTTCTTCTACATTGCATTCTCTTACGAAATCTTCTTATTTTCATAGTTATGTATGAATACCATATACAGCAAGAAAAAGCAGATAACGCCAAAAGAGAAAAACCAACGATAAGTTGAGTAACAGTGTTTGCAGTTGATATCCATCTTGTATAGGGATTTGGCGAGTTGTATATTGTTTCCCGGATTTTCATGTTGCTTTCATAAACTGAATTTGCTGCTGCAATTCCTTGAGAGTTAATTCTCCAGGTTTCTGAATTGGAGTTTTGCTCGCTAATAAAAGCAAGGTCTAAACCAATAAAGATAGTGTGTATTGTGATTCCTATAATCAAAACAGATAATGCTAAAATAATTGTCCGAACAATTGCCCGATTTGTTTTTTTCGTAGTCATAATAATGACCTCCTAAGATTTATTTTACTATATATATTATACCATATATTATGATAAAAGTCAAGTTATGTTAACTTTTGAAAATAATAAAATATTTTTTAAATAAATGGCAATAATAATATACATAAAATCATGTATATATTATGTAAATTTAATCTTTTTTGTTGACTTTTAACTATAAATTTAGTATAATATATATGTTATTCTACCTTATTTAGGATGAATAAAATAAATTTATAGGGGAGGTGAACTTAAAGTGCCTACATTTAGCCAATTAGTTAGAAAAGGTAGAGAAGATAAATCAACAAAATCTAAGTCTCCAGCATTACAAAGAGGATATAATTCTAGAAAAAAACTTGGAACTGATATTTCTTCTCCACAAAAAAGAGGTGTTTGTACAGTTGTAAAAACTCAAACTCCTAAAAAACCTAACTCAGCTCTAAGAAAAGTAGCCAGAGTTAGACTAACAAATACAATGGAAGTAACAGCTTATATTCCTGGAATAGGACACAATCTACAAGAACATAGTGTTGTTCTTATAAGAGGAGGTAGAGTAAAAGATCTACCAGGTGTTAGATATCACATTGTTAGAGGCGTATTAGATACAGCTGGTGTTGCAAACAGAATACAATCAAAATCTAAATACGGAGCTAAAAGAGCTAAGAAAAAATAATCTTTTATTTAGGTGCTTAAGTTTAATTATATAAGCACTTACAGAAATTGATATTTTTGAGTACCTTAAAACTGTTTAGTTTTAAATTATATGAAAGGGGGAAGAACAGTGCCAAGAAAAGGACATATTGCAAAAAGAGATATTATGCCAGATCCAATGTATAATTCAAAAGTTATTACTAAGTTAATAAACAAAATTATGTGGGATGGTAAAAAAGTTACTGCACAAAAAATAGTTTACGGTGCATTTGAAATGGTAGCACAAAAGACTGGTAGAGAAGCATTAGATGCTTTTGAACAAGCTTTGACAAATATAACACCAATGCTTGAAGTAAAAGCAAGAAGAGTTGGTGGAGCTACATATCAAGTACCTATGGAAATTAGAGCAGAAAGAAAGCAAGCGCTAGCTATTAGATGGTTAGTTGAATATGCTAGAAAAAGAAATGAACATAGCATGGAAGAAAAATTAGCAAACGAAATAATGGATGCTATAAATAATCAAGGAAGTGCGTTCAAGAAAAAAGAAGATACACATAGAATGGCAGAAGCTAATAAAGCATTTGCACATTATAGATGGTAGAATCTAATAGATAGGAGGAAGTAAAGTATGCCAAGAGAATATCCTCTAGAGAGGACTAGAAATATTGGTATCATGGCACATATTGATGCTGGTAAAACAACAACAACGGAAAGAATTCTATTTTATACTGGTAAAACACATAAAATAGGAGAAGTGCATGAAGGAGCAGCTACTATGGACTGGATGGCTCAAGAACAAGAAAGAGGTATAACAATTACTTCTGCAGCAACAACTTGTTTTTGGAAGAACAACAGAATAAACATAATAGATACACCTGGACACGTTGACTTTACTATTGAAGTTGAAAGATCTCTTAGAGTTTTAGATGGTTCAGTTACTGTACTTTGTGCAAAAGGTGGAGTTCAACCTCAATCTGAAACTGTTTGGAGACAAGCAAATAAATATAACGTACCAAGAATGGTATATGTTAACAAAATGGATACGACTGGAGCAAATTTCTTCAATTGTGTTAAACAATTAAAAGAAAGATTACATGCAAATGCCTATCCAATAGCATTACCAATTGGAAAAGAAGAAGATTTCAAGGGAATTGTAGATTTACTTGAAATGAAAGCCAAGGTTCATTATGATGATTTAGGAAAAGATGTTAGAACAGAAGAAATTCCTGAAGATTTAAAAGAAATGGCTGCAAAATATAGAGCTGAATTAATAGAAGCTGTAGCTGATCAAGATGAAGAGTTAATGATGAAATATTTAGATGGTGAAGAATTATCTGTTGAAGAAATCAGAAAAGCTATTAGATTAGCAACAGTAAATGGAAAATTAGTTCCAGTTACTTGTGGAAGTTCATATAAAAACAAAGGTGTTCAAGAATTACTTGATTATATTGTTGATTATATGCCAGCTCCAACAGATGTACCACATATTACAGGTGTTCTAGATGATGGAACAGAAGAAGAAAGACAATCATCAGACGATCAACCATTTGCTGCTTTAGCATTTAAAATAATGACTGATCCGTATGTTGGAAAACTAACTTTCTTTAGAGTTTATTCAGGAACATTAGATAGTGGTTCATATGTATTAAATGCAAACAAGGGTAAAAAAGAAAGAATAGGAAGACTTATCCAAATGCATGCAAATAACAGACAAGATATAGATAAAGTTTACGCTGGAGATATAGCTTGTGCAGTTGGATTAAAAGATGTTTACACAGGAGATACTCTTTGTGATGAAGATCATCCAATCATTCTTGAATCAATAGAATTTCCAGATCCCGTTATTTCTATTGCTATTGAACCAAAATCAAAAGCAGATCAAGAAAAAATGGGTCTTGCATTATCTAAACTTGCTGAAGAGGATCCTTCATTCAGAACATATACTAATCAAGAAACTGGCCAAACAATTATAGCTGGTATGGGTGAATTACATCTTGATATTATAGTAGATAGAATGAAAAGAGAATTTAAAGTTGAAGCTAATGTTGGTAAACCACAAGTTGCTTACAAAGAAACAATCAAAAAACCAGTTAGAGTTGAAGGTAAATTTATACGTCAATCAGGTGGCCGTGGACAATATGGTCATGTATGGTTAGAAGTTGAACCTAATGAAGCTGGTAAAGGTTATGTATTCGAATCAAAAGTTGTTGGTGGATCTGTTCCTAAAGAATATGTTAAACCAACTGATGAAGGTATACAAGAAGCAATGAAATCTGGAATACTTGCAGGATATCCTGTTGTAGATGTTAAAGTTGCATTAGTTGATGGTTCATACCATGATGTTGACTCATCTGAAATGGCCTTCAAAGTAGCAGGATCTATGGCATTTAAAGAAGCTTGCCGTCAAGGTGGAGCATCATTATTAGAACCAGTAATGAAAGTTGAAATTGTTGTTCCAGAGGAATACATGGGAGACGTTATTGGAGATATAAATTCAAGAAGAGGTGTAATGCAAGGAATGACTGCAGAGTCAGGAACTCAAATAATTGATGCATTTGTACCACTTTCTGAAATGTCTGGTTATGCTACTGATTTAAGATCTAAAACACAAGGTAGAGGAGTTTACTCTATGGAACCAAGTCATTATGAAGAAGTTCCAAAATCAGTTTTAGAAGCTATAGTTTCTACAAGAACAAAGAAAGAAGACTAATTTTAGCATTTTTACACTATTTATTAAAAAAGTATTGCAAAGTGCATAAAAATATAGTAGAATAATATAAATTAAATGTATATAAATACATTAGAAATAATAAATATTTAAGGAGGAATTTAAAATGGCAAAAGCTAAATTTGAAAGAAATAAGCCACACGCAAACATTGGTACTATTGGTCACGTTGATCATGGTAAAACAACACTTACAGCTGCAATAACTAAATATTGTAGTTTAGTTGGAGGAGCATCATTTAAAGATTACGCTCAAATCGATTCAGCTCCAGAAGAAAAAGCAAGAGGTATTACTATTAATACATCTCACGTTGAATATGAAACAGCAAATAGACATTACGCACACGTTGACTGTCCAGGACACGCAGACTATGTTAAAAACATGATAACAGGTGCTGCACAAATGGATGGAGCAATACTAGTTGTATCTGCTGCTGACGGTCCTATGCCTCAAACAAGAGAACATATATTACTTGCAAGACAAGTTGGTGTTCCAAGTATAGTTGTATTTATGAATAAATGCGATATGGTTGATGATCCAGAATTATTAGAATTAGTTGAAATGGATATAAGAGATCTATTAAACAAATATGAATTCCCTGGAGACACTACACCAGTAATACAAGGATCTGCTTTAAAAGTATTAGAAAGTACTTCTAAAGATCAATCAGCTCCAGAATATAAATGTATAGCTGATTTATTAGAAGCTGTTGATTCATTTATACCAACACCTACTAGAGATACAGATAAACCTTTCTTAATGCCAGTTGAAGATGTTTTCACTATAACAGGTAGAGGAACAGTTGCAACAGGAAGAATTGAAAAAGGAACTTTAAAAGTTGGTGAAGAAGTTGAAATAGTTGGTCTTAATACTGCACCTAAGAAAACAGTAGTAACAGGTATAGAAATGTTCAGAAAAGAACTTGCTTCTGCAGACGCTGGAGATAATGCTGGTGTACTTTTAAGAGGTGTTCAAAGAAGTGATATAGAAAGAGGTCAAGTTATTGCAAAACCTGGTTCTATTAAACCTCATACTGAATTCGAAGCTGAAGTTTATATATTAACTAAAGAAGAGGGTGGTAGACATACTCCATTCTTCCAAGGATATAGACCACAATTCTATTTCAGAACAACTGACGTTACAGGTGTTATTGAATTACCAAAAGAAAAAGAAATGGTAATGCCAGGAGACAACGTAACTATGAAAATAAAACTTATTACTCCAATCGCTATAGAAAAAGGTTTAAAATTTGCTATACGTGAAGGTGGAAGAACAGTTGGTTCAGGTTCAGTTTCTAACGTAATTGCTTAATTTAAAGGTTAAACTTTAATATTATAAAAAATAGTAGTATGAAAATTACTACTATTTTTTTATATAAATGAAGTATTCAATAGTCATTTTTATTTATATTTTGAATATATATTTGTATGTACAAAGATAAATATATATTCAAATATAATATTTGTGTAAAATTTATTAAATTTATGGGTATACTATTGACAAATTGTAATAAATATAGGATAATACTATTATAGTTAAGATGGAGGTGCAAATTATGGAAGCAATCTTAGAAAGAGTAAAAGAAGTTATATCTGAGCAATTGGGTATAGAAGATGTTGAAACAATAACAATGGATACAACTTTTATAGATGATTTGGGTGCAGATTCTTTAGATATAGTTGAGCTTATAATGGCCTTAGAGGAAGAGTTCGATATGGAAATACCTGAAGCAGAAGCTGAAAAAATAATATCAGTTGGTGATGTTGTTGAATATATTCAAAAAGCAGAATAAACTAGATTATATAGTTTATACAGTAAATGTATAAACTTTTTTTATGCTCAAAACTAATATTATGTAAACCTGTGTTGCAATTTCCAAATTAAAATGTTACAATATATATATATTAGTTATGAAAAAATTTTAACGATTGGAGGAATTTTCATGAACACTATAAAAAGGGTTCAAATAATTAGTAATCGGAAGAAAACCAGTATAGACACAAAGAATGAAATTGAGAATATTGGTCGTAGTTTTGGATATGAGATTGTAGATTTTGATCCGGATATTGTAATAGCTGTAGGGGGAGATGGAACGTTTATATCTGCAGTTCATAAATCAAAGTTCAATGCTAATGCTAGATATTTAGGTGTTAATACTGGACATTTTGGATTTTTACAAGATATTAATAAAAGTGACATACAAAATTTATTTAAATACTTAAATTCTCATAAAGTATCTATTAGTAAAATTAATGTCCTTACTATAGACATATGTAATAGGAAAGATTTTCATTATTTAAGAAAAGCATTGAATGAAATTGTAGTAAAAAATAAGCAACTTAAAACATTGAAATGTGAATTGTTTTTAAATTATGAACATCTTGAGACATCTCGGGGAGATGGTTTTATTGTTTCAACAGCAACCGGATCAACGGCCTATTCAATGAGCAGTGGTGGAGCAATAATATTAGCTGATTTACCGGTATTACAGATAATACCATGTGCTCCTATTTCAAATGGAGCTTATAATTGCATAAAAAATCCTATAATTTTTGACAAGAAAGTGTCAATTAGGCCAGAGGGAAATATACTACTAACAATTGATGGTAGGCCTTCTGAAATTAAGGATATAAAGGAGATTACAATAAATATAGGACAATATACTATAACAAGATTAAATTTAGGTGATATGTCATCTGTTAAACGATTGAAGAATAAATTTTTAAAATAGTTAGTTTTATAAGCAAGCAATGTATAATTTACGTTGTTTGCTTTTTATATATAGTAGGAAAAGTAAAAGTTTATGTAAAACTATTGACTTAAAATTGCAGTATTGATATAATATATGTAGAAATGACGGTGAATTTTATGACAATAAATGAAAAGTTGGCTATACTTCAAAAGGACTTAGGATATGAATTTAAAAACAGTAAATTATTAAGAGTTTCTCTTACTCATAAATCATACGCATATGAATTAAAAAATACCGATAAAAATGCATATAATGAAAGATTAGAGTACTTAGGAGATGCTGTTTTAGAACATATTATTTCAGATTTTTTATTCAATATTAAACCAGCAATTAGTGAAGGTGATATGACGAAAAAAAGAGCTGAGATAGTTTGTGAAAAATCTTTAAGTGAAGCTTTTAAAAGTATTGGTGGGGAAAATTATATATTTTTAGGTAAATGCGAAATAAGTACAAATGGTAAAGCTAAAGATGCAATAATTGCAGATGCTTTTGAATCATTACTAGCTGCAATATATTTAGATAGTAATTTTAATAATGTTAAGCAAATTGCAATTAGACTTTTGGAAAAACAAATATCTGATTCATTAAAAGGAAAAACAAAAGTTACAGATTATAAAACATTATTGCAGGAAAAATTACAAAAAAATGGAACAGTAAATATACTATATAACGTATTAGATGAAACAGGACCTGATCACGATAAAAGCTTCTTTGTTGAAGTTTTATTAGAAGGCAGTAGAATTGGAACTGGTTTAGGAAAGAGTAGAAAACAAGCAGAACAAAAGGCAGCTGAGGTAGCTTATGCAAAGTATAAGTAAAATACATGTTGATTTAACAGAAGAATTAAAAAACATAATAAATAAAGATGATCAATATACAATTCCTGTATTTATACCGCACTTAGGATGTAACAATGAATGTGTATTTTGTAACCAAAGAAAAATAAGTGGAAATACAAAAATTAAAAATTTAGAAAAAATAAGGGAAGATATAGACAGCTATATAAAGTTTTTTGATAGAAACAAAAAAATTCAAATAGCGTTTTTTGGCGGTAGCTTTACAGGTATTCCAATAATACAACAGATAAAATATTTAAAACTTGCTAATGAATACGTTAAAAATGGACAAGTAGACAGTATACGTATTTCAACAAGACCAGATTATATTACTATACCTATAGTTAAAATGTTAAAGAGATATAAAGTTAAGACAATTGAACTTGGAGTTCAATCTATGGACGAATTAGTTTTAAAATCGTCTAAGAGAGGGCATACGGCTTTGGATGTTATAAAAGCGGCGGCAATTATCAATTTACTTAATGTTGAACTTGGTTTTCAAATTATGATTGGTCTTCCAAATAGTAATTTAAAGTCTGAAATTATGACTATTACAAAATTGTTAAAATTTAAGCCAAAACAATTAAGAATTTATCCGGTTTATGTGTTGGAAAAAAGTCAATTATTTGATATGTATTTGCAAAATAAATATCAACCCTTAACTTTAGAAGATGCTTCGAATAGGGCATCTGAAGTCATAAAAGTATGTAAGAATAGTAATGTTCAAATTATACGTATAGGGCTGCAATCCACAGAAGAAATAGCTGCAAGTAATTATAAAATTATTGGTCCAGTTTCAGATAATTTTGCTGAATATGCATTATCTAAAATTGTACTTGAAAAATTAGAAAAAGAAGTTTTAAACATCAAATACGTTGATAGTGTTGATAATGAAAAACAAAAAATAGAAATGTATGTGGACAAAAAATATATATCTATTGTTGTCGGTCCGAAGAAAATAAATAAAAATTATTTGCAAGATAAATATAATATTATTATATCAGTTAAAGGAGAATAATATATGAAGAAAGTGATGTTTGTATCAAGCAGTGGAGGTCATTTAACAGAATTACTTAAACTTCAAAGTCTGTTTACCAACTTTGATTACATGCTAGTTACAGAAGAAACAAAAATTACAAAGAAATTAAGTGAAAAATTTAATGTCAAGTATATGAAATATGGATCGAGACAATATATTTTTTCATATGTATTTATATTTCTTTTTAATATGTTTAGAAGTATTGAGTTAATGATTACATTTAATCCAAAAGTAGTTATTACAACTGGGGCGCATACTGGTGGAATTGTTTGTTTTATTGCAAAATTATTTGGAAAAAAAGTAATATATATAGAGTCAATGGCAAAAGTGAATACATTGTCTATGACAGGTAAATTTGTTTATTTATTCGTGGATAAATTTTATGTTCAATGGGAAGAATTGGCAGATAAATATGCAAAATCTGAATATTTAGGGAGATTGATATAATGGTTTTTGTAACATTAGGAACTCAAAATCAAAGTTTTGAAAGATTACTAAAAGAAATTGAAAGCTGTAAAGTTTTAAATAATGAAGAGATAATTGCACAAGTTGGATATACTAAATTTGTTAGTGAAAAAATAAAAACCATAGATTTTTTGGATGAAGAAGAATTCAATAGATACATTGAAAAATGTGAGTTTGTAATTACACATGGTGGTGTGGGATCTATTTTCTCTTCTTTATTAAAAGGTAAAAAAGTTATAGCTATGCCAAGAATAAAAAAATATGGAGAACATGTTGATGATCATCAGATTGAAATATGTGAAAAGTTAGCAAGTTTAGATTATATAGTCTATTATAATCCAGATAAATTTGAAAGTGAAGAAAGTCCTCCTACTTTAGAACAAAAGATTAATTTTTTAAGAAGTAATGTCTTTCAACCATATATAGAAGATACTTCATATTTAAATAAGTTAGATAAATGCATTGAAAATTTTCTTGTTGATTAGATACATTATAAAAAACTACACATAATATTAACAAGGTGATACTAAATTGAAAAATAGGATATATAAAGGAATAATAGATACAATATTAATTATAATAGGAACTTTTGTAATGGCAGTTAGTATTAATTTCTTTCTTTTACCAAACAGAATAACTACTGGAGGTGCAAGTGGTGTTGCTACAATATTATATTATAGATTTAATATAAATATGGGACTTTCGATACTTTTGATTAATATTCCACTTTTTGCAATGTCAATAAAAAAATTTGGATTTCGATTTAGTTTGAAAAGTATTATAACTACATTACTATTTACTTTCTTTGTAGAGATAATTGATTTTAATAGTTATGTACTTCATAATAGAACAGATATGTTTATATCATCAATATATGGCGGAATGTTACTTGGGTTTGGAATGTCACTTGTTTTTAAAGCAGGGTCAAGTTCGGGCGGTTCTGATATGTTAGCACAAATTTTGAAAAGAAAAGGTGGTACATTTAACTTAAGTAAAATAATAATGTTTGTAGATCTCTTAATAATATTAGCATTAATGTTTCAATTTAATGATGTAAATTTAGGATTATATTCAATTATTGCTATATTTATTTCAAGTAAAATTATAGATATTGTATTTGAAGGGATTAATTATACAAAGGTTGTAACTATAGTAACTAAGAATGATGATTCCATTACAAATAAAATTATAGATATCTTAAAAAGAGGTGCTACAGTAACAAAATGTATAGGAGCATATTCTAGAGAAGAATATATTAGTATTACTTGTGTTGTGACTATTAGAGAAATATCAAAAGTTAAAAAAATAGCATATGAAATTGATCCAGATGCTTTTATGTATATATCTAATACAAACGAGGTATTAGGAAAAGGATTTAAAAAATTCTAGGGGGTAAGAATGAAAAACTTAAATAAAATAGCTAATGAATTAAGAATAGATATTATCGATATGATATATAATGCAAAATCTGGTCATCCAGGTGGAAGTTTATCTGTAATAGATATACTGACAGTTTTATATCACAAAGAAATGAATCTAAGCCTTGATAGTAGTGGAAATAGAATAGATAAGTGTATACTATCTAAAGGACATGCGGCACCTGCATTATATGCTACACTTGCCTCAGTAGGGATTTTAGATAAGGATTTATTAAAGACACTAAGAAAATATGATGGGTTTTTAGAGGGACATCCAAGTATTAAAATCCCAGGAGTAGATGTTTCTAGTGGATCTTTAGGACAAGGGTTATCCATTGCAAACGGTATGGCATTAGCTAAAAAAATTGATTCTAAAGAAGGATATGTATATGTTATACTGGGTGATGGCGAACTAGAAGAAGGTCAAATTTGGGAAGCTTTAATGACGACTAATAAATATAATTTAGATAATATTATAATATTTATAGATTATAATGGACTTCAAATAGATGGAAGTATAAATGATGTAAAGAAGTTAAATGATATAGATAAAAAAATCTCTTCATTTGGTTTAAATTTACTTAAGTGTGATGGTAATAATATAGAAGAATTGCAAGAAGTTATTCAATTAGCAAAAAAATCTAATGAACCTACTTGTATAGTTGCAAAAACTATTAAGGGAAAAGGTGTTAGTTTTATGGAAAATGAAGCAAGCTGGCATGGAAAATCACTTACTGATGACGAATATATAAAAGCAAAAAGTGAATTAGAAGCCAAAATATAATTTTGAAAAGAGGTTAATTTATGAAATCAACAAGAAAAGCATATGGGGAATTTTTAGTGGAACTTGGTAGAAAGGATCAAAATGTAATAGTATTTGATGCCGATTTAGCTAAAGCCACTTGTACAGATATGTTTAAAAAGGAATTTCCAAATAGACATTTTGATATCGGGATATCTGAGCAGGATTTAGTCGGAACAGCTTGTGGAGCAGCCCTTAGTGGCAAGACAGTTTTTGCTTCTACATTTGCCATGTTTTTATCTGGAAGGGCTTATGAACAAGTTAGAAATACTGCAGGATATTCACACGTAAATGTTAATTTATGTGCAACTCATAGTGGTCTTGCTGTGGGAGAAGATGGTCCTACGCATCAGTGCATAGAAGATATTTCTCTTATGAGAGTTATACCAGGAATGACAGTTTTATCTCCAGCAGATGACATATCAACTAAAAAAATATTATCTGAGTGTTTAAATATTAATGGACCTAAGTATATAAGATTAGGTAGAAGTGATACAATGGATGTATATTCTGAAGATGAGGTCTTCGAAATCGGTAAAAGTAAGACTTTTGGAAATGGACATAATGGGACAATATTTGCAACTGGAAACACGCTAAGTATTGCATTAGAAGCAAAGGAAGACTTAGCCAAAAACAATGTGAATGTAAGGGTAGTAGATTTATATAGTATTAAACCAGTAGATAAAGAGAATATAATAAAATGTGCTAAAGAAACAGAAATATTTGTATCTATTGAAGATCATAGTATAATAGGTGGAATAGGTAGTTTGGTGGCTGATGTTTTATCTGAATATTATCCAAAAAAACTTATAAAAATCGGCGTTAATGATACATTTGGTAAGTCAGGTAATGCTAAAAAAGTATATGAATTATTTGGAATTACTAAGGAAAATATTATAAGTAAATTCATTTAAGGAGGTAGAGATGGAACCTTTAGCGTACAGAATGAAACCAAGAAGTTTGGAAGAATTTTTTGGACAAGAACATATTATAGGTAAAGATAGATTATTATATAGGTTGATTAAAGCGGACAAGCTAACTTCTGCAATTTTTTGGGGACCTCCAGGTACTGGAAAAACGTCTCTTGCAAGAGTAATTGCAAATACAACAAAATATAATTTTGTTGAGTTGAATGCAACAAATGCAGGAGTAGGAGATATAAAAAAAATTGCTGAAGAATCTAAAAATATATTTACTAATCCTAAGGGAAAGACAATTCTTTTTATAGATGAAATTCATAGATTTAATAAACTTCAGCAAGATGCACTTCTTCCATATGTAGAAAAGGGTACAATTATTTTAATAGGTGCAACTACAGAAAATCCATATTTTGAAGTAAATAAAGCATTGGTGTCTAGGTCAACCATTTTTAAGTTTAAGGAATTAGAAACTGAGGATATCAAAAAAATATTAATGTTTGCAATTGGAGATAAAGAAAGAGGAATAGGATCATATAATTTAGATATTAAAGATGAGGTAATAGATTTTTTATCTGAAATATCTAACGGTGATGTAAGAACCGTACTAAATGCATTAGAAATAGCTGTTTTAACGACGGATATGAATAGCGATGGTACAATTGTTATAGATAAGGATGTAATAATAAATTGTACCCAAAATAAAAAGAGTATGTATGATAAATCAAATGAATCACATTATGATACAATAAGTGCATTTATAAAATCCATGAGGGGAAGTGACCCTCAAGCAACAGTACACTATCTAGCTAGAATGATAGAAGCTGGAGAAGATCCTATGTTTATTGCAAGAAGAATTGTAGTAGCTGCTTCTGAAGATGTTGGTCTTGCAAATAACGAAGCTTTATTATTAGCGACATCAGCAATGCAAGCGGTACATCAGATAGGAATGCCAGAAGCTAGAATTATACTTTCTCATGCTGCATTATGTGTTGCAACAAGTAAGAAGTCTAATAGTGCTTATTTAGCAATTAATAGTGCAATTGAGGATGTGCAAAATACAGATACTGGAGTAATACCTATGCATGTGAGAAATGCTCCAATAGTTGATATGAAACAAGAAGGATATGGTATAGGATACAAATACCCACATGATTATGAGGATTCATGGGTTGAGCAACAATATTTACCTGATAAAATTATAGACAAAGAATATTATATACCTAAAAAATGGGAGAAAAAAATATGAAAAGAAAAATAAATTTATCAGTTAATAAGCAAATACTTAAAAATATTAAGCATGGGGCTGAAGATAATATAAATAAAGGTATAAATATATTAAATGATTATAAAGAAAAGAAAAAAGTAGAACGAAATAGTAGAATCTATCATGTTGATAAAGAGAATTCTACAAAAAAAAATATAAAACCAATTATATTATCTTTCGTAGTTATTATATTGTTTTTCGCAATATATACGTTTCTTGAATACGCTCCAATATGGGGGTTTAATATATTTAATAATACAAAACCTAATACTATAATTGAAAGCCTTTCCGAAGAAGCAAATATATATAAAAATTATAATAACGAACTATTAATATATTCAAATCGTGTTCTTTCAACATATGATGCAAGTGGTAAAAAAACATGGGAATATAAAATAAATGAAAATGCAAATGCCGATATTTATATTAATGAATCTTACATGGTACTTGCAAATAAATTAAGTGGAAATATCTATGTTTTTTCTGGAAAAAGTGAATTAACTAATAAAAAAATTGATGGAACTATTGATGATGTATATTTGGATGAAAAGGGTAATGTGGCCGTTGAATATTCAAGTAGTGGATATAAAAAAATAATTACGGTATTTGATAAGTATGGAAAAAATAAATATAGTGCATATATAAGCTCATCATCAATATTAGATATTAAATTGATAGATAATGCTAAGAAGCTTTTATTAATACAAACTGATTCATCTTCTCTTACAATTGGAACTAAAATAAGCATTATAGATTCAGATAAAATCGAAAGTATAAAAGAAGTTTTAAAACTGGAAAATACATTAGTCTATAATTCTAAAATTATTAATGATGAGGTTATTTTGGTTACTAATAATAGTGTTGAAAAGTATAACTTGAATACAAACATCCTCTCTAATATTCATAGTTTGGATTCAAATCAAACTAATTATATAACATTATCAGATAATTATTTTGCGGCAATTGAAACAAATAAAGAAAAATTTAGTTTTATAACAAGCAAATTTGATAATACAAATATAGCAACCATAGAAATAGATACACTTCCAAAATATATTAAAAATAGTGGATTATTAACTTATGTTGTATCTGAAAATGATATGTCAATTATTAATAAGTGGGGAATAGTTATAAAGAAAATAGACATTAAATTACCTCCAAGAGATATTGTTATATTTAATAAAGAAAAAAGTGTAGCTTTAATATATTCTAATAGAATAGAAATAGTAAAATTATAATAAAATGATTGTAGAAATCGATTTTAAATGATATAATATAAAAAAAGGGTGGTAAATATGATTTTAGATGGTGTAGTTATTATATTTCTTATTGTTAGTGCTTTCGCAGGATATAAGAAGGGATTAACAACCATTCTTATAAGTTTGATAGGTTTTGTTATAGCGATTATACTTGCTTTTACATTTAAATCAAGCTTAGTTGATTTAGCTACTAGTAAAACTGATGTAGATGAAACTATGAAAAAAACTATTAGTTCAGGAATAGCTAAAGCTATTGAATCAAAAACAACTGATGAAAATGGAACTAATTCGTTTTATGCAGCAATAGTAAAAAATATGGCAACGGGTGAGACAGCAGATGAGCTTACAAATAAAGTAGTTGAATTTATACTAGGAACAGCAGCATTTATATTAATATTTTTAGCAGTAAATATGTGTGCGTATATACTCCAAATGATGCTTAATATTGTATTTGATTTACCTATATTAAGTAGTATTAATAATATAGGCGGATTTGGTATTGGAATAGTAATGGCACTATTTAAAGTTTGGATAGTGCTTGCTATAGTATCAATAATTGTACCTATGTTTGGAGGCTTAAAAGGACTTATAGATTCTTCAATATTAACTAAAATGTTATATAATACAAATATTTTAGTTAAATTGTTATCATCTGGTTTGAAATTTTAATATAAAGGGGAAAATAATGAATATTAGTGAATCTATAAAAGATATTTCAATTAAAGGCAAAAAAGGATTACATTTTATAATCGCATCTATAATAATTTGGTCAGCAGTGCTAATAATATGGATATTACCAATTAAAGATATTTTAACAAGAAATCTTCTAACATTTTGTGTTACAACACCGCTTATGCCATTGGCATATATTATTTCGAAAATAATAAAAGCAGATTTTTCAAATAAAAGTAATCCATTGAATAAATTGGGTATTTTATTTTCTTGCAATCAATTATTATATTTGTTGATTGCAATGTGGGTATATAGAGTTGTTCCAGATAAGATGGTAATGATATTAGCAATAATTTTTGGAGCGCATTTATTTCCTTTTGGTTGGTTATATAATTCAAAAGCATACTTGATCATGGCAATTATTATTTCTTTAACCATGATGATAGTAGGGATTATGTATAGCGCAGTTATTGTATCTGTTATTATGATAATATTTGAGATTATATTTTCTATATGGTTAATATTTGAAATTAGAACTTTAAAATTAGAGTCCTAACTTGACAAACAATAAAAAAAATAGTAAAATAGTAACATTATGAGAAATATATATAACAAGGAGAAACAATGAATAAAAAAATTAAAAAGGTTAAAGAAAAGAAAAGTGTATTAAATATATTTACAAAAGTATTTATAGTATTAACAGTAGTAGGTATAATTGCTTGGGGATGTGTTTATGCAGCAAATTATGTTATAGGTGAAGAAGAAGAAACACCAGATGCTGGTGAAAAAGAAGTTGTATCTGTAACTAAAAAAGAGGTTATAAACGCTCTTGTTTGTGGAATAAGCGAAAATAATACAGATACTATGATATATGTTAGATATGATGTTAAAACAGGTAAACTTGCATTTATGTCGATACCTAGAGATACATATGTGACAAACGATTATGCTACTTCTGTGCATAAATTAAACTCAATATATAGAGGTGTAAATACTGAACCATTAGTTAAGCAAATAGAAGAGCTATTAGACGTGAATATCGATTACTACTTAATTGTTGACAATAAAATTGTTAGAGAAGTTGTAGATGTTCTTGGTGGGGTTGAAATTAATGTTCCATTTAGAATGAAATATGATGATCCAACTCAAAATCTACATATAGATTTACAACCAGGAGTTCAAGTTTTAAATGGAGCAAAAGCAGAGCAATTTATTAGGTTTAGGCACAATAACGACATGACAGTTGGATATGCTAGTGGAGATATAGGAAGGACTAACGCACAACAGGACTTTATAAAAGCTTTTATAAAAGAAGTTTTGTCACCTGCTAATATATTTAAAATACCAGAATTAATTAAGACTGCACTTAAAAATACGGATACTAATGTGACGGTTAGAGAAGCATTAAGATATGTAACAGATATTCCAAATTTGAAATTAGATAGTATATATTCTTGTACAGCAGTTGGTACTACTCCTTATATAGATAATATATCATATTTTAAAATGGATTTAGCAGAAACTAGACGTATTATTAAAGAAAAATTTATTAATTCAGAGAATTCTACATCTACTCAAACAAATGAAACAACTACAAAGACTAATTAATATAAAGTACAAATAAAAACAAACAACATATAACAACTTAAGTTGTTATATGTTGTTTAAAATTAATATCTTTTCTTTCTTAAATTTTCTTTATTTTTTAGATATTTTTTCTTTTTATTTAATAATAAAATAAGCAGTAATATCATTGCTATCAATGAGTATATAATATATTTATTGGATATTGTAAAAATATTTTCAAGATTTTTTGTTTCAATCAAATTTAATTCATAAGTATCATCAAATGACCAATTGCTATTTCCCCCAGTTATATTTATTTTTCCAGATAAAATATTGTTTGTTACATCAATATAAGGAAGTTTATAGTTTAAAATATAATTGTTTTGATCAGTTAGACAATATATATCATCAGATATTCCCATAATATAATTTGTATTTGCTTTTTTATCGTAATATGAAATTTTAATTTGGTCTTTGCCTAGTATTTTATTTTTAAAAAAGGCTTTAAAAGAATTATCAAGTAGCATTTTTGTGTCAATAAATCTAATTTTCTTATTTAGTATGTTTTTATCGCCATCGAAAACACCGCAGATAACTTTTTTTTCATTAAGATTAGAATAACAAATAAAAACATTTCCGGCTTCTTCTGTATACCCGGTTTTTCCACCCAATATGTAATCAATTTTTGTTGAAAGCAGTAGATTTGTATTTTCCAAAGTCCTCTCAGTTTTAGTTTTATTAGTAGGTGAGATAATATATTTTTGTGTTTCGCATATAGTTCTAAAAGTTTCATTTTTTGAGACGTATTTCATTATAATTGCCATATCATATGCAGTCGAATAATGGTTATTATCATGAAAACCGTGTGGATTAGTAAAATGAGAATTTATGCAATTAAGTTGGATCAACTTGTCGTTCATTAATTTCATGAAATTAGGTATACTGCCACTTACGGCATTTCCTAAAACAATAGCTGCATCGCTCCCTGAAGAAAGTAGTAGTCCATATAACAAATCTTTTACAGTCAATATTTCACCAGGTTTTAAGTACATTATAGAGCTTCCTAACGGAACACTGTCGATTGCTATTTTGCTAACTGTAATATTAGCATCTAAGTCTAAATTTTCTATTACTAGGATAGCAGTTAAAATTTTAGTGGTACTTGCTGGGAATATTTTTTTATTAATGTTTTTGTTATATATTATTGAAGAGTTTTCTGCATCCAATACAATCGCGGAACCTTCAGAAATATCATCGAAATCCCCATATATAAAATTGTAATTTAATATAAATAATGTTATAAATAAAAACGAAAGCATAATATATTTGCGCAAAAAAATCACCCAAATATATTATACAATAAAAATCAATTAAAAGAAAGGATTGAATATGAAAGAATTTAAAAAAATTATAAGAAATATAAATAAACGCAATATGATAAAAATAACTATATTAACAGTAATAATTATTTCAATTTGTTCTATATCAATATACATACAAAGTTTAGAAAAAAAACATATAAAAATAAATGAAAAAGAATTTGCAAATGAAGAAGGGAAAATATCTGTATATATGAGTGGAGCTATAAATAATTATGGTATATATAGTTTTAATGAGGGCACAAGATTAGAGGAAGCATTAAACTTAATTGGAGGAATAAAGTCAGATGCAGATATATCAAAAATAAATTTATCAAAAACTTTGTATGATTCTGAAAAAATTGTTATACCATATATACAAAAGGAAGAAGCATCTATTGAAAATGATGATAAAAACGAAAAAGATATTAGCGATGAAGATAAAATAAATATAAATGAAGCAAATGAAAGTGAATTACAAGTATTGACTGGGATAGGAGAAGCAACAGCTAAGAAGATAGTAGAATATAGAAAAAATGGGGATTTTGAGTCAATAGAAGATATAAAGAAAGTATCTGGTATTGGAGACAGCAAATTTGAAAAAATTAAAGATAAAATAACGGTAGAATAATATAATAAAATATTATACATAAAATGTATAGAGGTAAATAATATGAGATACTATTTATACTTAGATAAAGAATTTTTAAAATCTTTATTTGCATCAATCTCTGAGGTTGATTTTGATGTTGAAATAATGGAATTTTCAATTCAAAAGGGTGAAACTTTTACAAAAGATATAAATATTGCTCCAAATGCTAATGAAATGGTTGGAAATGCAAATTGGCAAAAAAAAGATAAAGATGATAATGATAAGGATGATAAACATGAATATAGAAAACAAGTAACAGGTGGAGTTACCTTTTTTGCTGGTGAAAAAAGCAGTTATAATACAGTTGTTGAAAGAAGATATATAAATATTGAAGATGTATCTGGAATAAAAAATTTAGCTTTTTACAATAAATTAGTAAATAAGCTAGAGGAGATAGGTAATAAAGAAAATAGCTTGTGTATTGAAAATGGAAAAATTTGTCCTTGTAAACTAAAAAATTTATATAAAGAAATAGATGATAGAGAATATCCAAAAAATAATCAATTTTTTTATATAAACGATAAGTATATATGGATAGATAGTAATAATTTAGTGACTGATCTATTTTTTTTAAGTACAATAACATCAGATGTTAGAATCATAGGATTTACAATAAATAAAATTAATAACATTCAGATTATAAAGGCTATAGCAATATTTATAGAATAAAAATAGAGGATATAATCCTCTATATATTTGTTATGACAAATGTATTAATATTCTCTTTTACTAGGTTTAAAAACTTCTCTGTTAAATCTTTATCTAATTGAGTGCCCATAACTCTTTTTAGTTCGTCTATAGCATATTCAATTGTGTAAACCTCTTTATATGATCTTTTTGTTGTAATTGCATCAAAAGAATCGCAAATTGAAAGAATCTTAGATAAATATGGTATTTTGTCTCCAGCCATATTGTAAGGATAGCCTTTACCATCAATTCTCTCGTGGTGACATTTTATTATTTCGTGTACATCTTTAAATATATCTGCAACTGATAAAATATTAGCACCTATTGTGGGATGAAACTTTATTGTTTCATATTCATCATCTGTAAGTTTATCGTTTTTAGTTAAAATGTTATCAGGTATTCCAATTTTACCGATATCATGAAATAGACCAGCGAGTTTTAAAGTTTCTCTTTCTTTTGTAGATAAGCTTAAAATATTTGCAAATCTTAAGGCATATTCACAAACCCTTTTTGAATGTGCAGCAGTATAATTATCTTTAGCATCTACTGTATTAAGCAGAACATTTGCAAAATCTACTACGTATTTTTCAAGTTGTATGTTCATACTTCTTATGTTTCTTAATTGATTTGTATATTTAATACCACTTTGAATAGTTAGTATTAGCTGATCAAATCTCGAACTTTTTTCAAAATATGATTGTATATCTAAATTTCGCATAGCATCAATAGAAGGGGCTAAATCCTTATTAACTGACATCATAATAATATAGATTTCTTTGTTAAATTCTCTAACAAGCTCTACAATTCTATCCCCGTTTACAGGAGACATTAGATAATTTACAATTAATATATCGAATGAGTCAGATTTTAAAGCTTCAATAGCTGAAACGGGCTCTGTAAACGGAACCACTTTATGTTTATATTTAGAAAGTATTATTGATAACATATCCATCATATTGATATCATCATCAATAACCATTATTTTTGCACTTTCAATTGAATTGCTCTCCATAATTGTCACCTCATATACAAAAATTATATCAAATAAAAATAAAAAAAACAATACTTTATTTAAATAAAACATTAAATATAATCATTATCTATTTGAAAATGCTACTATTACACACTTGTAGAATTTTGTCGATGTGATATGTTTTGTTTGTATACAATAATGTATAAAAAAAAGATTTGAACAAAAAATATACTTATGGTGATTATATGATAAACAAAGGCTTATATTTTTTTATAATTGGTTCATTTATAGGATGGATTTTAGAAATTGTTTTTAAGATTATTTCTAAAGAAGATGTGGTAAGAGCTGGTATGGCAAATGGACCATTTTGTATTTTATATGGTATAGGCACATTTGTTTTAGCGATGGTCATATCTAAGTATACAAAGAATGTGTTTTTAATATTTCTTTTTAGTTCAATTATACTTACTAGCCTTGAGTATGTAACGGGTCTACTATTGGATAAAGTATATGAAGTTGAATTGTGGGATTACAGTAAGTTAAAATTTGGCATAAATAAGTATATTTCATTAGAGTTTATGATTATTTGGGGTGTTCTAGGAGTAATATTTATTAAATATATTTTACCTAATTTAAATAAAATTTATATCTATTTAGATGGACCAATATTAATTACTATGATATATATTGCTACAGTATATATTTTTATAGATTATCTATATACTAGTATTAAGATATTAAGTATGAAATAATATTATGTTTTAAAACATTAAGTTACTAATTTTTTGGCACTATTTGTCGCACGATTCATAGTATTAAACCATTGACTTTTGAAATTTACTATGTTATATTATTAACAATCCATTAAGGGGGTGATTACATTTATGTTTTGATACTTTCACTTTTTTCTATTTTTTTATCTTATTATATAGTTTTAAATTACTTCACATTTTCAAAATCCAAATATATTATTTCTAATAAATGCTTTAAGCTACTAAATTCGAATTTTAAAATTCTAAAATCAGGTTTAACGAAGTCTAACAATACATTAAATAATTTAGGAAATCCATATGGTATAAACATGTTTAAGTATAAGTTAATTAAATATGTTATTTCACCAATACTTTTTATTCTTATGTTCTACAGAACTCATAATATATTTTTATCATTAGTATACTTTTTTATTTTATTTTACATTCCAAATTTTATTATTTATATATATGTAAAAAACGAATCTTTAAAAATAATAAATGACATATCTGAAATTTCTAACGGCTTAAAATTAGCTCTTTCATCTAATATTCCACTATATGAATCTCTGACGTACGTAAAAGATAATATTGAGTATAAAAGATTTAGAGATAATTTTGATATATTCATTAATGACTATTTAATGTACAATTTTAGCATGATTAAAGCCACGGATAATTTCAAGTTAAAATTTAATTCATATGAGTTTAACATGTTTTTAAATATACTTTTACAAGGAGAAAAAGAAGGCAAAATGGTTCAATCTTTAACAGTTTTTTCAGAAATGTTAGATTTATCATATTTTAAATATTTAAAATATAAAGAAACTAAGAGAATAATGTTTGTTGTTGTAGCATCTGTAATTTCACTAATAAATATAACAGTATTGGCTGTTTATCCTATAATTATGCAAGTATCAGAAAATTTACAAAACATATTTAAATAGAAAGGGAGTGTTTATGAATGAGTAAACTTAAATTAAAATTAATTAAGAAGAAAGAGTTTAGATTAAAACATAAAAGAGGAGCAGAACTTGTAGAAAGCATATTAATTATTGGAATAACAATAACACTTATTGTAGTTGTATTTTATCCACAAATAATGAGTATAATGACAGTGGGATTTAATAGTATACAGACTTGGTTTTCTGATGCTTTAAGTAAAATAGGACAACCTTTAATATAGTGAGAGTTCGAAGGAATATATATATCTTTATAATAGCGGTAATTATATATTTTGTTTTAATATTTATTTATAAAAAGATTACAGTAAACAATAACTGTACCTTTGTATATTCTCTTATAAAAGACGTGTCAAAAGGTGATAAAATTTTAGAATCAGATTTTAAAAGAATCCAAGTTTTAGGATATTCTAATGAAAAGTATATGAGTCTATATAACGGAGATAATTGCTATAAAAATGACTATTGTGAAGGTACTATAATATTAAAAAATATGGTTATCTCTAATGAAGAAAGCTTAAAGGCTAAAGTAAATAATGAAATAATTTCAATTAAATTGAATTTATCTGAAGATTCGGCTTCATATCAAATTGAAAAAGATTGTATAGTAAATATATTTTACTCTGCTAAATTATCTGATATTGAGAATATGTTTAAAACTTTGAACAAATCCAGTGTTATGAGTAATGATTTTGAAAATGGATATGTAACAATTAAACTATTAGAAAATATTAAAATAATAAACTGTTTTGATAAATACGGCAATATCATTAAAAAAGGAAATTGTATTGAAACTATATTAGTTGAAGTTTCTAAAGAAGAAAGTATAAAAATAAATAATTTAAAGAACTATGGAAAATTTAGTATTAGTATAATAAAGTGAGGAGAAATTATGAATATTCTGTTTATATATGAACTAGAAAATGAAGAATTACAAAATATAACTTTTAAAATCGAGGAAAAGATTAAAATATTAATTAAGAATAAAACTATTAATATTTTAAGAAAAAACAAAATTAATCAAAGAGTAAAAGCTGATATATATGTTATATTGTCAGACAATTATGAAGAAGTAGATATTTACTTTGAAAAGATAAAAGATAAGAATAAATCTATTGTATTAACTAGTAACATATCATCTTCAAACATTTTAAACTTAATAAAAAATACCAAAAACGTTTGTTATACAAAAAATGATGTGGATGTATTAGCTAACAAAATATATAATGTATATTTAGAAAGCATAGAAAATCATGTATAAAAGAGTATTTATAGTTGTAATTCTATTAATAATTAGTTTAGCGGTTATCTTGTTTAATGTTAATTACAATAGGCATGAGGCAAAGAATAATGCAAAAAAAATAGCAGCAAGTATTGATTATTATAGTGAGAATGTCATTACAAATAAGGATGAATTCACCAATTATTTTAAAGATAGATACGTTATTATAAATGATGAGTGTTTGAGTATAGGGAAAAGTAAGAATGAACTAGATAATGGTTATTATGATATAAAGTTGCAGGTAAAAGAAAATCATATAGAAATATATGTTAATAAACTCTTTAAGGATTTTGATAAAAGCAATATATGTGATGAAAATTATGTTAAAGAATTAGTGGAATATATTATAAATGTAACTAATTTGCAAATTGATAAACCTAGATTTTGCCAGATAATAATAGAGAGTTATGATAAAATAAGGGATATGGATAGAAGTAGTTTGAGTAATATTGACAAATTAATAGAAATCAATGATGTTTATATTAAAATTACTGAATTCGAAAATATGCTTATGATCAAATTGGGTGATAATAATGAATAATAAACTTATAATAAGAGTGTTAGCTACAATAACCTTTCTATTTAATTTGAAAAGTAATATATATGGCATATCAGATAATTTTAAATTTGTAATAGATACAATTGGTATACCAAGATATAATGTTTATTATGAGGAAATAAACGAAGAAATATATAATATTTACAATGTATTTGCATATTCAAATCCACAAGGATTGTTATGGCATAATCAGCAAAGATTTAAAAATGAAAATAATTTTGGGAGATGGACAAGATATAATGGGAAATATAATGGATTTGGTGAAAGAGGAGAGTATTATTTCCTTGGAACAAGTTATAGTGGGACAGTTGTTAGTAATGTACATTTTCCGGCTGATTTTCTGCCAGAAACAACCCCGGATAGATGGGAATATGTTGTTACAAATGGTGCATATGAATCATGGCAGGATAAGGGAAAATATAAATATGAAGAGCAATTAGAATATATGAAAATGACTGATCTACTTTTTGATAAGATAAATTATAATGCAGGAACTATTAACTCATATGACTTAGTTTCATATAATATATCAGCAAATAAAGTCGGATTAAATAAGGCTGTCTTAAACGCTTCATCTACTTGGAAAACTAACGGTGTTGTAACGGCGAGAAGAATTAGTAATAAGGCAAAAATACGTAATGCAATATTTGCGACTGCTCCAATGGAGGCAGATGCGAAAGTATTATCAAAACTTAATGTTGAAGATAACTTTATATTGGAAGCAACTGAAGATAAAATAATAATACCCATAAAAATTTCTGCAGAAGCAATTGACTTAAGCGATAATGCAAATGAGAAACATATAAAAGAAATTGTATCGGTTTTATATATAAATAATCAAGAAATAGCAAGAGCAAGTGGCAGTAAAACTGTAAAGGTGGACAAATCAGTATTATTTACAGTATCTAGAGAAGATTATAAGATTTCAAATACTTATCCCATAGATGTAAAGGTAAAAAGTTATCTTTATACAGAGTTTAGCGTTGATGGTTTGATGCAACATAACATACAAAAAATTGTTAATGTAAAAATATTAGAAAAAGAAGTAATTCCAATAAATAAGATAAAAATAGCAGCGCTGGAAAAATATAATAATATTTTAGTTGTAAGACCACTTGTCCAAACTTTAAACACACAAAAAGGAAATTCTGCAGGTTTTATTGAAGCGGGGAGACATTTAATAATTGGTTTAAAAAATAATTTGAATGAATTAGATTACGAATGTTACATTAACGATGAAAAAGTAAATTATGAAAAAATTTATGAAAATGGTAATAATGTCGCTTTAAAAATAAACATTAATGAAAGGTTTAATAGCACTATTAAGAGTTGGAACTATTTAAGAGATGAAATTAAAAATTATTTTGAAATTGATTTTTCTAAAATTGGAGAAAGAATTTCAGATCCTAATATACTAAAAATAGTTTGTAATAAAAAATATTCTAAAAGTATAAAATTTGATAGTATTGAAAAATATAGTAATAATATCAATTATATATTTAAAAATAATGTTTTAAATGTTAATGAAATCGATAAAAATATAGAAATAGATGATTGGATAACAGATGAAAAATAAAAGAGGAAGTATTGAAATAATTGTCTTGACTTTATTAATAATATTCATATTTATAATTCTTACTGCAATATTCTTATTACATATTCAAATAAATTCATGTATATATAATGTAAAAAGTGATTTATTTTATATAGCTCAAAATGCATATATAGCAGCAAATTATAGTGAACTTTCTTATGCAAATTATCAGTTTGATAATATTTTATTAAAAGAAAAGATTGTATATTTGTTGAAACTCAACCACCCTAATTATAAGATTACTATAAACGAAATTAAATATGAATATGTAGAAAAAAGTGTTTTGATAGATATAAATATACTGGTTGAACCAATAATATTAAATCATTTAATAGGAAATATAAACTTAAATATTAGAGATAATTTCAAGCTTAAGTTAATGGAGGTTAAGAATGGAATATAGAAAAGGAAATAGTATAATTGCCGTACCATTTTTATTGATAATATCCATTTTTATGATTATAATTATAGGAACGTATATAATAAATTCGATAATTCCTTTTATCTATCATCAAAAGTTAATAACGATAGCAAATAAGTATATGTTTGTGATAGAAAAGTTTGGATATCTTACAGATAATGAAAAAGAACAGTTAAATAAAGAGTTAATTGAATCTGGATTTGAAGTGTCTAAGATAAAATTAAAATATCCCAATGAAATAAAACAATATGGTGAACTTATTGAATTTGAAATGGAATATGTTTTAGTGCTAAAAACTCCAGTAATAGCTAAAGGTAAATATGATTTAATAGCAAAAGAAACTATTCTAAAAGTAAGAAAGAATAGTTTCTCAAAAATATAAGATTAAAGTTTTGCTAATGATTGAAGTGCTTTATTTGAAATTATAAGCTGTGATTTTTCTTTTAAAGAAATTTCATATAATTCTGACTCGTAGTTATTTAAGCAAAATTCATTTATAATTGAATATGTTTTTAGGAATTTTGTATTTCTTATTGAATATTTACTAAATATTAGAAAATATTTGCTATCCAGTTTATATAAGCTGTTTTTACCAAGGAATGAATTTGTTCCTTTTAATATGTCACACATATCCAAAATATTGTCCAATGATTCAAATGAAAATATGTTAGAGCTGATAGGACTTATTGATTTATTAGAAGATTTTTTTACTGTTTTTTTAGTAAAACCTTCATCGAGCAAATTATATTTTGTAAGATCAGGAAAATCATCTATTTTAGTTATTGTAACTGTAAAAAAATCGTTACTGTCAGTAGCTGCTTCAACGAATAATTGGGCGTGTTCAAAAATAAAGGATGATTCTAAATTTGATTCCTCTATTAATTCTAAAAATAATTTTTTAGCCTTTACTGTATCTTTTTCAAGATCATTCAAAGAGATATCCCTTTGTGCTAATTCGTCTATACTTAAAGTTATTCTAACTTTATTTTCATTAATTTTCTCTACTTTCAAAAGGTTACCTCCTTTGCGTTTAAATATAAAATTTAAGCATCTTAATACTGTAAGTATATGTATTATATATCTAAAACGTTACTCTGTCAAGACTTTAAAGAAATTTGTGTATCAAAAATGTTTAAAATAGAAAAAATACTAAATATAACTAATTTGGTTATATTATTTGTTATAAAAATAAAAAAATACTGAAAATTGATTAAAATAAATCAATTTTGCAGAGAATTTGTTAAAAAGTTGATTTGTTTACAAAAATGTGATATAATAGTTACGTTAATTTCCTTACTCTATACATTATGTATAGGGTCAGATGTCCAGAAGGGAGGAGTAAGTAATGAACAATTATGAAGCAGTAATAATACTTTCACAAACAATTGCTGATGAAGCAAAAGTTGCTTTTGCAGAAAAAATGAAAGAATTAATCGTATCAAATGGTGAACTTACAAACGTAGATGAATGGGGTAAAAAAACTTTAGCTTATGAAATAAAGAAGCAAAAAGAAGGATTTTACATACTATTTACATTTACGGCTAAACCAGAATCTATTCTAGAAATGGATAGAGTTTTAGGTTTAGATGAATCAGTTCTAAAACACATGATAATAAAAAAATAGTAAAATAGAAAATTAAAATCAAGGAGGATTTATTATGAATAAATTTCAATTTATGGGGAGATTAACAAAAGACCCAGAGGTAAGAAATACAACAACAGGAACACAAGTTACATCATTTTCTTTAGCTGTAAATAGAAAATTTGCTGGTCAAAATGGAGAAAGACAAACAGACTTTTTCAATTTAACAGCATTCGGAAAAACAGCTGAGTTTTGTAGTAAATATTTTAGAAAAGGTGCACAAGTTTTGGTTGAAGGAAGAATTCAAAATAGAACTTGGGAAGATACAACTGGAGCAAAAAGATATGCAACTGATTTTATAGTTGAAGATACATATTTTGCAGATTCTAAAAGAGAAGGTTCTGGGGCAAACGGATCAATAAATTCTGATATACCAAGTGATGGTGAGTACATAACAATAGATGATACAGCAGATTTACCATTTTAATTTAAATGCAAAAGGAGGTAAAAATTAATGCTAGATAAGAGAAATAAAAAAGGAGCTAAAGGTGATAAACCTTTTAGAAAACCTAGAAAAAAAGTGTGTGCTTTATGTGTAGATAAACAAGATGAATTAGACTATAAAGATATAGAAAAAGTAAAGAAATTTGTAAGTGATAAAGGTAAAATATTACCAAGAAGAGTTACAGGAACTTGTGCGAAACATCAAAGAAAAGTTGTTGAAGCAATTTCTAGAGCTAGACATATCGCTTTAATACCATATAGCGTTCAATAGTAAATTAGTAAACAGATGCAATAGAGCATCTGTTTTTTTGTCCAATTTAATAAAAGAAGCATAATATATTTTAAAAGCACTTGCAATTATTACACATTTTGTAGTATAATAAAACAAGTATAATTATGAATAAAAAATGTATAATATATAAAAAAGGGGAGAAATATGAGGAAAGGTTATATGGACATTGAAACAGGTAATGTTAATGTTGAGGTAAAAAAAAATAAAAATAAAAAAGATATATTAAAATTTGTTATATGGACTGTTATATGTGTGTTTATATACTATCAAATATATGTGTTAGTATCATATACACTAGGCAAAAGGGATAGAGCAGGTATGTGGTTGTATAATGGAGTAAATAAGGTTATTACAACTATAATACCAAAAGCTAAAGAGACTACCCAAGAAAATACTCTAAAATTATTAGCACTTGGAGATATTTATACTTCAAACAATATATTAAAAGGTGCAAAAAATGGATCTGAATATAATTTTTTAGATTCGTATATTCAGACCAAAGATATATTAGCAAAATATGATATAGTTCTTGCAAGTTTAAATACGCCTGTGGCAGGATCTACTTACGGATATAGTACAAAAACAGTATACAATGCGCCAAATGATCTGCTTACAGCAATAAAGTCTCTGGGAATTAGTGTGTTGGCAACAGCCGGAAATCATTCAATGGATAAAGGTGAAAAGGCTATAGATGCAACAATTAATCAGCTTGAGTTAAATTCTATAAATCAAATCGGATTAAATTCATCTGATGATAGAAATAAACCGTATATAGTGGATAAAAATAATATAAAAGTTGCAATATTATCATATATGACGACTTCTAAAGTTAAAGTTACCAAAGGAAAAGAGTATTTAATAAATCTACTTACTGAGGAAAATATAAAAAAAGATATGGAATATGTTAAAAGTCAGAATGTAGATTATGTTGTTTGTTATTTAAATATACCTAATGAAGATGCTACTAGGGTTAATTCAGACCAAAAAAATAGTGTTGAAATGTTATTTGAAAATGGAGTAGATGTTGTACTTGGAACTGGTTCTAAAGTGGTGCAAGAAAAGTCAGAAGAACTATTTGAACTTTCAAATGGAACTAGTAATCATGTTTATGCAATATACTCTTTAGGAGATTTTATAGGTGATATGGATACTGATGATAGAAAAGTATCTATAGCAGCGGACATTACATTTTCTAAAAATATAACTAAAGATAAAAATGGTAATATAATAGAAGAAAAAACAAAAAGTAATATGTTAATAAATGATAGTTTATCATTTTATACTAAAGTAAGCTCTTCATATAAAACAACAAATTATCCAATAAATATGACTTTAGATTTATATAATCAAGATAAAATTAGTTTAGATGCCAAGGATTACAAGGCTATGAAAGCAGCACAAGACAGTTTTAAAGAAACTATACAATAAATAAAGCATATAAAACGAAGAATTGTAAAGATATACTTGGCAATTCTTCGTTTTTGTTGTATAATATTTTTATAAGAAGGGAAAATGGTGATTAGTATGAATTTTTATGACAAAATACATGAACTAGTTAAAAGTTTTAAAGAAACAAATGAATATAAGGATTTTATGAAATTAAAAGAGAGTATACTTAAAGATGAAAGAACATATGCAATGTTAAAAGATTTTAAAGAAAAACAAAAGTCTCATCAAATAGAATATATAAATACAGGTAAAATGAATGAAGAATCTCAAAAAGAACTTCAAAATTTATATTCGATTCTAATTCAAAACGAAGAAGCAAGAAAACTATTAGAATGTGAAATGAGATTAGATATATTACTTGCAGATATGCAGAAAATAGTTGGCGAAGGCATAAAAGACATAGTTGAATTTTAGGTTTAATATATGATTAAGTGTTTTGAAAAAAGGACTAAATCAAAGAAAAAACTACTAGAAATATCTGATAAATTTAGTAGTAATTTTGTAGTATGTAAACAAATTTTAGAATTAATAAAAAACAATAGTACACATATAAAAATAGATAAAGATATTAAAAATAGTTATTATGTATTTCTAAATGATACAATATATATTTCTGATATAGCAAAAAATACAAGTGGGTATCAGAGGATATGTGTTATTGCACATGAATGTGTTCATTCTATACAAAATAAAAGGATTCAAATTATTAATTTTATACTATCAAATCTGGAATTAATGTCATTTATAATATCGATAATATGTATACTATTCAAATATTGTGCAGATAGAGTATTTAGTGCCTATTTAATTTTAAATGTTATATCTATAATTCCTAGATTGATACTAGAGATAGATGCAACTATAAAATCTATTGACTTATCCAAAAAATATGTAGAAAATAAATTGGATGAATTTGATACAAATATTTTAATTAATGCGTATAAATCTAAAATAAAATTATTTTCCATAATATTCATATTATATTTAATACTTGGTAAACTCTTAAGATTATTAGTGGTGTATTTATTGAGTTATATATTAAAATAATATTTTATAGATTTGTATATAATTTGCTTAGGTATAATATTTTAAATAAATTGTTATATAAATCTTTTAATATAATATATATATAAATATAAGGTGATTATTTTATGTTTAATATTTATAAAAAGAGAATTGTATACGTGCTAATGACATTAGCTATATGTCTTGTATATGTATCGGTAGGTAATTTAAAAGATGAAAAAAAAGAAAGAATAATTGATGTTAATAGTACTCCAATAACAAATAAGACAATTATATTGGATGCAGGTCATGGATTACCGGATGAGGGTGCAGTGGGATTCTATGCAACTAGTGAGCAGGCTATAAATTTAAGCGTAACACTCAAATTGCAGAAACTAATTGAGCAAAGTGGTGCGAAGGTATTACTTACTAGAAGTGATGAAAATGGAATATATTCTACAGATAGTAACAGTATAAGAAATAAAAAGGTAAGTGATATAAAAAATAGAGTAAAACTTGGTAACGAATCAAGTGCAGATATATTTGTTTCCTTACATTTAAATAAATTTCCCCCATCTGGTGCATATAGAGGTTGGCAAACTTTTTATCAAGGTAGAAATATAAAAAGTAAGTGTTTATCAGAATGTATTCAAAATAATATAAATAGAAATATAGATTATAATAATGATAATAGAATTCCTCATCAAATCTCTGGAGTATATATAATGGATAAAGTGGAAATACCTACTGTAATTGTTGAATGTGGATTTTTATCAAATCAAGAAGAAACGGCACTTTTAAAAACTGAAGAATATCAAAATAAATTGGCATGGGGAATATTTGTGGGAATACAAAATTATTTTGATCAGGAAGGAAAAATTAGTAATGAATAAATTTATGATGGCAGCTTTAAACGAGGCTAAAAAAGCATATTCAAAAAGAGAAGTTCCCGTTGGAGCGATAATCGTTAAAGATGACGTTATTATAGCTAAAGCACATAATTTAAGGGAGCATAAAAATACTAGTTTGGCTCATGCTGAAATTTTAGCTATAGAAAAAGCGTGTAAAAAATTAAAAAGTTGGAGACTAGATGGATGTATAATGTATGTTACATTAGAACCTTGTTTGATGTGCGCAGGTGCAATAACTCAATCTAGGATAAAAAAGGTTGTAATAGGTGCACTAGACGAAAAAAATGGTGTAATAGAATCCATTGCTAATGTATTTGATATAAAAACTACTACAAAGGTTGATTATGAAATAGAAAATACTGAAGAATGTTCAAAAATAATAAGTACTTTTTTTAGGGAGTTAAGAAATGATAAAAAAATATTAAAATAATATAAAAGAAGAGGATATTTTCATATTCTCTTCTTTTATTTATGGTGTACCTAGAGGGATTCGAACCCCCGGTCTTTTGGTTCGTAGCCAAATGCTTTATCCAGCTAAGCTATAGGTACAATATAAATATTATACACTAATTTTACTAAGATTTCAATAAAAGATTAAAAATATGATATAAATAATTAAAATATATAATTTACATTATTTTTATTGTAATGAAGATAGTTATAAAGTTTTTTATTAGTAAATCAATTGTAATATTTAACAATTGATTTATACATATATATTATAATGTACAAAATAATTACTTGATATATAAGGAGTTTTGTGATATAATAATTTTATAGCAAAGTTTAAGTTTTAGTATTAAATGTTTTTTATTTTAAAACAGAAGGGATATGATTGGTTTGAAAATATATGTAGCACATTCTCGCACAATAAACTTTATAGATGATTTATATAATCCGATTATTAATTCACAAAAATTAAAAGAGTATTCATTCTATTTTTCCCATAGTGATAATACAAAGGAAACAAATAATAACTATAACTTTTATAAACAATTCGATTTAATAATAGCAGAGGTTTCTCAGCCCTCTACGGGTCTTGGAATAGAACTGGGCTGGACAAATATTCTACAAATACCAATTCTATGTATTTATAAAAAGGGATCAAAAATAACAAATTCTTTAAATACAGTTACAAATAAATATATTGAGTACATAAATGATGAAGATCTAGTAGATAAAATACATGAATTTTTAAACAAATAATAAAATGATAGGAAAGAGGTATATTATGAAAATTGGAATTGATATAGATGATACAATTGCTTATACAGTAAAATCAATGATAAAATATGCGGATAAATACGATATAGAAGTTCTAGGTAAACAAGGTACTAACGGTAATATGGGATTGATTAAGGATAGATATTATTTAAAAGTGCTGTATGGTTGGACTGATGAACAGAAGTTCAATTTCTTTGATTTGTATTATAAAAATATTTTAGAAGATTGTATAGTTATGCCTGATGTCGCTGAGATAATAAACAAATTGAAACACGAGGGGCACGAAATATATTTTGCTACTGCCAGATTAGATAATATAGCGGGATGTGATACTTATAAAATAACATATGACTGGTTAGTGCATAATAATATTAATTTTGATTATCTTATAGTAAACGCAAAAGATAAGTTATCTATATGTAATGAACAAAAATTAGATATATTTATTGAGGATAGTTTTGTAACATGTCAGGAAATTTCTAATAATGGTATAAAAAGTATTTTAATGACAACAATGATGAACCAAAATATTGATTCGGGAGATATAAAAAGAGTTTCAAATTGGCATGAAATATATGAGTATATTAACAAGATAAAATAATATTTAAATATTTTCTATAACGCTAAAATCATAAATATAATTAAAAAAATTAAAGATGTTTTTTAATTATATATATGCTTCTGTAGCTCAGTGGATAGAGCAGCAACCTCCTAAGTTGTTGGTCGGACGTTCGATTCGTCTCAGGAGCACCAAATAAGGACTTATATTTATTTAAATATAAGTCCTTATTTTTTTATAAAATATTTGAAAAAAAAACAAAATATGATATAATATCAATATGAATTTATTTACAACATAACTATTAAATAATAATATATGTAATTTATTAAACCTATGTATGTAAATTGGTGTATTTGAAAGGAAAAACATCATGTCAAAAAACATAAAGTTGTATTCGTTATATAGGATATTCTCGTATGATATATTTTTTTATTATGTCATTTACTTTTTCTTTTACATTAATGTAAAACATTTAGATATTTCACAAGTGTTATTTTTGGAAGCTCTATATCCTATGTATGGTATTTTATTTCAAATTCCATTTAGTGGTCTGGCGCAAAAATTAGGGACTAAAAAAAGCCTTGTGCTTGGAAATCTATTATGGGTAGTTGGTTTTATAGGCTATATGGTCGCACCTGGAATAATATTTATTATTATAGCTGATGCTATATTTGCAATAGGAAACGTATTAAAACAAGTGACTGAACCAGCAATCTTACTTCATTCACTTAAAGAAGAAAAAATGGAAGATAAATTTAATAAATTAGAAGGAGAAGGTGTAGGAAGATATTATTATATAGAGACTATAACTTCAATATCAGCAGGTTTCTTGTTTATAATAAATCCATATATCCCATTTATATTAGGAACACTAATGTCAATAGTATCATTAATAATAGCATGCCATTTTGATGATGTTAAGGCAACAATAGAAAAGGATTATGCATCGTTTAAAGAATATATAGTAAGCTTAAAAGATAGTATAAAAGATGTAATGAGTAAAAAAAGGCTACAGGCACTTATACTTTATTCATCAGTATTTTCAGGTATTATTGTTACAAGTATATGCTACTATAAAAATTTTCTTAATAATTTAGGTATGGATACAGGACAATTTGGAATGGTGTTTGCTTTACTTACAATTATCCAAGGAATAGCCTGTCAAAGACAATATATAGTTGAAAGAAAAACTAAAAACAGAACATTAACATGGACAGCATTATCTCATACTTTAATATTTATAATAATAGGATTATTTGGAATTTCAGGATTGCAAGTTGCTCCATTAATAGCTATAGTGGTGATTTTATTGGTTCTTCAAAAAATAATAGAAGGAACATATCAAATATCTATAAAGAAATATTCAGTAAATTTTACAACACCTAGAACAATCACTAATGTGCTTACTGCAAGTAATTTATTTAATAATATTGGCACATCACTTATAGTTTTATTTAGTGCATATTTATTAGATAATTTAGATATGAATTATGGTTATATTGTATTTGGGATAATAGCATTTATAACAATGTCATTGATCTTATTATTTATGAGAAAAAGAGTTGGATTAAAGCCAGAGGAATATAAAGAATATTCTTGTGATGAGGCACAAAACTAAAATTTTAGAATATATAATCTATAAAGAGTATAATAAAAATAAAGAGATGCCAATATTTTATATTTGCATCTCTTTTATATATTATTTAAAACTAACTGGTTGCATTAAAAAATTCAAAGCTGAGTCGTATTCTTTTTCAAATAGTTGCCATTCTCTTTTCCAAAAACCTGATGTTTCAGCTTTTTCAACTATTTCATCAGATGATGGTTTTAACATTAAACTATCGTCTTTTTTACTTGAAAAAGTTACTGGTTGCATTAGAAAATTTATTGCAGCGTCAACTTCACTTGTAAACATATCCCATTCGTTTTTCCAAAAACTATTCATACTATATCCCTCCTCATTAGTAAAAATATATTATATTTTTTGCTATTACAAGTATATTTTACTAGATTTTTTATATAAAGTCAACTACATAAATATTACATTTATGTTACAATTTTATTACAAATGCCTATTAATGCATATATATCAACGAATTATATAACTTAACTGCATAAAAGTAATTAAGAAATCTTTAATAAAAATAGGAAAATTTTATTAAAATCATGATATTTATAGTTTTATTGTAAAGTTTAGATTAAAAACTCATCAATTTGTTGTTAACACTTGCTTTTTTGGACAAACTGGTATATAATAATTTTAGATAATATAAAGTGTATATAAGTGCGCAAGCTTAATAGGGAATTAAGTTAAAACTTAAACTGTCCCAGCAACCGTGATAATGACGAAATGACGAAAAAATCACTGCTATATAAATATAGTGGGAAGATGTCAAAGTAGGATGAATTTTAGTCGGTAGACCTGCTTATATATTTGATTCTTCTGGGGTTTAAGATATACTAAAATATATAATAAGAAAATAGGCTATAGCTCATTTTCTAAATATAATGGTATTTTAAACTATTTTTCAGAGTGAAGAGTAGTTTATTTTTTTTTAGAAGAATTTCTAATTATTATCAAATTTATATTTAAGAAGGAGAATATTTATGAAAAAGAAAATTTATTTAATTGTATCACTATTAGTGATTGTAGTATCAGTTGTTTTTGCGGTAATTTATTTTACTAGTTCAAAAGTGGTGAGTGAGAAAAATCCATTGGTTTTAATGGATACTTCAAATAAAGAAGTGACTTTTACAAAATTACCAGAAAAAATAATATCATTAATACCGGCAGCTACAGAAACTATTTATGACTTGAATTCTCAAGATAAGTTAATTGCTATAGATACTTACTCAAATTATCCTGAAGAAACAAAAAGCTTAACTAAATTAGAAACTAGTACAAGCTTAAATGTAGAAGCAATTGCTTCATTAAGTCCCGATGTTGTATTTATGAGTAAAATGGGACAAACTGTAGAACAATATAATAATTTAACAAATGCTGGGGTAAAAGTTGTAATGGTTGATGCTAGTTCTATAGAAGAAACTTATACTATGATCAATTTAATAGGTAAAGTATTAGGTAAAGATAAAGAATCAAATAGCATTGTTAGTCAAATGAAATTAGATTTTGCAGAATTGAAAAATAGTGTAAAGGATAAAGAAACAAAAGAAATATATTATGAAATTTCGCCTCTACAATATGGATTATGGACAAGTGGAAATAATACATTTGAAAATGAAATCATGCAGATTTTGAATGTGAAAAATGTATTTTTAGATGTGAGTGGTTGGTCACAAGTATCTGAAGAACAAGTTTTAGTAAAAAATCCAGATTGTATAGTAACTACAACTTATGGAGCTAACGAAGCTGTACAAGAAATATTAAATAGAAAGAATTGGAATAATGTAGAGGCTGTTAAGTCTAAGAAAGTATATAGCATAGACTCAGATATAATGAGCAGACCTACAAAAAGATTAGTAGAAGGAGCAAAAGAGCTAAAAAAACTAATTTATGGGGAATAATATGTTAAAAAAAAATAATTTTAGTAAATATTTATTTATAATAGGTATGATCATATATCTTGGTTTATTTATATTATCTATATCTGTGGGTAGCGTTAAAATATCTTTTGAGCAAACAATAAGAGTTATATTAAAGGTGATATTTAATATAGGTGATATTACAGATATACCTGAAACAATAGTAACCATAATAACAAGTATAAGGTTACCAAGAGTTATAATGGCTTCAATAGTCGGAAGCTCTCTTAGTTTGGCTGGAGCTGTTATGCAGGGATTATTAAAAAATCCACTTGCTGATGGATCGAGTTTAGGTGTAGCAAGTGGTGCTAGTATTGGTGCAACACTTGCCATTGCACTCGGAATAACTCTACCAATATTAAGTGAATTTTCGGTTATTGTAACAAGTATAATATTTGCTTTTGCATCGCTATTTCTTGTGTTATTTGTTGTTAAAAAGATAGATTCCAAAATGTCTACTAATACAGTTGTGCTTGCTGGAGTGATATTTTCTATGTTTGCAAGTAGTGTATCAAGTTTAATACTCGCAATATTTTCTAACGATACTAAAAAAATAATTTTTTGGACATTAGGATCTTTATCATCAAGTAATGTATCAAAAGTACTAATAATATTACCAATATTTTTAATATGTGTATTATATATTTTATCTAAGATTTCAGAATTAAATGTATTTCAAATTGGTGAAGAGGGTGCTAAATATTTAGGAGTAAATACAAAGAAGGTAAAAGTTGGATTATTTATATTTTCTTCAGCACTTGTTGGAATGTCAGTCGCAATGACTGGAAACATAGGATTTGTTGGTTTGATAATACCTGCAATAGTAAGAATGGTAGTAAAAACGGATTATAAACTAATATTACCTTTTTCAATGATATGTGGAGCTAGTTTTTTGTGTTTAACAGATTTAATAAGTAGAACAATAATTTCTCCATCGGAACTTCCAATTGGTACTGTTACATCATTGTTAGGGGCTATCATTTTTGTGTATATTTTATATAATTTTAAAAAAAGAAAAGAAGTGTGATATATATGTTAAAAGTAGAGAATTTATCTGCAAAAATAGATAATAAAGTTATATTAGATAATATTTCTTTTGAATTAGAAAAAAATGATATGTTTACTATAATAGGTCCTAATGGTAGCGGAAAAACAACTATTGTAAAATCAATAATGGGAGATATAAAATATACTGGGAATATATATCTAAATGATAAAAATATAAAAAAAATATATATATCTGATATTTCAAAATATGTCGGAGTACTTATGCAAAATCATAATTTAGAATTTGATAATACAGTTTATGATATAGTAAGCTTAGGTAGGTATACTTATATTAAAGATATGTTTGGAAATTTAAATGATATGGACAGAAAAAAAATTGATGATGCAATGAAGCTTGCAGATATTGAAAATTTAAAAAGTTCGAGTGTAAATAATATTTCTGGTGGAGAGTTGCAAAGGGTTTTTTTAGCTTTAGTTTTAGCACAAGATCCGGATATACTAATTTTAGATGAACCAACAAACCATTTGGATTTAAAACATCAAATAGATATATTTGATATACTTAAAAAATGGAGTCTGCAAGAAGGTAAATCGATAATTGCTATTATACATGATCTTAATTTAGTGCATAATTATGCTACAAAAGCATTATTAATAAAAGAAGGAAAAAGTATATCATGTGGAGATGTAAAAAGCAGTTTAACTAGAGAAACTTTAAAAGAAACATACGATATAGACATATTTGAATGGATGCAAGCATTATTAGAAAATTGGAAATAAATTTATGTAAATACTTTATGTAAAATTAAATATTAATAATTATAATAAAAAAACATTAATAATACGTATAAACCTTGATATATAAGGCTTATGCGTATTATTTCATATTTGTTTCAAATTAGACTTTTTTAGATAAAATATTACAAATTACTTGAGGTGAGTTTTAAATTGTGATATAATAAATTCATGAAGCAAGAGGAAAAAAACTTACCTCTAAATACAAAAGATTACGTTGCATATAAATAGCAAAAGATGTTACATTAGCTATAGGCTAAAGAGGGAGAGGGTTCATATGTCATTTACAAATGTTATAAGCGAACAGATTTGGAAAGATAGGTATTCAAAAAACGGTGAAACTTATGAAGAGCAACTAGAAAGAATAGCAAAGGGATGTGCTATTGACGGCGAAAGAGAGTACAGAGAATTTTATAGAATTTTAGATAAAGGATTATTTTTTCCGGCTGGAAGAATAATGTCTAATTTAGGACTTGGAAAAGATAAACTTACATTAAATAATTGTTTTACACTTAACTCAATTCCTGATGATATGGAAGGAATATTTGAAACTGTTAAATGTGGAGCTTTAGTACATAAAGGTGGCGGCGGATCAGGATATGATGCTAGTATGCTAAGACCAAATGGTACACCTACAAATAATGACGCAATCGCTTCAGGTCCTATAAGTTTTTTAAAAGTATTTGATACTCAAACTGCAACAGTTAACCAAGGTAGTCGTAGAGGGGCTAACATGGGTGTATTAAATATATATCATCCTGATATAGAAGAATTTATACAAGCAAAATCTAAAGATCCTAATGTGCTTAAATATTTCAATCTTTCAGTTATGGTTGATGATGATTTTATGAAAGCAAAAAATAATAATGAGGACATCTATCTACATTATCCTGTTTATGATGAAGCTGGTAAAATACTAAAAGATGAAAGTAAATGGATAATAAAAACTAAAATAAATGCGGCAGATTTATGGAATCAAATAATGAAGCTTGCATACAATAACGGTGAACCAGGAATATTATTTTATGATAATTTAAATAAATTAAGTCCTACAAATTATATGGAGAATATAATTTGTACAAACCCTTGTGGTGAGTATGTATCAGGTGTTCTTTATGGAGAAAAAATTGAGGATCCAGCAGAATATTGGGGTGCTTGTAATTTAGGAAGTTTAGTTGTATATAATTTTGTTGAAAATGCATATACAGATCAAGCTAGAATCAATTGGGATTTATTAGAAGATGCTTCTTATTGGGGTACAAGATTCCTAGATAATATTATAGATATTAATTATTATCCAGTATATAAATTTAAAAAATACCAAGAAAACATGAGAGTAATTGGATTAGGAGTTATGGGACTTGCAACAATGTATACAATGTTGGGTCTAAAATATGGCTCAGATGAATGTATTGAATTTACAGAAAAGTTGATGAACTTTATTAGTAAATCTATATATAAAGCGTCTATTAGACTTGCTAGAGAAAAAGGAGCTGCTCCATTCCTAGACAAAGAAAAATATGTAAATACAGAATTTATGAATAAAATGATTTCATATGATAGAGAATGGGAAGCTATAAAGAATGGTATATTAGAATATGGTATTCGTAACTTAAGACATATGTCAATTGCTCCTAATGGAACAATAAGTTTAGTTTATGGTAATAATTGTTCTTCTGGATTAGAACCAATATTTTCTCTAGAATATGATAGAAAAGTTAAAATTGGTGGTCAAGATGATGAGAATATTCAAATAGTTACAATGAGAGATTTTGGATATCAAAAATGGATCAATACACCAAACAAAACAGTTAAAGAAGATGTATTTGTAACAGCATTAGAACTACCAGTTGAATCTCATCTAAAAGTACTTAAAGCTGTAACTACATTTGTAAATATGAGTGCAAGTAAAACTATTAATATACCAGAAGAATTTTCATTTGAAGAAACAAAAAATGTATATGATTACTGCCATAAAAATGGTATCAAAGGATGTACAATATTTAGACCAAATGAAGTAAGACAAGGTATCTTAATGGCAAAAAAGGAAGAGAAAAAAGAAGAAGAAAAAGAAGTAGTAGAAGTTCAAGTAAAAGAAGATGTTACACAAGAAGTAAATTCTTCTAAAGTTGATGCTGAATACATGTTTGATTATATTGTTCCAGTTGAAAGAGAATATTTTGGAACAACACTTGGAACAACAAATAAATACAAAACTGCATGTGGATCTTTATGGATAACTGTTAATCGTAACCAAGAAGGTGATATAATAGAGTTGTTTGTTAATACTTCTAAAGCGGGAATATGCAAATCTAATATAGATGCGATAGGCAGACTTATATCTGCAGGTTTGAGAGCGGGTATTAAAGTAGAAGTTCTATCTGAGCAAGTTCGTGGTATTCAATGCCAAGCATGTAGAGGCGAAATTGCTAAAGGTAATAAGTTAGATGGATTATCATGCCCTGACATAGTTAGTAAGGCATTAACTCAAGAATATGCTAGGGAAGAGTTAGTTATACGTAAAAGTAGAAGAGTTTTTAAATTAGAAAATGATGAAACTCCAATAAAGGTAAAATTAGCACCAGAGAAACAGTTTAAAAAAGTAGAACCTACTGAAACGCAAATACAATATAATGTGGATAAAAGAAATTGTCCAGAATGTGGAAAAGAGTTAGTGTCGCAAGGTGGATGTGTTACATGTATTACTGGATGTGGATGGAGTAAATGTAACTAAAAAGAGGTGATTAAAAGTGAGTAATTGTAAATATTATAAATGTCATGATATACCAGATGAAGAATATGATTGCTCACTTTGTTACTGTCCTTTTTATGAGATTTGTAAAGAAAGCAAAAAATATGAATTATTTGGAGGGTATATATTAAGTAATAAACTTTTAGCATGTGAAAAGTGTGTATACTTTCACTTAAAAAATAACGTTGCTGTGTATAACAAATTGAAAAAAGAAAACAAAACGGATAATGAAATATTTAAATATTTTGTGGATTTAGAAGAAAGTAAACGAGAAACAAAGTAAATAGTAAAAAACATATGAATTTTAGATTCATGTGTTTTTTTATTTAAAATAATTCTAAATTTTTAAAAGGATATTTATTTATAGTGTATATTGTGATATAATTGACATGATAATATAGATATGTTAAGAAAAATTAAAGGAGAGATATATAATGGAAATTAAGTTAAATGTGCATATAACAGACTCTGAAACAAATATCCAATTTGACGACAGTATTATTGAGATATCAGGTGTTAGTAATTTTAATATAAGTAAGTCAACATTATATTTTTTACTAAATGATGGTGAAGTTAGTTATATAGGGCAAGGAAAAAATAATCTTTCACAAGAAGATCAAAAATTTGATAAAGTTATAAAAGTTGAAGTTCCTTCATATGTCGATTTGGAATATTTAGAGTATATTTTTATTGAAGAGGCGATACAAAAGAGAATTGAGATAATAAACAAAAAAATATCTAATGAATGTAAAATTTCTAAAAGTCAAAAAAGTGATACTGATGCTTATAAAGAGAAAGTATTATTTATTCTTAAAAACTTTGGGTTAGATATATTTAAATCACAAAACAATACTAAATCATCAAGCAAAGAAAATTTTTCAAAGCCTAGACATAAGTGGACCAAGGAAATAAGTCAAATTTTGTTCACTGCAAAATCAGTAGATGGTGAGGGAAAGGCTATTTGGAGAAGTAAAGATGAATTGGTATTACTCTCTGGGGCAAAATTAACCGTAAATCCTCAGATGAATAAAGATGGGAGTATGAATTATTCAGCGCAATTTGCACAAAAACTTAGATCTGATCATTTAGATAAAATTGTTGATAATTATACTACAGTAGATATAGTATTTAAAAGCCCTAATCAATTAGGTATGTTTTTGTTTTTTGGTGGCCAAAATACATGGGCAGAGTTAAAAGACAGTGATGGAAAATCGTTAGATGATTGGAGCAGAATTGATTGATAAAAGAAAAGATGATAAGTTTTTATACCTATCATCTTTTTTTATAGATTAAATGTTACAGCAAACCCTTCTACAAAATAATAAAAGTTTGTGTAATGCTTTATTGGTGACCCATGCCGAAATTTAAAATCTAGTTTTTGACTGATATAATAACATTTTGTGTAGTTTGACTTTATTGATTTAATGCAATTTTAATGCAACCCCAAATTATTTTTAATTAAGTACTCATTTAATTTTGAAATTTCATCTACTTTAAATTTATTAAATACATTTGTATATGTGTCTAATGTTGTTTGTATTTTTTTGTGTCCTAAAAGTCTCTGTAAAACAACAGGCGACATTCCACTTTCAATACATCTTGTAGCATATGTATGTCTTAACATATGAAAATTAACATCTTCAATATTAATATTTTTGCATATTCTTTTAAATACTGTATTAAGAGTATTTGGATTAATTATGCTTCCATCATTGTGAGTAAATATTAATTGATGTTCATTTTTAATTTGATTATTAATAGCATCTTTTAATGAATCATGTATTAATATAGTTATAGGTATATCACGTTTTGAGTTAAAAGTCTTAGTTTTATCTCCAACTATAATTTTATCTTTTTTATCTCTTGTTAAAGTTTTTCTTATAAGTATAATATTTTGTTCAAAATCTATATTTTCTTTTTTTAATGCTAATATTTCTCCAATTCTCATACCAGTATTTATAGCAATTATAAATATATTTTTATAATTTTCTTTTGACAAAATTTTTAAAAAATTAATTTGTTCATCTAAAGTTAAAGCCCTTATGACCTTGTCTTGCTTTATGCTTTTAGGTTTTATCACAGTGTCTATATCATCTAATGGATTTTTGTATATATATTCACATCGAATTGCTTTTTTAAAAGTATTATTTAACAGACCATATATCTTATCTATTGTAGAATTTGAATATTCGGTTTTTGAATTTAAAAATTCTTTTAAATGTTCCTTTGTAACTTTTTGAATAGGCATATTTGCAATTGCACTTGTTTTAATTTGTTTTATAGTGTCTTGCCTTCTTGCATATGATCTATCAGACAACTTATTTGCGTCATAAAGATCATCTACAATTTTTGAAGCTATTTCAATCAATTTAATTTTATTTTTTTCAATGTATCTATTTTCATTTACTTTTAAAAGTTCTTTATTTAATTTATCTTTTACTTCTGTACGAGTTTTACCATAAACTGATTTTCTATTTATTTTTCCATTTGCTTTTGTTCCGTTAGTAAATTGACCTACCCATTTTTTTAGTGATTCACTATAATATATAGTTCCTTCTCCATTACCACGTTTTCCCATAAGTATTTCCTTTCAAATAAAAAAAGACTATTAATTAAAAGTTATTTAGGCAATAAATTTTTAAATTTAGTATTTAATATTAATATATTTGAATCTAATATATATATATATTCAATATGCATTAAATTTTCAAATTTTATTTCAATATTTTTATTTTGAGCATAAATATAAATTTCATTTATTCCCATAAAATCACCTTGTCTAAATTATACTACTTAAAATTTAATAGTCAATAATATTTTTTATTATTTGTAAAATTTTATAAAAAATTATTTTTTCTCTCTTATTATTTTTAAAATTGATTTTACTTGTTTCCATTCTTCTAATGTTATGTCCTCAGTAGTATGTCCGTTTTCCATATTTATATATATTTTTTCTTTAGTGTTTGGTATTTTTTCGATATAACCACATACTTCTAATAATTCCATAAGAGTAGTGATATCGTTTGAATTATCAGCAATTCTATTTAAAATTTCTATGCCAGGCGCTTTATTCATTTTGTAATTTATTAATTTTGAAATATATCCAGCATTAACATGAGACACTTTTGCAAATTCATTTTGTGATGTGTAACTCTTTACTATTTTAAACAGAATTTCGGATAATTCTTTCTTCTTAAATTTTTTCACTATTTACAACTCCTTTTTCCTTTTAAGACAACATAAGTATAACACAGATATTTACTGTTGTCAATACTTAAAAAAAGAAATTTGCATTTTTTTAAAGAAATTTGTAAAAAAGTGTTGACAAAAAAATAAATATGTTATATATTGAATGTAGGAAATGTTGAACACAAGAAATGGGGGTGTTGAAATGGAACTAAATAAACTGAAATTTGTAAACAATATTTTAGGTAGAAAATTTAAAAATAATCAAAGACAATGTGCAAATGAAATTGGTATAAGTCCTTCATATGTAAACAAAATAGTCAATAAAGACACATTGGTTGGTGTGAAGTTTTTAGGAAAGTTTAAAATATATTGCAAAAACAATAACATAGACTTTGATGAGTATATTTTTTTACGTTAAAGTGTTGAATGTAAGAAATGATTAAAATTTGAAAAAGAGAGGTTGAGGAAAATTATGGAAGAAAAAATGGTAGAAATTGTAAAGGAAGCATTTAAAAATATACAAACAGAAGTAATATTTTTAACACAAAAAGATTTTAGAGAAAAATTAGGTTGGGGGAAAAATACAGTTGCCGAAATGTTTAATAGAAAGGATTTCCCAGCAATAACATTAGGAAAAGAAAAAGTAGTAGAAATAGGAGCATTTAAAGAATGGGCAAAAGTTAGAAGAGAAAGGGGTGAATAATAATGAAAACAGCAGAACAAATGAAAATAGAAGAACTTAATAGACTAGAACTTAAAAGAAAATTATGGACATTAGCCTTAAACATATTACTAGCAGTATTAATTACGATTCTACTAATAACAATAGGAATTTCTAAAAGAGAGTTTAAGCAAGAGGGACAAGTTAGTTACAAAAATTACATAGTACAAGAAAAAGAGACATTATTTGATATTGCAAACAAATTAGATAAAGATGAAGATTTAAGAAAAACAGTAAATGATATTAAAAAGTTCAATAATTTAAAAAGTTCAATGATTTATGAAGGACAAGTTTTGAAAGTAGAGGTGAAATAGAATGTTAAATAAAATAGAACAATTATTAAAAGATGCAGAAATATCAGTTACTGCAGTTGATGGTGAAGCTAAAGCGTATTACAAAGGAATAATAGCAGCATACAAAACAGTTTTAACTTTAATGAAAGGAGTGAAATAATTGAAAACATACGAAGAAATAATATTATTTTTAAAAGAGCAAAAGAAACATATGACAGATACAGCAATTGAAAATATGGTTATAATAGCAAGTTATATTTATAACGTTGAAAGAGACAAATTATATAATGATCTATCAAAATAACTTAAATAAAGAAGGTGAAATAAGAATGTTAAAAATAAAAGATGGAGTTTCAGAAAAAATGGTTTTTATTAAAAGCAAAATGAAATACAACATTGATTTAGAAAAATATTATAACAAAGATACCAGAGAATTAGATGAAAATGAAGATACAATAATTCCAATACTAGATTTTTTACAACCATTAAATTTTGTAGAGAGAGTAGGTGAATAAAATGAAAATTCAAAAAGTATCAGAATTAGTAAAAGAGATTTTACAAAATAACAAATCAACTAGAGATAACGATAATTTATTATACATTGAAGTTGTATACAAATTAAAACCTGAAGTAGTAAATAGTAATTTTAAATATGTATTTGAAAATGCTAATCTTTTAAAATTACCAAGTTTTAAAAGTGTAGAGAGATCAAGAAGAAAATTACAAGCAATGTATAAAGAATTAAAAGCAAGTGAAGAAGTAGAGCAAGCAAGAACTGAAAAGATAGAAGAGTATATTGATTATTCAAGAGAAAAAGAAAGTGCAACTGCTGTAACAGTTACACAAGAAAGTATTTAAGAAAACACTATATTAATAGTATAACACATTTGTCAAGGGGGTATTTATATGGGAAATGTAGAAGAGATAACATCTACAGTAAGAGTAAATTTAAAGAGAATGAAAAAAGAGATAATAATAGTAAACAGAGAAAATATACCAAGTGAGTTTATTATAATAGATAAAAATTCAAAAGGAAGTGTAGATAAGTTAAATTCATTTGTAGATTTTGAAAAAATATTTAATATACCATGCACTGAAATAGAATTGTAGGTGGCGATTATGAGTTTAAAAAAAGAGGTTGTAAAGTATAACAAAGATACTGAACAAATAAAACAAATAGAGCAAGAGATGATAGATGAATTACAAGAGGAACAAGATGAAGAGTTTGAAATATATAGCAGATTAAATGACGAAGATGACATTATAGATATTGACATGGAATTTTATAGTTAGGGGGAATTGATATGTTAGCAAAGAAAGCAACATTAGATGATGTTAATTTAAAAATAATGGTATGGGGAGAAAGTGGTAGTGGTAAAAGTAGATTTGCTTTATCAGCACCAGCACCATTAGTAATTGATTTAGAAGGGAGTACAAGATTATACGCAAATGAATTTGACTTTTGGAAAGCAGAAGTAGATAAAACAAATGAAAAAGCAAGTAATCCAGCAAGTTTAACAGTTAATTTATTAGATGAAATAATAAAAGGAGAATATTCAGACAGAAAAACTTTAATAGTTGATCCATTAACTGATTTGTTAGATATTATAGAAGATATGAGTGCTAAAAGTTATGAAAAAACATTAGGCAAAAAAGTAGATGAGTTAAATCAATTAGAAAAGACTAAATGGTACGCATTTAGAAGAGAAACTGCTAGAAAAATATTAAATCAATTAAAAGATGTACCTATGAATTTAATACTAGTTGCTAGAGCAAAAGACGTTTGGGATAAAAAAGATGGAAAAATGCAACCAGTAGGAAAAACATACGATGCATTAGAGATAGTTGAATATCTAATGGATATAGTTATTCAATTAGAAAAGACAGAGAATGGAACAAAAGCAATAGTTAAAAAATCAAGACTAGGTAATTTACCAAAAGAATTAAATATACAAAATTTTAATTCTATAGTAAAAGCATTAGAAGAAGGTAAAAATATATCTGTATCTGATAAAAAGATAGCAGAAGAAAGCAAGAAAGGTGAATAATATGGAAAATAAATTAAGTTTATATAGTATAAGTGAAAGATTTGTAGAGTTATTTAATAGAGATGATTTAACAGAAGAAGAATTTATAGAACAAGGTAATATATTAGGTGCTATGCTCCAAAATAAATCCGAAAATATAGTAGGGTATAACTTTACATTAGAAAGCAATAAAAATGTTGTTAAGAGTGAAATAGAACGTTTGCAAGGTATATGTAAAGCAATAGAAGAAAGACAAGATAAATTTAATAAATATGTAAAAGAAAATATGGAAAAACTAGGACTTGAAAAAATCCCTACAGCAATAGGTAATTTAACAATAAAGAAAAATCCAGCAAGTGTAAATATTATAGATGAAACATTAATAGGACCAGAATATATAAAAGAAAAAATTACAACAAGCATAGATAAAACTAAAATAAAAGAAGATATTAAAAAAGGTTTAATAGTATTAGGTGCTGAATTAGTAGAAACTAATACTAGATTGGAGATAAAGTAATATGGAAGATATTTTAAATAAAATAAAAACAATGGAGCAAAATACATATTTGTTACCAGATGGTTTTTCAAATGAAATTCAGATAATGGAAAAACAAGAAACATATAAAACATATGTTGGTAATAGAGGAGATAATAGATATATTACTATAACTTATACATTTGAAAACCAAGAAAAATTAGAAATAAAAGTTAGAAATAATAAAATAGTAATTGATGATTATAATCCATTTGAAAGAATTGAAAATTTAGAAGAAAAAATCATTTACATAGTAAATAGTATTTATAAAGAAAAACATAGTTTTATTGAAAATGCTGAAGGAATAAAATCACTTAGAAGAAAAATAACTGAATTAAAAAGAACAAATAAATATAATGAACAAGAAATTGATAAAATTAGAAATCAAATAGAAGATTATTTAAAATTAAAGAAAGAGGTAAAGTAATATGAATAAATTTCAATTTATGGGGAGACTTACTAAAGATCCCGAAGCAAGAAACACAACAAGTGGCACAGCAGTTGCAACATTTACGTTAGCAGTAAATAGAAAATTTGCAGGACAAAATGGAGAAAAACAAACAGATTTTTTCAATTGTACAGGTTTTGGTAAAACAGCAGAGTTTATAAGTAAGTATTTTAGCAAGGGTCAACAAGTATTAATCGAAGGTAGAATACAAAATAGAACATGGGAAGATAACGGTACAAAAAGATATGCAACAGATTACATTGTAGAAGATACATACTTTGCAGATAGTAAAAATATGAGCGAGAATGGGGCAAATAACCAAGATAATGGCGAGTACATAACTATAGATGATACGACAGATTTATTGCCGTTTTAAAGAGAGGGTTGATATTATGGGATATGCACATGGAATAAAATGGACTAGAGAAAAAGTAAAAGAATATATTTTAGAAGTAGTGAAATTTTATAACTTAAACAGGATGCCAAGTAGAAATGAATTAAATGAATATTATAAAGATTGTAGATTGACTTCAAGAATATCAAAAGAAAAAGGCGGATACTATTTATTAGCTAAAGAATTAAAACTACCAATGAAGAAAAGCGATACTAATACAGGCAAGACATATGAATATAAAATAAAAGAATTGCTAGAAAAAATGAATTATAAAGTAGATAAAATGGCACAAAATTATCCATATGATTTACTGATAAATGATAGTGTAAAAATAGATGTAAAAGTAAGCAGATTGTATAGACATAAAGATGGATTTGGATTCTATTCTTATAATTTAGAAAAGAAACATCCAAGGTGCGATATTTATATACTTGTAACAGTAAATGAAAACAAACAGGAAATATATGTAGTTCCAAGTGTTTTTGTAGCGAATAATACTCAAATAAGCATAGGAGAATATGAAAGCAAATATTCACAATATAAGGACAAGTATATTTACATAGACAATTTTATAGACTTTTTTAAAAGTTTATATTAGGAGGTTATTATGATAGAGTTAAATGTATTAATAGCACTAGGATTAATAGTAGCAATTTTATTATCAGTTTTAATAGATAAGAGGAGGAAATAGATATGTGGCCAGATAATTGTATAAGAGGTTTAAGAGAAAGTTTAATTAATGGAGAACCTAAAATGAAATTAGATAAAGAGTTTATAGAAAAATTTAGAAATGAAAAGATAGCAGTAAATGTAGAAACTGAACAAGAGTGGAAAGATTTTTGCCAAAAATCAGCATTATTAGGTGCAAATATACATGGTTTAAGTTATTCTCACCACATCTATAAAGAAAAATCTTGTATTAACTGTGAAAGAGATAAATCATATAAGTATTGCAATATAGATTATTATAAAAGAAATGACTATACAATAATCAAATATAAAGATTTAATTAAGGAGGAAAAAGAAATGTTTGTATTTAAAAAAGGTGATAGAGTTGAAAGTCTTATAAATGAAGATGGAAGAACAAATATAGGAGATGTTGGAACAATAAAAGAAAACTGTAATTTATATCCTATAGTAATATGGGATAAAGGCTTTGAGTCTTGTATGAGAAATAGAGAAATTAAATTAGTTAAGGAGAAAACAATGAAATTAAGTAAAGAAAATTCAAAAATAGTAAAAGCAGTAGAAGAAAAAATATCAATACTAGAAAATGCAAAGAAAAAACATAACGAAAAAATAAAAAGAATAGATAAAGAAATAGTAGATTTAAACATAAAGAAAGACAAGCATATGGTAGAAGAAAAAATGAGTATAGAAAAAGCAATTGAAATAGCAACAGCAATAAAGAACAATTATACAATAGACTTTAATGAAATACCAGAAGCTATGGAAACATTAATTAATATTGTAAAGGAGAGAAATTAATATGTTTGAAATAATAATAATGATAATTTTATTTATAGCAAGTTTTGTATTTTTAATGATAGCAGCAGAAAGTTATAACGTAGGTGTTTATATAACACTTGCAATAGTGTCACTTATACTATCAATAGTTATATTAGTAAATGGCTGTATAAATGGATTTATAAATTATCCAAAAACAGAAGGTACACATATGGGTGTAATTAGTGCAGTAGACTTAGAAGGTGTATATTTTAGAAGATATGAAGTTTATTTAAAAACAAGTAACTATACTACACAAACAGATGAAACTGTATATAAATTATATGAAAACGAAACTGAATTAGTAGAAAAAATAAAAGGTATGATAGGTAAACAAGTAAAGATAACTTATGGGCATGATGGAGGTAAAATACCTTACAATAGTTGTGGAACTTATCACATTAAAAATGTAGAATTAGCAGAATAAACAGCAACATGGGGGACTAGCATAGAATTGTAACGTTCCCCTATATTATAAGAGAGGTGATACAAAATGGGATATTTAAGAACAATTTATGTACCAAATGGAAATATAAAAACACCTATTGATATATATGTGTGTGATGGATGCAAACGAAAGATAAGTGAACAATATCCTAACTGGAAAAAAGAAAATTTAATATACTGTGTAGATTGTGCATTTAAAAATAAAATTATAAACGACAGAGTATATCTAGAAAATTCAGGTATTAGTTTAGATACATTTCATGCAGATGTAATAGATGGTGAGATTATTGTTTGGTATGGAAAAATACATCCATTAGACAAAAGAAGAGACAAATTAGATAGAAGATGCAAAGCATATAAAGACTGGAGAAAAGCAGTATTTTTTAGAGATAAATATAAATGTGTAAAATGCGATTCAAAAGAAAGATTAGAAGCACATCATATAAAAGAATTTAGCAAATATAAGAAGTTAAGATTTATAGTTAAAAATGGTGAAACATTATGTTACAAATGCCATAAACAAGAGCATAAAAAAAGAGGTGGTACAGATGAATGATCCAGCATTTCTATTTTACAGTAGTGATTTTCTAGTAGGAACAATGTTTATGTCAGATGCACAAGTAGGACAGTACATAAAATTAATGTGTACACAACATCAGAAAGGACATTTAAGTGAAAAAGATATGTTAAAGATATGTCCGACACTTGATGAAGAAGTAATGTCAAAGTTTATAAAAGATGATAATAATTGTTACTATAATAAACGTTTAGAAAGCGAAATTATCAAGAGAAAAACATATTCAGATAGTAGAAGAAAAAACAGACTTTCTAAAAAAGATATGAATAACATATGTCAAACATATGTTGAACATATGGAAAATGAAAATATAAATGAAAATGAAAATATAAATAGAGATATAAAAGTAAGTGAAGAAAATTTAAAAAAAGTTGCGGATATAAGAGAGCGAATGAAAAAAATAAAAAGTGATTATAATTTATAGGAGGTAAATATATGAATAATAAACAAGTAGATGAAACAATAGCAAATGTCAAAGAACTTTTAGCAAGTGGAAAAATATCACCAGAAAATCAAGGTGCTTATATGCAAGGAATATTTTTGTTAGAGAAACAAAAGATATATAACAATTACTATAAAGAAAATGAAAAAATAAACAAAAAACATAAAGACTATTTTATTTATATAATAACAGGTTTATTAATTTTAGTTTTATCTTTAATATAGGAGGTATAGAAAGAATGAATATAGAAAAAGGAATGTATGTAAGAACAGATACAGGTAATATTTTAAAATATGAAAATGAAATGAAAGAATTTATAGATGAACACATCAGTCTTAGAAATGGAAAAGATATTGAATTTTTAGGAACAATAGTAAATAAACCAAGTCATAAAATAATAGATGCTATTAGAATTGGAGATTTGATAAATAATCAAATTATTACAAATATAAATTATTTAGAAGATGAAAGATTAAGTTTAACAACAGTAACTGGAAATTTTATACGTAATAATGATATTAAATCGATACTTACAAAAGAACAAATATCAGCACATAGTGTTAAATTGGAGGTATAGAAAGAATGAAAGATTATATATGTGAAGAAAATAAAATAGTATGTCCTTACTGTGGATATGAGACAAGTGATGATTTACAAGATTATGAAGATTACGAAGAAGATGAAGTAGAATGTGGAAGTTGTGAAAAAACATTTTTATTAACAACTCAACCAATATTAGAATGTACAACATATAAATTGGAGGTACAAGCTAATGGATAGTGAAAAAGCAGTAGAATTATTAAAAAAATATTTAGAATGGTGGGGACAAAGTAAAGAAAACAAAGAAGATGAAGATTTTAAAGCCATAGAAACACTATTAAAAGAACGTGAAGAATTAAAAGATAATAACAATAAATTAATAGAAAAATTAATGATAGAGTTAAGCCCTACTAATCATGATTTAGATTTAACATATCAAAGTAAATTTAAAGAGATAATATTAAATAATTTAGATAAAAGTAATACTGAAATAAGAAACTTATTAAAGAAATGTTGGGAGGATTAAAGTATGGATAGTGACCAGTTAAAGAAAATGTGTAATAAATTTAAACTTGAATATATAAAAGCAGATGATATGGAAGGCGAATTTATATGTAATACGTTACTAGATTGTATAGATAAAGCGGATAAGTATGATAAAGCAATAGAGAAGTTAGAAAGAGATAAAAAGCAATTAGGAAATAAAAAGCAACATATTTCTAAAAACAGTAATGATTATAAAGATGATGGTAAATATGAATACATACAAGAAACTTTAGAAGAAATGAGGTTAGATTAATATGGATTTATTAAGAGAAGATTTAAAAGTTTATAGAGATAAAGTTAAATCAATAAAAACAATAGGGGAATTTAAACAATTAGGTAGACAATTAAGAGATGAATTTAATTTGACAGATATAGAGGCAATACAAACTTTAAATAAGTTAAAAGAAATGGAGTAGATAATATGTGTGAATATTGTAAAAATAGAACTAGAGTAAGAGTAGCAAAAGGAAATTTCTGCATTAGAATAATAAAAAGGAAAAGTATATATTATTTAGAAATTGTAGATTATACACCAATAAATATATTTAGCACAAAAATAAAAATATCAGCATGTCCTCATTGTGGTAGAAAGTTAGGAGATGAGTAAATGGATCTATATGAAAAAATACAACAAAAGCAAAATGAACTTGATACATCAGTAAGAGCATTAAGAAATACTGGTAATTCAAAGGCTGAAACAGAAAGAGATTATAAAATAGCATTAACACAAGAGGCTTTAAAAATGAAAGATAATAAAAATCCAGTAACATTTATATCTTTAATAATACATGGTGTAAGACATATAGCAGAATTAAGATTTAAAAGAGACGTAGCAGATGTAATATATCAAGCAAATTTAGAGAGCATAAATTCAATAAAGTTACAATTGAGAATATTAGAAAACCAATTAGATAGAGAATGGCGGACAAGCCAAAAGATAGGAGAGTGGAATAAGTAATGTTAATTTATTATTTAATTAGTACAGGGATATTTTATATAATAATATATAAATTATCAATTAGTTTTGCAATTAGAATTGCTATAAAACGAGGTTATACACATATTGAAAAAGGTTCATCATTAATTAAAGAGATATTTATTATTTCAATTATACCAGTATTTAGATTAATATATTTATTAGGAATGATATTTTTAGGTGATACAGTAGTCGAAGAAATGACAAGAAAGTAGTTGATGCAATATGAGTTATGATTATACATGGTGTTTATTCCCTAAAAATGGCACTAAACAAGAAACAAAACAAGTAAAGAATAAAACTATACTAAAAGAAAAAGCAAAGGTTAAAACACCACTTAAAAGCAAGGCTATTTTAAAAGCAAAAACAAAGTTAAAAAGTAAAACTCCAATAAAAAAAGTTAGCAAAAAAAAGAGTAGTGCTAAAAGACCTAAAAAAGAACTTTGCATAATGCCACAACATAGTTTTTATAAAACAAAAAGAGAAGAAGGATTAATAAGGCATGAGGTGTTTTTTGGAAGAAAGCAAAGAGATTTAAGTATCAAGTATGGACTAGTTATATTTATAAAACCAGAGCAACATACTATTGATCCGAACTCAATACACGAAAATAAAACAATAGATACTGAAATAAAACAAATAGCACAAAGAGAATTTGAAAAGAAATATACTAAATTAAGTTTTTTAGAGATATTTGGTAAAAATTATTTATAGAAAGGGTGTTTAAAATGATAAGAATAACAGATAAATATTTTATAGATGCAGATAAATACAATGTAATATTGAAAGAAAAAGTAGTAATGAGTGATAAAAGTAAGACACCAGGACAAATAACTTTTAAAGAGATAGGATATTATCCTAATTTACAATCAGCATTAATAAAATTAAATGAAAGTTTTAAAAAAGAAATGATAGAAAATTATGAATTTATAAATATAGGAAATGCAATTTTGCAATTAAATGATTTACAAAGAGAATTTGCAAGTCAAGTAAGTAGTTTAAATATAGAAATTAAAGCCGTAGACAGTCACACAGACATTAAATAGGACAAGTAGAGTAATTTTACACTTGAAAATTAAAGTGCTTTAAAAGAGGTTATAGAAAGTGAGAGGATAAAATGTTTAATATATTTAAAAAGCAAATTACAAATGAATATCTTTTGTATAAATCAATAATTGGTAAAAGAGATTGTACAATAAAATTAAAAGAAAGATATTTTTATCCTAGAGGGTTAAGTGGTAGTATGTGGCAAGAGTTAAGAATAAGAAATATTGAAATAGAATGGGTAAAGGAGTGATTTAATTGAAAACAGCAAAAGAAATAGAACAAAGAATACAAGAATTAGAAAGGCACAATAATTGTTTAAATCCAACAAAAAGCAATATAGTAAATCATGAAAATATAACGAAAAATAATAAAATAATAAAAATATTAAAATGGGTATTAGGAGAGTGATTTAATTGAATAAAGAAGAAGCAATAAAAATAATAAAACAGATTATAAAAGGTAATTCACTGAATGGAAAATCAATATATTCAATATTTGAAATGTTAGAAGCATTAAAAGTTATACTTGCAGAGTTAGATTCTAAAGATAAAGAAATAGAAGAATTAAAAGAAGTATATCATCTAGAAGCATTTAATAAGAATAATGAATTAGCTTTCAAATCTAAAGTAATTGAAAAATTAAAAGAAGAGTTAAACACAAAAGTGCAAACGATAGCAGAATTAGAAGAAAAATTAGATAAAGCACTTTATAAGTGGAGATAAAAAGATAGAATAAAACACATATATAACATAATACTATAATTAGTGGTGTTATATGAACGAAGATAATATAGTAGATTTATTTAAAGCAGGACATAGTATTAAATACATTTTAAAGAAAGCAAAAGCAAGTGATAAGTTATTTAATAGTCCTAATAGTGAGACAGTAATTTTAAAGCATATAGAAGAAGCAATACTGAAGTATTGGAAAGAAATGGGGAAATAAATATGGGTTGTAAATATTCAAAAAAAACAGATGAATATTACGGATATGAATGCACAATAACAGGCAATAGTTGTATATATGTATTCCCAGATAAAAAAAGATGTTCTGAAGAAGAATATATAGAAGAGGAGAATAAATAGTATGTGTGAAGAAAAAATAAAAGAGTTATTGAGTGAATTATTTAATCAAAAATATAATTGGAGTTTGGAAAGAAGTAGTTACGAAAGTAATGTAATTGCAAAAGAAGGCCAAATTATAATAGAACAAATAATAAGACAGTTTTTATTAGAAAATCATGATAAAGAGCTAGGAGAATTAAAAGCAAAAGTATATGCTTATGAAAAAATAATAGCAAATAGCAATTTTTCATCAGTAATAAAAGAAAATGAAAAATAGGAGGGACAAGATATATGAAAAAAGAAATTAAAATAATAGCAGATGTAGTACTTTTAATAACATGGATAATAGCGTTTATATTTATAAAAAACGATAATATTTACATAGCATTGTTATTTATATTATCATTATGTTTTTGGTTTGGAAGTTACATTAAGGAGGACAAGCAATGAAAATAAATAGTAAGAAAAAAGGCGCTTCTGGAGAAAGAGAACTTGCAGGAATATTAAGAGATTATGGATATCCATGTAGAAGACGGACAGCAATATAATGGGCTAGATGGTGAAGACGTAGTTGGATTACCTAACATTCATATAGAGTGTAAGAGAGTTGAAAGACTAAATATAGAAGAAGCAATGGGACAAGCAAGAAGAGACGCAAAGGATAATATACCAGCAGTATTTCATAGAAAGAATAATTGTAAGTGGTTAGTTACTATGAATCTTGACAACTTTATAAAAATATATAGAGAATATGAGGCTGGTTTGAAAGAGGTGTAGTATGATAAAAATAGAAAATTACCAGATGATGAGACATTTTTAAAATTGCTAATAAAATATGAAACACCTAAAAAAGTTATGGAACACTTAGGCAGGTCTTACAATGGGTGTAAAAGACTAACTGAAATAGCAAGAGCAAATAATATAGCTACTAAAAAAGATGGTAGTAAAATAATGATGGTAGCTTCAGAAGAAATAATAAAAAATAATCATTACAAAGAATTTGACATATATGAGTTAGGACAAAGTATAGAACTAGACAACCACAAATGGACTATTAAGACAATAACTAAAAAGAGTAGTAAACTGTATCACTGTGAAAACGAGTTAGGATTTAGAGGTAGTTTTGATTGTTTACAACTAAAGAGAGGGATTTTAATATAGGGGATATAAAAATGATAGAAGATATATTTGAACAAGGGTTAGAAGATGAAAGTAAAATTGAGGGATTATTAAATAATTATAATAAATATGTATCAAGAATAAGCACATTAACAAGTGCAATTACAAATATAGCAAAATATAGTTGTTTAGATGGGGCAACAAGCAATTATAATCCAATGCCAGGCAAAACTGGATATAAAGATTGTCCTATGGAATCATACGTTGCTAACAACGATGAAGTAACTAGAAATTTTGAAGCTAAAAAAATAGTATATAAAAATAAGGTTAAAGAAATAGACGATCTAATAGAAACATTAAACAATGATAGAAATGAGAGAATAATAAAAGCATTTTATTTTGAAGGATTAAAACTACAACAAATAGCAGATAAAGAAGAGTTTCATTTAACAACAATACAAAATGCAAAAGCAGACAGTTTGATAAAACTACAAGAAACATACAATCAAAATCAAAATATGTTAAATTTAACTAAAACACTATAAAACTTCTATATAAATTCTATATACATGTACCAAAAATAGTGGTATAATATAAATAGTTAGAAGTAACTAAATAAAGAAATACAGATTATTCATATAAAAACCTTTATAGCACTGATTAAAATGTCGGTGCTATTTTTATTTTAAAAATGGGGTGTGGTTATGCACATATTAAACAAATTAAATATATATGCTAAAAAGAATACACTACTAGATATAATAAAATTTGAAATATTAGTAAAGACAATGAAAAGTAAGTTAAAAACAAGTCATTTTGATATAGATAGGATATAGATTATGAAAATTAAAGGTAAAAAAGAATTAGAATAATTTATAGATAGGGTGTGAGTATATGAAATTTTGTAAACACAATTACAAATATTTAAGACAATACATTGAATGGGGACATAAATATGACATTCATAAATGTAGTGAATGTGGTAAAGAAATACAAATAAATCAAAAAGATAAAAATAAAGTAATATCTAAAATAAATAAATCTATTAAAGATGCTATAAGTTATGATTATATAAATGAATCTCTTATAAGTGATACTTACCATACATTTGGAGAATTATATGAGTTTAGAAAAATATATAATGCTTTATTATTCAACGAATGGTGTAAAAATAAAACAATAACTGTATATAAATCTAAAAGACATAGTGATGGTGAGTTATGTTTTGGTGGTGGTTGGTTTATAGTAGTTGCTATATTACCAATGGGTCAAATAACAAACCATTATGAATTAAAAGAATGGGATTTATTTAAAATACCTGAGTTTGATAGAGTTTGCCACGATTATGATGGACATACTCCACAAGATACATTGGTAAGAATGACAAAATATATTGAGGACAAGTAATTGCTACAAACATATTACAATATAGAAATATATGTGTAATGGACAAGTTGAAAGGTTGTGAGTATATGGAAGCACCTAAAAAATATAAATGGATAGATAATGATAATAATATAATAAATTCAGATAAAGTATTTTTAGAAGAAATATTTGGTGTACAAATTGATGAGCAACCAATGATTGTTGGAACAATAAGAGAACGAGCAAATAGACAATTAAATAAAATGAAAGTGAGTGTTTAAAATGCAAATAGAATGGTGTGAAGAAGTAAATATAACTGCAGGTGGTAAAAAATGAATGTTAAATTACCGTATGAAGTTAGGATTGATATAGAATGAATTTACAATTACCAGAAGGAATGAATCCTAATAGTTTAATAAAATAATTATATGTAGTGGTGGAATAGGTAGACACAGATGAGTTCAATTATAGCATCGACCGAATCAGAACTGAACGAGCCTATAAAGGTTAAACATGAACATTGGAAGTTGGAATAATGTCAGAGGGTAAACAATCCCAAGATACCAAATAACATTCATTTAATGAGAAATTGCCGATGTCGTTGTAAGGTGCAAATCCTTACCTACATATGCTTATATAAACAAAAATGGAGATAGTTGTTATTATCTCTAGTATCTAGTTAGAGAAATCTAACGGTGGTGTAGAAATACACTTTTTCTAGTTGGTGCTAATAGGATATATGTTAGTTAAATAGTTTAAATAATATCATTTATAACTAATAAAACAGCCAACAAATTGGTTAAGAGGATAGAACAGGTAGCTATCACTCGTAGAGATACGTGAGTAATGTAGTAGTACCGACCTACCGACCAAAAAATGGTGAATATATACCACCTAAGATATCAAGGTGTTAAAAAAGTGTATTAGTTTTTTATATTCAACTAAAAGTAAATATAATGATTTGGATTTTCTATGATATATCTAATGAGAATGTAAAAAAATCATAGACCATAAAGCAGTTTAAAGAAAGAAGTAAAAGATATGAAAGATTGTAAAAGTTGTATTAACTATGTAAATGAAAAGTGTAGTATATGTCAAGACGCATATAACTGCGCTCATTTTATGTCTTATGATATGATGTTTCAATCTTGTTATAGAGAATGTAATCGGTTGTCCTAATAAGGCAATTTGTGATAAGGAGAAAGTATGAAACAAGACTTTGATATGTTAATTTATAAGTTTAATAATAATATTAAGATAAAACCTTTAAGTGATTTGCATATAGGTAGTCAAGGATTTATGAGTAAAGAATGGTTACAATTTAAAGAAGAAATACTACAAGATGAAAATACATATATAGTAATTGCAGGGGATATGATGGACAATGCTTTAAAAAGTAGCGTATCAAACGTATATGAACAAACTATGAGACCAGCAGACCAAAAGAAATGGTTATCAAATGAGTTAAAAGATATTAAAGATAGAATACTTTGCATAGTTAGTGGAAATCATGAACGTAGAAGCGAGAAAGATAGCGATGATAATCCTTTATACGATGTATGTTGTAAGTTAGATATAGAAGATAGATACAGAAGTAATATGGCATTTATTAAAATACAATTAGGAGAAAGAAATAGTAAAAGGCAAACATATGTATTAGGAATAACACATGGTAGTGGTGGTGGAAGTACAGGTAATGCAATAAATAGAAATGAAAAATTTGCTTATGCAATAGATGGACTAGACTTATTAATAACAGGACATACACATAAACCAGCAAATAGTTTTCCAGCAAAGATATTAGTAGATAGTAAAAACAATAAAGTAAGTATAAAACCATTTAAAACTATTATAGCAAGCAGTTGGCAAGCATATGCAGGGTATCCATTAAGAGAAATGATGAATCCAAGTGCATTTGTAAAGCAAACAATAACATTACATTTAAATGAAAAGATAATAGAAACAAACGTAATATAAAGGAGTAATAATATGCCTAGTATAGAAGAATTAGAAAAGATAATTAAAAAATTACAAGAAATAATGCGTATACAGGATTGGGATATAGATATTGCTATAATAAATAAATATGAAATGAAAGATGAAGCTGAAGATGAAGAAGTGTATGGATTGTCAATAAGACATATTAATCTTAAAAAAGCAAAAATACTTTTAAATAAAGATCATTATCCAGAAGAATGGTATGCAACATTAGTACATGAATTAAAACATATACAAAGCAGTGATATGTTAAATGAAATGAAAAAATATATAAATGATAAAAAAATATAATCAATTAAATTATTATGAACAATTAACAGAAATTTTAGCTAAAGAGTTTGTAATTTTATATCCCCAAAGTAAAATTCTTGAAGATATAAAGTAGAAATGATTATGAAGAGGAATAGATATGAAAATAATAGTATATCATACAAACATTATCGAAATTGGAGGAGTAGAGACTTTCACATATAATTTAGTTAAAGCACTGTCAAATTATTATGAGGTGTTTTTATTATATAAAAATTGTGATAGTAAACAGTTAGAAAGGCTTTGTAAAGAAGTTGAATGTGAAATATATGATCCTAATAAAAAATATGAATGTGATACTTTAATATTAAGTAGTTCTTGGGGTGGTTATCCTGAATCAATAAAATTTAAAGAGTGTATACAAATGATTCATGCTAATTATAAAGAGTTATCAAAAACAGGTTATAAATATGTAGGTTGGGACAAAACTACAAGACATATAGCAGTGTCAAAAACTGTAGCGGATAATTTTTATGAGATATACAAAATAAAATGTGATTTAATGTATAACATATTAGACGTGATAAAAGAAACAAAACCAATGTTAAAATTAGTATCTGCAACAAGATTAAGTGGAGAAAAAGGCTATAACAGAATGGTTACATTAGCTAATCGATTAAAACAAGCAGATATTAAATTTAGATGGACTATATTTACTAATTTAAATACATATAACGTTAATAAAATAGATATGGAAGAAATAGTATACATGAAACCTACTTATGACATATTTGATTATATAAAAGAAGCAGATTATGGAGTGCAGTTAAGTGATACTGAAGGATATAGTTATTTTGTAAATGAATGTTTGCAATATGGTACTGCAATGTTAGTAACTAATTTTGATAGTGTGCATGAAAGTGTAATAGATGGAGAGAATGGATATATTTTAGAAATGGATTTATCTAATTTAGATATAGAAAAGATAGTAAATAATATCCCTAAAGATTTTACATATAAAGAAAAATGTACAGTTCAAGATTGGATAAAATTAATAGGACAACCTAGTCCAGATTATAGGAAAAAGGAGAGAAAGAACATGAGATATTTAGTAGAAGCATTACCAATATGGAAAGAGAAACATATAAACAAAGCTGAAGATAATAAAATACCTGAATCAGGAGAGCAATGGGAAGTAGATAAAATTAGGTTTGACGTATTGCTAGGCAATAATAAATATAAAGTACCATTTGTTAAATTAGTAAAAGAGATAAGCGAAGAAGAACAAAAAGAAACAATAAGAAATATTAAAATAAATATTAATGATAGTGATAAACAAGAATTTGATATTTTAAAAGATAAGTACAAAGAAGATGAATCTATTAAAACTACTAAAAAGAAAACAACAAAGAAGAAATAATTATGGACAAGTATATCAATTTATTATTTATTAAGTTATCACAAATTTATAAAGTAAGTTTAATTACTGTAATGACTTATAATGAAGAATATATGAGAACTAAAAAGAGTTATAACTTAGTGTTAAGTAAGGGTAAGAAAAGAGAATCTATAAGAGTAAGTAATAAAAGAGCGTTAGTGCAGGAGATGATTAAATGGGTAAAAGATTAACTGATAAAGAAAAGAAAAAAATCATTTCTGATTATGTAGAGAATAATAATTATAGAGAAACTGCAAGAATAAATAAAATGCCATTAAGTACAGTTATAAAAATAGTAAAACAAGATGATACAGTTAAACAAAAATGTTCACAAAAACAAGAAGAGAATACTAAGTCAACGTTAGAATATATGTCAGAACAACATGAAACTAAAAAACAATTAGTAAAAAATATATTAGAGGCAATGAATAAAAAATCACTAAATGTAGATATGTTTACTAATATAAAAGATTTAGCAACAGCATATGGAATAATAATTGATAAAGAGTTAAAAGTAGTTGAACTTGATCTTAAAAGGCAAGAATTAAAAATAAAAAATAAAGAAATTGAGGCAGTTAAAAGAATAGTTATAGTGGATGATTTACCGTGTGATGAAGATGGTTAAATTAACTGAAATAATAGCACCGCATTTTTATAATACATTTAAATCTAAAAAATCACATCAAATTGACAAAGGTGGTAGAGGTAGTACCAAAACATCTAAAAATGCCTTAAAAGTTGTATATCATTGCATTAATGAAATAAATTGTAGTGCAATAGTATTAAGACGCTATCAAAACACTTTAAGAAATAGTGTATATAAAGAAATTAAAAGAGCATTAAAAAGATATGGTTTGGAAGAAAATATTGACTATAAAGCAAATTTAAGCCCTATGGAAATTACAATATTACAAAATGGTAATAAAATATATTTTGGTGGTGGTGATGACTATGAAAAAGTAAAAGGTTTTATAGATGAAAATAATCCTATTAAAATATTGTGGTTTGAAGAATTAACAGAATTTGACAACGAAGAAGATTTACAACAGATAATTGCTACGTTTAGTCGTGGTAATGATGATTGGTTTATAACTCTTTATTCATTTAATCCACCAAAAAATAAATATGATTGGGTAAATCAATGGGTTAATAAAATGCGCAGTCGTGATGATGTAATTATAACAGAATCAGACTATAGAACAGTACCGCAACAATGGTTAGGTAGAATGTTTATAGAAGAAGCAGAAAGATTAAAATACTATGATGAAAAACGTTACAATTGGATTTATTTAGGTGAAGTAATTGGAATAGAAGGTTTAATATATAATCCTGATTTAATAATATATAGAGATAAAGACTATTTAGAAAATAATAAATTGAGAATATTGTATTTAGACTTTGCTACAGATGGAGGGCATCAAACATCAGCAACAACATGTATGTGTTTTGGATATGCCACAGATGGCAATTGGTATTTTTTAGACATATACTTTTATTCTCCAAATGAAAAGTCTGTTAAAAAAGCCCCTAGCGAGCTTTCAAAGGATATATTTAACTTTGAAATAGAAATGATTAAAAAGTATAAGACCACATTAGATAAAGAAACGATAGATAGTGCAGAACGGAGCATTAAGAAATCAGTTATTCAAAGACTATGGCAAAAGATTTAATCCAGTTAATAAAGGGAAAAATAAAATAGAGTTAGTAGATTATTCTCAAGACTTCCTATCAAAAGGGAAGTTTTTTGTTTTAGATATACCAAATAATAAAATATTTAAACAAGAAACAACTAATTACATGTGGAAAAAGGATACAGTAGAAAAAGGTAAACCTGATCCTGATAAAACAGAAAAACAGTTTGCAAGTAATGAAATATATTATAATACATATTCAAGAGATTATTCATATACTTATGCAGACCATACATGTGATACATATCAATATTGGGTAAAGGATAATTTACAAAAGTTAGGTTTAAAATATTAGGAGGAATAATATGAGCATATATGATAGCATACATGAAACATTAAGCAAAAAAGGTATTAACACAGTAACAGGCAACATGTACGATATGATGGAATTATGGAAAAGTTGGTATCGTGGTAACGTAAATGACTTTCATTATTATAATGTAACATTAGCAGATGGAACTGTAAGTAATTGTGAAAGACTTACAATGAATATGCCAAAAAAAGTAGCAGAAGATTTTGCAAAGTTATTATGGAGTGAAAAAGTACAGATAAGTTTAGATAGCGATAAAAAAACAAAAAGATTATGGGAAGTATTAGACAATAAAAAGAATAACTTTAGTATAATGTTTCCACAGATAATAGAAAAAGGATTTGCTCTAGGCACTTCTGTATTAGTAGAGTATATAGATAATGGAGAGACTAGAATAGACTATATAGATGGTGATATGGTAATTCCTTATGAATATACTAATGGTTATATAAGTGGAATGATAACTATGAGCCAATTTTGTGAAGGAACAGGAAGTAAAAAAGCATATTATACACATTTAACATATCATGAGTTTAAAAAAATCACTAAAGATAATGTAGAAAAAACAATGTATATTAAACTTAATGAATTATACAAATCTAAAGATAGTAATTCATTAGGAAAAGAAGTATCGTTTGAAGAAAAATATCCAAATGTTAAGAATCCACTAGAATACGAAACTGATACACCGCACTTTCAAATAATAAGACCGAATATAGTAAACAACTTTGATATGTCAAGTCCTCTTGGATTATCAATATATGCAAATTCAATAGATAAATTTAAATCAATAGACACTAAATACGATAGCTTCAATAATGAGTTTGAATTAGGTAAAAAGAGAATACTTGTAGATAGAACAGCAATAAAACAAGCTGTAGAGGTTGACGCTAGCGGAAATGTAAGTAATGTATCTTATTTTGATAGAAATGATAAAGCCTACGTTGCTATTAATGGTATGGAAAAACAACAAGTTAAAGAGATAGATTTTACTTTAAGATATGAGGAACATATAAGAAGTATAAATGCAGATTTAAATTATTTAAGTGCAAGTGTAGGACTAGGACAAAATTACTATGAATTTGACGGACAAGCAGTTAAAACAGCAACAGAAGTTGTTAGTGAAAATTCTGATACATACAGAACTAAAAACAATCATCAAATAGTAATTAAAGATGTATTGTATGATTTAATAAAATCTATTTTATTTTTAGAAGGAATGTCAAGTAAAGAAATTAAAATTGAGTTTGATGATTCTATTATAGAAGATGAAAATACCAAAAAAGAGAAAGCACAAGTTAAAGTAGAAAAGGGATTAATGAGTAAATATACTTATTTAACTAAATATGAGGGAATGACTGAAACAGAAGCTAAAATTGAAATGCAGAGAATACAAGAAGAAAATAAAATCATAATGCCTGAAGGTATTGATTTTATGGGTATGGATAGCAAACAAAATAATAAAAGCAAAGTAACTGAAGAAAAGTAGGTGGTTAAATGTTATCACCAGAATTTTTACAAAATATAAGTCAAGATTTAGTTGATATATATGTGGCAATGGAAACAGATTTAATGACTAATATAGCACGTAAATTAGCATTAGGAAAAGATATGTTTATAGATACAGTAGATATGACACGTAAGGTTAACGAATGGCAATTAGAACGTCTAAAACAATTAAATGGACTAACATTAGAAAATGCTAAAATAATAGCAAAACAAAGTGGCGTATCTGTTAGTATAGTTAATTCCATATTTGAAAGAGCATTAAATACTGGTACTAAAGCAGATGAAACATTAATAAAAGAAGGCGTAAAAGCAGGTATATTAAACGAAGTTGTTCCTATTACTGAAAGTGCAAGAGTTATAAAAGCATTAAAAGAAGCAAAAAAGAATATGCTAACTACTTTAAATGAAACAAATGCAAGTATATTAATAAATTCAAATAAAGAATATGTAAATATAGTAAACAAAATAACTGCAAAAGTAATAAGTGGAACGCAAACAATCAAAGAAGCAACTAAACAAGCAGTAAGAGAATTATCTAGTCAAGGTATAACTGGATTTACTGCTAAAAATGGTGCTAAATGGTCTAGCGAAGCATATATAGGAATGGTTACAAATGCTAATATAAGAAATATGGTTAATGAAGTACAAGAAACTAGAATAAGTGAAGCAGGAGGAGATTATATTGAAATAAATTCATATAGTGGTGCAAGACCTAAATGTAGTCAAGATCAAGGCAAGATTTATAGTTTAAGTGGTAATACTAAACCTATTAAGGATATAAACGGTAAAGTTATATATCCAAAAGCATGGGTAAATAGTACATTTGGACAACCTGACGGAATACTTGGTATAAATTGTGGGCATCAACGCTTTATATTTATACCTGAAATTAGTGGATATGATAGAGAAACAATAAACGGCAAAGAAAATTCAAAAGATTATTTGGAAAAACAACAACAGCGTTTATTAGAAAGACAAATCAGAAATGCTAAACGTGAAAAAGTTATGTTAGAACAAACAGGCGTTGATAAAATAGAATTAAACAAAGCACAATCAAAAATATATCAAAAACAAACTGAATTAAAGCAATTTATAGAAGATACAGGAAGGACAAGAATACGAGCAAATGAATGGATAAACTAGACACTTGAAAGAGTGTCTTTTTATATGTCCAACGTAAAGACATTAAAGAACGGAATAGTCTACAAAGACTTTAAAAATGGGAGGAAATTATGGAAAATGAAAACAAAGGAACAGTAGAAAACGTAAAAGTTGAAGGAACTGGGAAAGTTGAAACTCAAACAACTAATCAAAATGAGGTACAAGCTGAAGTTAAGACTTTAACACAAAAAGAAGTTGATGAAATTGTCAAAGAAAGACTAGAAAGGGAAAAAAAGAAACTTCCTAGTAAAGAAGAATTAGATGAGTTCAAAAAATTTAAAGAAAGTCAAAAAACAGAAGCAGAAAAACAAGCCGAAATTCAAAGACAACTTGTATTAAAAGAAACAGAAACAAATAATCTAAAAAACGAAAACACTATTTTAAGAAAAGGCGTTAACTCAGATGATATTGACTATGTTTTATTTAAAGTTGGAAAGATGGAAGGCGAATTTGAAACAAATTTAGATAACTTTTTAAAAGAGAATCCTAAATATTTAGGACAAGCTAAAGAGGTTATTACAACAGGAGTAAAGACACAAGGAACAGTCACTCAAGAAAGTGGCGTAATGGGTATTTTAAGAAGTAAACACCCAGAATTATTTAATTAATTAGAAAGAAGGAATTTTAAATGGCAAATGCAATAGCAATAAATGGAACTCATAAGAGAAAAGAAACTTATGCAGATCAAGTATTAACAATAGCAAGAAGTGAAATGAACTTATATGAAGACTTTTCTACAGATTATGAAGTAGATGGAATAACAGGACAAATAAACGTACCTACAAGAAGTGGTGAGGTAGTTGTTTCTGATTATGATATATTAAATGGTATATCTTTAACACAATCAGCAACTGATTACTTACCATTACCAATAGACAAAAACTATGGTATAAATGAGTTAATTGATGGATATGAAGCTAACTCAGTTCCTGATAATATAGTAGCACAAAGAATTGAAAGTGCTGGCTATTCAATAGGTATCAAAAAAGAGAATTATGCAATAACTGCTTTATTAACTGGTACAGTTAGTTCAGATACAGATGCATTAACAAAAACAACAGTTTATGAAAAAATAGCAACTGATATATCAAATATGAAGAAAAGAAACATGAAAGTTAATTCAATGAGAGTAGCTGTAAGTGCAGATACTGAATTGTTACTATTAACTGACGAAAAATTTGCTAATACAGCAGGAACATTGGGAGCTGAATTAGTAAGAGAAGGCATTATAGGTAAAATCAATGGTGTTTATGTAAAACCTAATTACTTAATGGGAGATGACGTTGAATATATCGTTTATGACAGAAGATTTTGCCAAAAGTATGAAGTTTGGGCAGTAGAGCCATCAGTTAATGACTTAGCAGATGGAAAACATATAGGAGCTTCAGCTTTACAAGGCCGTATGGTTGGTGGACTTATGGTTACAAACGCTTTAGGTGTTCAAATTAAAAAAATATCAGCATCAGTTTAATTGTAGAGGAGTGGTATTATGATAACAACAACAGATTATAATAATTATTTTGGAGCGAATACCGCTCCATCTAATTTTACAAGATTAGAATATTTATCTTTAAATGCAATAAAAAGTGTAATAACTTCGGATATACCTAAGACAACAGACACTATATATTCAGACTTTGTTAAAGCATTATGTGAGCAGATTAATTATTTTAGTTTAAATACTGATTTGTTAGAAGATATATCAAGTGTAGGACAAAGTTTTTCATTAGGTAAATATAGTGAAAGTGGAAAGCAAGAAAAAGTATCGGTAAGTGATAGCATAAAAAGAATTAGTCCTAATACATATACAATTTTATTAAATATAAATTTGTTATATGCAGGATTATGCTAGAGGTGTATTATGAAACAGATACAAAGAAAAAATCTACCACATACAGCAACATATAAGGCATATACAGGCAATAGCGGTGAAGAAGATACATATGACACGCCTATACCTTTAAACTACGTTAAAATTGAAGAAAAAACACAATACAAATACACAAATAACGGCAAAGAAATAGTAGGTAATGCTCTTATGTTTTATGACTATGTAAATTCAACTGGATTAAGTGATAAACCTAAAAATGAAAGTATTATAACATTTAATGGTAGAGATTATCATGTTGTTGATACAGAAATTTTATGTGGTAATAGTTCTATACCTCATCATTACGAAGTGATGTTAAAATGAAGTATTTTAACAATTTTAAAGATGCTTTTAAGTGGACTAAAGAATTAATAGAAGAAGCAAAAAAGCAAGCAATACCGATTATAGCGGAAGAAGTTTATAAAGATAGTGACAAATATACATTTAGAGAAACTGGCAAAATGTATGGTAGTGGTGATATACAAAACAATTTTAAAGATGGGTATGTAGTAGAAAGAGGACCACAAGTAAGACGTTGGTATTATGAGAAATGTAAACCTGGCAAAGGTAATTTAAAAGCAGTAATTCAGTGGTTTGAAAGAACTAAAAAAGAAAATATAATTAAATATAAGAAACAGTATAGTGCTGTTTTTAACAAAATTAAAAAAGGAGGCTAGTATGTCAGAAGAATTTATAACTAAAATTCGTGAAATTATTGAAACAACAAGTATAGAAAAAGCATATAGTCCAGACTTACAAACAAATGGAGAAAATATATGTGCTGTAACACTCCTAGCGGGCAGTATAACAAATGGCTCTTGTAAAAGAATGTTATACTCTAGCCCAACGTTTAGAGTGCTTATACGTGGCAATAAGGACGATAAGAACACACGTAAACTAGCAGATGAAGTTATCAATGCTTTAAATCTACTAAAAAACGTAAATTTTACAGGTGGACGAGTTATAGGAATAGAAGCTACTAGCCCACCAATATATGCATTTAGAGATGAAAATCAAAGAATACATTACAATATCACGTTCCAAGCGGACGTTGAAATGGAGGAATAAATAAATGGAAAGAGGACTAGAAGAAATAATTGTGCAACTAGATGTATCAGCAACTGCAACACCAGACTATAAAGAATTATGCCACACAAACGTTGATGAATCTATGAATGAGGAAGAAGATTCATGGTTTGATAGTTGTTCTAAATTTATGAATAATGTTGTGACAGGTTTAGATCCAACTTGGAGTGTTACACATAAATTTGATAAATCTGATCCAGTAGCACAAATGATTATGAGTAAGAAATATAAAACAGGTGCAGACAGAACATCAAAGGCTAGAATAATAAATTTACTAGATAATGTTCAGGTTGATTTTATAACAACTTTAACAGGAATAAATTATACATTTGATAATGCAGTAGTAGAATTAGCTTTTGATATGAAAATATATAAAGGATCTACATTTGTAGAGAGTGTTTACACACCATCAATATAAGTAGAGGGTATATAGCCCTCTCTTTTTTTATATAGGAGGAAAGAAATGTTAGTTATAACAAGTAAAAAGTATGAAGTAGATGAAGAAATTGTATTTAAAAATGTAAATAATGAAACAACTTATGAATTTCAAATGCAAATAACATCACAGGAATTAAAACGTATTCAAGATATACTACTTGATGAAAAATTAATTGAACTAAACAAAAAATTAGGAAAAATGTTAGCTAAAAACGAAGATACTGAAAAGTTAGAGAAAATAATACTTGATAGAACAACAAATAATCAATTAGAATTTGAAAATATATGCTTTAAAGAACATAAAGAAATATGCAAAGAAAAAGCAGGAGAATACGAATATTTTGAAATGGTTGAGACAATGTTTGATTTTTTTTGGACTTCATTTATAGGAAAGAAAACACAACGAGTAAATACTATGATTTCAGACCTTCGCAAACTTGGGGGCAAATAGACACTCTTCTTATAAATGGCAAAGAATATAAACTAAATTTAACGTTTAAAAATGTAATAAAACTATTTAATTTATACTCTAGTGATTTTCCATACAAATATAAAATTAATAAAGGACTTGAAATATTAGGTTTTAGTGAAGATATAAATTTTGTGACAAAGGAACATATACTCGATGAAATATCTAGTTATATATTTAATACTTCAAATCAAAGTACAGGGCAAAAGATTTTAGATTTTGAATTAGATTATAAATATTACTATTATGACTTTTTAAAACTAGGTATTGATTTGAACATTAAAGATATATCATGGTGGGAATTTGATAATTTAATAGAAGGAATATTACTAACTGAAAATACAGCTATAGGAAAAGTATTGCAGTATAGAACGTATAAAAAGCCTAGCAAAAACATGAAACAGCAAGAGCAAGAAGAACATAAATTTTACATTAATATGAAACAAAAATACTCACTTAAAGAAGTAGTTAAAAATGGATTTCAATCAATGTGGAATTTTGTAAAAACAAAGGCAGGTGAAAAAAATGGGAAATGATGCAGAGGTAAAATTACAAGTTATAACAGATGATACAAAAGCAAATGCTAGTATGGACAAATTAGAAAAGCAAGCAGATAATTTAAGCAAGAAGTTTAAAGATGTTGGAACTAAAATGACGTTAGGTATAACAACACCAATTGTAGGACTTTTAGGGACAGGCATTAAATATAATTCGGAAATGGAACAATATCAAGCAGGGCTTGAAACAATGTTAGGTAGTACAGAGAAAGCTAACAAAATGTTATCAACTTTAAAAACAATGGCAAGTAAAACTCCTTTTGAAACTACTGATTTAATTAAGGCAAGCCAAACTATGCTTTCTTTTGGATTAGATGCAAATAAAACAACTGATTATTTACAAATGTTGGGTGATGTATCTATGGGTAATAAAGAAAAATTAGGTAGTTTAGCATTATCATTTTCGCAGGTACAATCTACTGGTAGATTAATGGGACAAGACTTATTACAAATGATAGGACAAGGATTTAATCCTCTACAAATTATAAGTGAAAAGACTGGACGTTCTATGGCTGATTTAAAAAAAGACATGGAAAATGGAGCAATATCTGCTGATATGGTAACAGAAGCATTTAAAATAGCTACTTCAGAAGGTGGTAGATTTTTTGGTGCAATGGATAAACAATCACAAACAACAGAAGGTAAAATAAGTACATTAAAAGATGGATTTATGACAGCTGCAGGAACGCTTACAGAAAGTTTATTGCCTACATTGACAACTTTTGTTACTAAATTAACAGAATTGTTTAATTGGTTTAGCCAATTAGATCCTAGCACACAACAATTTATATTAAGTGTTTTAGGTATTATAGCAGTTGTAGGTCCTTTATTATTATTAGTAGGGAATCTTATAAGCGCTATAAAATTAGTAGGTGGTGCGCTTACATTTTTAGGAGCAAATCCTATTGTACTAATTATAATGGGAATAATTGCAGTAATAATATTATTAATAGCAAATTTTGATAAGGTAAAAACAGTCATAGGTATATTAGGAAACGTATTTATGAATATATTTTATGCTATAGGCGGAGTAGCCACTTCAGTATTTAAAGGTATAGTAAATACAATAATTGGTGCAATTAACGTTGTAACGAGAGTATTAAACGCCTTTTTTGCTGGAGTATTAGCACCATTTAATGCAATTATATGGGGATTAAATCAAGTGCCTGGAGTATCTTTACCGTATTTAAATTTATCTATACCAAAAATACCATATTTAGATGTTGGTACAAATATGGTACAAAAAGAAGGAATAGCATATCTACATGAAGGTGAGGCAGTTGTTCCTAAAAAATATAATCCTGCTATTGGTGGGACTAGCTCAAATCAATCGATAGTAGTATACAGTCCTGATATTATAATGGACGGAAGAAAAGTATCAAATGCGACTGCACCTTATATAGCAAGAACATTTAAATTGGCAGGTGCAAGATCATGAGAAAATTAAAATATAATGATATAGAATTATGTATTGTTGATGGGCTTACATTTAATAACTCAATGAAAGAAGTAAAATATGATGATATAGAATGTGATTTTGAAGGATTTACAAAAGTTGATTTGCCAGTTAAATTTCAAGAAATACAAATATTAGATGAAATTACTGTAAAAGCATATGGATATATTTCAAGTTATAAGTATGATGGAATTACAAAGAAGATAACATTTGAAGTATTAAGTCCTAAATCATATATAACTAATAGAATAACAAGTTTAAATGTAACTGGTCTAACATTAGATACAGCAGTTCAAAGTTTAGTAAACTCTTTATTAATAGATGGATATTCAGTAGTAGGTAGTTTATCATCAGATATAGTTACAGAATCAATGATATTTCAACCAATAGATAAATTACTTGATTATTTAGCTGAAAAATATAAATTTGTATGGTATTGTGATGAATTAAAAGTTATTCATTTTATAATGGAAGATGAACTTAAAAATCAAACACCAATATACTCATTTACAGAAAATTCTCCCATACAGCTTGAAACGTCTATTGATAGTAAAGAATATTTTAATACTGTTTATGCTAAAAATTTGTTAGTATATTATCAAAGTGCTAGTGATACTGACGCAAAACCTATAATGGTAGGTTATCAAACTATTAATGCTAATGAAGAAGTAACTTTTACAAATTGGGTAGATATATCTAAAACTGTTGGTGAAAAACTTGAAAATGGCACGGATACTATTCAATTATTATCAATATATAATGGTAGTGTATTTTTTAATATTACTTATAAAAAGTCTACTAAAACATATGCTATAAGTTCAAATTTAGGTTTTGAAGGAATTGATGATAATAATCCATCTAAACCAATATTATTAAAAAGACATGAATTTTATAAAAACATTATTACAGGATTTAAAGTGCAGTCAAATCAAGGAATAGAAACTTTAGTAACAGATAGTGCTTTAAGGCAAGCAGTAATAAAATATACAAACATTAATGAAGTAAATAACAATAAAGGTAAAATTTCAACAAGTGGAATTATTGAAAAATATATTGATTTAAAAAACAGATGGTTTACAGTAAATGAAATAACGGAATATATTAAAAATCTAATTGCTTCTAATTCAATACAAGCTGAAATAATTAAATTAACTGTTAAGGGCGATGATATAAATGAATTTGAAAACATTAACATAGGTAATACAGTAATAATTAAAAACGATGAACATTTAATAGACAATACTTATGTTATAGTGTCAATTGATAAAAGAGAAAATTACACAATTAAAGAAATACAATTTGAATGTAGAAATGCAAACTTTTTAGATAATTTTATATCAATGTTTAGGACACCTTTTGAGCAAGAAAGTGATAGTCAAATGCTATATGAAATTAATTCAACTTATATTGCAAATACAATTAATATAGTAAATGAATACACAGCGAAGGGAGAGGTTATAAATGAAAATTAAAAACGACTTTGTTAAAATAGAAATAACTCAAAAAGATGGATCTATTAAGACTATTGAAAAAAGAAATTTAATAACCAACCTTTACGTACAAAGATATAAAAATCATATAATGCAGAATCTAATAGGGACAAGCCAACCAATAGTAGAAATGAATAAATTATTTATAACAATAACTCCACAAACAATAACGGAATTATCTACATCAATTATTAACGATGGTGGAGTTATAGATAGTCAATTTGTTTTTGGTGCAGAATTAGATAGTGATATAATTTACAACGAAAATTTTTTAACAATAACACATAGATATACGCAACTGTTAGATGGTTCTTATTATGCAATTTTCGGAAACATAATAACAGGAGTAGGATTTGGAGATATTAATTATTATGGTACAAATGATTACTTATATGCTTGGTTAGATTTAACTGAATTTAATATAGTGCCATATGAAGGAATGACTTTGAATTTTGTAAGACAGGATACATATTATCATGGTGGAATTACTGAAGAATTAATACCATATCATTTATGTCAATATGGAATAGGCGGTAAATATGGATATTTAGACAGTATAGCTATAGGATATGAATCACCCGAATTATCAATGACTAATATTACTATAGATAATACTATAGTAGATGAAATTAAATTTACTGGTGATTTATATTTAAATTCAGAAGGAATACCTTTTTATCCTGAAGAAGATTTATATCCAAGTGAAGATTTAATACCTGAAGATCAAAAGTACTTTACATTATTTCAAAAATACAAAATTTATAATGGCGCAGTAGATACTGGGCTTTTTTATTATATAAAAAATCAAATAAAAGATTTAGATGAAACTTTTGATAACGAAAAGGTTAGTCTAAAAATTACTTATGAAAGGGGTGTCTAAATATGGCATTTTGGCAAAACTTCCCAAGCATACAAAGCAAATTAAATGCGACAAATCTTAATAACCTTGCAGGCGGATGGACTAAAGTTGTTGAAACAGCAACTTATTTAAACGCAGATGCTCCAACATTTACAATAAGATTTACTGGAGATGTTGGAAGTTTTTTATCAGTAGGTATGAAGATAAAATATACACAGACAACAATTAAATTTGGAATTATAACAGCTATAGGCGCTTTTGATGGAACATATACAGACATTAAAATATATGGTGGAACAGATTACACATTAACTAATACAACTATTAGTGATGTGTATTTTTCAGTTCATAAAGCACCCTATAGTTTTCCTATGGATACCGATAAATGGAGTGTAATATTCCAAAATGTAACTACTTATACACAGTCATCACCAGTAGCAAATACTTGGTATAACTTTGTATCAAAAGAAATACCAATAGGATTATGGGACTTATCAGATAGCGGAGTTGTTACAGGTGCAAGAACATCTGCTGGAGATGTAAGTATATTTTCAACACTTTCAACTACAAATAATAGTTCAACTGATCCTAGATTTAATTTTCAAGATTATGTAGGACCTGTTACTGCTAAACTTTCTACATTCAAAAAAGATAATCCTGTAAATTTAACATCAAAAACTATTTATTATATAAACATTAAGACTGATGTTAGTGGTTTAGCTTCTTTAAAATTAGAAGGTGCAAATGCTCCATCAATAATAAAAGCAGTATGTGCTTATATCTGATGGAGGCATAAAATGGGTAAAATAAAAGATATAACTAATTTAAAATTTAATAAATTAACAGCAATAAGATTAGATCACAGTAAAAATAATATTAAATACTGGTTGTTTAAGTGTGATTGTGGAAACGAAAAAGTAATAGAAAGAGGACATGTTATTAAAGGCGATATTAAAAGTTGCGGTTGTATAGGTAAAAATTTCAAACCATTACACAATATGGCTAAAACATCATTTTACAATAAATATTCTTCTGTTAAAGCAAGGTGTAATAATTCAAACACAATTAACTATATAAATTATGGTGCAAGAGGAATTAAGTTTTTGTGGAATAGTTTTGAAAGTTTTAAAAACGATATGTACGAAAGTTATATTCAACACTTAGCTATTTATGGTGCAAGAAATACGACACTTGATAGAATTGACAATAATGGTAACTATGAATTTTATAACTGTAAATGGTCAACAATGAAAGAACAAGCTCAAAATAGAAGAAAAAGAAGTTGCTATAAGTTGGCTTCTAATGATTTATAGGGGGATAATATGGAAAATATACAAATAATTTATTTATTGGGATTTATTGTTAGTTTAATAGCAGTAGTAACACCTATAATAAAACTTAATACATCAATAACAAAGTTAAATACAACAATGGAAAACATAAATGGAATTGTTACAGAAAGTAAACAAGAAATAAAAGGACATGATGTGAAAATCAATGACCATGAAAAAAGAATATTCTTTTTGGAAAAAGAAAGGGAGTGATTTAAATGAAAGAAGCAGGAATAAAAGTATTAAAAAATTTAGCAGATTTATTTAAAGTAAAAACTATATTAAGTTTATTAGTAATAGTTACAACTTGTATATTAACTTTTAAAGGAGTTTTAGATGTTACAGCATTTATGGCAATAGCATCAGCAATAATTACTTATTATTTTACAAAACCAGAAAATACAGACATAAAATGATACACCTTATATAAAAATAATGGTTTAAAACCAAAATATGGAGGAATAAATATGAAATTTAACGAATTTTTAAACGATGTAAAAAGACAAGGTGGAGTTGATACCGATGGTTACTATGGCAAACAATGTATGGACTTATATAATTACTATTGTAAACATGTATTAGAACTTAGAAAGGATACTGGTGCAGATGTTGCTAAAAATATTTTAAGGAATACTTATGTAATGGGACAAGTTGAAAGAATAAATAATTATCCTGCATTTGTTCCACAAAAAGGAGATATTGCGGTATGGACTGGTGGTAAATTTGGACATGTTGCAATTTGTTTAGGGCAGGCAGATGTTAATACGTTTAAAACACTAGACCAAAACTGGGTGTCGCAGAAACTTACAGAGGAAAATCACAATTACACATATTTAGCACCACTAGTATTTTTGAGACCAAGAAATCAAAATAATTTAATTGAAGAATTTATTGTGAGAGTTGATAAAGAAAAAGCAATGGTAAGAAATCAAGCAAATTCACAATCTGCATTAGCAGGTAGTAAAGAATTAAAAAAAGGGAACACATTTATGGCAACTGAAATTGTTATAGGAGAAGATCCTTTCAAAGATGGTAGAAATAAATGGTACAAATCAAAAAAAGGTAACTATGTGTGGGCTTGGGGATTAACAAAAATATAAGAGAGTGTAAAAACTCTCTTATATACATTTTAAACGTTTGTTTATTCTAAACGTATAAATTACTTGTTAACAATAAAAATGACTGTATCGACGTTCTAGGACGTTCAGTCACCATTTAAAGTATATTTATCTAATCAATAATTTGAAAGGAGTGTTGACATATGTCAAAGAAAGAATTAAGAAGGCAATTAATTGCAAGAGATGGAGAACAATGTTTTTTATGTGGTTGTAAAATTCGGCTAGATATTCATCATGCACTACGGTTTAAACGAGATGGTGGAAAATATACTTTAGAAAATTGCGTTTTATTATGCTGGAATTGTCATCATGTCAAACTTCATAAAAACAAAGATACTGAAAAATACTACACACGGATAATTATAAATAAAAAGGCACAAAAAAGGTAGGGGTTAATTCCTCTACCTTATTTTTTATAAACCTAACATTTGTTTTTCTAAATCTGCAATTTGTGATTCTAAAATTGGAATTTGTTTCTCTAAACTAACTCTACTACTAGAGGCTTCTTGTCTTTTAGTTTCATTTTCTTGCAATTCTAATTCTAATTGAGTTTTACGTTGTTTTACAAGTTGTAATTCAGCAGGATCAACAGTTACTATTATTTTTTGCGTTGTGATATAATTGTATTCTGAAAGTAATTCATTTCTTTTAGCTGTTAAATCTCGACTTTGTTGAAACCATGACTCAACACCATCTTTAGCGTTTTTAAGTTGTAATTCTAAAGCATTTTTAGTAGATTGTAATTGATTAAGTTTATTATTTCTTGTATCTACTTCGTTAGTTAATTGTTGTATTTGTGAACTTGCTAAATTAAGTTGAGATTGTATATCAGTTTGAGGCTCTGTTGTTTCGGTAGGTGTGCTAAATATTTCAGTTGTGCCATTAGTTTCAACTTTATTTTGTAAATCATTAACATTTTCTTGTAATGCTGATAAACTATTATTTAAAGTTTCAATTTCAGACACTTGCGAATTAATTGTTTCGTCTTTAACTTGATTATTAGTTGCAAATACCAAACTATAACTTAGACCTAAAGTTGCTACAACACTTACAAATGTTATTATAAAAGTTTTTTTCAATTTAATCACTCCCTTTCTATATTTTAATTACATATTTTTACATATTATACCACTTTATTTTTATTTGTCAATAGTATTGTATGAAAATAGTAATTTAATGCAACAAATAATGCAACGTCAAAAATATAATAAAAAGATTTAAAAATACTTGAAAGAGTAATAAGAGTATTATACGTTGGTATTAAAGCAATGTAGAAGAATAAAAAGGCAAAGAAAAAGACGGCGAATACCGTCTAAATGGTGACCCATACGGGAATCGAACCCATGATTCAGCCTTGAGAGGGCTACGTCTTAACCGCTTGACCAATGGGCCATGTCACTAAGATATATTGTATCATATTTCAATAGTTATTTCAATAGTTTTTATTAAATACATTATACATTATATAAATAAGTCTTAGCGGGATAGAAAATGTTGAAATAATGGTATAATTAGTGTATAATAAAAGTGAAATAAATTTTAAGTATTGAATAAAATTTATTTCACTAGTAAATACTATATAAGGAGTGATAACTATTAATAAAAATAATAAAAAAGTAAAAAAGCCTCATATAATTAAAAATATTATGGCTTTAATTATAATAGGAGTTTTTTTAATAACAGGTTATACTGTAAGTAGGATTTATTCTCAAATGTCTAAAGTAGAATTTGAAGAAATTAATAAAGAGGATTTAGCTGTAAATAGTGATATCTTTGGTGAGGTATCAGATACATTATCTAAATCTGAATTTAGTGATGTTAAGACAGTTGTTTTTTTTGGTGTAGATTCAAGAGAGACTGAAGGAGAGTTTTCTGGTAGAAGTGATACAATTATGATTGCTTCAATTAATCCTAAAAATAAAGGAATCAGTCTAATTAGTATTCCAAGAGATACATATGTTACAATTCCTGAGCATGGAAAAGATAAGATAAATCATGCATATTCTTATGGAAAAGAACAACTTGCTATTAAGACAATAAATCAGAATTTTGGATTAAATTTAACAGAATATGTTACGATAGATTTTTCTGGATTAATAAATGTAATAAACGAGATTGGTGGAATAGAGTTAGAAATAACAGATGCAGAGATGCAATATATAAATGGACGTTCTTCAGAAGACTATGCCATAAGCAAGAATGAAGTTAAGAAGTTAACTTCATCTGGAAAAGTAAAATTAGATGGAGAACAAGCGTTAACACATTCTAGAAACAGAACTATAGGAGATGACTTTGTAAGAGCAGGTAGACAAAGAAAAGTATTAGAAGCCCTAATAAAAAAAGTTTCTTCATTAAATCCTGTGGAAGTACTAGATGTTTCAGATATCGTTTTGGAGGAAGTAAAAACCAATATAGATATTGCTGGGTATATCGGAAGTTTATTAAATGTTGTATCTAATAAAAATGAATATTTAAAAAACATGGTGTCTGCTCAAATACCTGCAGCAGAATATAGTGAAGGGAAAACAATAAGAGGTGTATATTATTTTACAACTGATTATACTGATGCAAAAAATGATTTTATTAAAAATATATATGGTAAATAAAGAATAACCGATTCACTTTATGAATCGGTTATTCTTTATAATATTATTAATTATAATTCTATTTCAATTTTTTTGTTTTTCTTTATATATGGAACGTATTCTATTCCAGCCAAGTCAAACATCTTTTTTGATGCTTTTGTACTATCTGTATCTGCATATTTATCATCATAATAAATGACTTTCTCTATTCCTGATTGTATAATAACTTTTGCACATTCATTACATGGAAATAATGAAACGTATAATATAGCACCATCTAAATTGTTGTTTCTGTTATTAAGTATTGCGTTAAGCTCTGCATGACACACATAGAAGTATTTTGTATCCATAGGTGAACCAATTCTTTCCCAAGAGATTTGATCGTCTGAAACACGGTTTGGAAGCCCGTTATAGCCTATAGATAATATTCTATTTTCTTTATTTACTATACATGCACCAACTTGTGTACTTGGATCTTTACTTCTTTCTTCTGAAAGTTTAGCTATACCCATGAAATATTCATCCCAAGAAATATAATCGTTTCTTTTTCCCATAATATATTCATCCCCTTTTTATAATAATATATTTTTAATTTCGTCCCAGTTATCCACTCTTTTAACATTTAAATTGTTTAAATGTTCGTCTGTAAAGTTTTTATTATGATAAGCTGTAAATAATAGTTTTGTTTTTGCATTTCCATCTAAATTAGACAATTTGTCATCTATTTTAATATCAAAATCTATAAATTCTTTGTGATCTGTAAATATATAATTTTTTTGCAATATAAATGGAAGATTTGTTTGCAGCCATTCAAATTTATCCTTAAGTAACCTTCCAGATATTGAAGGTTTATCTTTAATTATATATGCAGTTACAATAAATAATTCATATTCTTTATTTAACTGTTCGATGATTTCACGGGCATTACCTATAAAATCAGCTTTTTCATACATATTATTATTTGAAAAAAAATCAAGCCATTTTTCTTTATTTTCATCAGGTATTATATCTTGCATATAGTAATTAGCAAAATCGTCTATTACATAATTTTTGTTTGTAAATTTATTTACAAGATACAGAAATCCGCCATTGCAAATAACATCATCCATGTCGATCATTAATCGTTTCTTCATATTTATTTACCAGTACTTCCTATTCCTCCTTGACGCGTGCCATCTGCATTATCATCATCTGCTATTAAGAACTTTTGGAAGTATGCTTGTCCAATTCTATCACCTTTTTTTATATGTAAGTCAGTCGGAAAAAAGTTATAGTATTGGTAGATTATGTTTCCGTCATTAGATGGATTATTATAATAATCACATTCAAATATACCAAGTGAATTTGCCATTACAAGTCCAACTTTTGATGGACCAGAACTTCTATTTGCAATAATCATAACTTCATCTTCGCCAAAATAAGCTTTTACACCAGTATAAATTTTTGTAGGCATAATATCTAGGTATTCAGTATTTCCACTAAAGAATCTTTTGGCATTTTCGAATACAACTTTCCAAATTGATGGTACTATTATATCCTCGGGTGCTTGTAAGTCATATGCAACAGAATGTTTAGTACTTCTAACTGGTAAAACAATATTTTTATCTTCGTAACCTTTACAAATTTCAAAACCCCTTGTTCTCATTTAAAATCCTCCTTAAAAAAATAACGTATGTTATTTATAAACATACGTTATTATATCATATTACTGTATATTTTGCAAGCGCTCAATTCTCTTTTCTAAAGGTGGATGTGTTGAAAATAAATTAGCAACATCCTTTCCTTTAAATGGATTTACTATATACATATGAGCAGTCGATTTATTAGCTGCTTCTAATGGTTCGGTGTCTAAAGTAAGTTTTGTTAAAGCAGACTTTAAACCCTCTGGATTTCTAGTAAGCTCAATTGCTGAACTATCTGCTAAATATTCTCTTTTTCTAGATATGGCAAGTTGCATTAAAGTAGCAAATATAGGAGAAAGTATTAGAAAAATTATAGCAATTATAGCAACTACTCCAGAGTTTTTATCATCACTATTTCTAGAACGTCCAAATGCAAATCTTGAAATACTATCAGATAATATAACTACAAAACCAACAAAAACTGTAACAACAGTTGAAAGTAATATGTCATAATTTTTGATATGTGATAATTCATGTGCCATAACACCTTCAAGCTCATATTTGTCCATTTTTTCTATTAATCCTGTAGTGAAACAAATAACAGCATGCTCTGGGTTTCTTCCTGTTGCAAAAGCGTTAGGAGCAGAATCCTCAATAACATAAAGTTTAGGTCTTGGAAGACCAGCTGCAATACATAGATTATCCAAAATTGTACTAATTAACTTATCTTGCTCTTCAGTTGCAGGTCTTGCTCCATTTAATGTTAGTATAATTTTATCACTGTTGTAATAAGATATAAATGCTGTTATGGAAGCAACAAAAAGTGCAATTACTGCAGAAATTGGCCCGAAATCGAAATATATACAAGTGTAATATACTCCTATCATTATTACAATTATAAAAATTGATACTATAAAAAACGATTCTATTTTGTTTTTTCTAACATCTCTAAGTATCATACAAAATTACCTTTTAGAACTGTACTTTTACAGCTTCTCTTTCTTTTGAATCAGCTATTTCAAAGAAACTTTCTTCTTTAAAATTAAACATTCCAGCAAAAATATTGCTTGGGAAAGTCATGATTGCTGTATTGTACATTTGAACTGTATCATTGTAAAATTGTCTTGAATAAGCTACTTTATCTTCTGTTGATGCAAGCTCAATTTGAAGAGAAGCAAAGTTTTCATTAGCTTTTAATTCTGGATAGCTTTCTGCTAAGGCAAATATAGATTTTAAACTATCAGTTAACATATTATTTGCTTGTGATTTGTCAGATACTGATTGAGCACTTGTAAATGAATTTCTAGCTTCAACTATTTTTTCAAATGTTGATTGCTCATGTGTAGCGTATCCTTTTACTGTTTCAACTAAATTTGGTATTAAATCAAATCTTCTTTTAAGTTGGGTATCGATTTGAGCCCAAGCGTTTCTTACACGCATTTTAAGACTTACAAGATTGTTGTATATAAATATGCACATTAAAACAAGTATCACAACAACGCCGAGAATTATATAACCTATCATATTAAAACCTCCCTATATTCTAGATTTATGCATACATTATATCATAAATGAGTTTATTAATCAATATCTTTTATATAATAATAAATTATAATAAAAATATGTGTTAAAATGTCATATTTTAGGTGTGAAAATGAAATATATATTATTAGCATATATAATTTAACAAAATATAACATACGAATTGAAAATAATAAAATATATAATATAATTTTATCAGGGGAAGTAATATGATAGAAAGAATGAGCCAATATATAGTAAGAAATATTCTTCTTACGGACGAGCAGTCAAGTGATGATGAAAAAGAAATTATACTTTTCGGAGTTACAAGAATATTAGAAGATTTACCTAAGTTTATTGCTATATTTTTAATGTGCTACTTATTAAACATGTTAAAGGAATTATCAATAGTTTTTCTTATAACAATAAGTTATAAAACATTTGTTGGTGGTGCTCACGCAAGGACTAATTTGGGATGTTTTCTAATATCATCTATGTACTTTATACTGCCAATTATATTAGCTAAATATTTTAATTATAGTGCATATTTATTATATATATTAGTTGCAGTAGCTATAATATTTTCTATATATATAATAGTAAAAATAGCCCCTGCAGATACTGAAGAGGTACCAATCATAAATAAGAAAAAGAGAAATCAATTAAAAGTTTTTGGTGGAATATCGATAATTGTTATTACCTTTTCTACAATTATGTTGATTAAAGATATAACATATATAAAAATAATATTGTATACATTATTTTTAATAAACTTGTTTGCTACACCACTTGCTTATAAATTACTGAAATGTAAATTAGGAATCGAAGCTGAAGAGTTTAAAGATCTTTATAAAAAATGAATATAATTTTAATGTTTTGTTAGATTTTATTAAATTTATAATATGTTTAAAAAATCTTATCTAATAGTACAATTAAAAACAAGACATTAAAATTTATATATAAATGAAGGAGGGATATATATGAAAAAGTTATTTAAGAAATTTGTTGAGCTATACGCAAAATCTTCTACTAACAGCTGCTTATGGGTAGTATTTCATCAACCTAAGACTCCAAGATGCTTAATCCAAAAATAATGTTTTGCAGAATAAAAAAAGAAGAGATATCAATCTCTTCTTTTTTTATTCTTTTAAGTATTTTCTATAATTATATTTTGAACAAATTTATCGTTTTCTATTGTTGCATACATCTGAGCATGTTTATATCTTGAAATTATATTACAAGCTTCCCAAAGTCCTAGACCAGATTTTACTTTTTTACTTGAATATCCTTTTCTATATATACAACTTAAATCAATTTTTATTGATTGATCAAAAGTATTAAGTATTCTTATAACAGTTGCATTTTTCTTGCTTACATGTTTTATTTCTAATCTTATATATTTATTTTCACATGCGGTAGTTGCCTCTATAGCATTATCTAATAAAACTCCAAATATTCTAGAAAGTTCAGCCATCGGAAAATTAATTTCCTTAAAACTAACTGTTACATCTAGATCCATAGTAATATTACTTTCAGTAGCAATAAAATATTTTGAACCAATTACGCCATAATTAGCTGGGTCATCAAATATCGTTTTATTTATTATTGAAAGGGTATTTACAATATTACATTCTTTCATTACTTTTAGAATATATTGCTCTAACTGATCATATTGTTTAGAACATATATACCCATTTATTGCTTGAAATATATTGTTAAAGTCATGCTTAATCGTTCTAACACCATCAACCATTCCGCCAAGTGTCTTGTTATCCATTTCTAAGGTTCTAACTTGTTCTTGTATTTTTTCTTTTTCTAAAAAGTTAGAAATATACCAAAATAAGAATATAGTTATAAATAGTAATTGTATAAAATTAATTAATAAAAACAGTGGACTATAGTTATATAAATTCATTGGTATTAAAATTGCTTGAGGAACTATTGTAAATAGTAATAAGTAAAGAACAATTTTTAAATAATTTCTATTGAATAGAGAAAAAAAATCTCTAATTTTTTCTTTATTAATTAGTATTTTGCTAAATATTAATATTCCTAAAAATAAGAACATAGATATGCAAGCGTTGACTGCAAATTTAATTGAAGGACTTGCTATCATTTGTGATGCTGGAATATTGAGTGCTATTGTGAATATAGTTACAACCAAAATTTCAGATATTATTAAAAATATAGGAAGGATAATTGAAATAATAGCAGCTTTAGATTTTCTTAATTTTAATACAAAAGATAAGAATAAAAACGCAATTAACATCATAACTAATGAATTAATTGGAAATTTACCTGCTAAAAATATTCCCGACAAGGTCGTAGCAATAGCACACAAAAGAATATATATTTTATCAATAAAATCGTACTTTGTGTTCTGCACTGTTTGCGACAATGTAAGTATATAGTAGTAAAATAACAAGAATTGTAAAGCATAAGATATGATATCTAAAGCGACGTTCGACATAAATTATTCCTCCAGTTTAAAATGTGAATTGATTGGGCATTTTAACCCGTTTTCAAAAATGATAGTATTTCTTTTGTTATCGATAGTAGATATTAAATTTTTATTTGCTATATAAGATCGATAGCATTTTACAAAGTTATTTGGTAAATTGTCTAACAATTTATCCAGAGTTATGGTACTAGAATATGTATCTGTCAATGTGTGTATATAACTTTTATTTCTAATTTTTTCAATATAAACAATGCTGTCTATTTTAACAATTAGTCCTTTATTTAAATGTAAAAACTTTGTGTTTTTAATTGAAAATTCATCAATTAGTCTATCAACAAAACTGTCCATTAAATTTTTACTTATAGGTTTAACTAAGAAATCGAAAGTTTTACTGACAAATGAAAGATGCATATATCTTATATGAGCAGATAAAAATACAAGGCAAAAATCCTTATTAATTTTTCTTAACTCATTTGCAAAATCAATACCATTTTTTTCGGCATTTTTAAAAACAATATCTAGAATTAAAATGTCAATTTCATTTTTTTCTATTGCTTTGTAGATTATATCTTGCTTATCTGTAACAATTGTTACTTTTGCGTTGAAAGACTTTTGAGTAAACTGGTTCTCTAAAATTTTAGCGATACCATACGCACAATCGATTTCATCATCACATACAGCGACTTTATACATCGACAAATCCCCCCAATAACATAATACAGAATATATTATATCCCAAATTTTTCAATATGTCAACACATTTAAAAAATAATTAAAAATATGTAAAAAAATGTAAAACTATGTAGAACAAATAATTTAGAATAAAAATTGTTCAATATAATATAATTGAAAGAGAGGTGCTTTAACTTGAAAATGAACAAAAAAGATAAGAAAAAATGGTTTAAAGAGGTTATAAACAAAGATAGAGTAAAAGAAGTATCTTCAAAATTTAGGGAAGTTTTTTCTGAAATGGTAGATATACCAGATGATGTAACATATAATTCAAGTAAAATAACTATGATTGATAATAAAAATGTTCTTATAGAGGGCTATAAAAATGTTGTAGATTATCATTTACACTATATTAAGATTAGAGGTAATAATATGGAAATCGTTATTGATGGCAAAAATTTAGATATAAAAGAAATAACAGATGAAGATCTTGTTATAACAGGAATAATATATAGTGTAAATTTTAAGTAATAAGGTGGTGGAAAAATGAAATTAAGTGATAAAGCTAAGAATACAACTGGTATAGTTGTAGTAGAGGTTGAAGGTTTTTTTACCGAAAGATTTATTAATTTATGTAAAATAAATAATATAAAAATTTGGGATATAAGAAATATTGTAAGTGGTGTTGTTAGGTTCAGTATACATATTTCTAATTTCAAAAAGCTTAGAAGTATAGCTAGAAAAACAAAATGTAAGGTAAACATAAAAGAAAAAAAAGGTATTTATTTTACATTATTTAAGTATAGAAAAAGAAAAATATTGGTTTATTTAACAATGGCACTAACACTACTTTTTATACTTTCTACTTGTTTCATTTGGAATGTAAATGTTAGTGGTAATAGTAAAGTATCAACAGATATAATAAAAGAAAAGTTAAAAGAGTCTGGTATATATGTGGGTAAATTTAAAATTGGAATGAATAAAAGTGAAGTTTTAAAGGATATAAGATCTTCACTTCCAGAGATCACTTGGGTTGGATTAGAAATAAGAGGAACAGATATTGAGATAAAGGTTGTTGAAAAAGTTATGCTCGAAGATAAAGATAAACAAGATAATAGAATTGGAGACATAATAGCTACTCGTGAGGGTGTTGTAACTAGAATAATAGCCGAAAATGGCACTTCTGCATTAAAAGAAGGAAGCTATGTTCAAAATGGAAGTTTATTAATTGAAGGAAAAATATATAGTAAATTTTTAGGTGAAGAATTAGTTCATGCAAAGGGAATTATAAAATTAAATACTCAATATATATTTGAGAAAGAGTATAAATTTACAAATACAGTAAAAGAATATACGGATGAAAATAAACATACGATAGGTTTTTCTATTAATTCAAAAGAAATTTATATTAATTATTTGAATAATAGTAAAAAATATGATAAACTTAAAACAAGTAAAAGTTTTAATATATTTGGTAATAATATTTCATTTGACTGGTATAAGTTTAGTGAATATAAAGAAAAAGATGTTGTTAGTAGCAAAGAAGATATCTTGGTATTGGCAAATGCAGAATCTAAAACATATATTGATGATATTATTAAAACAGTAGATTCTGGAATTTTAATAGATGAAAAAGAAGAAATGATTGAAACAACAGAATCAATAAAATACAAAAAAATATTTACCGTAAACGAAAGAATAGGTAAATTTGTAGAGAGGGTGCAGTAGACAATGATACATTTAAATCTTGATGATAAAATTCTAGATGCGGCTGAGGATGTAGATAAAAAAACTATGGGCGAATATATAAATAAAATTATAGAAGTAGCTTTGAAACAGGAAAATATTATTGATAGAGAAATATATGTTTCAATTGGATGTGCTAGTAGAATTGAAATTAGAGAATTAAATAAAGAATATAGAAAAGTAGACAAAGAAACAGACGTACTGTCCTTTCCTATATTTACTAAAGAAGAATTAGAAAATATAAAGTTTGATCAAATAGAACTGGGGGACATAGTAATATGCCTGGATGTTGTAAGAAATCAATCTATTGAATATGATACAGGTATGAAAAGAGAACTATTATATATGATAACACATGGTATATGTCATTTGCTTCGGATATGATCATGAAATCGATGAAGATAAATTGGTAATGAGAAAAAAAGAAGAAGATATATTAAATATGATAGGAGTTTCAAAATGAAAAAAAGTGAAGAAGAAAAGGAAATTATTAAGGAAGAACGATTAGAGAAGTTAAAAAATAAGAAGAATAAGAACTTTTTTACTGCTATGGGACATGCAATAGATGGAGTTATTTGTGCATTTAAAACAGAAAGGAATTTAAGAATAGACTATATAATTGGGTTATTTGTTTTAATTTCCAGTTTGTTTTTTGATTTTACCAAAACTGAGTTTGCATGTTTATGTCTAACAATAGGATTTGTTATATTTGCAGAAATGATAAATTCTACTGTAGAATATGTTGTGGATTTAATAACAGATAAATTTGATGATAGAGCGAAGGCGGCCAAAGACATAGCAGCTGGAGGTGTATTTGTATCTTCAATTGTTGCAGTAGTCGTTGCATATTTCTTGTTTGTGGATAAAATATATATGGCAACAAATACTGTTCTTAGTACAATACTTAGCTCAAAATTATATATATTATTTACAATATTATTTGCAACAATTATATTAACGGTAATATTAAAGGGAATATTTAGTAAAAGAAAAGATTATATAGTTTCTTATCCTAGTGCTAGAGTTACATTAGCATTTGCAATGACAACGTATGTATATTTAATTACTAAGAGTATGTTTGTTGGAGCAATATCATTTTTACTAAGTTTAATAATAGCACAAATAAAAGTTGAAAATGAAAAAACGAAACCGATATATATGATATTTAGTGCAATGCTTGGAGTATTATTAGTTCTAATAATATACCAGATAGTATTACTTAAGCCATATTTAATAAATATTTTATAAGAGGTAATTATAATAAAATCACCAATACATGAATATAATGTATTGGTGATTTTGTATGTTATATAAATTAAAAAATAAAGTAGTTATTAAAATTAGTGTATTTGCTATAATGCTTAGCATAGGAATTTGTAAAATTGTATATGATGTAAATGCAAATAATGTAATAGATGCTAGAGAAGAATACCAGTATATAAGTGAAACTATGTCACTTAATGTAATAGCTAATGAAGAAGATTATGTGGTACAAAGAATAAACGAAAAGTATAAAAATTCTAACATTGATGTGTATTATCCCGTGACTAAATATGAATTACTAAATACCGAAATGAAAAATATAATAGATGTTAAGATTGCAAAGTTTAAAGCTAACGTAAAAGAGAATACTGAATATTCATTGTTTATAAATTTTGATATGTATAAATACAATAATTATGTTAGTTTTGTATTCCACGTTTTAGAGGATTTTATGGGAGCTCATCCAAATACATATATATTTACAGTAAATTATAATATTAAAGATAATTCTATAATAAATATAGATACATTAATTGCTAAAAGCAATAATATTTTAGATCAAATGTCTAAATATGCATATAAAAAATTATCTGATGATAAAAAAATTAAAGAAATAAATTTGCAAAGTATGTTAGCAAATGGTACAAAACCTATAAAAACAAACTTTGAAGACTTTATTTTTACAAATAAAGGATTAACCATTTTTTTTGAAAAATATAAAGTTGCACCATATGCAAGTGGTGAATTTGTAGTAACTATTCCATATATCGAGTTAAGTTTGAAAATTACTGATTAAAATATGAAAAAAAGTAAATAATATTACTGGTGGTAATATGTTCCAAATAATTGTATGGGTAATTGCAGGAATAGTTCTATTAGCTGCTCTATTCTTGTTTATATTTAATATTAAAATAGAAGTAACTGTGGAAGAAGAATTATATATAGATGCATATATTTTTAACTACATAAGAATAAAAAGATTTAGATTTAATGAAGATGAACTAAAGCAAATAGAGACAAAGAGTCAAATAGTAGCAAGAGAAGAAATAGAAAATTATTTAAAAGATATAGAATTTACTGATGCAAAAATGTTTATCATGTATATTATGCAACTTTTAAATAAAGTAAGATTTGAAAAAATTGATTTTAAGTTAAATGTAAATGTTAATGACTATATATTAAATTCATATATAGTTGTCATAGTAAACACTATCATATCAATGCTTATTAGTAAAAATATTGAAAGAATAAACACAGATAATTTATTTTATGTTGTTACCTCAAGTGAAAAAAAAGTGAAATTAAATTTAAAATGTATAATGTATGGTAAAATTGCAAATATTATGTTTGTATTAATAAAGATAGTACGCTATGCTTTTAAATTGAAAAAGAGAGGTAATGAAAAACATGGAAAAGGAACATCCTATAGAAAGTCTAATGGTAACAGCAATGACATCGCTAGAGTCAATGGTTGATGTCAATACAATAGTTGGAGATATAGTAACAACTACAGATGGAACTGTTATAATACCTGTATCCAAAGTATGTTTTGGATTTGCAGCAGGTGGAAGTGAATTTAACACAAATAAATTAAATAAATACTCTGAAAGTGCAAAACTTCCATTTGGAGGTGGAAGTGGAGCTGGAGTAAATATATCTCCAATGGCTTTTTTAGTTATTAAAGATGGATATACAAATTTACTTACGTTAAATAATACTACGCCTTTAGATAAATTGATTGAATTAGTACCAGATTTAATGAACAAAATCAACGACTTTATAAACAAAACATATGATAAAAAACCAAAGGATATAGAAACGGAAGAATAATTTTTAACAGGATAAAGTTAGATAAAATAAAAAATGCAGGTAAAATTTCACCTGCATTTTTTTATATACCTAAACATCTCTATCGTTATTTGTATTATTCTTTTTAATTTTTATACTTTTAGAAGGTACATGTAAAACTCCTAAGAAAGATAAAATACTCATAATTGAGTTAACTATTATATTTATAGTGTTATCTGTAATTTTAATTATATTAAATCCAGATAATATTAAAAAAAATGTGGATAATAAGCTACTAATAAGAATAGGGTTTCTAAGCTTATCAATTATTTTTTTCATTTCTTTACCTTTTTTGTTAACTTTTCTCTAATAAAATAAGTAGAATCTGTGAATATTCCAATTAATATTATTATAAAAGCTATAATTTTGAAAATAAACATGGAATCTACTATTTCAGAAGTTACAGATAAGCAAGAAAAGTGGTACATGAATAATATTGAAGCAATGCAAGAAATAATAAATGGTATACAAAAAAACTTTAAGATCCTTCTCAATTTGATGCCACCTTTTCTAAGATACAAAGGGTATCTTGGTATATTATATGAATATACATATTTATTGGTTAAACTAAAAGTAAAATTAGAGGACAACTCCTTTTTATCTATACACAAATATTTAAATATATCATAAACTATATGTAGGAGGTTTAATTATGAATGAAGAAAGAATAGAAACAATGGACGATATAGCAAAGGAGGTTGAAGAATAATGAAATATATAACAAAACTACCTTTTGAAGGTATATTTAAAATAACATATCCTTACGGGATACTAGATAATAGATATGCAAGTGGAAGACATGATGGCTTAGATATGGGAAACTCAGTAAATCCAAGTGTATATAGCATTTGCTATGGAACAGTTTCATATGCAGGATGGGAAAATATAAATGACAAAAAACAGGGGTTCGGATTATATGTATCAATAAAATTTGATATTAATAATAATGGGTATAAAAAAGTATTTCTTGCACATTTAGATAGTATAAATGTAATGGTTGGTCAAAGTGTTAAGCCGGCAACTATAATTGGAATTATGGGATCAACAGGAATGTCTACTGGACCGCATACACATGTTGAAATAAGAGAATATGATACCAATAATAATTTAATAAAAAAACTCAACCCAGCAAATTACATGGGAATTCCTAACGCAATTGGAACCTATGACAGTAGTAATTATAGAACTATAATACAGCCGGAGACTAAAGTATATCAAGTTGGCAGATATAAAGTAAACACACCTAATGGAGTAAATGTTAGAAAAGGGCCAGGCACAAATTATGAAATAAAGAAAATAAATGAGTTATCTGCAGATGCAAGAAGTAAAGGTGGATATGTAAATGGTACTATTTTTGATGTTTTTGAAATAAATGGTAGTTGGGGTAAAACACCAAGTGGATGGGTATCTTTAGAATATGCAGTTAAAATGTAAAGTAAAACCTGGATAATTATTGAAATAATGACATTTTCATTGACATAATTCGACAAAAGTGATATAATATATCTACAACTTTAATTGTTTCCAAAAAATAATTTTTTAGGAGGATAAGAGAATGAAAAATTCAAAGTTAAAAAGTATCAATGTTAGAATCTTTATGATTATTCTAGGAACTATCGTGATCATGGGTTCAACTAGTTTATTTATAGCAAGTTGGAGCCTGAAAGAAAGTTTGTATGAAAGAGTCAATGAACAGCTTAATGACAATGCTAAGACAGGACTTAATCTTGTGGATAAGATGTATCCGGGTGACTGGAAATTGGATGGCGAAAAATTATACAAAGGTGAAAAATTAATAAATGATTCGTCAGAAATAGTAGATTCTATTCATGAAGCAATTAAAATTCCGGTAACAATATTTGCAAACGACACAAGAGTATCAACAAATATCAAAGAAAATGGTCAGCGGATTTTAGGAACCAAGGCTTTAGAGAAAGTTATCGATGAAGTTATAAACAAAGGTAATGAGTATATGGGTTCGGTAAAGGTTATGAATGAAGATTACGAAGCGGTATATATTCCACTTAAGGATAATACCGGAAAAGTAGTTGGAATGTTCTTTGTTGGTGAAGAAAGTAAATTTATTAATGAAGAACTTACAGATCACCTGAAATATCTTGTTATTTTCATTTTAGTTATTTCAGTTTTAATTACAATAAGCTCTACAATATTAACACGTAGAATTACAAAAAGAATAAAAGTTGTAGTAGATTCAATGATAACTATAGGTAGTGGAGATTTTACTATTCGTACTAATATGACTTCTGGTGATGAGACACAATTACTTGCAGATGCTCAGAATAAAATGGCTGAAAATTTAAGTAATCTTGTTTTAAAGATTAGAAGTATTTGTACAGAATTATCAACTTCAGCAGACACACTTGCGGCAACTTCTGAAGAAACAACAGCAACAGGTGAAGAAGTTGCAAGGGCTTTAACAGAAATATCTGATGCAACAGTTGTTCAATCTCAAGATGCGGAAAATGGATTAAGCAAAACAATGGATTTATCTGAAAATATACAGAAAATATCAGAATCAATATATGATATTATTGCTATGTTTAGTAATGCATCTGTTTTAAACGCTAAAGGACTGAAAATTGTAGAATTACTTTCAGAAAAGAATAAAGAAAGCAATGCTGCATCGCAAAGAGTTAGTAATGCTATTAGTGAAGTAGATATAAGTTCAAATGCAATTAATGTTATAATGAATACAATTACACAAATTGCAAGTCAAACAAATCTGCTTTCACTTAATGCATCTATTGAGGCGGCAAGAGCTGGTGAAGCGGGTCTTGGATTTTCAGTTGTAGCAACAGAAATAAGAAAATTAGCAGAACAATCTGCTAATGCTGCAAAAGAAATCAGTAATATTATTCAAGACATTCAACTCAATTCTAAGAAAGCTGTTTCTGAAATGGACAATACAAAGGTTGCAATAATTCAGCAAGACAATGCAGTAAATGAAACAAAAGAAATTTTTGGAGAAATCTCAAATACTATTTCAAATTTAAAAAATGAGGTAGACAAAATTAATGAAATGAATGAACAGATGGTTTCTAAGAAAAATGATATTGTTAGTGTTATGCAAGAAATGTCAGCATCATCACAGCAAGCTTCTGCCGCAACAGAAGAAATATCGGCTTCATCACAAGAACAAGTAGCGGGTATGGAAGATGTTGCTAAAACAGCAGAACAGCTGAACTTTATTGCTCAAAACTTAACCCAAGAAATTGGAAAATTTAAAATCTAACGGTTCAAACTAAAAACAAAGCAAGGTAGGAAATTCTACCTTGCTCTTGTTTTAATTATTTATATTTGAAACTTATTTATTTTTTAATTCTTTTATAAAAGCAATAACATCTCTGCTATAAACTCTACTTGTATACTCTTTTCCATTTAATATATTAATGAATGAATCCCAATCACCAAATTGATTAGTCCCTGAAAATTTCCATTCATATTTATGTTTGTTTTTTATTATATAGGTTTTTTCAATTAAACTGTTTTTTGTATCAATTGCAATATAATCATAATCTATACCAGCAATTTTTACATTTTCAAATTCTTTTATCATTATTAATTCCCCTTTTTGCTACTAAAAGCATAATTATATATTTATTATATCATTAATAATCCAATTTATCAATAATTTAAACAAGTATATTGTATAAGTTAATCAATTTTTATTCGTATATTTTTTAAATTTCTTTTATATTCGTCGTAATCTAATCCGTATCCATATATGAAAACATCTTCTACGTCAAAAACTTTAAAGTCTGGTAAATGTTGTTTGTTAGGAATTAGCTTATTAACTAACACACACGTTTTAATAGAAAGTGGAGTATTCTCAGACAATTTATTAACTACAGAATTCAATGTAATACCACTATCACAAATATCATCTAATACTATAACATGATGATTTTTAACACTTGTAATATTCATATCAATAGTTAAATCCCCTCTTTTATTATTAAGATAACTACTAGCCTTTATAAATGCTAATTTGTGATCTGACTCTACTTTTCTAGTTAAATCACTAACAAAATGAATACAACCAGTAAGCAAGCCAATAAATATAACTTTATTTTGCTCATCTTTTGGTAGATTAGATATATGCATATCTATTTTTTTAGCAAGTATGTCTAAATTATCATTAATTTCTTTTTCTGTAAAAAGTATTTTTTCATTCATTTACAACACCTCAATATAATTTTAGAAATTATATCACATCACATAAAACTTTGCAACATTTCAGTTTAATAAATACAATATAATTTAAATACTAACAAATATTGACAAGTGTGATATAATATTTATAAATTTTTTAAAATTACTTGTCAATAATTTGAAAGGAGTAGATATGTTAATAAATTATTCAAATCAAGCAGTAATAAAGGGTAAAAAATCAATTTTTCTAGCTGGTCCAACACCTAGAAGTGAAAAAGTGTTGTCATGGAGACCATCGGCAATAAATAAGTTAAAACAATTAGGATTCGATGGAATAATCTATGTTCCGGAATACGAAGGATTACAGGGAAAGGATGATTATACAGATCAAGCGATGTGGGAAAGAGAAGCACTTACTGAAGCTACTATTATAGTATTTTGGATTCCTAGAGACTTACAAGATATGCCGGCTTATACAACTAATGTTGAATTTGGATATTGGATAAAAGCAAAAGGTAACCAAATAATATATGGCAGACCGGTAAATGCACCCAAAATGAAATATTTAGACTGGCTATATGACGTAGAACTTGGTAAAAATCCAATAGATAATTTAGACGAATTACTATTACAAGCAATTAAAATGTGTTAAACAAAAAAATATTGATATATACCATAATGGTATGTATCAATATTTTTTATCTATGAAAAAAATGATAAAATATTCTTATTCAAAACCATTGAATTCATATATAGTCCTATTATAGAACTCATAATAGTTAAAACTAAACCAACAATATTTAGTATTAAAGCATTATAAGCTCTTTTTGTTCCAGTTTCTTTGATTTCTAAAATTGAAAATACTAATCCAGCTATTGAGACTGGATAACCGACGAAAGGAATTATCCAAGCTATTAGACTAATCATTCCTAATTTCATACTTGTTTTTTTTCTTTCCAAATCTTCCACCACCATTCATATATTATAAATTTTTATTTTAAGTATAATATGTAATTAAGAAAATTATATATTATATCGTTTTAATTGTCAAGATGTTTGTTAGACCTTAAATATAATAAAGTATTTCTATTAAAATAAAGTTCAATCATTTAATAAGAAATGTTTGACTAAAAAAAGATTATATGGTAAAATTTAATTAGTGTAGATAATAATATTTTAAGGGAGAGGTGGTATAATATGAGTTTATCAGAAACATATGTTATTAAAAAATATGAGTTAGGCGAAAGTTTTAAAACAAATCAATTTATTGCTATTTTAGTGTTATCAATAGTGTGCCCATTATTTTTTCCAACATTACTTAGTTATTTTGGTATTAAGTCAGCAATTATATCTCAACTTGTTGTTGGTGGTATAGTTAATGGAGCATTAATCTATTCTGCTCTTAATGTAACAAAACTTAAGAATATTTTAACTTTAATAATTTTGCCAAGCATTGTTACTTTAAGTACTGGTATGATTTTTGGAACAAGTAATAAAAATATTATATATATGACTCTTTTTATTTGGTTAGGTAATATAGCCCTTATAACATTTATAAAATCACTACATTTAGGTAAAAAATTAAGATTTGAATTGTCATTAATAATAGCTGCAATAGTAAAAGCTATAATAATATACTTAGGTTTTTTAATGTTTTTAAATTTTAATATAATTACAGGAACTCAGAAGTTTATAGAAAATTTCTCTTTTTCAATGGGAGTATTGCAATTTGTTACATGTATAATTGGGGGATCATTATTAATACCTTTAATTTATATATATGATAAATTATTTGATAGAAATAATTAGTTTTATGTTTAAAAATTTGGCTTTCAATATCAAGACTTGAAAGATAAAATTTTGAATATAAACAAAATCTAAAAAAGCCAAAAATTTACACAATAATTTTTGAATTTTTTATTTACTTATTATAAAAGAAGTGATATAATATAATTAGTTAGATATAATGAGCTTATATGAAAAAACTACAATTAAACGATAGGGAATCAGGAATATTGTATCCGGTGTTGAATGCTCTTTTTTATATGAGAGAATCCTAAAAGATACAACAAGATGCCCACCTTAACAAAAAGGTTTTATCGTTATGGCCATTATATCTAACTTTTATTATTTTAAAATTAAATAATTTGAGTAAAACAAAATCAGCTGACTTGATAATAGTTCAGCTGATTTTGTTTAATATAACATTTATTATTTACATTATTCTATAATAGGTGTATATTTTCTAATATGGCCTAATAAAGTTTCTCTTGTTGAATTTTGTTCGAGTAAATTAAAAAAAGTTTCTTTGTATTTCCATCCGCTATCTTTGGCACCTATTGCATTAATAATTAATCCTATTACTTTTTTTGGATCGATCTGCAAAAGAATATTATTAAAATTTAAATGTTTGTCGTTTTCTTGAGTTAGACAAAATGCTTTGTTTTTAACCTCACTTAAAATTCGTATGGAATCCGTAATGTTTAGATATTTCATAATCATTAAAACAACTTCATCAATTGCTAGTAAATTTTCAATAGCATATACTCCTAAACAATATATACCATCATTTTTTAAAACTTGCCTCTGACTAGAATTTAAACCATCACCATCTACGATACCGTAGAACATATTTGATTTTTTGCGAAGCCCCTTTGTTTTATTAATCACATCCATATTACCATTTGATGGCAGTATTAGTGCAGTTGGATATACCTTAGAGTATATAAGATAATCAAAGCTGGTTTTGCTACCTTCACACAATATAATAAATTTCACTTTATTATATTTCTTTACTACATAATCTGGCAAGCTATAACTATCGCAAAGTTCCTGTATATATCCCTTGTCTAATTGTACGTTCCGCTTTTTTTTACCCATAAAAAGAAAACTCCTTTCATAATATTATTAGATATTTCTAAAATACGATAAATAAAATCAAATTTCCTTAATGAAATAATTGCGAATTTTTACTTTTGCAGGGATTATTATTTTATGCAAATCTAAGCGCAGTAAGTCCTCCTAAAAATTATTTTTGGTAATGGTTCATATTAATTATTTGTAATTATATCATATTTTATGTTAATTTTCAAGTTAATTTACTGTTATGCATAAAGGACGTTGCTGACACTATGGAAAACTATTATAAAAATCAAACTGTATGGTACGATTTATTTTTACTTAGATAAAATAGTAATTAAGTTTTAAAATATAGCCATCATAAACGCCTTAAAATCTAAGGTATAATATGATGGCTATATTTTAAATATTTTTAAAGATATTTTTAATTTAATTGATCTTTCCAGTCACCCTTAGGCATGAACTCCGAAACACATTTGTTTTCCTTTCGTGCTATTTGAAAAGCGTCCCATTGATCATTATTAAGAACATTTTTAAAGTGATTATTATAGAATGTATACCAAGTATTGTATTTTGAGGTTCTGGGAATGTGCTTGTCTATCTCTGGCTCGGGTAAATCGTCAACACCGAATTTTTTTGTTTGATATACGCAGAACTCGATTGCATATTGTTCTTCTGTTAAATCAGCAGGCTTAGTGTCTCGTTTAGTTGCATGCCAAGCAGAAAACATTATTCCTCCTAACGTTTCAATCATGAAATACAAGTCTATCTCAGACATGTTTTTTATTTTTTCAGGATCTTTGATATAACCGGGATCAATACCGTAAATTCTAGCATTTGCGATTCTGTCTGCCTTTGCTTTGTCATCTTCAACATAGCTTACAATTTCTCTGTTACCAAATAATATTAAATTATGCAATTTAGCACCATCCGAAAATGCCCTGCCGTTGACTACTTCTTTTATTCTACTTTCGGGGTCTTCAAAGTCCCATTCAATAGTTGGCATTGCTTGATTTTCCTCAAGACCAGCGCTTTGCAAAGAATAACTACAAATTGGCTGCTCTCCCATAGCATCATTTAAAACCGGCTCAATTTCTTTCAATAAATCGGGAACTGTGTTAGCAATTGATATTAAAAGATACGCTTTCCGTTTAAACGTTATGTTGAACTTTTGACCTTTGTAAGTTCCACATACTTTTCCCATTAGTGTTGCCATACTATCAATGTCTACATCATCGCCTAACTTAGATTTCAATAAATCTGCGAGTTCAAAATGATTTGATACTAAGGTATTATTCATGTAAATCCTCCTTTTTATTTTCGGAGGCTACCCTCCGAAATAGTTATTCGAAGAGTTCATAATTGACTCATATTGGTTATTATACCTTTTTTTTATCTAAATGTCAAGTTTATGTCAACTTTTTGTACTGGTAACACGAAAGATTATAGATATTGTTAGTTAATTAATATGTATAATATTATAATTTTTAGGATTTAAAAAAATAATAAATTGAGTAAAATAATAAATGCAACGATAGAAATGTTGAAGATTTTGAAAAAGTTGAGAATGCAAAAATTTAGTGAAATTGGCGAATATAAAAAAATAAAGGCTATGAAAAGCCTTTAAAATGGTCGGAGTGACAGGACTTGAACCTGCAACCCCATGGCCCATCGTTAATAAAAATATGCAAGCTATAAATGGCTTTAAATAGCTATTTGTAACTGTTTTATTTCTACTAAAAGTATAGTTTGACAGTTACTTTACAGTTACCACCCCTAGACGTGTGGACACTATGAAAAACTTTTTAATAAAAAGGTAAAAAATATTAAATACAGTTGCATTATATATAATAATGATATATAATATTAATGTTAAAATTTGTAAAAAAACAAAAAGCAATAATGTCTAAAGAAAAACAAATGATCATATCTAAATAAATTTTCAAAAAACATATAGTATAATGGATAATAAGGAGTAAACTATGAAAATAAAAATGAAAATATTGTATATAACAATTATCGTAACATTAATTATCATAATATCTATAGTATTTACTATAATTAAATTAAATAGCACAAGTGGAAATGAAAATTTACCCACTACATCGCTAAAAACGGAACTTACCCATAGCTTTGAAAATTATCTATCAGCTAATAATAGCAAAGCATATTTTTTTAAAGTACAAGTACCTGATAACTATAATGAATATATAACAAATAATGAAACAAGAGATGATTCAATTATGAGTTATACTACAAATAGGGAAAATGGTAAAACAACAGCATATACTGTAGGTGATGAAGATAAAAGTGTAATTATAGAGTATACACTTTATAATGATTTTGAAAAGCTTAATAAAGAATATATAAAAGATAATAAATTTGAAGAAGTAATCCGGATACGCAAATAAATTTAGTAACTTAAAACAAGAGAAAACATTTTATGTCTGTACTATAAATAGTAATATTGGAAGAGAATATAAAGCATATTATGAAAATATAAACGGATTTTATATTACTATAGATATAGTATCTAATAACTGTATATTGGATGATACATATAAAGAACTTCTAGTTTCATATGATATTGAAGAAGATAATTTGGAAAATTATATAGCAAAACCAAGAGATGGATATTATAATTTTAATTTTAATTCAGGTTTTTCAGATGAAGGAGCCGGAAAGAGTGTTAAATTATCTCTTGATTACAGAGTAAATGAAGAATATGAAATTATGGTAGATATATTCTCATATAGAAGTAGAATTAATTCGATTTCAAATGTAAATAAAGATAAAAATATAGAGAAGCTGACAGATACTTTAGTGTATACATATGGTTCACCTTATAATTTAACATCTGAAGATGCGACTGTAAATATACAACTTGGTGGAGGCACAAAAAATGCATCGCAGAGGTTTTTTAATTCAGAGTATAAATATGCTGATAATCAAAAAATTCCTTTAATCGAGAAAACAGAAGAAAAAGAATTAGTATTAAAAAATGGCAATACAGTTAAATATTATAAAAGGATTTATGGAAATGAAAATAATAGATATGAATATATCTATGCATATACTATGTTTAGTGATTTTATTGATTTTGTATTTATGTTGTCAGGTCAAAGAAATGAAGAATATACAGAAGATATAATGCAGAATTTTTTAGATTTTAATGGTACTGTAACAGATTATAGGGTTACTAAGTATTAAAAAAAGAGAGAACTACAAATGGCTTAAAATCGTCGTTTATAGTTCTTTAATTCTACTAGATGTACAATTTAACAGTTACAATACAGTTACCTCCATGGACGTGGTGGATACAGTGGAAAACTATCTTGCAAATATATTGTATTTTCTATATAATTATGGTATAATTTGTATAAATATAAAAGGAGAAGACTATGATTAATGAGAAATTTTTATCATTAGATAAACAAGGATTTTTAAGTGAAAATATTAATAAATATAGTAAAAATATAAAAGATGATTTTAGTGATGTATTAGATTTGACTTGTGATATAAACAAATTTGGATATGAACTATATAATAAAATAAATTTAAAAAATCTCGATATTATAGGAGTATATAATGCATTGTTTTACAGCAAAATACACAAAACTTACCAAGCGGTAATATTGTTATTAGAAAAGGGTTTAGAAGATGAAGCAAATGCTTTAGGAAGAGTAATTCTTGAAAATTTGTTTGTAATGCAAGCTATAAATAATGATAGTGAAAACTTTAACAAACTAATAGAAAATGATTATTTTGAGAAAAATAATATACTTAAAAATATAAAAGAACCAAATAGATTAAAATATTTGAAAAAATCCGTTATAGACATAGAGGTTCTTGAGAAAGCCAAAAAGACATCAACGAAAAGGTGGGCGGAATTAGCTGGAATGGAAGAACTGTATACAACTGTATATAAAATGTTTTCATACAATGTTCATATAGATTTAAATACAATGGAAAAGAATATTAATAAAAAGTATGATGGTAATACTGATGGAATTAATATAGCACCAAAATGTAATGATATATATTTAACATTATGCACAATAAGTGATTTTTTATTGAGGACAATTAAAATAATGATTGATTATTTCCAAATTGATGAAAAAGATAAGATTGATAGATATGAAATGAAAATTGAGTTCATATATAAAGAAAAATGCAAATAATTCAAATGTATTATTACTTTTAACTATAAAATCCAGTGTTAAGGGAGGAATTATGATAAATAAAAAAATAGAAGATATTACCATAGATGATATTAAGCTATTAATAGATAATGGTGTTGTGGAGAATAAAAAATTAGAGTATAAAAAACAATTAGACATAAATTCGGATGGGGAAAAAAAAGAGTTTTTAGCGGATATATCTTCTTTTGCAAATACAAATGATGGGGACATTATATTTGGAGTAGAGGAAAGTAGTGAAGAAAAAGTACCAGTAGCTATGGATGGAATAGAATATAAAACGGAGGACGAGTTAATCAGGAGAATAGAAGATATATTAAGAGATTCTATAAAACCTAGAATAACTAATAAAGAGTATAAATTTCTAAGATTATCTGAAAAAATGTGTATATTAATAATCAGGATATATAAGAGTAAACAACTTCCTCATAGAATCGAGTTTAAACGGTCATAATCAATTTTATAAAAGAAATACTAAGGGCAAATATCCTATGGATGTAAATGAATTGAGGGATGCCTTCAATTCAACTATTAGTTTAAAAGAAAAGGTAAAACAATATAAAAAAGCATTAGCAGAATCGATATTGGAAGATGAAATGAATGAGTTGAATGAAAAATTACCTACTTTATGTTTAATAGCATTACCGAGTGATTGTTTTGAGGATGACAACAAATATACTGTAAAAGAAATAAAAAAAGAAATAAAGAATAGTGAGGTAAGTGCTTTTGAACGAACTTACAATGCGGTTTTGAATATCGATAATGTTAATCTTAAATATATTGAAAGTAAGAAGGAAAATCTTTATGCACATTCTTATATTGCAAGATTTAAAACTAATGGTATAGTAGAATATATTAGTAATAATTGTTTCGAACCAAATTTTGAGACAACTAATAGACAACCAGTCATAAAGTTAAAATTAATACGTTCACGAAGTTTGTATGCAGCAGTTGAAAAATGCATAAATGATTTATTTAAATACTATTCTAAAATAGATTCTAATAATTCTATCATTATTACTGGTATAATAGTTAATGCCCAAGGGTACACTATTCCAACTAAAGATTGGTTAGATGTTTTAAATATTATAGATAGAAGAATATTATTTTTACCAGATATTGAAATAGAAAAATTAGAATTATTAAATATAGATAATGTAAAGCCATTATTAGATAGCATTTGGAATTCATGTGGATATGAAGAATATAAAGAATAGAAAATGTAATCTGTAAACAATTATCACTTTCAACCAAACTTTTTGAATGATTTAAAAATGTGGTTTTGGACACATTGCTCGCAGGTTCACCACTTTAACAAACCTTTATATATCAACGTTTTATCGTTAAAAATACTTAAAAATACAGTTGTTTGACAGTTATAATACAGTTACCCGGGTGGAAACGACAGTTTCTATGAAAACAAAAACAGTTACAAACGCTGATATATCAATAAAAAATAAGAGTTGGAACAATTGCCTTAAATGGCTTTGTTTCAACTCTTTTATGTTAATTTGACATCAAAAAAGAGGCTAAAAGCCTCTAATATGGTCGGAGTGACAGGACTTGAACCTGCAACCCCATGGTCCCAAACCACGTACGCTACCAATTGCGCTACACCCCGAAATATAATACCTAAATATTATAGCATTGAAAAAGTTAAAAATCAATAGTTTTATATAAATATTATAAAAATTATTGACATTTTTTTAAAAACATTATAGAATTATTATATGTATAGGGGGGATTTTATGTCACTAAGTGCTAAATATCAATACACACATTTTATATATCCTTTTATAATTGAAAAAGATAAATATTCTAGTTTTATAAATAACTTGTTAGAGCAGGACAAAAATTGGAAATTAAAGATACATGAGATTAGAGAGGATGAAGAGGCATATAATTTTTTTCTTCCATATATGAGGAAATTTTTGTTTCCTACACTTTTTTGGAGTAATGATTTTATTAAAAAATATAAGTCTATGGCTAATCCTAAAAAAGCTAATATTTTAAAAAGATCTTCTTGTGTTACATTTGATTTTAACCTAGATAATATTAAAGTTGGTACTGTAAGTAAGAAAAGATATGGTATTATAGACTTTAATATTATAAGTATAAAGGTTATATGTTTTGAACCAGGAGTATGTTTTTTAGATATTAAAACTGAAGTTGAAGATGATAATGAGAATATAGATTTTGATAAAATTTTAGATTTCAATAGTATATTTAGAGGTGTATCACCAAGAAACGATAGTAAAGATAAACTAAATATAAAGGCAAAAGGAATAGATAACATACATGATATCACTATATTTATTAAATCAATTATTTCAGGATTTGAAAGTAATGATTTAAATAAAATTTATTATGATAAAATGTTTACATATTCGTATGTTTGCTTAGACAAAGAAGACTGGAATGAGAATACTAATTTTGAAAATCTAAAGAATGATTTTTATAAATTTCAGTATGTAACAGATAGTAAAAGTAGTGCTATATTTAATAATCATTGTAAGAAGTTAGAAGAAAATACATATTCAAGATGGAAATATTCTATGTTTGGGTTTTCTAGAGAAAGTGGTGTTGTTCTTGTTTCTGAAAAGGAAAAATACAACATTACTAAAATGCCACATAGTTTTGAAAAAGATTATTTATATATGTTATTACTTGCGTTTTACCAAAGAATGTCTTTAATAAATTTTTTACAGAATTTATTAAAAAGAGATAAAACAATGATACCAAAATTAAATAATGAATTAACTAAATTTACACATTTTAGTTGGTTTAGTCAGATAACAAATTCTGAACACGGTATGGATATTTGGAAAAGGTGGCAAAGTGCTTTTGAATTATCTGAACTATATGACGAAGTTCATAAAGAGTATGTAGAGTATTACAATACTGTCGTAACTTCTGGTCAAGGTAAAATTAATATAATTTTGATTATAATGTACACTGCGAGTTTGATATTTTCTGGATTGCAGATTCTATCACAGATGTACTCTTTAGAAAGAACATGGGTTGAACCATTTTTAATTTATTCAATGGTTATAGTTGCTCTTAGTTATCCAACATTTATAATAGTGAGGTGGATAAAACATAAATTAGAAAGACACCTTGGGGGTAGTATTTAATGTATTGTGGAACAGATATAATTGAAGTTGAAAGAATTAAAGAAGCTATCGAGAAAAATGAAATGTTTAAATACAAGGTTTTTACTGAAAAAGAAATTCAAGATATAGATAAAATTACAAGTGATACCAAATACCAAAGATATGCTGGAAGATATGCGGCAAAAGAGGCAATATATAAGGCAATATCTAAGATATTAATAGATAATAATGTAACAATTGAATTTAATAATATTGAAGTAGAGAATGTTGAGGATTTCAAAAGAAGACCTAAAGTTAATATATTAGATAGTAAAGTAAATAAATTAATCGCTAATTATGATATAGATATAAGTATATCACATGTAAAAGAAACAGCAATTGCTATGTGTATAGTTTCTTTAAAGAGGTTATAATATGAATAAGAAATTAATAATATTTTCTGTAGGATACACTTTGGCTATTTTAATAATGTATTTAATACCAATTTTAATAATATATCCTAATATTGTTAGTACAATAGGTATAAACAATGAACTATCAAAAACAAATAGTGAATATTCTATAGCAGTAGAAAAAATACAAAATGCTAACTTAAGTGGTGAACTAAACGTATTTAAAGATACAATAACATCATCATTAAAAAGTCAAGTTAATATTAGAAACTATATTATACTGTTTTATGCAGTGATGTTGTTTATAACATTGTTTGTAATAGCTTTATTTTGTATAAAAAAAGGTAATATGTTAAAATATATAGGAAAAGGGATTATGTGTGGAAACTTTGTAGGTGCAGCTGGATTTACAGCAACAGTAATATTTAGTTCATCATATTTTATTCTTTAAAATTGCAACTAAACAGGATAATGTATTTTCTGTTTAGTTGTTTCATATATATAATTGTTTTTATTTAAATTTATAATATGTTACTGTAATTTTATTGTAATATATTATATTCTATGGTATAATATAAATATTTGAAAGTAGGAGAAAAATTATGCAAAATAATAAATTTTATATAACTACACCGATATATTATCCTAGTGGAAATTTTCATGTTGGGCACTGTTATTGTACGGTTGTGGCCGATGTTATAGCAAGATATAATAGATTGATAGGAAAAGATGTGTTTTTTTTAACTGGAACAGATGAACACGGACAAAAAATAGAGAGAAAAGCAAAAGATTTAGACATGGCGCCTAAGGATTATGTTGATGGAATAGTAAAAAATTCTAAAGAATTGTGGAAAACTTTAGATATATCATATGACAGATTTATACGTACAACAGATGAAGATCATAAAAAGTGTGTACAGAAAATATTTGAAAAATTATATAATCAAGGAGATATATATAAGAGCGAATATGAAGGAAAGTATTGTACGCCATGTGAATCTTTTTTTACAGAATCTCAATTAGTTGATGGAAAATGTCCAGATTGTGGTAGAGATGTTGAAGTAGTAAAAGAAGAAAGTTATTTCTTTAAATTGTCTAAATATCAGGATAGACTTAAAAAGTTTTTTGAAGAAAATCCATTATTTTTGGAACCTGAATCACGTAAAAACGAGATGTTTTCTAGTTTTATAGATAAAGGTTTAGAAGATTTATGTGTATCAAGAACAACGTTTAAATGGGGAATTGAAGTTCCTTTTGATAATAAACATATTGTATATGTATGGATTGATGCTTTATCTAACTATATTTCTGCGCTTGGATACCTAAGTGAAGACGATAGCTTAATGAGAAAGTTTTGGCCAGCAGATTTGCATTTGGTTGGCAAGGAAATAACACGTTTTCACAGCATAATATGGCCAGCGTTATTAATGGCTTTAGATTTGCCACTACCTAAAAAGATTTTTGGGCATGGATGGCTTATAGTTGATGGAAAGAAAATATCTAAATCTTTAGGTAATTATAAAGATCCAAGAGAATATATAAAGTATTCAAGTGTAGATGCTCTTAGATATTACTTGCTGAAGGAAGTTAAACTTGGAACAGATGGTAATTTTGATGAAGAAATGTATATACAAAAAATTAACTCTGATCTTTCAAATGATTTAGGAAACTTAGTTAGTAGAGTAGTTGCAATGACTGAAAAATATAATAATGGAGTATTATCTAAAGATGCATTTTTAAATTTAGAAAATACTGAATCAGATGTATCTATTTTAAATCTAATTAAGTATAACATGAATGATTATAAAATAAATATGGATAGTTTAAGACCAGATATTGCGTTAGATAAAGTAATGGAAATCGTTAGTTATTCTAATAAATATATAGATTTAAATGAGCCATGGAAATTAGCAAAAGATGAAGATTTAAAAGAAAGATTGAATAAAGTTCTATATGTATTAGCTGAAAGTGTAAGAGTTGTATCAGTAATGTTGAAACCATTTATGGTCACAATTCCTAATAAAATAATTGGTCAAATTGGATGCTTAAAGTTAAAAAACAGTTGGGAAGATATACAAGAGTTTGGACAAATCCCAAATGGTACAGTATGTAAGAAAACTGAAAATTTATTTCCAAGAATAGATAAAAATTTAATATTAAAGGAAGAAGAAGTTAAAATGGAAGAAAACAAAGAAGTAAAACAGATAAAAGAAGAAAAAGTAGAAGAAGTTAATGAAAAGGGATATATCACAATTGATGATTTAGATAAAGTTAGTTTAAAAGTTGGACAAATAAAAACAGTTGAAAGGGTTGAAAAATCTGACAAATTATATAAGTTAACTGTGGATTTAGGAACTGAGACAAGAACTATAGTATCTGGAATTGTACCATATTACAAAGAAGAAGAATTAATTAATAAAAAAATAGTTGTAGTAGCTAATTTGAAACCAGTAAAATTAAGAGGAGTAGAATCTAATGGAATGTTACTTGCTGCAGGAGATAAGGATGTTGTAAAACTACTTACTTTAGACGGGGATATTGCAAACGGAGAAAATATTCACTAATTAAAGAGGGAGATTGTTAAATTGGATAAAAAATGGTCTAAAGAAAAAATCAAAAAAGAAATAATTGAATGGGCATTTTGTTTTATTGTAGCATACTTATTATATTTACTATTAAATTACTTTGTAGGTACAATATCTGGTGTTAAACAAATATCTATGAAACCAACAGCAAATGAAGGTGAAAAGGTATTAATACAAAGAACTGTATTCGGTAAAAAAGAGTTAAAACATGGAGATATTATAACATTTATAGCACCTTCTGCAAATGTTAATAAAACGGAAATAGAACCTGGTAAAGTTTTAGAAGGAAACGAAGCAATAGCAAATTACGATGAACATTTAGGAATAGAGTCTTTTACATATAATTTTATGGGAATAAATAAAAAAAGTTATATAAAACGTGTTATTGGAATTGCTGGGGATCACATAGTAATAAATGAAGATGGTACAGTATATAGAAATAATGAAAAATTAGAGGAATCATATTTAAAGGATGGCACAACAAGTAGAAATGGTGCCTATGTAGATATTATTGTACCGGATGACTCAGTGTTTGCAATGGGAGACAATAGATTACAAAGTATGGATTCAAGGTTTTTTGGATGTATACCATTATCTAAAATTGATGGTTATGTAATTTCACGTATATGGCCGCTTAATAAAATTGGTGAAATAAAGTAGGTGCTAAATAATGTTTGAAAATATATTGGGGCATGATAATGAGAAAAATATATTAAAAGATTGTATTTCACAAGGTAAAGTTTCACATTCTTATTTGTTTGCAGGACCTTCAGGAATTGGTAAATTATTAGTTGCAAAAGAATTTGCTAAAGCAATTCTTAATGTTAATAATTTAAATAGTTGTCCAGACTATAAATACATTTGTAAAAAAGAAGATAAGAAAAATATATTGGTAGAACAAATTAGAGATAATATAGTTAATGATATATATGTTTCGCCGGCTACTGGAGATAAGAAAGTATATATAATTGATGGTGCTGAGTATTTGAATGACGCTTCACAAAATGCACTTTTAAAAACATTAGAAGAGCCGCCAAGACATGCTATTATAATATTAATAGCTTCGAGTAGTTCAAATCTTCTTCCAACAGTTATTTCTAGAGTATACAAAATTAACTTTAATAAATTAAGTACCGAAATAGTAGATAAATATATGAGTGAGAATTTTGATACTAATTTAGATAAAAACATTATAGAATTTGCAGATGGTTCTATCGGATTTATGTTAGAAATAATAAATGAAAAGCTTACTGATGAACTAAATAAAATAAATGAATTATTTAAAAGTATAGTTGAAAAAGATGTTATAAAATGTTTGAAAGAATCTGAAGGCATTGACTTTACAAAAAAACATACGCTAGATTATTTACAACATGTACTTTTTAGTAGTAACAAGTATTTATGTACAGAAATAATTGAAAAGGGAAAAGAAAGATTGAAATATAACGGAAATTATGATATAGTTATAGACAATATGATACTTAAATGTATCGAAAATATTTAAAATAAAATATTGATTAATATATAAAGGAGGGAAAATGGAAGTTATTTTAGGAGTAAGATTTAGAAAAACCGGCAAGCTAGTATACATGAATCCACTTAAATATGGATTTAGGGTAGGAGATACTGTTATAGCCGAAACAGATAAAGGACAAGAAATAGGTAGAGTTGTTAAAATACTTAAATCAGATGAACTACCAAAGGATGCACAGGTTCAAGATATAATAAAACCCGCAACAAAATTTGACTTAAAAGTTCAGAAAGATAATGATCTTGAGGCAATAGAAGTTTTAGAATTTGCAAAAAAGGAAGCATTAAAACTTAAACTTAACATGAAATTTCTACTTGCAGAATATACTTTTGATAAGTCTAAAATCACTATGTTTTTCACTGCTGAAGAGAGAGTAGATTTTAGAGATTTAGTTAGAATATTGGCTGCTCAAGTTAAAACTAGAATTGAACTTAGACAAATAGGCCCAAGAGATGAAATAAAAGTATATCCTAATCTAGGAATGTGTGGAAGAGAAGTTTGTTGTAGAACTCATTTACAAGATTTTAAATCGGTTACAATTAAAGATGCAAAAGATCAAGGACTTCAAATTAATATGTCAAAATTATCTGGAGCTTGTGGTAGACTAATGTGTTGTATTAAATTTGAAGAAAATGAGTATAAAGAAAACTTAAAAAAATTGCCTAAGTATGGGGAATTAGTTAAAGTAAAATCAACAAGTGAGTCTGGTAAAGTCGCAAATGTAGATATATTAAATTTAAAAGTAAGAGTTAAATTTGGTGATTCAAGAGAAAATGAAAAATATGAGACTTATGATGCTGAAGAATTAACTTGGAATGTAAAATAGAAATAATAGGGGGTGATCTTAATGTCATATAGAATATCAGATGCTTGCATTAAATGTGGAGCTTGCGAACCTGAATGTCCAGTAAATGCAATATCAGAGGGAGACGAAAAATATATAATAGATCCTGAACTTTGCATAGATTGTGGTGCTTGTGCATCAGTTTGTCCAGTAAATGCTCCAGAACAAGAGTAAGAGACATATTTATGAATAAGTAATAAAAAAACAACTAATAATTTATTATTAGTTGTTTTTTTATATTATATGTTTTAAAAAAGAAATTTTGGGTAGTATAAAAAAGATAAAATAGTTGACTATTTAGCAAAAAAGATGTATAATATCTAAACCAAAAAATTAATTTTAATTTTATTGAGAAGGGGAGAATAGTGTGATACAATATAAATATAATTTTTCAATAATAATGTCGATATATGACGTAGAAGAATATCTAGAGGAGGCTATTGATTCAATAATACAGCAATCGTTAGATTTTGAAGAAAATGTACAACTAATATTTGTTAATGATGGTTCAACTGATGAATCTGGTGAAATTTGCAAAAAATATGCAAATCAATATCCAGACAATATTGAATATCATGAAAAATCTAATGGTGGATTATCTTCTGCTAGGAATTTTGGATTGAATTTTGTTCGTGGAAGATATGTAAACTTTTTTGATCCAGATGATATACTAAGTAAAGATGCACTTAAATCTGTATATAATTTTTTTGAACAAAATAGTGATATAAATTTAGCAGGTTTAGTTGTTGAATATTTTGAAGGTAAAACCGGTGTACATCCAAGATATGAAAAATTTGGTAAAGAAACTACAGTTGTTAATTTAGATGAAAGTCCACAAAACTATATATTATCATCTGCTGCTACTTTTTATAAAAGTAATATATTTGATAATATAAAGTTTGATACTAATTTAGAAGTTGCTGAAGACTTATTTGCAAATTGCCAAATATATTTTGATAATAGGCATATAGGAATAATAGGACATGATGAAGCTGTATATAATTACAGAATAAGAAAAGAAGCAAGTTCTTTATCTGGAAAAACAAAATATAATATAGACTCATTTATTGCAAATACTAGATATTTATATGAAAATTTTTGTAGAATATTAAATGAAAAAAATATGCAGATGCCTGAATTTTTAAAGTATATTTTACTTGGTGAAATTAAAAAAAGAAATAAAGCTTTAAACGGTGAGAAAAGCGAAAAAATACTTATATTTCATGAACTTTGTAAAGATATATTGAGTAAAATTGAGGATAAATATATTGTAAACTTTTATGATAAAAATCACATGATCAAAATAGCTTTTTTTACTCTTAAATATGGGTTTGATTCAAAGTCAATTGAATTTAAAATTCATGATCACATTCTATATGCTAATTCTGTTAAAATTGGAACAGTTAATGAATGTAAAATAATTTTAAGTAACTATGAAGTAACAGATAATGTTATTAAATTTATTGGAGTATATAATGATGTATTACCTATTAATGTTAATGGAAGTGTTAAATTCAAAGATAAAAGGGGTAAAACGTATAATATTATTTTAAATAAAAGTGAAAACAAATTTTTCTTGAATAAAGTTTTAGGTATGGAGTTTAATACGACATATAAATTTGAGACAGAATTGCCAATTGACAATTTAACTTCATATAGACCGATTTTAAAAGTAGCAGGAATCGAGATACCAATAAAATTTGTTAATATGGATAAAAATTATGTTGTTGAAGACTATTTAAGAAAAGAAGAAGAATATAGTTTTATCAATAAAACTAGAGTAATATCATTTACTAATAAGGGTATAGATATAAAAAAAAGAAGTTTTTTATCTAAAATAATGTATGAGATTAAAAGAATAGGATATATAAAACAATTTTTCAATGTAAATTGGGTCTATAGATTATTTGCAAGAACTAATAAGAGATATGTTTTATTTAACGACCGACCACTGGTGGGAAATGATAATGCACAAGCACTATTTGAATATGTTTGTAAAAACGAGAAAAAATTTGCAAGAAATTCTTATTTTGTAATTTCTAAAGATTCAAAAAATATAAAAGAAATTAAGAAAATTGGAAAAGTAATTATCAAAGATAGCTTTTTGCATAAGATTATGTTTTTAAATTCTAAAATTATTATATCTTCACATGCAAATTTTTATAATCCATTTAGCATAACTGAAACGGAATGTTTTGAAGATTTATTTGCATATAAATTAGTTTTTTTACAACATGGTGTTATTATGAATGATGTGCATCGTCCTTTAAATAAATGCAAATCTAAGATAGATATGTTTGTAACAAGTACAAAAAAAGAGTATGAAGAAATAAATACTAATAAATATATGTTTGATAAAGAAGTAGTTTTAACGGGATTACCTAGATTTGATAAGTTAAATGATAAAAAAGAAAAAATGATTTTAATTGCTCCTACATGGAGAACTTATTTGTCAGGTCCTATAAATAGTGAGGGATTTCATGATATAAAGGATGATTTTGATAATTCAGAATATTATAAAAGATATAGTAATTTACTTAGTAATGAAAAAATGTTAAAAGAATTAAAAAATAAAGGATATAAAATATTATTTTTACTTCATCCAGGATTTAAACTATACGAGAGTTTCTTTAAAAGATTAGAAAATGATATAGTTGAAATAAAAAATGTTGAGAACATAAAGTATTCGGAAATTTTTGAAAAACTTTCATTACTTATAACGGATTATTCAAGTATAATATTCGATGTTGCTTACCTAAAAAAACCAATGTTTTTATATCAGTTTGATAGTGAAGAGTATTTTACAAATCATTATAAACCAGGCTATTTTTCATATGAGAAAGATGGATTTGGAAAAATTATAAAAGATGAAGATGAACTTGTTAAAAGTATAATTAAACAAGTAAATAGTGATGAAAAAATGGAAGATATATATTTAGAAAGAATAAATAATACATTCTTAAATGTTGATAAAAATAATTCTAAAAGGGTATTTGAAAAAATTAAGGAAATTATAATAAAATAAAAAAGAAGATAAAACTTACGAAATATATGTAAGTTTTATCTTCTTTTAAATCAAAGTAAAAATATATTAATAATATAAGTGTATATTTAATTAAAATATATTATAAACATTGACAATTAGCAGTATTTTTGATATTATATATGTAATGAAACTAAATGGAGAATAAATATGAAAAGTATAATAATATGTATAGCCCTTGTAATATTACTTATTTCAGTAATATGTATATATGGTGCAAGAGGTATAGTCAGAAACAAAGTAGAAATAGAAAAAGAGAATCAAGTGGTACTAGGTATGAAGATAGTATGCTGCATATTATCTGTAATTTCTTTATTCATACTTTATTACTTTAAATAAAAGGGGTGCAATTAAAATGGAAAATAAATTTATGCCATTAAATATAGAAGAAAAAATGTATAAAAACTGGGAAGAAAAAGGTTATTTTAAATGTAAAATAAATAAAAACAAAAAACCTTTTACTATAGTTATGCCACCACCAAATGTAACAGGAAAGTTACATATGGGTCATGCTTTAGATCAAACAGTTCAAGATATATTTATTAGATATAATAGACTAAAAGGTGTTCCAACATTATGGATACCAGGAACAGATCATGCGAGTATAGCTACCGAGGTAAAAGTAGTTGAAAAACTTAAAAAAAGCGGTATAACAAAAGATATGATAGGTAGAGAAGGATTTTTAGAAGAAGCTTGGAATTGGAAGAATGAATACGGAAATGAAATAAAGAATCAAATAAGAAAAATAGGATCATCATGTGATTGGGAAAAAGAGCGATTTACAATGGATGAAATGTGCAGTGAAGCTGTTCTTGAAGTTTTTGAAAAATTATATAATAAGGGCTATATTTACAGAGGAGAGCGTATAGTAAACTGGTGTCCACATTGTAAAACGTCTATATCCGAAACTGAAGTTGATTTTGAGGAATCTGCTTCAAAACTTTGGCATATTAAGTACCAAATAGAAGGTACTAACGAATATCTAATTGTTGCGACAACAAGGCCAGAAACAATATTGGGTGATACGGCAGTCGCAGTTAATCCAAAAGATGAAAGATATAAACATTTAGTTGGTAAAAATGTAATATTACCACTAGTTAATAAAAATATACCGGTAATAGCAGATGATTATGTAGAACTAGACTTTGGAACTGGAGTTGTAAAAATAACACCTGCCCATGATCCTAATGACTTTCTTGTTGGAGAAAGACATAATTTGGAAAGAATAAATATACTTAATGAAGATGGCACACTTAATGATAAAAGTGGTAAATATTCAGGTCAAGATAGGTATGAAGCAAGAAAAAATATATTAGAAGATTTAAGTAAAATTAATCAAATAGATAAGATAGAAGATTATACACATAACGTCGGAAGTTGTTATAGATGTCATACAACTATAGAACCATATTTATCATTACAATGGTTTGTTAAAATGGATGAATTAGTTAAACCAGCTTTAGAGGCTGTAAGAACTGGAGATATAACTTTTGTACCAAAAAGATTTGAAAAAACGTACTTTAACTGGATGGAGAATATCCAAGATTGGTGTATATCAAGGCAGCTTTGGTGGGGACATAGAGTTCCAGCATATTATTGTGACAAATGTGATAAGATTACAATTTCTAAAGTTAATGTAACTAAATGTGAATGCGGAGGTAATTTAAAACAAGATGAAGATACTTTGGACACTTGGTTTAGTTCAGCATTATGGCCTTTTTCAACACTTGGTTGGCCAAATAAAACAGAAGATTTTGAGTATTTTTATCCAACCTCTACTTTAGTTACCGCTTATGATATAATAACTTTCTGGGTTAGTAAGATGATATTTAGTGGTCTTGAATTTACAGGAAAGAGGCCATTTAGCCATGTATATATTCACGGAATAGTAAGAGATAGCATAGGAAGAAAAATGTCTAAATCGTTAGGAAATGGAATAGATCCGCTTGAGGTAATAGATACATATGGTGCAGATGCCCTTAGATTCTCACTTATACAAAATACATCTCCTGGAAATGATGTTAGATATATACCGGATAAGATAGAATCATCTAGAAATTTTGTTAATAAATTGTGGAACGCTGCTAGATTTGTAAATATGTATTTAGAGAACAATAATACTATAGATAAATTAATAGATATAGATTTCAAACCAGAAGATAAATGGATTATAACTAAATTAAACGATTTAATTAATAACGTAACTGAAAATACAGATAAATTTGAAATTGGTGTAGCTTTGGGGAGCATTTACACTTTTATATGGTCAGATTTTTGTGATTGGTACATAGAAATGGTAAAACCAAGACTATATAAAAAAGAAGGTTCTACTTTTGATTCAGCGGTATTTACATTAAATTATGTACTTAGTGAAACAGTAAAAATGTTACACCCATATATGCCGTTTGTTACAGAAGAAATATACTTAAATTTAAAACATAATGATGAATCTATAATGGTAGCAAAATATCCAGAAGTACAGTATACATTTGGTGATGAATATAAAGTTGTAGAAAATATAATGGAGTATATAAAACAAGTTAGAAATTATAGAGCAGAAAAGAATATTCCTAATTCTAAAAAAGTAGATAGTAAAATACTATTTAAAGATAACATTCATGAAGATATATTAATTAAAAGTGAAGAATATATAAAAAAATTGGCATTTATAGAAGATATAAATTATATTTTAAATAACAAAGGTTATGAAGAATATTCAGCATTTCATTTAGAATTCTTTGATAGTTTCTTGGATTTTTCTTCTGCGGTTGACAAAGATGAAGAAATTAAAAAATTAAATGAAGAATTAAAGAAAATAACTAGTGAATTAAATAGAGCAAAAGGTATGCTTGCAAATGAAAAGTTTGTAAGTAAAGCCCCAGAAAGTCTAATTAAAATAGAAAAAGATAAAATTTCTAAATATACAGAAATGTTAGAAAAGGTACAAGAAAGATTAAATAAAATAATTTAATTTATATAAAAATGTTTAGGTATAATTACTTTTTGCCTAAACATTTTTTATTAATATAAGTATGAATATCCAAATGTCGAAATAAGTCGCAAAAACATTGACAACAATATAGATATATATTATAATAGATTATATAAAAGGAGAGACTATTATGATTAAAGAGATTGCTATGTTTTTAATGGGTGTAATTGTATGTATAATTACTTTTTCTACAATATCTAATTATAGAATGAAAAATGAAATGGTTAATAATGATTCAAACGATAATAATGAATCAGGCAACGAAAAAATTCAAGAAACAGAAATTAATGAATTTATGTAAAAATATATGGAAATTATTAATTTATATATGTAAATAATTATCATAGAAATACATATTTTTCAAATAATAAATATAAATAAAGGAGAAACATATGAGAAAAAATGGTATATCATTGCTAGTTTTAATAATTACAGTAATAGTTATAATTATTTTGGCAGGAATTGTTATACTCAATTTAAGTAACAATAGAATATTAGATCAGTCTAGAAAAGCAAGGTTTATGAGTGATTTTACTAATATTCAAGATGGAGTGAATCTATATTCACTTGGTAAATATAATGCAGAATCTAATGAATTTGAATTACCTTTAAAAGGATCTTTAACTTCTGCAGATAAATCATATATATCTGAAAGTAACCCTACTTTAAAAACTAAGATTGAAGAATTAAGTGGAAGCATAGATACTGCTAATTTAGCTTGGATAAGTAGTGAAGATATAGGAGCAAAATTATCTAAAGAAAAAAGGGATAAAGGCTATATTATAGATATAACTAATGGACAAATCTATGACTACGTTGGAGATGTTTTTGAAGGTAAAAGGTGGCATACTTTGGATGGTGGAGTATTAATTGGAGATGTAAATCCACCTACATATGAAGAATTATGGGATGGATGGATTAAATTAACGTTATACTATCCAGCCGGTTCGACTGAGAAAAAATGGAGACTTGGAACAGAGGGAGAATTAAGAGCAGATCCAATGTTAATGTGGCAAAATTACACAGGACCTATTACAATACCACTAGATAGAGTACATGATGTATGGATAAAATATATATTAGATAACAAAGAAGTAGTAATACCACCTGCTGGAACACTTCTAGTAGATATAGTACCAGATAAAGCTGGATATACAAAAGTACCTGGAGTAAAGGTAAGTATAAATTATGATGAAACAGCAACAACAAAAGAATATAGAATTGGAGATAGTGGCTGGATTACATATAATGGAGAATTTAATGTAACAGAAAATTGTATAATAGAGGCAAGGGCAAAGAAAACAGAGACTATATATAATACAGATGGAACAGTACTTGTAACTAGAAATATAGCTGGAAAAGACTTAGTATATATAGGGAATATTGGCATAGAGGAGACAGAATTACCTGCACCAACAATTACAAGGTTACCAGCTATAGGAACAGAAAAAGCAAGAGTTCAGGTAACATATCCAGCTGAAGCAAATAAAAAAATATATAAAGTAAATTATGGAATAGAAGAAAATTATACTACAGAAATAAACGTAGAAAATTATGGAACATATATAATAGCATATTATTATGATGTAGCTGGAAAAAGATCAAAATCAACAAGTATCTATATAAATGATACAAATTCAGCATTAGCTGACCCACCAAAGCCATATGATCCAAATCCTACTAATCCTATTCCTAGAATCGATATACCTGCACCGATAGTAGTTGTAAATCCTACCACTTTAGCAGAAGAAGTACAGGTAAGTTTATCTGCACCTGCAAATGCAGACAAATTATATATAAAATTAGGAAGATACGCAGATTATGAGTTATATAAATCTCCAATAAAAGTAAGACAAAACATTGATGTATATGCATATTATAGAACGTATGAAGGAGAAAAATCTGAGATAGGCTACGGATCTGTATTAAATATAAAACAAGCTAATAAACCATATGTAAACATAACAGCAAATCCATATCCATGGAGTTGGAGTTATGGTGCAAGTGAAGTTGCTGTAACAATAAATTATAGTGATGCAACAATAAAAGAATATAGTGAAGATGGAATAGTATTTGTTCCGTACACTGAACCTTTTGTAGTTAAAGAAAACAAAAGAATATATGCAAGAGGTACAAATACATATGGAGTAACAGAAACAAGTTTAAATATAACGAATATAGGTAAGATAAAAGCGCCTGTACCAATTGGAAACTTAACTGTTGGAATAAGTGTAAATCCAGAACCTACAGTTTCTACTGCTAGGGTTGCTAAAGCAAGTGTAACAATAGATTATGATGCTAAAGCAACAGAAAAGTATTATTCTATTGGAAGGTATGGAGAACTTAAAACATATAGCGGATCTTTTGAAGTAACAAGCAACTGTACAATATATGCATATGCAAAAGGGGTAAATGCTGAAGGTAAAACAGCTAAAACAATAGACAATTTATCTAGTGGAATATCTCAGCCAATAATTTCAGCTTTTCCTGGTAATAATGAACAAGCAAGTAAAGTATCTGTGACTATTGAATTTGATAAATACTCTAAGATAAAAAGATATAGCATAGA
>JAEWPS010000015.1 GCA_023460515.1 Bacillota bacterium | reverse complement strand
CCATGGTAGCCCTGGCGCCAAAGACTTCGGGAGAGATGACCGGACTGTTATATGAAGCACATGATTATCCAACTATCGGAGCGGTAGCGGATATGGTATTGCTTATGACTTATGAATGGGGATATACTTATGGCCCGCCGATGGCCACTGCCCCAGTTAACATGGTCCGACGGGTTCTGGAATACGGAGTCTCGGTCATCGATCCGGATAAAATACTGATGGGCACTCCCAATTATGCCTATGACTGGCCACTCCCCTTTATAGCCGGAGAGACAGCCGCAGAATCAATGAGTAACCAGAGGGCAATTGAACAGGCAGCCCAATATGGAGTAACAATCCAATTTGATGAATTGGCGCAGTCTCCCTTTTATTATTATACGTCGGAAGATGGAGTCGAGCATGTTGTCTGGTTTGATGATGTGAGAAGTATGAATGCAAAGCTGCCACTAATCCCGGAACTCTCTCTAAACGGAGCCGGAGTATGGCAGATAATGAACTTTTTCCCGGGACTGTGGCTGGTTGTTGCTTCCCGGTTTGCAGTTACAAAAATATAAAGAGTTATTTTCTTTTTTAATAATAATAGATATCCGGAAGATGCATTACTAAATAAAAAGGGGCCCGTCCATTAAGACGGGCCTCCTAAAATATTAGTTACAGCTTCCAAGACTGCAGTATTTTAAAATCTGATTCATCAAATCGCTGAAATTACATGAGCTAAATTTAAAACACATAGTGTTTGGCTCCTTTTAAAGATTACTATCTCTTAGGAACAATAGAATTGTAACACATCTGTAACAAAGATGTAATATTTAAATGATGGTTAGTCAGTTATCAAATGGACATACCTGAAAATAAAGGAAAAGAGGTTTACTGCAGCGAGAAAGGAAAGCTGTGAATAGTGTCCTTATAAGGATACCATTGCAAAGGATAAGTGAACCTATGAAAGGCCGCAACCAGAGGCTGACTTGATATAGATATATAAGGGGATAGACTGTCCTGGCTTCTGTATCCAATAAAAATCATGGTGTATATTGACAAACGAATTTGGTTGCAAGCAGGCAGAATTTATTTTAGAATGATTAAAAACACGATATGTGAAGGAGGCCGGGATGAGTGTAACTAATTTGCCGGAAGGATATTCGGAAATAAGGAGAATAGATTTAAAAGCAAATAAAAAAGAGGCTTTATTAGTCAATGGCCTCGCTTTAATAATAGCAGCAATAATGATATTAATTGCCAATGTATTTGTACCTTTGTCCAAGGTATTTATAAGAATTGTACGTAACGAAAATGGAGAGTTCTTTATTCTCCTTCTGCTCATCCCCGCCCTTATATTATACGTGCTGGCTCATGAAGCTGTTCATGGCTTTTTTATGAAAAAATTCAGCGGAATTAAACCAAAGTATGGATTTAATGGATTATATGCATATGCCGGCAGCGAGGCATTTTTTAACAAGAAACATTATATAATTATTGCATTGTCTCCCATCGTCCTATTCGGACTTATTCTTGCCATAATAAATATTCTTGGGCCCATAAACTGGTTTTGGTTTATATTTTATATACAGATAACAAATATATCAGGGGCGGCAGGAGATTTATATGTGTCTTTGATCATGAGAAGGTTACCAAATGATATACTAACACAAGATATGGGCGTATCTATGACAGTGTATTCTAAAACAAATTAAACCTGGCGGCAGGATAAAATAGTATATACAAATAAGGGAGAGGCTTCCATGGCTGGAAATCTCTCCTTTCTTATTTACAAAAAATTATCCAAGGGGTATAATGGCTTATATGCTTTGTGATTTGCATTCGATACGCAGAAAAGGGGAGCATCATGAGAATGAAGATTATAAAAGAAGTTTTTAGCTGGATTATGGTTTTTGTTTTTGCCATTATATTGGCTGCCTTAATAAAGAAATATGTTATGTTTAATGTGGAGGTACCTACCGGCTCCATGGAGAATACGATCATGGTCGGTGATCGGGCGACAACCTTCCGGCTGGCATACTTATTCAGTGATCCGCAGAGAGGTGATATCGTGGTATTTCCTTTCCCGGACGATGAACAAATGGACTATATCAAGAGAATCATCGGTTTACCCGGAGAGACAATCGAGGGCAGGGACGGATTGGTTTATATCGATGGAAGACCCTTGGAGGAACCCTATGTTACCTCAGAATTAGACAGTGATTTCGGTCCCTATGAGATCCCGGAAGGCTATTATTTTATGATGGGCGATAACCGCAATAATTCTGCAGATTCAAGATACTGGGATAATAAGTATGTGAAGCGGGATAAAATAGAAGGGAAAGCCGTATTAAAATATCCCAAGCTGACTTGGTTCTCAACGGTGGTATATCCCTAACCAACAAAATACGACTATAAAAGGCGCCGTACCTGCGCCGTGCATCTCGATTACAGGAATATGAATTTTGTTACTGTAATATAAGTTATCGGAAGTTGCACTTTAACTTCCGATAAAAGGCGCTGGTCTTGCGCCGTGCATCGTGATTACAGGAACACGTATTATGTTACTGTAATATAAGTTATCGGAACAAGAATTTGCTCCGACAATATCACTGAAATGGAGTATATTATGAATAATAAGATAGTTAAGGAAATAATAAGCTGGGTATTAATTATAGTGATTGCATTCGTATTGGCGATGGCGATCAACAAATGGGTGATATATAAGATCAGTTCCCCCACTCCCTCCATGGAGAATACTTTTATGGTAGAGGAAAAGGTCGTGATTCTGCGTTTGGCATATCTCTTTCAGGACCCGGAACGCGGCGATATCGTAGTGTTTGATAATCCTGAGGAAGAGGATGGGGATGATTATATCAAAAGAATTATCGGTTTGCCCGGTGAGACGGTAGAAGGTCATGACGGAGTGGTTTATATTGATGGACAGCCCATAGAAGAGGATTACCTCAGAGAGGATATGGAAGGATCCTTCGGTCCCTATGAGATTCCGGAAGGACATTACTGGATGATGGGTGATAACCGTAATGAATCCGGAGACTCAAGATATTGGGTAGATAAATTTGTTCCCCGGAAGGATATCCGGGGAAAGGCACTTTTCAAATATCCGGACTTTACCTGGTTCCGTGATATTGATTATAGTGTAGATAAATAATGGAGCTTTGATCTCCTTAAAAATAGCTGACATTAATCCGCTTGCCCATCTTACGCAGACAATCGGCCAGCTCATCTACAAGACGCATCTTAATGCTGAAATTAATCGGCAGATTTGGGTTCTGATGGGCTGGGTTAATTGCCCTTCCCACATAGAAATTAATATCGGTTGCTTCTTCAAACAGCAGCTGAGTGATAAGAGAAGCAGCATCCTTCTTACTGCTCCACTGAATATAACAGGCATTATCTTCAATATAGCTCTTGGCATATTGGAGAACACGGCTGAAAGTAATGACACCTTCTGTAACCAGATCAATTCCTTCCACCCTGGAGATGGGGGGAATCTGCGGATCGGGATAATCAATGCTGGTAATCAGCTCTTTTCCGAGATATTCGGCGGCAAGAGCTGATGTGGTCCCTCCGCAGACGATACGCTTACCTTCCTTAGAGAAAAAGAGAGAAAGCATCTTATGCAAATCATTGGGATCCGAGGGAGGCCCGATCATCAGGTTAATGGGCTGGCGGCTACGTATCTTTACAGCGGCGATGGTGGTATCATCTCCCGGGAAACCGCCGTACAGCAGGGAGCATTGATCCAGCAAAATCGTGGCAACCACCTTGGAGGAGTAGCTGCGTTCGTACACTGCCTCCAGAAACTCAATAATATTTTCACGCTGCCAGCCGAAATTCAGGGTCCTTCCCACACCGGCATATACAGCACCGTCACTCATGGCCACCAGAACATCGCCGGGAGAAAGTTCAATCTTCGACTTATAGATGTTTTTATCACCGATTTGCATGCTGATTCTATCATAATCACAATTGATCCCATTACGAAGCAGAATGACATGAGGATTGTCGTATTGTATCACCTCAGCCAGCTTATTATCAACAACTCGAATGATGGTAAAGGTAGAGTAGGCAATTCCCCGCTTCTCACAAACCGGAAGGGTAGAGGCGACCGTGGTGACACAGTCTTCCAGAGGCATATGGTTGGCCATCATGGTGGATATGATCTTGGAGGTGAGTGTGGACAGGATATTTGCCTTCACTCCGCTGCCCAGTCCGTCTGCAAGCACCATAACAACGGAACCGTCACCGCCCTCCACCACCTCTACATGGTCTCCGCACAACTGCTCTCCATGCTTAATCAGGCTATGAAAGCCGATATCGGTACACAAATTATTCATTTCTCAGATTCTCCTTTAGATTCGTCAGGGCAATCTTAGTCTCCGCGGTGGTTTCCCCAAGCAGGGAAGCAATCTCCTGAACGACGCGCATCTGCTTTTCAATCACTTTATCTGTAATTTCCATGGTTTGCTTGCTGATCTGTTCCTTTTTCAGCCTCGCGTTCTCCTCAGCGGTAATATCCTTCATGATGCTAATAATAATATGATACGTCTTGTCATAAATAATAGTCTCCTCAACGTATTTCTGGTAATCGGCAAGGTAGACCAGTTTATCATGGATATTGTGTCCGCCGGTCATAACCTCAAGATAGGAGGTCGGATTAAGGAGGCGCACCACCGGGGCGCCGAGAATATCACTTTTATGCTTAATGTTTAATATCTGTCGGGCAGCCCGGTTGACCTGCTGAACCTCCAAATCCTCGTTCAGAACAAGAACTCCGTTGGGCATATTATAGATAATATTATCCGAAAAATTCTCTGCCTTTTCTTTCAGGTACGGAAGACACATGGTCAGGTCGGCTTTTCCCTGAAGCACAGCAATTGCTTTATCCCGGCAAGTATTATATCCGCAGCTTCCGCAGTTTAGCTCCTGCTCCGGCTGGGATTTTCCCATTTTATGAAGGATCTCCTGAACGGCATTGCTTCCCGGCATCTGTCTGGGAAAGCCCAGATAGGAGAAATGCTTAGCAAGCCGGTCATCATAGGAAAATTCGACGGCAAAATCCTCTTCCCTGGCAAAGCGGTTGACTCTCACAAAATCGGTGAGAGGCATTCGATGCTCCTTGTCCATGGCAGGCCCTCCGACACAGCTTCCGGAGCAGGCGGACATTTCGATAAAGCAATTCTTAAGTTCCCCGCTCACTATATTGTCCAGAGCCTTCATACAGTTATCGATTCCGTCAATTGTGATAAAGTCATAATCCAGAGATTCTGTGAACATAGAACGTATGATGCCGCCGGGAGTGGGAAATAATCTGGCACGTCCGCGCTCCTGGGCCGCAGCCGGAGTATTATCGGAGGAAAGAAGCGTAATATTCTCCTCCCGCAGCCAGGAGGAGAGCTCTTCAAAGGTCAGGGCACAATCAACAATCCCGGGATATAGTTCTGCCTCTTCCTTTTTGGAGATGCAGGGACCCAAAAAGACGGTATAAGCTTCAGGGTGCTCCTCCTTTAACTTCACACAATGGGCCTGCATCGGTGAAAGTACCGGGGCAAGATAGGGAAGAGCCTCGGGATAATATTTTTGGATCAGGGTATTAACTGTATGGCAGCAGGAGGAGATGATTGCTTTGCCATCTCCGCTGCGGATCATCGACTCGTATTGCTTTTTGACAATGGTAGCCCCGATTGCAGTTTCTTCCACTCCTGCAAAACCGAGCTTTTGCAATGCATCTGCAAGAGAAGCGAGGTCCGCTCCTTCATAATTTGCAATAAAGGAAGGGGCCAAACTGGCATAGACCGGTTTTCCGGAAGCTAGCAGTTCTCTGGCAATGCTGATATCACTGCGGATTTGCTTGGCATTCTGAGGGCAGGCAACGAAGCACTCGCCGCACAGGATGCATTGCTCTTTGACAATGTGTGCCTGATGATCGGAGAAACGGATTGATTTCACAGGACAGTGGCGGATACATTTGTAGCAGTTCTTGCAATTGGATTTTTTCAGCTGTATGTAATAATTCATTCAATCACGACCTTTTAGATGAGATATATGATGTAGTGTTATATTTTGGTAAGAACATTCTCTTCAAAGAAGTGGGAAAAACTTTCCCGGGACACGCCGCAGATGACTTCATCATTGATTTTAACGGTAACGCCATCTGTACAGCGTCCAAGACAGAAAGCCGCAGAAAGAGTAACCGTATTCTCAAGCTGATGTTCAGCGATTGCATCCCGCAGAAGCTGTATAATATCATAGGAGCCCTTGATATGGCAAGAGCTGCCGACACAGACATGAATATTCATAATTCAAACCCCTTTCATTCTATAAAGAATTACTTAAAACTTTGAAATTTTGGTGTTCTATATACAATCTATTTCAGTATAAATCATTGTTAAAAATGTGTCAATGTATAAAGTGCCAGAATTTCACGCCTGAATTTCATAGATTTCATACCCCTATAATACCTATAATATAAGTTCTCAGAAGCTGCATTCTGGCTTCTGAGAAAAGGCGCTGTTTTTGAGCCGTGCATTGCGATTACAGGAGCATGAATTTTGTTCCTGTAATATAAGTTCTCAGAAGCTGCATTTTAGCTTCTGAGAAAAGGCGCTGCTATTGAGCCGTGCATCATGATTACAGGAGCATGAATTTTGCTCCTGTAATATAGTTATGGTCTGTTACTGCAATGGACATTCTCACAGCGATGCGATCTGTATTAATTCATGAATGCTTCTCAATCTATGAATGGTATAGGAGGAATAACCAGAGAATTCGAAAGAAACAAGAGAAGACATAAGGTAAAATAGATTGAATTTGCTCAAGCCGTCGCAGAGGAAAACAAGGAGTGTGGCTGTGGCTGCATTGAAGTTACATGAGTCACAGTCACACTCTATTCTCGCTATATTGCATAATCCTGAAAACAGAGCCACCGCTGATTCCAATGGGGTTCTGATGAAGGAGAGGAGCACTGCCGATGGAGTATAGAGGTTCTACCGCTATACTCCGAGGTATGTGGCATTAAGTTGAAGCACCCTTGCCATAGCCTCCTGACCGGGAGCGCCAATGGTATTGCGTTTATTTACGCAGGCGGTCATACTGATTGCAGAGTAGATATCTTCATCGAACACCGGGCTTATTTGCTGGAATTCCTCCAGACTCATCTGCTCTAATGAGATATCCTTTTCGATGCAGTAGAGAACCAGGCGGCCTACAATACCGTGGGCATCCCGGAAGGGGACTCCCTTGGTAACCAGATAATCTGCAGCATCTGTTGCATTGGTAAATCCGTTCTTTGCACTTTCGGACATAATCTCCGTGTTGAATTTCATGGTAGAGACCATGCCGTAAAAGAGGGCAAGACAGCCCTTAACCGTATCAATTGCATCAAAGGTGAATTCCTTATCCTCCTGCATATCCTTATTATAGGCCAGGGGGAGCCCTTTCATTACGGTCAGCAGAGACATCAGTGCACCGTATACCCGTCCTGTCTTACCGCGAACCAGCTCGGCAATGTCCGGATTCTTTTTCTGCGGCATGATACTGGAGCCGGTAGAATAGGCATCGTCCAGCTCGATAAAGCGGTATTCATTGGTGTTCCATATGATAATCTCTTCACAAAAGCGGCTCAGATGCATCATAATTGTGGACAGGGCGCTGAGCAGTTCAATAAGATAATCCCGGTCCGATACACTATCCATGCTGTTCAGGGTTGGGCCGTCAAAGCCCAGCAGCATTGCCGTCAGGTCGCGATCCAGAGGATAAGTAGTTCCTGCGAGGGCACCGGAACCAAGGGGAGAGAGGTTTAGGCGCTTCGTGATATCCTCCAGCCTCTGTCTGTCCCGTTTAAACATTTCAAAATACGCTCCGATGTGGTGGGCCAGTGTTACCGGCTGAGCCTTCTGAAGATGGGTAAAGCCTGGCATAAAGGTATCGGTATTCTCTTGCATGATGTGATGAAGAGATATCATCAGAGTCTTGATTAACTCATCAATTTCTCTGATCTCATCCCGGGTATAGAGCTTCATGTCCAGTGCGACCTGATCATTTCGGCTCCTTCCGGTATGCAGCTTCTTACCGGCCTCGCCGATTCGGCTGATCAGCTGGGACTCCACAAAGCTGTGAATATCTTCCTGTTCCAGGTCAATTTCCAGACTGCCGTTTTGGATATCTGCCTCAATCTGTGAAAGTCCGTCTATAATTTGTTCCTTTTCCGATTCTGACAGGATTCCCTGTTTGGCCAGCATAGTTACATGGGCGATGCTTCCTGCAATATCCTGCCGGAAGAATTTCTGATCGAAGGAAATAGATGCATTAAAATTATGCACAAGTTGATTTGTTTCTTTTGTAAAGCGTCCGCCCCATAGTTTCATCGTTAACCTCCGTTATGAGTGTGATATAGTATTAAAATTTTAATCCTGTTACGGTACTTATAATGGTACTATATTACCTCTTTTTTCTAAAGAAAGCAAGATGAATATTATAATTATGCATAAAATGTTATTATAATACATAATTGGTTTATGGTTAAAGGATGAATAATAGCAGTTGTTCATAACATAGTATAAGTAATGCAGCCTGAATATTGGATGGCAGAAGCAGACCTACAGATTGTATAATTTTTCATACTTCTCTTTCAGATACTTGATATAATAATCTGCGTTAAATTCCTCGCCGCATACATCCATAAGCAGCTGGTTGGTATTTCTGGTAGCACCGTGTCTGTGAATATTATCTCTTAAGAACTCGCGAATCGGAGTCAGATTTCCTTCCTTCAAATATTGATCAAGAGGCATGTTCTCCTTCATACAGGCATAAATCTGGGAAGCTGCGGCGGTTCCTATGGCATAGGAAGGGAAATAGCCGAACTCACCGTAGGACCAATGAGTATCCTGTAAAATGCCTTCCGAATCCGTTGCCGGAGTGAGTCCCATATAATCCTGATACTTCTGGTTCCATATCCGGGGGAGTTCCTGAATATCAATCTCCTCTTCAAATATCATTTTTTCGATTTCATAGCGGATAATGATATGAAGGCAGTAGGAAAGCTCATCCGCCTCGGTGCGGATCAGGCTGGGGACGGCCTTGTTAATCCCCTGAATAAAATGATCCAGAGTGATATCGTGCAGATTCTCCGGATAAGTATTCACCAGCTTATCATAGATAGGCTCCCAGAATTCACGGCTCCGCCCAAGGAGATTCTCGTAAAAGCGGGATTGGGATTCATGCATTCCCATGGAGGCACCGCCGCCTACAAGAGTCTGGGTAATAGAATCATCGATATTCATTTCATAAAGTGCATGGCCGCATTCATGGATGGTGGAGAACATGGAGCTCTCCAAATTATTCTCCAGATAGTGACTGGTAATTCTGACATCATGGTTGTGAAGCTGTAATGTGAAGGGATGGGCGCTTTCCGCAAGGACACCCTTGTTAAAATCAAAGCCCACATATCCGCTTAAGAAACGGCAGAATTCCTTTTGCCTGGCTATATCATAGGAAAGGTAATTATAGCTTTTATCAATGGTATCTGCTTTTTTTGCAACGGCCCCCAGGAGAGGGATCAGTTCCTTCTTTACCTTATCAAAGAAAAGGTCCAGATCCTCGATCAAAAAGCATTCGTCAAAGTCTCCAAGAAGCACCTCATAGGGTTTTTTGTCGCCTTTGGCACGATAACCGGCAAACTTCTTCTTATATTCTATAATCTTACTCAGATAAGGGGCAAACTCACTATAATTATTATCCTTTTTTGCTTTGACCCATCTTCGGTTCGCGATGGAGGTATATTCATTAAAAGCGCGGTATTCCTCGGGGGGAATGCTTTCCAGCTGCTCATAGGTTTTCTCCAGTTCCCTGACGATGGCCTTTTGGGTATCCGTCAGCTCCTCCTGTTCCTTCTTCTCCTGAAGTTTTTTCAAGAGCTTTCGTACATCATCATTAATCAAGCTTTTCATGTATTCATCCGATAAGATACCCACTACCTTCGAGGTGTGCTCGGCAGCCTCAAAAGGGGCCGTGGTCTGGTCATCCCATTCAAAGAGAGAACGGGCTGACTGAAAAGCCATGGCTTTTTCAAGGAAGGGCTGCAATTTCTCAAACGTTTTGCTCATATATTTTCCTCCGTTAAGTTTGGTATAAGCTGTATTACAATAGTATATCAATTTTCGGACGCTATAACAATTAAAAGTATACCAAAATATAGCATCTTAAATAAAAACTTAAAATAAAGTTAAAACAGAAGTAAAAATAAAGTTATATAAAAACAAAAAAGAAAGAAATGAAAATATAAGTAAAAATATAGAAATAATAGGGCGGCAGTGTGATTTTATGCTTGCCAGGATCAGGGAGAAAGGTATAATATAGGAGTATATAGAAACATGTATTATGATCCTGTAATATAACTGTTTCTGTGATTTGAATCACAGAAATTCGTTCAGCGGTTGCTATACTTAGATTAAAGTACGGACAAAGTGCTTAACAGATAGGAATAGTTTCTATATGCATGTACATAATAAAAAAGAATGTTATAAAATATGAAAGCCGGAAAGGATGGATTAACAATGAAGAACTTGGTGATTGAAAAAGTAATAGGAAGAGAAATTCTTGATTCCCGAGGCAACCCTACCGTTGAAGCAGAGGTTATATTAGCCGATGGCAGTGTGGGGAGGGCGGCAGTGCCCTCAGGTGCATCCACAGGAGCCTTTGAGGCGGTGGAACTTCGGGATGGAGATAAGAGCAGATATCTGGGTACCGGCGTGAAGAAGGCGGTTGAAAATGTGAATTCGTCCATCGCGAATGACATCAGAGGGATGAATGCGTTGGATCAGGGTGAGATTGATGCAAGAATGATTGCTCTGGATGGGACATCCAACAAAGGCAAGCTGGGTGCCAATGCGATCCTGGGTGTATCCCTGGCCGTAGCCAAGGCAGCGGCAGCCTCCTTGCATCTTCCCTTGTACCGCTATCTTGGCGGAGTGAATGCCAAGACGCTTCCTGTACCGATGATGAATATCATTAACGGCGGAAAGCATGCGGACTCCAGCTTAAATATTCAGGAATTTATGATTATGCCCGTAGGAGCGGAGAGTTTCTCCCAGGCATTGGAGCATAGCACAACCGTATTCCATACGCTGAAGAAGCTTCTGAAAAATGATGGTTTTGTTACTGCGGTCGGCGATGAAGGCGGTTTTGCCCCGAAGTTCGGAAGTGATACCCAGGCGCTGGATTATATCGTAAAGGCCATCGAGGCAGCAGGCTATCGCCCGGGTGAGGATTTCTATATAGCAATTGACGCGGCGGCAACAGAGATGTATGACGAAGCGGAGAAAGCCGGAAGAAAGGGAGATTATCTCTTCTGGAAGGCAGGCGAATATAAGACGGTGGAAGAGATGGTTGATTTCTGGGATCAGGTGTGCAGCAAGTACCCTGTCATCTCTTTGGAGGATGGTTTGGCGGAAGAGGATTGGAAGGGCTGGAAGCTTCTTACCGAACGTCTCGGAAGAAAGATTCAGTTGGTGGGCGATGACCTGTTTGTAACCAATACCAGCCGTATCCGTGAGGGTATCACCCAGGGAATCTCCAACTCTGTATTAATTAAATTTAACCAAATCGGCTCGCTTACAGAGACTTTGGATGCCATTGAAATGGCTAAGAACAACCGTTGGACAGCAGTGGTATCCCACCGTTCCGGTGAGACGGAGGATGTAACCCTGGCAGACATCGCAGTTGCTACCAATGCAGGGCAGATTAAGACAGGTGCTCCTTCCAGAACAGACCGTGTTGCAAAATATAATCAGCTTCTTCGGATTGAGCAGGAGCTGGGCGGTTCAGCAAGATACCTCGGTAAGGATGCCTTCCGTGTATTCTAAAGAGAGGTCATAAACAAACAACAAAAAGGGAAGCCGGAAGGCTTCCCTTTATAGTGCAATCAACAAAACGGTCAATAGCAGTTTTCCTGTAGTGGATACGCTCCGTCTTACTTCTGCGTACAGATGGAGATTTCATAAGGTTTCCCGTGGCCGGGGTAAATGGTCTTTACATTATATTTTCTGATCATATCCCAGCTGTCATCAATAACAAGATCATCATAGGCCTCGGATAGCTCCGGATTGGGAAGATCACCGACAAAGGCGCAGCAATCATCCAAAATCAGGCTGATACTGTCATCGCTGTGACCGGGAGTAGAGATGAGCTCTCCGTTAAGCCCGATGGTTTTAAGGAATTCTCTGCTCCTCGTCTCATTCATAACCAGATTGTTCCCGGCGGTTATGTCTTTAAAGTTGGCCTTCGGATTCTTCTTAAAAAGCAGATTTAGCTTATTGATATAAGGGACCTGATATTCATGCAGGAGCAGGGTGGTTCCCAGATCTTTAAGATTCTGGGCAAGACCTGCATGATCGGGATGAAAATGGGTTACCGCCAGGTAATTGATCTCATTAACACAGATATGGTTCTGGTTCAGGAGCTGCAACAGCTGGGCAAAGGTATCCGGCCACCCCGTATCAATCATCAGCCACCCATCTCCTGCCGGGAGCAGATAGCTGTTGGTCGATTTATGGACTAAAGGAATGATATTCAATGCTTTTACCTCTGTGCTTTCATTCATGCTTAATTTCATATGGTTCAACCATCTGAATACGGCAGGATTTGACTATATTGCCGCTGACGAGCCGGATGGCCCGCTCCACGAATAATTCCGGATCCTGCCTGTAAGGCATGCTATCGTAAATAAGCCAGTTCTCCCATATGGAATCATCATAGGGCTTTGTCTGAGGAGTATGCATCTCTTTTTTAATATCCACGTCAACACCTCTCATCTTTATCCTGTAAGTCGATTTAACACAACTCAGGAAATAGATTCATTATATAATTTTTCAAGTGTGAGCATGTTTTTCTCACACTTCCCCTTAACTATATAACGAATTTTGATGGATTTCAAGTGGGCGTATGGACTGGGTGCATATTTATTTCTTCGAGATGCTTCCACGGACATTGACTTTCTTCTGAAGCTCCACCACCACAATCGGAACAAAGGCCAGAAGCAGGGTGATGGCCCATTGTCTTAAAGTCAGAGGCACCACCTGGAAGATGCCAGCCAGGGCGGGGACCGTTATGACAATGATCTGTAAAAAGCCACAGAGGAAGAAGGAAAGGGTAAGCTGGCGGTTGGTAAATAATCCGATATCAGCCAGAGAATGCTCGCTGCGCATATTAAAGGAATGGAACAGCTGTGACAGGCTCAAAACTGCAAAAGCCATGGTTCGCCCCACCCATGGAACATAGGTTGCGGCATCGGTTGCATTCGCACCCGGCGATAAGGGGCGGAACAGTCCCGGGGTATCATAATAGTGATATCCGATGATGAAAGCCAGCAGCGCGAGAGAGCCGATCATGATACCTTCCAACAAAATCCTCAGAGCCAGACCATCGGCAAACATTCCCTTGCTGGGGGAGACAGGCTTCTTATACATGATATCTTTTTCAGCAGGCTCGACTCCCAGGGAAATCGCCGGCAGAGAATCGGTGATCAGGTTAACCCACAGCAGTTGGACGGCTACCAGGGGAGTGGGCAGTCCAAGCAGGATTGCAACAAAGATGGTGAGAATTTCTCCAATATTGCTGGATAGGAGAAAATGCACTGCCTTCCTGATGTTGTCATAGATACCGCGCCCTTCTTTAACAGCGGCTACAATCGTTGCAAAATTATCATCCAGGAGAATCATATCGGCTGCATTCTTTGCCACATCCGTACCGGTGATGCCCATTGCACATCCGATATCTGCCGCATTTAACGCAGGGGCATCATTTACGCCGTCTCCGGTCATGGCGACCACCTCACCACGGGATTGAAAGGCTTTAACAATGCGGACCTTGTGCTCGGGTGAGACTCTGGCAAATACACTGAAGCGGTAAATATTATCCTCTAATTCCTCATTACTCATAACCGACAGTCGTTCTCCGGTGATCGCTTCCTCCCGGTCGGTGAGGATTCCTAAGTCTCTGGCAATTGCCTGGGCGGTCAGAACATGATCTCCTGTAATCATTACAGGCTTGATGCCGGCCTGGCGGCACATGGCGACGGCTCCCCGAACCTCTTCCCTGGGAGGATCGATCATTCCGATCAGGCCGATGAAGGTCAGGTCCTTCTCCAGGTCCCCCTTCTCCATCTTCTTAAAATTATCGGGGAGATTCTTATATGCGACGGCAATAACCCGGAGAGCCTTGGCAGTCATGGATTCATTCAAAGAGTTCAGCCTCTTTCTTTCTCTGGAGGTAAGGGGGTACTGCTTGCCGTCCCGGTAATAGCTGCTGCACCGTCCCAGCATGAAGTCAAAGGCTCCTTTTGTGATGCTTCGATAGCCCTGTTCCGGGGAGCTGTGGACCGTAGTCATAAGCTTTCTGGCAGAATCAAAGGGGATCTCAAATACTCTGGGGTGAGTGCGATCCAGTTCATTTTTATCGGAGCCGGCATGATAGGCAGCCAGAACCAGAGCTTTTTCTGTCGGCTCTCCGTTCAGGGAGAGAAAATCTTTTTGAACATCTAAAATGGCGTCATTGCATAGTGCGGCATGGGATAAGAGGAAAGAGGAAAAGCTGCTTTTCTCCTTTTCCGCTCCTTCCAGGGAGCAGATCTGGGTGACGGTCATCACATTCTGGGTCAGGGTACCGGTCTTGTCGGAGCAAATTACGGTGGCGCTGCCCAAGGTTTCGACAGCCGGAAGCTTGCGGATTACCGCATTCTTCTTTGCCATTCTCTGTACGCCCAGAGAAAGCATGATGGTAACAATGGCAGGCAGTCCCTCGGGAATGGCTGCTACTGCAAGGCTGACGGAAGTCATGAACATATCAAAGATCGGAAGATGCTTGAACAGCCCCATGACGAAGATCAGGCCGCATATGATCAGAGCTGCGATGCCCAAGACCTTTCCGGTATTTGCCAGGCGCTTCTGCAGAGGGGTCATGGGGGTCTCTTCCTCCATGATTAATCTGGCAATGTGCCCGACCTGGGTATTCATTCCGGTCTCTGTCACGACGGCAAGACCTCTGCCGTAAGTGATGGTGCTGGTGGCGAGAACCATATTAACCCGGTCTCCCAGATTGGTGTCCGGGCGCAGGATGGCTTCGGCAAGTTTATCCACCGGATGGGATTCTCCGGTCAGGGATGCTTCCTCTGCCTTTAGATTGACTGCGGTCAGCAATCTGGCATCTGCCGGAACGAAGGCCCCGGTTTCCAGCAGTATGATGTCGCCGGGCACCAGATCGGCAGAATCGATGATGCTGATTTTGCCTTCTCTGAGAACATGAGCGGAGGGGGCAGACATCTTCTTTAGGGCCTCCAGAGCCTTTTCCGCTCTTGCCTCCTGCAACAGCCCCAGGGTAGCATTCACTATGATAATACATAATATAATAACCGGATCCACATAGTCCGGATCTCCTTCCATATATGACACAAGGAAGGACAGGATTGCTGCCAGAATCAAAATAATAATCATGAAATCAGCGAACTGTCCCAGAAACTTAAAGAGGATGTTTTTCTTCTTTTTTACCTCAAGAATATTGCGGCCAATGGATTGCTGGCGCTGATTGACCTCCTTGGCTGACAAGCCCTGATTATGGATCACCCCGAGCTGTTCGAGGACTTCGCTGATAGGTAAACTATGCCATTGCATTATACTGCTCACTCCCGGTGTTCTAAATCTTCTCTTAATTATATGACAACAGCTTGGGAATATGATTGGTAATAGAAACAAGCCGGGCTGCTTTTGTCCTTCCCGCTCTCATGACGAAGTGACCCTGGATTTTTTCTTCCTCCTCCGGTAGATTGCATTGAACAGCAGGGCAGCAAGGCACAGCAAAGCGATCGGAAGAAGGTTATATTTGTACCGCTCATAATAGCCTGCCACCTTCTGATAATTTTCCTGAAGGGCATATCCCAGGCCGATCAAAAGCGTGTTCCATACGGTGATTCCCAGAAGGGAATAGGTAAAATAAGTGACGGGATGAAGCTTGGCCGCCCCTGCAATCAACGCAATATAAGTCCGGATCAGGGGGATCACCCTGCCGATACAGACTGCTGCGCCGCCGTGTTTTTGGAATTTTTCATTGGCATGGTCCAGGCCCTTTTGTGCCTTTGGAAACCGGCGTATGATGGCATGGAGAATTACCTGTCCCCCAAACCAGCCGATTCCGTAGCAGATACCGGTACCGATTAATCCGGCCAGGATGCTTAACGGAAGTATCACCAGGAAGCTGGTGTGGTTCATGGAGGCAACGGCTCCGGAAAAGGGAAGTACGATTTCACTGGAAACCGGGAAACAGGCATATTCCAGAAGAATAATGAGGAACATGGCCAGGGTGCCGTATTCAGAAATAAGATTCTGTATAAAATTCATTTGCTTCTCCTTCTCTTGTTATTAATGTATGTATATGTTTCAGCTGCCCAAAGTCTTCCATATAAATTAAAAGAGGAGCAACAGTTCAACCCGGACCGGCCTCTGGGATAGGAACATTCCTTTTGCGCTGACCGGCTGAGTGCATCTTGTGAAGCGGAGCGTCCTGAACGCACGAAGGAAAGGCAAGTGAAAATGGAATGTTCCTATCCCAGAGGCTGGTCCGGGTTGAACTATTGCTTCCTAATCAATTTCTAATCTAAAGTTGGCAAAACAATCTATGATTTGCGGGATTATTGTGTTAAGATTGTATTAATTATTGAATGGTAATCCATGGGATATCTGCCAAAGAAATCTATCCAAGGATTTGTACCTGTTTATACATTATAAATTTGGGTAAATTAATATAATATAGAAATCAAAGGTAAGTAAAGCTTAATATTACTGAATTATAGGGGGAAAGAAGAATGAAAGTGTTAACAAAATTCACAAAAAAGGATCTCTGGGCTGTTCCCAATATTCTTTGTTATATCCGCTTTTTGCTGATCCCAATATTTGTGGTTACCTATATCAGGGCGGACAATCCGAAACAGTATATTACCTCGGCTGCGGTAGTGTTTCTGTCCGGCTTGACGGATTTTCTGGACGGGTTTATCGCCCGCAGATTTGATATGGTGACCGATCTGGGCAAGATCATCGATCCTCTGGCGGATAAGCTTACCCAGGCTGCCTTAATCTTTGTACTGGTTGTCAAAATACGATGGATGTTTCTGCTTTTAATTCTCTTTGTGGTTATGCAGCTGTTTTTACTGGCTGCAGGCCTGGTGATGCTTAAAAAAGGAAAAAAGCTGAACGGTGCCAAATGGTTTGGAAAGGTGTCCACCACCGTGTTTTATGCAACGATGCTGGTGCTGGTTGCCGTCCCTGGATTAAAGGAGGAAACCGCCAATGTTCTGATGCTGGTATGCGGAGCATTCCTGCTTCTGTCCTTCCTGATGTATATTAATGAATATATTATGATGTATCGTAATCTAACCGCTTAATCGAATTACAAAGGAGTAGATCATGGAATTAAATAAAAGCAATATAAAAAAGATACTCGGGATCATCACCTTCACCGTTTTACTCTATGTCGGTATTCAGAGGCTGGATGTGGTATGGTCTTTTCTGGCGGCAGCATTTAATCTGGCTTTTCCGTTTTTGCTGGGTGCTGCTATAGCCTTCGTTCTGAATGTCCTGATGCGTGCACTGGAACAGCGGTTGTTTGACAGAACATCAAAGAAGAAGCTTGCCTGGAAGCTGAAGAGGCCTATCAGTCTGCTTCTTACCTTGCTGATTGTGTTTGGCGTTATTTTTCTGGTGGTGTTTCTGGTTGTACCGGAGATTATTAAAACAGCGGATAATGTACGGCTTAGTATGCCCGGATTTTTTACTCAAATAGAGATAAATTATATGGCTCTGATTGATCAGTATCCTTTTTTGGAGGATTACCTGAGGATTGATACCTTGGACTGGAAGGAGATTGTTAATAATTTCTATGGCTTTATTATGAACAGCGGTGCCGATATGCTGCATTCAACTTTTAGTGTGGCTACAAGTATCTTTGGCGGTATTATTGATTTTCTGCTGGGCTTTATCTTTTCAATCTATATTCTGCTTCAGAAGGAGAGGCTGGGGAAGCAGTCCAGGAAGCTGCTGTACGCATATCTTCCGGAAAAGGCGGTGGACAGAATTTTATCCTTATGTTCCATGTCCTCCACTATCTTCTCCAAGTTTCTGTCCGGACAGTGTCTGGAAGCAGTCATTCTGGGATTGCTGTTCTTTGTACCAATGCTGATATTGCGTTTTCCTTACGCATTGCTGATTAGCATATTGATCAGTTTCACCGCCTTGATTCCAATTTTCGGAGCTTTTATCGGATGCTTTATCGGCGCATTTTTGATTCTGATTGTGGATCCGGTGAAGGCACTCTGGTTCATTCTTATGTTCGTTATCATCCAGCAGATCGAAGGGAATCTAATCTATCCCCGTGTAGTGGGAGGTTCTATCGGACTTCCTTCCCTGTGGGTGTTAGTGGCGGTTACCATTGGCGGAAGCACCTTAGGCATCGCAGGAATGCTGATATTCATACCGATGTTCTCGGTATTATATACCCTGGTGAAAGATGCGGTAAATACAAAACTAAAAAAGCGCAGGATTTCTCCGAGCAAATTGCAGTAAACTGTTTCTGTTGTTTTTAAAAAGTGGAGGGATGTTATGACGACTTTGGTAAAGCAAGAGCTTGAACGGGGAGCAGGAATATTGATGCCCGTCAGCGCATTGCCTTCCCGGTACGGCATCGGTACCTTGGGAGAAGAGAGCTTTCGTTTTGTGGACTTTTTAAAAAGAACCGGCTGCCGGTACTGGCAGGTACTGCCGGTGGGGCCGACCAGCTTTGGTGACAGCCCGTACCAGTCTTTCTCGGCATTTGCCGGGAACCCTTATTTTATTGATTTGGATATACTGGTTAAGGAGGGCTTGCTTCAAGAGGAAGAATTAAAGGAGCCAAAATGGTATAAGAGAACGGACCGGATTGATTATGCGGCAATCTATAAGTACAGGTTTGATATTTTAAAGAAAGCTTTTTCCCGGAGCAGCTTAAAGAGCACGAAGGAATTCAGAAGCTTTCAAAAGGAAAATAGATTCTGGCTCAGAGACTACAGCCTTTATATGGCGGTGAAGGGGCATTTCGGGCAGAAGGAATGGTCTTTGTGGGATGAGGATATCCGCTTCCGCAGAGAGAAGGCCGTGACCAGGTACATAAAGCAGTTGGCGCAGGAAATTGATTTCTGGGAATTTTGCCAATTTAAGTTCCGGGAACAGTGGGATAGGGTAAAGAGCTATGCAAATGAGGCCGGAATACGGATCATCGGTGATATTCCCCTGTACGTATCGGAGGACAGCTCCGATGTCTGGGTGCATGGGGAGCTGTTTGAGCTGGATGAGAAGAGGAGGCCGGTGAATGTGGCCGGAGTTCCGCCGGATCTTTTCTCCGCAGACGGACAACGTTGGGGGAACCCGCTGTATCGCTGGGATGTGATGGAGAAGCAGGACTTTCTCTGGTGGAGGGAACGGATGAAGATATCCTCCCACCTGTATGACGTTATCCGTATCGATCATTTTATCGGAGTTGTGAATTATTATTCCATTCCCGCCTCCAATACCACGGCGGCCGGAGGGTGCTGGCTTCCTGGGCCCGGGAGGAAGCTGACGGATGTGATTAAGGAATCCATTGGGAAGGCAAAGATCATTGCGGAAGATCTCGGGGTGATCACACCTAAAGTGCGTGCTCTGATTCAGGAGACCGGCTTTCCAGGTATGAAGGTATTGATGTTCGGGTTGGAGGGACCGCCGGACCATGAGTACTTACCTCATAATTATAAGGATACCAATCTGGTTGCCTATATCGGAACCCATGATAATGAAACCCTGGTTGGCTTTTTGAAGCATTTTAAGGAAGAAGAGCTGGAATTTGTGTTACGTTATTTTAATGCCGGTACGAGGGAGGAGCTGCCCTTTGCCATCCTCCGGGCTCTCTATTCCTGTATTGCGGACGTGGTTATTGTGCAGATGCAGGATCTGCTTCTGCTGGACAATAAGGCTAGAATGAATTTCCCGTCAACCATGGGAAAGAACTGGCAATGGCGCATCAAACGAAGTCAGTACAAGGAACTAAGGGAAGAGATGCTATCGGAATATGCACTGCTCTTTAACAGAGCTCCAGGGGTACCGGAGAACAAAGAGGAGGCGGCGGTATAGCCCGAAAGGGGGAAGAAGAATGGTTAGTAATAGCAATTTTAAAGCAGATACAGCAGCAATACTTGATTTGAACTATGGAAAGACAATGAAGGATGCAACCACAGTGCAGCTTTATGATGCGGTATCCAGGGCGGCGATGAGGAGCCTGGGGAAGGACTGGGGGCTGGAGTCCTCGGATAAGAAGGTATGCTATCTGTCCGCTGAGTTTTTGATCGGGCGGCTGGTGTACAGCAATTTGTATAATATGGGCCTGTTTGACCAGTTTGCACAGTTGATGGAGGAAAACAATATTGATATCCGGGTCTTTGAAGATACCCCGGATGCGGCTCTGGGTAACGGCGGTTTGGGCCGTCTGGCAGCCTGCTTTCTGGATTCCGGTGCGACGCTGGGGATCACTCTTCACGGGTACGGGATACGGTATCAATATGGTTTGTTCGAGCAGTATTTTGAGGATGGTTTCCAGAAAGAACTTCCGGATGATTGGCAGCGCTTTGGCGATCCCTGGTCGGTACGGAAGGAGGCGGAGAGGGTCCGCATTGATTACAAGAACCAGTCGGTCTATGCGGTGCCCTATGATACCCCTGTAATCGGATTTGGCGGCCGGAAGGTGAACACCCTGCGCTTATGGCAGGCCGAGCCCCTGGAGAGCTTTAACTTTGAGCTGTTCAATGAGCAGAAATACGATGAGGCAAATAAGGCAAGAAATGAAGCGGAAGCCATCAGCAGCCTGCTCTATCCCAACGACAGTACGGAGGAAGGGAAGAAATTAAGGCTGAAGCAGGAATATTTCTTCTCCTCGGCAACGCTTCAGGATGTGATTGCCAGATATAAGAGGAAGCATGGGGAGGACTTTGGCCATTTTAGCAGAGAATATGCCTTCCAGCTTAATGATACCCATCCGGTGGTTGCCATACCGGAGTTTATTCGCCTGATGGTGGAGAACGAGGGAATGACCTTCCCCATGGCACTTGGGATTGCAAAAGAGATCTTTGCCTATACCAATCATACGGTGATGAGTGAGGCGCTTGAGAAATGGAATACCGGATTATTCAAATCAGTGATTCCGGGTGTCTATAAATATGTAGTGATGCTTCAGAGGGCATTAATCAGAGAATTAAAAGTCCTTGGCAAGGGAACGCCCGAAGAGAGGAAGCCCTACCTTATCCTCGATCAGGGCACCGTTCATATGGCAAGGCTTGCAATTTATGCGAGCCACTCCATCAATGGCGTGGCAAAGCTTCATACGGAAATTCTGAAACAGGATGTGTTAAAGGAATGGTATGAGCTGTATCCCCAGCGCTTTAACAACAAGACCAACGGTATCACACAGCGCCGGTGGCTGGCCCTGGCCAATATGGAGCTTTCCGGCTTTATTACTGATAAAATCGGAAATTCCTGGATTACGGATCTGGATCGCTTAAAGGAGCTGGAGAAATTTGCCGATGACAGGGCGATTATGAAACAGTATGATGATATTAAGAGAATTAAGAAGAGACAGCTGGCAGATTATATCTATAGGAGGGAGACCCTCCGGGTGAATCCGGAGTTCCTGTTCGATATTCAGGTGAAGCGGCTCCATGAATATAAGCGTCAGTTGCTGAATGCATTTTCCATACTGGATATTTATTACGGCCTGAAGGAGGGCAGAATTAAGGAATTTAACCCAACACTCTTCCTGTTCGGTGCAAAAGCTGCACCCGGCTATTTCAGAGCTAAGGCTATTATTAAATATATTAATGAAATTGCGGCAATGATTAACCGGGATGAAGAGATGAGGGATAAGCTTCAGGTGGTATTTGTCTCCAATTACAATGTATCCTATGCGGAGAAGCTGACCCCGGCTGCGGATATCTCGGAGCAGATTTCTACAGCGGGAACTGAGGCCTCGGGAACGGGCAACATGAAATTCATGCTTAACGGTGCAGTGACCCTTGGTACCTATGACGGTGCTAATGTCGAGATCGTAGAGCAGGCGGGGGAGGAGAACAACTATATCTTCGGTGCAAGAGTGGAGGATATTGAGAAAATCCGTGACACTTACCAGCCTCGGGAACTGTATGAGCAAAATCCGAGGATTAAGAAAGTGGTGGATACCTTGATCGACGGAACCTTTGACGACGGCGGAACCGGAATGTTCGAGGAGCTTCATCAGGCCATCCTGCAGGGAGCCCATTGGCATAAGCCGGATCATTATTACCTCCTGCTGGACTTTATTCCTTATTGCGAAGCAAAACTGAAAGCGAACAGGGATTACTCCGATACCTATGAGTTCAGAAGAAAATGTTTTATCAATACGGTGAATGCCGGCAAATTCTCCAGTGACAGAACCATTCGTGACTATGCGGATGAGATTTGGAACTGATCCGTGCGGATATAATAGCAGAGCATAATAACAAGCGGCACATTTTGTTGTGCCGCTTGTGGTCTAAAATATTGTATCTTTCTTAAGTCTTTCTGGTGGCCATCATTTTCTTGATCATTTCAAACTGAGATTTTTCCTTCGGTGTCATGTTTTTGGTAAGAATTTCAATCATAACATCACTCTCATCCTTTGAAAAAGCCAGGTTTTGCTGCTGAAGCCGTTTATTGGTGTTCATTAATAAAGGGAGTAATTTATCCATCGATTTTCCATCGGCTTCCTTCATCAAGTCCAGAAGAATTGCCAGCTTCCGGGGGTCAATATTATTTAATTTGGGGTGGTTGGTCCAGGATGTATCAGCCATTGTCATGCTCCTCGCTATCATCAGATTTACTATTACCATCATATGACATTGTGCCTAAAAGCATTCTTAAGTTTTCGAAGGTGCTTGCCTGCTCCGGAGGAACCATTGTCTTCAGCATTTCAAACATAGCATTATTCGGTGCAAAGGAATTGCCTTTGTCCGGAGTTTTCTGGCTCTCTTCCGAAAAGAACTCCCCGGAAGAGAAAGAAGGCTCTGAATCCGAGGTATCCGGATCTTCCTCCCGGAAGATGGATTCGAAGTTTGAGCCTGTAAAGTTGCCTGTGACCGTATCGGTATCATCGCTCGGGCTATCATCCGTAAAGGAAAAACCTTCAAATCCCTGCATGGCATTCATGGTACTCATCAGATTATTGTACATCTCAAACATTCGCCTCATGTTAAATATATTCAGAATGCGGTCAACAAAATCTCTTTCCCTGTTGCTGCATAAAGGGCGGATCCCGTTTAATAAACCCTCGACATCGATACTGGATTGTTCATAGCCACAGGCAACCATACTATTGCGGCCGGTTACAGCGCCGAGATGTCCCATTAGATCAAACACCTTGCTGAAGAATTCCATACGTGTTCTGGTTGCGGAGTCAAAATAGGGCAAGGATGCTTTCATGATCTCAGCTGTGTGTAAATAGTCTCGGTTTGCCATAGCTTCTCCCATTATACATACTCAATACATTATATTCATCTGAGCGCGAAAGATACACTAAACAGCCGAAGTCTTCTGATACTGATGACTTTCGATGGTGATGAGGTATGCACTAAGCCGGATATACCAGATGTTCTTCCGTAATCTTATAGAGAATTTCGTCAAGGAAGCGGCCTGCATAGTATTTGGCCTTCTCCAGGTCCATGTCGGAGTAATTCCCGCAGTTTTCAGGAGTGGCGCCGGGAATGTCTCCGGTAAAATCCCGGATGAATTCATAGGTTTCGACTATGAGGGGAAGAATTTCTTTAGAGTCATAATCTCCTCCCAGTAATAAATAAAAGCCGGTACGACAGCCCATGGGTCCAAAATAGATTACTTTGTCGGTGAATTCCGGCTGATTGCGCAAATAGGTTGCAGCCAGGTGTTCGATGGTATGCATTTCCCCTGTCTGCATTACGGGCTCATAATTAGGGCGGGTCATTCGGATATCAAAGGTTGTGATGGTCTCATTCCCGATCCGGTCCTTCCTTGAGACATAAAAACCGGGAAGTAATTTCATATGATCAATGGTAAAGCTTGCGATTTGTTTCATTCTGTTACCTGCCTTTCAGTTATATTCTTTGTTATTATAGTAGCCTGTATGACTATGGGGGAATGGATAATGGATTATCTTATGTTAAGAATTATAGCATAGGTATGAGGTTTTGTGGATTTTATTTTGATTTTTAGAATAGCAATTCACAAAAAATGATAAGGGTAAATTATGTGTGAGAGTTAAAGCTTAAATTGCTAAAGCATATTCCAATATCTTCCGATAAATAATTAAGATAAATTTAATTTGTTTTTATAGATGGAAAAAAGAGATTTTTTTTGATAAAGTTCTCTACGTAGAGAGCCGTAAGCATGAACTTAGCTTCAGGATAATTTAACCAAAAATTTTGACGTGTATAGGAGGTTATGATGAAAAAAATTCGTGCAATGTTATCATTCATTATCTGCTTGGCTGTACTTTCAGGATGCCAGAAGCAGAATAAAGATATTTCTTACCCTGAACTGGATTTACCTAAAACGGGTAGCGTAGAATCTCCTGATGCTACATATTCGATTGGCGATCAGCTGGCAGAGGATTTGCAGAAAACCCAAACGGTTATGACGTATAAGTTTGTAACTCCCGACATTAAAAAAGTTCGTCAGCACTTAAACGATCAGTTTGATACAGTTCAAAACTTTACAAATGATGGGAACAGAAATTACTCGGCTTCTGAAAATGTGATATTAGAGGTTGATGAAAGCAACGGGTTCTGGACTTACACCAACAAAGCAGTTCAGGAAAATATTTATTCACCCATTCCATCAAGGATAAGTAAAGATGAGTGCAAGTCCCTGGCTAGTGATATTGCGAAAGTTCATGAGGTTGACCTGGACATGTTCACTGATATTAAAGTTGTGCCTGTTGAATATTCCATGGCGCCCTCTGAAGACGGTACGGCATCTGATCCGATTGCTGTAGCATATGATGTATATTTCTATCCTATTATCAATGGTAAGAGCGTTTATGGAGTATCAAGATTTGTTGTTTCCCTGGATGGTGATGGGAATGTAGCAGGGATTAAAAAGCAGTATAAAGATATCATTCCCTATCAAGAGGAGACAATTATCAGCCTGGATGAAGCAGTTAATAAGCTTAAAGCCGGAGAAGCTTCAGTTAATGTGATGTCAGCATACGAACAGGCGGAAATAAACGAATATAATATCGTATATTATGCCGATGTAAGCTCTATTGACGAGCAGCCTTACATGCAGCCGATATACTGTCTGGAAGGAATAGTCTCGGGAGGTGAAGCAGATCATCTTCAATCAAAGGGCGGCGATGGCGAAGGGGACAATGGCTTTACGGCATTAGTGCCTGCACTTCAAATTTCATAATCTATGAGCATTCACAATAAAAATTCCGCAGGCAGAAATACAAGTAGTCATAAAGACAACTTGTGAACCGAGGGTCAAGGTAAACTGAATACGGAAAAAAGAATGATATAAAAAGACGATATAAAAGACGAACAGACAGCAGGTAAAACTGCCTGTTCGTCTTAACTATTATGCCACATTTTAAAATTCTTCTGTATTATTCAAAGATGTCTCATAGTCTATTGCCGCACTTTCCGCGAAAACGTGCGGCTGGAACAACGGGAGTGCCGCATTTGAGGCAGAATCTTATCTGCGGGGCAGCTTGGTATGTGAGCGGCAAATCCTCATTCGGTGCATTATCGGACAGAAACAGCCAGTCGATGTCCTCGCCGTCCTCACATAAGCCGATGGCTCCGGCGGGCGAAACCACGTAAAAGCTGTCCTCATCGATGGGGTTTTCACTGTCGCTTGTCTCGGCAAGCACCAGCAAGCCTTTTGCGTCGTATCTATCGTTGGAAGTGGCAAAGTTCCAGCTCTTGCATATTGTGGCGGCAAACTCCGCCGCTTCCAGCATGGTATCGAATCTCTCCATTATAAAAAGCCTCCTTATTTGAATAACAGGTTATTACACCTCTTGCAGCGGTCATTTTGTATGGGATTTATCATGGAACATACATTACAGTAGATGATGCGGTCTTTGGATTTATCGTATTTCTCGTATGTACCGAATCTTGGATGAAACCGCACCCTGTCGCCAACGGAGAGATAATCGTACATATGCCGCCCACTGTCCTTTTCCACGATGGTCTTTTTCTTGCCCGCATCGGTGTTGATAATTGTGGTATATTCCGTATAGGTTCTGTAATTATCATCCTCGCCGCCCCTATGCTCGCTTTTTTCCTTGCTGTACTTATTGACGACCACGCCCTCCCACAGGGGCTGCTTGGTCCTTCGCAGCGCCAGCAAATTAATTATCAGCATGACAAGAGCGATGCCCACACCGATAACAAGGGATTCAACAAAGGGGAAATCGTCCATCAGCAGACCGGCGACAGGAAAGCCGATGAGCGGCACGAAAACCAATATCCACATACAGCCAATGGAGAATTTTTTATTTTTCTGCGCTGCGGTCATTATCTCCAGCGAATTACACCTGTCGGAAAAGCCGATTAGCCCCGCGCCGCTTTGTGGGGGTGCAGAAGCTGCCGCTTGGCTTACCTCCATCGGCTCCGGCGTTCTCAAATTCACCGCCGCTCCACAGCCGATGCAGAATTCAACTTCCTCCGGCAGCTCTGCACCGCAAGCTTTACACACATCGGGGGCGTTTTCTTGTATTTTTGTGCCGCAGCTCGAACAGAAAGTCATACCCTCCGTAATCTTGTTTCCACAACCCCGACAAAACATATCCGTATCACTCCTTACTTCAATTATATGAGGCGCGGCGGGCTTTCTCGCCGCTAATTTCATCTTTTTCCCGCCTCTGGCTGTGCGTATAACAAGCAGCAGCAAAAGCAGATAACCGATAGGGGCGAGAATGTGGTAAATAATTGCCACTTCGCCCATCTCGCTAAATTCGCACAGCATGGCGGGCTTATTCACATGAGGGAAAAAGCCAAGGTAGCGGATGCGTTCGGAGCGCGTTTCGCCCTCGTCCAAGTTCGGCCACGCCTCATCGCTGCCATATATCACATAGCCCCGATATTCCTTGCCGTTTACCAGAAACCAATAGCCCTTGGAAACGGTGCGGGAGCGGTTTTCTCCCGCACTCCTATCATCCAATCGGCTGTCATAGCTGTCCACCGTACCCATGACACTGTCGCCCCAAAGCCCAAGCGCCAGTGTAGAAAAGCTGTTGTATGCGGCAAAGAGCAAAACGGCGCAAATCAAGATGAGGATAGGCAGGGGGATGCTTTTGCTCGTTTTCTTCTTTGCCATGAACCCACCCCCGTCGTTTATTTCTTAACCCACTCGTATTCATAAGCGGTTGTAACCGAGTTGTTTCCGCCGCTAATGCCGATAAGAATATAGACCTTATCTCCGTTGGCAGAGCCGCTCGGCATTTCGCCGCCGACCGTGGCGCTTTCACCCCAATAGCCTGTATTTGTATCGTTCTTACCTGTCATTATATAGCTTCTGGTGATCTTTTCGGTTATGTCATATAAATCCGTATTTGTTCCGTAACTGACAAACGGGTCGTCATGGTTAACGGGTGTTATGCTTACGCCCATCGTAGCGCCAAGATGAAAGCAAATATTAGACGAGGTGGTCGCAGTGATTTTTAAGTCAATTTCTATCCGTTCGCCTCCCAGATAACGGTCCTTCGGCGCACTTGATGTTCCAGTGTTGTTGACAAATTCACCTTTGCAGCTGTCATGCGTTATACCGGTATAGGAAACACCGTCATATGTGACCTCACAGCGATATGTATAACTACCTCTGCCACCACTCCATGTGCGGGAATAATACTCGTCTGATGCGCTGGTTTCATATTTGTTTTCAAACGATCGCACTAACTTCCAATAACCGATTGTTTCCTTCGGACTTGCAAGATACCCCTTTTCGCGCATCCAGTCGTAAAACTTACCCCTGTCCTTACCGCATTCCAGCCATTTATAAATAGCTTCCGCTAAGTTACCTTCAATCACATCGTCATTCGAGCCAAACACCGAGCGGTCGCCGCCAACAAGATTAAGGATGTTCTCGCGTATCTTCATCAGTGAATCTATCCTGCTCGCAAATTCCATATCTACAGGAAAACCGAGCAGATTATTCCATGACAGCAGACCGTAGGCATCAAAGGTTGCGAGCATTTCTTTTATGCGGGCTTTTTCCGCCGCAATTGCGTTGCCGTTTGTATACCGGGACATGAAGCTGCGCTTAATGTCATTTACAATCTGACCGTCGAGCATATCCCGAAGCGTTTTATCCGCTTCGATTTCCTTCAGCGTTTTGCCGCTTGCCTTGGCGTATGCCGTGCGGTATTCGCGCCGCATAAAATCAAGACCGCTGCCCATGTTGTAGAAAATGATGTCCCAACTGTCGGCGGAAACATTGCCGTCAGTGGCGACATTCTGCTTGAGATATACATTATACGCGCTCTCAACAGAATAATCCTGCCACATCTGTACTCCCGCTTTCGTTGCCTCAACAACAGCCTTACCGAGCTTTGCTGCGGGGATAACATCCAACGCCGCATAAACAAACTCTTTGGATGCCTCTTTGTAGTCGCCGCCCTCATATAATTTCAAAGCAGCCGCAACAGCTCCTGACGTTGCGCCTCCGGCGTATGTTTTCAACCTATCGACGACTGCCTTGTCAGTCATGGATTTCAAAATAGACTCTGCGACAAGCTCCGCGCCCTGTCCGGCAATATCGCCGATGTCTCCGTTTTTCGCATTGACAATAAATGCGGCGGAGCTATGCAGTTCCTTTGTAATCTTCTGCATGATAATACCCTGTACTGTCTCGTCCGTGAAGCCCAAACTGTCCAGCGTTTGGGTGAAGCAGTCCGTAAGCTCTTCACTTGGCTTAACACCTGTAACATTCTGTATTGCAAGCGTTTCGGTATATTTGTCGAGCGCCTTTTCTTTTTCGAGCTTCACCGCAGCGAAACGTGAGAAGTGTGGAGTGCCGAACTGTAAATACCCATTTTGAATCGCTTCAGCGTCAGGCAGTATGTATTCCCATCTTTCGCCGTCGTAATACGCACCCATGATTGTGAGATAATCGTCCCCACTGACGGACTTCGGAAGCTTTATTTTTACCGTAACCGTCTCGCCGAGCGTATGCTCGCCTCCGTCAGATGTAAGCTCTATCGGAGAGAAAAGGTAGCCCGCGCCGTCCTCAGCCGCTATCTCGTTTTCATCGGCTATACCGATGCTCACGTTTACGGCTTTTTCAAAGGTTCCGGCGGGAATGATGATTTCAACGCCGTCCCGTTTTGCGTTGCCGATTTTCTTTTCCGACTTGGGGGATACCTTGCCGGAAGCCGAGCCGTCGCCGGACGAACAGGCTGTAAGTCCTGCCGTAGCCGACAGCAGTATTATGGCAGTCAGAATAAGGGACAATAATTTTTGTTTCATTGTATAAATCCTCCTTGAAACTTATTCAACCGTGAATTTGAACACCAAATCCGGCGCAACATTGACAAAGCCGGAGTAATAGTGCATGGTAATTTCGTTTTTATCGGCTTGACGTTGATATATCATCCAGCCACCGGTGGATTCACCGGGGGCAAGATCAACTCTCGACATATATCTTTCATCCCGGTCAGCCACCTCCAGCATAACCTGTGAGTTTTCCTCCGATTTCATATCGCTGTCGTCACCTGTGGCACCCTCGGTATACACAATATATAAAGCCTTCGCCTTCGGTGATTCAATCGTTTCGTTAGATATGTTTTTGAAGGTAAACCAGACTTTGATATATTCAAACCCATCCTTCGCTTTTTCAAGCGTGGTATTCGCTTCGGCTATTGCAACTTTATAAATTGTGATAGAAAGTCCGTTTGCTTCTGCCGCTTCACCGATACCATACACCTTTGCTTCTTCTTTTTTTGAGTTATTGGACGTTGTGCTGCCGCCTGTGGGCGTAGAGCTTTCCGACGGTGATTCACCGCCGCAAGCGGCGAGGGAAATCATCATCATAAATGTCAGAATGAATGCAAATAACTTTTTCATAGTGTTTCCTCCATTATTCAGATATAATTTTACTGGATTACCAACCGTTGACAACTGCTGTTACACCGGTTTCATGAAGCATCTTTTGTGTGACCTCCACAACCGTCTGTTTGTGGAGCATACCGTGCAGCAGTTCTACCCGCATGGTCTGAGCCGCGTCGCCAAAGGTCAGGTACATCCGTTCCTGATCAATATGGGCGGTGTGCAGCCGCACGCCATGTACCCCGTCGAGACCCCACCGGTAAATTTCGCTGCCGATGAGGATACCAAAGGTAGATACTACGGTTTCCTCGGTGTCTTTTTTCATTTGGCGGTCCGGCATGGAGATGAGAGCAGATGGCACCGCAAGGATGCGATTATCCCAAATGAGTGTTGCGTCATAGAGCAGACGGCTCTGCCTCACCAATAACACGAGAGAGATAAGGCTGATCGCTCCAAGGGCGAAAACCGCTTCTAACATGAATGCCATGCCGAGCCACACCGCCAAACAAATACTGACTGCAAACAATAAGGCATATCCATTGCGTCGTTTGCGGGTTAATTTCATTTGCACCATGCCTCCTCCAGTATTCATTTTAGGGAAGGATGCCTCAAAAAACATCGTTCGAAAGGATGAATTTACAGAAAAAAGCCCCTCACCCTTTTGGGTGAGAGGCCGGTTAAACCCAGTATTTATGCAGTTTTATGGTTCATCCAACCGTTTGGTTTTTCAGCAGGGTGCTGATGAGCTCCGCACGGCTTGAAACATCGTATTTTGAAAAAATACTTCTTGCGTGTGTTTTAACGGTGTTCTCACTGATGAACAAAGCCCCGGCAATCTCGCGGTTGGATTTTCCTGAAAGGATCAGCTGCAATACCTCCTGCTCCCGGACGGTCAGCGGGTCAAGAGTTTTAATTTGACGAACAATGTCCGTTTGCTGTGACTGGCCCATATTGTCATAAGCTGCAAGGTAAGCATGGCTTTTCAGCAACAGAACAAGCTGATGGTTGAGGGGCGGCAGCATAACCAATGTAACGCATACCACCGTCAGGGCAATCACCGCCACCTCCGCACCGGGAAGTCCCATGGATGTCACAGCCATCCCCAGGACGCCTCCGCAAAGGACGCCGAATACATTGGCGGAAAGACCGACGCCAAAGGTTTGTGCCGGGTTATCGCTATAATCCAGCATTTCTCCAAGTATACTCCACCAAAACAGGTCAAAAATACCGCAGGCGCCGAGCATCAGCGTATCCACAATCAGATAGTCGGAGGTGTTTCGCCCTAACAGCATAAAGCTGATGAACGCTCCCATAATCATTGCCATCCCGATATACAAAATTCTGGAACGCTTTGCTTTCATAGGTAAGTTGCGCATAATAACAAGCGCTACGATATAAGGCGCGGCCCAATACCAGCTTGCCAGCCCCGTCAGATGCTCGAAAGCGGGGTTGATGACCTGATACATCAGTCCGGAATTAATGGTAATGATAAAGACAAAAAGACACAGCAATATTAGCGGTTTTTTAGTGCCGCCATGCGTCTTATTTTTAAATGTTTTGTTCTGCTCATTCTCCTGCTCCAACGGCAGCATCCAAATGAAAACCATACCGATTACAAGACAAAGCACAGAGAGGCCAAGGCCGATAAAGGTTGACCTGTTCATGGTCACCACGTTGACTGCAATCATCAGCAAATTGGAATAAATCAGAACGTCGGCACAGGATTTAATGCGCTCGTTCTTGGGAATAAAGGCCCTGAGAAAAAATCCCCATGCCGCCACCGCGCAGCCGCTAAAGTATCCGCTGACAATCAGTCCGCCCATCCATAGAGTGGGGAGAGGAAAAAAGAAGGGGACAGTGGCGGCTAAGCATAAGCCCATGCCGCCGAGCATCATGCTTTTGGCGGCCGTCTGTGACTTGACAAACAGGCCGCAGGTAAAAAGCCCCGCGAAATGCGCGATAATTGCAGTCAGTATGTAATGGCCGGCGTCTGTTCCACGCAGATCCAACAGGCTGTACAGCACCTGTCCCTCAAACTGGAAGGACAAAATATAGGCAAAGAGAAATGAAAATCCGGCAACAGAAATCCTGCGGGCATTTATTGTTATATGGCCGTTCATGTGATAACCTCCTCTCTTGATTCTTTCATTTTTCTATGCCGGTTCGCATTTCAAATCTCATTTTTTCATCTTTAGTTAACAGAACCTTTTTATATCGCCTGAATTATGGTCCAGATTATTCCAAATAACTCATTCACATTCGCCAGACATTTTGAGATAGTGCGATTTTTGGCTCAACGCTTCAAAAATCATCTCAAACACTTCTTTGTAAGCCGGTATGTCGTGGTCTGGTGCGTAGTTAATGCCGTCTCCGGCATCGAATTTTTCGTCATAGATGAAGCGAAGTATTTCATCAGCTATCCGCTGTTTTTTGTCGTCCCCGCCGAGGTGGTTTTTCACCCGCTCTCGCAAATCCTCAATGCTGTAACTACAAAGTTGAAGAAAATAGTATTCGACAATTCTCTGAATTACACTGAGAAGCGTTGCCGGAAGACGCGCGTCCCTGTATTCGCACCATAAAGCATCATACGAGTTTTTTACAGGCGAAACGTTTTCTATGCCGCTTTCGTTTGTGACGCATTCCATTTCATTGATTCTAACGGTAGAAACATTATCATCCGATTTCTTGACAAAGAAAAACGATGATTTCTTAACGATGTCGTCTCTGCTCGTTTCATATTTATGGGATATTTCTTTGTGGAAATACGGATTGTGTGTAAAGACAAAAATCTGCTTAATGTTGAATTGGCCGCCGTCTAAAAAGCAGTCTTCAACAAGTCTTCGGACGAGTGAGCTGACGACAAAAAGAACACCGCTACAAAACGCTATTGATGAACACAAACAAGACATCATACAGTACGATAACCGCATTCCCTTGACTAAAATGTCCGATTGCAAACAATGACGACGAAATTAATAATGTTGGAATAATCGGCAGGGCTTTGTTTAACTGTTTTTGGAAGAAAGCGCGCCATGCGATTTCTTCTCCTAAGGCAAGAAACGCAAGCTGAATGATCAGTATCAAAACCTTATCAAAGGACACAAAAGCTTCTGTTCTCGCAAGTACATGATCTATGTATTCAGGTAAAAGCAGTTTTGAGATTCCTATGGCAACAGCATCCATAATGATTGGCAGAGCCATCCAGAACCAAATGCTTTTATCTTTGAAGTTTTTTCGTATAGCACCAATATCAAGTCCGCCGCCTTCAAATGGCTGTTTTTCTGATACCTTATCAACAAAGAAAAAGACGACACCAACCACCACTGCAAGACCTGCAATTTTTAATCCAAGCAAATTTGAAAACGACAGACTAGCCATTAGTATAATTGCTATTAAAGAAACTTTCCGTATGTTTTGCATATCCCCACCTCATTCATACTTTGTCAGAAAGCCTTCAATTTTATCGCGATACTCCTGATTGTAATCCAGCCATATCTCGCAGTGTTCGCTGTCTTCCACCGTCCAAATTTCCCTGTTGCTTTCCGGAAGAGCATCATAGATGTCTTTTCCCATAAAATAAGGCGTCACAGAGTCAACCTTGCTATTTATTACCATCACAGGAGTTTTCATATCTTTCAAAGCAACCGCCACATCGGCATCCTGATAAGTAAAGCCTAATTTCAATTTGTTTACGATGTTTCCGCACCATGTCATATAGCTCACCGGTATGCCGACATCCATGGTTTTCATCTCCTGCTCTACCATCCACTTCATGCTGCTGACAGGGCAGTCCAGAATCAGAAAATCGACCTTTTCATCCATATTTTCAGTTGCCAACGCCAGCCCTGCGGTCGCACCGCCATAGGAAGCGCCCCATATGCCAATTTCCTGCCCCGGCGCCTGCTGTTCAACATAATTCACATAATCAATGAGATCATATTTCTCCCTATAGCCGAAGGTGGTGTATTGAGCGATGTTTTCATTTGTGCTTCTCTGGTCATAAGTAACTATGTTATATCCTTTTTCCAAGAAAAATTCAGATATCGAATAATTTGAATAGCGGTTATCTCCCATGCCGTGAACCAATATAACGGTCGGATAGTTTTTACTGCTATTTGATTGGGCTGCATAAATATAATCTGCAGGGATCGTATGATTTTCATAAGAAGAGGGGATTGCAATTTCCTCCACCTTATATGTGTTGTGAAAGTTTTCTTTATTAATGCCGTATCTTTCCCAGAATCCATCAGCTACTCCCACCGTTTCATCGTTGGTTATGAGTTGGGTGGAGCCTGCAAATACCTGCAAGCCGATAAAACTAGATAGCCCAATAAATAATACGACCAATACTGACGAAAAGACGGTCAGGGAAATCTTTAATCTTTTTTTCATATCTTCTGCCCTCTGCCTTCTAATATTACTTTGTACTTCTTTAGGGCAAAAAATGAAGAAGCAATAATTATTGCATAAGCAATTGCAAAAACAATGCCGCTGAAAATGTCAGTCGGGTAGGGAGTGATAGCACGGTTAACAATCCATGTAACGATCAGAGAAACAGGCATAAACAATGCAATGATGATGTCTAACCATTGAATGATAAATGGCGCTTTGGATTGGGAGATGAGTTTTCCGATGAAATAGGCTGCAATACCCACTACTTGAATAATCATTGACCCCCAGATGCTTTCCGCCGACTGCTCTTCGTACCAGCTACCAAAAGCGGTTAACAATCCGATTGCCAAAAATGCTGTTGATGCAAGATAGAGTATTTTACTTGCCAGAACGTTGCCTTTTTCCTCATTTGTTTTCGCCGTTTCTATTCCTTTCAGAATATAATCCGTTGTAACGCCAAAGTATTCGCTCATTATAATGGATCTTATCCAGATCCGGCGCACTTTGCCCACTTTCCCACTTTGATACCGCCTGGCGTGAAACACCTGTATTCTCTGCAAGTTCCTCTTGAGAAAGACCTTTCATTTTCCGTAAGGTCTGTATTCTGTCCGCTATATCCATAACGACACACTCCTTTTTATTTGATGAGCTCATGATAACATGACTGCCGGTTGCGCTCCACCAAGTGCGCTTGGTTTCTTGTCAACCGGCAGTTGCATATCTCATTTATATTGTTTTTCTGAGCAAATCAAGCCAGTTTGGTAATGAAACAAACAAAGTGGTTTACGATATAATAGCTACAACTTAGGGCGCCATAGTTTTGATTAAGTATTGAAATAATTGCAACCACCGATAAATCATTCTTGTTTCGGTATGGTTCCTATTAAATATATCATAGGGATCAGAGTAAATATAAACTCTGTGCTAAAGGCAACAACTAACCATAGCTGTAAACTTGACGGCCATGGCCAAATGAGCTGTATTACAATCCTCGATAACCATATAAGGGTAAAGAACGCATAAAATATCCGCAATTCTCCCGAACCATCAAATAACTTCTTTTGCACTATTAATAACAGCAAACTAATTCCTGCTAACAAAAAGGAAAAGCAAAAATTTATGTAGTTTATTGATTGGATTATCTCGGTCGGAGCATCTGGTATATACGAAAACCAATTTGAGGAATATGGTACAGAAAAATGCCAAACGGCAACTATAACACCAATAATACATGCAATATTAAAGAATACTTTTGCAACTTTTTTCATTTTTAATCTCCTTAAATTCGTAGTTTATTTAGCAATTAATAATCATGTTATAGTATAGAAACCCATAATACAATCATGGCATCGTACACGCCATGAGCGATGATCAACGAAAGCAGGGTACAACCTTTGATTTTCTCTCTAAATATACAATATAGAAATCCAATGAATGCCGTCATAAAAATCTGAATGATATTTCCGTTGAATATATGAAACAACCCAAACAGTAAAGATGATATAGTAATAGCAAACCACTTAGAGTTTTTTATTGCCAATAATTTGTGGAATATGTAACCGCGAAAGACCAATTCTTCAGCAAGAGCAACTCCCAATATTGCATAGATAAATTGATAAACGAATTGATATGTCTGCGTGTAAGTTGTGTTTCCAACCATATCTTTAAAGCCAAGCATAATGGGGAGAACAGTCAAAACTAACGACATAACTAAAGCAAGTAATACGCCGATGCCTATTTGCGACAGAATCTTTTCTTTTTTGAAGCCGATACTGCTGAGCTTTTCTTTGTTCACAATCATTAATATCGCTGGAACGAGGAAAAGCAACCATTGCGTGAAAATCATAAGAACCATACGCAACGGCAAAGGGAATGACATCAGTAAATGTTGATTAAACATCGACAAACCAAAGACGGCAACAAATACACCGCAAACAGCTATAACAAGCTGTATCATTGATGATTTTACCTTTGACTTAATTAACCCTTTTGACTTAATTAACCCTGTGTTTTTTTCCATAACTAAACTCCGTTTCTAAAATATTGATATAAGAATTCAAAACATCCAACCTGCTCTCACAACCTCGCCAAAAGCCGAAAAAACATCCAACCTGACCACTCACGAACGCTGACATCTAACCCGACCACTCGCGGGGCACTGACATCTAACCTGACCACTTGACTATCAAAAACCGCTCTTATGGACTTGTTCCCGCGAAGCAAAAAAACCTCATTTTCGTTCAATGGGTTTTTCACCCATATGTGCTGAAAACCTTGATATATAAGGGTTTTTAGCACACTCACTCTTTTACCCTTGACATCAATACCACTGTCTCAACGTGGCTCGACCGTATGTTTTTAATTACAACAATAGCACATTTTCAACCTATCGGTTCGGTAGATACAGTCCACACTTTTTACCTGTTCGGTAGATGCAGTCGAACAAATATGCCCGTTTGGTAGAACTGTCAACGTTAAATTGGAATCTGTCTCAACTTTATATATTCTCTGAATCCAATCTTAAATAATAAAAAAACTGGAGCCATTCTGGTTGGTTCTCTAACGATTCTTTTATATAAGCAATGGTTCTTTTCCCAATTCGTCTATCAAAAATAGCGAACATTCTTTCGATTGGATTTTCGGAATTTATACTATCTTTAATACTTTGATTTCGATATTTTTCAAGGGCATCACAAAATTCGTTATCTGTATATTCCGGTCGTGATTGCATGGGAACAGCATCCATTAGTGACCAAAATTCCTCCCAATATTCGCCAATGCCAATAGGATTCATTTTTTTCTTATATTCATTATCAATGAAATAGGTATTAACTGTTTCCCAAGAAAATTGCTTCACCAATTTGTTGTCAATGTAAATTTCAAAGATATGGCAGCCATCCATTCCAACATACGAAGTACAGTTATATCGAACTCGTCCGTGTAGACATTCGGCAAGCATTTCTTGTTCAAGATATTTACGCATACCGCTCCAAGAGCCTAATATTTTACCCATTCAATCACCTCACAAATTCAATTTTGTCTCTTACTCCTCATCCTCAGAATCTTCTTTAATACCAAATAGAACCTTCAAGTCATTAAAGTTATATGGATAAGAATTATCCCCGTCAAAACGAACATTCCTGTGTCCGTTGTCATATTCAATTTCAACTTCCCACTGTGTGCCGTCTAACACCATGTAACCGAAACGCTTCAGAGAATAACTTCTCATCCATTCTCCCATATGAAGTTTTCGGATTCCTTCAAGAAAAGTTTCCCTTGAGAGAGTTCTCCGTCTTCATCAAAAACTCCCATCGGTTTTGAAATCTCCCAGTGTTGTGATTCAAATCTTAGTTCATTTCCAGAAAGATTTGCTACATAAGTATTATATCCGCCGAAATATCCACCAATAGAAAATGAAAATTTACTAATATGATCTATGTTATCTGTGAAATCCAATGCACGAAGCTCTGCTTGCGAAGGAGTATAGGTGCCACCCGCTTCGACAAGTGCCTGTTTTGATCGTCCAAGGTATTCACGGGTGCAAGACAGTCTCACCGCTTCACTCGGACACGCAGTCAACTCAGTACCATAATCCGGGTGTTCCATGATATTCTTTAGACGACCCATTTCGTTTTTAAGTCCACGAATAATGGTCCTGATTTGCTTAGCATCTTTTTCTCTCAGATTATCTTCATAATAGGATTCAGGACTTATCATCATAGCGAGCCACCTCCTTTATCTCTTGCAACACATTATTTTATTTTCTTAATAGCTTCCTTTGTTTTGCGCTCTTCGATTCTGGCAATATAGCTGTTAGCCTTATTTGAATAGTAAGACCCCTTGCTTTTCTTTATTTTCTGAACAATAGCTATGGCATCATCATATCTTTTAGCCTTGATATACAAATCTGGCAACCTGAACATCCATCCAGAGCCTTCAAATTTGGGACCACCATCCTTCCATATTTCCTCCCAAAAGTTGATAATCCAATCAATGTCATTATCTTCAGCATACTTCTCATCGGCAGCCTGAACAGCTTTAATCTGCTTGTCTTGACTTTTCAATTTCCTATAGCCTTCTGGATCTATTACTTTTAGTTCTTTCATGAAAGTTTTATTGCTCTCTTCATTTCTATTATCAATCTCGGTGTGTTTTTTCTCTATGATTTCCACGTAATTACTTTTATCGCCAGTGCCTAATAATTGGTTTAACTCCCATATTGTAAATGTAGTGTATTTACTGTGACTATGCATATATGGTACATAGGCATTCTCTTCAAGTTCAGATTTACCGAGATTTGTAAGCTCGTATTTACCCGTTTTATCATTAATTGTAAGGAAACCACGCTCCACCAGTGATTCATAAACAGAACCTACATCACGAATGCCATATTTGTACCACCAATACCCAGGGTATCCGCTCTTAGGATTAGGATATTTTTTGCAAAAGTGTAGCATTAAGATTTCTGGAACATACAAACCGTTATTAGATGGAATAGAGGTTTTCTTTCTCTGTTCAAAGGATATTACTTCATTTTCAAAAGGTGTTCCTTCATGCGACTTTGCTGTGTAATATGAATCTGACTGATAATATTTCTTTTCGGATTCCGGGATAGCTGCTGTCTGCATTAATAGCGTTTCCTGTGCTGTAGGTGCTAAATTTTTCTGTTTGGTTTTCTTTTTGAATATATCAAATAATCCCATTTCTTCACCTCACTATTTCTTTTATCGCTGTTATTTAACTTTCCATGGCAGCTTAGTATATTTATCATTAAATGCAATAACATCTCTTAATGTTGTATCGTTACTTTTTAGGACTTGTTTTTTCCTTTTGTTACTATCGTGAGTGCAGTACCTCCAACTAAAACTACCACACCCAATGCTGCCTTCCCTGTATCCTTAATTCGTTTTATGTGCACATTTCTACAATTTTCACAATACCTATGTTTGTACCCCTCGGGAAGTGATCTCTGACATTTCTTATTCTTACATTTCCTATTCTCCATCATATTCGCCTCCTAAAAGTTTTTGTTCTTCAATACAAGGTAATGCCAGGATTTTCTTTTCAATATCCGGTAGCGCCTTTGACCAATAATTCTCTGGTGATGGGTCTATTAAATCCAATCGCTCCACCAATCCTTTGGTTCCAAGATATGTTTTTTGTATGTACTCTGCATAATATTTAAGGCTTTGCTGTGCCGCCTCAGGTTCTCCCATTTCCTGATAAGCAATTGCCTCCGATAAAGAAACCATATTTACAGCATATAGGCTTTCTCGAATTTCATTCATTCTTGAATTTACTTTTTCCGGAGCTGCACCAGAGATGAATTTTCCCCAGAATGATTCCGGTTGATTCTTTATAAAAGACACATTAGCATTTTGACTTTGCATCAAAAGGTTTCTGCTATCTTCTGCATCTGTGGCAATCCGCAATAGAGCCATTGCTTTTAGTTCAGGATTCTTAATTGTCATGGCCTGCAATAATTTCTGCTGACAACTATACGCTGTAGCCAATCTATCATACTCTTGCCCTTGACGCACTTCTTCAACGGCAACCTGGACAAGTTGGATCTGTTCTGCTATCTGTGCCATCTGCATTTGAGTTGCGTAACTCGTCATGGCTTGAGATATTTCAGGCGTAACCTTTACGTTCTTTAATGAAACCGTAGACACTATTTTTTTAGTTTCTGGATTTACAAGGTTTGCCATCAATGACCCGTCTTTTTTGGTCATCAGCTTTAAGGCTCCATTAGCAATTTTTGATTTCTGCTCATCTGTCAAAATAGCTTGCAATGTTTCCTCTGGAATGCTTGCCTTAACTGCGTTTATAAATGCAGGTGTAGAATAAAGCATCCCTTCAATCTTGTGCAATGCAGTTTTTGCATTTCTAAGCAATGGTTTCGCAACTTCTGGTATAGAAGAGAAATGTTTAGCCACATCGGTACTATAATCCCCACTGGTAACTACCTCAATTTCATCAGGCATTATATAAATTGTGTCATCCATATGCACACCTCACTTTCCACTCTACTTTCTATAAAAGGATTTGTTATTTCTGCGAACCCCTATTGTCTTAACAACTCAGAGTCCTTTTTATCTGCAAAATATCATTGTTTTTGAAACTACTTCTTAAATACATCACGGAGTATATTTTTAATTGACTTTTCAAATTTGACCATATTTGAAGTCAGGAAATTGATCATTTGTGGCCAATCTTCCTCATTAAATACGCTAACATCTTTAAGCCAATATGCTATTCTACTACCTTTTCCATCATCTAATCTTTGCCAGTCAAGTTGGTCACCAAATGATGTTTCAATTTTTTCTTTATGGCTATGGATTTTATCAAAAAGCTCCTTGTTTTCGTTTTGCATACCCCTATTAATCCATAATTCAATTCTTGCGTAGTTGCCAGTAATAACAAAATTATAAGCCAAGCCGCTGTGTCCACTGCCACAACCTATCCAATTATCCTTTGAAGGACTAATGTTTTTGAATAGATCCGATTGCTCATTCATCTCTTGTAGAAGGCGTGTCCAGAAATCAATCCTGACTGTATGACGCGTTTGATTCTTCTCTTTGCTAATTAATTCCTCTTGCTTCTTGTTTGCTATCTTTATCAAATATTCCTCAGCATCAACGATGGGTATAATTTGCTCTGTATCAAGAAGAATCTGATCATTCAACTCGTATGGTGTGACCCTGATACATTTTATTTTGATATTATGATCCAATAACCACATAGCTGTAGAAGTTACTTCTTTTCTAAAGTTTGCAGCAATCATAATGATTCTTTGGTCATCACTATTTAGTTCAATTTCACCGAAATCCTCAACCGCTAAAAATTCACACAGCACTTTCTCTGCATATTCATTTTTACCTTGTTCATCGATGTATTTTTGGAAAATATCTTTTATATCACTCTTGGTGAGGCCTGAGCAGTAGGATGCATATTTCAGGGACTGCCACACAACATCTCTGCCGCTATCATCGAGCTTGTTTTCAATGATAACCAGATTTCCATTTTCATCTATTGCCAAAAGATCTAATCTTTCTTTGGTATCATCAAATCCACTAAATTCTTTTTGTATAATAAGCAACCTTTCCCCAAGAATATCTGTATTCTTACATATCCACTCTTGAAGATGCTTTCTCTCCTTGAATTCTAATTCTTGGAATGTTTTCTTGCTAATTGATATTGCTTCGTTCTTTTTCTTATCTATCAGAAACATAATAACCCTCCTCCTAAACCTCTATCACATAATACTTGCTATTATCGTAAACCGATCTCCAGGAAAACTCATATCTACCTTTTAAGGCTATAAATTCTTTCTCTTTTAAAGGTCCTGTTGGTTTAAATATTTGACCATAAATTGCATATTCTTCTCGGAAGTATCTATAAATCCCTTGGTTGTTTCGCCCTTCGTAAAAGGGTCTATCCGATACAAGGGTAACAACAGCTGTTTTATTAAATCCCCTGTATTTGAGTTCTTCCATGAATTTTATATCCTTCACGAATGAATACATCTGCTCTGGATGCTGTCCGTTAAGCGGGTGCTTTAATTCAATGGCATATTTCTCCGATTTATCTTCATTAAATATAGCAATATCAATTTCTTTTTTTATTGTTTTGTTATCCTGTGTAAAATATGAAATGTTCCTTTCAAATTGAATTCGATATCCCTGTAGTTTTGCTCGTAGAAATATTCCCAGCTCATGCTGTAGGCTAAATTCGTTATATATTTCAATATTACTAGACTGTACATACAAGAAAAAGTCATCTACTAATTGCCTTAAATTAAGCAATTCAATCACCCCTAAACACACTTATAGAATTCATAGTTCTTACCAACATAAAAATTTGTACTGTTACTTTATATATTTTTCATATCTCTGTTGATTGGATGATGTCTTTTCAATAGCTTTGAGATTACCTTCTGTCTTATTCACCCAATTAAGAAACAGTGTCCCCAACAGAAGCCGGTCCTTTCTCGGTATCCTATTCCACACATATCCTTTGAACAGATCTTTAACAAGAAAGACTTCGCCTTCATTCAGCTTTTCAGTTTCTGTAATAGCTTCTTCTAATAGTTCATTAACATCACTCATATTGCCAACTCCTTATAAATAACAATATCAACAACATTGTTGATAACATTATATATTCACACATAGATATAGTCAATATAAAAAGGGAAAAACCGGCAATCAAGAGAATTTATCTCCTGATTGCCGGCCTGTATACAAGTCTCGTTTATACTTCTACTTCAATTCCCGACTTAAACCTCACAACCACATGGTTTTCAAATACAGTTGCTTTCTCAACTAAGAGCCTTACCAACTCCTCATTGTAATCAAGACTCTGGTCAGCGTGGTTTTCTATAAATCCCATCATCTCTGTTATTCGGTCTTTCTCGCCTTGGCTTTCCGCCTCCTCCGTAAGGATGGCTTGCTTTCTTTCGCTAAGTGCCTGTATTTCATCAGCAAGAGTTTCATAGTCTTTGCCAGAATTAGCATAACTGATGAGTTCCATCTGTTTCTCTTCCATTTCCTTATCAATGTTGGCAATGGCCTGTTCATTGCTCTCGCAGACCACCGATTCTATATTTTCTCGTAAAATCGCAATCATCGATTCGCCACCACTAAGAACCTGGTTAAATGCCTCTGTTACTGCAGCATGGAGGTCTTCCTCTGAGATAGTCCTTGATGTGCAACCTTTCGGTCCCTCTTCCAATCGAGTAACGCATCTCCATACAGTAGACTTCTTGCCACGGTTGTTCCAATAAGTCCGTCTATAAATGTCTCCACAATCACTACAAAAGGTGATGGAGGATAATGCATACTTACTACTAT
>JAEWPS010000014.1 GCA_023460515.1 Bacillota bacterium | reverse complement strand
GGGTACTCCGGTAACCTCTTTATATACAATGGGATCATAGTTCTTAATGTCCAATAATACCAGGTCGGTATATTCCAATACCTCCCTCACCGTGTCGTTCCACACAAAGCCGGAGGTATCAACGGCCACAGAAATACCCTCTTCCTTCAGCTTCTTGCATACCTCCAGTACGAACTCAGCCTGAAGCAGAGGCTCTCCCCCGGTAAAGGTCACCCCACCTTTGGAAAATTCCATGTATGATTTATATCTGATAATCTCTTCAAACAACTGTTGCGAGGAATACTCTGTTCCTTTATGCACATCCCAGGTATCCGGATTATGACAAAACCGGCAGCGCAAGGGACACCCTTGCAGGAATACAACAAATCTTATCCCGGGACCGTCTACTGTACCAAAGCTTTCTAAAGAATGTATTCTTCCTGATATGCTCATCCATCCGTCTCCTTTCTCCGGTCTCTCGTTAAAAGAAGGAAGAAGCACTTCATCTGATGATCCAAAGATCATGAGTCCTTCTTCCTCCCGTTTAAATTCTAACGCTCATGGAATGTACGATTAATTACATCCAACTGCTGTTCGCGGCTCAGCTTTATAAAGTTAACCGCATAGCCTGATACACGAATAGTCAGCTGCGGATACTTTTCCGGATGATCCATGGCATCCATCAGAGTCTCGCGGTCAAATACATTGACATTGATATGATGACCTCTGCTGTGGAAATAGCCGTCCAACAGATTGCTCAGATTGCTGATGCGCTCGTCCGCTCCCTTACCCAGAGCTTTCGGAACAATGGAGAAGGTGTAGGAAATACCGTCTTCCGCATGCTTATAAGGGAGCTTAGCCACGGAAGCCATGGATGCGAGGGCACCCTTCTTATCCCTTCCATGCATCGGATTGGCTCCGGGAGCAAAGGGCTCGCCTGCCTTACGACCATCGGGAGTGCTTCCTGTCTTCTTACCGTACACTACGTTTGAGGTAATTGTCAAGACGGAAAGTGTCTGCTTTGCCTCACGGTAGGTTTTAACCTTGCGCAGCTTATTCATGAATTTCTCAACGATATCGATAGCAATCTGGTCAACACGATTATCATTATTACCAAACGCAGGATACTCTCCCTCGATTTCATAATCTACGGCAAGGCCGGCTTCATTTCGGATTACCTTTACCTTTGCGTATTTAATAGCGGATAAGGAATCGGCAACAACCGAAAGTCCGGCGATACCGCATGCCTCCGTACGAAGAATTTGAATATCGTGCAGTGCCATCTGAAGACGCTCGTAGTTATACTTGTCATGCATGTAGTGGATTACATTCAAGGTATTAATATACAGCTCGGACAACCAATCCAGGGTCTGATCAAACTTTGACATAACCTCGTCATAATCCAGATAATCACCTGTAACCGGTGCAAACATGGGTCCGACCTGCTCGCCATATATCTCATCCTTGCCCCCGTTAATAGCATACAAGAGTGCTTTGGCAAGGTTGGCACGGGCTCCGAAGAACTGCATCTGCTTACCAAGGCGCATGGCGGATACGCAGCAGGCAATACCGTAATCATCTCCCCACACCTCGCGCATGAGGTCATCGCTCTCATACTGGATGGAGCTGGTATCTATGGATACCTTAGCACAGAACTTCTTAAATGCCTCAGGCAGGAATACCGACCACAGCACCGTGAGATTCGGCTCCGGCGCAGGTCCCAGATTATACAGGGTATGAAGCACACGGAAGCTGCTCTTGGTAACCAGCGTCCTTCCGTCCAGGCCCATTCCTCCGATGGATTCCGTTACCCAGGTAGGGTCTCCGGAAAACAGATCATTATAGGAAGGAGTTCTCAGGAAACGAACCATTCTCAGCTTCATTACAAACTGATCCATCAACTCCTGGATTTCCTCCTCTGTAATTAAACCATTCTTCAAATCTCTCTCATAATAGATATCCAGGAAAGTGCTTACCCGGCCAAGACTCATCGCAGCACCGTCCTGCTCCTTGATCGCACCCAAATAAGCGAAGTAGGTCCACTGAGTTGCCTCAAAGGAATTTTTCGCCGGCTGACTGATATCATGCCCATAGGATGCAGCCATTGACTTAAGCTGCTTTAATGCGGCTATCTGCTCGCTAATCTCCTCTCGAAGACGGATATCCGGGGATTCCAGAATCGGAATTTCCAGAAGCTTTTTCTCTTCCATCTTCTCTTCGATCAGGAAATCTACGCCGTACAGAGCAACTCTCCGGTAATCTCCGATAATTCTTCCCCTGCCATATGCATCCGGAAGTCCGGTAATAATACCGGTATGTCTTGCCTTCTTCATAGCATCCGTATATGCATCAAACACACCATCATTATGGGTTTTTCTATTTTCAGAATATATTTCTTCTGTTTTTTTGTCCAGTTTATAACCATAGGCATCCAGAGCACCCTTAACAACCCGGATTCCTCCGTTGGGCATAATACCGCGCTTCAGGGGCTTATCGGTCTGGAAGCCGACAATCAGCTCCTTCTCCTTGTCCAGGTAACCGGCACCAAAGGCTGTGATTGTGGACGGTTTTTCCGTCTCCGCTCCAAGTATTCCCTTGCTGTTCTCTTCCTTCATCAGCTCCATTACCTGCTCCCAGAGCTGGGTTGTTCGCGTCGTCGGTCCGACCAGGAAACTGTCATCTCCCTCGTAGGGTGTATAATTATGTTGAATGAAGCTTCGTACATTGACACCCGTCATCCAACTGCCAGG
>JAEWPS010000013.1 GCA_023460515.1 Bacillota bacterium | reverse complement strand
CTGCAGGACGTGCCGGTTGATCTCAAGGAAGCCGCCCAGATCGACGGCGCGAACCCCTTCCAGAGTTTCCTACACATCACGCTGCCGCAGATCATGCCGGTCACGATCTTCGTCGTACTCATTTCGCTGATCGGCTCCCTCAAAGGATTCGACCAGTTCTACATCATGGCGAAGGGCGGGCCTGCCAGGTCCACGACCACGATTATGTTTTACTTCTACGAAACGGCCTTTACCAACATGAAATCGGGCAAAGGCTCGGCAATCGCGGTGATCTTTACGGCCATTGTGCTGACGATCGTCGGCATTCAGCGGTATTACATGAACCGCCTTTCTGGCTCCGAAGGCGTGAACTGAGGTGAGCGACATGTTCAGAAGATTGATTGGCAAAACGCCGATGTACCTTGTGTTGATCCTGTTTGCGCTGGTGTCGGTCGGCCCGTTTGTATGGATCGTGCTTTCGGCGTTCAAGCCGCTGGCGGAGATTGTCGCGCTGCCGCCGACCTTCCTGCCGCACACCTGGACATCGGACAACTTTTTGAAGGCCTGGACGTTAGTCCCCTACGCGCGCTACCTGCTGAACAGCCTGATGGTCTCCGCCATTTCGACGGTTTCGGTGGTGACGGTCTCCTGCCTTGCCGCCTACAGCCTAGTAATTCTCAAAACCCGGCTGACGGGCTTTGTGAGCGCGTTGGTGACCATCGGCATCGTCATGCCCGCGCAGGTCACCTACATCCCGCTCTTTCAGATGGTCAGGGCGTTCGGCCTGGTCGATACCTACCCCGGCCTGATTCTGCCGTACCTGTCCACAGCTTTTGGTGTGTACATGATGACCTCGTTCCTTAAAATGATGCCCTATTCGCTCGTTGACGCGGCCAGGATCGACGGGTTGAGCGAGTTTGGTATCGTGACCAGAATCGTCATCCCCATCGTGCGGCCGGGCATCATTACGCTGGTGATCTTCAACTTCCAGCAGGTGTGGAAGGATTTCTTCTGGCCCATGTTGATCATCAACAGCACGCCCATGCGCACGGTTCCCATCGGAATCGCCTCATTTACCACGGTGGACAGTAACAACCAGGGCTGGATTCTCGCGGCTGCAGCCATTTCCATCGTACCACTTTTTGTGATGTACATGCTGTTCCAAAAGCAGTTTTACGAAGGCACAGCCTTCAGCGGGATGAAAATGTAGGCTGTAAAAATATTCACGGAAGGATTGCCGTCAACAAATTCAAAGGCGTATAAAATTATGAATATTGTAAAAAACGAAATGCCGATCAGCGAAGCGGTCCGGTGTGGGGAGTTCCTTTTTCTCAGCGGCATTCCTCCAACGGAAGCGGGCGAAGTGGTCGCGCCCGGCGACGTGGCGGCACAGGCCGAATGCGTCATTAAAAGGATGGAATTGGTCTTGGCGCAGCACGGCATGAACCTTGGGAATCTGGCCTACGTGCAGGTGTTCCTCCGCACCATGGACGACGCAAAGCGTTTCAACGAAGCGTACGCGCGGAGAATGCCAAGGCCGTACCCCGCCAGAAAGGTCATCACGACCGATTTCTCGTCGTGGGATGTCTGTGTGGAAATCTCTGCGATCGCATACGAACGAGCTCTGTCCAAACAGGGCGAACAAAGCGAAGGGAATGAGCACACTTGATTTTTGACGCGGATGTACATCTCTCCAAAACGGAGTCTAACGGTCTGACCGCGGAAACGGCTCTTAAACAACTGGACCGCGCGGGTGTCGATATGGCAAACATATGGCTTCAGCCGCCTTACATGCGCGTGATCGAGGATGCGAACCGGTATATTTATGAATCCGCAAAAACACATCCCGACCGTTTTGTGGCGACGGGCTGGGTGGATCCGAACTTTGGCCGCGAGCGTTCCATGGATATGCTCCGGCGCTGCGTGGAGACCTACCAGATGCGATCGATCAAGTTCAACGGCGCGCAAAACGGTTTTTATATTGATGATGAGAGCATGTACCCTTACTACGAATATCTGAACCGCAACGGTTGTCTTCTGGCCTTCCACATAGGCGCGGACTTTTATGAGTTTACGCACCCCTTCCGGGCGAGAAAGATCGCCGAAGCTTTCCCTGGGCTGCGGATTCTTATGGTGCATATGGGCGGCGCGGGCGTACCCAACGTGTCCAAAGCATGCATCGAAGCGGCCTTGGCGTGCGCCAATATGACGCTCGTCGGGAGCGCGGTTTCCTACCTGAGCATCGTTGAGGCGGTCAAAACCTTGGGACCCGAACGCCTATGCTTCGGAAGCGACGCGCCGTTTGCCTTTGTCCATGTGGAGCGGGCGGCGTATGAAGCATTCCTGCCCGATGCGACTGATGCTCGTGGGAAAGCGCTAATCATGGGTGGGAATGCCGCCCGGTTATGGAGGCTTCCGTTCCGGCTCTGAATACCGCTTCCAAGTATTAATTACTCTCACACCCCCACCGCCTGCCTGAGTGTGTCGTCGATGTCGCCCTCAAAGAAATGGATGTACCGGTTGTAGGT
>JAEWPS010000012.1 GCA_023460515.1 Bacillota bacterium | reverse complement strand
TTTGGATCATATGGACCAGGTGGTTCTGGAGGTTGACCCGTAGTTGTATCGTTTATTCTTATACCAGCTGCCTGTGATCTTTTACCAGTTGCATCATAATAATATGCTACTATATATGTTCCATAATTTTCTACATTTATTTCAGTAGTATAATTTTCCTCTATTCCATAATTTACTTTATATATTTTTTTATCTGCTTCAGCTGGATATGTTACCTGAACTCTTGCTTTTTCTGTTCCTACTGGAGCCAATCTTGTAATTGTTGGAAAAGGTAATTCTGTCTCTTCTATGCCAATGTTTCCTATATATACCAAGTCTCTTCCAGCTATATTTCTAGTTGCAAGTACTGTTCCATCTGTATTATATATAGTCTCTGTTTTCTTTGCTCTTGCCTCTATTATGCAGTTTTCAGTTACGTTAAATTCCCCATTATATGTAATCCAACCACTATCTCCAATTCTATATTCTTTAGTTGTAGCAGTTTCATCATAATTTATATTCACCTTAACACCAGGTACTTTTGTATATCCTGTTTTATCTGGCACTATATCTACTAAAAGTGTTCCTGCTGGTGGTATTATAACTTCTTTATTATCTATTTTATATTTTATCCATACATCATGTACTCTATCTAGTGGTATTGTAATAGGTCCTGTGTAATTTTGCCACATTAACATTGGATCTACTCTTATTTCTCCTTCAGTTCCAAGTCTCCATTTTTTTTCAGTTGAACCTGCAGGATAGTATAGAGTTAATTTAATCCATCCATCCCATAGTTCTTCATATGTAGGTGGATTTACATCACCAATTAAAACACCACCATCTAAAGTATGCCACCTTTTACCTTCAAAAACATCTCCAACATAGTCATAGATTTGTCCATTAGTTACATCTATTATATATCCTTTATCTCTTTTCTCTTTAGATAGCTTTGCTCCTATATCTTCACTACTTATCCAAGCTAAGTTAGCAGTATCTATACTACCACTTAGCTCCTCAATTTTAGTTTTTAGCGTAGGATTACTTTCAGATATATATGTTTTATCTGAAGATGTTAAATATCCTTTTAAAGGAAGGTCAAATTTACTCGTTTGAGCATTATATTTGCCAAGTGAGTACAGATTAACTCCTTCTTGTACATTTGTATAATCGCTCATAAATCTTGCCTTTTTTGAACTGTCTAGTATATTGTTATCTACTAGAGTAATTATAACGGCACTTGCAATTATAATTACAACTATTATTGTTACAATTAAAGCTATTAATGATATGCCACTTCTTTTCATTTTTATCCTCCAATATATACTTTATTCCACTTAATTTTAATATAATTTTTGGTATTTTTATTATACAATATATATTTTTTATTGTCAACAAACATCTATTTATTAGCCTTTAAAATACATTTAATTCTATATAATAAAAAAAAGATACAAGTTTTACAACTCGTATCTTTTCGTTAAAGTTTAATTTGAATTATTTTACTATCTCAAATTTAATATCTTTTACACTAGTGTAATCTCCAGCTATTCCTGTAGATAAAACTTTTTCTCTATTGGGTAATAAATTTTCAACAACTTGAACCATATTTTTAAGTTCATTTCCTTGCTCATCTTTTAATATTATTTTTATTGTAACATTTTTAACAGTATCTGTTGTATTATACATTTTTGCTCTTATAGTTGTTATTCCTTCTTCATAAACTTTTGTTATTTCTTTAAATTGTATTTCTTCAACACTTACTTCACCTGTTGCTTTATTACCTTCTATAGTTGTATTAGGCACATCAACTATTTTTTTCTTGTTATTACCAACAATTATAGAAACAACTATTATTAAAACTATTACTACTAATATTGCAATTATTACACTCTTTTTTTTCATTTGAATCTCTCCCTTTTCATATATAATAAATTATATAATATATATTTTATATTGTCAATGGTTAATTTGATTTTTAATTAAATATAACTTCACATATATATTTTTTTATATTATGTGTAATAATTTTGTAATATAAAAAGTTGTAACAAAATATTACAACTTTTTTAAATATTTTAAAATAGAAAACTTTTATTTTTTCTTGCAGATATATTCAGTACTATTGCTATTGCTATTAGATTTGTCATTAAACTACTTCCACCATAACTCACAAATGGAAGAGGTACACCTGTTATTGGTAATAATCCAATTGTCATACCAATATTTTGTACAAAGTGAAAAAATAACATTCCTGCTATACCAATTACAATATATTTTGCAAATACATCACTTGAATTAGAAGATATTCTTATTAATCTAATTATTAAAATAATAAATAATATTATTATTAAAGTGGACATTATAAATCCCAATTCTTCAGATAATACTGAAAATATAAAATCTGAGGATTTTATAGGTAAATATCCAAATTGTGTTTGTGTACCTTGGAGTAATCCACTACCAAATATCATTCCCGAACCTACAGCTATTTTAGATTGTATAGCATTATATCCACTTCCCAAAGGATCTAATGATGGATCTAAAAATACCAATATTCTTTCTTGCTGTATTGGAGTCAAAATAAAAGTATACACTAAAGGGGCGAGTAAACAAACAATTGCCACTATAGCAAAAATATATCTATATTTAATTCCACTTGCAAACAACATGAAAAATGTTATTACAAAAAAAACTGCTGCCGTACCAAAATCTGGCTGTAACATTATAAGTGCAAATGGTACAATAAATAGTAAGGCTATACTTATAAACTTTATTATTTTATCTTTTTTAGATAAAATATCTGAATTAAAATAACTAAGTAATTTAGCTAAGCATAGTATATATCCTATTTTCATCATTTCCGAAGGCTGATATAAAAAACTTCCAAAATTAAACCAACTCTTAGCGCCCATAAGCGAACTAGAAAATAGTACCAGAACTAAAGCAACCGTACTAAAAAAATATATAAAATATCCAGCTATATCAAATACAGCATAATCTATTGCCCATATTGCAATAACAACAATAAGCATTGCTGCAAACCATACAACTTGCTTTATATATTCGTCCTTATTTATATTAGTATTATAACCAGCACTAAAAATACCGACTACTCCTATTACAAACAAAGCAAGTACTATTATTACAACAATATAGTCTGTATTTTTAAGTAATGTTTTAAACATTAAGAATTGTTCCCCCTTAAATAAAATTTACTTTAAAAATGCCATATATGCTTTATATGTCATGTATATATCTGAAGTAGAAGCTACTTCAAATGGTGAGTGCATTGAAAGTACTGGAGTGCCACAATCTATAACATCTACACCTTTATTAGCAAGTATATATGCTATGGTACCTCCACCACCTTTCTCTATTTTTCCTAGAGTACCAAGTTGATAAATTATTTTATTTTTATCAAAAATATTCATAACTTCTGAAACATATTTTGCATTTGCATCACTTGCGTTATATTTTCCACCACTACCTGTATATTTTTCAAGACAAACTCCTGCACCTAATATATTAGAATTTGGTATATCTGAAAACTCTTCGTAACTTGGGTCAACACATGTAGAAACATCTGCAGATAACATTTTCGAATTGTAATATAGTTCATAAATATCAGTCTCTTTTTCATTTTTTAAGGATAAAATTTTATTTATAAACATATCAAATACATTAGAATTCATAGATGTATTTCCTATACTTCCTATTTCTTCTTTATCTACTATCATAGTTATCATTGTTTTATTTACTACTCTTTTAGATTGATCTATTATTGATTTAATACTTGCATATACACATACTCTATCGTCTTGGCCATATCCACCAATCATGCTAGAGTCTAGACCAATATATCTAGGTTTAAATGCTGGTACAAATTGTATTTCACTTCTTGCAAAGTCCATTTCTTTTATTCCATATTTGTCATATAATAATTTAAGAATATTTTCTTTTATATCATTTTTTTCTTTTGTTTCAGTTGTACTTTTTATACTTCCAAATAGTATAGACATCTTTTCTGGATCTATAAATTCATTTGCAACAGCTTTCATTTGATCTTTTGCTAAATGAGGAAGTAAGTCAGTTATAGTAAAACATGGATCTTTTTCATCTTCACCAATAACAATATCTAATTTTTTTCCTTCACCTGTATAAATCACTCCGTGCATGCTAAGTGGAATTGTTAACCATTGATATTTTTTAATACCACCATAATATTGAGTCTTAAGTAGTGCTACTCCTTTGTTTTCATGAAGTGGCATTGGTTTTAAATCTATTCTAGGACTATCTACATGTGCTCCTAAAATATTAATTCCATCTACTAAATTTTGTTTACCTATTACCGCTGCATATAAAGATTTCTCTTTATTTACAAAATATATTTTATCTGAAGGATTTAATTTAGTAACTTCAGATATATCTACAAAACCTTCTCTTTGAAGCATTTTTTTAGCAATTTCAACAGCTTTGTATTCAGTTTTTGCATTTCCCAAAAAATCTATATATCCTTCAATATACTGATTCATCTCAGCTATTTCTTCTTTAGATAGATTTTCATAAACATTTTTCTTTTCATATTTCAAACTCATATCACATACCACCTTTATATTCTATTATATATATTTTAGATTAAATATATATCTTTTTGCATTTTACAAACAGGTATTCCTCCAAATTTTGTTACGAGAAACATTTCTTCTATTGAGCCACCATTGGGTATTGCTATTCTTGGTTCTATTGTATATATGCCGTTTTCAACTAAAGGTAAATATGATCTCTTATTAGATTTATTAGATAAAACAGCACCTGTATCATGAACTTTAAGTCCTACCGGATGCCCGGTTGAATGATTATAATTTGGGTATCCTTCTCTTAAAATTCTACCTCTTACAATATCATCTATTTCATATCCTTTAGTATCTGGCTTCATACGATCTAAAGCACTCTCTATAGATTCAGTTAAAGTTTTAAATACTTTTCTTACAACTAGTGGAGGCTTAATTTCATTTTTCTTTAGAGCGTAACCCATTCTTTGAATATCTGAATATATTTTTTCACCATCATCAAATGTTGCACAAATTCCAAAATCAAAATAAATTGTATCACCTTTTTTTAATATTTTTTCACTAGGAACCGTGTGGCCACCTTTTGAAAGATTCACCCCAGTTAAAACAAAAGGACAATTTTCCCAAGCTAGTGAAAATGATATTATTTTTTTACCTATATGTTGCCTTGTAATATTTTTTGTAAGTTCAACTATATGTTTTGCAATTTCTATTTCAGTCATACCAATTGTTATAGTTTTAAACGTAGTATCTAAAATTTCTTGAGTTATCCCTGCAATTAATTTTATACGTTCAATTTGATTTTCAGTTTTTTCTCCAAGTATTGAATAAATAACCTGTTCTGCTGAATTGAAATTTATTTTCTTCTTATATTTTAAATATGGCTTTTTAAGAATATTTGTATATTCAACAAATTCACCATGTCCTAGAATATCTAAATCACTATCTCCCATTGTTGAATATGAAAGAGAAATTTCAGGAATAAATCCCAAATATGATATAATATCTTCTATCTTATCTGATAAATCGTTTTGATTATTATAGCATATAACAAATATATTATTTTCCTTTAAATATTCATTATTCAAATTATCCTTATCTAAATCATGTATTAATAAATATGTTTTATTAGTTGAAATAAAGCACATAGATAAAGTGTATATATTTTTAGATATATATTTATAAAATATATTATCACTATTATCCTTATTAATCATAACCCATAATTTCAAATTATATTTTACTAAAAGTTTTTGTATGTTACAAATGTTATTAACCATACAATCACCCTTAACATTCACGATATATTTCCTCGGTCTGTTTGGCGATTTCAAATTCTTCATCTGTTGGTATTACATAAACAGCTATTTTAGAATTATCAGTAGAAACTATTGCCTCTTTACCTGAACCTTCCATATTACGATCAACATCTATTTCTATTCCTAGATGTTCCATATCTGCCAAAGTTTTTTCTCTTTCACAAAAACTATTTTCACCAATACCACCTGTGAAAACTATAGCATCTACTCTATTAAGTTCAGCCATATATGCACCAATATATTTTTTTGTTCTATTAGTTTGTATTTTTCTTGAAAGCATTGCTCTTTCATCACCACTATTTGCAGCTGTTACTAATTGTCTATGATCCCCTATACCAGCTATACCTAATCTTCCAGATTCTTTATTAAGTATTTCATTAACTTCTTTAATAGATAAATTTTCTAATTCCATAAGTTTTGTTACAATAGCAGGGTCTATATCTCCAGATCTTGTTTCCATCATTAATCCTTCTAATGGTGTAAATCCCATTGAAGTATCATATGATACACCATTTTTTATAGCACATATACTAGCACCACTTCCTAAATGACATATAATTGCGTTTATTTCACTTTTTGGTTTATTTAACTTTTCTACTAATCTATCTAGAATATACATATATGAACTTCCATGAAAACCATATCTTCTAATTCCGTATTTTTTATAATAATCATATTTTATAGCATAAATATAATTATATGCTGGCATTGTTTGATGGAATGCAGTATCAAATACTGCAACGTTAATCATATCCTTATCTATTTCTTTTATAGTTCTTATTCCAATCAAAGCTCCTGGATTGTGTAGTGGTGCTATTTCGCAAAGCCTATCTATTTCATTAATTACTTCATCATCAATTAAAGTTGCTTTACTAAATTTTTCTCCACCATGAACAACTCTATGCCCAACTGCAGATATATCATCGAAACTTTTAATAACTCCTTGCTTTTCATCAGTAAGGTGTTTTATTAAAATCTCCATTGCATCTTTATGATTATGCATAACTTCTTGTTTTTCATAAGATATATTATCTCTTAAGTTTTTATATATTATATTAGAACTTTCTAAACCTATCTTTTCACATCTACCCTTTGCAATTACCTCATTACTATCCATATTGTATAATTGAAATTTTATAGTGGAACTCCCACAATTTATAACTAATATTTTCATAAATTCACTTCCTTCTCATATATCTATATTAAAATTTTTTCTTTATATTCTGATTTTCAGCCTGTACACAAGTTACAGCAACCGCTCCTATTATTTCTTCTACGTTACATCCTCTAGACAAGTCATTTACTGGTTTAGCTAATCCTTGAGTAATAGGTCCTATAGCAGTAGCACGTGCAAACCTTTGAACTAACTTGTACCCGATATTTCCTGATTCTATATTTGGAAATATTAAAACATTAGCATGTCCCGCAACACTACTACTTGGAGCTTTTATAGCTGCTACTTCTTTTATAATAGCAGCATCTAATTGCATTTCACCATCTATTTCAAAATCTACTTCTGCCTCTTTAACTAATTTTATTGCTTTGTTTATTTTATCTATTGATTCACCTTTTGCACTTCCTTTAGTTGAATAAGATAACATTGCAACTTTAGGTTCTCCACCTATTAAACTTCTGTAACTTATAGCAGAAGCAATTGCAATATCTGAAAGTTGCTCTTCGGTTGGATTTTCTATGAGCCCACAATCTGAAAAAATATATTTTCCATCTGAATCCAAGTCACAATTTGGTATATCCATTATGAAAAAAGATGATACATTATTTACTCCTTCATCTGGTTTTATTATTTGAAGAGCTGGTCTTAATGTATCTGCTGTAGAATGAATTGCTCCGCTAACTAAACCATCAGCATCTCCTACTTTAACCATCATAGTTGCAAAATACACATTATTATTTATAAGTTCCATTGCTTCTATCATAGACAGCCCTTTATTTTTTCTAAGTTCATATAATGCATTTATATAAAAATCTCTTTTCTCACTTATTTCAGGATTTTCAACTTTTATTTTATTAAAGTCTAAACTTATATTATTAACCTTACATAAAAATTCAATTTCCTCTAAACTACCAACAAGTGTTATATCTGCAATATCTTCTTTTGAAATTATATCTGCAGCTTTTAAAATTCTAAGATCACTACTTTCTGGCAAAACTATTCTTTTTTTGTTTAATTTTGCTCTTTCTATTATATCTTTTGTAATCCCATGAAATTCCATTTCTTTCACCTCTCTAATATTATATACAATATATATGTTAAAGTCAAGGAAAAAATATTTTGCCACATATTATTGTATAATTCTACCTATTTTATCTATATCCTTAAAAACGTTCATATATGATATATTGTCAAATCCAGTTATATATTTTTGGTAAACAACATTTGTATTTTTAGCTGCTATTCCAATACATGCTATATCACTAGATATTGCGACTTGTAAATTTCTTATACTATTACTAAGTTCCTCTATACTACTATTATTAATTTTATTTATTGCTTGACTAATATTTTCATTTATATTTATATAACTATCTAAATATGATATATCTGGATTATCACTTACATAAACATTACTTAATATAAGATCATATTCACCTTTATTTATTTTATCATTTATTTCATTACTATTTAGTTTTTGTATATTAATCCTTATTCCAACATTCTCGAGCATTTGTTTAATACTCTCAGCAATATTAACCTTTATACTATCTTCAGAATTGACCAATAGTGCAAGCTCTAAATTAACTAAATTATTATCTATTTTCTTACTATATATACCAGTAGATTTATTCCATGACTCTGCAATTAAAGCATTCTCTGCACCATAAATATCGTATTTATATGCTATGTTTGAATATATATATGGAATATCTATAATTTCAGTAAATGTTGAACTTATTTTTTTAGAAATTTCATTTCTATTTAATGAATAAGCAATAGCCTTTCTTACTTCTTTTAAACTAAATAATTTAGAATTTTTATTACCTAATAAAAAGTATGTCTCACCATTTCTATATTTTTTTATACTATACTCATGCTTTCCAATGATTCTCATATCTTCTTCACTAGATGTTAAAAACATATCCAATGAACTATTTCTAAAATCACTTACTAAATTATCTCCATCTGTATAGCTTTTAAATATTATACTTTTTAAAATATCTCTACTAACTTCATCATTCCTAACAAAAGATACATTATTAGAATTGTCTACAAAATTAAATCTATTTATATTACTATTTTGTTTTTCTGAATCTAAGTACTTTTTTTCTATATTAAAATCTAGTGAATATATAATATATGGATTTGGGGTAGTTAATACTATTTTTATAACATTATTTTCTTTTATTTCTACTGAAGAAATATTACTTAAATATTTGTAATATCTATTGTCATTAGTGGCTTTTAATTTTTCTATCGTATATATAACATCAGTAATATCGCTTGAATCCTTTATCTCAATTTCATATGTATTGTTGTCTACTTTTGTTATTCTTTTAGCCACATTAAATATTATATTATACTCTTCATCAAAAGTAAGTAATTTTCTATACGAATATTTGTATAATTCATTAATTAATATGTTATTTTTAGTATCCAAATTATTTATTCCGACTTTGAAATTATAATTTGCTGCCAACTCAATATTTGTTTTATTACCTTTAAATACACTAAGTATAGGATTATCTTTTAAATTAACAAAATAGGTAGATAAATACCCAATTATAACAATAGCAATGATTGAACAAGCAACTTTTATTAAAGTTAAAAAAATGCTATCACGACTTTTATTTTTTGTTTTAACTTTCCTTACTTTTCGTGTCTTACTAGATTTATTACTACTATTTTTGAAATAGCTATATGTAGTCTTTTTATATTTACCGCTTTTTATATTTTTTGTAGATTTTTTATCTTTTTTTAATTTATCACTTCTAGTTATTTTTTTATATTTATGTGGATTAATTATATCGTGATTCAAACTTTTCACCACCCTTTTATATTGTACCTATTATATCATAATTTTAGTCAAAAAGATAGTTTTAACAAATATTTTTAGCATTCGTAGGTGCAAAAAATATAATAATTAAAGATATTAAGCAAATAAAAAGCAGTGTAAAATTTTACACTGCCCTTCTTAAACATTTATATGGTTTAAGCCACTTATTTTTGTATTAAGGAATAATTACTCCAGAAATTAATTTATATGCTGAGCCATTAAATATTTCACCTAAACTTACCGTTATATATGCCTCATCGTACTCTTCCTGGTAGGGATAAGCATTATTTCCTAATCTTTGTTCAATTGCTGAATCAGTAACTGCGATGTCTGTATACGTTATTCCATTATAAACAAACTGTCCCCGGAGCTTATCACCATATTGTCCACAATCTTTAAAGTACATAATGAAATCTGTAACCCTTACAAAAAGCAAAGAGTAATCTATCCTTTGTGCCTCTGCTTCACTTAAACATTTACCGATTCCGAAAATATTCACCGGATTATCTAAAAGATCATTCAATGTCCTCCGATCATAATAACCAACATCTGAAACTCGAAGATAACTTGAGTTTTCCGTATGATACCGATAATCCAAACTAACTTCATTGCATATTCCAGTAACATCTAAAACCTTTAAAATGTTATAATCTCTTGCTTCTCTAACGGGAATAGGATCATGACTGTTTTTCGTAAGTCTAATCCATCTACCATTACCATCTTTGCCAGCTACGCATCTACCACTAAGTTTTCTTGAATTTGCTAATATTACTATTCTCATTAAGTTCCCCCTATAAGTGTATTATTTTAATGTTAACATTACCACCTTTGATTTTATTCACTACTAACCTTCTGTGACATTTGTCTGCCTCGTCTTCACTGCACAAGAAACAAACTTTATCTAAGTCTAATGACTGTAACCTCGGAATACACTGTCTTTCCTCTAATGTTGCATCAAATATAACAGTATACTCGTCAAAACTCATTTTAAGTTTTTTATCATTATACTTTTTTCTAAGTTCTTCCGTTGGTGCAAGCGTTATATCGTGTTCATACTCGATACCATGTAACCCAAGAAAGTATTCTAAGTCTGGTCCTTTAGCAAACCCTGCTAACTGACCTGCATTAGATAACCGAATATCTATGACCTTTTTAATACCATTTTTTTTTAGAAGTTCAAAAAATTGCTTTGCAGTTTTTTTAGTAAAACCAATCGTAAAAATATCCATTTTACTTCCTCCTGTATGCACATAATTTATTTTGCTTAGAATAGCTTTTTTCTAAATTATCCTCCATACCATCAAACAGGTCAATTTGAATATTCTCTCCAAAATGTAACTTAACAAGTGCATCTTCTAGAGCAGCCTGTTTTATAATGGTTCGAACATCCTTAATGTGAACAACTCTAAATCCTCTTCTCGACAACTCTCTAGAAATAGCTAAAAACCGGTGACATTTCATAGGATCATTCTCTGAACACATAATTGCTACGTTATTGATCAAAGATAATTTTTCAAGAGTTTCCAATCCTTTTAAAAATGGTTTTGTTTGTACAAGTTTCTCATAATCAACAATACCATTTTCATCATAGACTGATAAATCTTCTGGTCTTCCACCTAATAAATCCCCTAACCAATTGTATGAAATATTATTTTCTAGAAGAGCTCTTTTTAATATCTCTCTGTTAAAACTTGGATTGTGCCTACTGTATGGAGAACTTCTTACATCTACTATACAGTCAACTTTATACCCGAGTAATGCCTGAATAAATATGTGTCTCTCTAAATTACCATGACCAATGGTTACAAAACCTTTTTTTTCTTTCAAAATCCTTCCTCCTCTTATATTTATATTTGGAAACAATTATTTTTAACCATAATATTATATCACACTTTTGTTATTATGTAAAGTTTATGACTTAAATTTATTATATTATCATATAAGTTGGACATAAATAAACCCTCCTAAAGTTTACAGTATTAACTTTAAGAGGGTAAATTAAATTATACACTTATGTTTTATGTATACAATACCTGGGGGGAATATTCTACATACATTTTAATAATTTATTCTATTTTTATACGATTAATTTATTATTGCATTACTTCATAAACTACATTTTTTGAATTTGAAACATCAGTAGTTATATATGAATCAATAAATTTAGTTTCATTTGCTTCAATTTTTCCAACATAACCAACTGCTTCAGCAATAACACTACCATCGTTTGCCATAAATTTTACAGTAAATCTCAAATTATCTTTTGCTACACTATCATTTGTAACTTTAGATGTTAATTGAGAAGTTCCATTTGTATAAATAATTTTACTTTGTTCTAAAAGCATATTACTTACTGTTTTATCTGAACTAACTTCTGTACTTGTGTTTACTTTATTTCCTTCAGTAGTAGTTGTATAGTTTGTTGTATTTCCTGCATTATTTGTATTATTTGCATTGTTTCCTTTACCTAAAATATTTACAGCCATTACAACGATTATTATTACAGCTAATAATATCAAACATACTGAAATAATTTGTCTTTTTTTCTCAAACTCTTTGTTCATTTTAAATCAACCTTCCTTATAATTTTTACTTTTGTTTACCTTTAGTATCTTAATTTTATACTATATACATATAATATACATGCATTTTTTGTCAATGCTTTACTAAAATTTATGATATTATAAATAATGTTTTGTAATATTATGTGCATTTTATGATAGTTAAAACATCATAAAATGAAATAGTAAATATGATTTTTATAAGATACTAAATTTACATATATAAATTATATAATACATATTTTTTTTTGTCAATATATTCTTGACTTTTTTCGACTTTTTTTAAAATTGTAATATTTTTGTAATATTATATAAAAAATTAAGGTTAAATAAATAACCTTAATTCTTAATTGCTATATAATTTAAAACTATACACGTGTTTCAATTGAAAATTTAATTCCTGTTTTCTCTTCTTCATTTATCATTATTTCAGTAAAGGCAGGTGTGCACACAAGATCTATACCAGATGGTGCTACAAAGCCTCTTGCTATTGCTACAGCTTTAACAGCTTGATTAATAGCACCTGCTCCAATTGCTTGCATTTCTGCTTTTCCATTTTCTTTAATAAGTCCTGCAATAGCTCCTGCTATTGAGTTAGGACTAGACTTAGCTGAAATTCTTAATATATCCATCATCTTTCCCCCACATTTTTCATATGTATACAAATATATCTTATAAATTTATACTTGTATACATATTATATATTCTTTAACTTTAAAAATCAAGTACTTTTAAATAATTTATCACTAAAAACATATATATTAAAATATAATTTGACATATGTGATATAATATTACAAATTATATTTTTGCTTTCTTAAAATTTTAGAGAAAGAGGTGAATAATATGTTAGAAATAGGTTTAATAGACGACTATTTGGATAACATGTACTTTGAGGTAAATGGAGGTTTTGAAAGTAACATATTTGTATCTGAATGTGATACACTTACTAAACTTTTTAAGTTTTATATGCCGGAGCGTATAATCATAAAAAAGGAACGTATTTTAATTGCCTTAGAGTTTTCTAAAATATCCGAAAAATTTAAAATTATCCCTACTATATTTCAACTGCTGTATAGAAAAGACGGACAATTTACAGGATATTTAATGGAGTCTGTTCCAGGTAAAAAACTTAACGAATTTTGTGAAGATATTTCACTAGCAGATGTACTATTTCTATTTAAAAATTTGCAATCTACTTTAAAGATCATTCACGATAATGGTTTCTGTTTAACAGATTTTAATCCAGAAAACATACTAGTATCACAAAAAGCTGCAATGATTAGACTTGTAGATATCGATAGCTTCTGCCTTATGGGTGATTCTACAAAAAATATTTTTTGTAATTACAAATATTTTTGTCCATATTCAAAAACAATTGATATCAAATACAATATCTATTCGTTCTATTGTCTTTTTATAGATATACTTTTCAAGGTTAATAGAAAAGATAATAGAAAAAAAGAAATCATAAAAAAAATAACTGATGAACCTTTACTACCAGAATCCATTAAAGAAAAACTTCTCTACTTCGTAAGTATACGCAATAAAAAAGGATTGTTAAAACTTGAATACCTATTTTAAATAAAAGTCACTCATTTCATAATTATTGAAATGGGTGGCTTTTACTTAATATTCAATCTCATCTAACAAATAATATATCATAAAAATATTTGGAAGTGCCATAAAAGCATTAGCTATACTAGACAGTGTCCATACAATTTCAAGTGCGGATACAGCACCTATATAAATACATATTGCATATATAATTTTATATATATTTTGGTATATATTTTTATTACTGAAAATATATCTAACCGCTTGACTACCATAATACCCCCAACAAGGTATTGTTGCAAGTCCAAAACTTACTAAACAAAATGTAAGTAGATATTTACCATACGGAAGAAGTCCAAAAACATTTTGAACGTAACTGACTGGATTACTCTCATTTATATACATATTACTAGATACAAGTATTATACCAGTTAGACTGCAAAGTAGCACTGTATCTATAAAAACACTAGTAGATGAAATTATAGATTGCTCTTTAATATTTGTATTATTCACTGTAGTTTCAAATATAGGTGAACTTCCCATACCTGCTTCATTAGAAAACATTCCTTTAGATAATCCAGTAGATAATGCTTTCATACCAATAAAGGCTAATATTCCTATACTTCTAGATTTAAAGCTAAAAGCATCTTGGATAATAACAAAAATACTATGTATAATATTATTTCTAAACATATACATTAACATTATACTCATAATCAAATAAATAATTGTTGAAATAGGTACAATAATACTAGATATTTTAGCTATTTTTCTTTCATTTGAAAATAAAATATATGATGCGATAGCTGTAATAATTATACCAACCAAAGTTTTATCCATATTTAAATTTTGTATTAAGCTTTCTGCAGCAGCATTTGATTGTACCATACAACCAATTCCAAATGATGCTATTATAACAAAAATAGCAAATAAAACTCCTAGAAGTTTACTTCCTATCCTATTATCTAATACATACATTGTTCCACCATAATACTTTGTGTAATTATTTTTATTCTTATTTTTTTCTTTTTTAATTTTCCTATATTTCATACATAAATATGTTTCTGCATACTTAGTAGAAATAGCAAATACTCCAGATACAAATATCCAAAAAACGCTACCTACCCCTCCTAATATAATAGCAGTAGATACACCTATTATATTTCCTGTACCGCAGCGTTGCTGCAAGTACAGTCATAAGTGAGTTAAAGGAAGATATCCCATTAGTGTTTGATGGTTTAAACATAAGTATTAAACCTTTTAGTATATTTTTTTGTGGAAATCTAAGTTTAAACGTTAGAAAAATATGTGTAAAAATAAACAATAATACAAGAGGTGTACCCCAAACAATCTTATCTAAATATAGTAATATATTTTCCAATATTTAATCACCTCAAAAAAGCACTATATTAACAATATAGTGCTTTTTTTATACTTTATTCTATTTATTATAGATTTTTCTCAAAATTCCATGTATCTCTACACATATCTTCTAAACTTCTAACAGCTCTAAAACCTATTTCTTGTTCTGCTTTAGTAGGATCTGCGTAGCAACTTGCAATATCTCCAGGTCTTCTATCTGAAATGTTATATGCTACTTCTACATCATTAACTTTTTCAAATGTTTTAACTAAATCTAAAACACTGTAACCATTACCTGTACCTAAGTTATATGTAAATACTCCACCTTGTTCTTTACGTATTTTATCTAATGCATTTAAATGTCCTGATGCTAAATCAACAACGTGTATATAATCTCTAACACCTGTTCCATCTTTAGTATCATAGTCATCACCAAATATACTTAACTTTTCTAATTTTTTTGATGCCACTTTAGATATATAAGGCATTATATTATTTGGAATACCTGATGGTACTTCACCAAGAAGTCCACTTGAATGTGCTCCTATTGGATTGAAATATCTAAGAAGTGATATACTCCAATTTTTATCTGATACGTATATATCTCTTAACATTTGCTCTATATGTAATTTAGTAGTACCATATGGATTAGTCGTTGAAAGAGGCATATCCTCTGTTATAGGACATTTTTCTGGTTTACCATACACAGTTGCAGATGAACTAAATACAATCTTTTTACAATCAAATTTTCTCATTACATCAAATAATACTAAAGAACCAGATACGTTGTTTATGTAATATTCAATTGGTTTTGCAACTGACTCTCCTACAGCTTTAAGACCCGCAAAATGAATTACAGAATCTATATCATTCTCTTCAAATATTTTAGTTAATTTTTCTCTATCTAAAATATCTGCCTCATAAAATTTAAAATCTTTACCTGTTATTTTTTTTACATTTTCTATTGCTTTAGGATTACTGTTATAAAAGTTATCTATAACAACTAAATCTTCCCCTCTATTTAATAGTTCAACACATGTATGTGTTCCTATATAACCTGCTCCACCTGTTATTAAAATTGACATTTAATTACCTCCTTAAAAGAATATTATGTAAATATTATATACTATAAAACGACTTTTGTCAAGGTTTTATGGTAAAATAAGTATAATTACTTATCTTCTTCTATATCTTTAGAATCCTCAAAATTATCCGAAATATCTTCTTCATCTTTTTTTTCAACTTTTTCTTCACTTACTAACTCATCGGAAATATCTTCAATTTTTTCTTCTTTAGCACCAAATACATTTACATTGTCTGCATTTCTTCTTCTAGAAGCTTTATCTCCTAAAGTCGATACGTTATTTTCTTCATCGTCATTTTTTTTTACTTTTTCAACTTTTTTATATAAATATATGATTTGCCAAAGTTCAAACAAACATACAGCAAGTAAAGATAAAACTAACCAAAAGTTTTTAATATAAATCCAAAGACCTTTAAAAAAGTTAGATAATTTAGAAGGAGTTGATCCTTGCAAACTATTTGCTTCTGGATATATAATTACTTCTTCATCAACTTTAGTAGCTGCCTCTTTATTATACTTTATTGAATATTCTTTTGTAGTAACACCATCAGGAGCAGTTACTTTAATTTTAATTGCATTTGCACCTTCAACTAAAACATCACTACCAATTACTTCTACCTTAGCATTTTCACTTTGTGCATATGCTAAAACTGTTAACTTAGCTACATCTGATGTAATTGCACCAATATCATATTCTAAGTTTTCAGCAGTGAATACAGGGTTAAGTGTTTTTCCATCAATTACTATATTACTTAAATATGCATTTGCTTTTTTTACATCTGCAACTTTAGTTACAATTATAGTATAAACTTTTTTTGTACCATCAGGAGCTGTTACAGTAATATTTACTGTATTATCTCCCATTTGTAAATTATCTTCACCATTAATCCAATATTTTGCTCCAGTCTGTTCTACAGCAACTGTAAGTCCTAAACTAGTTGCAGTAGCCGGTACTGCTAAAGAATATTTAGTTATTGCTGGATTAAAGTTTGGTGATAATCCTTCATAACTTGGTACTAATTTTTTTAAGTTTGCATTATTACTTTTAGTTGTATTTGTTGGCGTTGTTGGTGTTGTTGGATTATTAACAACTGGCGCTTTAACTGTGATTGTTAAAGTTTTTGCTCCAACAGTTATTTCTCCTCCTACCGAATTTGATACATCAAACGGTGCAACTGTTATAACTGCTGTTCCAGCAGATTTTGCAGTTGCAGTTAAAGTAAAAGAGTTATTCTCAATCCAATCCGAACTTTTACTTATACTGACAACTCCTGAATTAGAAGAGGATATATTCACTCCACCAATGATATCTGAACCAGAAACAGTTATAGTAGTACTCCCTCCTATTGTCAAACTAGTTGAGCCATTGATACTAATTGATGACGCATATAAATTTGGTGCAAAAGTAAATATTAAAATTACTAATGCTAATAATGTCATCATAATTTTTTTTGTATTATATTTATTTGTCATATTATTCTCACCCTCCATTTTTCTATTAATATCCCATAATATAATTTTTAATTAAAACATAATCACTAGATGATACTTTTCCATCGTTATTATAGTCTCCACCCATTCCTTGTATACTATTTAATGTTGTTTTACCACTCATAATATAATTTTTAATTAAAACATAATCACTAGATGATACTTTTGCATCTCCATTTACATCACCATAAATTACTATTGTGTATTCCTGTAAAAGATTTGTTTCATCTAAAATTTGTACTTTAGTACCAGTTCCTACTTTATCTGTATCAAGTAATGCTGTACCTGCTGCATTAACAAGTTTTTTTGTATAACTTGTTGTTACATTTCCTTTAACTGAAGATACTGTAGTTCCTAATGCAACTTTTGTAATTATACTATTACTATCTACTGTATAATTATTTATTGTTGAAACAGTTTCTGTCACTTTTAAAGTAAATGTGCATGTTTTATTACTACCATCCTTAGTTGTAAGTGTTACTGTTGTACTACCTGCTTTTACACCTTTTATTTTACCACTTTCAACTATAGCTATAGTTGGATCCGTGATTGCTATATCATAAGTCTTATCTGTAGTTGTAGCTGGTAATACTGTTGGTGCTAGTTGTAGATAATTTCCTACTACTAAAGGATATTCCGCATTAGTTACTGTTATACTACTTGCTAATGTTTTTTCAACTGTAACTGTACATGTTGCAAATTTATTTCCGTCTAACGTTGTAGCTGTTATAGTAGTTGTACCTAGTCCTATTGCATTTACTTTACCAGCATTATCTACTGTTGCAACACTAGAATTACTACTATTCCATGTTATATTCTTTATATATGCGTTGGTTGGTGCTATAGTAGCAACTATATTTGTAGTATCACCAACTTTTAAAGTTGCTGTTGTTTTATCGAATGTTACACCCGTTACATGTGTATAATCATAAACTTTAACAAATCCTTGATATACATATCCTTCTGTTCCATCACTAAGTTTTATTTTATCCCAACCATTTGTACCTACTTGTGTTCTAGTAAATTTTTTCCTGTTTTCAGCTCCTTCTGAAACCTCAACAATTTGTGCTATTGTATCAAAATCTGTATCAGCTCCAGATCTTATATTGAAATAATCTGTACCATTACTTTCACCATCATCTAGATATATAATGTCAGTCCCGGTTATAGTTGGTAAAGTTACTTCAGAATCTGGATGTGCTGAGATTGTACTTGGCATATTATCATATACAGGTATGTAAAAAACAAAAGATGAATTTAAAAGTCCTGTATTAGAATAAGCATTATAAGATATTTTTGATTCACTTGACGGTGCTAAAATGTTTGTCATATATTGATAGGCATATAATGCTTTAGCATTTCCATATGGATTACTTACATCAAATTTTTGAAAATATATTGTATTTTGTCCAAATTGAATATAATTAGACCATAAGTTTGTAGCACCAGCGTCTATTGATTTTTGTGGGGTTGTCCAACCTTTACCAGATGCGTATGCTAGTCCATTAGTTACCGAACCTGAGCCATCACCGTTTGGAACAGCACCCATGTTAAAAAAATTATATATTCCTGGATAGGTTACATGTGAACCGTTTATTGAACCGTTACCTATTATATCTAAAGATGTTTCTTGTTTCATTCTACTAGCAAGAAATACAGAACTAATTCCAGTTCCACCAGCATTTTTTGATGCATTTATTATTATTTGTGCCCAAGTCAAACTGTTTTCTAAATTGACCATTTGACCAGCCTTTTTATATTGTGTTGGATAACTTGACATAGTAGTACCCAAAATTATTTTATCTATTGTTGCAGTAGCACTTGTCTCGGCATTAAAATCTAGCGCTTCAAATTGAAATATACTAGTATCATTAAGAAAGTTTCTTGGATCCATAGTATACGCTACAGCTTTTTTAGAAGCTATTACGAACGAACCATCAACATAATTATTTACTCCATCTTTTTTCCAATTTGCACTATAACTATCTGGTACTGAACTAATACCTGTTTTTACTTCATAACTTTCATGTCTTACTGATTCTTCCCAGTCTAATTTTGTATATAACGCCTTAAAAGTCCAATTTGGATGTGCAGCTTTTAAATTCTTTATATACTGTTTATAACTGTCTGGAAACACTGCACTATTGTCTACTGAATTATATTCTAATACTGATTTAGGTAAATTTGTAGTTATTACAGCGTTTACTATATTAAAAAAACTAGGCATAGAAATATTTAGTATCATTGTTATAGCAATAATAGATTTTAATATTTTTTTTGTCTTTGTTTTCATATTTAATTTATTACTTGTGAATGTCATTTTCCTTTTATCCCCCTTTTCTAAAAACCTTATTTTAATTTTATCTGTATATAAATTATAACATAAATAATTTTTAATTCAAAGTCTTTTAACAAAAAAAAATAACAAAATGCTATATTATGTAGCATTTTGTCATTTTATAAATTTCGTTTTTTTTATAATTATCCAGTATTTATGAAAGAAGTTTTATTTCATGTTCTTTGCGGTTTTTAATTGATTTTTTACTCTTAATAACATTAATAATACTTACAATTAGTACAATAGCAGCAATTAGATCACATATATTATATAGTATTGTACCTGTATATTTTACATATATTGTGTGACTACCTGCATCTTTTATATTTACTTTTATAAATCCATCGTCACTAATATTATAATCTGTTTTTATACCATCAATTTTTATAGTATAACCCTTATAATATATATATGGTAATTCTAAATTTGTATTTTCAAATTTAGTTGCAATGTCAGCATTTAATATATTTTTTTCTTTATTCATATTAATTATATTTGCCGTGCCATCTATTACTTTTATATCTGTACCCCTAACCTTAAGTATATCTGTTGTAAGCTCCTTTGGAAGGTAATCATGTGAATACCCTAAAGAATTAGCTATGCTCCAATGATCATCAAGTTTACTTAATTCTTGATTATTAAAATTAAATTCAGCATTAAGTGTTTTAGCAAATCTTATCTGACCACCTACAAAATAAATAAATATAAAACTAAAGCCTAATATAAACAGTAGAAAAGAATATTCATTTTCTTTAGTAAGTAATGATTTTAATACATATCCTGCAATAATTGATATAAATAATACTGAGAATGTAAGAAGTCTCCATGGAAATTGAATTACATCTATAATCCCAACCTTATTCCATATAAAAGGTGTAGTCATCATCAATATTGTTATAAGTAATAATATTGAATATTTAATAATCTTAGATTTTTCACCTTTTTGTTTAATTCTTTCAAATGCAAATGGCAATAATGTAAGAATTAGTATAGGAGTAAGTCCTATCATATAACTCATTTCTTTTTTGTTAGATAGATAACTAGTATTTTCACCAGTTTCACCTATATCCATACTACTACCTATTAATTGTCCAAAATGTACAATACTATCTACTACATTACCACCCATCATTGAGTTTGAATTATATATATTCATTATTTGATGCTCAGCAAGTGGTACTAAAATAGGTAAACATAATAGTACAATAATAACCACAGTTTTTCCAAGTTCAAATAATGTTTTCTTATTAACAATACATTTTATATTAAGTAATAAGAATATTAATACAAATATTGTTGTATACACAGTAGATATAATGTGTGAATATACTATTCCACAAACACCAATTATGAAGTAATATTTGTACTTATATTCTTTATTTATTATTTTAATAAGTCCAAGTATTACTAATGGTAAGAAAGTAAATAATAGTATTTCTCCAAAGGCGCCCCTTACTATTATTTGACTCATTTTAAATGGAGCTAAAATATAAATAATTGAAGCTAGTAACGAACAAAATTTATTTTTATATAATTCGTTAAATAGCTTATATGAAAATAATCCTGCTAAAATACTAGTTACTATTATAAACAATTTTTCTGCAGTAAATAACGAGAAACCTAATACCATAAAAATAGCAGGTAAGGCTGCAGATATTGGTGGATAAAATATACCCCAACCATATCCTAAACCATCAATCATATTATAATAGATTCTATTTAGAAAATCAAAATTAATAATATTCTCATAAGCCCCAACTGTTCTAAATAGGTGTATAACTCCATCATGTGAATAAAAAAAGCCAGGTGTAAATAATGGAAACAAAGATATTATTACTATTAAGCATATTATAACTTTTTCTTTTTCAAATATTTTACGTATTGTATTCATAAATTAAAGTCTTCCTTTCATATTGCCTTTTATAATTTATTCTTTTGTTTCTTTATTTCTCTCCTTTATAATAAATAAAGGTCTATTTTTTACTTCTAAGTATGTTTTAGATAAATATTGTCCTATAATTCCTATTGACAAGAGTTGAACTCCGCTAACAAACATTATTATGCAAATAGTAGATGGCCATCCACCCGTAGGATCACCATACATTAAGGTTCTAAATATTATTGCTATTATTACTATTATTGAAATTAAGCAAAATAAAATACCAATAATTGATGATATGACTAACGGTGTTGTTGAAAAAGCAGTTATTCCTTCTAAAGAGTATATAAATAATTTCCAAAAGGACCATTTTGTTTTTCCAGCTACTCTTTCTATATTTTCATATGGTAACCATTTTGTATTAAATCCTACAAAACCAAATATACCCTTTGAAAACCTATTATATTCAGATATTTCTAATATACTATCTAGTACTTGTCTTGTCATTAATCTATAATCTCTAGCACCATCTACAATATCTACTTTAGATATCTTATTCATTATTTTATAGAATTTTTTTGCAAAAAAGCTTCTAATTTTTGGTTCACCTTTTCTCGATATTCTTCTAGTAGCTACCGTATCATATTCTTCTTCACAAATAATTCTGTACATCTCTGGTAATAAAGATGGTGGATCTTGTAAATCAGAATCCATTATAGCAATAAAGTCTCCTTTTGATTCTTTGAAGCCAGCATACATTGCTGCCTCTTTACCAAAATTTCTAGAAAACGATATATATTTTACTTTATTATCTTTCGAAGATATAACTTTGAACATTTCTAGTGTTGCATCAGTACTTCCATCATTAACTAATATAATTTCATAATCTAAATAGTTCATAGTATTCAAAACTTTTTTCAGTTCATTGTAAAATATTGGTAATACTTTCTCTTCGTTATAACAGGGCACTACAATTGATATTTTCTTCATATTGCTAATTCCTTTCAATTTCCATAATTATACCACTTTTTTTGACAATTTTCAATATAATACCTCTCTATTCCCCTATTTAATAGCTTTTATTACTAATTTACATAAAAAATAATGAAAATAAGCTTTTACCTATTTTCATTATTTAATATTTTACTTAATTATTTCTAACCATTTTTTAACAATACTACTTGAATAATATCTGTCTACACTTAGTTTAGCATTACTGCCAATTTCTTTTCTGACTTTAGAATTATCCATTAATGATAAAATCTTACTTGCCATTTCATCACAATTTCTATTTTCTATTAGGTACCCATTTAATCCATCTATAATTATTTCTCTAGGGCCTACGTCTATATCAAAAGAAACAACTGGTAATCCTACATCCATAGCTTCACATATAACTAAAGAAAAACTTTCAGATTTAGAACTAAGTACAAATATAGAAGATTCAGATAAACTTTTATATACCATATCTATTGGTAAATCTCCAAGTAACTTAATATTATCTTTAAGATTTAAAACTTTTATTTTATTTTCAAGTTCTTCTTTTAAAGATCCACTTCCTATTATTTCTAAATTCCAATCATTGTTTTTATGTTTATCCACTATATTAGAAAATACGTCAATAAGCAGTGAAAAATCTTTAACATCTTCTAATCTGCCAACAGAAACAATTTTTTTGTTTTCACAATTAGAGATATATTTTTCGTTTTTTTCTATCATATTTGGTATTACAACAACTTTTGTTTTATTATTAGCAATCCAACCATCATAGTTTTCTTTTGCTTTATCTGTCATAACAACTAAATAATCTATATAATTAAATGATTTCCCCACTCTTTTTATATAATCTTCATTATCTATATACGAATGTTCTTGAGATATATTGATAGTATCAGTTCTTTTAATTAGTTTTGAAAATTCTATTCTAGTAGAAAAGATATACTCCGATTTTATCTTAGCTATTTCTTTTTTCATTAAATTGTATTTTAAAAACAAGATTTTAATGCCTTTAAATAACTCTTTAATTAATTTGAAATATTTCTTAGAATTTAAACATTCTTTTATCTCTTTTTTATTAGGACCATATGGAATTAGATACTTTATTTTAACTTTACTATCTAAATCATAAAAAGATTTACCTAAAATATTATAAACAGATATTATATCTATTTGAAAATCTTCTTGTTTAGCTAGTTCATTTATTAATGTAACAGTTTGCTTTTCTAATCCACCATAATTTAAATGTAGCATTAAAAATGTTATCTTTTTCACATTAACCCCCTATATATTATTTTATCTTCTACTTAATATAATTTAATAATTTATGATTTTTCAACGTAAGTATTTATTTCATGTATAGTTTTAGCACTATTATTTGAGCCATTAAGCGTATCTTTATTATCTATTTTTATATTCATAATAACTAAACCTATAATTATAAGTGAAGCACCTACTATTCCATATAAAGATATCTTTTCATTGAATACGTAGTATGAAGCTATCAATATCAAAACTTGTGATACTCCTGTACATATCGGAAGTATATAACTTAAATCAAACATGATAACAATTTTTGTGAATAATAAAAAGCTACATATATAACAAACAAATCCAAGTCCACTAACTAAATTCATTGCCATATTTATATTACCTTCTTTAACAGATATTGTACCTGTATTTCCTCCGTAGTTTCATAAATATTAAACCACTTATAGTAAGCACTAAATAAATTACTACTAATATATATTTCATATTTTTTCCCCTTTCCTTATTCATCGTTATCACCACTTTCTTATAATTTTTACCATTTTATATCAACTTTAAGTTTATCTATCATAAAACTATATAATTTCAAGAAAAATTTATATAATCCTAATGAGTATACGTTTTTCATAATACCAACTTTAATATTAGCACATTTATGTCTTAACATATATGATACTTTCAAATATTTAGATTTTCTCCAAGTTGGAAAGTTTAAATCAAGATATTTTTCGTTAGACTTAAGTTCTTCACTAAAATTAGAGTTTTTATCATATGAAACTCTGAACATTAATGATAATGCAAAATGCAAAAAGGCCATAGCATCTAATACAGGTAGTAACCTTTTACCTTTTTTGCTACTGTTATATATTTTTTTAACATCAAGCATAGCGTTTTGTGTAGATGTAATTTGTTCCTTTTTTATTGTCATCATAATAGAGTTTTGTCTAACCATATAATAGTATAATGGATCTGATATGAATATCATTCTCTTAACTCTCAAGAATACTAATAATAAGAACATCATATCATCTAATATTCTAGGTGGGTTAGGTAAATTATCCATATTTTTTAATATTTCAGCTTTATATATTTTATTCCATAAAGCTCCATTGATAGATAGTATATCTTCTGGATTTACATCCATATCTATTATTTTACCAGCATGTTTAGTCATTTCTTTAGAGAAGATATGCTGAGTATCTGTATCAACTCTATAAAATCCACAAATAGATACATCTGCATTTGAAGTTTTTGCTGCATTATATAATTTTTCTGCGTAATCTAACGCAACATAATCATCAGAGTCAGTAAAAGTTATAAATTCACCATTAGCAAGCCTAATACCATCAAATCTACCTTTCCATACTCCTTCATTTTGTTTATCTAGTATAACAATTTTATCTTCATATTTTGCTTTATACTCTTTTAATATATCTAAGCATCCATCTTTAGATCCATCATTAATACATATTATTTCTATGTCTTGTAATGTTTGATTAACTAAACTCTCCATGCATCTATGTAAATATTTTTCTACATTATACACTGGAACAATTATACTTAATTTTATTCTATTTTTCATTAAACTTCCTCCTTGATTAATGTATTTGATAGTTCTAATGCTTTTTCTATTACTAAATCCATATTATAATATTTATATTCAGCTAATCTTCCACATAAATATATATTTTTATATTTTTCTACCTCTAATTTGTATTTGTTATATAACTCATAGTTTTTTTCATCTAATATTGGATAAAATTGATCTTTAAATTTTTCATTACTAGGATCATATTTTGCAGGATACTCTTTCAGAATAGTTGTTTTTCCTTCTAACTTTTGATTTGTTAAATGTTTAAATTCTGTTATTCTAGTAAACTTTTCTTCATTAGGATAATTTACTACAGAATGTCCTTGGAAATCATCCATATCATAACTTTCAAACACTAAATTTAAAGAACGATACGGAAGTTGTCCATATTTGTAATCCAAAAATTCATCTATTGCTCCTGTAAATATAACCTTACCATTAAATTCAATATTTTCAACAAGTATTTTATCATTATCTAATTTTAAAACATCTTTTGCATTTGTATTTAATTTAACAGTTATATTATCATTATTTAATAAATTTTCAAATAATTTTGTATATCCTTCAGTTGGCATATATTGTATTTTATCATTAAAATATCTGTCATCATATCCTAAAACAACAGGTACACGGTTAATTACTGATTTATCTATGTCTTTAACACTTATTTCCCATTGTTTAGCAGTATAATTTTCAAACACATTTTTATACACATAATTACCAAATTCCTTAATTATTTCATCATTATGGTTAATTAAATCTAAAATTGAAACTTTTTCTTGCTTAAAGTTTTCTTTTAATTTACTTTTTATTTCTTCAGCTTTTTCGGGTTCAAATAACATATCTAAAGATTTAAAATTAAATGGAATTGGAACAACTTTACCTTCAATTCTACCAACAACTTTATGCTCATACATATAGAAATCTGAATATTTTTTTAAAAATTCAAATACTTCAATATTATTGGCATGAAATATGTGTGGTCCAAATAAATGTATTCTTACATTGTTTTCATCAAAGCATTCATACATATTGCCGGCTATATGTCCTCTTTTATCTATAACTAAAACTTTTTTATTATTATCTGCCATCATTCTAGCTACTACAGAACCAGCAAAGCCAGCACCTACGATTATATAATCAAATTCATTCATATATTTTCATTATCCCCTTTACATTTATCTTTTAAAATAGCAACCTCTTGTGCAAGCATAATTATTTTTTCTTGTTGTTTTAACAACTTTTTAGAATTTCTAAAATTGATTAAGATTACAAAAATTAAACAAAGTAAGAAAAATAATGATGGTGCATACTCTATACCAACTAAATTTGATATGTATGATATGATATTTGGAAATATTGCAATAACTATTATAACTAAAGTACCCAATATCCATAATATACTCTCACCTATATCAAAATTATTTTTCTTAACGCTATCTATAATATATATAGCTAATAAAATACCTACTATAGCAAAGAATAAATTTACACTCATAACTATCTCCTCTTTCTAAATATATTTCTAATTAATATTATTATAATAGTATAAAGTATAAGTATCATATATTTTATAGGTTTAATGATACCACCATGCATACTTTCCCCATTTTCTCTTATTCTCATATTAGATGTTATTTCTTCTACTTCATATCCTTCATAAAGCATTTCCATGATTAAATTAGCATCTGGAAATTCTGGATAATTACTAGCATATCTTTTTATAACCCTTTTATTTAAACATTGAAATCCTGAAGTTGGATCTGTTATTTTCTTGTTACAGAATGCTTTAATTAAAAATGTAAATATTTTTGTTCCAATCATTCTAAAGAAAGAATGTGGATAATTTGTTTTTTCTAAAAATCTAGAGCCTATTACTATATCACAATTTGCATCTTTCATTTTATTTAATAATTTTTCTGCCTCTTTAGCAATATGTTGTCCATCTGCATCAAATTGAATAACATAATCATAATCATTTTGAAATGCATATTTTATACCTGTTTGAACCGCCATAGCGTATCTTACATTAAAGGGCATTGTAATACATTTAATTCCTAAATTTTCTACTATTTCTTTTGTATTATCTTTTGAACAATCATTAACAATTAGAATATCTGCATAACTTACGTCTTCTTTTATTTCTTTTATAACTTTTTCAATGTTCTCAGATTCGTTATATGCAGGTATTACAAATAATACTTTATTACCATCGTTAAATTCCTTATTCATTTTCTTACCCTCCTTATTACATGTTGGTTCAAAGATATATATTAATATTCCTAAAATAGCGGCAGGTAAAATTACAAATGCGTATCTATCTATTATAGCTCCTGTGAACACATGAAATAAAACATGTATTAAAGAAGATAATAACAATATAATTCCCAAATTATATATTTTTTTATACTTATCTATCTTTACCTTTATTCTCTTTCTAATTATTAATATAGATAAAACCGGTAAAAGTAACATTGTAATAACATATACTAAATTATAAGGAACGAACAGTTTATTATATATTTTTCGTACAATAACCATTGAGTCATTATCTGTTTTGAGATTTTTAACATTATCATATAGATAATTATTTTCTTCTAACCACATCATGTTATCTTCTTCTCTAAATATACTATAACCAATTGTTAAATTTTCAAAATATAGTTCTTCTGTTAGACTTGGGTAATATTCATTAGCCTCTTTGTGTCTCATACTTGTTACAACATCGGATATAGAAAGATAATTCATGAAATAGGAATTTACTGTTTTAAAAGGATATTTAGCAATTAATTTTAAATATAATTTTAATGCATCAGATGTTGTATATTCCTTACTATCTGAATACATTATCATTTTTTCTTTAATATTTGTTTCTTCTCTACTTTTAAAATCATTGAATACATTTATAAGTTTATAGCTTTTATATTCACTTTGATTATTATGTATTTTTAATATCTCCTGCTTGTCCTGTTGGTTTATTAAATCACTGTTTAGAATATAATCTAAATCATAATGATTTTTGTAAAAATCAATAGAAAAAGAAGTGTTTCCATTTATAATAGCCATCTTAATAAAACTACCAGTATCCCTACCTGTATTTATATTAACGCCATTCTTTATTAAGAAACTGTTCCATAGTATATTAGAAAATAGTATGCTAATCATACATAATAAGCATATACTTAACCTATAAATTATATTTCTAAATTTTTTATTTTCAAATATAGATATAATACTAGAAACTATTATTGGTCCTAAAAACAGAAAAACGTATGGTTGTTTTACAAACCACATAAATACTGTCCCTAATATAAGAAAAACAGATAGAAATAACCTATTAATTTTTTTACTAGTATTTATCCATGTAAAAGCGGCTAATGACGCAATTAACATACTTGGAATAGCAACAAACTCTGTTAGCAATCCATGCATATAACCTATGAGTATTGGATTAAAAACAACAGAAAAAATATATATAATATTTACCATTTTTTTTACTATAACGTTTTCTATATGTATCTTTTTTAATATAAAATATCCAAATATTACTGTTATTAAGTAAAATATAAATGTTCCTAATAATATTCCAAGTTGTGAACTACCAAATATTAAAGTAATAACGTATAAAATAGTAGGAAAGCTTGGCCCTCTTACAACATCCCAATTAGATATGCTTTCCTCTCCATTGAATATCTTTAAATATCCATAATATTCAGTAGAATCTGGCATAACCATAAGTGGAAATGATATATAGAATATAAACATTAATATTAGTATAACAACTATAGTTATTTTGTTTTTCAATACCATTCTAATTTCTTCTCCTTATCTATATTAATTTCTCTTTCAATTTAATATTATCTTCAAAAAAATCTCCAAACTGTTCACATTTAATCTTCCATGTCCAGTTCTTTATATTTTCTAAATTCTCATTTCTTAAGGATTCAATTTCGTCTATATTTTGTATAAATAATTTAATTTTGTCTTTTAAACATTCTACACTTCTTTCAGACATAATATATTTCTGTTGTTGTTTTCCTAAAACTTCCTTTACTATTCCAACATCAGTTGATATTATAGGTACACCACAAGCCATAGCTTCTAAAACTGGATTTGGAGTTCCTTCATTTATAGATATACAAACATAAACATCTATTTCTTCATAGTAATTAACCATTTTATTAATTGGTATATGTGTATTTTGTTTATCCACAAAATTAATATCTATATTATATCCCTCTTTTTTTAGTTGTTCAACTGCAGGTTTTAAAATAGTATTAACACCCTTATGATCTAGTTGATTATTTCCCCAATTACTATTACCAACCCATCCAATATTGATCTTTCTATTTTTTATATTACTAAATCGGTCTATATTAATTGGATAAAAAACACCTAAATCTACACCATCTGTTATTTCTACATATGGTTTTTTAATATTAAGATTACTATAAATTTCAAATAGTTTATTAGATGATACTGTATAATTTTTTACAAAATTCATTATGTTTTCTGTAACATCAAACTCATTATCTAAATATTTATGATCATATACTGATGTAGTAATGTATAGATTATCTAGTATTTCATTCTTAAATTTATCATAACCCTGACTATAATAATTAAGATAATATTTTGCAAATTTAGCATTTATAAAATTAATATGTCCTCTCCAGAAAAAGTGTATTAAATCACAATCCATACATGCATAGAATAAATGAATTATATTATCTTTAATTTCACTCATGTAAACAATTTTAAAATCAAATCTATCACTTAAATTTTTCACTATATTTTTTGCAATATTATCAAATGCCCAATTTTTTACATCGACTACTAATGCTATTTTTTTCTTCTTAACAATTATCTCTTTTTTATCTACACTTAGTATTCCTAATTCTTGTTCTCTTTCTCTTAACCATTTTTCAGTCTCTGCACTCCATACCTTAAAATTATATTTACTTTCAAAATATTTAGCTGACTCATATAGTCTTTTATTAGAGAAACGTTGCTTTTCATATTCTATATCATCTTCATTTTTTGATTTTACATGATCATGAACCAAACCTAATTCACTACAACATCCTATCTTATAGCCCTCATTAAATATCTTAATAGAAAAATCTATATCCTCAAATCCTACAAACATATTTTTATCAAATCCACCACATTTTAAAAATGCAGATTTGGCTAAAACAGAACAACCACCAAACAAAAAAGTTGCAAGTGATTCTTCTTTAATATTTATATTTTCTATGTTTTCTTGATTATAGGTTGAACCGCACCCTATGTGTATCCCATCGTTTAAAGGAGTTAAATATATGTGGCCCCCAAACGAAAACAACGTTTTTTTATCAGAAGAAATTAATCCAAGATTTAAAAATTTACATCCAAATTTAGCAATTGATTTTCTTATACTTGGAAAAATATCTTTTGTAAAATATATATCATTATCTAAAAACATAATCCAATCTGTATCTACATTCTCTACAGCTTTATTTCTACCATTAGCTACTCCTAAATTTTCTCCAAATTTTATCAACTTGCAATCTAAAGGTATTTGTTTAATTGTGTCTTCTAATCGATCAATAGTTTCTTTAGTAGATCCATTATCAGCAATTAATATTTTGCCTTTGAAACTAATACATATTTCTTCCAATGTTTTCAGCATTGTAATAGTAGCGTCTACCCTATTACATGATAGTACAACTATTGTTAAATTCTCGGCATTATATCCTATATTATCATTATTAGATAATAACATATGTAAATCTGATGTACCATATATTACTTTATCTATACCATTTACTAAACTCAATTTCTTATCCATAAAATCATCCTTCTTTATGATAAAACTTTTTCTTTATTCTTCTCAAAAAGTTATATACTTTTTTTCCAATTTTGTATAAAATAGATTTTTTATCTTTTTTGTCATATAGAATTCTATACTCATATTTCAATCTCTCATTTTCAACAGTGTATATATCATTTAATATTTTCAATTGCCTTATCTCATCTTTTAATTTACTTATTTCATCCATATACTATCTCCTTTAATTTATTATCTTATTAATATATTCTTTTGACTTATTTTCATTGTCTTTCTTCCATTTTTTATACAATTCTATAATCTTATCTTTATTTTCTAGACACAATTTCATCTTATTATATATCTCTATTATATTATCTTCTTTACTTACTACTAGATATTTTTCAAGTTCAGTGTTCTCAAAATAATGATGATTATCACCAGTTATACATGGAATTCCTAATTCTAAACTTTCTAATGGTATCATAGGAGAACATTCTGTAAAAGTAACATATAAGTTTAAATCATTAGCTCCCATTTTAGTTAATAGCACATCTCTTGGTACATTATTTTTAACAGATAAACTAGTGTCCAATCCTAATTTTTTTGCTAGTATTTCTGCTTTATTACTCATAGGTGTTATATCAATTTTAGCATTTTCAAATAAGCTCGCTGCGCTTATTTGATTGTATGTATTTTTAACCCATCTATCTAAAGATGAATATAAACCAAATTGTAATCTATTTTCACTTTTTTTATTCACTTTAATTTCGCTAATGTCAATATTTACACTGTTTGTTAAAAAAGATACATTATATTTTTTTCTCTTAAAAAACTCATACATACTTTTTTTAAAAAATACAATTTCATCAACGTGCTTATTATCGTATAAATCTAATAATTTTGTAAACTCATTAAAATCTGTATTTTCAACTAATAGGGCATTTGAACCATGCCATAGCACCTTTATCTTTATCTCTTTGTTATTTTTTTTCAAATTCTCTATTATTTTCACATACCCTTTTGCAAGTCCAGAAAACATTATAGTTTTAATATCTGCTTTATATAGTATTTGAGAAATTTTATATGCTTCACTAGAAGTAAAAACATCCTGTATTGGCAAACAACTTTCAAACAAATCATTTGTAGAATTAGATATGCCTAACCAATCAGGATTATGTATAACAACATAATTTCTATTTACTAATTTATTTAGATTTTCTTTAATTATTTGTAATCTCCTGTTTTTATCTATAAATACAAACTTTATTTTTTTTATTTTATATATTAATCCACCTGTGATTTTTTTAGATTTTTTGTAGATTTTATTAACTAATCTTTTAGGGAGTGAAAATAATTTTAAAATTATTGTCCCAAGTAATTTGCCAAAATTTCTATATATAAATATAGTTATTTTTTCACTATTTGATACCCAATCCGCCTTATAGTAATGTATCATACATGTATTTTCCGTGAAATCCTTTATTGAATAATCGTAATTTATAGGATAAAAGAAATCTTTGTTATATACATATATACTATCATCTATAAGATCATAATTCTCTTTTTTTTCTACTTTATACTTATTCCAACATTCTGTTATAACTTTTGGAATAGCTATTTTAAATAAGTCATTTATATCGAAATTTTCTCTTGTTCTATAAAAATCTAAGATATCTTTTATATATTTATCTTCTTTGTTTTTTACCCAAATAACTCCCGCAGCAATAAAACCACTATCTTCTCTACCAATAAATAAATCATTCTCTAATAGATAATCAATGCTTTTTGTTACTTCCATATCTGTATCAAAGTATATTCCACCATGTTCATATAATGCCTTAGTTCTAACATAATCGCTAACAAATGACCATTTACCAGCTTCATAAGCTTGCTTTACAAATTCACATTCATTTAAGTCAGAATTATTTTCATTCCAAACTTTTATTTCAAAATCTGGTAAGAACTTTTTCCAACTTTTTATGCACTTTTTAGCAAGTGAGGGTAATGGTTTTGGTCCAAACCAACAGTAATGTATTATTTTGTTCATTTATTCCTCCTTATTAGATTTAATAATAATTAACCTTGCACCTTTAAATATTCAGTTGCTACAGTTTCAGTATCTCCATCTAACTTAATTTCACCATTATATAACCAAATAGCTCTTGAGCAAAATTCTTTAACTGCAGGCATGCTATGTGATACAAAAACCATTGTAACGTTTTTATCTTTGAGTTCTTTCATTTTAGCTAAACATTTAGTTTGAAAATGTGAATCCCCAACAGCCAATATTTCGTCTATTAGTAATATATCTGCTTCTACATTAATTGCTATTGAAAAGGCTAATCTCATATACATACCAGAAGAATATGTTCTAACAGGTGAATCAATAAATTCACCTAATTCTGAAAATTCTATTATTTTATCTATAACTTTATCTACATCTTTCTTTCCTAATCCATATATTGATGCATTAAAATATATATTTTCTCTTCCTGTGAAGTCGGTATTAAAACCAGCACCAAGTTCCAACAAACTCGAAACCTTACCACTTATGTTTATTGCTCCTTTTTCCGGATATATTATTTTAGATAATAATTTTAATAATGTAGATTTACCCGAACCATTTACGCCTATAAGAGCAACTGTTTCACCTTTTTTTATATCAAATGTAATATCTTTTAATACGACATGCTTTCTTTTTTTATTTCTTTTCAAGTTAATTAATCTTTCTTTCAAAAAGTATGCTTTGTCTTCATAATATGTAAATTCTTTAGTTACACTATCTACGTTTATAACTACATCATTGTCAATTTTATTCTTATTCATATTTTACACCTCTTCAGCAAATCTTCTTTGAAGCTTTGCAAATACTAGATATGCTAAACTTAAAAACACCATTGAAGCAACAAAAATATAAAATAATGAAGTTAAGTCAGGCATAGTTTTGTCATATAATATACTCCTATATCCATTCATTATTTGCACCATTGGATTTAAATTATATATCTTTTGATACTTTTCTGGAACCATATCTGCTTTATATAATATTGGCGTTGCATACATCCAAACCATCATTATTGGATTCATTATATATTGAACATCTCTCACATAAACATTTACAGCAGATAATATAAATATGCATCCAAGTGAAAAAACAGCTTGAATAAATACTATTACTGGAAGCCATAAAGCAAACAATGATATACCTATGTCACTAAAAAATATTAGTGCTATAAATATTATTATTGCACTGAAAAAATAATTTATTGTATTACTTATGACAGTCGCTAATGGTAGAACTTCTCTAGGAAAATATACCTTTTTTAATATACCTCCTCCATTAGCAACACAAGAGGTTCCCATAGATATTGTATTAGCAAAATAATTCCAAGGCATTAATGCTATAAATAAATAAATCGGATAATTTGGTATATCTATTTTAAATACTAATTGAAATACTACTGAATATACCAATAGCAATAACAATGGATTCAGTAATGTCCATAAAAATCCTAGAAGTGATCCTTTATATCTGCCTCTGATATCCTGTTTAACCAGAGTATAGAGCATATGTCTATATGTATATATTTCTTTAAATTTTTCTATAAGTTTCATTTAATTTATTATCTCCTTTACTAGTTAATCTTAAAAATAACAACTAATCTTTTTTGTTTATAAATACTTGTAATTCTTCTGGTGTACCTAAAACATCTACTTCGTTATATGGTACATTGGTAATAAATACATGACCACCATTTTTTATTAATTGGTTATACATAGGTGCAACATATCTTTCGTTTTTTTCTAAATTTTTATCGTCTATGTAAAACTTTCTATACAAGTCAATATACAATTTTGCCGTTCTAAAATAATAGACACCTAATGTAGCATTATCTGAAATTTTAGTTTTCTCTCTAACCTCAATTACATTACCTAAACTATCAGTTTTGGCAAAACTCCAATGTTCACCTGGTGCATTAAAACATGGTATGCAACCATCACCTTTTATATCTTCGTAACTTAAGTAATTTGGATTTATGTATGTATCAATATTATATATCATAACTTCATCACTATTATTGCAACGTTCAATAGATATATAAGCAGTCTCTGCTTGACCAGATGTGCAATAATCCAGTTCCATTAATTCATAATTTTTAATATCTAATTCTTTACATTTGATCCTAATAAATTCTTCTGAATTGTCTTCTTTTCTTACAATAAAGTAATATTTAGGATTCATTTTATTAAATGATTGCAAACTCTTCATTGACCATTCAAATAAAGTTTTTCCTTTGGCTTCAATCATATATTTTGGCATTGTATATCCGACTTTTTTAAATCTACTACCCAAACCTGCCATTGTTATTATAATATTTAACATATTTATACCCCTCCTTACATTAATTTATCTGTTTCACAAATTTTAGTTAATTCTTCGAAGCTTTTTGAAATTAATTCTCTAGGTCTTATAGCTCTATCATCTACATAAAATCCTTTTTCTCCTGGCCATGGCTTACCATATATAATTTCATCATACGGTATATCCCATTTATCTAACCATTTCAATATTATTTTAGCAGTATTTGCATTTATTAATCCTATATTGCCACCATGCGTTTTCATATTTCTTGAAGTAAAAATAGTTATTCTAAAACCAATTTCTTTTAATTCTCTAATTTTTTCTATCATCTCATTATATGGTACTAAATCCTCATATAACTCGTCTTTTTTCTTAATTGGACAAATAGTTCCATCAAGATCAAATACCATAGTCCCTTTATTTTCCATAATTTTTCACCTCTTCTATTATTTTAATAGCATTCAATATAAATCCTAAAACTTTTTTAGGGTTATCAATATGTAATGGTAACATTGATATAAATAAAGATATTTCAAACACTCTTACACATAAGTAATCATATCCATTTTCTATTAATTTATTTTTAAATATCTCTACAAACTGAGATGTATCCTTTTTTTCAATATTAAATTCTATTTCACAATTCTTATCTACTTTAATATCTACCATATCATAATTAAAGAAATCATAATTCCCACATATAGAATGTGATAATTTAGCTAAATCATAATATACATCCGTCCACAATTCTTCTTCTTTATTTGCACCTTTGACATCTATGAACTTCAATAAATTTATATCTTTATAATATAAAATATTTGAAAAACACAAATCACCATGACCAATTACTTTTTTAGAATCAAATTTTTTATTATATATTATTTTCTCATATAATTTTTTATATTCATCATAGATATCATCTATATTTTTATATTTGGTTCCTATACTTAAGATGTTTTTTATTTTATCATATTCTTTCATATTTTTCAATTGATTTATTCTTTGCTCTACTTTTTCAATATATAAATTATTTCTTAAATCTTCACATTCTTTTTCTGTGAATTCACTTGTTTCTCTTAAATTAACAAAGAACATTATTTTATTAAGTAACGTATTAAAGTCATCAAGAGATATTGCCTCATGAACCCACTGTAAAGCAACATCTGGAGTAGCGATTCTTTCCATCGAATAATATGCTCTTTTATCATCTTCATAATAATTAAAAGGTGTAACAAACCAACTTTTCATCTTATCAGGAATTAAATAATAATAATCATGTTCAGCTTTAATTTTTGCTTTATTCGTTGAACTCTTTGTTACTATATATTCATTACCTTCAAGGCTATTGAAGTGTCTAGCTTCAAACCCACCCGAGAAAAACTTAAGAAAATTTTCATAAATAGAGATGTTTTTAAGACATTCATTAACTGCTACTTGTTGTATTTCTTCATATTCTTCTATAACATTATTTGGATCCATCATTAAATCATTTTGAAGAAATTTTTTGTATTCAAATGATCTATTGAAAGCTAGCACTGTAGGATTATTTTTGTCCACAACCATTTTTTCTTCTATAAACTTTAATTTTTGTATAAGTACTTTAAACTGCTCTATATCAGTAATAACTGTAGATGAATAAAAATGTATATATATATTTTCATTATTTCTATCCAAATCCTCTATCAATTTTTCAATATCTTTCTTTCTATTGATTAATATATAATCAATATCTGTACATTCACTTAAAATTAAATTTTTGACAATGCTTTGTAACTTTTGTCTCTTATATATTATGTCCCCATAAGTATTAAGGGCAACTATCTTAGTAATAGCAGAATTTATATCATTTCTATTGTCATAAACAAATATAATATTTTTTTTCATTTATTTCTACTCCTTCTAAACTGTGATAATATATATATCAAAATTATACTTATAAGCAACAATATAATATTAGTAAAGTTTGTTGTGCTTATATTGTTATATATTCCAAAAAATGCATTATCTATATACTGAATAAATTTCTTATAATCAAATGGTACATTAAATATTTTTAAAATCACTTTGACAAAATTATATTCTAAAATCCAAATTATAGCAGATAATGAAAATAGAATTGTTCCTCTACCACGAATCATATGTTTTATATCATTATATATTTCATTAAACTTGTCCAATATATTAAGATATGCAACACCTCTTGGTCTTTTGCTCTTAGTTAATATCAATCTATTGAAATATTTATATGTACCTTCAAAAGATATATATATAGATATTGCAACAAATATAAATACAAATAAAAAAACATATATGTTATATTGACTATATTCACCATACATAAATGCTGGTACAATTGATAATGCTAATAATATTAATGCATCAAAGAATCTATTCAACAATATTAATACAATTCCATTTTTAATATTTTTTAATGCTCTACTAAAAGATAAAATCATGTATATTTCGCCTATTTTAAATGGTAAAACATTATTTACAAAAGTAGATGTAAAATATATTTTTATAAAATCTTTTACTTTCTTTTTATCTTCTACAAGTAGAATATAAATTCTAAATATTCTAATAGCATGTATCAAACAGTATAGTGTTATCAAAAATAATATATTTAAAAAATTATTTTCAGTAAATATATTATTAAAATCATCTATAATTTTATATTCACCATTAAAAAATTCCATTACTGACTTTAATAACAAAAACAAAGTCAATACTTCCATTGTTCGTATAATCAAAACCATTATTTTATTTTGCATAATTATTACCATCTTCACTACAAGATATCTTTAATGCAGTATAATCATTTACAATATTTGCTCTATGTTCACTATTAATAAACTTCTTCTTGAAAAACAAATAGTTACATAACAAATTTAAAACTTTAATTGCCTGTCTAAACATTTTAACGTTTGATGTTTGATCTTCTTCTCTCCAACTTATTGGAAAAAAATTGATTTTTTGCTTATAATAATTAATTGCAAGGATCATACAATAATTAAATACTAAATTATCAGGAAATTTAAAATAAAATTTATCTTTTAACATTTCTGTGCTATAAATATTAAGTCCTGAACCTAAATCATATATTTTTTTACCAACCACGATGGAAAACAAGCAATTATATACAATATTGCCAAATGTCCTAAATTTAGAATATCCTATTAATTTTGAACCCTTCTTAAATCTTGCACCTAACATACAGTCATAGTTTTCATATTCATTACTTTTTAATATTGGCAAAATATCTTTTATACTTCCTTGATCATCTCCATGCATAACTATAATATGAGAAAATCCATTATTAATAGCATAGTTAAATGCAACCTTATGTGAACCACCTAGCCCATAATTTTCATCGTTTCTTAATAATGATATCTTACCTTTTATTTTATTAGAATTAATATAGTTAATAACCATTTCTTCGCCATTATCAGCACTTCTATTATTTACAACAATTATTTCATCTATAAAATTCATAACTTCATCATCAATTTGATTTAATACTCTAGTTATTTGTTTTTCACAATTATACATAGGTATAAATAATAATGTTTTTTTATTAGACATATACAACATTTCCTTTCATAATTGATATTTATTATACTTTTTCTATTAATGCTTTCATAAATAAAAAGTTTATAATCATAATAAATGGTGTTACTATAATTTTTGCTGCTATTTCAGCATTGCTCAAAATAATATCAATACTCAAATTTCCTAATATTAATGATAATTTTCCTATTATTAATGATACCGTCAATATTGCAATTATCTGATATATAATATAGAAAATATATTTTTTCTTAACACTTAAACTATTAGATTTATTATTAAAAGTTTTTCTAGTTGATACTATATATACAAATGTCACACTAATTATTGAACTTATCATATTTGCTAATTCAGGTAATACATTTGCCTTACATATAGCTGCATATATGCAAATATCAATAATCCATCCTATTCCAGAAATACTAAAAAATTTAATCGCCTGTTTTAAAGAAGCTATAAACTTATTTTGATTTGTAATTGTTAAATTAGTAGCATTTACAGCCATATTTTGTTCTACATCATTATTTTTATTATGTCTATTAATATATATGCTTAATAAAATAATAACTGAACATATTATATATTCTGGTAAAAAATACATAAAGTAACTACCTGGAGAAGTTAAAAATATTATGACTACTCTTCCCAAAAATGATAAACATATGAAAGCCATAAAATAATATTTTTTAATAATACTATAGATCATTAATAAAAACAATACAAATATAATAGGCATAAAATTCCAAAATATAAGTTTTATAATTTGTATATGACTTCTTGTATTCAAATTCAAACCAATAATTGGAACTTCAATATTTGCTTTTAAATCAGTATTTATAGGTTTCATAAATCTATTATCGTTTATAAAATTATCTATCATTTCATTATTAACAATTTTGTTTTTATCTACTTCATAAATATAATCTGCTATTCCTGGGGCAAAAGCTAAATAATTTTCATCAATTCCAGATGAAGCTACAAACGTTTTATATCTAGCTTTAAGAAAAGAAATTGGATTATTAAGAATTATATTGATATATGATTTTTTAAATTCTTTAATATGATCTAAATAATTTTCTTTAACTAATTGACCTTTCCAAAATGAAGGTATTTCAGTATATGAAGAATATTTTTTTAATACTTCGATATCAAATACCTTATCTATATTTTTTAAGTCTTCTTCAATATTTTTGCCTTTTAATTCATTTTGTACCATTATAGACAAAGGATTTACAAATATTGTGAGTCCATACTTATCATTATGTGTTTTTATAATCGGTATACTATTCAATGTTTTATTATATACAAATACGGTTACAATAAATACAAAAAACATTAATAATGATTTTTTAATATTAATCTGTTTTCTATACACAAAAAATAAGAATATCGGTATAAATACAACAAATAAGATACCTTCACTTCTCCATAAAATTAAAAGTGTTGACAATATGTAAAGTCCAAATAATTTACTTAAAGTAAGTTTTTTTTCGTTTAACCTATCAAATATTATTATAGTAAAAAATAACAGTCCTGTATATGTATACATGGTTAATCTCATTGGGTATAAATTATTTAAAATAACTGCTGGCAGTAAGAATATTATATACGTAAATATACTTGTCCATTTATTCTTAAATCTATTACTTATATTAGCTTGTAAATAACCAAAAATTGCGCTTATACCTGTTATTTGAATAATCAAAATTCCTGCCGGAAATGGTATTAACATTAAAGAATATGACATAAACATTATAGTAAAGTATGAATGCCATACATCAATTTGAAAATTTTTAGCAGATTCGACTAACCAATAGTCATCCCATACCCAATGTCCAGGCCATAGTATAATTAGTATTACAATCATTAATGAAAAATAAATTAACCCGTGCTTCATCCATCTTGCAAAGAATTCATTTTTAACTTTTAATTTATTAAAAAAATTAATAATAAATAGTGAAGCGAAAAAAATTATTACAAAAAAAGTACCATTTAAAAATAAATAAGCGTATTTACTTTTGGGTTCATTAAAAACGAGTGGTTGTATAAAATTAATAGACAAAAAACTTATACATATTGCAAATATTATTGATAAAAAAAAGTTATTTTTTATTATATTTTTTACTCTATTCATATTTTTTGTCTACTCCCTTTCTTTAAATTTATCACTTTAAAAGGCCAATAAACTCTTCTTCAAGTTCTTTAGCTCTTTCGTTTGTTATTGCTTCAAATCTTGCTGTTATATCTGGTCCTGTATTAGATGCTCTAACCAAAGCCCAACCATCAGCAAATTCAGCCCTTACACCATCTATAGTGTTTATATTATAAGCTTTTTCTATGCAATACTCTTTTATTTTTTCTATTACTTTAAACTTTTCTTCGTCTGTTGATTTAAATTTAAGTTCTGGTGTTGCATAGTATTTATTAATACCTTCTAACAACTGACTTACAGTTTTATCTGTTTTAGATAAAATTTCTATTAATCTTAATCCAGCGTAAATACCATCATCTATATTAGGCCATTTATCATTAAAGAATACATGCCCTGAAAGTTCAGATCCAAAAGCAAATTTACCTTCTCTCATCTTAGCTTTCATATATGAATTACCAGTTCTATAACATACAGGTGTTCCTCCTAATTTTATTATTTCATCTGGTAATGCTTTTGTGCATTTAACATCAAATAGTGCTGATTTATTACTTATTTTACTCATTATATCTCTCCATATAATGATTGCATATAAGTCAATATATATCATGTTACCTTTTTCATCTATAATACCAACTCTGTCTCCATCACCATCTAATCCAATACCTAAGTCTGCATGATTTTCAAGAACCAATCTTTTTAAGTCTTCATTGTTCTTTTCAACACTTGGATCTGGATGATGATTTGGAAATTCCGGATTAGATTCTATATATAACGGAATAAGATCTACACCCATCATTTCAAATGCTTCTTTTGCTATTATACTTGTAGTACCATTAGCACTATCTACAACAACTTTTATTTTTTTATCTCCTAAATCGATAGATTTCTTTATTAATTTTAAGTATCTATCACGTATATCATCTGTTGTAACTGTTCCATTTCCTTTTTTGAAATTTCCTGCTTCAACAAATCTTTTAAAATCTTGTATAAGTTCTCCACAAGCATTGCCAAAATCATCAAAAGCCATTTTAAAGCCATTGTATTCTTTTGGATTATGACTTGCTGTCACCATTATACCTGGATCTAATTTTAACTCTTTTTGAGCAAAATAGTACATAGGTGTTGTAACCAACCCTATATATGTAACGTCTACTCCTGTTTCTGTTATACCTTGTATTAAAGCATTAGTTAAACTAACACCTGAAGTTCTGTTATCTTGTCCTATTACACATTTTGTGTAACCTTTATCTTGTATGTATGAGCCAAACCCTAGACCTATTGTATATGCAACACTTTCGTCTAAATCTACTCCATATATAGCACGAATATCGTAGCCTCTATATATCTGTGGATTGATGTTTTTATTTACTTCTAAATTCATTTAAATCACTCCTCCGCCATATTATATCATAAAATATAATTCATTTCAAACTTTTTCTACAAATTTTACTTCTTTATAAGGAATTTAAACTTTGTAATTTATTTGCTTTTTATTGTACTTTTCTTCTATACCCAGTAATTTTTCTTTTATATCCAATCCACCAGCATATCCAACAAGTTTTCCATTTGTTCCTATTACTCTATGACATGGTATTATTATAGGTATTTTGTTTTTATTATTTGCATTACCTACTGCTCTACATGCTTTTTCATTACCTATTGCAACAGCTATGTCTTTATATGTACACGTTTTTCCATATGACACTTTAATCAATTGGTTCCAAACCAGTTTTTGAAATTCTGTACCTTCTAACTTAATTGGTACATCAATATATTCTAATTTACCGGACAAATATAGATTTATTTTTTCTATTGTTTCTTTTATTAATGGTGTTTCTTTTACTTCCACATTATCTGGTAATATATCGCTGCCAAAGTATATGTTAGTAATATATCCATCTGCTTCACCTATTGTAACGTTGCCAATTGAAGTTAAATAAGTTTTTATTATCATATTAATACTCCTTTTCAATTCTACATATTATATCATATTTTGCCTATAATTCATATACTATATATTATATACTTTTTAAATTTTAGACATTTACTTGACATTTTAAGAAATATATATTAAAATATAGATAAGTTGGTATTTACTTTAAAGGGGTGAATTATAAAGTATTGCACAATTAGCGCATGGTTAACATTAATTGTTAATGACGAGGTTAGTAGTTATCGAATTGTATCAGCGGATGCTACTACGGTGGATATTTCTATCGTTATACATATTACAAAGAAGTAAAATTATTAGATTACTTTTAAAAAATATGTAAATACTAAAGTATATAATGTTTCGTAGGTTTAACTATCTACTAATTATTACTTATGCTTTGTATTTTGAAGGGAGAAATATATAATGTGTGGAATAATAGGTTACGTTGGAAGTAAAGACGTAAATAAAGTCCTAATCGCTGGACTAAAAAAATTAGAATATAGAGGTTATGATTCAGCTGGTATTGCTGTTACAACAAAAGATAATAGTTTAAAATTAATAAAATCTGTTGGTAAAATAGCTAACTTAGAAGAAAAAGTTAATAAATCTAAAGTTCAATTTGGAGCTGCTGGTATAGGTCATACTAGATGGGCAACACATGGTGTTCCTAATGAAATCAATGCTCACCCACATATAAGTGGAAAAATTACTTTAGTACATAATGGAATTATTGAAAATTACACTAATTTGAAAGAAGAATTAAAAAGTAAAGGTGTTACTTTTAATTCAGATACAGATACAGAAGTTGCTTGTGCATATATTAACTATGTATATGAAACTGAAAAAGATAAAATAAAATGTATACAAAAAGCTTGTGCAAATTTTAGAGGTTCTTATGCTTTTGGAATAATTTTTGATGATGAAAAGGATAGCATATTTGTTACAAGACGTGACAGTCCATTAGTTATCGGAATTGCAGATGGAGAAAATTATGTATCTTCAGATGTATCTGCTTTCTTAAGTTATACTAAAAATTATATATTATTAGAACATCATGAATATGCAAAAGTTACTAGTAACTGCGTAGAAATATATAATGAAGATGGTGAACTTTTAAATAAAGAAGTTAATATTGCAACTTGGAGTGATACACAATATGAAAAAGCTGGATATGAACACTTTATGCTTAAAGAAGTTCATGAACAACCAGCAGTTCTTAAAAACATTTTTGACAGATATTTAAATGATACTTCATATTTACAAGATGTAGATTTAACTAAATATAACAATATACATATAGTAGCATGTGGAAGCGCAATGCATGCAGGACTTGTTGGTAGATACTTATTTGAAACTTATGCAAATATACCAGTTACCGTAGATGTTGCTTCTGAATATAGATATAAAAATCAAATAATAACAGATAAAACATTAGTTATTATAGTTTCTCAATCTGGAGAAACTGCAGATACTTTAGCTGCTCTTAGAATAGCAAAATCTAAAGGTGCTACCGTACTTGGAATAGTAAATGTTGTTGGTTCTACGATTGCTAGAGAAGCAGATATTGTAATATATGCTTATGCTGGACCTGAAATAGCCGTAGCAACTACAAAAGGATATACATCTCAAGTTGCTATACTTTCTACGTTAGCTTTTGAAATTGCAAGAAAAACAATGTCATTAGATGATGCTAACAGAATAGTTCAAGAAATGAAAAATATTGAAAGTATATTAAATTATGTTTTACTTAAAGTTGATGAATATAAAGAAATTGCAAAAAGTATATCTAAAAAAGAACATCTTTTCTTTATAGGTAGAGGCGCAGACTACGCTATGTGTATGGAAGGATCTCTTAAATTAAAAGAAATATCTTATATGCATAGTGAAGCATATCCTGCAGGTGAATTAAAACATGGAACTATATCTTTAGTTGAAAATAAAACACCTATAATAGCTATTGCAACAGACAAAAACTTATATGAAAAAACAATTAGTAATATAAAAGAAACTAAAGCAAGAGGTGCATTTGTTGTATTTATAACAAATGAAGAATTAGATACTACTGGTGATTTCTATGATATTAAATTAGTTTTACCTACTAGTACAGATTTTGTACAATCACTTTCAGTGGTTACTGCTCTTCAACTTATATCTTACTATACAGCAAAAAACAGAAAATGTGATATAGATAAACCTAAAAATTTAGCTAAATCAGTTACCGTTGAATAATTAATTTAAATTAGATAAAAAAAGACTACTAAATACTCTTATTTAGTAGTCTTTTTGTTTTATTTTTCCTATTTTATGTTCATCTTTTATTTAGATTTTAATATAACTTTATAGGTATGCCAGCTATTAGTAAAATGTCCAATTGCAAGTAGTATAACTATAAATGCTAAATATATTGATTTTCCCCATAATGATGCAAAAGCAAATGCAAGCACTGGAAAAACAGCCATTGGAATCGGTATGAAGTAAAGTGGTTTAAATGCTAATGAAAACTCATGACCTTTAGCAACATATCTAATCCATAAACTATAATATATTAATATACAAATTACCATTAAAACAAACCAAATATCTATATTAAAATTTTGGTATTTATCTTGTGAAATTGCTAGTATAAAAAGGCACCCTACCTCACCTATTCGTTCTAGTGATGTGAATATAATTCCAGCATCTTTTAATTTTTCCGGAACATTTTTAGGTGGAAATATAATAAATAATATGTTAGGAATTAATATGGAAATACCTATTAATAATCCTATAATTGAAAATCCCATAATAATTCCTCTTTTTTTCTATACTTCTACAGTTGTCTCTTGCTCTAAAACATCCTCATTGTTTATTTTAGGTTTAAATACTAAAAATATCATACCAACTATTATTGGTAAATAAAATGTGTACATTCTCCAAAACAATATTGATAAATTTAATGAATTAGCAGGGAAAAATGTTTTAAATACAATGTAAAATCCACCTTCAGCGGCAACGCCAGCTCCTGGTGTTGGCATATATCCAGTAACAAGTGAAAGGAAAGTTTGCGCAGCTAGTATTGTTATGAAATCTACTGTATTTAAACCAAATGCTCTATAAACAACATATGTAATTGAATATAACACAGTTATCTCAATAGCTGTATATATAGCCATTTTAATCATCATAAGTTTTTCTTTTTTTATTAATTCAATTTGAGCATGAAAATCTGCTATAATTCCTTTAAACTTTTCTAAATTTTCTTCTACATCTTTAATTATTTTAAATTTACCTAATAATTCTATAACGTATTTAACTATGTTATATACCAACTTTTCGTTTATTACAAGAGCTGCTAAAAATATTACAACTAACATGTTTATTGCAAAACCAATAATAGCCAAGTACATAAATTTATCTATAATTATTTTAAAATATGAATATTTTAAGATTATAACGACTAATGTATATATAACAAATACTGATTGATATACTATAAATCTTGTAAGTAATATACTTGCTCCATCACTCAAAGATTTACCTTCTTGTTTCATTGCAACTAATTGAGCTGGTTGATCTCCACAAGAAAAAGGTGTAATATTGTTAAATAGTCTTCCTATCATAGCAAGTCTGAAACTACTTATGAACCTTTGATTTTTATATATTTTTTTAGTTATTAAATAAAAACATATTCCTTCTAGTAGCCAATATATTACTGTAAGAACTATACCTACTACAAGCCATGAGTAATTTACGCTTCTAAGCACCTTGTCTATGTTATCCACACCATCAACAGTAACTATATATGTAATTAATCCTATTAATACAAGTAATATAAAAGATATATTTATTATATTACCTATTTTTTTATTTTTCATTTATTTTATTCTCCTCAAAATACTTTATTATTATAGCATCTTTAAAGTTTTTTTTCAACAAAAAAACGACAATTATATAATGTAAAAGATAAAATACTACTAAAAAACAGTATTTAGTAGTATTTTATGCATAATTTGAACTTTTATTTTTTAAATCGCTAGATACTTTATCTATCCAGTTGTCCACAATATTATCTGGAATATTTAAGTTTCCAAATCCAGATCCTAATTCTATCCCATTTTTATTTAATCCATGATAATCACTGCCACCAGAAATATGTAACCCACGCTTTTTACAATAGTTTACTAAATATTCACTTTGATCGTTAGTAAAATGACTGTAATAACATTCTATTCCATCTATTTCATAATTATTAGTAAGTTCTTCTAAAATACTATTAGAATTTTCTCCATAAATGTATATGTGTGGAATGAATACTAATCCACCAGCCTCTTTAATTAAATTTATAATCTTACTACATTCAGGTAATAAGTCTTCATTAGATATGTAAAATTGACTATTGGGATTTGACATATATTTTCTATAAAAAGAAGTACTATCATTCCATGCTCTATCACTAGATATAAACTTTCTATTTTCTTCATAGCTAGTTATATTTTGATGTAAATAAGTAGTTGCATATTTATAACTATCATCATAATTTTCTATAACGTTTTTATCTACTCTAACTCCAAGTTTTAGACAATTTTTATATAACCTTTTCATTATAGTAAAATCTTTTTCACGCTTAGATGTGTATATTTCATCTATTTTATTATTTATATATTCAACATTTATACCATAACCTAATAATTCTATTGGAACGCCTTTAACAACAGTCTTAAGTTCTATTCCATTTATTATTTTTCCAGAATAATATTCTGAAATATTTATATTACTAATTTTTCTGTAAAAATTGCAATTATCATGATCAGTTATTGATAGAAATTTTATACCTCTTGATTCTGCTTTCTTGAATATATCTACATAATCATCTGTCCCGTCAGAATATTTACTATGTACATGCAAATCTACCATTATATCTTCCTTTCCAATTATTTTTACTCTACTGCTTTTTAAACTCCATGTGTTATACAATCAATAAACGCTTGTCCAAAGGTATTAAAATCTTTTATATATTCCTCTTTTAATGATAATGATAATACTTTACTTATATCTGAAAGTATTATATATTTTATAGCTACTACACAAGTAAAGGATACTTTCACATATCTTTTATTATCTAACTTTGAGCAATCCCTACACATAAAGATGTTATTTATATAATCATAATATATATCTTCTTCAGCCTCTTTAAAATTGCACCCACATCGACTACAATTAACTATTTGTGGAGCAAAACCAAGTAAGCAAAGTAATTTAATCCTAAATATATTAATAACTAAAATATTGTTTTTATCTATATTTTCAAGCACATATAACGTATTTAAGAATAACTTTAATATATTTGATGTATCAACATTTTCATCAGTTAGTGTTAGTATTGATTTTGTAATTGGGAATACTAAACTTAATTTATCAAAATCTACTCTTAAATGATAGAAAGTAGATATAGTAGATGCAGAATTTACATGATAAAAAGTGCTTCCTTTAAATAAAACAAACTCGCTGTATACTAAATACTGTGATGACGCAAGTATAGAACTATTAGTTCTTTTAGCACCTTTTGCCATACAAGTTATAGTTCCTAACTCGTCTGTAAGTAATGTTATAATTTTATCATTATCACTATAAGTGACTTCTTTTATCACTATTCCTTTGAGCTTTATAAGTTTCAATACTAACACTCCCACTTACTATTGATTTATGTATTTAATCCTGTTTTTTAAATCAATAATTTTTTTATACTCTAAAAAACTTTCTATATTGCCTGTCTTCAAAAAATTGTTCCATGCTATATTTTCATACATAACTATCACCTAGTAATAGTTTATGTAATACAAATTTCAGTATACTAAAACAATATTAATTTTTTATATTATTTATTTGAATTTCTAAACTTAACATTTTTCAAATAGTTATCATTTTCAGTCCAATTCTCTCTAACTTTAACCCATAATTTTAAGTTTATTTTTGTACCAAGTACCTTTTCTAAGTCGATTCTACTGCTATTTGTTATATGTCTAAGCATACTACCATCTTTACCTATAACAATAGGTTTATATGTCTCTTTATTACATATTATATTTGCAACTATACAATAAACTAAAGCTCCATTTATATTAGTTACTTCTTTAAAAGTATCTACTTCAACAGCAAGTCCGTGAGGAACCTCTTCATTTAAATATTTAAGTAATTTTTCACGTATATTTTCTTCAACTATTTCTCTTTCAGTCATATCTGTAAATTCTTCATCATCAAATAACTTTTCAGATTCATCAAGATTCTTTTCAATTACTTTAATCAAGACATCTAATCCATCACTTTTATGAACAGATATTGGAACTATATCTGCAAATTCAAAATCTAGTTTATGTACATAATCATTATACATTTCTATTATTTTAAATAATTCTTCTTTTTTTATTTTATCAATTTTATTAATACAAAGTATTGTTTTTTTATTTAACTTTACAATATCTTTTATTACTCTTTGAGCTGCCTCATCTATTCTAGTATGAGTACAATCAACAAGGTATACAATTAAATTAGTTTCATTAACTGCGTTGGTTACACCTTTCATCATGTATTCACCTAGTTTATGTTTTGGAGTGTGTACACCTGGAGTATCTACAAAAACTATTTGAGATGTCTCTGATGTAACAATTCCTTTTATATTATATCTTGTTGTTTGTGGCTTTGGAGTTGTTATTGCAACTTTATAACCAACTAATTTATTAATTAGTGTAGATTTACCTGCGTTAGGTTTTCCTACTACACCTACATAACCTGATTTAAACATTTATTTTCTCCTTTTTTAACAAATTTATATGATAATACATATTATACTATATGATAATATATTTTATTTTTAGGGGTGATTTTTTTGGATAGTAATTGTCCATATACTTTAGCAATTAAAGAACTAACTTGTCAAACTAACGTTTCTAAAAGATTTGATAATGCACATATAGCTCTACCAGTTGGAAGTGAGATACCACTTAGTTTTGGATATACATTAACACTTGTAGCAGGTACATGTAAAAATTGTACTATTACATTATCTAATCCTATATTCATACCAGACATTAACTTTAATATTTTAAATGAAAGTTTTAAAGTATTTGACCTTCCATGTGAATGTGGAACTTATAGATTGCATGTTGCTGCAAGACTTGCTCCAGCTGAAACCTTATGTAATGTAGTTTAAGAAGGATGTGAATATATATGAATAATTTTATAGTTAACTTAAGTATAAAGGATGAATGCTGCACTAAATGTGGTAATAACACTATACAAAAAGATGTAATTATTAGGTCTATTAATCAAACAATAGATTTGCAAGGAGCATACATACTTAACGTTATAGAAGTAGGACCAAATTTTGTAAAAGTTCTAATACAAAACGGTATAAGAGTTTTTATACGTACTGTTTATACTACTTTTGCTATACAACTAAGTTTACCTGCAGATTGTGATAATAAACATGTACTTACTATAGCTGTTGAAATAGGGGCATAATATAAAATGAAAAACAGTAGTAATATTGAGGGTTTCCAATTTGTATTACAAGCTGCTTTGGTTTCATTTATACTTGCAAAAAATTTAAATGCTAAAGAACAAGAATTACTTGGAAACTTTTTGCAATCTGTTGGAACTAATTTAACAAATATTGCTGCTTTTGAAATAGTAGAAGAGCTTGAAGAAGACAATACTAATAAAGATTAGTTTGCCTTTACCTTTTTAAACTCATTAATTTGCCTTTTAGCCTCGTTTTGTTTAATTGTATCACGTTTATCATATATCTTTTTACCTTTACATATACAAAGTTCTAATTTAAACCATCTTCCTTTTGTATATATTTTACTAGGAACTAATGTATATCCACCTTGTTTTATATATCCAATCATTTTAAGTATTTCTAATTTATGTAGTAGAATTCTTCTATCCCTTTTTTCTGGTACATTATTTATGTTTCCCTGTTCGTATGGACTTATGTGCATATTTTTAAGTATTACTTCTCCACCATTGATTAAGGCAAAACTATCTTTTAAGTTACACTTAGATTCTCTGACAGATTTTACTTCTGTTCCTTTAAGCTCAATACCACATTCTATTTTTTCTAATATTTCATACTTATGTCCTATTTCTCTGTTATTTATACATACTCTAGTATCTTTTTTATCTGACATATATTCTCACCTACTTAATTCTAAAAAATTACATTTTGCTATTTTTGTTACTCCACATGAACTACATGATAAAGAGCATTTTGGAGTTGTTTTTTCTTCTAAAGCTTTTATATATTCTCTTTTCAAAAATTCTTTATCAACACCACAAAATATGTTATCCCAACAAAATTCTTGATTTAAATCATATGTTTTATTTATATAATCTTCAATATTTATATTTTCTTTTTCTAATGCTTTATCCCATGCAGTAGCGTTGAAACATTCATCCCAACTATCAAATTTTGCACCCAATCTCCAAGCCGAATATATAACTCTTCCTATTCTTTCATCGCCTCTTGCAATTAAAGCTTCTAATCTACTAACTGAAGAATCATGCCAACTATATTTTATATTTTTTTTACCTAATTTATCTTTTAAAAATTGTTGTTTAAGTTCTATCTTATCTAATGAAGCTTGAGGGCACCACTGAAAAGGTGTGTGTGATTTAGGTACAAATGTAGAAGTACTTACAGTTAACATACATTTACCTTTTCTTTTTCCCTCCGGCAATTTGTAATATTCATCAACTATTTTATTACATAACTCTACTATACCATTTATGTCTGTGTAATCTTCTGTTGGTAGTCCAATCATAAAATAAAGTTTTAAATTTGTATAACCATTTTCAAAAGCTAATTTTGCAGATTCTAGTATTTCTTCTTCTGTTATATTTTTATTTATGACATCCCTTAATCTTTGTGTTCCAGCTTCTGGTGCAAATGTCAAAGAACTTTTTCTAACAGCTTGAACTTTTTTTATTATATCTAAATTAATAGAATCTATTCTAAGTGATGGTAAAGATAAGCTAACTTTTTTATTTTCACCAAATTTAAGTAATCTATCTGCTAATTGAGTAAAATCTGAATAATCACTTGTACTGAGTGATGCTAAGCTTATTTCATTGTGTCCAGTTGACTGAATATTGCAACTAGCAATTTCTAATAACTTATCTACACTTTTTTCTCTTACTGGTCTGTAAATGTATCCTGCTTGACAAAATCTACACCCTCTAGAACATCCTCTGAATACTTCTAAAGATATTCTGTCTTGAGTAATTTCAGTACTTGGAACTATAGGATTTAGTGGATAGTCTACATTATTAAGATCTTTTATAACTACCTTTTGTATTTTATCATCTTTACTATGAATTGATGGTATAAATACACCTTGTATATCTTTTATACTTTCTAAATATTCTCTTTTAGGTAATTTTTCTTTTTTCCATTCATCATACTTGTCCATTAGTATATTAATAACTTCTTCAGCTTCTCCAATTACAAATATATCAACAAATGGTGACAAAGGGTATGGATTGACTGCACAAGGTCCACCAGCAATTACAAAAGGAAATCTAATTTGTCTATCTTTACTATATACTGGTATATTAGATAAATCTAACATATTTAATATATTTGTATAACTCATCTCATATTGAAGCGTAAAACCTATAAAATCAAAAGTATCTATATAATCTTTCGATTCCAAACCATAAAGTTTTACTTTTCTCTTTCTCATTAATTCTTCATAATCTTTCCATGGAGCAAATACTCTCTCACACCAAGTATCTTTTCTTTTATTTAGTATATCATACAATATTTTTATACCTAGATTTGACATACCAATATCATAAATATCTGGAAAACACATAGCAAATCTAATGTTTATGTCTTGCTTATTCTTTAATATTTGATTATACTCATTACCAACATATCTTGCAGGTTTCATAATCTTTCTTAATTCGTAACTGTTCAATTTTAGCATATATATTTCCTTTCAATTTATTATGGATTTGTTATTTGCTTATTTTTAGTACTACTTTCTATTAATATAACTTTGTCTATAACTTGTTTAAGACTGTTTGCAGTTTTAACATTACTTATTATACTTTTACTATCGTAATTATTAGAAATATTTGTTAAAACGTCTGATATGTTAATATATAAATATTCGAAATCTTCATATGAACTTATATTTAGTTCATCAGATTTCTTTGCTTCAGTAATATTAATTTTAGCGTTTTCAGTTAAGAAAACATTTTCTTTATTTAAAAATGCTATATATACTTGTATTAATTCATCTACTAAAGCTTTTGAATCTAATTTTTCCTTATTTTGTAATTCTTCTCCTTCAGTGATTAAATTATTCTTTAATATTTTATTTACAATTACATTAACTTTATCCATATCTTTTACCATATTTTGAATAATTGATTCAGACGCGATTTTATACAATTCTTCATATTCTTTTGTTTGAACATAAATTTCATTTACTACATTTGTATTTTCAGCAGTTGTTCCTTGCACTGTATTTTGATCATCTTGTTTGGAAATTTCTTTTTTAGATTTATCTATAAAATTTTGCAAATAAGTAATTTCATTATTCATTTTCGATGCGATTAATTTTGATGATTTTTCTAAATCTATATTATTACTGACCTCTAAAAATTTCTTATTTATATTAAATCTAAACAATTTAACATTCTCATTAGTTTTTAAAATATCCTCATAAATTACATCTAGTTTTGTTTGACTTGTAAGTACATTTTTCACTTTAGTTTTAATGTTAGCTATTTCATCTTTATATTCATATAAAGTTTTAGTATCCTCTGTTATATCGTTTTCTGTTATTGCACTTATATATGATAATTCTATTGAAGCATACCCTAGGTTTTCTTCAATCTCATCTGTTTGTTGATTTATATTAAATGTAACATCATTTTTATCCTTTGAAAAATATCCACTTATCATTGCAACAAATTGTTTATCTAAAAACTTATTTACACTTTTTGCTTGAGCCAAATAATCTAATAATTTAAATATACAAATTTGTGCATCAGATGATGACATATTTTTATCTATGGTTAAATCACGAGTTATTACAACTACATTAGAAACTTCAAAAGATTCAATTTTTATAGTTTTTTTATTAACTACACTTTTTATACTATATCCGTTTGAAATATCAACAGCGGATACATTATCTCTTATTTTAAGTTTTGAATTAATAATAGAATAAATTCCAAAATACGGAGTATCTATATTAAGTCTAACAGCTGGATATTTATCATATTCAGGTAGAGTTCTTGATTCATCTAATTTTTCATCAATACTTTTTAATTCTTTATTTATATATTCTAATAATTTTTCAATAGTTGCAAACTCAGCATCTGTTACTTTAGCGTTAGCTTGTTCCTCAGTTACTTTTAAAACTGAACTATCCTGGGCGTTTTCTTCGTCTACAGCATATATTAAAGCGCCGTTAGTTATAAAACATATAACAGCAATGATTATTATTTTTGAAAACATTTTATTATACAACATTCATTTCAGCTCCTAGTAGTATATATTATATCATACACTAATACATATTTCAACTAATTATATATAAAAAGGATTACCAATATAATTGTTAAAACGTTATTATGCAAATAAAGAGAAATAAGTTAATATTAGCTTATTTCTCTTTATTTTTTAATCATGTAAATACTCAAATCTATATAATTGGTTATTTGGATTTTCTCTTCCTTCTGGAACTTTTTCTAAAAACATATTTAAAGGTCTAACATATGTTTTACCAATTTCTTTACCATACAAGGCAATATATATTACCATTTCTTCTAATGTTTCACTATGTGTAGCAATCCCTAAAACTTTATATAGCTTGTCACTACCTTTAAAATGTCTATAAATCCCAAGTTTTAATTTGTTTTCCATACTAAATCCCCCTGATTAAAATCTATTCCAATAAAATGTACTATTACTATCCTTTGTTAGACTTACTGTCATTATTTCTTTAATGTAATTAGCTTTTTTCGCAATATTACTTCCTTCATATAAATAGTCCGGTTTACTCTTACATGTCATTATTTCAGCAAATATTTCAGCTCTATCTTCTTTTTCAGATGTTTTGGAATATTTAGTAACAAAATACGAATCATCTGTTAAGTCTGAGCTATCATAAATATATTTATCATCTAAATTTTGTGTATTAGCCATATAACTAAAATTCTTAGGATTAAACTCATTCCAATTTGAAAAAATACTACTTCTACTTATGTTTAATTTATATTCAAATACATGATACATTTCGTGATGAAGAGATCTTTCAAAAGTCTTATTATCACTTATATATATCTTAAATTCATTTAATTTGTTTTTAGATGCTAGTGCAATATTACTATTATTAAAACTTTTTAATATTACTATTGTTAATTTATTATTTAAAAAGAAACTATCTGGATATTTACTTAGTATTTTTGTTATATCTGTTAGATTTTTATATATTATATATTCATCCTCTTGTACATTAGCACTAACTTTTAGAGATGACTCATACGAATCTTGCCCATATAGTATATCAATACCGTATTTTTCCTTTATATTTTTTGCTTCAATATAATTTTTATTACTTATTTCTATATCCTCAAGTGCTAAATTTTGAGAAATACCATATTCTGAAGATATATATTTAAATCCGAATAAAAATACATTAAGTAAAAACAAAAATATAATTATATCCGTTATTATTGATAGCCTTTTTTTCTCTACTTTATTATCTATGTTAACTTCCAATTTATCCTCCGTTTAATTATCTAAATATTCTGTCTGAAGTGACCCTAAATAGTACTCCTTATCATAAAAATTAGTACTATAAATTTCAGCATTAGATTTGTTCATTTCATCTTTAATACATATATCTATTTTAGATATATTATTAAACTTATCAAATGCAGTTAAATCATCTAATATATTATTTACATCTTCGGTAAAAATATTCAATTCATATAAATTAATTTTATTTACAGATTTTGTTATATATACAGTAATACTGTTTTTTAAATCTGTATACTCAATATCAAAATTAAAGTTGTTATATTTATTTAAATTTATTTTGTTCACTAATTCAGATTTTAACAATCTGCTGTTAGATTTAAGTCTACTTTCTTCGTATCCATCAATTACTTTATCATTTGAATAAACAGCAAAGTTATATGTTTTACTATCACTAATATCAATATTTTTAACATTAAATGAATAATATTTATATTTGTTAAAAACATATTTTCCATCAGTGATTATAGCATTATTACTATTTGGATAATTTACAGTTATATAATCTTTAACCGCTTGCTTCACTTTAAAATACGTAAAGATATTTCCATTAACATAATTATTCAAATAAATACCTGCTAGAGCAAGTAATATAAACAATGTTATATTTTTCGAATTATTCTTGAATATACTTTTTTTACTCATTATTTTAATTATATACATACCTTCAACTTCACCTATTAATATGCATATGAAGCAAAATAAACTATACATAAGATTATATGTAAAGCTATATGCTGATACCATATATATTGCACAAATAGAAATTAAAAAACCAAATACACTTGTTAAAAAAGGTCTATTAAAAATTGTTCTACCCACTATTCCTAATATAAAAACAAATGGTAATAATCTTATTTCTATTGGACCTGCAATATTAGTAAATACAACAACCAATGTAAAAAGTATATAAATTATTCCTTCTATATAGCCAAAATATTTTTTCTTAAGTTTAAAATTTTTCAATAAATTCATGTGACCACCTTACTCTAATTTCATTATATAATAAAACAAAATAATTATCAAGCATATTTGACAAAATAAGACACAAAAAACCAGCGCAAATTAATGCACTGGTTTTTTGTACTATATAACCTTTTTTAGACTTATTTTTAAAAGTTTAGCAAATGCTTCTCTAATTGCCTCATGGAATTTTTTATTTATTTTCTTCATATTCCCTTCTTGAAGTTGCTCAACACTATCTTGGATGAACTCATTATTTTTATCAACTCTACCAATTTTCATTTCTATGGAACAATCTGAAGTTTTATTAAAAATAATAATCTTATCTAAATCCTCCACCATATAATATGAATAGAATTGATCTATACTTAGATGTTTAACTTTACCACAGCTAGTTACAACAAGTTTTAATATACCTACATATAAATCCACACTTGAAGTATCTATTAGTCTAATATCCCCATTACAACTTACAATATCTGGTTTAGAATCATCAATAGAACCTTTTGTAAAGCCTTTTGGTTTATCAAATCTATATACGATACCTGTTTTTTTTACACCAGCCTTTTTCTTATTGTAACTAGGTTTACTAATTGAAAATTTATCTTTTAAAGCTTTTAAACTTTCCTCAGATACTAAAACTTTAGGTGTTTCCTGCACTGCCTGAGTTTCCCTTAAATTACGAATTATATAAGTTCTGCAATGTTTTATATTCTCATGTGGAAACTCCATAGGATATATACCGATTTTTATTCCTCTTGCTTTAAGAATCATCTTTTTATCAAAAGTTAATAAATTAACGATAAATCCTTGTTTTTTAAGTTTAGCACAAACTGTTAGAATATAGTAATCATTGTCTTTTTTCCAGCTAGGGTCTAATATAATACTCAGATCTGCAATTTCAATCTTTACATCTAATTCTAATAGAATAGTTAGTATTCTTCTTGAAGTATAATTTATTTTTTCATCTCTAGAATCTGTTGGAAGTTCTTCAAGTACTGGACCAGGGACAACAACATTTGGATTATCGCATATAAATTTTTCAATATCCAGAAACTTTGATGAAATAAAATAAGAAGTATCTATCACTATTACTACTTTTTTCTCCTTATTTTCTTCATTTAAGCGAAGAATAGCTAAAATATCACTTTTAAACTTTTCGCTATAATGCTCATCTAAAACCCGTATTATTTCTTTCCTTGTCATCCTTAATTGACATTGAATATCTTTCAAGCCATAACCTTCTTCTGCCATTTTACGTATATACTTTGCGTTAGCACTAACTAAATTCTCATCTTTCATATCCTCACTCTCCAAAATTTTATTTTTAAATATTAAATAAATCTTACATCAGGAAAATTATCCCCCTCTCAAAATTATAAATTTTACTAATTATATCACAGTGTTTATTTAATGTCAATTATTGTAGTTTTAATGAATGAAAAAGCGAAAATTTAAATAAAATTTGTAAATTAATAAAATAAAAAATACAAATTTTTCAAACGAAAAATTTGTATTAAAAATTAAATAAATTTGCCTCTCATTAGATACTATCCTCATCACAAAGTAAATCTTCTAAAACTGTCCATAAAGTATATCCTTTGTACTCATCATATTCAATCTCGACTGATTTATTCTCTAAGTAACTTGCAAGTGCCTCTAAAAAAACTCGTTTGTTCATGCTTGTTTTATTTAATAATTCCTTAAACTTGTTTTTTACTGCTTTGTTGTCATAACAATTTTTAACATCATCATTAATTTTAAGTGTAATTATTCTATCCATCAATTCATTTGAAGCACTATCAATTTCCTGAGATAAACATTCTATAAAGAATTTATTCTTATATGTGAAAAACTTTAAAATTTTACCACCTACAAGAAGTGGTTTATCTCCCATCTTTGTACCATCTGGTGTTAGAGTTACTGGTTCATAAATATCTTTTAGAACTGTTTGTAAATACAACTGTCCATCCTGATTTAAAAAAGTTAATTTTGCAGGACTCAATTTCAATGTAAGTTTTAATTTATATTCTAACCGTTTAACAAATTCTTTGCTAAATTTGGTATTAGTATAAATATCACTTAACTGTTTTTGTATTGATACTACAATATTTTTTTCCTCATCTGGAAATGAGCAAACAAAAATAGCATTAACACTTTGTTTCTTATCTAAAAATAAATTTAGACTGCTGCATTCTACATTAATAATACTCTCCATTCAGATAATACCTCCTATAAGTAACAATAGTTACTAAAATTATATTCTTTAATACTTATTATTATATCATCAATTCCTTTATTTGTCAATGTTATCCCAAATAACAAGTTACATAATATTTCTAATCATTTCTAAATCCAATATACTACCTGTTTTAAATATCGAATTTAAACCATCTTTAAAATATTTTAAAATATCCCCTTTATTTATATCTTCCTTTAAAAACACATCCCTAGTATATATCTGATCTTCACCTAAATACATACTTATTTTACCTAAATATGTACCTTTTTTCATTGGTGCATATATTTCTTTTATAAACTCTTGCTTAACATATATATTTTCATATTCTTCTGGTAATATTGGATATAACATAGAATCAGATATATTATCTTCATAATATTCACTTTGACCTTTAATTATTGGTAATTTTACATACCAATTCATCATTTTAGATAAATCTTCATTTTTATATATTTCTAAAGCTTTATCCATTAAATCTCTAGCTGTATTAAATCTTGTATCTGTATCTGTTGCCCCTAAAACAACAGCTATAACTCTAAAATCATCTTTTGTTCCTGATGTTATTAGACATCTCTCTGCATCACCAGTGTATCCTGTTTTTACTCCATCAACATATGCATAACTTTTAAGTAATCTATTTGTATTATTTAAGGTTCTTGTAGTTTTGCCATAAGTAACAGATAAACTTGTGCTATTTACTATTTTATTTATAGTTTCATTTTTTAACGCATAACTTGTAATAAGTGCCATATCATAAGCAGTACTATAATGTCCTGGATCATCTAAACCATGTGCATTTACAAAATTTGTATTCATTGCACCTATTTCTTTTGCTTTAGCTGTCATCATTTGACCAAATTTTTCTATTGTACCACCAATATGCATACCTGTCGTATATGCAGCATCATTTCCAGATGGCAGTAACATTCCCACTAATAAATTATATGCTGTTATAGCATCTCCTTTTTTAAGTCCAAGCGTTGAACCACCAACCCAAGCTACTGAATCAGGTGCAATTATTACCTCATTTAAATCACAATTTTCAACTAATAATATACTCGTCATAACTTTAGTAAGAGATGCAATACTTCTTTGAGTATTAGCATTTTTATCAAAAAGTATTCTATGTGTATTGTTATCAATTACAACTGCTGCTGGAACATTTATCTTTAAGTAATCTTTTTTATTAACAAATTCACTTGCATATATATTTAAACTTAAAATAAATATTATTACAAATAGTACTATTTTTTTTATCATTACCTACCACCTAATATTCTATTTAAATCATTGATTCATATTTGACATATCTTCAATCATATTTTCTATAAATACTCCATAGCCTCGAAGTGGATCATTAAGAAATACATGTGTAACCGCGCCTATTAGTTTTCCATTTTGAATAATTGGACTACCACTCATGCCCTGTACAATCCCTCCGGTTTTATTTATTAATTTTTCATCAGTTATTTTAATTATCATATTCTTATTTCCAGTAGAGTTAATTAAGACTTTTTCAATTTTTATTTCATATGCATTTATTTGTTTATCATCAAGTATAGAATATATATATGCCTTACCCTCTTGTATTGTAGATTTAGATGATATTTCTATACTTTTTTTATTTTTAAATAGTGAAATATCGTACATTCTCCCATAAATACCTTTTCCTGTATTATTCACTATCTCTCCAATAATATCACTAGTAATTGTCCCTTTTAATTCACCTGGATTTCTATTAAATCCTTTTTTAATGCTATATATATCTGTACTTGTTATACCTCCAGATGTTATAGGTAAAATATAATTTTCTTTTGTCTCAGTAACAGCATGACCTAAAGCAGCAAAATTTAGAGTCTTTCTATCATAAAAAGTTATAGTTCCTACACCAGCACTACTATCTTTTACCCATAACCCTAGTTTGTAATCATTACTAAGCTCATCAAAAATTGGTGTTATATAAGATTCAAAAGTTTTATCTTTTCTCATTACCTCTAGTTTCAATTTTTGTCCTTTACTATTTGTAGTAAAATTCTGAAGTTCAGCATTAGATTCAACTTTGTTATCATTTACTTTTAGTATAATGTCCGCGATCTCAAGATTCACATCATCACGATCAATTCCCATAATTAGTACGCCAGTAGCAAGTAATTTTATACCTACTGTTTCTCCACCAATAACAATATCCATATTATCTATTTTTTTTCTTAAATCTTTATTAATCCCATAAGCGTTTATTACATCTGTATAGTTTATATAGACAAAGGTAATACTAAGTAAAACAATTATACAAGAAATTATAATTACCCTTGTCTTTTTATTTTCAAATATGTACTCTTTAATTTTTTTCATTTTTACCTCTACAAGTTCACTCCTACTATTCCACCCAATAATCCAGAAATCATTCCTACAACAATATATATACCTATACCATAAGATAGACTAAACCCTAAAAATAATGCTCCAATTAAATATATAGTTAAAATTACTAATATTCCAAATAAACTACCATATAAAGCTCCTTTAAATTTTATCTTCCTATTCAAAAAAATTGAATTTAAAAAAATAGATATACCTATTAAACTATATACAAATATATCTAAAAACTTATCATTTATATTAGTATATGCAAAAATAGCAGATGTTACTAAAAGTAACAATAAAATCATAACATAACAAATAACCATATGAATACTAAAATATTTTAATTTACTCAAACTAATCACTCCTTTGTACATTTTATTAATAACAATTTAAAATATTCATACACATTTAAAAATAATATAAACACTCAATCCAAAGTAAAATACTATAACTTGAATTTAATGTAAATATATGTTATAATTATCTCATCTTTAAAAAATACGTCACAAAGACTAGGAGTGAGGAAATGATTAGAACTAATTATGATTACGAAACAATAAGGGGTATTGCTTTGTACATGATTGAAAATGGTAGCACGCTTCGGCAACTCGAAAAAAAATTTAAAATTTCGAAATCTACCATTCACAGCCAGTTTCAAAAAAAACTAAAGGATGAAGACAATGAAACTTTTGTTAATGTACGTGCTGTATTAGATAAAAATAAAGAAGAAAGAGCATACCGTGGTGGAAAAGCTACACGACAAAAATTTATGGATATTGCAAATTTAAAGCACTAATGCTAAAAATGTAGTAAAAATAAAAAGAACATACAATGTTATAAACTTGTATGTTCTTTCTTATATTTAATAAAATTTTATTATACCCAATCACCATTAAATTTAATGTATATTCTTTTTACACACTCAGTAATTAATACATATGATATCATAATAATTAGAAGACACCCCAAATATATTCCTGGAAGAGGAACTAAACCTACAAAACTTCCAAACTCTGTATATGGAATTACTAATCCTATAATTGTTATAATCAATGTTGAAAATAGTAGTATAAAAGATGGACGACTTTGTATAAAAGGTATTTTTCCTGTTCTTATAACATGAACGATTACAGTTTGTGATAGTAATCCTAGTATAAACCAACCAGACTGAAATAAAGCTTGATTATTAACTGTATTAGCTCCTATTACATACCACAGAACTGCAAACATTACTAAATCAAAAAATGTACTAACGGGTGCAAACCACCAAATAAATTTAGATATATCCTTTGTCTCCCATTTTCTTGGAACTTTTAGATAATCACTATCAACTCTATCAAATGGAATACCAATTTGCGATAAGTCATAAAGTAAATTTTGTAACAATATATGTATAGGTAACATAGGTAAGAAAGGTAAAAATATACTTGCAAATAGAACACTAATCATATTTCCAACATTAGAACTTGTTCCCATTTTTAAATATTTCATAATATTTGAAAATACTTTTCTTCCTTCAACTATTCCATCTTTTAGTACCATTAAACTTTTTTCAAGTAATATTATATCTGCGGATTCTTTTGCAATTTCAACACCGCTATCAACAGATATACTTACATCTGCTTGAACTAAAGCGGGAGCATCATTTATCCCATCTCCCATATATCCTACTATATGCCCTTTACTTTGTAATGCTTTAACTATATTTGCTTTTTGTATAGGAGATATTTTAGCAAATAATGTGGTTTTCTCAACTAAAGATAAAAACTCATCATTAGACATACCTTCAATTTGTTTACCAGTTAAAGTGTTTGTTGTATCAATTCCAACTTGGGCACATACTTTTCTAGCTACCAATTCATTATCACCAGTTATTACTTTTACTTCTACACCATGAGTATTAAGAACTTTAATTGCTCCTTTAGCACTTTCTTTTGGTGGATCTAAAAATGCAACATACCCAATCAAAATCATATCTTTTTCATCTTGAATACAAAATGTTTTCACATCATGATAAAACTCATTTTTTTGTGCTATAGCAACAACCCTTAGACCATTAGAATTTAATCTCCTTGCTATAGTCATTATTTCATCAGTAAGCTGACTATCTATTTCTTCTACCTTACCGTTAATTTCTGCATATTTACAAATAGATAATACTTCTTCTACTGCACCTTTCGTTATTAATTGTTTCTTCTCATTTGTATCTTCAATAACTATTGACATTCTTCTTCTTACAAAATCAAAAGGTATTTCATCAACTTTTTTATATTTTTCCAATATACTCTCTAAATTATTACTTTTTGCTTTTTCTATTATTGCTATATCAAGTAAATTCTTAAGACCTGTTTGAAAATGACTATTTAAAAATGCATGTCTTAATATTCTCATATCTTCATTACCATGAACATCAAGATATTCTTCAAGTACAATATGATCTTGCGTTAATGTTCCTGTCTTGTCAGTGCAAAGTATATCCATAGCACCCAAATTTTGAATACTATTTAAGTCCTTTACTATAGTTTTTTTCTTAGCCATTTCAATTGAACCTTTCGCCAAATTTGATGTTACTATTACTAATAAAAGTTCAGGAGTTATTCCAACAGCAACAGCTACAGAATATATAAATGAATCTAATATATTTCCCTTTGTCAGTATATTTATTATGAAAACTATAGGAACCATTATCATAGTTATTTTTATTAAAAGCCATGTTACTTTTTTAATTCCTTTATCAAAGGCTGTTTCACCTTTTTTAGTTACCATTGAACTTGACATTTGACCTAAATATGTATCTTTCCCAGTTGCGATAACTACACCTGTCGCTGCACCACTTACTAGATTAGTTCCCATATAACATATATTTTCAAGCTCAAATATTTCTGCATTTTCTTTAGAATTTGATACAAATTTTTCTATAGGTTCGGATTCTCCTGTAAGTGATGATTGACTTAAAAACATATCTTTACTTGAAATTACTCTTAAATCTGCTGGTATAATATCCCCTGCAGATAATTTTATTATATCACCTACAACAATGTTTGTAAGAGGTATCTCAACTAATTTACTATCTCTCATTACTGCAATAGTATTAGAAACCATTTCTTTTAATTTTTTCATAGACTTTCTTGATCTTAAATCCTGAATAAAATGTATTGTTCCGCTAACTAAAATTATTAAACTTAAAATTACAATTTTTGAATATGATTTTTCTTGTACTAATAGAATATCAGTAAATACAGAAATTAGTATTATACCCATAAGTATAATGCTAAATGGATCAAGAAAAGATTGTACAAATAAATCATATACTTTTACTTCATCATCATTTTCAACTTTATTATAACCATTTTTTTCTAATAGTATTGAAGCATCTTCAGTAGAATAGCCATTTTCAGTAGTTTTAAAACTATCTAAAACTTCTTTCTCGCTCATTTTACTATATTCAAATATTTTTTTATTCATATTAATTTGAACTTTATCTTCTAGTTTTTTATCTTTCATATCAATACATCCTTTATATATGTTTCATATAAATTTTATTATATAACATTTTTATTTTTATTTCAAGAAAAAACAAAAACATTTTAAGATTTATTTACTAATAATATCTCTATAATCAGATATAATTATACTTATATTTAAACAAAAAACGTAATACACAAATTGATGCTGTAAAACCACACTACATCAATCTACATATTACGCTATATGAAATTTCTTATTTTTTAAAATTTATATTTTCTCTGCTTTATTTTTATTTTTTTCTCTATTTACTTTATTATCAATTTTTTGTATATATTCTCTACGTATAGTTGAAAAATTATTAAGTAATCTTCCACTAAATACTATAACAGCAGCTAAATAAATATCTACATTTAATTTGTCGCCTATAAATACTAAAAACATTGCAATAAGTGCATTTCCAAAAAAGCCAGATAAAAATATATTTATTCTAAATTTTTTATCTATATTTGCAGTGAATGCTCCAAACACTGAATCTAAACATGCTAAAATAGCAACCGCAATATATTTAGAATATACATAAGGTATTACTAAATTTAAGCCAGTAAGAAATCCTGCTATTACAAATCCAATTAAAATTATAACTCCTACCATATTATTTTAGCGCCCCCTATTCATCTATATTGGCATTTTCAAAGTTCAATGCTCCATCAAATTTTTGTATTTTTATATCTTTTTCTCTAGTTATTTTAACACCTATACCAATCTCTCTTAATAAATCTGCTACTCCGTTTTTTATATTTATAGCACTTTCTAAATACTGTGCATTACCTATGGCCTTCACAGTAAATGGTGCTGCTACTCTTTGATAATTAACTTGTATAATTGGTCCTGCACATCTAATAGCTGATGTAGCTATTACTCTTTGACCATTTATACTAATAGCCTCTGCACCTGCTGCTTTAAGTTCATTTACAACAGTAAGTAGATCACTGTCATGTACGAGTGAATCTTGTCTAAGATCTGGTTCTAATACTTTTGTACCATCAGTTAAGACAATAACTATGCCTTCTCCTTTTACATTTACAGTTCCTGAAGATATTGATAATCTTTTTAATTCATCAGTCATTGACGATATAAGTTGACTATTTGTTGCTGAATTTGATTTATATTCTTCAACAATTTTCACACTTTCATCATGATCCGCTTTCAAATCATTATATTTTCTTTGAAGTTGTACTAAATCATCTATAAGTTGAGATTCTCTTTTTCCTTGTAATATTTCCGTTGTTGAATTTACAGTTTTCATTTGTGCTGTTAGCATCATAGTAAGGAAAAACATTGTAACTCCAATTAAAATATATGGCATTACTGAATGTTTCTTTACAAATCTTACTATTGCTTCTTTTGTATTATTAGAAAATATTTTTTTTAATATATCTTTTTCCAAATCTATCAACTCTTTTCTGTATAGTTAATTATACACTAAATTATATAAAAAATCAATAAAAATATTGCATTTATAGAAAAATAAGGATATAATATATGCATGAAAAATTTAATTGTAAAAATAGAAGAAAAAAACAAAAAAATATTAGTTTCAAAATACTTAACAAGTATATTTAAAAATGTACCTTACTCTGCTATATGTAAGGCTCTTAGAAATAAAGACATTCGTGTTAATAATATTAAAATTTCAAGTGATATATTAGTGCAAAATAATGATATTTTAGATGTATATATACAAGATAATATATTATTTAATTTACCAAAAGAAATAAAGTATTATTATAACGATGAGAACATTTTAATTGCTTTTAAACCACAAGGAATACTATCTAATAATGAAGATTTAAGTTCTAAACTTTTTGAACCAACATTTGAAGAATTAGTAATAAAAGATTTAGCAGACAATAATATTAAAATATGTCATAGGTTAGATAGAAATACTGCAGGACTTGTTATATTTACTAAAAATGAGAATGCATATGTAGAAATGTTAGATGCATTTAAAGATAATAAGATTCACAAAGAATATATTGCTTATGTTGCAAATAGCAACTTTGCGAAATCACATAATGTACTTGAAGCATATATATTACAAGATAAAAAAGCTGGGTTTTCAAAAATATCTCAAGCAAATGTTAAATACTCTGAAAAAATAACAACAGAATTTACTGTACTAGAAAAAAATATCAAACAAGATTATGCAAAATTAAGTGTTATTCTTCATACCGGAAAAACACATCAAATAAGAGCACATTTAGCAAGTATAAATCACCCAATAATAGGTGATAGTAAATATGGAAAAAACGATGTAAATAAGAAATTCAAAAAAAATAGACAACTCTTATTTGCAAACAAATACACATTTAGTTTTGATAATGAAAGTATGTTGAAATACTTAAACAATAAAATAATACAATTAGAAAAAGAAGTAACTGAATTTAAATAAAATTCAGTTACTTCTTTAATATAGTATATCACTAAAATATTAATAATATTCTACAATATTCTACTAAAAAAAACAATATCTTCGACAAAACTAGACAAAATATTTCAGCATAAACTATGCAATGCTTAAAATAATATTTACAATTTCATATGTTACATAAGCTAAAAACAGCATTGATACGATTTTAAAAAATATATAACTGTTTTGTCTTAAACTATTATCTCTACTTTTGAAAATTATTTTTAAACGCTTAAAACTACTTACAATATATATTACACTTAAAAATGCTACTATTAACATTCCAACAAATACAGCATTTTTATTAAATTCATCTATTGTATTTGTAGCTGGAAAAAATAATTCCTCATACTTTGACATAAACTACACCCCTTGTAATTTTATTATATCATATAATTTTTTTATTTCAATTAAATTGATACATTTTACATTTTTTTTAATTCTTCAATAAAGTCTCTTATAGCCGCAGCTTTTTCAAATTCATATTTTCTAGCATATGACATCATCTCTTCAGTAAGTCTTTCTATTGTTTCTTCAACGTTTTCAATCTTATCTACATTTACTTTTGTTTGCTCTTCTTCACTAAATGTAGCTTTTATACTACTAAATACATCTTTAACTATTGATTGTGGTACTATATTGTTAGCTGTATTATACTCTGTTTGTATTTGTCTTCTTCTATTAGTTTCTTTAATAGCTTTTTCCATTGAATCGGTAAGTACATCAGCATACATTATAACTCTACCATTAGAATTTCTTGCTGCTCTACCTATTGTCTGTATAAGTGATCTCTCACTTCTTAAAAATCCTTCTTTATCACTATCTAATATAGCAACTAGCGAAACTTCTGGTATATCCAAACCTTCTCTTAAAAGATTTATTCCAACAAGAACATCAAACTTACCAAGTCTTAGATTTCTTATTATTTCTAATCTTTCTAATGCTTTAATATCTGAATGCATATAATTTACTTTTATACCTTTTCCAGATAAAAAACTAGAAAGTTCTTCGGCTTGTTTTTTAGTTAAAGTTGTTACTAATACTCTTTCACCCTTTGCAGTTGTTTCTTCAATATTTTTTAATAAGTCATCTATTTGGTTATCCCTAGGTTTAACAATAATCTGTGGATCAATTAAACCTGTAGGTCTTATTATCTGTTGTGCAATAACCTTAGATTTTTCTTTTTCATAATCTCCAGGAGTTGCACTAACAAATACAGTATTTTTTATTTTTTTCTCCCATTCCTCAAATTTAAGTGGTCTATTATCATAAGCAGATTCTAATCTAAAACCATTTTCTATTAATGATTCTTTTCTTGCTCTATCTCCGTTATACATAGCTCTTATTTGAGGTATTGTAGCATGTGACTCATCTATTACAACAAGAAAATCATCACCTAGGTAATCAAATAAAGTATATGGAATAGAACCTCTTTCTCTTCCACTCATATACAATGAATAATTCTCTATTCCTTGACAAAAACCCGTCTCTTTTAGCATTTCAATATCAAAGTTAGTTCTTTGCTCAATTCTATAAGCTTCTACTATTTTATCATTATCTTTAAAATATTTAACTCTATCTTTAAGTTCGTCTTCAATTTTAGAAATTGAGGCATCTATCTTATCTTTTTCAATAACATAATGAGATTTTGGATATATAAATTCATGTTTAGAAGTTGAAGTGGTTTTAAAAGTTATACTATCTAAAATAGATATTTTTTCTATTTCATTTCCAAAAAATTCAATTCTTATTACTTCATTTGAACTTCCAGCTGGAAACACATCAAGTATATCTCCCTTTACCCTAAACTTACCCCTACTAAAATCTATATCGTTTCTTTCATATTGCATTTCAATTAACCTTTTTAGTAACTCTTCTCTACTTTTTTTCATTCCAGGTCTAATTGATAGAACCATACTAGAATAATCTTCCGGTGAACCTAATGAATATATAGCAGATACACTTGCTATTATTATTACATCTTTTCTTTCAAACAAAGCAGCGGTTGCACTATGGCGAAGTTTATCTATTTCATCATTTATGCTACTATCTTTTTCTATATATGTATCTGTAGATGCAATATATGCTTCAGGCTGAAAGTAATCATAATACGATATAAAATATTCTACTGCATTTTCAGGGAAAAGTTCCTTGAACTCTGAATATAGTTGTCCAGCTAAAGTTTTGTTATGTGCCATTACTATGGTTGGCTTCTGCACTTTTTCAATAACATTTGCTATTGTAAATGTTTTTCCGAGAACCTGTAACACCAAGAAGTGTCTGATAATCTATATTTTTGTTTATTCCGTCAACCAACTTTTCAATTGCCATTGGTTGATCTCCTGTTGGTTTATATTTTGAGTGTATTTTAAACATTTTAATCTTCCTTTCAAACTTTATTATAACCGTTATCAAACTTAAAATTCGTGTAATTTGACGTTTTTAATAGGTTAAAATTTTCCTTTTTTCTAATTGCATGAATTTTGGCCACAAATTTGTTTTCCATAACAAAACGATACTAAACATAATTAAACATAAATAATCAAATTTATCGTTATTATATTTTATCATTTTTTCTCTAAAAAAACAAGGAAACTAACAATATAATCTCCTCGTTAATATAAAATTATTTAAATATTATTTATTAAAATCAATTTAATAGTTTTTCAGCTAAAAAATCCAGTTCAATTTCATTCGTGTAATTTTTTATTGTATATTTTGTAGTATGGAGTAGATAAAAAATAGAACTAATATCTTAACTCTATCTTTCAACTATTTATATTTATTCATTTCAACCACAATTATATTAATCCAACATAACACCAAAATTTAAACTAATGGTAAAGTTATTTTTGAGAATTTTAAAATATCTCTTATCATAATAATAATAATAATACCAGACAATAATCCTCATTTCAAAAATATAAATAGTTTTTACTTATAATAATAATTTATTATTTCTTTTTTATCTTTTATTTTTAGTGCATCGTTTAAATTAGTGCTATAGAAGTCATATTTAAAATGTAATCCTTCATTCCAAATATCATTTCCATCATGATATGTAATTATTAATGTGGAATTTAAATCTCCAGAAGTTATTTTTATTTTACAACATGATTCTTAACCTTTTCCTTCACTGAAAAAATAGTCATAACCATTATCAAAATCAACAATGTAATAGTTGTAGTATTGTCCACCTCTACTCTTATATGAATATACTCCTGTATTTCCGTTTTTTACAAAGGTTACAGTTGAAGATATACTTTCTAGTTTGTTTATACTCTCTTTTATTTATTATTGGGTCTTAAAAACTATGACAATTTTAGATTAAGAATATTACTTTATATTTAAAGACTTTTTATCAATTTGGCTTGTGTTAGCATTCTAAAAAAAATAAGTTTGAAAGCATTGTTTTAATCTTTCTATGATTTAATACAAAATATGAATGAAAATTGAGATGTAAATTGTTTTTTACAACTTACACCCCAACATTTGACTTTAAGCAATATTGTTTCTTTGTAGTATTAATAGGAAGTTAATTAATTATTTATTTGTATTTCATACAAATATGCATAGAAATAAAATTTATTATAATTATCTATATAATCTTGACCAACATATTTAATCCATACTGTCCCACTTGGTATTGTATATATTTCATCATACGTACCTTTTTCTCTTAATATACTACTTATTGTTTGCATGTTGCTATCTAGGAACATTAAAGTTAATCTTGCTGTAACACCATTATAGAAGCCAGCACTCCATTTTACACGTATGTTCTTTCCTTGCACACCACTATCTACCTTCATATATTTAGTTCCAGATCCTATATAGGTACTATAATTTCCATCATACACTTCCTTTGTCAGTGCATCAGGTGAATTTGAAGTGTAACTTGAGGCAATTCTTGTTTCGTT
>JAEWPS010000011.1 GCA_023460515.1 Bacillota bacterium | reverse complement strand
CAGATATTGTTGGTAGTGGAGCTGGTTCAGCACAGTTAGTATATTTAAATGAAAGTAGACAGATAATAAGTTCTTCAAGTTGTCAGTATACAGGAGGAAATATAAGAGAAGACATATTTACAATTCCATTAAATACACAATGGATAAGATATGATGCAGGCCCAGGAGGTATTACCAAATATTCTTTATATGAAATACAACCAAGTAATGAGCCAACTTTTTCTGCAACAAATGGATATATGCTATTAACAGCTGATCCTTCTGATGCTGTGAAAGAGCCATATCAAATGGTATCAGTATCATATTTCCCAACAAGTGTACAAAGGCTGTATAGAATTGGTACAGTTGGGGATTGGATAAATTATAATGATCAACCTATTAGAGTAATCCAAGATCAGGTTTTATATGCAAAAGGAATAGATCAGTACGGTAACCAAACAAGAATTATATCAAGCTATACATCAAATGTTACAAATGCAATAAAAAAGGAAGCATATGATGGAAATAATAGCACTAGTATAACAAATGCAACTGGACAATATATGCAAGTAGATAGTAGTATGTACGGAAAAAATATAAAAGTTAGATGGGCAGATTATGTTGGAAGTGGTTCGGGATCATCTAAGTTAGTATTTTTAGATAATGGTATGCAAGCAATAAGCTCAGTAACTTGTCAGTATACAGGAACAGGAACAAGAGAGGACATATTTGCTGTGCCGGTAAATACAAGATGGATAAGGTTTGATGCAGGTCCAGGAGGTATTAGTAGATATGCTGTATTTGAAATACAACCAATATAAAATAATTATTTAATTAAAACCTAATATATAGTAATTTATATCACTACTTTCAAATTTTATAAAAATTGAAGGTAGTGATATTCTATTATTGCATAATAGCAAAAATTAGTGTATAATATATACATAAATTTAAGGAGAAAAAATGGTAGAACTTTTATCACCAGCGGGTGAAATTAATTCATTTAAATCAGCTATAGAAAATGGTGCTAACGCTATTTATATGGGAACATCAATGCATAATGCAAGAATAATGGCAAATAACTTTAGTATAGAAGAATATATAGAATGTATTCATTATGCACATATGCATTCAGTCAAGGTGTATCTAACGCTCAATACTTTGTTATATGAGAGTGAAATAGAATCAGCAATGAAATTACTCATTGATCTTTATTCACATGGTTTAGATGCGGTTATTATCCAAGATATAGGCTTAGTGGATATTATAAAAAATGTATTGCCTAAAATTGAAATACACGCGAGTACTCAAATGAGTGTCCATAATTTAAAACAAGTTAAATATATGGAATCGTTAGGATTTTCAAGGGTAGTACTTGCAAGAGAGCTAACACTAAATGAAATACAGTATATATGTGATAATACAAATGTTGAAATAGAAGTATTTGTACATGGGGCTTTGTGTGTGTCATATTCAGGTCAGTGTTTAATGAGTAGTATGATAGGTGCTAGAAGTGGTAATAGAGGTAAATGTGCTGGTCCTTGTAGATTAAAATATACATTAGAGCAAAATGGTAAAGAAATATATAGTAATAAATATCTACTTAGTAAAAAAGATATTTTTGGTTTAGATTATGTTCATAAACTTATAGAGATAGGTGTTACTTCACTTAAAATTGAAGGTAGAAGTAAATCTCCAGAATATGTAGGACTTGTAACAGATAAATACAGAAAATGTATAGATGGTTTAACAGATTTAAATGATAGAAAAGAGTTAAATCAGATGTTTATACGTACATCTGAAAGTTCGGGTTATTTTGATAAAGTACATTCTTCGGAATCAATTAGTGAAAATACTGCTAAAAATACAGGACTTAAACTTGGAACAGTTATATCAATTAAAGCAGAATATATAAAACTAAAATTAGAAGAAGACATAGATTTACACGATGGTATAGAAGTTTATTCGGGTAATTCAGTTGCATCTACCATAGTTACCTGCATAAAAAATGAAGGTTATACCACTGTAAATAAACAAATGGAAAAAGGCAATGTAGTTTGGCTTGGAGATATATCTATGGCAGTAAATGTTGGAGATACAGTATATAAAACATCTAGCCGTAAACTAAATGATAAGTATAAGGATAAAGTTTCTAAGACTAATAGAAAAACTTTAGTTACAGGTATAATCAATATAGTTAGCAATACAAACATTAACATGGATGTAAATTTAGAAGATATACAGCAATTTAATGTATCAATAAACTATATACCGCAAGCTGCAGTTAATATGCAAGTAGATAGTCAATATATACATAATCAATTTTCAAAAACTATAGATTCATCTTTCGAATTTATAAATTTAAAATACAATATAGAAGATAATTTATTTGTTCCAGTTTCAAAATTAAATGAGCTAAGAAGAGATATAATAAATAAGCTACAAGAGTTGTATATAATAAATAAAGATGTAACGGAATGTTATAATAGATTAGAAAAATATATTTTAGAACATAATGAATTTTTAAATACTTTAAAAGATAATAAAATAAAAGAAAAAAATATAAATTCTTTATTTATATATAAATATGATGAAAAAAATGAAAATAAATATATGTCAGATATTAGCAATATAATATATTTAAATATATCAGATATAAGAAGATACGAACTGTTAAATATAGATTTAATTACTAAATATAAAGACAAAAAGGAAGTATACGTATACATACCTAATATAGTATTAACTAATTTGGATAAATATATAGATTCAAATTTAGAAAGACTAATACAATTAGGTGTAAATGGAATTTTGTTAGGTAATATTGGATATATTGAACAAGTAAATTCTTTAAAATCTAAATTTAATATAAAAATTGTTGCGGATTATAGTTTAAATATAGTTAATACTTATTCAGCAAAATTTTATAAAAAAATGGCAGTAGATAAAATAACTATATCACCTGAAATTGATGAAAAAGAGATACAAAATATTTCTAATATTATAAATGTTGAAGTTGTAGAAAATTTTGTGACGGTAATGACATCTAGGTTTTGCCCTGTTAAAGCTTATTCAAAGGGATGTAATTGTACAAAGAATTCTTACGACTTGAAAGATAACTATAATAATGTACGTTATAATATTGTTTGTGACAATACAGATTGTGTTGTTAAATTAGTAAGAAATATTTCAAGTATTGAAAATAATGCTTTTAGTAGAAGAAAGTGTATTATATAAAAAATATAAGATAAATATACAAAAGAAAAATAGGGTAATTAATAACAAATTGCCCTATTTTTAAATAATTTATTGGATAGTTGTTATCTTTTATATAAAAAAGTCGTTATATATTATATAGAAGCAGAAGGGGGAAACATGAAATTTGAAGATTTAGTAAAAAATTATACAAAACTTGTATATAAAATATGTTTGGATATGTTATTGGTCCCCCAGGATGCTGAAGATATAACTCAAGAAGTATATTTAAGTTTATACAAAAGTATAAATAGATATAAGGATTTGAGTGAAAATGAATTAAAAAATATAATTTGTAAAATTGCTTTAAATAAATGTAAGGATACACTTAAATCTAAAATAAATAAATATAATGAATTCAATATATTTGAAGATATATCAAACTATGAAGATTATGCAAGCAATAATAATATTGATGAGGAAATATTTAAACAAGAAAAGAGTATGTATATTATTAAGACAATAAATGAATTAAAACAACCATATAAAGATATATTATATGATTATTATATAAATGAATACTCTTTAGATGAAATAGAAGAAAAATTAAATATTCCAAAAGCAACATTAAAGGTTAATATATATAGGGGTAAAAAAATACTCGAAAAAGTAATAAAGGAAGATGGAGGTGAAATTTTAAGTGGATGATAAATTAAAAAAAATAGATATTTTACTATGTAATGAAATTGAATTAGAAAAATATATTAATGAACTTTCAGACACTCAAATTTCATACTCAAGTAAATTAGAAGAAAAAATATTGTACAAAGTTAATAATAAAAAATCTGCAAAATATGCTAATATACTAAAAATGGTTGCATGTATGATAGTTGCATTAATACTATCTCAAACTGAGTATATTAAGGCTGCAGATTTGGATAAAAAAGAACAAGTAAAGCAAGAAAGTGTTCAAAAAAATACATTTATTAATGATAAAATTAATGAAATTAGTAATTTTTTTATGAAACCAATAAATATAGAAAAGGGGGAAAAATAAATGAAGAAAAGTCTATTTTTTACATTTTGTTTTAGTTTTATACCAGGTGCTGGTCAAATGTACCAAGAATATATGAAAAGAGGTTTATCTATAATGCTTTTAACTGCACTATTTATAGCGGTTACTGTTATTGTTGGAGCACCAATATTCATGATACCAATACCAATAATTATGATATATAGCTTCTTTGATACATATAATATTAGAAATAATATAGACAAAGAAAATAGAGTTGAAGATGAATATATATGGAAGATGGCAGGTATAGATATATTTGGGGGTAGTTTTGAAAAGTACAAGAAAAATTCATTTCTTGGATTTTCGCTTATACTTATAGGTGCATATTTACTATTTAATAATGTAATAGGAAGTTTAATATATGAAACTAATATTGAATGGTTAATTGATGTTGTAAGAAGTATTAGAAGCTATTTACCTTCTTTAATAGTATCTTTAATATCAATAGCTATTGGTATTAAGTTTATAAGTAATAAAGAGCAGTAGGAGGTATTGTTATAATGGACAATGAAAAGAAAAGGATAAGAAGGATAGGTTCACTAACATTTGGTGTAATGATGATACTTATTGGTATAAACATATTTCTTCAAACAATAACTAATGTAGAACTTTTTAAATTTACACTGTCTTTATGGCCAATTGTATTTATATTACTTGGTATTGAGACATTATATTATTCGTATAAAAAAGAAGTAGAACTTAAATATGATATATTAGGAATCATAACAATATTTGTAGTGTTATTTTTAGGTATGATGTTTAGTATATTTAATTATGGTGTAAATAAGGTTTTATATAATAAGGAAATAAAATCAGATATAATATATTATTTGACTAACGAAGAATATAACATGAGTTTTGAAAATAAAGTTAATATAACTAACATATCAGATAAAAATGTTATAGTTAAGTATGTAGAGGATAAAGAGGCGAATCAAGTTTCTACTAGAATAATATTTGAATATAATGAAGCATATGATGGTAGTATACTGAGAGTTTTAAAAGAAAGAGATTTATTAAATAGTGCTTTAAATAGAGATTATACTGGCGAAAAAATAGTTATAAATGATGTGCCAGATTTTATTAAAGATATAAAAATTATAGTAACAGCAAATGATAAATCAAAAATCATATATAATGGAACAATTGTAGAATAATAAAAAATTAAAGTAAAGGATATTTTTTGATAACCTTTACTTTTTATTTATACTTTATTTGGTAGCATACTGTTAATAACACCATATATTGCTGCTGCAATTAGACTACTCACAACACTTATATAATATCCATCAACAAAGTATTGAGTAGAATATATAATAATTGCAGCTGCTACAAATCCTACAATACCTCTTCCAAGTGGTAGATCATGTATTCCAGATATAACTGAAATTAAATAATCAAATATAATAATACATATTGCACTTAAAATTAATATTGGAAAAGATGAAATATTAAAGTTAGGTGTAAAAAACACTGTGACTGCGAATATTGAAAGTGAAGTTATAAATCTAATAATCATTTGTTTTATTCTTAGTAAATCAAATTTTTTTAAACGTGATGTTTTTTCCATAAATACCTCCATAGTCATTTAAATATATTGTTTGTATAAAAAGTAAAAATATGCAAAAAATAAATTTAGGTGATATGAATGTTAGTAATTTTTTTTAGATCTTTAATATTGTATGTAGTTGTGTTTTTGGTTATTAGATTAATGGGGAAGAGAGAACTTTCTAAAGTACAGCCATTTGAACTTGCAATTATTATACTTATTGCAGATTTAGCTTCTGGTCCAATGGCTTCACAAGGTATATCAATATTTGATGGTATTGTACCAATGGTAACATTATTAATAACATACATAATATTTACATTTTTAATACAATCTAGTAATAAAGTTCAAGAGGTTGTATGTGGTAAAGTATCAGTAATAATTGAAAATGGAAAAGTACTAGAAGATGAATTAAAAAAACAGCAATATACAATATCTGACCTTATGTCACAATTAAGGCAAAAAGATATATTTATGATTCAAGATGTTAAGTATGCAATAATTGAGACAAATGGAGACTTGAATGTAATAAAAATGGATGAAAATGTTCAGCAAATTCCTTTAAATATAATAGAAGATGGAAAGCTTAGTGATAATAACATAGAAATTCTAGGATATGACGTTGAGAAAGTAAATAAATTGCTAGATAAAGAAAAAATTAAATTAGAGGATGTATTAATTGGTACTATAGATAAAAATTCAAAGTTTATATACCAATTAAAAGAGGTGGAAAAATGAGGAATGCTATTATTTTTACAATTGCAATTTTAATTTTATTTATTGCGGGGTACTGGCAAATTAAATATATAGAAGAAACCTCAATATATGCAATGTCTGATGTTGAGTATATTATGAATTTGGTGCAAAATAATAATTTTGATGGTGCAAATACTCATATAATTGAACTTGAAAAGACTTGGGGAAATATGAGGAATATCTGGAGTATTTTTATAATGCATGACGAAATAGATGATATTGAAACTGCATTAGTAAATTTTAAAACATACATAAAATTAAAGAACAAAGAAGAATCACTAGTATATTCTGAATTACTTAAACAAAATTTAGGACACATATCTAAAAGGCAAAAAATAACAATTGAAAATGTATTTTAGTAATATAATGAAATAATGGTATAAAATTACCATTATTTTTTTTTTATCATTTGAAAGTATAGTATTTTATACAAAAATATGTTATAATATATATGTATACTTTATAAATGGGGACGAAAGGTATCGACGAATATTTTGAAGTATGGATAGCGAGTAGTGGATTCTCGTGGGCCACTATAAAAACGAGAGAAAAATATAAACGCAGATAAAGAATTTGCATTTGCTGCTTAGTTAATAAGAAGCTTGTTTATACGGAACTTGCCAGAGGTTTTGTATAAGCATCATTGATTCTGGAATAACAAAATCGATTCTAGTTGCTGATCGATGGGTATAATATGTAACTAAACTAATATATGTTTTATGTATGTGTTAGAGTATATTAAGTTTTAAATTAAATGCATACTGCACTCGGAGAAGTCTATATGAACGAATTTTCGGACGCGAGTTCAACTCTCGCCGTCTCCACCATAATTTTAATTAAAGTATTAAATTATTTAAAAACAAATATAAGGGGTAAAAATGCAAGATTTAATTATAAAAATAATGGACCAATTTGGTTATTTAGGAATAGCTTTATTAATTGCTATAGAAAATATATTTCCACCGATTCCATCTGAAGTAATACTTACTTTTGGTGGATTTATGACTACATATAGTAGTATGAAAATATTAGGTGTAATAATATTTTCTACTATTGGTTCTGTTGCTGGTGCATTAGTATTATACGGAATAGGACGTTTACTTACAAAAGAAAGATTAGAAAAAATATTAGATGGAAAGATAGGTAATTTACTTGGCTTTAAAAAAGATGATGTTAGAAAGTCTGAAGAATGGTTTATAAAACGTGGTAATTTAACAGTGTTTTTCTGTAGATTTATTCCTATTATCCGTAGTTTAATATCAATACCAGCTGGTATGACTAAAATGAAACTTGGAATATTTTTAGTTTTAACTACTTTGGGAACAGCAATTTGGAATACAATTCTTGTATTTTTAGGTGTTGCTTTTGGTGCATCTTGGGATAAAATAGCAGGATATATTAATTCATATTCTAAAGTTACTTTAATCGTTATATGCATTGTATTTGCAATTGGTTGTATATTATTTTATAAAAATAGAATTGCATCTAAAAATAAGTTAAATAAAAATTAATAATAAAAAGGGGGATAATATGGCGCAAACTACAGTATTCTTTTGTAAAGAATGTGGATATGAAAGCAGTAAATGGCTTGGAAAATGTCCTAGTTGTGATAATTGGAACTCTTTTGTGGAAGAAAAGATAATTAAGGATAAAAAGCAAAATAGGACTTTTAATAGTAAATCTGAAGTTAAAAAATTAGAAGATATTAAAATTTCAGATACTATAAGAATAGATACTGGTTATGAAGAATTAAATAGAGTTTTCGGTGGTGGAGTAGTTGAAGGTTCAATTTCACTTGTTGGTGGAGAACCTGGAATAGGTAAATCAACTTTAATTATGCAAATTTGTAATAATCTAGCTAAGCATGGGAAAGTTTTATATATATCTGGTGAAGAATCTGAGACACAAGTAAAATTAAGATGTGATAGATTAGCAATTTCTTCTCCAAATATTTTATTTTTAAATGAAACTAATATAGCAGAAATAGAAAACAAAATAGAATCTGTAGACCCTAAATTTTGTATTATAGATTCTATTCAAACTATGTATGATTCAGATATTCCATCTGGTGCTGGCAGCGTATCGCAAGTAAAAGAAGTAACTGCTAGACTAATGTATTTGGCAAAAAGAAAACTAGTTACGACAATTGTGATAGGACATGTTACTAAAGATGGAACTATTGCAGGCCCTAGGGTACTTGAACATATGGTAGATACAGTAATATATATTGAAGGAGAAAGATTTTTCTCAAATAGAATAGTTAGAAGTGTTAAAAATAGATTTGGATCTACCAATGAGATTGGTATATTTGAAATGTGTGATAGTGGACTTAAAGAAGTTACAAATATATCTGATGTGTTTTTATCTAATAATGAAAATATGTTACCTGGAACAGCAATAACAGGAACTTTAGAGGGCAATTCTACAATACTTTTAGAGGTACAAGCATTAACGTCACATTCATATTATAATATGCCTAGAAGAGTAGCCAATGGAGTAGATTTTAATAGATTTAATATGGTAATTGCAGTTTTAGAAAAAAGGTGTAATATATCACTTGGAATGAATGATATTTATGTAAATGTAATAGGTGGTATAAAAATTGATGAACCTGCTGTAGATTTAGCACTAGCAATTTCAATAGTATCAAGTTATAAGAATATTGTAATACCTCCTTCATACGTTTTCATAGCTGAAATTGGTCTAACTGGAGAAGTTAGGAGTATAAATAATATAGAGAAACGTGTTAAGGAAATTGAAAAACTTCGGATATAAAAAAGTATTTGGTAGTAAAAAACAATTTGAAAAATTAAAAAAGTCAGATTATAAAATAGAATTAGTGGGTGTAAATAGTATAGAAGAAGTAATAAATATAGTAATAGGGTAAGGTGAAAATTATGTCAGAAGAAATGTTAGATATACTTAGAATATTAGCTCCAGGTACAATGCTTAGAAATGGACTAGATAATATTCTTAAAGCTAAAACGGGTGCACTTATTGTTATGAGTGAAAGCGAAGAAGTTTCAAAAATAGCAGATGGTGGGTTTGCAATTAATGAAGAGTTTAATCCATCAAATATATATGAACTTGCTAAAATGGATGGAGCTATAATTATAACACGTGATTGTAAAAAAATATTAAAAGCGAATGTACAACTTGTTCCTGATCATAAAATAAAAACCAAAGAAACTGGTACAAGACATAGAACAGCAGAAAGAGTTGCCAAACAAACTAATGAACTTGTTATATGTATATCTGAAAGAAGAGGTATAATAACAATATTTAAAGGTGATATAAGATATGTTATAAATGACACCTCATCTGTAATAATGAGAGCAAATCAAACTTTAGAAGCTTTAGAAAAATATAAAGCTGTTTTTGATAATATGCTAAATATATTAAGTGAACATGAATTTGATGATATAGTATCACTTGAAACAGTGGCAAACACAATTTATCGCAGTGAAATAATTATGAGGATGGAAACAGAAGTTACTAGAAATATTGTTGAACTTGGTGATGAGGGTAGACTTGTTAATATGCAGCTTGAAGAATTAATAGCTAATGTTGAGCAAGAAGAGAAAAAGATAATACAAGACTATATGTATGTTAAAAAAAGAAGTCTTCGAAACCCAGAGTCTTTACTAAAAGAAATAAGAAAAATAGATAAAAAAGAATTGGTTAATTTAGAAAAAATAATAAAAATATTGGGATATGATATAGGAGTAGATATACTAGATTTAAATGTATCTCCAAAGGGGTATAGAATACTTTCTAAAGTACCTAAGATGCCATCTAGTATAATAGAAAAATTAGTTAATACATTCTTAAATTTACAAGGAGTATGTTCAGCTACAATAGATGAATTAGATGACGTAGATGGAATAGGTGAAATAAGAGCAAAAATGATATATCAATCTTTAAAAAGACTACAAGAACAATATATTCTAAAAGGCTATAATATATAGTTTATTTCATTTTTAAACCGAGTAATAACGGTTTTTCCTTTACTTTTGGACCAAAATGTGGTATAATATATATGTGGTTATAATATTCATAGAGAGGGAGGACACTAATATGTTTAATATAGGTGACAAGGTTGTATATCCAATGCATGGCGCTGGAACAATAGAAGCAATAGAGGAAAAAGAAGTGCTTGGACAAACTGAAGATTATTATATAATAAAAATGCCAATAGACGGCGTTAAAGTTATGGTTCCTACTAAAAAAGCTAAAAATATTGGAGTACGAGATATTGCTAATAAGGAAGAAGCTAATAAAGTTTATTCAATGTTAGAAAGGCCAATGGAAGAACTTTCATGTGATTCTAATTGGAACAAAAGATATAGTGCAAATATAGACAAAATAAAATCCGGGTCTCTAAAAGAAGTAACTGAAGTTTTCAAAGAATTGTCTCATAGACATATGGAGAAAGGTTTATCTTTAGGAGAAAAAAAGATGCTTACAACATCTAAAAATATACTTTTAAGTGAACTTGTACTATCAGAAGAAGAAAGTCATGAGGTTTTAGATGGAAAAATAGAATCGATTGTGAAATGTTCTTTTGATAAATGGACAGAATCTAATTTATAAAATTAAGAATGAAATACGTTTTAGGAGTATTTCATTCTTTTATTTTGTCTTATTAGGTCGATAAAGCAAAAAAAAATAAAAATATATTGACACTCTACATATGCTATGATATAATAAAAAAAATACATAAAATGTAAAAACTTGTAATGTATTTTTTTGGAAATAATATAATATTATTAAATATAGTGCTTTTGCCTATTGGATAGGCATATTTTAAAATATTTTACAGGTTCAAATCCTGTGGGTACTACCATTACCAAATTATAAAATCAATATTTAATTAAATGTTGTATCAAAAAACTATTAATATAGGAGGATGATGAAGATGTGCGATAACAAGAAAAAAGTCTTACGGCTAATTACTGCTATTTTTTCAGTATCAATGATTTTTGTTATCCTTATCAACATTTATGAATTAAGTATGTTGAGTAGAATAACAAAGGATTTCGCGTGTGTTTGTGCACCAATGCTACTAAAAATGGTTCTTCTAGTTATTTCATTCATTGCAGCATTTAGATTAATAGTTTCTCTTTTCAACAAGGAAGTTAATTATGATTATATGACGGGTCTTTGTAGTAGAAGGAAATTATTTGTCGATTTGAATGAATTAATAAACAAAAAGGTGTTATTTACAGTTTGCTACATAGATTTCAATGACTTCAAGCATATCAATGATAATTATGGGCATAGGGCAGGTGATAATCTTTTAAGGGAATTTTCAAAAAGAATTTGTTCACTAAAATGCGAAAAAATTACTGGGTACCGGATTGGCGGAGATGAATTTGTTATCATTATAAACAGACAAAGTAATGTTGAAAGTGCTATTCAAAGTATTTGGAATACTACCGAGGAAGATGTAAAAGTAACTCTTCATAATTCTGCAAAGATATCATTTGCAATGGGAGTTGTAGAAAATGATTTTGTATCAACAGCAGACGAACTTCTAAAAAAAGCAGACTCTAGAATGTATAAAAACAAGAAAACTTGATTTAAGTTTTCTTGTTTTTTGTTTATTATTTTACTAGGTCATTATTTAGAGACTTTACTATTTTCAGCATATTTTTTTAATTTATTATAAACTAAATAATTTATACTTCCTTTTTCATAACTTCCGTCACTTAATAGTTTTCCAAATTTTACACCTGTAAGTAATTCAATACCTTCGTCTATATTTGAAATAGGGTAGATATGGAATTTACCATCTTCAATAGCTTTTAATATTTCATCACTTAAGCTTAAGTTTCTAACATTTTGGTAAGGGATAAGTACAGAATGACTTCCATCTAAACCTCTATCTTTACAAACATTGAAGAAGCCATCAATTTTTTCGCTAACTCCACCAATAGGTTGTATTTCACCTTTTTGATTAACAGATCCAGTAACAGCAAAGTTTTGTTTTATAGGTACTGATGATAAACTTGAAAGTATAGCATAAAGTTCAGTAGAAGAAGCACTATCACCATCAACACCGTTATATAATTGTTCAAAACAAATACTTGCAGTAAGAGATAGTGGGAAATCTTGTGCATACTTTTCTCCAATATATGCAGATAAAATATATACACCTTTTGAATGAGTTGTTCCACTCATTAAAACTTCCCTTTCTATATTTACTATACCACTATCACCAACAAATGTATTGGCTGTTATTCTAACTGGTTTTCCGAACATAAAATCTCCAGTATTTACAATAGTTAAACCATTTATTTGTCCAACTTTTGCACCATCAGTTGAAATAATAACACTTCCTTCAGAAATTAGTGCACTTAAGTTGTCATCATAAAGTGAATATCTATTTTTCTTATCTTTAATTGCAGCGATAACTTCTTTATGTGTAATTATTCTTTTACCATTTTCTGTAGCATTATAATTAGTTTCAATTAATAAATCTAAGATATCTAATAAATTACTAGTTAATTTGTTTTGATCACCAGCTAATTTTGAACTGTAATCAATTACTTTTAATACAGCATCATGATTGAAAGGTAATAGGTTATATGATTTACAAATAAACGCAATATATCTAGCGAGCTTATTAATATTATCTTCACTTTTTTCAAATGTATCTTCGAATTCTGCTTTTATTTTAAATAGTTTCTTAAAATCTGGATCTAATTTACTAAGTTGTACATAATTCATTTCACTACCAATAAGTATAAATTCTATATTTATTGGGATAGGTTCAGGTTTTAGTGTAGTTATAGTAACAGGTTGATTTATATCTCTTGAACTATCAATAGCAATTTCTGAGTTACGAATAGTTCTTTTTAAAGCTTCCCATGTTGGAACTGAGTTAAGTATATCTTTAACATTTATTATTATATAACCACCATTGGCTTTATGTATTAAACCAGGTTTTAACATTGAATAGTCAGTTTTAACACCTTGATTAGTATTTTCAAATTCCAATTTACCAAATAAATCATAATAATTAGGATTCTTACATAAAACTACAGGAGCAGTGGATAAAGAATCATTGTCTATTATTACATTTATTCTATAATTATCGAAAGGAAAATTAATTTTATTTACTTGTTTATTTCCATCTAATTGCTTATTTGCCATAGAGTTATTGTTTTTCACATACAAATGATATTGTTTGAAAAATTCTAAGTTATTAACAATATCACTTTGTATAGAATAGAAGAAATTTTGTAATTTTAAATTGTTTTTATATTTAACCTTTAAATCTTTTATACATTGTGTAGAAAGGAATGTAGCTAAATTAGTTTCCCATTCTTTTATGCTGATTTCAGCTTTGGTATCTAATTCATCTAATTCTTTTAAGATTTTCATAGTTTCTTGTTGAATATCTGGACTTTTTTCTTTAAAATATTTCTTATCAATTTCATCTAAATTATTAAATTCTTTCTCGTCAATTACATTACCTTTAAATACTGGAGAGAAGGAGATACCATCTTTGTCATATTTTATTTTAAATCCTTCACTGAAAGTAAATTTATCAAAATCATCTAATATTTTTTTCTTCATTTTATCAAATCTATTTAATATATCTTTTTTCTCTTTTTCATAAGAATCACCAGATAATTTATTTGCAAAAGTAATAAGAAGTTTAGTTATGAATTGATTCATATCAGTTTTAAGTTCATAACCCATTCCTGGTTCTAATGATATATATAATGGTTCACTAGGTTTTTCAAAATTATGTATATAGCAATAATCATTTGGAACTGGTTCTTGTTCTGCTAATTTATTGATTACAGACAAAACATAAGATGTTTTTCCTATTCCTAGACTACCACAAACATATAGATTAAATCCTGTATTTTTTATTTTCATTGCGGATGTTATTGATTTTAAAGCACGCTCTTGACCAATAATTCCACAAAATGGTTCTAAATCTTTTGTACTTTTAAAATCCATTTGGAAATTTACTTTACTTGTTAGTTCATTTACGGTTAATTCTTTTGTATTTTTCATATTTACCTCCATAAATATAATATAAGTATATTTTATTATATAATTATTTTTTTTTCAAGTTAAATGTTGAAAAACATAAAAAAACAGTAAAAATTATATTTTTGCTATTTTTTGTTACTATAAAATTACAAATTTATAACATAAAATAAAAAAATAAAAAAGTAATTAATTATTACTTGCATAATTTATAAAAATATGCTAAAATTAAAAATGTACTTATATATTATAAGTTTTGAGGGGAGGATTACAAGGATGAAATCAAAAGGGATAATGCCTATATTATTATTAATAGTAGCCATATTAGTAATAGTTTTAGTAGTTACAAATTTAAACAAAAACAATAATGGTAGTCAGCAAAATGTTGATAACAATGCAAATGGAACAACGGCTAAAAATATTACTGAATCAAAACAAGGTGATGTAGACGTTTCAGAAGTTAGCATTACAAGTGATGGTACTATGACTAATGTTACTGCACAAGTAACAAATAATTCTAGTATTACTTATTCTATGGTAGATATTAGTGTAATATTCTATGATAAAGATAAGGTTGCTTTATCAACAGCTAAAGGATTAATAGAAAATTTAGCAGCTGGAGAGAAAAAAGGTTTTTCGTCTTCTATAACAGGAGATTTTTCTAAATCTTATTCATATGAAGTAAAAGTTGAAAAAGCACAATAAATTAAGTAATTAATGTATTAAAAGGACCTAGATATTTGTTTATCTAAGTCCTTTTTGTTTTTACTTATTCAATTTATTATATTATATATAATTAAATAGATAATTTGTAAATTAAAGCATCTTCTTGATTATCTGTATAGTATTTTTTTCGTATATTTATTTTTTCAAATCCAAATTTTTCGTATAATTTTTGAGCGGGTATATTTGTTACCCTAACTTCTAAAAAAACATCAGATATTTGAAGTTTTTTAACTTCATCTAAAAGTGTATAAAGTAAAGTAGAAGCAATACCATTTCTAGTTGAGCCTTCATCAACCAAAACACTTAATATATCAACATGATCATATAATAATGAGGCTGCAATATAACCAATAATTTTATTATTTAATTTATAAACAAAATAAATAGTAGTATTATTATTAAAATCTTCTATAACGGAAGTTTTAGATAATATATTTTTATTGTTAGCTATTTGTAAGTTAATTACTTCATCAATTTCGTTAAATTCCATTTTATATATATTAAAATTATTGCTGCTCATTTTGTATCCTTTCAGCTTGAGATACCCTAGCATATACTACATCTAAATTATATGTGTTATACATTTTTTTAGATATTATAGCATCTGTTACGTTTTCATAATAGTCAATTAAATATTTTGCTTCTGGATTTAATTCATAATCTAAACAAGTATAATTCAAATTTTTATTTTTAGCATAATTTAATATATCCTCATTAAATTTATTTGTACAATCACCTGCAAATAAGCATGAATTGAAGCTAGATATATTATTTAAAGCAATAAATAAATCATCATTAGAAATTTCATATACATTTTCAATGTTAAACTTTTCATTCTCAAAAGATATTTTATAAATGGAATAATATATTCTATTGTTTCTTGCATCAAGTATTGAGCAGATATATTTTTCAGTGTTTTCTTTTAAACTTAAATATGCTTCAAAAGCTATAAGTTCTAATGAAGATATTACAAATATATCTATTTTTCTTGGATGAGATAATGCTTTAATAGTTGCAACGCCGATTCTACAACCTGTAAATGATCCAGGTCCGTTTGTTGTAGCAAGTAATTCTATATCTTTAAAGTTTGAATTACTTTCCTCAAGTGTTTTATGTATAAGTGGAAGCAATTTTTCGGAATGGGTAATATTATTTACATCATTATTTATATGTGTATTGCCTAGATATTTGACTACAACACTAGCGTTTTTAGATGTTGTATCTATTCCTAAAATATTCATATATTCCTCCTTATTAGTATGTTTCTTGATGTGTCATCTATTTTAACTATTTCTATATATATTGTATTTTTAGGCAATATATTTTTTATTATATTTCCCCATTCAATAATGCAAATTCCATTTTCAAAATATTCAGTTCCTATTGTATCTATAAATTGATATTCATCATCTATTCTATATACATCAAAATGGTAAAGATTTATATTTTTAGCTGTATACTCGTTTACAATAGTAAATGTAGGACTAGATACTTCATCTTCTAAGCCAAAAAATTTAGCAATTCCGTGCATGAAAACAGTTTTCCCACTTCCAAGTTCACCATCTAAAACTATTACATCTGTTTTCTTTAGATATTTGGCAAATTCATAAGAAAAATTTATTGTGTCATCTAAACTATTTGATACATAATTTATTTGATTTATTTCTCCATTTAAAAATTTATCAAGATTATATTTTTCCATATTTTTCTCCGTTCGATATACTAATTATATCAAAAATGTCTTGTAAATTCAAGCAATAAGGTTAAACAAGTATAAAAAGTTTTAAAAGAAAGAAAAATATTAAATGAATTGTTATTATAAAGAAAGTGAATTACATAAATAGTATTGATTTTTTTATAATTTAGTGTAGAATATTAATAGGCGGTAAACATTATGATTAATAAGGTTAAAGATAATTTGCACATGATTAATTTAAAAAGTGGAATATCACTAGTTATTTTGATAGTATCTATGGTTGTTTTGTCAATATTAGCAACAACTATATTTGTTTCAGCTTCTAACGCTATAGATACTGCAAAATTAACCACATTTGCAAAAGATTTAAATAAAGTACAAGATTCTATTGAGAGTTATTATATAAGTAATAACGTAATACCTTCATTAAATGGTTCAGAGTTAATGAATAAAGATGAGTTTTTATCTATCTCAAGATTTTCAGATATATTAGTAGAAGAAATTACAAAAAACAATGATTTAAACTCACAGTTTTATACTATAGATCTTAACAAAATAAATATTACAAACACGCCATATGGATTAAAAAAGTATGGTGAAAATGATATATTTGTTATTTCATATCCTTCTATGAATGTATATTATCCATATGGATTTAGTACAAATAATAATACATATTTTTCAATAACAGATAAGATAACAAGCGTTACAAAATTGAATCAAGAGGAACTATCTAATCCGGTAGATGGTTTACCTTTGTTAGAAAAGATAAATGTTACTCAAGCAAGTGGTTGGGTAAACAAAATGGATGTAAATATAGAAGTAAACATGGACCAAAATGAAACCTTATTTATGTCAGTGAGTGGATCTACCAATAGACTTATTGAAACAAGTATAGGTAAAAATACATTTAAATTTAATTCTCTTTCTTCAATAGTTGGCGGAGTAGAGAATATAAAAATTCCAGATCTTACTTTGAATGAAGCCAACTATATAGATCTTGGTACTAAGCCAGTTTCTGAAAGATACGTAGATATATTGAAATATAAGAATAATGACATTGTAGATAAAACAAGAATAGATTTGTCCAATTTCAATAAAATTCCTCCAAGCATAAAAAAAGCTACTATTTCATCGAATTCTTCATCAAACCAAGTGGATTTATCTTTAAATATCACTGATGGCGGTATTAGAGAAGTAAGATATGAATATTTAACAAAATACACAAATAATGGAACAATAGAAAGGTATTATGATAATGTTACAGATTTTGATTCAAATTATATGATAAGTAATGGAAAAAAATCTAATATTACTAACAATGCAGCGACTATAATTAAAGTGCCAAAAAATGTGCAAAGTATAAAAGTAGCATTAATAGATAAAGCAAATAATGTTAATTTATATAATCAAGAAATAGCTCCTAAATTATATATAGGATATAGTATAGACAGTTACATAAAAGAATCATTACAATTAACAGCAAAGGTATTTAGTGCTAATGGTGTTAAAACTATAAGCTTTTCTAAGAGTTTAGATGGAATAAATTTTACTGACGAGCAAATATATACATTGAATACAACGATAAATGGTACAACATATATACAATGTTTACCATATAAAAATATATCTCAAAATTTTGCATATATAAAAATTTCAGCAGTAAATTATGACGGTTCTTTGACAGAGACAAGAATAATAAACACTAGCTTAGAAGATTATAAACCAGCATCAACGTGGTATAGTCCAAAGATTCCATATGGATTTAGTAAATCAACTTTAATTGGAGAGCAAGAGGTAAGTACAGGATTAGTAATAGTAGATAATATTAGTAAAAATGAATTTGTGTGGATACCAGTAAAAGATTTTAGTAAATTTGTAAGAGTTGAATACAATAAAGGCTCAAAAATATCTACGTGTGTAGAAGCTAGTTGGGATGGTTTATCAAATGCAACGGAATTAGATAAGATATATAAGAGCGTAAGAGATAATGGAGGATTTTATATTGCTAGATATGAAGCTGGCATAGATAGTATAACTGTTCCTACAAAAAATGATCATAAAACAATCTCAGATGGTTCTATAAAACCAGTATCTAAAGCAGGACGTGGAACATGGAATTATATAAGATGGGGTGAAACAAAAGAGATAACAAATCCAGGAGATGGGGCTGTTAAAGTTGCAAGAAGTATGTATAATACAACGGATATATCATCAAATCTTATATATGGTGTACAATGGGATGCAGCGCTTGAGTTTATAAAAGAGGTAAATAGTACATATGTTATAAACTCTACTGGATATGGTAACTATAGCAATAAACTAGAATTAACAGGATCAAATTCATCATATAAATTTAACAATATTTATGATATGGCAGGTAACGAATATGAATGGACAATGGAAGCATTAAATAATAATTATATAAATCGTGGTGGTTCTTATGGCAGTACTGGAAAAAATTATCCTTCTTCATATCGTAGATCGACGTCAATAGGTACAAAAAATGCTAATCTAGGTTTTAGATGTGCTTTATATTTAAAATAAATAATAGTAATCATTTGAGTAAAAAAATACTTTAAATGGTTACTATTTTTATAGGATTTATAAAATAAATAAAATAAATTTAAATAGTATTGATTTTTTATCTATTTCAGTGTAAAATATACACAGGTGATTAAATATGAATAACGGAAATGAAAAATATTTATACAAAACTACTAATAAGAAAGGTATTTCTTTAATAGTTTTAATAATAACTATAATTGTCGCATTAATACTTGTTGCAACTGTTACAGTTTCTACTTTAAGTGCTATAGATGATGCAAACATAACAACTTTCTCTAAGAATTTAGCTGAAATACAAGATTCTACAGAAAGTTACTATATAACAAATAATGTTATGCCTTTAGTAGCAGACTCTACTGCACTTACTAAAGATGAGTTGCTTGCAATTGCAAGATCTCAAGATGTATTATTAGAAGAAATTACCGATAACAATGATTTAAATTCACAATTTTATAAAATAGATCTTGCTAAAATAAATGTTACTAAAATACCATATGGAAACGGTGATTTAGGTGCAGGAGATATATTTGTTGTTGCGTATCCATCTATGCATGCATATTACCCATATGGATTACAGGCTAAGGGACAAATATATTTTTCAATAACATCAAAAATATCTAATGTAGTTCAAATATATGGAGAGCAAACAGATAAATCTTCAACTGTTGTTACGACATCTGGTGGTATAAAATTAACTAAAATTAACGGATGGGCTAACAAAATGGGTGTAAGCATTGAAGCAGAAATGGCTGCAGATGAACTTTTATATATGTCTGTAAGTGGAGATACAAATAGACTAATAACAACAACAGTTGGAAAAAATACATTTGGTTTTAACTTACTTTCATCAATAGTAAGTGATAGTGAAACAATAAAAGTACCAACACTTACACTAGCAGAAGTAAACTATATAGAACTAGGTACAAAACCATTAATTGACAGGTATGTAGACATATTAAAATACAAAGGTTCAGATGTAATTGGAAAAGTAAGGATAGATTTATCTAACTTTAGTAAAACTCTTCCAACAATAACAAGTGCAACGATTTCATCATATTCATCAATCAATACAGTTAAAATAAATTTATCTAGTTCAGAAAGTGGAATAAAAGAAGTTAGATATGAATATTTAACTAAATATACAGATAACGCAACAATTGAAAATTATTATAATGGGATTACTGATTTTGATACTGCATATATGCTAAGTAAAGCAAAAAGTGCTAAAGTTACAAGTGATTTAACAACAACAATTAATGCAGCTAAAAATATAAGAAGCATAAAGATAGCTGTAATAGATAAAGCTGGTAATGTTAACTTATATAATCAAGAAATAGCTCCAAGATTATATATTGGTTATACATTAGATAATTCTACAAAAGAATCAGTTCAATTAACCGCAAAAATGTATAGCGTTAATGGTATTAAATCTGTAACTTTTTCTAAAAGTATAGATGGAGTAACTTTTACAGATGAACAAGTATATACATTAAATACTACAACAAATGGAATAACAACTAAGCAAAACACTCCTTTTACAAATTTTACTGCGGACAATGCATTTATAAAAATGGTTGCAGTAAACTATGATAATACAATAACAGAAACTAGAATAGTTAGTGTTAACCTAAATTATATTAAAGCAAATGCACCAGGAACAGAAACAAATCCAGGAGTTGCATTATCTCAAAATTCAACAATTACTGGTAAAATGCCAACGTACAATAATCCAGTAATACCTGCAGGTTTTGTAGCCATAAATACTGCGGAAGCAAATTGGAATAATGTTTCAGCAGATTGGAATAATGGATTAGTTATTCAAGATACAAGTGGTAATCAGTTTGTTTGGGTACCAGTTGATGGAACTAGTGTTCCATATGCAAAATGGTGCACAACTGGAGTAGCATATAATAATGTAAATATATCAAATGATACATTACCGGCAGCAATAACTAATGAGGCAAACCAAATAACTAAATATAAAGGATTTTATATTGCAAGATATGAAGCAATGTTTGATTATAATAGTGGAAATATAAGAGTTGCAAGTAAAAAATCTGCTAACAAAATATCTAGTAGCTGGGTTAGAGGAACAACGTATACAGGATATTTATTTAACTTCATAAATTATGCAGATTCTAAAACATATTCACAAAATATGGCGGCAAATTACGGGTATGACCCAACTAAAGTTATAACTAATTTGGTAACTGGAACACAATGGGATTCATTAATGAAATGGATACAAAATTCAGGAATTAATATAACAAATAGCGGAAACTGGGGTAACTATTCAAATTCAATATCACCAGCTAATATAGTTGGATTTGGAACTTTGCAAATATCAGGATTTAGTGACTATTGGAAAGCAAAAAATATATATGATTTAGCTGGTAACACATGGGAATGGACAAATGAAATGTATACAGCTGGTTACTATATGTTAAGAGGCGGAAGTTATACTGATGTATCTTCAACATATTGCGCTTCAAATCGTCTTAATTACGCTGCTACAACGTCTCAAGATAATATATCATTTAGACCAGCATTATATATTTTTTAGTATATAAAATTTAAATATACAAAATAAAATACCTTTTTTGGAGGAATTATGAAAATAATAAAAAAAGCAAATTATATTTCAATAATTATAACTTTATTAATTGTTGCTACAATTTTAATTTGCTTTTTTTGCTTTAATAAAGTTTTAGTAAAAGAACATAGCAATAATTTATATACCGATATAGATGAAATTAATGCTTATGTTGCTAAAGAAAAAATTATAGAGGATATAATAAAACCTAAAAATTTTAGTTTTACTATGCCTATATTTATGTATCATTTTATTACAGATGATTACGGAAATGCTACAGATACTGAAAATTATTTTTCACCTTCAAAATTGGAGACACATTTAAAATATATAGTGGATAATGGATACCAGACTGTTTATATAACTGATATAGATAAGTTATACAAGTATACCAAACCAGTTGCATTAACATTTGATGATTGTTTTGTATATTTTTACAATAATGCTTTTCCATTATTTAAAAAGTATAATTTAAAAGCTAGCATATATGTTATAACAAATTATATAAATGGACCAAATTATTTAACAACTGAGCAAATAAAAGAGATGAAAGAAAGTGGAATTATAGATATACAATCACATTCTTTAAGTCATCCATATTTGAGTAAAATACCAATTAACCAAGCAAGTACAGAAATTATTGATTCTAAAAGAGTATTAAAGGATTTGTTTAATTTAAGCAGTACTGTTTTTTGTTATCCAATTGGTGATTATAATAATAAAGTAGTAGAAATTGTAAAAGAGAATTATTCATATGGGTTAAATATGCTTGGAGGGGTGTATAATTCTAAAGTACACAGTAAATACAATATACCAAGAATTTATGCAAATAGAAGTATGCCTATGAGTGAGTATATTAATTATTTAAAATACTCTAAAGTAAATGCTAATTGGTAATATTATTTATAATGATTATATATGATCTGAAATATTATATATAACTTTGAAGGGGGAATATAAATGTTAAGAATAACTAATTTAACTAAAAAATATGGGGATAAAATTGCTGTAGATGATATATCTATTGATGTAAATCCAGGTGAAATATTTGGATTTGTTGGTCATAATGGTGCAGGTAAAACAACCACAATAAAGTGTATAGTTGGTATTTTATCTTTTGAAAGTGGAAATATTTATATTGATGGACTTAATATAAAAGATGATCCAATTAGGTGTAAATCTATGATGGCATATATACCAGATAATCCAGATGTTTACGAAAATTTAACAGGAATTCAGTATTTAAATTTTGTTGGAGATGTTTATAGTGTAGATAAAACTATTAGACGTGAATTAATAGATAAATATGCAAAAGAACTTGAAATATATGATAATCTAGGTAGTGTGATATCTTCATATTCTCATGGAATGAAACAAAAAATAGCAATTATATCTGCGTTAATACATAGTCCCAAAATACTAATTTTAGATGAACCATTTGTAGGACTTGATCCTAAGGCTCAATTTAAGTTAAAAGAAATTATGAAAGAATTATGTGGTAAAGGTGTTAGTATATTCTTTTCTTCACATGTTTTAGAAGTTGTTCAAAAACTGTGTGATAAGATTGCAATTATAAATAAAGGAAAAATTGTTAAAATTGGAAATATAGAAGATATAACAAAAGATGCATCTCTTGAAGATGTATTTATGTCTACGTTAGGAGATGAATAATATGTCAAAACTATTATTACTTCTAAAAGTTGATTTAGTAAGAACATTATCTTTAAATAAAATTAAAGGAAGTAAAAATGTATTTAAAAATATAGGAATGATAATTGTTTTTGTATTTCTTATTAGTTCGCTATTTACTTCTGTTGGAATGTATACGTATATGGGAGTTAATTTTTTAGTTAAATATGGACTTGAAAAATATGTACTACCATTAGTATATTTTGTATGTAGTTTTAGCATATTCTATAGTACTATTTATAGGGCAAAATCGTACTTATTTAATTCGGAAGATAATATATTTGCTATGCCTATAAAACCTAGTACTATACTGACAAGTAGAATTATAGTTCTTACATTAATAAGTTATATTGTAACTACAATAATATTTGTACCCGCTTTTATAACATATGGAGTTACACTTAAACTAGGTATTACATATTATTTACTTGCTTTTGTATCTTATTTATTTATGCCACTTTTACCAACAATTCTAGGTTGTATATTTGGATATATAATAGGATACTTAACATCAAAGGTTAAAAGTAAAAAAATATTTGAAACTATTTTAACGTACCTAGCTGTGCTACTAATTATGTATGTATCATTTAATATACAAAGCTTAGCTTTGAAATTCGTAAATAATGTAGAACTTGTAAATAAAATATTAAGTTCGATTGGATTTATAATTAACAGTTTTATGGAGGTTATATCCAATGGTAGTATAAAAGATTTATTCATTTATATAATTGCAAACGTTGCGTCTGCGTGGTTATTTGTGTTTATATTTAAGAATTCATATGTTAAAATTGTTCAAAATTTAAAAGTTGAAAATGCAAAAAGCAATTATATAGAAAAAGAACATACTCAAAAAGGTGTATTGACTACTTTGATTTTAAAAGAATTGAAAATGTATTTTTCTATACCTATATACATATTAAATACATCTTTTGGAGTTGTACTTATATTTTTTGCAAGTATAGCAACAATGTTTTATGATAAAGATGTTTTATTTAAAATGATGGAAATTGATGTGGGTATGATGCCTATTTATCTTTTACTTATCCCAGTAGTTGCTTTTAGTATAGCAATGTCAAATACAGCCGCATGTAGTATATCTATAGAAGGTAAAAATTTCTGGATATTAAAAACAATGCCGATTAAAGTTAAAGATATATTTTTAAGTAAAATAGTTGTAAATATGTTAATTGTTTTACCAGTAATGATTTTATCTATAATATTGTTTGGTATATCTTTTAAAATGACAATTTTACAAACGTTAATAGTCATATTATTAGCTGTATTTTCTAATATTACATGTTCTATGTTTGGTATAATTATCAATTTAAAATATCCTAGATTAGACTTTGTTTCATATACACAAGTTGTAAAACAAAGCCTTAGCAGTTTTTTAGGTATAATGGTACCATTAGTTTTCTTTTTTGGACTTGGTGCATTGTATATGGCTTTAAAGATATCTATTGACATATACGTTTTACTTATTTTTACTTTACTTTTATTTATTATTATGATACAATATACTATACTAAAAAAATGGGGAACAAAAATATTTAATGAGATGAATTAGAAAATAATTAGGGAGAATTTTATGAAAGCAATAGAAATAAGAAATAAATATTTGAAATTTTTTGAAAGCAAAAATCACAAGGTAATATCTGGAGCAAAGCTAGTGCCAGAAAACGATCCAACTGTTTTATTTACAACAGCTGGTATGCATCCTCTTGTTCCATATCTTGTGGGTGAGTCACATCCTGAGGGTAAAAGACTTGTAGATTTTCAAAAATGTTTAAGAACTGATGATATAGATGAAGTAGGTGACAATAGACATTTAACATTTTTTGAAATGTTAGGAAATTGGTCACTTGGAGATTACTTTAAAGAAGATTCAATAAAATATAGTTTTGAATTTTTAACAAAAGAATTAAATATTCCTGCTTACAAAATATCTGTTACATGTTTTGCTGGAGATAATGATGCTCCTAAAGATGATGTGTCTGCAAAAATTTGGGAAGAGTGTGGAATAGATAAATCTAGAATATACTTTTTTGGAAAAAAAGATAATTGGTGGGGACCAGCAGGTCAAACTGGGCCATGTGGACCAGATACAGAAATATTTTTAGATACTGGTGTTCCAAAATGCTCAGATGATTGTAATCCTTCATGTGATTGTGGAAAATATATTGAAATTTGGAATAACGTTTTTATGGAATATAACAAAAAAGAAGATGGAAGTTTCGTTCCATTATCTCAAAAAAATGTTGATACAGGAATGGGTCTTGAAAGAATTACATTTTTAATGCAAGGAAAAAATCATATTTTTGAAACTGAATTGTTTATGCCAATAATATCTAAGGTAAGAGAAATTAGTGAAAATCCAGAAGATGCTTCACTTAGAATAATTGCGGACCATTTAAGAGCTTCAGCACTACTTATATGTGACTTTGTGACTCCAAGTAATATTGGTCAAGGTTATATCTTAAGAAGATTAATACGTAGAACAATAAGGCATATGAGAAAAATTGGTGTTAATCCAGATAAAATAAATGAGGTTATTGAAACTCTTATAAGTAGTTTAAAAGATATGTATCCAGAATTAGTAACAAATAAAGATGTTATATTAGAAGAAATAATAAAAGAAAAAAATAGATTTATGAACACATTATTAAGTGGTGAAAAAGAATTTACTAAATTGACAAATAAATTAAAAGATGAAAATACAAACTTAATTGAAGGTACTGCGGTATTTAGATTATATGATACATATGGATTTCCACCAGAAGTAACTGCTGAGCTTGCTAAAGAAAATGGTTTTTCTATTGATATGGATGGATTTAAAATATGTTATGAAGAACATCAAGCAAAATCACGTGAAGGAGCAGAAGGAATATTTAAAGGTGGTCTTGCTGATCATAGTGAAGAAACTACAAAATACCACACAGCTGCTCATTTAATACTTGAATCATTACAAAGAATACTAGGAGATCATGTATCACAAAAAGGTTCAAATATAACTGCAGAGAGAATTAGATTTGATTTTTCACATCCTGAAAAAGTAACTAGAGAAATTTTAGATCAAGTAGAAAACATGGTTAATGAACAAATAGATAAGAAATTACCAGTGAGTTTTCAAGAGATGTTACTTGATGAAGCTAGAAAATATGGTGCAAAAGGCGTATTCGATAGTAAATATGGTGAGAGTGTAAAAGTATATACAATAGAAGGTTTCTCAAAAGAAATATGTGGTGGACCACATGTAGATAATACTTCTAAACTAGAGCATATTAAAATTTTAAAAGAAGAAGCAGTATCATCAGGTGTAAGAAGAATAAAAGCAGTATTTGTTAAATAGGAGGAATCATGGATAATTGTTTGTTTTGTAAAATAATAAAGGGTGAAGTAGGTTCTGAAAAAGTATATGAAAATGAATATGTTTTAGCTTTTAAAGATATACATCCAGTAGCTCCAGTTCATGTTTTAGTAATTCCTAAGTTACATATTTCATGTATGAATGATGTAACTGTAGATAATAGTGAATATATAAAACAAGTATATCTTGCTATAAAAGAAGTTGCAAAATTATCTGGTGTAGATAAATCTGGATATAGAGTTATTTGCAATTGCGGTGAAGATGGTGGTCAAGTAGTTAATCATATACATTTTCACTTATTAGGTGGTAGACATCTTGGTGAAAAAATAGTTCACGAATAGTTTATATAGAAATATAATAATAAAAGGTATGTTAGTTTTTTAACATACCTTTTATTTTTTAATAGCTCATGCACATTTTAATTTACATAAGTATTGACTTTAGTAATAAATTAATATATAATTAACGTCTAAACAAAATTAATCCTTATGTAATAATTTAAAAAGGAGAGATATAGATTATGAAAAAATGTAAATTAGTAGAAGTATATTTTGAAAGTGATAATCTAAGTATTAAAATAGGAAATAATTTAGAAAAGGCGGACATAATAATAAAAGGCAATGGAACTATAATGGCAATTTTTCCAAATGATCCAACAGATTATTATATATTTGCAAAATGAATGGTGAGATACAGCTAAAATAGGTTATAAAAACACTTAGATTTACATAAGTATTGACTTTTTTGCTGTGTTATAGTATAATATTATTTGTATATTATTTTATTTCTAATTAAAAATTTAAAAGGAGAGAAAAATTATGGAAAAAATTAAAACTATTAGTGTATATTTTGAAAGCGAAGAGGTAGCTGTTCGGATAACAACTGATCCGACAAAGGCTGATTTTATAATAAATGGTGATGGTACAATAACCTCAACATCTGCTTTTAAAGAAACTGTTAAAAAACTGGAGACTACGTCTTCAAATAATCCAAAGGTAGAAAAATCAAATCAGCTTGAAATTGATATTTCTGAACTGCTTATAAGCATTGGAATATTGCCGAACATAAAAGGGTATAGATATACAATTGAGGCAATAAAAATTCTTATAAACGACCCGGATATAATTAACTCGGTTACTAAAGATCTTTATCCAAAAGTCTCAGAAATATTCAAAACAACTCCAAATAAAGTAGAGCGTGCAATAAGGCACGGTATTGAAATATCATTTAACAGAGGAAATAAAGAGGTGTTAAATAGACTTTTTGTCTTGCCGCTTGCTTCCGGTAAAACGAAGTCTACAAATTCTGAATTTCTTTCTGGCATAGCTGAGGAATTTAGACTTAAAAAATAAAAATACATAAACATGAACAACCTTACAAATTTGTGAGGTTGTTTTTCTGTATATTTTAAATTTGGATTGACTTTTTATGTAAATTGATATATAATATTATCATTGAATAATCGAAATTATCATAAAATAATTTTTGTGAAAGGAAGATTCTAATGAAAAAAGTAGTAAATGTATTTATTGGTGAAGATGTATTAATTCGGATAACAACTAACATTAAAGAAGCTGATTATATTATAACAAATAATAAAAGGAAAATTAAAAAGAATAAGTTAGATAATCCTGATATAAGAAAATATCTTTTAAATAACAAAATTTCCCTTAATGGCAGTGGGTTTAATTACCTTGTTAGTGCAATTAATATTGTATATGAGAAATTGAAGAATAAAGAAAAATACTCTTTGTCTAAGGATGTTTATCCTGCAATTGCAGAAATTTATTCTGTTACAGAGCTTAGCGTATCAAGAGCAATTTGGAATGCAATTGATCGTTCAAATGCAAAAGGTATGGGCACAAAGAGGTTTATTGAAAAGTACAAACTGGGAATGTAATTTTAAATGGTTCAGATTGAAAAAATCTGGGCTATTTTTTTATAAAATTATTATAGATTTCAAATTTAGTGAAAATTATATTAATCTAAATAATCAACTAAATATTACAAAATTATACAAAAATGTAAAACTTTCTATTAATTCGTTGACAAAAAAATAAATATATTATATAATTTTTAAATTAGTTCAATTATATGAATATTATAATTTTCATATAATTGAAGAATTGGAGGAACTTTAATTGAAAAGAAATCAAGGTATATCATTAATATTATTAGTTATAACAATAATAGTTATAATAATAGTAGCAGGTGCTGTAATGCTAAATTTTATAAATAATAATTCTATAGAACAAGCAAATATAGCAGTTTTTAAGTCTAATATAAGTGAATATAATTCAGAACTTGCAATTGCTATATCAAATATGTATCTACAAGATAATACATTTAATCCAAATACATTTAACAAAAGTATTTGGAATGGTGGAGACGTGACCAATACAATTAAGCAATATATAACTAGTATATCACTAGAAGATGGAAAAAAATTTGAAATACAAAAAGGTACTTTAGTTTATGTTGGAACAGTTCAAAAAGAAAAAGATTGGTTTGAAGAAATGAGACTATCAAATGAAGGTACAACTCTTCCATTGCAACAAGGGTTAGGGGTAAATACTATAGCACAAGTTAACTCAACTGTAAACGGGTTAGTTGTGGCATATAATAACCCATTAATACCAAAAGGATTTAAAGCAATAAATGATGGTGCAATATGGCCAACAGATTGGAATAAAGGATTAGTAATAGAAGATGATAAAGGAAACCAATTTGTATGGGTACCAGTAGATGGAACAAATGTAACTTATTTAAAATGGTGTACAAAAGGATTTTCATATACACCATCAATAGATGATACATTACCAACGGGAATAATAAGTGAAATAGACCAAATATCTAAATATGGAGGTTTCTATATAGCAAGATATGAGGCGGGTAAACAAGATACTAATATATTAGTTAGTAAAAAACTTGCAACGGTTTGGAATAATATAAATTACAGTAATGCAAAAGTGGCAGCTGAATCAATGTATACAACAGCAGAAGTTAAAAGTGGACTTGTAACAGGAACACAATGGGATACAACCATGAAATGGCTAGAAAATTCTAGCATAAATGTATCAACTAATTCCTCATCATGGGGAAATTATAAAGATTCAACATCACCTGCAAATGTTACAGGTAATGGAACGTTACAAGTTACAGGATTTAGCGAATATTGGAAAGCAAATAATATATATGATTTAGCGGGAAATACAACAGAATGGACAAATGAAATGTATATGATATCAGTTTGCTTTGATAGGGGTGGTTATTATAACAATTCAGGTAGTACCAATCCAGCGTCTTATCGTGTTGGTAGGACGGATAATTCAGCAAATGGTAGTCTATCATTTCGTGTAGCACTTTATATATTATAATTTACAATGAGATACCTCTTGATAAAAGTGGTATCTTTTGTTTTTTAATTAATATATTTCTTTTAATTTTAAAAAACATATGATATAATATTTGCATGAGGTGAACTTATGAATGATAAAGTGTGGACTAGTCAACAAAAACTAGCGATTGATGTAAATGGAAATAACATATTGGTTTCAGCTTCTGCAGGTAGTGGTAAAACTGCTGTGTTAGTTGAGAGAGTTATATCTAAGGTTATAACATCACAAATAAATATTGATGAAATATTAGTTGTAACTTTCACAAATGCATCAGCTGTTGAATTAAAAGAAAAATTATTAGTTGCTATATATAAAGCTATAGATGAAGATAAGAATAATTCTAATTTAAAAAAGCAATTAAGTTATTTAAATAGAGCAACTATAACTACAATACATTCATTTTGTTTAGAAGTTATACGTTCTAATTTCTATAATTTAGGTATTGATCCGAATGTTTCAATATGTGATGAAGCAACCTCAAAATTGCTTAAGATAAAGGCATTTAACAATGAACTTGAGAATGCTTATACAAGTTATGAGGAGGGTAATTTTGGTCTATATAATATACTTACTTTATTTAATAATAAAGATGATGAATTTTTGGATCAAATGCTTAAAATCTATACATATATAAATAGTTTTGAGTATCCGTTAGAATGGCTTAAAGATAAAATAAACAAATATAACGTACAAGATTTAAGTACAGATTTATATAGTTTAGATTTCGGAAAAGAAATTTACGATAATGTTATTTCTGAATTATCTATTATATCACTTAAAATAAATAAAATGATAGACGAAATTAAGGGTAATGAAGATTTTATAAAACACATTCAAATGCTTGAAATGGATTTAGAAAATATTAATAGATGTGTTAAGTGTAGTAATAATTCGTGGAATTCACTTTTTGAAAATCTTAATATGATTGAGTATGCAATGCTTCCACGCAACAAAGTAGCCGATGAACAGTTAAAGGAAAAATTAAAAAAATTTAGACAAACTGTTATAAAAGATGAAGTTAAAAAGATAAAAAGTAACATATATGCAAATAGCCAGGATATATTGCAAGATTTAAAAAACACCTATAAATATTTAGAGTATATGTATAATTTTTTAGAAAAATGTGATGCTACATATAAAGATTTGAAAAAGGAATCTAATTATATAGATTTTAATGATATTGAACATTTAGCTTTAGAAGTATTAGTAAATAAAGAACTAATAGATGGAAAATATGAATATATACCTACTGAGCAAGCTAAAAAGTATAAAGAAAAATTTTTAGAAGTTTACACTGATGAATATCAAGATATAAGTTTTGTGCAAGAAGCAATATTAAATGCTGTATCAAATAGTAATAATAGATTTATGGTAGGAGATATTAAACAAAGTATATATAAATTTAGACAAGCTATGCCTGAAATTTTTAATTATAAATATTTAACATATCCAACTATTACTTCGAGTGATGATGTGTCAAATGACTGTGGTGGAGTTAAAATAATACTTGCTAAAAATTTTAGAAGTAGAAAAAATGTTTTGGATAGTATAAATTACATATTTGCACAAATAATGAGTAGTTATCTAGGCGATTCAAACTATACAGATGGTGAAATGCTTGAATTTGGTAATGATAGATATATAAAAAACGACGAAAACAATTATAAATGTGAAATTAATATATTAGATGTAAAAGACATAGAAGATGATAAGAATTTAGATTATGAAGAGGATAATGAAGAATTAGATAATACTGATTCCGATACTTTAGAATATATAAATGAACTTAAAAATTTTGAAATAGAGGCAAGATATATAGCAGAAAAAATAAACAATATAGTGAATGTAAATCCATTTAAAGTATATAACATGGAAACTAAAACTTTTATAAATGCAAAATATAAAGATATAGTTATATTACTTAGAAATATAAAGGATAAAGGTAATATATTAACCACAATATTAAAACAGAATAATATACAAGCATTTTCAGATAGTAATTTAAATTTATTTGATAATGATGAAGTAAAACTTGTTTTATCTTTTTTAAAGATTGTAGATAATCCATTGCAAGATATTGAAATGGTAAGTTTAATGTATAGTATAGTTGGAAAATTTACGCTTGATGAAATATATAAAATTAAAAATTATAATAATAAAGACTATATATACAATTGTTTAAATAATGTTCCAGATGATGAAAATAGCCAATTATTAGATAAAATAAACAATTTCATATACCTAATAAAGAAATTTAAAGAATATGCTGAAATTTATAATGTAGCTGAAATATTAGCTAGAGTATATAAAGAAACAAGTTTATATAATCAGGTACTAATTTTTAGTAAATCAAATGAGTCTAAAATAAATTTAGATAGTTTAATAGATGTTGCAATCAGGTTTGATGAAAATAGTTCTATATATTCTTTTATATTATATATAGAATCATTAAAAGATAAATCGTCTGGTGATAGTATGACTGCAAAAGTAATTGGTGAAAATGAAAATGTTGTAAGAATAATGACCATACATAAAAGTAAAGGATTAGAATTTCCAATAGTTATACTTGCTGCAACTAATGTTAAGTATATTACAAAAGATATAACTGCTACTACACTTCTAGATCATAAATTGGGTATAGGAGTAAATGTTGTTAACGAAGATTTAAATATAACATATCCTTCAGTTATAAAAGAGGGAATAAAAACTAGTATGATTAGAAGTATGAAATCTGAGGAACTTAGAATGTTGTATGTTGCATTAACTCGTGCAAAAGAAAAATTAATTATATTTTCTACTATGAAAGATTATACTAAAAAAATTTCATCGATGTTTTTAATGTATAAAGAAGGTAAGATAGATACTGCTTTAATAAAGAAAAATAATACATATATAGATAATATATTAATGGCTCTATATTCTCAGATAAGTGGAAATGTAGACGATAAGTTAGATTTATTTGATATAAATGTAATAGATGTTAAAAGTAAAGAAAATATAAACAATATAATAAACAGTCAAAAAACAGTTTCAAATAATATTGTGAGTGTTTTATCTAGTGAATACGATTTAAAAAATGAAATTCAAAAAAAGCAGATAGAAAATGAAGCAGATATATTAAAAAATAATATAGAATACAATTATAAATATATGGATGACGTTATTGCAAACAAAAGAATAAGTGTTAGCGAACTTAAAAAAAGTAATAATGATGAAGATAAAGTTATAAATAATTCGACAGTTTTAAAAAAACCAGAATGTCTAGAAAATAAAGAGTTAAAATATACAGCTGCAAGAAAAGGTACTTTAATTCATTTTATACTTGAGCATTTAGATTTTACAAATATAAAAACTAAAGAAGATATCTGTGAGTATATAGAAAAGCTGTTAGAAAATAAAGTTATTAATTTAAATGATAAAAAACAAATAAATGTAAATCAAATATATGGATTTTTAAATTCAAAAATTGGAAAAGAAATTGTTATAAGTAAGCAGGTAAAAAGAGAAACAGAGTTTGTTTTAAAAGACGAAAAGTTTTCTAAAAGTGTAATACAAGGGGTTATAGATATGTATTATCGAAACGAGGATAATACGTACACATTGGTAGATTTTAAGACAGATAATCTATTAGATGAAGAAGAATACGTCTCTAGATATAAATTGCAATTAGACATATATAAAGAGGCAATAGAAAAGCTAACAAATAAAACTGTAGGTAAAGTATATATATATTCGTTTAAACTAGGTAAGGAGATTGAAATATATGAGTAAAGATTTCACTAATAAGGATATTACTCACGTAAAAAATGGTGACTTAGAGTATATTACATTTAATATATTAAATAAGTATCAAGAAAAACTTAAGTATGGCTACTTTTTAAAAAAGGGTGGAGTTTCTAATGGAATATATTCTACGCTAAACTTTAGAATGTTAGGTAATGACTCTAAAGAAAATGTATTTAAAAACACAGATATTGTAAGAAAAGAGTTAAATTTAGGTAAGGTATATAAGGCTGTTCAAGCACATACAGATAATATATTGGTATTAGATAATAATAATAAAGAAAAATATGAAATTGAAAAATTAAATGATGAAGAATATGATAGCTACATAACAAAAGAAAAAGGTATTTCAACTGTTATAACAACTGCAGATTGTAATCCAATTATTATATATGATCCAATAAAAAATGTAGTGGCAAATGTTCACAGTGGTTGGAAAGGTACTATTAAGCAAATATATTTGAAAACTATTAAAATGATGAATAGTAAGTTTGGCTGCGACTATAAAGATATAATAATATGCGTTGGCCCAAGCATTGGTAAATGCTGTTTTTGCTCATCAGATTTAGAATTTAAAAAACAATTTACTGATATATGGAAAGAAGAAGATGAATATATTACAAATAAAGAAAATAATGAATTTTATATAGATTTAGCTTATGTTATAAAAAAAGATTTAATAAATTTAGGTATTAAAGAAGATAACATAGTATTTTCTGATATATGTACGGTTTGTAATTGTGATGTTTGTTTTTCATACAGAGTATTTAAAAAAGAAAATGCATCAGATTATGCGACAATGGGTTCATTCGTAGAGTTAAAGTAAAAATCTATATTAAGATGTTTTAAAGGAGGTGTTTTATATGTCAAAAATACAAATTACTAATCTTTCGTTTGGTTATGAAAAAACAACAGAAAATGTATTTGAAAATGTATTTTTAAATATTGACACTGATTGGAAACTTGGATTGATTGGTCGAAATGGAAAAGGCAAAACAACATTTTTAAATTTATTATTAGGTAAATATGAATATAATGGTTCTATTATTAAAACAGTAGATTTTGATTATTTCCCTTTTGAGGTAAAAGATAAAAGTAGATTAACATTAGATATTATATTTGAAATAGTACCTTTTCTAGAAGATTGGCAGATTATAAAAGAACTGAACATACTAAAAGCAAATCCAGAAATTTTGTATAGAAATTTCAATACTTTAAGTGGAGGTGAACAAGTAAAAGTATTACTTGCAAGTCTATTTTTAAAAGAAAATAATTTTTTGTTAATAGATGAGCCTACAAATCACTTAGATAATGAATCCAGAAACAATATACAGGAGTACCTAAATAGTAAAAAAGGATTTATATTAGTATCTCATGATAGAGAACTTTTAGATAATACGGTAGATCATATACTTGCAATAAACAATTCTAATATTGAAATACAAAAAGGTAATTTTTCTACTTGGAAAGAGAATAAAGAAAATCAGGATAATTTTGAAATATCTCAAAATAAAAAATTGAAATCAGAGATAATTAGATTAGAAACAGCAGTAAAAAATACATCAGATTGGTCAGATAAAGTTGAAGCTAGCAAGATAGGTGAAGGTTTCTTGGATAAAGGATATATAGGTCATCAAGCAGCTAAAATGATGCAAAGATCAAAGGCAATTGAAAAGAGAAAAGAAAAAGCAATAAAAGAAAAATCTAGTTTACTAAAAAACATTGATAGAGTAGATGATTTAACTATGAAACCTCTCGAGTATGAAAAAGAACTTCTATTATGGATTAAAGATTTATCAATAAGTTATAAAGAAAAAATTGTTTGTAAAGATATAAGATTTGAACTTAAAAGAGGAGATAGAATCAGTTTAATAGGTAAAAATGGAAGTGGTAAATCAACTATACTAAAATTAATAAATGGAGAACAAATTAATTATACTGGGACGTTTGATATGGGAACAAATATAAAAATATCATATGTATCACAAACAACAGAAAACTTGAAAGGTACTTTAAGGGATTTAGCTAAAGAAACGAAAATAGATGAAGGTATATTTAAGTCTATGCTTTTTAAACTAGGAGTTTCAAATAGTGAGTTTGATAAGGATATGCAAGAGTTTAGTGAAGGACAAAAGAAAAAAGTTTTAATAGCTAAAAGTATAACAGAATCTGCAGATTTATATATATGGGATGAACCATTGAATTTTATAGATATACAATCTAGAGTACAAATAGAAAATGTAATATTAAAATATAATCCAACTATGATATTTGTTGAACATGATGAAACATTTGTAAATAAAATAGCGACTAAAAAAGTTAAATTGTAAAAATGAGATGAGGGAAGTCTTATGAAAGAAAAGGTAAATGTTTTAACCTCTATAGGTATAATAATTTATGTAATTACGTCAATTATTGATAGATTTATAGTGGAAATAGCAGACTACATATATATACCAATACTAATTATTGCAATACTACTTATGATAATACCAGCCGTTAAAACAAGAAAATTAAATAGTTAATTACATAAAAAATTAAAATTATAATGAAGGAGTCATAAATATTCAAATTTATGACTCTTTATTCATCTAATTTTCACATTTTAAACATTGGAATTTCACATAACACAATTATAATAATAGCGAAAAGGAGGATTTTTTATGTATATAATAAAAAATGCATTTAAAAGTATTACAAGATCAAAAACAAGAAATGTATTAATAGGTATAATAATTACTGTTATAGCGATTGCTTGTTGCATCGCATTATCTATTAAAAATTCAGCAAATGAAGTTGAAAAAAGTTATTTAGATTCATATAAAGTAACAGCGCAGCTCTCACTAGACAGAGGTGCACTTAGAAATGATGCTAAAGGAGGAAGTACAGAAAAACCAGCAAACTTTGATCCAAAGGCATTTATGTCAAATGTACAAAATATTACAGCTGAGGATATTATGAAATATGGGACCTCAGATTATGTTAGTAGTTATCTAATGTCTATACAGACAAATATGAATTCAGCAGATTTAACAAAAGTAACAGATACTGCAACTACAGATAGTAAACAAATACCAGGTAGATTGGTAAGTACTATTGAAAGTTCGTCTGGAAATTTTAGAATAATTGGTTATAATAGTTTAGATGCTATGACTCAGTTCATAAATTCTACTTATAAAATAACAGACGGAGAAATCTTTGGTATAGATTCATCTAATTCTTGTGTTATATCTACTGAGCTAGCTGAAGAAAACAACTTGAAGGTTGGAAGCACATTTAAATTAAATAACCCAAATAATGAAGCTGAAACTTATACATTCACTGTTACAGGTATTTATGAAGATACATCTGAAAGTGGAGAATTTAGTATGTTTAGTAATTCTGCAAATCAAATTTTAACTACATATAACACATTAAATAATATAGCAACTAAATCTAATGAGGTAGAAGGCAGTAAATTAAATATTCAAACTAATGCAACATTTAATTTGGTAAGTGCTGACGTAGTAGATGCTTTTACATCAGAACTTAAAGTAAAAGGGTTAAGTGATTATTATACAGTTTCAACAAATTTAGAGAGTTTTAATCAAAGTATTGCACCACTTAAAAATTTATCTTCTTTTGCTACTACATTCCTAATTATTGTATTATTAATAGGTGGTAGTATACTTGTTATTCTTAATATGTTAAACATACGTGAAAGAAAATATGAGATAGGTGTTTTAAGAGCAATTGGCATGAAAAAACGTATGGTACTTTCTCAGTTTGTAATAGAGTTATTAATGGTTACAAGTATTTCAATTATACTTGGTAGTACTATAGGGTCAGTGGCATCAGTTCCAGTTGCCAATTATATGCTACAAAGTGAGATATCTTCACAAGAAAGTGCACAAACACAAGTAAATGAAAATTTCGGAAGAGGTCCAGGTACTAATGATGGAAGTAAAGTAAGAAATAATATGATGAATATATTTGGAAATAATTCAAATGTAGATTATATAGATAAAATAAATGCAGTTGTTGATTTCAAAATAATATTGGAATTAGCAGGTATAGGAATTATTTTAACAATTATAAGTAGTAGTATTTCAATGATATTTATATCAAGATATACACCACTTAAAATATTAAGTAATAGAACGTAAAGGAGATAAATAAATGAGCGTATTTAAAATAGAAAATTTATGCTATTCATATGATAATGGTAAAAATCTAGTTTTAGATAATATAAATTATGAATTTGAAAAAGGAAAAACATATGCTATAGTAGGAAAATCTGGAACTGGTAAAACAACTTTGTTATCACTTATGTCTGGACTAGATTCGCCAAAGTCTGGTAAAATATTATATAATGATATAGATATATCTAAAATTAATGAAAATAAATATAGAAGTAATAACATAGGAGTTGTATTTCAAAGTTTAAATTTACTTCCACACCTTACAGCACTTGAAAATGTCGAACTATCAATGGATATATCTCATGTAAAAGTAGCTAATAAAAAAGAACATGCATTAAAAATGCTAGCTAAAGTTGGTTTGGACGAAGAAAAAGCAAATAGAAGAGTTCTTAGACTATCTGGTGGAGAACAGCAAAGGGTTGCTATAGCAAGGACATTATCATATAATCCTGATGTTATACTTGCAGATGAACCAACAGGGAATTTAGATACTGTAAATGAAAAACAAGTTGTGCAGATTTTTAAAGATTTAGCACAAAAAGATGACAAATGTATTATAATAGTTACTCATTCACAAAACATTTCTAATGATGTAGACTTTGTATACAATTTAGAAAAATAAAGGAGAATGCGTAAGTAAGAAAAAACGTTTCAAATTTGTTATTAATCGAGTTTATAAGATCAAACATTTTAATTATTCAATTTTAATTTACATAATTATGCATATTAGGCATTGAAAAAATAGCATGTTTATGATATAATATATACATTATTAATAATAACCTATTTAAAATTTTAAGGAGGATTATAAATGGAAGAAAGAGTGGATTTATTTAAATGGTTAAATGATGCGGGAAATGCAGATAAGCTTCGGATATTATTTACCAAATCTATTGAACCTCAAATAACGTATTTAAAAATTAAAGATGCAATGTGTAATTTTGAAAAGTATATTGTATTAAATGAACTTATGCCCTTAATTACATTCAAAAACAGGAGTCAATTTCAGTTAACTGAAGAATCTTATGAATTGGATAAAGTAAATAGAACCTATATATTTGACAATGTGACAATCAAAGAAAAAATTTATTTTCAAGATGTTGAGGATATCAGATTTCAATATCAACGTGTAGATTATAGCGGAAGATATTTAGGGGCTTCTTTGCCATCAGTTAAATCTATTACTCAATCATTTATTATTGAATTCTCAGATGATTGCTGGATATGGGGAGCGCATTATTCAGGTTATTATTTTATTAATAAGACGCTAGAGGAATTAAAAGCTTCCATTACAAAATATAATGAATTAAGTTTTGTTTAAAAAATAAAATTTAAAAATAACACTGGAAATTAATTAATTTCTAGTGTTATTTTTCTGTTAATTTAGCATTAAAAATTATATGAGTGCTAAAATTTTGAAAAATATAATTTTTTTTGTATAAACTATTGACAAACAAAAATAATAGTAGTAGAATATTAGCAGTCAATCAAACAGAGTGCTAAAAAGGGTGATTAAATATGTTAGATGATAGAAAAAAAAAGATACTTGCTTCTGTTGTTGAAGACTATATTACATCAGCAGAACCTGTAGGATCAAAAACTATAGCAGATAAATATAATTTAGAATATAGTCCTGCTACCATAAGAAATGAAATGAAACTTTTAGAAGAATCTGGATATTTGGAACAACCTCATGTATCTTCTGGAAGAATACCTTCAAGTAAAGGTTACAGGTATTATGTAGATAATTTAATGATAAGTAAAAAGTTATCTATGTTAGATATAAATTATATAAATAATAGTATAACTGGTTATGGAAATACAGAAGACTTATTTGAACAAGTTGCAGATACAGTATCTAAAATCTTAGATAGACCTACTATTTTAACTATGAAAAACGAAGATGTTTTAGAAAGTATAAAAATATTAAAGATATCTGAGAAAATATTACTTGTTATTATAATGTCAGAGAATGGTACAATTAAAGATGTTATAGCAAAACTTACAGATACTATTCCAGATGATAGTGTAAGAGAGCTCAGTAAGCTTCTAAACACTAATTTACAAGGTACTCCAATTGAAAAATTATATAATGCATTATCTTCAATTATTTCTAAAGAGTTAAAAGTATATTCTAGCGTTTTGGAGAAAATATGTGAAGGTATAAAGTATGAAATTTCAGGAGAAAATAAATTAATTAGTAGTAATAATCTAGAATCAATATTAAACTTACCAGAATTTTCGGATATAGAAAAAGCTAAAAATTTTATTAATATGTTGTCTACAAAAAATACTGTTGATACAGTTATAGATAAGATTCAAAATAAAGAGCTTGGAATTGTAATTGGTTCAGAAAATGAAGAAATTATGCTTAAAGATTATAGTATAATTTCACTTAATATAGCAAATGACGATGGATATATTGGTAAAATATCTGTAGTAAGTCCAAAAAGATTAGATTATTCTAAAACAGTGTCTACATTAAAATATATAAATGATAAGGTTAAAAATATATTTTCAAAGGATAAATAATAATTGATATAGATTTGAAGGAGGTGTTTTTGTGAGTAATAACGAAAAAGCTAAAGAAGAAATAAGAAAAGAAATTAATGAAGAAATACTAGAAGATGCTAATAATATGGCCGAAATTGATAAAGAAGATTATATAAAAAAGTTAAATGATGATTTAGAAGGACAACGTAAAAAAGCTGATGAATATTTTGAACACTTAAAAAGAAATATGGCAGAGTTTGATAATTTTAAAAAACGTATGACTAAAGAAAAGGATAATCTTTATATATCTGTTACCTCGGATATTATAGAGGATTTGTTACCGATATTAGATAACCTTGAAAAGGCTATAGAAACCGAATGTTCAGATGAAAAGTATAAAGATGGAATTATAATGATATATAATCAAATAAAAGAATCTTTAACTAAACAAGGTTTAGAAATAGTACCAGATATAGGTACAACATTTGATCCAAATCTACATGAAGCTGTAATGCATGAAGAAAATGAACAGTTTAGTGAAAAAGAAATTATTGAAGTATTTAGAAAAGGCTATAGAATAGGCGATAAAGTAATAAGACATTCAATGGTAAAAGTAGCTAACTAAAAATTGAATATTTATTTTATGATTTATCATAAAATTGTATATAACAACTAAAGAAAAAGTAGTAATTAATATGAATTTTAAGGAGGAATATATTATGTCAAAAGTAATAGGAATTGATTTAGGAACAACAAACTCATGTGTTTCTGTAATTGAAAATGGTGAAGCAACAGTTATACCAAATGCAGAGGGTGGAAGAACAACTCCATCAATAGTTGCATTTGCTAAAAACGGTGAAAGATTAGTAGGTCAAATAGCAAAAAGACAGGCGGTTACAAATCATGAAAGAACAATATCATCTATTAAAAGAGATATGGGAACAGATAAAAGAGTAAAAATTGAAGGTAAAGAATATACACCTCAAGAAATATCTGCTATGATATTACAAAAATTAAGAACAGATGCAGAAAATTATTTGGGACAAAAAATAACAGAAGCAGTTATAACTGTACCAGCATATTTTAGTGATTCTCAAAGACAAGCAACAAAAGATGCAGGAAGAATAGCTGGACTTGATGTTTTAAGAATAATAAATGAACCAACAGCTGCAGCTTTAGCTCATGGTTTTGATAAAGATGCTGAGCAAAAAATAATGGTTTATGACCTAGGTGGTGGTACATTTGATGTATCTATACTTGATATTGGTGATGGTGTATTTGAAGTTATGTCTACATCAGGAAATAATAGACTTGGTGGAGATGATTTCGATCAAAGAATAGTAGACCATTTAGTATCTGAATTTAAAAAGGAAAATGGAATAGATTTATCTAAAGATAATATGGCAATGCAAAGATTAAGAGAAGCAGCAGAAAAAGCTAAAATAGAACTTTCTGGAGTTATGCAAGCTCAAATTAATCTTCCATTCATAACTGCAGATAGTTCAGGACCAAAACATTTAGACATTACATTATCTAGATCTAAATTTGAAGAATTAATTTCAGATTTAGTTGAAGCAACAGTTGGACCTGTTAACCAAGCTATGAAAGATTCTGGTTTAACATTTGATAAAATAGATAAAATATTACTTGTTGGTGGATCTACAAGAGTTCCAGTTGTACAAGAAACAGTAAAAAGAATAACAGGAAAAGAACCATATAAGGGTATTAATCCTGATGAATGTGTTGCAATTGGTGCAGCAATTCAAGGTGGTGTTTTAACAGGAGAAGTTAAAGATTTAGTACTTCTTGATGTTACTCCTTTATCACTAGGTATTGAAACATATGGTGGTATTTTCACAAAATTAATTGAAAGAAATACAACAATACCAACTAAAAAATCTCAAATATTTAGTACAGCTGCAGATGGTCAAACATCAGTTGAAGTACATGTATTACAAGGTGAAAGAGAAATAGCAGCATATAACAAAACTTTAGGTAGATTTAGTTTAACTGGAATACCTCCAGCTCCTAGAGGAGTACCTCAAGTTGAAGTTACATTTGATATAGATGCTAATGGTATAGTTCATGTTTTAGCTAAAGATATGGCAACAAATAATGAACAAAAAATATCTATAACAGCAAGTACAAATTTAACAGAAGACGAAATAAAACAAGCTGTTAAAGAGGCTGAATCACATAGTAATGAAGATAAAAAGAAAAAAGATGAAGTTGAAGCAAGAAATAATGCAGATTCATTAGTATATAATACTGAAAAAACATTAAAAGAATTAGAAGGTAAAATATCTGCTGAAGAAAAAGCTAAAGTTGAAGTTGAACTTGAAAGTGTAAAAAAAGCACTTGAAACTACAGATACTGAAGCTATAAAAGCAGCTAGCGATAAATTAACTCAAGTATTCTATGAAATATCTTCAAAATTATATTCACAAGCAGCTGGTGCAAATGTAGATCCAAATGCAACTGATGCTAAAACTACTGCTGAAGGTACAGATAATGTTGTTCATGATGCAGACTATAAAGTAGAAGATGAAGGAAATAACAAATAATTAAAGATATTACTATAAATATAAGCGGGAATTTAAATATGAAATCCCGCTTATGTTTAAGGTTAGAAATGGGGGCAAAATATGGCTGGTTCTAAAGACTATTATGAAATGCTTGGAGTAAGTAAAACCGCAACAGATGAAGAACTAAAAAAGGCATATAGACAACTAGCAAAGAAATATCATCCGGATTCTCATGATGGTGAAGATAAAAAAGCAGCTGAAGAGAAGTTTAAACAAATAAGTGAAGCTTATTCAGTACTTTCAGATAAACAAAAACGTGCACAATATGATCAATTTGGGTCTAATTTTGAAAATGCAGGTTTTGGTGGAGGAGCTGGAGGTTATGGCGGCGGATTTGGTGGCTTCGATTTTTCTGGATTTAGTGGTGGTATGGATATAGATCTTGAAGATATTTTAGGCGGTATTTTTGGTGGTGGATTTTCATCTAGTAAAGCAGATAGACCATCAAAAGGTGCAGATTTAAGATATAACATGCATATAACTTTTGAGGAAGCAGTTTTTGGTACAAGTAAAGAAATAAATGTTACAAGAAGTGAAACATGTGATAATTGCTCAGGAAGTGGAGCAAGACCAGGTACATCTTCAGTAACATGTGATAGATGTGGTGGAAAAGGTAAAGTACAAACAGTTCAAAATACTATAATGGGTTCTTTTTCTCAGGTTAAAACATGCGATAAATGTAATGGAACAGGTAAATTTAATCCTACTCCTTGTGAAAAATGTTCTGGTGATGGTATAGTAAGAAAAACTAGAAAAATTAAAATAAAAATACCTGCTGGTATTGATGATAATCAGGCAGTTTCACTTAGAGGTGAAGGTGATATTGGTAAAAAAGGTGGACCAAATGGTGATTTATTTGTTGTAGTAAGTGTATCACCTCATAAAACATTTAGAAGAAAAGGCTTTGACATTGTATTTGATACTAAAATTCCATTTGTTAAAGCTACATTAGGAGGGACTATAACAATTCCAACCCTTGAAGGAGATATGGAATTTAATATACCGGAGGGAACTGAAACTGAATCTAAATTTAAAATTAGAGGAAAAGGTGTTCCTAGTTTAAATGGTAATAATAGAGGAGATCTTGAATTTATTGTTCATATAGATGTCCCTAGAAAATTGAGTGATAATCAAAAAGAACTACTTAAGCAGTTTGCAGATTCAATGGGTGAAGAAGTAAATAAAAAGAAAAACTTTTTTGGTAGGTAATTTTATGGCAAGACAATTTATATTCAAAGAAAATGATATAACTAAAGTAGACGGGGCATATCTATATGGTGTGCTTCGCCTTAATAGTATTGATAAAAATCAATTAGTAGATGAAAATATACAGCTATATAAGTTAACAGGTGAAGAACTAAGACATATACATGTTTTAAGACATGATGTAGGAGATGTTATAATTGTAAATAATATGGAAAGCAAAATATTATTTATGTCTAAAGATTTAGCTATAATTAATAAAATAAAAGATATAACTGAGAAAGGTAAGCCAAGTATAAGGATAACATTATATCCCGCATTTCTTAAAAGTGATAAAATGGATTATTTAGTTCAAAAAGCTGTTGAACTTGGTGTAAGTGATATAGTACCATTTTTCTCTAAAAATACTATAGTTAAACTAGATAATAAGGATAGATTGAAAAGAAGGGAAAAACTTCAAAAAATATCTATTGAAGCAACTAAACAATGTGGTAGAACTGATGAAGTAAATATAGCTGATTTTATAGATTTTAATGAGATAATAAATGTTATTTCAAAACATGAATTTTCTATATTTGCCTATGAAAATGAAACCATGGGTTTGAAATCTGTTATAAATAAATTAAATCAAAATAATATAGAGTACAAAGATATTGCAATTATTGTTGGTCCAGAAGGTGGATTTGATAATAAGGAAGTAGAAGTATTAAAAAACATAAAAAACGTTTATACTGTAAGTTTAGGAGAAAGAATACTTAGAGCAGAAACTGCAAGCATGAACTTAATAACTATTTTAATGTATGAATTTGATAATAAATAAAGGACTGGTAACAGAACCCTTTATTTATTATTTTTTGTATTTATTTTACATAATATATTATGATATTCTCTTAAATAACCCTATTAAACTTGAAAAAATCAATATAAATATGTTATAATATATATATTAATTTTTTAAGGAGGTGTTGATATGATTATATCAACCGTAAAAGAGAAGTCATTTTCTATGCTTTTCTTATTTTTCAATTTTGTAATTTTTTGGACACTAAAATTTTTTGTGTTTGATAAAGTTACTCACAATCAACCAGCAATACTTACGTATGTAATAATCATAGTATCAGCTTTAGTTACAAGTTTTTTGTATATTTTAATTAGTATTCAATTTACACGTAAAACTGAGAAAAAAGTTATAAGTAAATCTATGTATGTTAGAGAGTATGGTTGTAGTTTATTTAGGAGATATAAATCACCTTTTATTGTAAGATTTGGAAAAGGTGATTGTGATCTCTATATGAACGAAATGTATTTAGTTTTTACACAATATCCATCTGATAGAATGACATATATTTCAGATTTAAGGAGTAAGCTATTTATGCTGAATGCACGGGATATAATATGTATATATTGTTATAAATACATATACCTATTACTTACTTCCGTTTTCTTTTTTACTGTATGGCATATTTGCGTTGTCTGTAATATAAACATTTATATTATTCTATTAATTTGTTTAATAGTTGTAGTATATTTTATTATTGATAAGATTTGTGCAAATCTAGTTAACAAATCTATGAGAAAACGTAAATTAGATATTTTTATTGACGAGTAATAAAAGGCCTCACTTATATTTAAGTGAGGTCTTTACTTTTTATTTAACTGCTTCTCTGTTCATTTTTTCCCATTCTTTTAATTTCATCTTATATTCTAACATTTGAGTTAGATACCTGTAATACATATATTGTTGCTCATAATACATTGCAGGATTTGCATTCATCATATCCATATCTGGCATTGGATTCATGTTGTTAATTCCACTTACACCAGGTTGCATATTTTGTAAATTAAAATTATATGGGTCAAAATATGGTTGCCCTTTTTCCATCTTTTATCACCTTCCTTTTATTTTTAAAATATATAAAATTTTTCGTATAACTTAATTACATATACACATAATACTAGTGTAATCCATATAAGAGGTTACACCCCCTTCTTTAAGAAGTAGCCATATTTGGCTACTTTCTTTGTTTTTCTTTAAGTTTATTGTTACTTTCATTTTTTATTAACATATATGTAGAAAGTATTAACAAAATCAAAGCAATGGAATGTATATATGATGTACAAATTTGTTTTTGATAATATTCAGTAACCTGAATATTTGAAAATACTGATAAATTGGACATGTTCAAAATATTGGTGTATTTTAATAAAATATATGCCACTATAACAGATAATATACCATGTAATAGTTTAAATGTTATTAATTTATTTATAGATATATTTAAAGTCTTTAGACAAGATTTAACTTGGAATATTATAGATAATCCACTGAATCCAAGTAGGAATGAAATTACTAAAATATTATTAAAATAGTCTGAATACATAGATATTCCTTTGGCACCTCTGGTTACTTCGAAAAGTCCAGAAAGTATATCTAAAATATATGTACTTTTAATAAATCCACTTTTATTTAAACAAGTGTAAGTAATATCTGCAGCTAAGTTAAAAATAACCATGAATCCCAAAATAAAGGCTAAAGTTATAAATGAATTTAATATGCTTTTTTGTAATATTTCAAATTTTGACATATTTATATATATAGGTTGTTCTTTTTCAACATTTTTAGACATATTTTCACTGTATCTATTTAAAAAAGCATTTTTTTCATGTATAATATTATATGAATAAATTCTAGAATATAATAATCCAATTATGACTGAACTAGAAAAATGCGCAATTAAAAGTAAAATTCCTATTGAAGCATTATTCATCATTGCAATACCAACAGTTGTAAGAATAAAAATTGGACTACAATTGTTAACAAATGATATGAGTATTAATGCATCTTTTTTAGTTATTTGTTTATTGTGGAGCATAGTATCTACTGATTTAGCGCCGGATGGAAATCCGCATAAAAAACCTAGTAATATTGGCATTACAGAGTTTTTAGATAATTTAAAAATTTTTGGTATAAAGGATAAATAATTTGCAATTTCAGATATTATACCAGTTTTTAATGTTATTTCAGTAAATAGAATAAATGGAAAAAGAGAAGGAAATACACTACTTAAAAAGATTTCGGTAGTATTTTTAACTGATTTAAAGTTAACACTACCTAATGTAATTAGTAATAATAATATAATAATAAATAGTAATAGATAGGTTACTTTATATATTCTGAAATTGAATATTTTCAAATTTAATCACCACTATATACTATTTTAAGAGGAGATAAAATATGCAAACAACAGATAGTTTAAAAGATTATGAATTATTAGATATGGCCAATGGCGAGAAGTTAGAGAGATGGGGAGAATACATATTAATAAGACCTGACCCTCAAATAGTATGGGATATAAAAGAAAAGCCTGAAATGTGGAATAAAGCACATGCTAGATATGAACGTAGTAGTACTGGTGGAGGTCATTGGGAAAAATTGAAGCCAATGAAAGATAGCTGGAGTATTAAGTATAATGATATTGTTTTTAATCTAAAACCAATGGGTTTTAAACATACTGGGTTATTTCCAGAGCAAGCTGTAAATTGGGATTACATGATAGAAAAGATATCTAAAGAGATGAAAAAAAGAAATGAAGTAAAAGTATTAAATTTATTTGCTTATACTGGTGGAGCAACTGTGGCTTGTTTGAAAGCTGGTGCATCGGTTTGTCACGTAGATTCTTCACAAGGTATGGTTACTTGGGCAAAAGAAAACGTAAAATCTAGCAAATTAGAGAATAGTTCTGTTAGATTTATCGTTGATGATGTAATAAAATTTGTTCAAAGAGAAATTAGAAGAGGCAATAAATATGATGCTATTATAATGGATCCACCATCTTATGGAAGAGGTAAAAATGGCGAAGTTTGGAGCATAGATAAAGATTTATTTTATCTTGTAAGTGAATGTAGTAAACTTTTATCTGATAATCCTTTGTTTGTTGTAGTTAACACATATACAGGTGGTTTATCTGGAACTATAATACAAAACATTTTAAGAATGGGGTTATCTAGAAAAGATTTTACTGGAATAACTACAAATGAAATAGGATTAAAATGTTCTAATAGTTCAACGTTACTTCCATGTGGAATAACTACAAAATGGGAAAATAATATATAAAATACTATTTTAATTTAAAATTAAAATAAAATGAACTAAAGAAAAAGGAGCGAGAATATGTCGGTAGCATTAGCTTTTTTAAATATGATTTTAAGTGCAGTATCTGAAATCATGGGGAAACAAGTATCAAATGAAAAAATAAAATCAGAAACTATGTTTATTAATACTTATTTGTTTTTAGGTATTTTTAAGGTACTTTTGATAGCAATAACAGTAGGTGGAGCATTTGTATTTAGACCAATGATGTTTTTACTATTAATTCCTAATATGATAATGGCAGCATTTATTAATTATTTATATATAAAATCTTTAAAAATGCTTCCAATATCAGTTGTAGCACCTATGTATTTAATATATTATCCTATATCTATGCTATTTAGTATTGGACTTTTAAAAGAAGAAGTAAGTGCTATACAATTAATAGCTATGGCTGTTATATTTGTACTTATAATTATACTTTCAATAAGTACATCAAAAAATAGATTAAATAAAGGAATTAATGAAGAGCATTATGAAGCAACTAACAAAAAACTTGGAGTACATTTAAAATCCATTTCAAAGGGTATAGTATATATTATTTCAGCAGGTCTACTTAATGGTATTCTTGTAATATTAGATAAAAACGCATATAATTCAGGCGTTACTGCAAACGAAATGATATTATTCGGTGGTATGGCTAATATAGTAATAGCATTTATAATGTACGGCATTATGAAAAAGTCTTTTGCACATAAAGGTAGCAAATATTTATATACTCTGACACCACTTATGCTATTAACCATTGGTATTAAATTTTTATGTAGTGTATCGTATACTGCAGCTATGAAAACTGGTAATGCAACTACTGTTATTCCTATAACAGCTTCAAGTATATTACTTGTGGCAATATTATCTGCATTATTTCTTAACGAAAGACTTAAAAAATTTGATTATATGTGTATGGTTTTATTTGTAGTATCTATAATTGTACTTATTTTATAATATTTTAAAAAAATTAATATTTTATAATACTAAACTATAATTAAAAATAGTTTGGGTTAAAGTTAGTAAAAGGATTAACTATATTTTAGTTTATCCTTTTACTTTTTTTAATTTGTTTCAAATTTGTTACAAATTATTATTTTAATTTATTAAATAATACGTAAAGTGTCGAAATATAAAATATTTTGTTGACAAAAATACCATATATGGTAAAATATATGTAATTATTTAAATCTATATTGTATCTGTATAGATTTTATTTATTGATATTATATTTTAGTACGGTATAATGCAATAATTGGGGGAATTAAATATGAAAAAAAAGGGTATATCACTAATAGTTTTAGTAATAACAATAATAGTTGTAATTATAATAGCAACTGCCGTTATATTTACAATAAGCAATAATAATGTACTAGACAGTTCAAAGAAAGCAAGATTCATGAGCGATTATACAAATGTACAAGACGGTGTGAATCTTTATTCACTTGGCAAATATAACGCTCAAACTAGTAAATTTGATCTACCCCTAAAAGGATTTTTAACTTCTGCAGATAAATCATATATATCTGAAAGTAATCCTACGTTAAAAACTAAAATAGAAGAGCTAAGTGGAAGTTTAGATACAACTAATTTAGCTTGGATAAGTAATGAAGATATAGGAGCAAAACTATCTAAAGAAAAAAGAGATAAAGGATATATAATAGATGTAACTAATGGACAAATCTATGACTACGTTGGAGATGTTTTTGAAGGTAAAAGGTGGCATACTTTAGAGGGTGGTGTATTAATTGGTGATGTAAATCCACCTACATATGAAGAGTTATGGGATGGATGGATTAAATTAACTCTATACTATCCAGCTGGATCAACTGAGAAAAAATGGAGACTTGGAACTGAAGGAGAGATAAGAGTAGATCCGATGTTAATGTGGCAAAATTACACAGGACCTATTACAATACCACTAGATAGAGTACAGGATGTTTGGATAAAGTATATTCTAGATAATAAAGAAGTTATAATACCACCAGCAGGAACACTTTTAGTAGATATAGTACCGGATAAAACAGGATATACAAAAGTACCTGGTGTTAAGGTAAATATAAATTATGATGAAACAGCAACAACAAAAGAATATAGAATCGGAGATAGTGGCTGGATAACATATAATGGAGAATTTAATGTAACAGAAAACTGTATAATAGAGGCAAGAGCAAAGAAAATAGAGACTATATATAATACAGATGGAACAGTACTTGCAACTAGAAATATAGCTGGAAGAGACTTGGTATATATAGGGAATATTGGTATAGAGGAGACGCAGTTACCTGCTCCAACAATTACGAGATTGGCTCCAGTAGGAACAGAAAAAGCAAGAGTTCAAGTAACATATCCAGCTGAAGCAGATAAAAAAATATATAAAGTAAATTATGGAATAGAAGAAAATTATACTACAGAAATAAATGTAGAAAATTATGGAACATATATAGTAGCATATTATTACGATGCAACTGGTAAAAGATCACAGGCAGCTGGTATAAGAATAAATGATACAACTACAGGTCAACCTCCAGAGCCACCTGGTCCATATGATCCAAAACCACCATATGATCCCGGAAATCCTCCACCGCCAGTTACACCACAAAGTACTATTGTGGCACCGACTGTAGTTGTAAATCCAACTGCAATTGCAGAGGAAGTACAAGTAAGTGTTAACGCACCTGCAAATGCAGATAAGATATACGTAAAATTAGGTAGATATGCAGATTACCAGTTATATACAGCTCCTATAGTAGTAAGAGAAAATATGGAAGTGTATGCATACTATAGAACATATATGGGAGAAAGATCAGATACAGGCTATGGCGTTGTAAGTAATATCAAGAAAAATAATAAACCATATGTAAATATAACAGCAAATCCATATCCATGGAGTTGGAGTTATGGTGCAAGTGAAGTTGCTGTAACAATAAATTATAGTGATGCAACAGTAAAAGAATATAGTGAAGATGGAATAGTATTTGTTCCTTATACTGCACCATTTAATGTAACGGAAAATAAAAGAATATATGCAAGAGGTGCAAATGCATATGGAGTAACAGAAACAAGTTTAAATATAACGAATATACGTAAGATAAAACCTCCAACTTCAATTGGAAACTTAACTGTTGAAATAAGTGTAAATCCAGAACCTACAGTTTCTACTGCTAGGGTTGCAAAAGCAAGTGTAACAATAGATTATGACGCTAAAGCAACAGAAAAGTATTATTCTATTGGAAGATATGGAGAACTTAAAACATATAGTGGATCTTTTGAAGTAACAAGCAACTGTACAATATATGCATATGCAAAAGGAGTAAACGCTGAAGGAAAAGCAGCTAAGACAATAGATAACTTATCTAGTGGAATATCTCAGCCAATAATTTTAGCTTTTCCTGGTAATAATGAACAAGCAAGTAAAGTATCT
>JAEWPS010000010.1 GCA_023460515.1 Bacillota bacterium | reverse complement strand
TTTCAGTTGAACCTGCAGGATAGTATAGCGTTAATTTAATCCAACCATCCCATAGTTCTTCATATGTAGGTGGATTTACATCACCAATTAATACACCACCATCTAAAGTATGCCACCTTTTACCTTCAAAAACATCTCCAACATAGTCATAGATTTGTCCATTTGTTACATCTATTATATATCCTTTATCTCTTTTTTCCTTAGATAATTTTGCTCCTATATCTTCACTGCTTATCCATGCTAAGTTAGCAGTATCCATACTACCACTTAACTCTTCTATTTTAGTTTTTAGAGTAGGGTTACTTTCAGATATATATGATTTATCTGAAGATGTTAAATATCCTTTTAAAGGAAGATCAAATTTACTTGTTTGAGCATTATATTTGCCAAGTGAATAAAGATTTACTCCATCTTGTACATTTGTATAATCACTCATAAATCTTGCCTTTTTTGAACTGTCTACTACATTATTATTACTAATTGCAATTATAACGGCACTTGCTATTATAATTATAACTATTATTGTTATTATTAAAACTATTAGTGATATTCCTTTATTTTTCATATGTTTCTCCTTAATACTTAATAAAATTATCATATGTTTTATAAAAATCTATAAATAATATATACTATAAAGTTTACTATACATTAGCTTTTTTGTCAATATGTTATACTTTTAAAGGTATTAAATAATTACTTCTTATATTATGGATATAATTACAATAAAATATAAAAGAAACCTTAACTAGCATAAGCCTATTAAAGTTTCTTTTATATTTGAAATTATTTCACTTTTTCTATCAATACTTCAGCATCTACATACGATACTTTAACACTATCATTTTCCTTAACTTCATCATCTAATAATTTATTAGCAAATTTATCTTCAATATGTGTTTGTATAGCCCTTCTAAGTGGTCTTGCACCATAAGTATCATCAAATCCCACCTTAGATATATAGTCTATAATTGAATCATCAAATGTGACAAATATATTTTTACTTGCCAATCTTTTTGCAAATTCTGAAAGCATCAAATTAACAATTTTTTTAATACTATCTTCTTGTAATTTTCTAAAAACTATTATTTCATCTAATCTATTTAAAAACTCTGGCCTAAATACTTTTTTAATTTCACTCATAACTTCATTTTTTGTTTTTTCATAATTTTTAGAACTATCCTCTTTTGAAATGAATCCAATAGATTTATTTTCTGTTATATTTCTAGCACCAACATTTGATGTCATTATTATAACTGTATTTTTAAAATTAACAACTCTACCATTAGAATCTGTAAGTCTACCATCTTCTAGTATTTGAAGTAACATATTAAATACATCTGGATGTGCCTTTTCAATTTCATCAAATAATACTATACTATATGGTTTTCTTCTTACTTTTTCTGTTAATTGTCCACCATCTTCATACCCTACATATCCAGGAGGTGAACCAATTAATTTTGATACGCTATGTGGTTCCATATATTCCGACATATCCAGTCTTATCATAGCAGAATCTGAACCAAATAGATTTTCAGATAAAGCTTTTGTAAGTTCAGTTTTACCAGTACCAGTTGGTCCAAGTAGCATAAATGATCCTATAGGTCTTTTTTCATCTTTTAATCCAACTCTTGCTCTTTTAATTGCTCTTGCTAAAGATTCAACCGCTTCATCTTGACCTACTACTCGTTTTTTTAGTTCTATATCTAAATCCTTTAATTTTTTAGTTTCTTCTAAGTCTAATTTTGTTATTGGTATTTTAGTCATAGCAGAAACAACAGTACATATATCTTCTTCAGTTAATTTAACTTCTTCATTAGATTCTTCTTTTTTCCATTTGATTTTTTCTTTATCTATCTTCTCTTTTAGTTTTCTTTCTTCATCTCTGACCTTAGCTGCTTTTTCAAATGTCTGAGATATTATAGCTTCTTCTTTTTCTTTAGATAATTTAACTAATTTATTTTCCAAATCTAATATATTTTGAGGTGTTGTAACTGTCTTTAATTTAATTTTAGAACAAGCCTCATCAATTATATCTATAGCTTTATCTGGTAAATATCTATCGTTTATATATCTAACGCTCAAATTTACAGCCATTTTTATGCTCTCATCCGTAATTTTAACCTTATGATGTGCTTCATATTTATCTTTCAATCCTTTTAATATTTTGATAGTATCTTCAGCAGAGGGTTCGTCAATAAGAACAGATTGAAATCTTCTTTCTAAAGCAGCGTCTTTTTCAATATGTTTTCTATACTCATTTAAAGTTGTTGCACCTATTATCTGTACTTCACCTCTAGATAAAAGTGGCTTCAAAATATTCGCTGCATCCATTGCACCTTCAGCTGAGCCAGCACCGATAATAGTATGTAATTCATCGATAAAAAGTATAACGTTACCAGCTTTTTTTGATTCTTGAAGACATTTTTTAAGTCTTTCTTCGAAGTCTCCTCTATATTTTGCACCTGCAATCATAGATGACATATCTAAAGATACAATTCTTTTATCTTTTAGTACATCTGGTATTTTAGACTCAGTTATTATTTGTGCTAGACCTTCTACTACTGCTGTTTTACCAACCCCAGGTTCGCCTATAAGTACTGGGTTATTTTTTGTTCTCCTACTTAATATTTCAATAATTCTAGTTATTTCACTAGTTCTTCCTATAACAGGGTCTAATTTATTCTCTTTTGCTAAAGCAGTTAAATCTTTTGAATAACTATTCAATGTTGGTGTATTATTATTCAAATTACTACTTGTAGAAGCATAATTATTTACTGGTGAATCATCACTTATTAATTTCATTAAATCGGCAAATATTTTTTGTGGATCAATATTTGCATCAATTAAAATTCTAATAGCAATGCTATCTACCTCCCTCATTAATGAAAGTAAAATATGCTCTGTTCCTATATAATTATGATTAATTCTTTTAGACTCTCTAACACTATTTTCTAGTATTCTCTTAGCTCTAGGTGTAAAATCTATATTATCATGTTCTAAAGTGTCCATAACTCCATCTATTTTAAAAATTTCTTCCTTAACATAGTCTGCTGTTAATCCCTGAGATACTAATATTTTACTTGCAAGTCCTTCTCCTTCTGCAACTAATCCATATAATATATGTTCTGTTCCGATAAAAGAATAGTTATTCTCAAGTGAAAACATTTTTGCTTTGTCTAAAACTTTTTGTGCTCTATCTGTAAATTCATACATATTAATCAAGCTCCTTTCTTAAATATTTTGCTCTTTCGATATTTTCAGTGTAATCATCAAAATCTTGTTTCAAGGTAATTTTAAGTACACTACTGTTACATTCCGTCATTAATTTATTTATTATTTTCAAATCTATATTTGTTATTAATTTTAAACTTATTCCAACTCTAATTTTAGACAAATGATCTATTGCCTCTTTATATTTTATATATCTGGCATTTTTTAAAATTCCATAAGATCTAAAGATACTATCCTCAAATGCTATATCTGTTTTTAATAATAATTCTCTAGCTTTACTTTCTTGTGACATTACATATGATATTACATTTTTAATATTTATTATAATAGCTTCTTCACTTTCTCCAAAGCTACTTCTATTAGAAAATTGATACATATCTCCATATCCTGCAGTATTTTCGCCATATGATCCTCTTACTAAAACTCCAGCATTAAGAACATTTTCCACTATACTATTTATTTTCTTCAATCTAACTAAACCCGGCAAATGCATCATTACAGATATCCTTAAACCACTCCCAAGATTAGTTGGACAACTTGTTAAATATCCGTATCTATCATCTTTTGCATAATCTAGATTTAAACTATTTTCTATGAGTTTTGCATTATTATATGTATCAGTTATATTTAAACCACTAGAAAATGATTGAATTCTTAAATGATCCTCTTCATTTAGCATAATAACTATACTATTATCTTTATTTGTAATTATAGCAGAATTCAAATTTTGAGCGCATTCAAAAGATATTAAATGTTGCTCGACTAAACTCATAACCGTTGTTTTATCCATATCTTTAAGTTTTAAAAAATTAAATTTATTTCTATCTACATTGTTTTCCACTAAACTATTTAACTTTATCATGTTCTCTTTAGATAAATTGTTTGGGAAGTTAAAATCTTTTAAGTTTCTAGCTATTCTAACCCTAGTGGAAATTACATACTGTGAATTTTCACCTACATCTTTATACCACAAATCACTCACCTACTTTTCTAATTCTTTTATTCTATCACGCAATTTAGCCGCATCTTCATACTTCTCTTCTTTTATACTTTTATCTAATAATTTTTTCAATAAATTAACGTCTTCAATTTTAGATATCTCACTATTTCCAGAAATATTACTATTACTTACTCCTGGCTTTTTCAAATTATTCTTACTTATATTATCTCCTATATTTAGATGCCTATTTTTTCCATGTATTTTAGTTAGTAATGTATCTATTCTATCACTAAATACATTATAACAACTAGGACATCCAAATAAACCTTTTTCTAAATAATCTTCAAAAGTATATGAACATTTATTACATACTTTGTTTGAGTATTCCTCCCCAATTAATTCTTTAGGATGACTAATAAAGAAATATGATAACATATTTGGAAAATCTATTAGATTTAAATTTTTAGCACAATTAGCACATAGAACAATCTCTCTTTTTTCACCATTTATATTCTCATAGTATCTAACAGTTGCCTCTTCTTTTCCACAGCTTTGGCATTTCATAAAAATCACTCCCTTATATTAAATTTATAAGCAAACATTTAAAAATATCTGATCTTATTTTATCTCTATCTAATTTATTTACATTCTCTAGACTTTTATCTGAAATTGCAATCTTAATTAATTTTGCTGTTTTTTCATCTAAAACATTATACACCAAAAGATTATTCAAGTAAATGTCAGCGACATTTTGTGATAATTTATTATCCATTTCGCTAATAATATGCATCAAATATTTCTCATTGGTTAAATCAAATTTACTTATCTTTATAAATCCTCCTCCACCTCTTTTACTTTCAACATAAAATCCAAGTTCAGGTATAAATCTAGTAGAAATAACATAATTGATTTGTGAGGGAACACAACTAAATTGATTAGCTAGATCATTCCTTTTAACCTCTATATAATCTGTATCTATTAATAGATCATGAATATATTCTTCTATTATACTTGATAAATTCATTTAACATAACCTCAATTCTTAACTTTGACTATCTTTGACTATTATACAATAAAAAAAGTACTTTGTCAAGTACTTTTTTCTTTATATTAAACATTTTACTATATTTTAGCAGACATTTAATATACATTATCTAAATTTATTCTCCAATAATTTTACCTATTGCATTAATTAATTCTGGATTTTTGTTTACAAAATTTGTATAAATATCAGATATTTCAGTTGAAGTAATATTCTCATATCCTACATTATTAGTAAAGTCTGGTTTTGTTATATTTTCTATTGTTTTAATTGTACTATCTACTGTTAAATTAATTGTACCATAAGACTCTGGAGTATTTAACCTAAATGTAAATGATTGATTGATTTCACTTTTACTAATATTTCTTGTTTCAATATTTAGATCACCCTTTATATCATTTAATCCACTTACTCTTAATGTGTAATTAACATCAACTTTTGATTGACTAATAATACCCTTAACATCCATACTCATATTTTTACCATAAGTAGATGTAATATCATAATTATCTGGTGAAGTTTCTTTTACATTTACCTGCGCAATTAACTCGTTATTTTCAAAAATTGAAGTTTGAGTATCGAATTTTATTGTCTTATAAGTTGTATATTGTAATACAGTATTATTTTCATCAAAAGATTTAAATTCATTTCTAACTACTTTATTAAATATTCCTGAAGTATATAACGAATATTCACCTATAACTTCATTATCGTAATTAGTGTTTTCAATATTTAATAGTTGATCTCTTATATCATCTTCTAACGCTGTAACATTTGGATATGTTTCAGAACCAGATAATTTAATTATTATATCTTTAGCTTTATTATCCATTAATATTTTATTTAATAATATTGTTGTAACTTGATTTGTAAATTTTGTATCAATAGTAAGCGTAGTTTTATTTACAGATATTTTTTCTTCATCAATATCTATTAATACTTTAGAATCACTTATTGTGCCATAAGAAACAGAATCAACAATAGAGTTTTTTAAAACATCCACAAGATATCTTATCTCATCAACTTTAACTTCTTTAACAGCGTCTTGTAAAACTTTTTCATCAGTTACCTTTATATACTTATCAAAATAATCTTTAATTAATACATATATCTCATTATTATCTAAATATGCATTTGCTTTAATTTTTTCATTATTATATGAGTAATTTAATTCAACATCAGAATATTTATTAGGTATATCAGATTTAATATTTGTTTCTATAATTGAGTTGTTAACTAAATCTTCTATACTTTTAGATACAGGTCCAATTAAATTTTTAACATCATCACTAAGCGATACCTTTGCTGTCATTCTATTAGTAACTTCAGTTTTATTTTCAAATATACTATTTGAAATAGATGATTTTTCTGCTAATTGTAATATAGAATCTGTTTCTTTAAATATATATCTAACCGCAGATTTAATTTTAAATGTTGGATTATTTACAAGTACTATATAACCAGCAAACAGAGCAAGTGCTATAATAACTACTATTAAAACTTTAATTATTGTTTTTTTATTACCTTCAAATCCCATAAAATACCCTCACTTTTACTATTAATTTTTATTTAATGATTATATTAAATAATTATAAGTAAATTATATCTCATATTTTTATTTATTACAATATGTAATGTACAAAATAATCTTAAAAAAGTAAAAAACTTGTATAATATTTTACTATTATGCAAGTTTTTGTAATTTATTGTCAATAACTATTAAGCTTCTGTATTCATAAAATCTTTTAATCTCTTACTTCTACTTGGATGCTTTAACTTTCTTATTGCTTTAGCTTCAATTTGTCTTATTCTTTCTCTTGTTACTTGAAATTCTTGACCAACCTCTTCTAAAGTTCTCATTCTTCCATCAATTAATCCAAATCTTAGTTTTATAACTCTAGCTTCCCTTGGTGTTAATGTATCCATAACATCATCTAAATGTGTTCTAAGTAATACATCAGCAGCTTGATCCGATGGTGAAGCTTGTTCTTCATCTTGAATAAAGTTTCCAAGTACTGTTTCGTTTTCATCTCCAACTGGAGTTTCTAATGATATTGGTTCTTGAGCTATTTTTAATATCTCTCTTACTTTTTCTACAGGCATTTCAACTTCTTCAGCTATTTCTTCTGGTGAAGGTTCCCTACCATTTTGTTGTAATAAATGTCTAGAAGTACGTATTAATTTATTTATTGTTTCAACCATATGAACTGGTATTCTTATTGTTCTAGCTTGGTCTGCTATTGCTCTCGTTATTGCCTGTCTTATCCACCAAGTTGCATATGTACTAAATTTAAATCCCTTTTTAAGATCAAATTTTTCAACTGCTTTAATAAGTCCTAAATTTCCTTCTTGAATCAAATCTAAAAAGTGCATTCCTCTACCAATATACCTTTTCGCTATACTAACAACTAATCTTAAATTTGACTCTACTAATTGTTTTCTTGCTTCAGTATCTCCATCAGCCATTCTCTCAGCAAGTTTTGTTTCAGATTCATAATCTAAAAGTGCTGTATTACCAATCTCTTTTAGAAATAGTTTAACTGGATCATCAGTATTTAAATTATCCATAAATGATAAATCACTTACTTCATCAAATAATATACCTTTTTCAATTTCACTTAAATCTTCAAGATTAGGTTCAATATCCAATTCGGCAACAGGTGAATTACCAAATGTTGCGCTCTTCTCAGTTGCAGAGTCTATTTCTACTGGTTCTATGTCTTCTAAATCTGCCTCTACATCTTCATCATTTATTATTTCAGCAATATTTGTATCTTGATTAGAAGATTCTTTTGCAGCTTCTTCTAAAAGATGTATTTTATTCTTCTCTAATTCTTCATACAATTTAGATACGTTTTGTGGAGTAAAGTTTTTATTATCTAAAAAATCTATTACTTCTTTGTATGTAACACTATCTCTACCTTTATATTTTTCGAGAAATTCATTAATTTGTATTATATATTCAGGTAAAACTGCAGATTTTTTTGATTTATTAGTAGAATCTACAACTTCTTTCTTTTTTGAAGTTTTAATATCTTCATCTTTTTGTTTAGATTTTTCAATCTTTTCTACATTGTCTAAAGTAACCAATTTACTTTTCTTACCTACAACTTCAACTTTTTTGTTTTCTTCATCAGTATTTTTTAATACATTTTTTCCCATAAGAATAATCTCTCCTTTTAATACCTATTTAAGTTTGCTCATTTGAATTAGAATCTGATTAAGTTCAAATTGTAAAATATCCTTTTCATCTTTAGAAATATCTTCACCTAATCTTTGAAGAATTTCCATTCTTCGATCAGTAAACTTACCTTTTTTTATTTGATTTAGGACATCACCTAATAATTTTTCTTTTCCAGAAATGGACACATCTATATACATCACATCTGTCAATTCCTTAATTAAATCTTCATCTTTTATTTTAGATAGTATATCTATTTTATTTAAGTCGTACTCCTTTGAAAGTAATATAATGTGATTATATAAATTTCTAATACCAGGGTTTTTAAATGTGCTTTCATCAATATTTTCGTTTATCTTATTCTGAATTTCTTTATCTTTTAGAATCATAAGTGCTATAATATATTGTTCTACTCTTTTTCTAGCATTTATATTTGATCCGATTTTTCTTGATACATCATTTAAATTAGTAATTATATTAACGCCATCTTTTTTAAATTTTTTATCTATTTCTTTTACTATAGGTTCTTTTCCAATTTTATATTTTGAAGCTATTTTATCTATATAAAGGTCTCTTTCTATATTATTATCTATTTTGCTTAATATATTTGCAGCACCATTTAAAAACTTAATTTTAGAATCAATATTATTCATATCTAACTCTTTTTCTATTTTAGAAACTTTAAATTCAACTAAAGACATACTATTTGAAATACATGTTTTAAGTCTTTCTGGTCCATATTTGTTCACATATTCATCTGGATCTTTTACATCTTCTCTATCTAACTTAAGTACTTTTACATTTAATCCTTTAGAAATTAAAACATCTAATCCCCTCATAGTAGCATCTTGTCCAGCAGCATCTTGATCATATGCTATAATTACATTATCTGTAAATTTTTTTATTAATCTTGCTTGTTCAACAGTTAACGCTGTTCCAAGTGAAGCTACTACATTTGTAAATCCATATTTTTGAAGAGAAACTGAATCCATATATCCTTCTACTATTATGACAGAATCAATTTTTTCTCTCTTAGCAAAATTCAAAGCATATAAATTTTTACCTTTATAATATACAATATTTTCAGCAGAATTTAAATACTTTGGCATAGATTTATCAAGTACTCTTCCACCAAACGCAATAACTCTATCTCTAACATCAAATATCGGAAATATTAATCTTGAAAAAAATCTGTCATAGAGTTTTCCATTATCGTTTTCAATTATTATTCCAGATGCGATTATTTGTTCCTTTGTATATCCTTTTTCAGTTAGATACGTAAATAAAGGTATTTTACCACTTCCATACCCAAGTCCAAATTTTATAATTGTATTCTTATCTAAATTTCTTTTTTTTATATATTCTTTAACTAAATTATTATCTTCTTCTAATTTTTGTACTAAATTTTTATGATAATACATTGCAGCATCTTTATTGATGTTATATATAATTTCTTTCAAATCCCTGTTATCTACTCTATTTGCATGTGAACTAGTTATATACTTGTTTAAATCAATATGTGCCCTTGTAGCTAAAAATTCAACAGCTTCAATAAACTCCATATTTTCATTTTTCATAATGAAATATATAACATTTCCTCCTGCTCCGCATCCGAAACATTTATATATCTGTTTGTCCATTGAAACACAAAAAGAAGGTGACTTTTCCTTGTGGAAAGGACAAAGTCCCATGTAATTTCTTCCACTTTTAGTAAGTTGCACATATTCAGATACTACTTCTACAATATCATTTTGAGATATTACTTCTTCTATTAATTCATCTGAATAGTATGCCACTTAAATTCACCTTCCTTTTTTTTATTTTATGAATTAAGTAATTTTATTCTTTCATCTCTGTTTAAATATAAATTAGATGTGTTTATTATAGATATTAGTATAAGTAGTACAGTAAATATCTGTCCATATACTAATATATTTAAACTAAACAACGTATAAAAAGTAAACATTGATATAAATAATACTTTAATTAGTGTTGATTTAGTATCATATCTTCTTCTTAGAAATACTGTTAGTATTTCTATAAATAATATATATATACATAGAACTAAATAATATCCTTTAGAATTAGTTATGAAATTTTGAAAATTACTTATTATATTATCTTTTTCTATTGCTTTAAATAATTTAATATTTTCTATTACATTATTTCCAGACGGATCTTTAATACTAGTTATAACATTAGATACTATAGGTAAATTTAATGTTACAGCAAAATTAAGTAATGTATATGATAAATAAGAAGATACAAAAATTATAACTACTGATATGAATATTTTATTTATATATATTCTTTCAATACTATAAAGCATTTCCTTATTTTTCTGTCTTAAACTATTAATAATTTTATTTGAAAAATTTACATGCGTTTTATCTAAATTTGAAGTAACTAACATTAAAAATACAGATAATATTATCCAAATTATACTATTAAGGTTAAGTAACATCGTAACTCCAATAAAAAATCCTGTAACTAAAGAAAAATACATATATTTTTTTGTTTTAATTCCAAGTTGCTTTAATTCATCAATCAATTTTTGCATAAACATTATTACTAACAAAATAAATAATGTAAGTGCTGCCATATTAAAATAATCTAATTTATTTATAATATTATTTGGAAGTAACGCGTACATCAACATACCAACTACAGATAATAAATCACTCTTAGATATGTTATATATTATTTTTTTTAATGTTATCGCAGACAAAACTGAGATAATAGCAAATGCAAGTGCAGAAAATTTTGAAATATCTATTACACTGATATAAATTGATACCAACTTAGCTAAAAATGTTATTGTTATTAAAAACACAAATCTATATGTTAAACTAACAACTTTCTTTACTTTTTTCTTATTAAGTTTTTCTTTAATTAATGCATATGCTACTATTAAAATTAGCAGAGCTACTACATATACTATTTTTTCCACTACGCCAGTTTTTAAAGTTAAATTACTAAATGTTAAGTATAAATTTGTAAATATTAAAACTATAACTAGAGCTATAAATATTGCTACAACTAAACTACGTGAAATTTTACTAATACTCATTTCTATTAAACCACTCGTTCTATTAATTATTTAATTTTTCCGTCTTTTGTATATTATCTTTTACTATATAGTTCATTAACATATGCTAATGACTCATGTGTTCCTACATCATAACATTCACCTGAAAATGCATATGCATATGTTGGTGTCTTTTGATGTAAATATGCAACAAAATTACCTGGAGCATCATTTGAATGTCCTTCAGCAATATATTGTTTGAACATAGGTATTACATTTCTAGGGTATAAATATTCTGCATAAACAGCATATTTACTTTTTGGTTCAGCAGGTTTTTCTTCGAAACCTATTATTTTCATATCTTCGTCAACTTGTGCAACACCTAAACGTTTAAGTGAATTAAGATCTTTTTCTTCTCTTACACATACTGATGGTGCTTGTCTTTCTTTATAAAAAGAAATGAAATCGTTCAACTTGAATGTAAATAAATTATCTCCAGCAATGATTAAAATATCATCGTCTATATTTCCTTTTTCTATAGTATATACAATATCACCTATCGCACCAAGTCTATCATCGTTTGTTAATGTTCCATCATTTAGAACTGTAATAGGTTTTATATTATTCTTTTCTTCAGCCCATTTTGAAAAGTGTGATGAATATTTATCGTTTGTAACTAAGAATATACCATCAACTTCCTCAATAGAATTTACTTCTTCAAGTATGTAATCAAGTAATGCTTTATTTCCAACTTGTAATAAAGCTTTAGGAAAATTTTCTGTTAGTGGAAATAATCTTGTAGCATAACCTGCACATAATAAAATACATTTCATTTAAAATACCCCCATTTTTCTTCACATGGAGACATTATATCATAAAAAAACACATTTTTCAAGTTATTTACGGAAAAATGTGTTTTTTTGTAATTTCAAATATTTGGATATAATGTTAAAGATATCTTTTTATTTCAGATAAATCAGAAATATTTACTGTAGGCTTAATATGATGCTCTCTATCACCATATTTCAAGTTATATCCAATAGACTTGATGCCCGTTTTATTAGCAAAATTGATATCCGTATACACACTATCACCAATAAAAATCATCGATTCTGTAGAATGTATACTCATTAAACTAAATAGTGCCTTGCAATGCGGTTTTGCGCATATAGTGTCCCAACCATAAATTCTTTCAAAAAAGTCTAATATTCCTAGTTTTTCAAGAACTTTGACCTGATCAGAAACAAATGCATTTGTGGATGCAACAATATAATACCCTTCATTTCTTAAATATTCAAGTATTTCGCATGCACCGTCAATAAGCTTTGTATCATCCACTTCCTTGGAAATCCGAAACCATTCTTCACCGGATAAATTTATCTCACGCAAAAAGGGTATCAGTTCCTCAGCTACACTATAAATCTTACATTTTTCAACCTTTTGTCCATTTTGAAGTTTTTTGGGCAATTTATTCCAGAAATTTGTTATCTGGTTCTCAAACTCTTGGCTAGGCTCTAAACCCAGCTTCCGCATAATTTCACTACCTTGATTATCTTTATGCTTAACCAACGTCCCATCAATATCAAAACAAACAGTTGTAATCTCTGAAATTTTATTCATAAACTTCACTCCTTATTGGTTTTATGTAAATATTATACACTATGAAATGCTATTTGTCAAGGTTTTATCTATTTTTTAGTCCATTGTCCATGATTATTATTTTCTGCCTCTTTAACATGATTCACTTCTACCTTTGTAGCTTTTTCAATTTCTTCTACTTTTGTTTCTTGCTCATCAGGAGTAGTCCAATTATTAAGTGTTCCCATAAAATTATATCCTTCTTGTTCTTCGTCAGTCATCTTTTTTCTACCAAGATCCTCTGTTTTAGCTAAATCTACAACAGTTTTATTTTCGTTTTCTTTTTTGCAATTACTTTTTTTATTATTACATTTACTCATAAAAAATCACCTATATATATTATATCCTGAAATTTTAGATATACACATTTATAGATGATTAATTTTTATTCTATTTCAAATTTTTCTTCTTCAAGTCCGTTTTCAGTTTGAACCAATAAATTGATTCTTTTTTCTGCTTTATCTAATTTTTCACTACACTCTTTAGACAATTTTATTCCTTTTTCAAATATTTCAATAGATTTTTCTAAGCTTAAATTTCCTCTTTCAAGTTCAGTAGCAATATTTTCTAACTGTTCTAAACTTTTTTCAAATGTTTCATTTTCCATAATATATCTCCTATTCTACAATTACATTTATTTTACCATCAATAAATGTTAATTTTAAATTATCTCCAGATTTTACTTGATTAGTTTTAACAATAACAATACCATCATTATCTTGAGCCACTATATATCCTCTTGTAAGTGTTTTAAGTGGACTTAGAGCATCAATTTTAGATACTGACTGTAAATATCTCGATTTACTTCTTTCAAGCAATAAATGTAATTTATTCTCATTAGACCTCAACATAGAATCTATATTTAATCTATAATTATTTATTATATCTAAAGGGACTTTTTCAAGTTTAGAAGATTTCAATCTTTTTACATATTCTTTTTTTCTATCCAGATAATTTAGTATAGCTTGTTTACTTCTATTTTTATAATTTTCTAATTTAATTATTAAATCTGACATTTGAGGATATACAAGCTCAGCAGCTGCCGATGGAGTCGGTGCCCTTAAATCTGAAACAAAATCACATATTGTAAAATCTGTTTCATGTCCCACTGCAGAAATTATTGGAATGTCTGAATTATATATTTCCCTTGCCAACTTTTCATTATTAAACCCAAATAAATCTTCAAAAGAACCACCACCACGCGCTATAATAATTACATCCACATTATTTAATTTGTTAAATGCTTTTATTCCGGCTATTACGGTTTCAGATACATTTACACCTTGAACAGTAGCTGGATATACAAGTAAATTCATTTTTCCATATCTTCTTGTTGTTACATTTATTATATCTTGGATTACTGCCCCTGTTTTTGATGTTATTATACCAACTCTTTCAGGAAGAAACGGTAAACTCTTTTTATGTGATTCATCAAATAAACCTTCAAGTTCAAGTTTAGCCTTTAACTGTTCATAAGCTAAATATAGCTCTCCTAAACCTTCCGGCATCATCTTTTTACAATATATTTGATATGTTCCATTAGACTCATATACACTAACTTGTCCTTCTATAACAACTTTCATTCCATCATTTACTTTAAATTTTATGCTATCTGCATGCCCTTTAAACATTACACACTTAATTGAGCTTGTTTCATCTTTAAGTGTAAAATATAAATGACCAGTATAATGAGCTTTGAAGTTTGTAATCTCACCTCTAATACTAATATTAGATAAAAAGGTGTTCTTATCAAACACCATTTTTATATATTTATTAATTTGAGATACACTATATATTTTTGTTTCCATATAATCTATCCTTTACTATATAACTTTTGCTAGTAACCCATTAACGAAATTAGCAGAATTTTCATCACCATACATTTTAGCAAGTTCAACTGCTTCATTTAAACTGACTTTAACCGGAACATTTTCAATATATTTTATTTCATATATTGCAAGCCTTAAAATAGCTAAATCTATTTTTGCTATTCTATCTATTGACCATCCTTTTAGATTATTTAATATTTGTTCATCAATAGCATCAATATTTGCTATTATTCCATTTAATAATTCAGAGATATATTCTTTTTCTTCTTCAGTGTTAATATTTTCTTCATAATTATACTTTAACATATCTTCTAAATTTAAGTTAAAGTCAAATCCTAGTTGATATATACATTTAAAAGCACTATCTCTTGCTTTTTTCCTACCCATTTTATTCTCCCTTATTTCTTATTGTTATTTTTTTCTTCTTTTTCTTGATAATAATAAACATTATCATCATTTTTAAAACCTTTAAAATTAAAAAATTTCTTTACTACCCATTCATTATCTTGAATCTTTTTACCAACATATATTGCTCCAGCAACTAGAACAAGAAGAATTATAAATTTAGTTACAAACTCTATTACACCAAGTGCATATAGAAGTACAACAATCGCTACACATATTATAACATATTTATTCTTTAGTACGTATTCCATTAAATCTTTAATGTCTTTCATCTAATTCATCCCTCCTATACTTTTTTTTCAAGTTGATTATATACTCCTTTTATTTTAATATTTGCTTCTTTTATTTCTACTGTTGTTTGTTTTAAAACAGCATCTTTAATGTTTTCTTGAAGCTTTGATGTAAGAGTTGGAACTACAGTATCAGGCATTATATAAGTATATACGCTAACAAAAGCTCCCTCTTCAGAAATATTTACAGAAACTTTAATATTTTTTAATGCACCAAACGATTTAGCAACATTCAGTACAATACTTTCAAATGTGTCTTTAGTTATGTATACAGTACCTGCTTCATGTTTTATTGCAAGTCCAGCTTTTACATTTTCATCTTTATCTGTTGAAGCAAATATTCCAACAAGTGCTAATAAAGATACTACAAGGCCAAGACCCATAATTAAAATTCTATTATTTATTATATATGATAATATACTATTTACTTCATTTCTAACATCAAGTATTTCTAGTGATGTTAATATAACTATTATAGCTAGTCCTAACATACATATTGAAAATACAACCAATATAAATTCTTTAAAATTTTTCATGAGATTATCCTCCTTATTTAATATATATTATTCCTCGTCATATACTTTAGTTTCTTTTTTTTCAAATATTATTCCTTGAACATTTATATTAACTGAAGCTACATCTAAACCTGTCATATTTTCTACTGCTTTTTTTACTGCTTGTTGAGCTGACCAAGCTACATCTGGTATTCTAACTCCATATTTTACGTTAACATATAAATCTACTATAACTTTTTTACCTTCAAGTTCAATTTTAACACCTTTAGCATATTTTTTATTTGAGCCTAAAATTTGATTAAGTCCATCAACAAAACCTAAACTCATTCCAGCGATTCCTTCAACTTCAGCTGCTGCAAGCCCAGCAATTATTCCTATTACATCTTCTGAGATATTTAAATTTGTAGCTATTTCAATATTTGTATCTGCAGCTAAAACTTCTTCCACTATTTGTTCTTCAGTTTTTTCTTCTATTTTTTTACCCATAATATTTCCTCCCAATTACAGAATTCTAATTCTGTTACTAACACATATATTATACACTATTTTAAGCAAAAAGTCATGTATTTAACATATATTTATTATAATTTTCATAAAATCGTCACATTATTCCATATTTTCTATCTACACCTTTTAACTTTTTGTTCATTATTTTAGACCATATTTTATATTCTTGCATATCTTTAGATACGATTTCAAGATGATATATGTCACTTGATAATTTTATAACTCTTGCTATGTCTTTTTCATCATACTCAATATTTTCTAAATTTTTACTCATAATTGTCATATATGTTTGACCTTTTTTTTGCATCATTTTAGCATTTTTATCAAATATTTTATTATTGTTTTTTACATCAACAATTTCAACTTGTATATCTTTAACTTTGAATTGAGTACCATTTATTACTTTACTTTTTGCTTTTTCAGAAAACTCAAAAAAATTAGGTATTAATTCTCTAATATAATTAGGTATTTTAATAACGTCTAAATCTTGACCATTTTGTTGCTTAGCTGGAAGCTCAAATATGTAGTTAGATATATTATTTAAATCTAATTTTTTAAAAATAATAGTTTCTTCATTATTTTCTTCTTGTTCTTTAACTTCAGTTTTAGCTGTATCTAATTTAATTTTAGATTTAGTAAGTAACATATCATTTAAATTTATAGTTCCGTTAAAAAGTTCTTTATCTTCATCATTTTCTGTGACTACCTCATCTAGATTAAAAACAGACATTACCTTTTTATCTTTTTTATTAGACTTTACTTTCTCATCTATAACAGGTTTTTCTTGAATTTCTACTTCTTTAGGTATTTTATTTTCCTTTGTACTAAGTTCCACTTTATCATTTTCAGATTCAACAGCATCAGATATATCAATATCTATATTTGAACTAGATAAATCAATAACAGGTATGTTAAAATCATTAGCAAATATATCATCTTCAACTTTTTTACTTTCTTTATTTTTTAATTCCTTAGAAGAATTTGTTTCTCTTTTTCCTAGAAATTCAGATATACTCCTAACATTATGTTCATACTGTTTATTAGAAAATATAACCTTATCCTCCAATAAACTTTGTATAATTTTTTTATCTAATTTAATAAATTCAATTTTTTTAAGTTCAAGTAATGTTTTAACATTTTCTTTGTACTCTTTCTCTTCTATCTCATTAGTCAAATTGTACACAATTCTACTAAATACAGATATGTCTTCAGTTAAACCACTCTCTGACATATTCGATGAAGATAAGTATATACTAACTGATTTTTCAAATTCAAAAATATATATATTTGATTCAAATTCTTTTAGATCATTATTATTATATACATATACATCTTTTGTATACTTTAAAATTCCATCTAGTAAACCTTTAGTAGTATTTTTTTTATCTATACCCATAAATATGCTTATTTTTGCTTTACTATCTATTATACTTTCTTCTAGTATATCAAAACCAGACTCTTTTAATGTACCAACAAACATATAAACCTTCTTAGGTTTCTTATTCATCTCATCATCTATTAATTTTGCTAGATTAAGTTCTTCATTTTGAATTTTAAAATCTAATTTCATTTTTTCAACCACCTTATAAATTTTAATACATATATTTTATCATATTTTAAATCATTTGCAAGTGTTTTAAAAATAATAATAGTAAAAAAATAACATTTTATATAACACTTATAAATGTATATAAAATATTATTCTTTATATATTTAAATTAAGTAATATTATTATTCTAAAATAACAGCTGTTCCAGAAGCTGTAACCATTAACATATTACCACCTTGACCAAGCGTTTCATAATCAATTTTAGTACCAACTACTGCATTTGCGCCAATAGATTTTGCTCTTTGTTTTAATTCATTCAAAGCATCTTCTCTTGCAGAAATAAGTTCGCTCTCATATGATCCTGAACGTCCGCCAAATATATTTGTAATACCTGCAGCAAAATCTTTTATAAAATCCACTCCACTAACTACTTCCCCAAATATTATCCCCTTATATTCAACTATTCTTCTACCTTCAACTGAATTAGTTGTAGTTACTATTACCTTATCCATATTTTCCTCCTAAATTTATTACAATACTTTATTTTCATTTAAATTTTCAATTGCCTTTTTAATTCTTACAATCCTTGTTTCTACTTTTTTAGCATTTTCAATCCATATATTATATTTATTCTTATTAGTAAATGATAATTTTTCATAATTTAACTTTGCATTAATATTATTTTCTAATGCATCTTTAAAATCTTTTTGAAGTATAACTACTCTTTCTTCATCATCTTTTTCAATCATGACAGAAATTATATCACCGGGTTGTTTATTTATCTTACTTCTTATCTCTTTTGAAATCCCAATTAAATAACATCCCGACATATTTACTATGGAACCTCTATACTCGATGCTATCAAATATAGCTTTTACTTTTACTCTTTTTGATCCAAATATTTGGTTTACATCGTATGGAACCTCTACATATGCTCCATCAATCCCTTCATGTTTTTTTATAACTGCATCAAATTTTAACATTTATATACTCCTTTATAAAAAATAAATATTCTACTATACTAGTATAACACCAAAATAGAAAAAATAAAAGAGCTAAATTCCATATTTAAGAATTTAACTCTTTTATTTTATCAGTTATTTAATGAATAAACCTTCATAATTTACTATTTGCCAAGTTCCATTAATAAATTGAACCTCAATCTCTCTAGAAATTTTAGAAATTAGCGCGGATAAGAAACTTTTAGTAATTACACTTTTTTTGAATTTTGTTTCAAGATACTTACGTATATCAACCTTTATAGTTTTATTTATTTCAGCTATATACAGCTTTAAAAAAGTGTATCTTTCCGTTCTGCAGATGATTCTATACCCTATTTTCTTACGAAAACATTTTACAGAAATAATCCGCTGATTTTTATTTTGTTTAATATCATTACCTATATGTTTTTCGTAGACATCTTCCTCGTGATTATATATTGAACGCAATTTGCCTACGAATATTCCATTAATACTTTTTACATTTTCCATATTTGTCCCTCCTAAAATTTTAGTTGGTCTAATTTTTTCAACACTTATATATTATATCACATTTTATGTAAATTGTAAAGTGTAGTTTTACTTTAAAATCAACATTGTATTTGTTTAACCTTTATTCCTTTGAGATAATTCATAAGCAATTCTTTGATTTATACTAAATTCACCATTATTCATTTTATTATATATCTTAGAATTTTCAACTATACTACTATTCACTCCTAAGGCCACTGCATAAATTAAGTAATCTTCCCATAATACAATTGCCTCATCGTCCGAAGTTTCAAGAGAGCTAAATTCCGTTAAGTATTTTCTTAACTTAACTAATTTTTCTTGTTCCTCTATTCCCTTCTTAGTTAATTTTACATTTACTTGACCTCTTCTGTATCCAAGGATAAGTAAAAAGATTATTCCGAAAGGTACTAATAAAAAAAATAGTGGAACAATTATTAAAGACATCAAAATATTTGGAATAAAATTAAATAGTATCATTATAACTATAAATGTAATAATTCCAACTCTCGAATATTTGGCTTTAAATTGTTCTTCAGTAATTTCAATAGGATTTTCAACGTATCCCATATCTTTTGCTTCTTGTACAACAAAATTTCTCCATGCTTCAAACACAAAATTTCCATTTGAATAATTTTCAATAAAATACTTTTCACTTGAGCTTAAATCAGATAAATCTTTTCCAGTATAAACTAAATTATTTTCATCTTTTTTCAGATATCCCCTTTTAATAAAATATAATAACATAGTAGTTATATCCGTATTTCTCTCAACCCACTTATTTAGTATTAAACTAGCAATAGCCGGATTATAATCTTTAGGTACATCCCTAAAATATACATGATTATCTAAATTTTTATATTCAGATCCATCTATTTTATCCATAACATCATTTCCTAGTTTTATCATCAAATACCAAGAAATAAATGGTCCTATAAATAACGTTACCATCATAAATGAGGCCAGTAAAGCAATTATGTAAAATACAAATAACTCATTAGTAGCATTAGTACCTAACTGTACGACAGGAATAAATACAAAAGCAGAGATAATAATAGTAATAATTAAATAAATAACTAACATAATTTTAACAGTTTTTTTTAATGCTTCTGAAAATCTTTTCATATACCCACATCCTATATAATTTTATTAGATTATATAACAAATTATTTTTTTTACAATAGTATCTAAAAAAGTTCTTAAATGTATATAAACATTCAAGAACTTTACACTTATTCTATTATTTTTTGAACTCTCCCAATTATACCATCCGTTAAACGTACTTTAACTCCTCTAGGATGATAAGCACTATTAGTTAATAAATCTTGTACTATCCCTTCTGTTAACTCGCCTGTTTTTTGATGTTGCTTTTGCACTATTAGTACTTTTATACCAGCTTTTATATTACTTCTATTTGTTCCATCCATATTTTTTCTCCTCACACTAATTATATTTTAATAAATTCTTGTATATCCAGCTAGACCACTATCTAAATTTTCTTTTGTATATTTTATTAGCTCTTCATTAGTATCAAACTCAAATGAATTACCAGCATCGTTTGATACTTTTGGATTATCATATTCATGAGTAATGATGTTTTTTGTTATATATAGTTTATATGAATCCCCATAATTTTTCAAATCATTTTCATACTCTTGTTTTGCATTATATATTGTATCATAATAATACTCCTCAACAATTTTTACTATTTTCCCATCTTTTAAATATAATTTATCTATTTGTTTAACTGGATTTCCTTTTGCCATATATTTTATCATAGTAATTGAATCTTCAATATTTGAGTATTTGTATGCATTATAATCATACTCATTTCTTGCCATAATTTTATAATCCAAATCAACAAAACAACTTATTACCAAAATAGTTGCCAATATAATAACCACAATAATTAGAAGTATTTCTATAATATTACTTATTTTCATATTTTTTCTCCTTAATATGTTTTTATTATACTACTTATAAATTTTATTGTCAATAATATATTTTAAAAGTGAAAAATAAAAATAAGCAATCTTGAGTTGATTCAAGATTGCTATTTACTGGCTGGGATGGAGCGAGACATGATGAAATGGAAAATTACACTTAAATAACTTAAGTCTACCATTTTCTAATTACTACTTTTTTTCTAGTCAGATATTTCTAATGGACCTACTTTCTTTAAGATTAGAGTATCTAAAGAATTTTCACCAATTTTAATAATCTTAAAGTTTTTAATAAATGTCTTATTATCCAAGTCATATTCTTCAAAAATTAAAGTTTCTGAATATTTAGCTACAAGAGCAAATTTTTGGTTGTTCTCTAAGACTAAATACTCTTTTTTCGAAATAGATATTGAGTGCCCTAGAGAAAAGGTAAAATAAAAAAATATTAAAATAAATACTGAAAATTTAATTGTCTTTCTACCGAATAAATTAATAATCAACTGCAGTATTAAATTTTCACCTAATTCAATTTTCCTTTGCTCAATTACTTTTTCTTGATATGTTAAGGATTTATTTTTAGTAATAAAAGGTACTAACAAATCAATTATAATAATTGTAGTCGTGCCAAATATATAAAACAATACATACTTGATATTATTAATATATAATGCTACAAGAATTATGTTAAATATAAAAACTGGTATTAAATATTCAAAATTTTTAAGTATTGTCTTTTTTAAGCCGTTAAGTTTCAATAACATTAGATTAATACCATGCAAGGAAAAAGCCCCAATTAACAATATATATAAAAAAGTTACGAATATACTTGTAAAATCAATACTTATATACTCTATGGGAAATTTATATGCAAAAGCAACACCAACGTTATAAAAATATGAAACAGAATAAGCCAATATTGGAAGTAAAAAGAATAGCATTGATTCATTAATTTTTGGGTTTTGATTTTTCTTGTTTTTAAAATAATCTTTTAAACTAGCATTTGTTCTATAAAATTTAGATCTTATCATTTTTTTCACCTAATTCTTATATAATTATACCATATTTATACAATTTGTCAAATTTATATAAAATTCGCGCTTTTTACCACTCTTTTTTTAAAATTATAAAATTCTAAATTTAATCAAAACTAATATTTTATTAACTAGGATAATACGAGACCTACTAAGGTAGAGAATAGAAAAAAGGTGAAGAATATTCTTCACCTTGTCTGGCTGGGATGGCTGGATTCGAACCAACGAAATGCCAGAGTCAAAGTCTGGTGCCTTACCGCTTGGCGACATCCCAATAAATATATATATAACATAAGTGGGGTGGATAATGGGGATCGAACCCATCACCTCTAGTGCCACAAACTAGCGCTCTAACCAGATGAGCTATACCCACCACAAAGTTACATATAATATTTTAACTTATTTTTACTCGTTTGTCAATATAATATTGAAATTTTGTCATAAAAAACGATAATTATATTATTACAATTAACTCTCTACTTCATATAAAATATTCTATATTTAATAATTGGTTAATTCTAATAAAGGATATATATGATGGTAAGAAAATCCAAATTGAGAATTTATATTATTATCTCTTTGAAAAGTATTTACTTTATTTTCAACATCATTAAGCATTTTAGTTACATACGAATATGTATATTCATAGTCTGGTGAAATGTATGTTGGAACCAATTCAGGTCTATCAATTTTTGCTTGTGCTTCTTGTTTGAATGTATTTAGGTCTACGCCTATAATATAGTTCTTTTTATATGTATCTATATGTTGCAATACAGATTTTGTAACTGTTACAGTAGTACCATCTTCAAATGTATATGTACCTCTGTTATCTAAACTTAAAAATATATTATTTGCATTTGTTGCATAGTCCATAAATGTTATATCATCTACTAATTTAATTACTTCTTCAGCCATATTTTTCTCTACGCCATTATGTATAACTGTATATCTGTCAAGCCAAACTGGTATATCATATCCAGCTAGTAATCCCATAGATTTTGCATAATTTTGAGACTGTGTTATAAAATTTATATAACTAGTTCTACATATATTATTCTTTGCAGCTTCGCTTTGACCATTTACCCATTCTACATTAGCATATGGTTCAACATCATAATGTATACCTCTTATTTTAGAATCATTGCTAGCGTATTTATTATACTCCGAAATAGAGTCAATTATTCCATTTATACAAGAACTATAATTTTGTTCAAATATGAAATGAGGATCGCCATATAATGCATAAACATACATATCTCTATTATATGCCTCTTTAATAAAATTACTATATCTACTAACATTAGTTACATCTATTGGAATATATATAATATTTATTCCTATTTGTTTTAATTTATCTAAGACTGCTACTGTATCTGATTGATTATCTACATATTTAATTTCATTTGGAATTGATGTATTACACCAAAACCAAACAGCCATCGGTTTTCCAACATTTTTCATATCATTTTCTGTTACCTCAATAACTGTGTTTAACTCTTTACAAAAAATATATTCATTTTTAAGATTTGTTTTTACATTTAATTTATCTGTTTCAACTTTATAAAATAAATCTGTAGGTGTAAGTGCTCTACCAACTTTACTTTCTATATATGTCTTTAAACTTCCGCTAATAACATTCGGGAAAGGACTAGATTTAACAAAGTAATTACCTGTAACAATTTGATTATAACTAAGTGCCTCATGTACTGTAGACTCATTATTAAGTCTTACTGCATTTAGTGCATTTTGGACCGGATTATTGTTTGAAAGTGTCAATATAACAGCACCAGCTAATATCATTATAACTATTAATATTATTACTAATAATATTAATGATATACCATTTTTTCTTATGTTTTTCATAAAATTCCCCTCACATTTGAACAAAAATATTGAATTAAACACATTATTAAATATTTTTTATATTATTTATTATACACTTATGTATAATTTTGTCAATATATTCCAAAGTTATTTATATTAGTTTTCTAAAATAAAGGCAAGAAAAAATAATTATTCTTGCCTTTGTTATTTACATATTTTTTGATATCTTTTTATTTTCTTCTGTATATCCTTTTAAGGCATTTGGCGATTTTTTACAGATTTCATAATATAATTCATTGTACATTTCCATTTTCTCTTTTTTTCCAAATCCAACTATACCTGCAATTTGAACTCTTCTTTTATCATTTTTAACAATAACTATAGTTTTTGATGTCGTTATACCATATTGTACTATACTGTATGGATATACCCACTTTATCTCATCGTATTTTATAATAACTAATCCATCAGAAGTATCTAAAATATACTCTCTAGTTAAAAAGGTTTTACCTTTATTATATTCTAATGTATCTATTTCATCTAATTGATCGTATATATAATCTAAACTTCCACTTAAAGTATACTTTTTTAAAGTTGATTTTGTTATTATCATCGTTCTAATGTATGCTATAACAACTATCGCACTTAAAATACCAATAATTAGCTCTAATGAATAGTTTACCGGTGATAATCTTGTATCTAGAAATACATTTCCAAGATATTCTTCAAAATTTTCTTCATTTATTAAATTTTCCTCATAAAGTTCATTATATGATTCGATTATTAATTTCTTTAAATCTGAAGGTATTTGCTGAGTCATTCCTTTTATATTCACAATCTCTGGGATTTTTACAGTTTCATCTTCAGTGTATGTATAATTTTTTACTTCTTTTAATCTTTCTGTATCGCTTTCACTTAGTACTACTACGTACACATAATTATTTTTATCTACTGCAAAACTACACTTTTGTTCATCCTTTTCTGCAAATGGTTCTGTTAATAAACTCACATCTATGCTTGCATATTCATCGGCTTTATTTACATCAACCATATTTATAGGTTCAGGTAATTGTTGTTTACTCTTTTCATATGCTTTCACTATACATAATCCTATAATAATTATCATTATGGCTATTGTTATTAGAGATATATTATATTTTCTTATTCTTTTTTGCAATTTTGTTTTTTTACTTTCCATTTTATATCCCCATTCTAAATATACTTCAACAGATATGTAATATTGTATATTTTTGCAGTATTATATTATTTATTATACACTTATGTGAAATTTTGTCAACGTATTTTTTATATATTTATACCTTTAATATAGCTTTTATAAAATATTAGTCACAAATAAAAAACAAGGATAATATTCTTCTATCCTTGTTTTTGCTTATTATAATTTCTATTTTTGCTTACACACTAACATGTATATTGGTCCTTTTTCACAAAATTTTTGTTCATATTCTGTTAACACATTATCTATATTTGTTTTATGAAGATCTAAATAAACTTCTTCAAATTTAAATCCGAAATTATTCATTGATACTAAAGTGAATTCAAATAATTTTATATTATCCGTTTTTATTCTAATATATCCATCTTTTTTTAAAACTTTAATGTATTCTTTTAAGAAATTTTCATGTGTTAATCTTCTTTTTCTATGTTTAAATTTAGGCCATGGATCACTAAAATTTAAATATATTATATCTATTTGATTTGTATTAAAAAATTCACTTATCGTTATAGCATCAAATGACATTATATATAAGTTGTTTAATTTTACATCATGCTGTGATTCATATCTAGATATTTTTTTAGCTGCTAAAGCTAGTACTGACCTACTTATTTCAACACCTATATATAACCTATCTGGATTCAAATGTGCCATTTTAGATATATACTCGCCTTTTCCCATACCTATTTCTATATTAATATTTTTATGATCTTTTAGTATTTCTTGTAATTTATCTTTTGAATCAATATATTTATTATATTCATTTAATTCATTATCTGCATTTTTATTATTTCTTGTCCTCATTTTATACTCCTGTAAATAATGCTGCTACTGATACTATTACTATCGATATAATACCTGTTAATATTAAAGCTTTATATTCTATTTTAACATTCAACTTTTCTCTTTTTTCTCTTTTAGCTTGCATTTTATCATTTATTTCATTTAATTTTTCTTCTTTTTTTGTTGCCTCATATATTTGTTTTTTAACATCATCTAATCCAAATGCGTTTGATTGGTTATATCTAATTCTTTTCGTAGAGCTTGTACAATAATATATACCAGCAGCAACTGCTAACGATACACCAAATATTTGAACTAATCCCCCTATACATGCTATAATCATATTTAAAGTGGACATATTCATTATATTCATAGTTAATAAATATGGAAAACCAATAATACCTATAACAGGTATATAAACATAAGGTGTTACTCCAGAAAATATTAATAACACTACTAAAGGTATTTTATCTTTTATAATTGTCATAAAGATATTTGGATTTTTTCCTATATTATTAACTTCAGATAAAAATTGGTTAACTTCATCTAAATTATTAATAAAATTTACCATAAAAAATGCAAATATTATTAAAGATATTATATAAACTATCATATGCTTCTTTTTCAGATTTTTATTATAAAAAGAAAAATAATTTTTTAATATATTTTTAATTTTAGTAGAATGCACTCTCTCTTTTCTAATTTTCATAAAATACCCCCAACTTTTTATATAAGTTCAAAGTCAACCTGTTTGCTCTTTACATTCGCTTTTGTAACTCTAACTTTAACTTTATCACCTATTTTATACTTAACGTTATTATTACCAACTAATGTATAATGTTTATCATCAAATGTATAGTAACCTTTCATATTAGAAATATGAACCAAACCTTCAACTGTATTTTCTAATTTAACAAACATTCCAAAAGCAGTTACTGATGATATCATTGCCTCGTATTCTTCACCAATTTTATCTTTCATAAACATTGCCATGTATAAGTCATCAAAATCTCTTTCGATTTTTGTTGACTCTTTTTCTTTTTCAGTTGATATGTCAGAATATACAACACTTTGTCTTGTATATTTAGATATTTTATTTTCTGATAAAACATATCCATTTTCTAAATAGTCAGATATTACTCTATGTATAAATAAATCTGGATATCTTCTAATAGGAGAAGTAAAATGACAATAATATTTAAAAGCAAGACCAAAATGTCCCAAACATTCACTACTATATTTAGCAAGTTTTAATGTTCTTAAAGTTATTGTACTTATAACTCTTTTTTCTTCTTCACTATCAAAAGTAGATAATATATCAGCTAAAACTTTTGGATATACGTTTTTTACTGATTTTATTTTTTTACCGTAATTAACTAGAACTTCATTTAGACCATGTAGTTTTTCTTCATCAGGTTTCTCATGAATTCTATATATAAATGGTGCAGATAGAAATAGAAATTTCTCAGCTATTACCATGTTTGTTATAAGCATAAACTCTTCAATTATTTTATTAGAAATATTTACTTCATATGGATGTATATCTTTCACAGTTCCGTCTTGATTTAACTCAACCTTAGTCTCTGGTATATCAAAATTTATACTTCCTAATTCTATTCTTTTTTTATTAAGTACACCTGCAATCTCTTGCATAAGAGTTATATCATCTATAAAATCCTTATACTCTTCTAATACTTTATCGTCAGATTTCATTATGCATTTATATACTTTTTCATAAGTCATTTTTTTCTTAGATTTTATATATGCTTTATATATATTATGATCAATAACATTACCATTTTTATCTATATGCATATCTACACTAAGGGTAAGCCTAATCTTATCCTCACTTAAACTGCATATTCCATTAGATAACTTTTTAGGCAACATTGGTATAACACTACCAGGAACATATATACTTGTAGCTCTACTAACTGCCTCTTTATCTAAAGCAGTTCCATCTTTTACATAATGACTTACATCAGCAATAAATACAGATAGATCATATGTTCCATCTTTTCTTTTACTTACAGATATAGCATCATCTAAATCCTTAGCATCTTCAGAATCTATAGTATATATATTAGCAGCTGTCTTATCTACTCTACCAATCAAATCTTCTTTTTTTACTTCTTCACTAACATTTTCTATTTCTTTCATTACTTCCTTATTAAAGGTTTCTTTTTTATCTAAATCATAAGCAATATATAACGATTTAACATAAGCGTTAACTTCATCTTTGTCACAAATAACCCTAACAATAGATCCTGTAAAACTAGTTTTTCTATCTGGATAAGAAGTAATATCTACTTCAACCATCGAATCTGCAACTATATCTTTATCCTCTACTAGAATTTTATTTATATATATACTTGGAACTCTATTATCTATAGATTCTACAAATATTTTGTTATCTACTTTATATACACTACCAACTACTTTAGTTACTCTTCTTTTTACTATTGATACAATTCTACCAACTCTTCTATGTGAAGCATATCTGTTACTATTGTCGATAACTACTATTATTTCATCACCATTCATAGCAGTTCCCATCCCAGTATCTGGTATATATATATCTTCCTCAGATTTATCCTCGCAAATTGCAAAACCGAATCTATCGTTCTTGTATTCAAAGATACATTTATAGCTATTATCAGAACTCACTAAAACATACCTTCTTCTTTTGTCGAAAGTAATCTTTCCGTGAATCACATAATTCATTTAATATGTTCTCTAATATATTTCTATCTTCTCTTTTTATATTTAAAACACCAGCTAATTCATTTCTAGTCATTGGCCTATAATCTTTGCTTAAAAAAAAGGAAGTGATTTTATCCTTCCTCTCCATATATCTGTCATTTACACAAAGAGTATTTCTTTTATTACTGCTGTTTTCTTTACTCTTTTTTATATAATTATTCATTTTACACCTTATTTCATCATAGAAATTGTTGTTAATGTACAAAGCACTATGAATATGAAAGATAAAGCAATTGTCCATTTAGATAGAACACCATCTAAAGTTTTTGATTTATTTGATCCATAAAAAGTATTTGTACCTGTTATAGCAGATTGTGATGTTTTTGAAGTTTGTAACATAACAACTATAGTTACTATCACACCAACTAATAATGTTAAAATTGATAGAGTCCAATCTATCCATCCCATCTTAAATTCCCCCTTAGCAAAATATACATTATTATATCATACATATTATTTAAATACAAGTATTTTTAAATAAATATATTTAGTGTATAAATATATTGTGCTGATTTTCAAAAAATATTAATTATAAAGTCAACTTTTATAAAAAAATGATAAAAAAGAAACAGTGAAAATATATTGATATAAATTCACTGCATCAATTTTCTATATAACTTTACTAGAATCAGGCATAATAACCGCTATAATTAAATATGCTAATAATCCAGATCCACCTAAACAAGCAAATAATACCCAAAGTACACGTACAACACTTGGATCTATGTTTAAGTATTCAGCGATTCCTCCACATACTCCACAAAATATTTTATTTTTATTAGATCTACATAATTTTTTTACATCCATTTTTTACACTCCCTTTCATTTATTTATTTTTTTATATTTATACTAACTTTTCCTATTCCACATTCAACTTTAAAATCTTTGTTTTCAGAAGTATTATCTATAAATTTATTTCCTATTCCAGCAAAATCATTACCATTTAATGTTACTTCCCCAATTCCTAAACTTAAATCATAATTGTAATCTTTTTCATCGCCTTTCAAATCAAGTGCAATATTTCCAATTCCACATTTTATTAATGCTTTATTACTAACCACTCCACCTATTTCAACATTTCCAACGCCACATTTAATCTCTATTTCATCAGTGTTTAAATTATATATTTTTAAATCTCCAGCTCCTACATTTAGATTTGTAGTAGTTGCAATTAATTTATCTGCAATAAGTCTTCCAGCCCCAAGACCAATTTTTAGCTCTTTTACTTTAAAAGAATCTGGAACATATATAATTATTTTAGAATTATTATTATAAAAATTAAAGAATTTAGATGTGACTTTTTCTTCTACATTCCATTTACCATTTTGAACATAACTATTAAATGAATTCTTAGAAACATTATTTGCTTCTATTTTAAACTCATTTCCTACCTTAATTTCAACATCTGATGCATCTAATTCTATATTTAGAGATTCAACACCAGTATAAGTTTGTTGTATATTTGTTGCATCATTTCTAGATAAATTCATAAATTTACCTCCCATTGAAAGGGCTATAATAGTAACTATTATACCTATTGTAAATATAATCAATGACATTTTAATACTTTTTTTTGTAAATGAACTCATAAATTAATACCCCCTTTTTGAAATGGATACTTAAATATCTTCACAATACCTCTAACTAAAGATGGTATGCCTACTGCACAAAGATTTATCATAAAAGTAGATATTAAAATTCCAAGTGCAAGTAATATAAAACCAACACCAAGTACAAGTAAACCATTTATTGGACTTAAAAACATTGATATTATTCCAGTTATACTTACAGCAAAACCACTAATTAATATACCAATTCCGGCTATTGAAAAGCCTAATAATACACCAAATATAGCAAAGAAGAAAGGTATTATTACTGGTGATAATATTATATAAAATATTATCAAAATTGCGATTGTTCCATAATTAATATTACTACTAACTTTACTATCTGAAGGAGCAACGCTACTTTTATTATCTGTGTTATTATTATCAATCACTGGATAATTATTTTCTCTTAATATACCATTTGCAACCTTCTCAACTGAACCTAATTCATTTATTACAGATTGTTCATTTTCAATTCCAGCATCATTAAAATACTCTTCATAATACGTAAGTGCTGCTTCTCTTTCTTCTGATGAAAGAGCTGTTAATTTTTGTTTAAGCTGAGACAAAAAACTTTCTTTATTCATCCTTAATACCCCCTGAAAACACATTATCAATATTCTTTTTATATATCTTCCACTCTTCTAGATAAAGAGATAATTGACTTTTTCCTTTACTTGTTATTTTATAATATCTTCTATTTCTGCCTTGATATTCCATATCATAAGTTTCTAAACACATTTCTTTTTGCAATCGTCTAAGCACAGGGTATAAAGTAGATTCTGAAACTTCTACTGCTTTTCTTATACTTTGAGTTATTTCATATCCATATGTATCATTTCTATTAACAACAGATAGAACCAATGCATCTAAGAGCAAACCGCTTACATTAAAAAACATTTTATTACCTCCTTTTTAAATTTATAATATTATATCACGTATAATATTATATGTCAATATTAAAATGAAAAAAATAACATATTTTAGTGTTTTTAACCAAATTATATGTTATTTTATGTTTAATTATTATTTTTCATATTTATATTCTTAATGTTCAGATGTTCTTTCATATGGTAAAATTAGTGCAACTATAATATATGTTATTATACCTGAACCAAATATACATCCAAATAATATCCAAAGTAAGCGCACTAAACTTGGATCCATATGTATATAATCGGCTATTCCCCCACATACTCCAAATATCATCTTATCTTTTCTTGATTTATATAACCTTTTTACACTCATTATATATCTTCCTTTCAAAAAATTAATTTAGTATTATTACAATTTCTTAAAATTAATTGTATTATTAATTATTAGTATTTACTATTTTAATAAAAAAATAACATATATAAAGTAAATTACTTAATATATGTTATTTAAATTTATTCTTTAATATTCTTCTCATTTTCCATAATCGCTATTAACATTGTAAATACAATTAAACAAGTTAAAAAGGAAAAATTAAGGTCTGTTAAACCATGTAATATAAACATTATGAAAACTAGCTTTATCACAGAATATTTATTTTTTATTAATACTATACCTATTAATATACATACTGCCATTCCACCAATAATACCAGATTCTACAAATATTTGCAAAATAGAATTATGTGCTTCAGTTGAAGTATACTTCAATGTTTGAATATTTTTATATAAATGTTTAAATCCTTCTCCACCTGTTCCAAATATTGGGCTTGTGGTCCATATTTTATAACTATCTTTAACATAATGTAATCTGTCTCTTATACTTGTTGAACCATTAATAGAATCTATAAACCTAAACACTATATCACTTGGAAGTAAACTGTACTCTAGCGGTTTTTCATTTTCATTTAATTTGAATTTTTCAATATCTATACTTCCACTATAACAGCTAAGTGAAATATTTATTCTCTTAGTATCCTGTTTTGGAGTAAATTTATAGTTAAAAGTATTTGATATATTATCATAATATTCAAATCTAGTAAGTAAAGTTTGTTCAAAATTTTCATTTTCTTCGTATATAACAATACTATATCTACTATCTGTTTCATTTTCTTTAATAGAAATATTTATATTATTTACTTCTTCATCTTTTAATCCATATACTTGCCTTATAATAGTATTATCTTTTGTGTTATTTACAATTCTTAAAGGTTTATACACATTAAGTCCTATTATTATATATATAATTAGGATTGAAGACGTTATGATAACAAATTTTGTTTTATTGAATTTAATTTTATTAATCTTTTCATTCAAATCTTTATTTATTATCAAATATTTTATAATATATCTAATCGCTAAAATTGATAATAAAATATATGTAAAGAAAACTCCATATACTTTGCTAGGATTAGTAAGTACTAAATCAAGAATATTGTTTGAACCTAAGAAAGATATAATGTATGATATAAATGTAATAGTTAACAAAACTAGCTTATTCGATTTACTCTTTAATAAATAAATTAATAAAGTTAAACTATATAAAATTAATACCATTCTTGAACTTGTTAAAATTATTGCAAGAGTTGAAACAGTAAATAATGTAAAGTATAAAGAAATAATCAAATTATCTTTCTTACTGCTTGATTCTTTAATTTTTGTTATATATTTATTTATTTTATCAATAATTAATATTCCAGAAATAGCAATAAGTATAGCTGTAGTATTTGCATACTGTATAGTTCCAGATAATCTAGTTAAATCTTTACTTAAATACCCAGAATTAAGCAATCTAAAGTATGGTTGTAATATTCTACTTGCCAATCCATCTATACCTATAAATGCTTGTAACAATCCTATAGCCATAACCGTATAATAATATATTTTTTTATAATTTGAATTTTTAATTATTAAATAAATAGCAAATATACTCAAATATCTAAAAAATTCATATTTACTATCTGTTACATCAGCTGCAGTACCAAAAATTATAGGCAATAGATAAGCTATTGCAAGTATACCAAATAATATTGCTGAAATTTTTAAATTATTAAATTTTATATCTGTAATCACAAATTTCTTACGTTTATTTTTAGATAAATCAATGGTATATTTTATAAGAGTAAATAAAGTATATACCAATACCAATGTCATTAGTGAACCAATAAAAAATGTTATATCTGTTGTATAAAAACCGCCTTTTTTAATACTTTGAAATATTATTAAAAAGCATAATATTATATCTATTGAAAGTTTAAAACTTTTACTTATATCAATTTTTTTCATCTTTTCCTCTTCTTTAATATTTATCATATTAATTTAAAATAATTATACAATAAATTATATCATAAATTATTTTAAAAGCAAGAAAAAATTATAATTATATTTTTGTATTTTCGCATCTATTTCCCCATTTATCTATTACTTCTCCATTTTTTAATACCTTTATAATCTCACAATTATTGCTACAACCATCGCATTCCACTCCTAATGTTAGAAAATCTTGATTAGAAATATCAAAACTAAACTCTTTTTCATCACCATTTTTTTTTGCTAGAATTGCAACTCCCAATGCACCCATTAAATGTGAATTTTTATCTACATATATTTCTTTTCCAACTGCCTCTTTAAAATATTTAGTAACGCCATCATTTTTACTAACTCCACCTTGAAATACAATTTGATCTTGAATATTTTTTCCCTTTCCAACATTATTTAAATAATTAGATACAACTGCTTTACATAGTCCAGCAATTATATCTTGTTTACTATGTCCTATTTGTGCTTTATGTACTAAGTCGGATTCTGCGAAAACAGTACATTTAGCAGCAATCTTGGTGGGGTTACTAGACTCTACTGCAATTTTACCTAAGTCTTCTACATCAACACCTAATCTTTGTGCTTGGGAAGATAAAAATGCTCCTGTACCAGCCGCACATAATGTATTCATCGCATAATCTACAACTATTCCATTTTGTATTATTATAATTTTAGAATCTTGCCCACCAATTTCAAATATTGTTTTTACATCAGGATATATTGAAATTGTACCTACTGCATGTGCTGTTATCTCGTTTTTTACAACCTGTGCACCGTAACATACTACCTACAAGTTTTCTAGCAGAACCAGTAGTACCCACTCCAACTATATTTATTTGATCATTTAATTTTTTCTCATCAATTTGTTTTTCAATTTCTTTAACAACTTTTTTAGTTGCTTCAATAGGGTTTCCCTCAGTCCAAATATATTTTTCTAAAATAATATTATTATCTTCATCAATAACAACTGCTTTAGTTGAAATTGAACCTATATCTACACCTAGATAATTCTTATGCATTTTGTGCCTCCTTCTTCATTTTTAGCATATCATAAAAAGCTTCTAGTCTAGTCTTAATACCAGTTTCACTTGTTTGCATATCAAATGTAAAATATATTATAGGAACGTTATAATCCTTAGATATTTTTTGTAATATTGGTATTGCATTTACTTCAGGCGTACATCCAAATGGTTTTATGTGTATTATACCATCGTATCCACTTTCACATAATTCCTTACTGTGTGCAACACTTTCTGTACCATCTGCACCTAAAGCATACTTTATATACTTATTTGCACTTTCAATAAGTTTTTTTTCTTCTTTACCTTTTTCAAATAATAAGTATGTAGCTGTGGTATATCTTTTGACTTCAATATTCATTTTAGATAATTCTTTTTCTAAAAAAAAACTAGAAAAAGGTTCCATTGCAGTATATAGTTCTCCAACTATTCCAACCTTTAATTTACTTTTGCTTCTATCTAATTCTATATCATTTAAGATATCCTCATATTTTCTATTGATTTTTTCAAGTTCTTTAAAATTTTTAATTAATTTTAATTCTTTAAGTAAATTGTTATGTATCTTATCTATTTCTCCATTATTGACTTCAAATGATATTATACTTCTAATTTTATTTTCCAGTTTATCTAACACATTTACCATTTTTATTGTTAGAAGAAAATTATATGAAAAACTAATGAATTTAAGCTTTGGATTTATAATCTTAAATTTTTTATAGACTTTAAAAATATCTACCCCTTTAGCATCAAACAACGTTATAAAGGTAAAATTATACCCTAAATCATGTAAAATCTGTTCTTGCAGCTCTGCATAATATCCAAATCTACATCCTCCACCAGCTTGTATTAATACGTTTGCACCACTATCTAGTGATTCTATAAAATTACCTAAATTATACTTAAATGGTGTGCAAACAAAATCCGGACTATATTTTTCTCCAATTTCCATAGTTTTTTTAGTCATCCTAGGTGGTATTAAAATATCTACATTATCTAGCGTTCTTAAAAGAAGTGAATATATAGGTATATAATAATTACCTAAATGCGGAAAACTTACTTTTGTTTTTTTTGTTTCCTTTTTGTTTTCTAAAACTTCTAATTTATTAACCATATAGCAAAACCTTCTTTTTATCAATTAAAACATCAGTAAAACTTTCTAATCTAGTTTGTATACCCGTATCTGAATTCAATTCATCAAGTATTAAATTTAAACACGGTTTGTCTTTGATTTTTCTAGTACATAATTCAGTTACTAGTGAATCTGGGCCACAAGTAAATACAGAAATAAAAACTATTCCATCAACATAGTCTAAGTAATTATTTAAACCGTTTAAAAGTTCTTTACTATCTTTCCAGTATAATGTTTTTGAAAAATTTTTCCATCCATCTTGTATATGTTTTTTATCTACTATATCTGCATATATTAAATTTGAATCTAATTTTCTTAAATATGATGTTATTGGTTTACCAAGTAATTCATCATGTAAAATATATGGATGAGAAACAACTAATACATTTAACTTATCTGTTTTATTGTTTTTTAAAAAAATATTTTGTTTATCTGCATCTAATTCATTTTGTTGTTTAAACTTTATCTTTGCCTTTAAATATGCTTTTAAAGTTTTTATATATCCCTTTCCTAGATCTCTCCCGATTTTTAAAAAGCCAGAAATTTCATTCTCCCCTTTTAAATAATCCAAATTATATGTTATTATATTGATATTATCAAAAATGTTAGAACATATATCATAAAGTGCATTAAATTTCACACAAGTAACATCTTTATTTTTATAGCTACAAAATCTAGGAATAAAAATGTAATCACATTTTCCTATTAAACTAAAAACATGACCCATAAATATTTTACTAGCCAAACAACTTTCATCAATAGAATATGTTATACCTTTTTCTAAAATTTCTTTGTTTGTATCTTTACTGATAACTATTTCACATCCAAGTTCAGTAAAAAAAGTTTTCCATAATACATTATACTTATAATATAACATCGCTTTTGGAATACCTATCTTCAAATTAATCACCCATTTTTATTTTTAACTAAAATGGATAAATTATACAACCTTTTGAATATAAAAAAATAGGGTAGATATTTCTTCCCTATTTAGATTATTTAACTTTATTTTATATCTTCTTTTTTTGAAAAATTCTCCTCTAATAATTCTGGCTTTTTTAGATATTTTGCAAATATTTTTAAAGATGATGCAAAATAAAAACCATCACATATTCTTTCATCCGCAACTATCCCTAAAGAAATGCATTTTTCCTCTACTATATCATCTTCTCTATAAACATACCTTTTTTTCTTTTTTCCCATTGAAATGAAAAGACCAGTTGTCCCAAAATTATATAAGTGATGATATATATAATCCAAACCTATTGATCCTACATTAGTTAAAAATGCACTTGTGTGAAAAGGACTTGCTTCTATAATACTTTTTGGCATAATTCCATGCTTATCCATACATTTCAGAATACCAATTGATATCTTTAACATCCAATTTGGAACAAAGTTAAATATCCTAGCCACTTTGTCAGTATTATTAACAGTATTATTACTTTTATTTTCTAATATACAATTTTGCAATTTATCTTTTATTTCAAATATATTTTCATTTCCAGTAAATTTAAGTTTTACTACTGTTTCAGCAGCTTCATCTGTCATATTTTTTTTAATAACTAGTGAAAGGAATATATCATTTCTTGAATAAACTCTACCATTAATAACAAATCTATTAAGTGCTGGTCTTTCTGCAATAAGTCTAACTAAAGCTGAATATATAATATCCATATATGTTATCCTTATACCTTCTGCTTCCTTTTTATTTATATATTCATCTAGTGCATTAAGTTCAACATCACTTCTGAAAAATACTTGTGAATCACTTCTTTTATCCATTATATGAGGAATTATTTTAAAAAATATATCCACACCCTTTATGACTTTTCCATCTGCTCTTTTTCCAAACATAGAATTCCTCCTAATTAAAATAATTATATCACAAATTATTTTAAAAGCAAGAAAAATGTCGAAAATAAGAGACAGTCAAATTTGACCATCTCATAATATATATTTTTGTGTTTATTAGTATTTTAAGGTATTTAAAAGATTTTTTTAACTATATAAATATCGCCTCCTTATAAACAACATATTTATAATAATTTTATATTTATAATATTTATTTAAAGTATATCATTAAAGTTTATTTGTTCCTCCTTTCATTCAATATTTTATACTTTAAATGTGTTGATTTTATGTTGATATTGTAAAAATAATGTGAAAAAACAATCGTATAATCTTATTAAAAGATTATACGATTGTTTTTTATATATTAAATTATATTTGTAATTAATTTTTTACTTGTATTTCATATATATTGAAATTATATCCTCCTACATACGAATATTTACTAAACGCAATCCATAAAGTACCATTTGGTATTGTATATATCTCATCAAAAGTATTACTTTTATCTAGCCATAAACTTAAACTTTTTGTAAGTAAAATATTTTTATTTGCATCCATAAAATATATATATCCTATTGTCTCTGGTTGTGTTACACTTTTGATTCTTATATTTTTTCCTTGTAAACTTTTATCTATTTGCATATATCTATTTTGAGTATTTGAACATGCTGCATATGTACTTTCATTATTATCAATTATTTCCTTAGTTATAGCATCTGTAACATTTGCTGTATAGCTTGATATTATCCTTGTTTCATTCCCATACACATCTATCCCTTTTGCATATATTGTTTGACTGTTTAATACATTTAAAGGTTGATCAATATAATTCAACCATTCCCCTGTAGTCCCTATCCTATATAATCTTCTGACACTTGTTGGAAAATAGTTTATCTCTACATTTTGGGAAGGTTCCTTTATTGATTTAGTTGGGTCTAAATGCAATAAAATATATCCATTAGTTGTTTTAAATGTTGGTTCATTTGAAACCTCGATAGTATATATGTTATAATTATTTCCTTTTATCCACTTTGTTCCTTGAGGTACAACAAAAACACCATCACTATATGGAGATATCGTACTTATAACATTCTTTTCACTATTTAAAAATGTTATTGATAAGTTTGAAGAACCCTTTATTCTTATGTTTTTTCCTTGCATATTAACATCTACTTCTAGATATTTGTTATTTATATTTGTATATGTTGAATCATTAGAATCCATTGCTTCTTTAGTTATTGCATCTATCACATTTGAAGTATAACTTGATATTATTCTTGTTTCATTTCCATCCTTATCTATTCCTTTTGCATAAATTGTTTGACCTTGTTCAACTTTTATTTGTTGATCTTCATAATTTATCCAATTCCCCGTTGTACCTATTCTATATAATCTTTGAATACTTGTTGTAAAATAATTTATTGTAATCATTTGATATGGATTTCTTATTGACTTTGTTAAATCTGCTGTTAATAACATATACCCATTTGTTGAATTAAAAGTTGCTTCATTATTTAGTTGTATTTCATATATATTAAAATTATATCCTCCTACATATGAATATTTGCTAAATTTAATCCATTTTGTATTATTAGGGATTATATATGTTTCATCAAAAGTATTACTTCTATCTAGCCATCCACTTAGGCTTTTTGTAAGTAAAACATTTTTATTTTCATCCATAAAATATATATACCCTGTTGTCTCTGGTTGTGTTACACTTTTTATCCTTATATTTTTACCTTGTAAATTTTTATCTATTTGAATATATTTATACTGACTTCCTGAACATGATTCATATGTACTATCGTTTGAATCATATGCTTGAATTCCAAGAGAATCGACAGGCATAGTTATAGTTTTGCTTACTGAAACTGTTAAACCTGATGATTTTTTTACGCTTTTTGCTATTATTACCCCATTTGTCATTTCAAACTGACCTGTATATGTTCTCCAAGTTGTTCCATTATCTACGCTATAGTAATTATCTATATCTGTTCTTGTATCATATGTTATCGTTGTAGTTGCATCAATTTTAACTCCATACTCTGTTATAGTTGCATATCCCGCATTAGAAGTTATAACTGGAGAACTTGGTTTATCTAAATCTAAGCTTAGTACTTTCTTTTGTACTGTAACTTCATTTCCTGCACTATCTTTTCCTTTTGCATATATTGTTACTGTTCCATCTGCATTTTGCCAGTTATTTGCTAATACTGTATTTGATGTTATTGCAAATGTAGTTGTATAATTTGTCCATGTTAAATTACTTGTTCCTACTTTATATTGTTTTATTGTAGAATCTCCATAATCTATTGTTACATTTGCTGTTAATCCTACTGTAGTTTCAGGATTTACTTGTATATCTATTGCTGGCGCTGTTAAATCTACGTTTGCTACATTTAATGTATATACTTGTTTGTTCCCTACTTTGTCTTCTGCATAGAATGTATAATAACCATTACTTGTTATATTTACTATGCTATTGTTTACTATTTCTGTTCCAGAGTTTGTAAAGTAACTTTCGCCTTGGCTGCCTGGTGCCCATTTTACTTTTCCGACCTCTACATCATCTGTTACATTTACTTTTACTGCAACTTTTTGCATTGCTGTATCTAGGTCTGCTGTTAATTTTAT
>JAEWPS010000009.1 GCA_023460515.1 Bacillota bacterium | reverse complement strand
GTATTGAACCTTTTATCGATAATCTGGTTGTGATAGATGATAGCATCGTGCGGGGTACTACCTTACGCCAGAGTATTATCGGTATCTTGGATCGCCTGCATCCGAAGAAAATCGTAATCGTAAGTTCTTCTCCGCAGGTACGTTACCCGGATTATTACGGTATCGATATGTCCCGGATGAACGAGTTTATCGCTTTTAAGGCTGCGGTGGCCCTGTTACGTGACCGGAGGATGGAATACGTGATCTTGGACGCTTATCAGAAGGCGAAGCGACAACAAACAGCGGCGGATGGTCCGTTGGTGAATTACGTAAAGGAGATATACGCCCCGTTTACGGACGAGGAGATATCCGTTAAGATGGTGGAGTTGCTTACACCGGCCGGGACGCAGGCGAAAGTAGAGATTGTCTACCAGACTTTGGAGGGCTTGCATGCCTCTTGTCCGGAGCATCCGGGTGACTGGTATTTCTCCGGCGATTACCCGACACCGGGCGGGACTCGGTTAGTGAACGAGGCTTTTATTCACTATATGGAAGAAGAATATTTAGTGAAATGACACAACATACAGATTCTATGCAGACAAACAGAACAGCAACTTTGATGTTAGACGACGGTACCGTCTTCCGTGGCTACTCTTTCGGCTATGAGAGACCGGTGGCCGGCGAGGTCGTGTTCAATACCGCTATGACCGGATATCCGGAGAGCTTGACGGACCCTTCGTACGCAGGCCAGTTGATGGTGTTGACTTATCCGCTCGTTGGTAACTACGGTGTCCCGCCTCGTACGTTCGAGCCGAACGGGATCGCTACGTTTATGGAGAGCGAGAAGATCCACGCCGAGGCGATTATCGTTAGCGATTACAGCCATGAGTATAGCCACTGGAACGCCGAGTGCGGCTTGGGCGACTGGTTGAAGGAGGAGAAGATCCCGGGCATATACGGTATCGATACGCGTGCGTTGACTAAGAAATTGCGTGAGCATGGCGTGATGATGGGACGCATCGTTATCGGCGATGCCGATAACGAAATTGAAAATGGAGAATTGAAAATCGAGAATTATGAGCATGTGAACTATGTGGATCGGGTATCGTGCAAAGAGATTATTTGTTACCTGCCCGATGGTACGAGCCAGACCTGTTCTTTATCGGAAGCCTCCAATTCCCGATTCTCGATTCTCGATTCTCAATTCCTAAAGCGCGTCGTGCTTTTGGACTGCGGCGTGAAACATAACATCATCCGTTGCCTGTTGAGGCGTAACGTGGCGGTGATCCGTGTGCCTTGGGACTACGACTTCAATCAGCTGGAATACGATGGCTTGTTTATCAGCAACGGTCCGGGCGATCCGGATACTTGCGATGCCGCCGTGCGGAATATCCGTAAGGCGCTTTCCGGGGATAAGCCGATTTGCGGTATTTGCATGGGTAACCAGTTGTTGGCGAAAGCCGGCGGTGCTTCTATCTATAAATTGAAGTACGGTCATCGTAGCCATAACCAGCCGGTACGTATGGTAGGCACGGAGAAATGCTTCATCACCTCGCAGAACCATGGTTACGCCGTGGATAACGATACGCTGGGTGAGGAGTGGGAACCGCTGTTCATCAATATGAATGACGGGACGAACGAGGGTATCAAGCATAAGACGAAGCCTTTCTTCTCCTCTCAGTTCCATCCCGAGGCTTGCAGCGGGCCGCTGGATACGGAGTTCATGTTTGATAAGTTCGCGGACTTACTGTAGCCCCGTTCGTTTCCGGGTGCCGGAATAACCCGTTTCCGGGTGTCGTAAATACAAACATTAAAAAAATGAAGCAATGAAAGAAGATATAAAGAAAGTCCTGATACTCGGCAGCGGAGCCTTGAAGATTGGTGAGGCGGGCGAGTTCGATTATTCAGGCAGCCAAGCCCTGAAGGCGATTAAGGAAGAGGGGATTCAAACGGTATTGATCAATCCGAATATCGCTACGGTACAGACCTCGGAAGGAGTCGCGGACACGGTTTATTTCCTGCCCGTTACTCCTTTTTTTGTGGAAAAGGTGATCGAGAAGGAACGTCCGGAAGGTATCTTGCTCGCTTTCGGCGGGCAGACGGCGTTGAATTGTGGCGTGGCTCTTTACCAAAGCGGCGTGCTGGAGAAGTATGGCGTGAAGGTATTGGGTACCCCGGTGCAGGCTATCATGGATACCGAGGATCGGGAGTTGTTCGTACGCAAGCTGGATGAGATCGACGTGAAGACGATCAAGAGCGAGGCCGTGGAGAACGCCGCTGACGCTCGTCGTGCGGCCGCTGAGCTGGGGTATCCGGTCATCGTCCGTGCCGCTTATGCGCTGGGGGGCTTGGGTTCCGGTTTCTGCGACAATGAGGAAGAATTGGACGTGTTGGTAGAGAAGGCTTTCTCTTTCTCTCCGCAAGTATTGGTGGAGAAAAGCTTGAAGGGCTGGAAAGAGGTAGAGTACGAGGTGGTGCGCGACCGCTTCGATAACTGCATCACGGTATGTAACATGGAGAATTTCGACCCGCTGGGAATCCATACGGGAGAGTCTATCGTGATTGCCCCCTCGCAGACCTTGAGCAATACGGATTATCATAAATTACGTGAGTTGGCGATCCGTATCATTCGCCATATCGGTATCGTGGGCGAGTGTAACGTGCAATACGCTTACGATCCGGAGAGTGAGGATTACCGGGTGATCGAGGTGAACGCCCGCTTGAGCCGTTCTTCGGCCTTGGCTTCTAAGGCGACCGGTTATCCGTTGGCTTTCGTGGCCGCTAAATTAGGCTTGGGCTACGGTTTGTTCGACTTGAAAAACTCCGTGACGAAAACGACTAGCGCTTTCTTTGAGCCGGCTCTCGATTACGTGGTATGTAAGAT
>JAEWPS010000008.1 GCA_023460515.1 Bacillota bacterium | reverse complement strand
GTAGTGTCATATCGTTTCTGGTAGGTGATATCCATCATTTTGATATGGGTACATTGCTCGACCGTCTTGGCATTGCCGTACGCACGGGACATCACTGTGCCCAACCATTGATGCAGCGTCTTGGCATAGAGGGAACGGTGCGTGCATCTTTCGGGCTTTACAATACCCGGGAGGAGATAGATGTGCTGGTGGCAGGTATAGTTCGTGTCAGCCGGATGTTCTGACAATTTTTTCACTCTTCGTTGCAACTTTCCCTTATATGCCAGCGTCTAACTATATAAGTAACTTTAAAAAAACAGATTATGTTAGTAACAACAACTCCGACTATTGAGGGTGGACGCATCACCCGCTATTATGGCATCGTTTCCGGTGAAACAATTATCGGTGCCAATGTATTCCGCGATTTCTTTGCCAGTATTCGCGACGTGGTGGGTGGGCGAAGCGGTTCTTATGAAGAAGTGCTACGCGAAGCCAAGGAGACTGCTTTGCGCGAGATGCAGGATAATGCCCGAGCCATGGGAGCCAATGCCGTGATTGGCGTTGACCTTGATTATGAAACAGTAGGAGGCAGCGGCAGTATGCTGATGGTTACAGCCTGCGGTACGGCAGTAACGGTGGAATAAGCTTGCTTTAAGTATTCAATATAGGAAGATACAAGAAATGGCAGCCTGATGAATGGCTGCCATTTCTTTATAAATAGTTTCTTTTATCGGTTATTTGTACCAGTCCTTATAATTTGCTCCATTGGAATTGACCCAATCCATAAAATGTTCAAAGCTCTTGTCTATCGGATGGCTTTCAGGAGTATTGAAGCTTGTTGCTCCGCTTAAATGGATAGCAAAAGGATAATTGCCGTTGGCTATATAATAGCTTGTCGGTACAGAAGATAAATCCTCTCCAGTATGGAACAAAGTCATGTCTGCCTTTTCGGTCGGAGGATAATTCACCAGATGCACTTCTGTGCGTGGTTTTCCCAATCCGTCGTGTACCATGATGAACGGATTGTAAGGAGGAACTCCAAGCGTCTCATGGGGCAATGGGCTCTTGAAGGTGTTTTTTATCTTATATGTGGCGGTTTTTCTATTTCCTTCTGTTACATTGACTGCGCTTAGGAATACATTGACGGTTGCTTTGGAAAGGTCTGCATCCAGTCCTTGTCCGTTGAATGTTGTGGAGGTTGCCAGCATTTCGGTTGAGGTATTGCTGCGTTCTGTATTCAGTTGGTAAGCGAAACCATTTTTGAAGGTGGCGCCGGACCAAAGCAACTCATAGGTATCTTCTGTAGAAAGAACCTGATTGTTGCTATTAAAATTCAATACGGACTGGTATCTTACAATGACATCATTCAAATCATAGTCACCCTTGTTGGGCCAGCAGTCTTCGAAAGCGACGATTCCTTTGTATTCCAGACTGTATTTCTTATCCTCATCACCACTGCCAGGCTTAAGATCAGGAATATCCGGATTGGTGATGGCTTCTATGGGATTAGACCATACATTGAACTGGCTATCGTTGTAATCCTCGTCTGTCCAGTCCTCGAATGATAACACAATAAAATCATCGATACGGAATGCGGCTGTATGTGTACGGTTGTCTTCATTCAGCTCTGTAGTAGAGTAGAAGGGGGTACTGTTTCCGCCATAGAAACTGTCGTTCAATAGGAACCATCCGATTTTTACTCCATTGGGAAACACGGTACCTTGGTCCACTCCGTTGGAGTCTATGTAGTGAAGCTTTACACTTTCACCGCCTTTTAGTCCGGAAGCTCTTTTATTGTAATAATCATCCATCAGAGTATTTGGGAAAACAATACATTTGGGAGCTTTTTTGATTTCACTTAAAGATGCACCTGTCTTGTAGCAATAATAACCGAAGGCACTTGCTGCACCGCTGCCCCCTCCAATCATCCGGACATACACTTCTGCATCACGTCCTTGCGGGTCATTGATTTCGAAATCTATACTTTGCCGGTATTGTTCCGGGCATGTGCCTCCTTCTGTCAAGGTCTTGTTGATAATTGTCAATACATCACCGGGAATTGTAATATTATTGTTTTTATCTAAATAATTAGGATATCCTCTTATGCTCCATGTTCCCAATGTATGGTATCCTTTGGGTGCCTGCCAACCTGCCCGTGTTTGCGGACTGTCATCGGCTGTATCCCATTTTATATAGGCAGTGATGGCATTTTCTGCAATAACTGTCTTGAAGATGTTGGGCACACCTATATAGGAAGTATAGATATATGCTTCGTCTCCATAATCCGAACTGATGATTTCCTTGCCGTTATATGCACCGTTGCCGTCCGTCATGCGTCTGATGACCGGTTTCAAGTCTGTGCGTTTCATTATCTGACCGTTTTTGTCGATGGTGAACGGGTTTTCAAGATAGATTTCAAAAAGTACTTTATAACCTTCGGGGACATCGTACTTTACATTGACTTGGATGGAAGATGTTGTGGAAAAATCAAAAGAGTTGGGAGTCTTTTCATCGTCTTTCCCATTATTGGGATTGTAGACGTCGCGTTCGCATCCCATGAATAGGAATGCCATCATAATGCTGCATAATGTACAAACCATCATTTTGCATGTAAGCTTAGAGCTGATAAGTTTCATAATCCCTTTGTATTTAGCTTGTTAATCCGTTACAAAGGTATTATAAAACTTGTAATATTTATCTATTTCATGCTCTATTTTTTTCATTAAATACAAAAAAACAAGAAAAAGGGCTGCCTATTTGCTTATTTCGTTTCAAATCAATACTTTTAGGCTTTCGTTCAACCTTTTAATACGAATCATGCTATGGACCAATTACTTTTCTGGCTGGTTCCGGCCGCTTCCGTTCTGGCACTTTGCTTTGCCTGGTATTTCCACCATGAAATGATGAAAGAGAGTGAGGGTACTCCTCAGATGATTAAGATTGCTGCTGCTGTGCGCAAAGGTGCCATGTCCTACCTTCGCCAACAATACAAGATTGTGGGTTGGGTGTTTCTGGGACTGGTTATCCTTTTCTCTGTTATGGCATACGGATTCGGGGTGCAGAACTCCTGGGTGCCGATTGCTTTCCTTACCGGAGGATTCTTCTCCGGACTCTCCGGCTTTCTGGGCATGAAGACGGCTACATACGCTTCGGCGCGTACTGCCAATGCAGCCCGCAGTTCGCTGAATGCCGGATTGCGAGTGGCTTTCCGCAGCGGTGCGGTGATGGGACTGGTCGTGGTTGGCCTTGGTCTGCTTGATATATCTTTCTGGTATTTGTTGCTGAATGCAGTGATTCCGGAGGATGTGATGACACCCACCCATAAACTCTGCATCATTACCACTACCATGCTGACTTTCGGTATGGGCGCTTCCACGCAGGCACTGTTTGCACGTGTGGGTGGAGGCATCTATACAAAAGCCGCCGACGTGGGTGCCGACCTTGTGGGCAAGGTGGAAGCCGGTATCCCCGAAGACGACCCGCGCAACCCTGCCACGATTGCAGATAATGTAGGCGACAATGTAGGCGACGTGGCAGGTATGGGCGCCGATTTGTACGAAAGTTATTGCGGTTCTATCCTTGCTACGGCTGCCCTCGGTGCTGCCGCTTTTATACACTCGGGTGATACGCTGATGCAGTTCAAGGCCGTCATCGCTCCGATGCTGATTGCAGCCGTCGGAATATTGCTTTCCATTATCGGTATCTTTTCCGTGCGCACCAAAGAGAATGCAAAGATGAAGGACTTGCTGAACTCGCTGGCTCTCGGTACCAATCTCAGTTCTGTACTGATAGTCGTTGCGACTTTCTTTATCCTTTGGCTGCTGAAGCTGGACAACTGGCTGTGGATTTCCTGTTCCGTGATAGTGGGCCTGATAGTGGGTA
>JAEWPS010000007.1 GCA_023460515.1 Bacillota bacterium | reverse complement strand
CAACACCGCCGCCGTACTCCCCTTTGGGAATGGTTCCCTCAAAGTTTCTGTATTCCAGAGGATGATCCTCAACCTGTATAGCAAGCCTTTTGTCACGGGGATTATAAGAAGGTCCCTTGGGTACTGCCCAGCTTAACAAAGCGCCGCCCCATTCTAGGCGAAGGTCGTAATGTTCCCTACGGGCCATATGGTGTTGGATGACAAACCGCAGAGCTTCAGCAGAGCTTTCAGCTTCACCTTCTGGTTCCAAGGTTCTTTGGAAATTTCTTTTTTGATTATACTCGTCTAGGTTTGCATTCATAATTTAAAGCGCTACGGCATAAAGGGCTCCATACGAGGTTTGCACGCTTTTTAGCGCGTCCTATGCAAACATGCATTTTATCCCCCGTTTTATATACCTATGCCGGTTCCTTATCTTTTTTAGCTTTTTCTACGCTCGCTTTAAGCGCTTCCATGAGGTCGATGATTTTATTGGGATTCTCAGCTTCTGCAGCAACAATTTCCTTGCCTGAAATTTTGGTCTCGATCAGCGCGCGCAGCTTTTCCTGATATTCGTCTTTATATTTTGCGGGGTCGAACGGTGTGTCCATCGAATTGATCAGCAACTTAGCCATACCCAGCTCCTGCTCGGAGACCTCGGGCTTGGTATACGGCTTTTGAAGCGCCTTCACCTCGTCGGCATAGAACATTGTAGCAATAAGGATGCCGTCCTCACGCGGAATGATTGCCATCAACGTATCTTTTGTTCCCATAACGGCTTTACCTATGGCGATTTTCTGTTCAGCCATTAGAGCGGAGCGAAGTAGCTCAAAAGCCTTTTCTCCTCCCGCTTCGGGTGTGGCCTGATAGGTCTTTTCATAATAAACAGGTGAAATTTGGTTAAGTTGAGCGAAATGCAATATTTGAATCGATTTTTCCTTTTCCGTCTTAATCTTTTCAATCTCATCGTCTGTGACTACAACATACTTTTCTTTGTCGTATTCAAAGCCCTTTACAATATCTGCCGCCACAATTTCTTTGCCACAATGGGCACAGGTTTTTTTGTATCTTATTCGGCTGTTATCTTCCTTGTGCAGTTGGTTGAAATGGATATCATTATCCTGCGTAGCTGTATACATCGCGATTGGAATCGCGACCATTCCAAATGTTATAACTGATTTACGCGATACCATTATATAAACACCTCCAATATTAGTGTTGCCGATTGACTTATTAGTATCAGAGCATATGACAACTATCAACGCAGCTCAAATAACAAAAGTGTCAAAAATAGAAATTATTATTATTTTTTTGAAAAACTCTTGATTTTCACAGATAGACTATGCTAACATAAGGTAGAATCTTTTATAAAACTGCCAAAGTTAGGGATTATTTTTAGAAGTCTCTAAGATAGACAAGCCATGTTAAAACCCATGCGCTTGCAAATAAAATTAGTCAAAGGAGATTGAGTTGGTATGAAATTTTTTAAGTGTGAACACTGTGGTAACATTATCACCCACGTAAAGAATTCTGGCGTGCCGGTTGTTTGCTGCGGGGAAAAAATGAAAGAAATTATTCCCGGTGTCGTTGATGCCTCAAAAGAGAAGCACGTCCCTGTTGTCAATGTTGAAGGCAACAAGGTAACTGTCACTGTTGGCTCTGTTGAGCATCCCATGATTGAAGCACATTACATTGAGTGGATCAGCATTCTGACAAAGCAGGGCACTCAGCTTAAACACCTGAATCCTGGGGAAAAGCCCGAGGCATGTTTCAGTCTTTGCGACGGCGATGCAGTAGAGGAAGTCTATGCTTACTGCAATCTTCACGGCCTGTGGAAAGCTTAAATTAGATTTAACACCGGTTTAACCAAACGCTGCCCATCATAATGGGTGCTACATCAGCCTATTTAAAGGGGTTTTCACGCAAGTGGGAACTCCTTTTTACTACAGCAAATTCCATCATGACGAAATTGGCAGGGGAACAAAGCTTAAAGCTTTGTTCCCCTGCCGATCTTTCGCCTAATTCAGATTAAGAAATGAGTGCATCTATTTCGTTTAGTGCTTCCAATATATCTGCCCTCATTTGTAGCTTGCCCTCAAGCAGATTTACAAGCGTTTCACAAGCGGAGGTTGCCCCCTCTTCATCAAGCGCTGTTATCGCTTCTTTTTTGGCATTCCGTGCTGCTTCCATATCGACCTTCGTTTCTTTTATATCCGCTCTGACACCCTTAATTTCTTCAAAGATGAGTGCAATCTGTGCTCTGGTTTCTTCGCTAATGACTGGATTTTCAGATTTCTTATCCGCCTTGAGTGCCGCTTTAATTTCAGAGGCAAGCGCCTTGTTTTGATCACGCTGCGCTTTTATTTCGGAACGTGCATCCTTAACTGCTGAAATCTGTTGAGAAATAGACGCCTTAAACGCTTTGCGCTCAGCCTTTTCTGCCGTTGCAGGACTTTCATCGGCGGCAAAAGAAGTCAGAGAAATCGCGGAGACCGCCGCCACCAAAAAAACTGTAGACAAGAACTTTTTCATATATAAAACCCCTCGTATTATAAAGTAGTAGTTATTAGAGCCCCTCTTCAAGGGCTATATGCTACACTGTTTAGGATGCTGCGGATTGGTTGTTTGCCCCTACCACAAGATGGTTCTTGAAAGGCTCCAACCACAGTCCTTTGCAGTTTTGTTAATCAGTTAGATACCGCCAGACGGTTTATTTAGAACGAGGTTACAAGAGCAAAGTGTCCTGTGGTCCTAAACAGCATCAAATAATATAGCTGGAGGTATCATCATGGTTTGTGTTGGAATTGACGTTGCGAAGGACAAGCATGACTGCTTCATCTTCAATTCAGAAGGTGAGGTTCTCCGGGATGTATTTACCATCCCCAATAACAAAGAGGGCTTTGAAGCCTTGTTGCAGTGTATCCAATCCTGTACCCAAAAGTTAGACAAAATAAAAGTAGGGCTTGAGGCTACCGGACATTATAGCTACAACATTCTCGGGTTTCTTCTTGACAGCGGCCTACCAACCTATGTCATTAACCCCCTGCACACCAACCTTTACCGGAAAAGCCTAAGCCTTCGAAAGACCAAGACCGACCGTGTCGATGCACGAACGATTGCAACTATGCTCATGTCTGATGTGAACCTCAAGTCCTACACAGACACAGCATACCACAACGAAGAGCTAAAATCACTAACCAGATACCGCTTTGATAAGGTAAAAGAG
>JAEWPS010000006.1 GCA_023460515.1 Bacillota bacterium | reverse complement strand
ATATGGAATCGATCTTGAGTATCGCTGGCCGCCATAATTTATATGTGATCGAGGATAATGCCCAATCCATCGGTGCTAATTATACCTTCTCGGATGGAACGGTAAAGAAAGCCGGTACGATCGCCTCTATAGGTACGACCTCTTTCTTCCCCTCGAAACCGTTGGCGTGTTATGGAGATGGTGGGGCGATGTTTACTTCCGACGTGCGATTGGCCGAACGCCTGCGAATGATCGCCAATCATGGGCAAAAGATGAAATATCATCATTCTTTGGTGGGCTGCAACTCCCGTTTGGATACCTTGCAGGCCGCTGTCTTAGATGTTAAGCTTCGGTATTTGGATGAATTTGCCGCCGCTCGTTGTAAAGTGGCTGCTAGATACGATGCTGCCTTTTCCGGATTGAAAACTGTACGCAAACCGCTAAAATCAGTCTTTTCATCGCATGTCTATCATCAATATACGGTACAGCTAGCTGTAGAAAAGAGGGATCAAGTACAAGCAGCGTTAAAAGAACGAGGTATTCCTTCTATGATTTATTATCCATTGCCTTTGCAGGAGCAGGAGGTGATGAGGGGTCGATGCCGGATTTCCGGGGATTTGAATGTCGCTTCTCGCTTGAGCCGATCCGTATTATCCTTGCCGATTCATACGGAGATGACAGAAGAGGAGCAGGCTTATATTATAGAATCTATAAAGAGTGTTTTATGAATAAGAAGATACGTTTCGCCGTGATCGGCTGTGGTCATATAGGTAAGCGTCATGCCGAGATGATTACCCGGGATGAAGGGGCAGAGTTGGTCGCTTTGTGTGATATCCGTCCGAAAGAGGAGCTGGGGATCGAGGCTTACGCAGTCCCTTTCGCCCGGAATATAGATGAACTATTCCGTTTGGGATTGGATATAGATGTGGTGAATATTTGTACACCCAACGGTTTACATGCCGAGATGGCGATCCAAGCGATAGAAAGCGGACATCATGTGGTCATAGAAAAGCCTATGGCCTTGACCTTGGCGGATGCCGAGAAAGTGGTTTATACCTCGCTGAGATTCCGTAAGCAGGTATTTTGCGTGATGCAAAACCGATATTCCCCGCCTTCGGTCTGGATCAAGGAGATGGTTGAGTCCGGAAAATTAGGCCAGATTTATATGGTGCAGCTGAATTGCTACTGGAACCGTGACGAACGCTACTATAAACCCGGAGGATGGCATGGCGACGCTGCCTTGGATGGTGGTACCTTATTCACCCAATTCTCCCATTTCATCGACATTATGTACTGGTTATTCGGGGATATCTGTAATATCCAGACCCGTTTCGCCGACTTCAACCACGAGAAACTGACCGCCTTTGAGGATTCCGGTTTCGTGAATTTTAATTTCGTGAACGGTGGAATGGGCAGTTTGAGCTACTCTACGGCGGTATGGGACAAGAATCTGGAAAGCAGCATGCTGATCGTGGCCGAGAATGGCAGCGTGAAAATCGGCGGTCAATATATGAATGAGGTAGAATATTGCCATATCAAGGATTATGAGATGCCGGAATTGGCCCCTACCAACCCCGGTAATGATTATGGCCCTTACAAAGGCTCCGCCCAAAACCACAACTTCGTGATCCGTAACGTGGTCAATGTCCTTTCCGGCGCCCCCGGCGAGATCATAACGACCAACGTCTTGGAAGGTATGAAGGTAGTGGATATTATACGGAGGATTTATGCGGGGAAGGCGTGAGAATCCATTCCCAGATAGGGACTACCTCGATCGTTCTCTCTTGGACTTGGATGGTTCGTTTCTCGTCTCGGGTGATAATCATCATACGTTTAAGATGTAGAAACGCATCCGCTTGCTTTTTGTTTTATATTGGAAACAATACGGTGGATTTACGTATTGAAAGCATAAATCCACCGCGAATAGAGATTGAGATTTTAGATCTCGTCAGGGCTTTCGCTGTCTTGGCTACCCCCGCTTTGCGGTTCGGAGAGTTCCTTTTTCTCGAAATTAGTGAGTTTCTTAGCTATTCTCAAGGCCTTTCCGGGGCTAAAGACAACTTTAGGTTCTTTGATCAAACTGGTGGTAAATTCCTCGGTGGTAGGGGCTCCCGTAGAGCCTACCCCAAAACGGAAATTACCCAATTCGCCTACATTCACCCTGCGCCCTTGCGAGAGATTTCGTTTCAACACGATATTGATACGGTCGAGTACCGCCTTGACTTGGGCGGAGCCTACTCCACTTCCATCTGCCACTTCCTCAAGGAAAGTCTCGAACTCTACGAGCTCCCCATAGACCACTTGCGCATACTGTTTCTTGGGTGTTTCTGTCTTGTCGTTACCCAAGTTCTTTCTCTCGATCAATCTGTACTTTACTGCCATAATTTCTAAATTTTAAAAGATGATTAAATGAATTACCTTGTTTTCTAAAACATGACAAAGGTATCGTAAGCCGTATGAGGCAAATCGGCCAGTGTCGGTTTATGTCTGTCAATGTCCGTGTATGTGCCTATTAGTCTACGAGTGCCTGTTTCGCATCCTTTAGTTCGCAAGACTAGTAAAATGTAAAAATGTACAATAAGCTATATTAGAATGGGTCTGTTTTGTATATTTCTGATTATTAGTTTATTATATCTAGTAGGTGCGAGACTTTTTAATTAGTATCAATAGAAATCCGGATTTCTATTGATACTAATTGGTGTTTTCTATTGATACTAATTCATATTTCCATACGTACTATTTGTTATTTTATACATAAAGTATGAAAAGCTTCCGGGTTTTGCCCGTTACCCAAGAGTAAATGTTTATCTTTGTGGCACTTTTACCGTAAATATCAAATGGCAGAACAATCACTAAAAGATAAGACAGCGAAAGGGCTCTTCTGGGGAGGGGTAAGTAATGGGGTACAACAGCTGTTGGGGATGTTGTTTGGTATTTATCTGGCACGTACACTTAATGCCGAGGATTATGGATTGGTAGGTATGTTGGCGATATTTAGTGGAATTGCTAGTACGATTATTAATAGCGGCTTCTCGGTGGCCTTGACTAACAAATTGGATGCTACTCATAAGGATTATAATGCGGTGTTTTGG
>JAEWPS010000005.1 GCA_023460515.1 Bacillota bacterium | reverse complement strand
ACTACTGGCAGGCTTCCCCAAATCTTGCCAGTAGCCCTCCTTATACAACTAAGTAGTTCTTAAAGAGACAAACAAAACGGGGAGAATATCGCATGTTTACATATACTCACAAAAATCCGGGATGCAGGGACATTTCCATGATGGCTGAACTCAATGAAGTCGCTTTTATTAACTATCATATAATTGGAACTTTCGTTCATATCAGTCAATTCGGGCGAACACCTTATGCTTATAGAGCTTATTCCTCACAATACCATTTTGGAACAGATATTATGAATCAGATGTTAAGGGAATCATTGAATTCAGCCTGCTATTTTACTAAGATAAATGGGCGGCTGTCTCATTTTGACGCTTATTATGGCAAATGGTTAAAATCTATTCCGTTTTACGCTGATTTTGTAAAATTCGTTGATCCAAATCTGAAAATCACGCTTAAATTTCACCTTTACCATGAACCAAACTACCAATCAGAAATCCTTTTACCTGAGTCAAATAAGGATCTTTTACTTTTCCTTAAGGACTTTTCTGCAATTCATATTAAAAACAGGAAAAGTGCATCGTTTGATTATGACATTTTCTATTCTTTAAGCCCCTGAATTAGTAGTTCTTTTGTCCTTTATCTGTATTTACTTGGAATTTAATCATTTACGGCACAAACAAAATGGATGACCTGCCGGATCAATCATTGTGATAAAATCATCTCCACCATATTGATCATTTGCTTTTGTAGCTCCTAAACTTTCCGCTTTTTTTACCATTATTAAAACATTATCAACTTGAAAATCAAAATGCATCTGTTTTTGCTGTTTCCCATCCTCTTCCGGCCAAGCAGGACGTATATAATTTGGTTCTTCAATAAATAGAAATACAATTCCATTAGAACTCTTAATTGCTGGTCTGCCAAATAATTTACACTTTTCCCAACCTAATAATTCACCATAAAATGTTTGCAGCTTCAGTTCATCATCGCAATCAACCATAATGTTTCCCAATGTTACCTCTTGCTTCATGATTTGATCCCCTCCAAATTTTAATTTGAATTAAACAATAGATTGTAAATACGCCACTCCCTTGCCTGTTTTTATAGCGTATTCAATTTCAGATCTTGTACTATCGCCAATATAACCATCAACATTGATGACAAAAATTTCATCCGCCATGTCGATTTTACGCTTATGCATATCATCAAGCATTTTCTTGGTTCCTTCCGTCCATTCATCGTCTTCGGAATGTTCAAATAGCCCAACTGAAATCACGATATATCCATCTAAGGTTAATTTTTTTTGTACATTCATAAAATAATCTTTAAATCTTGTGCTTCCACATAAAGTAACTACTCTGTATTCACCAATCATATCGACCCTTTCTGCTATTCAGCAATACTAATTTTACCGACTATTTTCTGGCAAAAAAACTATTAACTTCAATACTGATAGTTAATAGTTCTGTTTATCTTCACAATGGGTTGGCATTCTTCTAATCATAATAAAATCTCCTTTCCCAAAACAGAACTAGTGTTCTTCTACTATAACATATCAGCTATCTATATTCAATTGGTGACATACTCCCACCACTTAGCACCACATTTGGGATCTACCAAATGCTTATGCTAGAAGTGAGGGCTTCTTGCTCAAGTAACCTAACGGTTACAGTATCAACAAGCTATCCCCGTGCGCCCCACGGTATCTTTTAGCCGTTTATGCCAATACTAATATTCCTTGTTTCTTGATATTGCGTGCAGCATTTACATCTCTGTCACATTTGAAACCGCATTCACATTGATACATGCGTTCCGACAGAGACAATTCTTCTTTTACTTTTCCACAGCAAGAACAGGTTTTACTGCTCGGATACCATTTATCAATTTTTATTAGTTTTTTTCCCTGTTCAGACAGCTTGTAGTCTAGTAATGAAGTGAATATTCCCCAGCCATTATCATGAACGCTCTTTCCGAAATTCAAGCTCTGGGACATTCCCTGCATATTTAGGTCCTCAATACACACCGCATCGTAGACATTGGTTATCTGTCTTGACAGCTTATGTAAAAAGTCTTTTCGTTGATGTGATACCTTTTCATACAATCTGGCTACCTTGATTCGCTGTTTATTACGGTTGTTACTTCCGATCTGGCATTTAGACAACCTACTCTGTTCCTTACGTAACTGCTCCATACTTTGACGATAGTAATGGGGATATGCTGCAGTCACTCCATCAGAAGAAACAAATAGCTCTTTCATGGAAAAATCCAGTCCTACAACATTCTTTGCCTTTACTGGCTGGATCACTTCCTCATATTCAAAAAGGACAGAAACAAAATACTTTCCTGTGGGAGTTTTCGATACGGTTGCGGACTTAATGCAAAAGTTTTCTGGAACAGGTCTATGCTGTTTCAACTTTACAAATCCGATTTTCGGAAGTTTAATACGTCCATCCTCTATACGAATACTGCCTCTTTGATTATTGGTCGTATAACTGTCTTGATGTCTATGTTTGCTTTTGAACTTA
>JAEWPS010000004.1 GCA_023460515.1 Bacillota bacterium | reverse complement strand
AATTGGCGCTTCAGAAGCAGTATTAAAAATCAGACGGAACGGGGAAAACATTGATGTAAAAATGAATCCCACAGAAGCAGAAGACGGGACCTATAAGCTTGGCGTCTGGGTCAGAGATGATACTCAGGGAATTGGAACCATGACGTATGTGGACATGAATGGACAGTTTGGTGCATTGGGGCATGGAATCAGCGACAGTGATACCGGAAATGTGGTACAAATCACCAATGGAGCCCTTTATGAGACAGCGATTCTCGGAATTGAAAAAGGAACCTTTGGTAAGCCAGGAGTGATGAGCGGAATCATCTATTACGGACCAGGTTCCACCCTTGGAACGATTACTGCCAATACGGAAGAAGGAATCTTTGGAAACGTAAATGACAGGTTTAAGCAGAGTATGGTGCAGGATGCCATTCCCATTGGCTATCGGCAGGATGTGAAAAAGGGAACAGCTTACATCCGAAGCGACGTTTCCGGAAAAGTGAGGGATTATGAGATTGAAATACAGCGTGTGGACTATTCCACCACTCATAAAAGCAAGGGTATGGTGATTAAGGTCACAGACCCGGATCTTCTGGCTTTGACCGGCGGAATCGTGCAGGGTATGTCAGGAAGCCCGATTATACAGGATGGTAAGTTAATTGGAGCCGTAACCCATGTGTTTATCCAGGACTCAACAAGAGGGTATGGGATATTCATCGAAAACATGATCAATCACTAAACCCAAGGGCCGGGAAAGAAAAGAACAGAATCGTAAAGATTTACGACGCCGTTCTTTTCTTTTTCATATTTTTGCTTAAATAATAATAATTACAACGAATTTTAGATAAAGTAGTGTGTTTTAGGAAGTTTTTCACAATAAATATACAGAATTAATTTTAATAATAGTCGAAATGTAGAAAATAAAGTTACAAAAAAAGCCATATTTTATAAAATGTGCTTTTCAAGGTAATTATAATGTGTTAATATAAGATTCATGGGATGGAAAATTTAGGGACTTTTTTGCCGACAAGGAGTTTCAATTTTCAACACCGGTTGAGAATTTAAGGACCGGCAGGGTACCGGACCGGGGTAGGCCTTTTCGACCTTCGACGGATCAGTGGAAAAAAAATACTCTTGAAATCAACTGAAAAACCAGTTCCTTTTGTCGAATAATGCGATAGAATCCCGTTGCGGCATAAGCTAGGGCAAGACTATAATGGCTTTACACTAGTTTTAATCTATTTAAATGAATCAGAAGGAGAGTATCAATATGTCAGAAATTAGTATTGCAATTGCGGATGATAACCTGCAGACATTGAATCTGCTGAATGATATACTGGAGGGAGAGGAGGATTTCCACGTAGTAGGAAGAGCGGATAATGGCGAAGACGCTTATAACATGATCCTCAAAACAAATCCTGATGTTGTCTTATTGGATGTGATTATGCCGAGAATGGATGGAATAACGGTTATGGAGCGGGTGCGCGGTAACGGCGCTATTACAAAGATTCCATCATTTATCATGGTCACTGCAGCAGGAAGCGAGAATATTACTGAAGATGCTTTCCGAATGGGTGCAAATTACTACATAATGAAGCCGTTTAATAAGGATATTATCGTCGATAAGGTACGAAGGGTAGGGCAGAGAAAGTCGAAGACTCCAAGCCTTCAGGGGATGAAAAAAGTAAAACCTTATGTCAATAAAACGGAGTACATGGAACAGAACTTGGAAAATGATGTAACTCAAATGCTTCATGAAATAGGCATTCCTGCGCATATTAAGGGGTATCAGTATTTAAGGGATGCCATAGTTATCTCCGTACAGGATCAGGAGATGCTTACATCTGTCACAAAGATCCTCTACCCCTCCATTGCAAAGAAACATCAGACAACTCCCAGCAGGGTGGAACGTGCGATTCGCCATGCCATAGAGGTGGCCTGGAGCAGGGGAAAGATGGATACCATCAATGAATTGTTTGGATATACGGTTAGCACCGGCAAAGGAAAACCTACGAATTCCGAGTTTATTGCTTTAATTGCCGATAAGATAAGACTGGACTATAAAAAACTTTCCTAATTTGTAAGATTTGATACTTCCTTATTTCTTTAAAATGCAGTATACTAATTAAAAATCGACAATACCCCAGCGGGAAAAGGATAAGGGAGGTTTTTGGATGAAGAAGATATTATTCGTTGCATCAGAGGCAGTACCTTTTATTAAAACAGGTGGTCTCGCAGATGTTGTGGGATCCCTTCCCAAATGCTTTGATAAAGAGTATTTCGATGTAAGAGTCATGATTCCCAAATACCTGTGTATCAAAGAAGAGCTGAGAAACCAGATGACTTATATTGACCATTTTTATATGGATTATCTGGGCCAAAACAAGTATGTGGGAATTCTTCAGTATGTTCATGAAGGCATTACCTTTTACTTTATTGATAACGAAGAATATTACAATGGTTCCAAGCCCTATGGAGACTGGTATAATGACCTGGAAAAGTTTTGCTTTTTCTCCAGAGCAGCCTTATCAGCGCTTCCGGTTATCGGATTCCAGCCGGAAGTAATTCACTGTCATGACTGGCAGACCGCTCTTATTCCTGTTTTATTAAAGGACCGGTTTCATGATGGAGAATTTTTCAGGAACATGAAATCAGTAATCACGATTCACAATTTAAAGTTCCAGGGCGTATGGGATGTAAAGACGATACAGAAGCTTACCTGTCTGCCGGATTATTATTTCACACCGGATAAGATGGAAGCATATAAAGATGGTAATCTGTTAAAGGGCGGTATTGTTTACGCCGATGCCATCACTACGGTCAGCGATACTTATGCGGAAGAAATAAAGATGCCGTTTTACGGTGAAGGGCTTGATGGCCTGATGCGTGCACGGGCAGGCAACCTCCGGGGAATTGTGAACGGAATTGATTATGAAGAATTTGATCCGGAAACGGATCCGCATATTGAAAAGAATTATAATTTAAAAAATTTCCGTAAGGAAAAGGTGAAGAACAAGCGGGCTTTGCAGCAGGAGCTTGGACTGAACCAGGATGAGAAAAAGTTTATAATTGGTATCGTTTCCAGATTGACGGACCAAAAGGGACTGGATTTAATCCAGTGTGTGATTGATGAGCTGTGCAGCGATGATATCCAGCTGGTAGTCCTTGGTACCGGAGAAGAACGGTATGAAAATATGTTCCGCCATTATGCGTGGAAATACCAGGATAAGGTTTCCGCTAATATCTATTATTCGGAGGCAATGTCCCATAAGATTTACGCCGCTTGCGACGCGTTCCTTATGCCGTCCCTGTTTGAACCATGCGGACTGAGCCAGCTTATGGCTCTCCGGTACGGCACCGTACCCATTGTACGGGAAACCGGTGGTTTAAAAGATACGGTAGAGCCGTATAATGAGTTTGAGAACCGGGGAACCGGCTTCTCCTTCTCCAATTACAATGCTCACGAGATGTTAGGGACCATCCGGTATGCAGAGGGGGTTTACTACGATAAGAAGCGTGAGTGGAACAAGATTATAGACCGCGCCATGGCAAAGGATTACTCATGGAAAACTTCAGCCATGAAATATCAGGAACTTTATGATTGGCTGATTGGCGACTAAGCGGGCCATGGATTAGGAAAGAAGCGTTAGAATAAGGATGGAAAGCATGCATTTGACCCGAGAAGAAAAAGAAGAAGCAATTCGATGGGCAGAAGATTCTTCCTGGGTAGAACGGGAAGATTATTATGAAGATACGGATTACATGGAGTGTGTCAGGGACATTATAGAGAGTCCGGTATTCCAGTCCATGGATAATTATATGCAGCACGGCGACACGACCTGTAAGGCTCATTGCATTAAGGTTTCTTATATGGGCTACTGTATCTGCAGGAAGATGGGCTGGGAATATGCAGAAGTCGCAAGAGCCGGTCTGCTGCATGATTTGTTTTTGTATGATTGGCACACCCATGCAAAGGAAACTGGGGAACATTTCCATGGTTTCACTCATCCCCAGACTGCACTAAATAATGCAGTAAAATATTTTGATTTAACAGAAAAAGAGAAAGATATGATTTTACGCCATATGTGGCCGTTAACACCTATCCCCCCAAAGAGCCGGGAGGGAATGGTGATCATTTATTCAGATAAATTTTGCGGTCTGATTGAAACAATGGCTAGGGTCAAGCGTTGGATCTTATTTGGATTTGGAAAGAAAAGCGCTGCATAATACGGAGGAAACCATGACATTTTGGGAAGATTTACTTGGGAATCAGGTTTTGATTACTGCAGTTGCCGGTTGGCTGGTTGCACAGGTTTTAAAAACGATTATTGACCTGGCCCTTAACAAAAACTTTAATCCGGAGAGGCTTGTGGGATCTGGGGGAATGCCCAGTTCCCATTCCTCTACGGTATGTGCGTTGACGACCGCCGCCATTTACCGCTATGGCGTCGGTTCTTTTGAGTTTGCGGTCAGCTTTGTCCTATCCATGATTGTCATGTATGATGCCATGGGAGTGCGCAGGGAGACTGGAAAGCAGGCCAAGCTGTTAAACAGCATTCTGCTGGAAAATCCATTTGAACTTAGTGGAGAGATATTACAGGAAAGATTAAAGGAATATGTAGGACATACTCCGCTTCAGGTGGCAGCAGGAGCAATTTTAGGAATCCTGCTGGCGCTTTTTATCGCTCAGTATTATTAATCAAATACTGCAGAAAGCTTAAATCTAAGGGAATAAAGAAGAAAGTTTTCTGGGAATCGTAAGAAAATAGTCCTTGATTTCTTAAGATATCCATTATATACTTTAACAAGTTCAAAAATTGTTAAAATTGGAGGTAAAATGGATATGTCAATTTATCATAGGATAAACTGTTTTTTGCTATTCAGTTTACTTGGATACCTTCTTGAATGCTCCGTACTCAGTTATGAGAATAAAAGGCCTGTGCTGAATCGAGGATTTGGACATGGACCGTTCTGTATCATCTATGGATTTGGTGCCACGGGAGCGATGATCCTGCTTAAGCCTCTTTCAGGCAATCCGGTTCATCTTTATTTCGCCTCAATGGCTATGGCAACCTTTATGGAGCTTTTGACAGCTCATATGATGATAAGGCTATTCGGTTCCTTCTGGTGGGATTATAGCCGGAAATTGTTTAATTACAAAGGAATCATTTGTCTGGAAAGCAGCATTGCATGGGGATTTTTGGGAATTTTCTATTTCCGATTCCTAAACGGATTTGTCAATCAGATGGCAGGGATGATTCCAGAGGATTTTGAACGATTGGTGGCAATGAGCCTTTTAATTTTTTATATGGCAGATTTTATATATACCATGAGGATGCAGCTTCGGGATGACTGCGACGATGATGATGCGTCCATGATCGGACGATTGAAAGTTTATTGATGATTGGCGGGATTCGATACGGGTCCCGCTTATTTGCTATTTTATACTATAATGAGCAAAGTGACGTTTTCGCGTCATTTGACATGGAGGTTAGAGATGAATAAGATAGAAAGGCTTGTTTTGGCTTCCGCTTCACCAAGAAGGAAAGAGCTTCTGGCTCAAATTGGGATAGCACCGGAAATCGTGCCAAGCACCTTAGAGGAGAAGATTACCACAAACGTGCCGGAAGAGGCGGTGATGGAGCTGTCCCGTCAGAAGGCGGAAGACGTGGCAAGCCGCCAGCAGCCAGGGACTTACG
>JAEWPS010000003.1 GCA_023460515.1 Bacillota bacterium | reverse complement strand
CCCCCCCCCTTTATATTGTATAATTGTCTGTACTTTAATGATTTAGCGGTATGTTTTATTCGGAAAGCCAATCGCCATACACGACCACCTGGTCCAAAAAGTCTAAGTTTCATGAATTCCTTGAATTTTAAATGTCCTTTTATAATTTAATCCGAAATGCTACAAAGGTATGATGTGAACCTACCATTCTACAATCTGTAGTATACACCCGATCTTCTTCGGCAAGTTAAGTGAGCGTAGGTTGCAGTGTACTGGTGTCATATACCTAAACCAGAAGGTTCGCGTCTCAATATTCCGGCTTTTATCAAGAGTTTCTTGATCCTGCGGTAGATACCATAATGTCCTAAGCATAATTGCCATAGGCGATAGCGTTGGAAATATGTCTTCTTGTATTCTGCTGCATCGGCTCACCGGAACGACAGCACCACTACGGGATAATCGCTCCGCCGCTCGTCTTTCCCCAAGGGTTGCCAGAAATAGCTGCGCAGACCGTAGTCCGACGGGTCGCGATAGGGGCGTATGCCGTGTTTGCGAACAACGATGTCAAGTAACGACTGATCGTCACGATGCACTTTAAAAATCGGGTCATTAGGTATTGTCTCATCAAAACGTTCACATGCAATGTACTTTTCCACTATACATAAGTTAAGCCATTCTTGAATCAAGGCGACGGTTTTGGTATTCTTTTTCATAAAGATGAATCCACTTAACACCTGCGGCAAATCGGGATTCTCCACATAAAGCCACCTAATGACTTCCGCTTTTGTGTACTCTCGTGTGGTAGCCCAAAGCAGTTGGAACACCATAAAGTCTTCACCATCTGTTATTGCATGGTCTGTCAACTTATGTACATCGTCTATAATCTCTGCACCGCAGTCACAATAAAACAGCCAATCACCGTCTTTGATATTGTCAAGTGCCTTTAAAATGATATAAGGCTTCCAAGAATGCATGCCTGCTCCGAATTTGTATTTAAACAAATCAGGATGAGCTTCAATGAATTCGGGGATGCTTGCTGAACCATATTCAAACACTTCATCCACTTTTCCAAATTTTTTGAGTGAATCGGTATTTACTTTGCGACGGAATTCGTATGCTGGATCAGCGTAGTTTACTGCGTATAATTTGTAGCTATTCATTCGTTGATTTTTTTACTTTTTGTAAACAGAAAAGTTCCTTCTTTGATACTATATGATAGTAGTGTGATAATAAACACAATGATTGCTCCACAATAGTCATAAATTGGGTTTATGAATGTATTGTCTTTTATCAATCGTGTGATGAAAAATATTACTGACACGTGCATAATGTAGATTAATAGAGTGTAATCTTGACCTATTTTTGAATAAAACATAGGTGACTCTTTATCATCGACAAGATGGAGAGAGAAGTTGCTTTTCTGTGTGTATCTCCGATGAAAATACCGTAATATATAGCTTCCGTTTTTTGTCCAATAGCACAGCGGAGGCGTTTCATCTTGTTGGGATTGGAAAGTATGACGGTGTCTGAATACAGTGAGTTTACGGATGTTACTATCAAGCGAGTCTGTTCACCTTTAGGACAGTAAACTTTTATTTCAGCCCCTATAATAAAAGCTTTGCATTTGGGATTGTCCACACTAATGGAATAATCTGCTGCGGAAAGAGGCAAGGCATCACCCTTGGCATAAAGTAAGAAAGATTCCTCTCCCGATGTATTTATCCAATAATCGTAAACGAAATCTTCCGATGTATTCATCAATTTAATCAGGCTGAATGGTTGCTCTTCTTTACATTCAAATGCTTCCACTTCTGTGAGGCCGGCATTTGCGCCCCTGCTGTTTATAATGCGTATGGTGAAAAAATCCACATCTTCTTTTCTTACATGTATGCGTGTTGGATAACCGTCTGTCCTTAAAGAATATTGGGTAGGTTTCTCATTGTTAAATGAGATAGATACTTTCTCCACCACATTGCTGTTCCAAGTATTCTGATAAAGCAGAAGATATTCAATACGTGATGGATTTGCCAAGGTAAAAGTAACTTTCTTTTCTTTATCCGTTTCTTCCGGTATCCATGCTCCCTCGGTGGGGAAGCTGTCACGATTCAACATAAAGGTCTCACTTTTATCATAGAGTAAGAAGTCGTTCAATTTGCTTCCCTTGCCGGATGAAACCTGAATGGTAGCCTGTAGTAGTAAAGAGTCTGAACGGCGTTGCCATGCCACTTTATCGGCATTGAAATTGATAGCTCGCATTGCAGCTCTCTGTGACTTGAAGGTTTTATATTGCCGGAAAATATCTGAACGGAGTAGACTTCTGTTCAATAGGTGTGCTGCTATGGGCAGACGCAACCGTTCTTCCCACGGATAGGTTTCCACCGTAGCTTTCTTGTAAAGTGTAGAACGGATATTATTTTTGTAATAATCTGGATAAGATTCCCATGTAGTTCGGTAAGCATAGCTCTTCATCACCATAGGACGATACTTTGACTTTGATTTTAGCACTTTTCCCAAAGCCTCATCAATGGCAATAGTTACAAGATGATGTTCTTCATGGTAATCGTAATCACTACCAAAAATAATATCTGGTTTTTGCAGCAATATAATCTCTTTTAGGTCGTTCACCATATTTTCTCTTGTTAAGGCTTGACCTTCTTTATATGCAGGAACATTCTGTGTACCTTTAGTTACGGTAGGTATGTTCGCCTTTTTACTATGTATAAATCCATATCCAAGGAATGTGACATTAGAGTCCGGAATGCCAATGTGTTTGCACAAATTTAATGCTTCAGTATATCTAAAACCTTGTATTGTTCCGTTTGTTATGGCATATACGATGTGTACAGTGCTACCATATTTGATAAACTCTTCAAAAATACCGCCCAGCACATTGATTTCATCGTCTTGATGGGGTACTATCAGCAATACTTTTTTGTTGCCATAACATGCTGTTTTCCCATTATCAACATCTTCAAAATCGTGTGAGGTTTTTGCAAATGGAAGCCACAGAAGATACATTACCCAAGGAATAAGGAACAGTGTGGCAGCTAATGTAAAAAGTAATATGTTGGGAGTATCCGAACAAAATGCTAATAGTATGAATTGTGATAGCAATGATATACCATATAGGCTTAATTTGAAATGTATGCCCTTTAACACCATGGCAAAATCAATGATGATGATGGTTTCTATGCTTAGTATCAAAGAAAGTATCAGATGTAGTATCATTTTTTATATATTAGTATGTCCTAAATGCCAGTCTGTTCCGGTCCTTACCACCTTTGCCGGACTACCTGCCGCGATGCAATGAGGTGGGAGGTCTTTTGTTACGATGCTTCCTAAGCCTACGGTTGTATGTTCTCCTATTGTTACGCCTTTCATCACGTTTACCCCTTTGCCGAGCCATACATGCTTGCCTATGACGACCGGTTTCGAGGGGTTTAATGGATTGCCTTGCAGGTCTGTGATAAGGTGGGTATCTGATGCCCAAATCTCAACCTTCTCTGCAAACATACACTCTTCACCGATTTCCACACGGTTGCCCTGTCCCATTAGTACTATACTTGTGCTCTCGTCTATCAGAGAGCCTCTTCCGACTGTAATTTTGCATCCATTTCCCTTCATAAATACATTAATCATAGCTTTACAACCATCATACACTACCTCATTGTCATTTCCTATAATCTTTATCCCTCCGAAGAACATCTTTGCCCCGTTGCGCACGATGATGCGGTTGTTTTTACCCGTAATATTAATAGATGTGTGAGTGACGGTACTGTTTTCAACTTTGATGCAGTTGTTGTCTTGCGGATCTCCTATATTGTAGGCTATCCATTTCATATTGGCTTTTTTTAGAGAAAACTGCCGGTTGAATCTACATGTAATAGTGTCTGTGAGATAATGAAAATATTTTCTTACCATAAATCTTGTAGTTGTGAATTAAGTTTCCAAAGCAATAGGGACAGGCCTATAGTCATCATTATGTCGATGGAAATTTTGTCAAACACATTCATTTCGGGAGAGAAAATCAGCTCGGCTATTACCGCTGCTATAGTATTGCCAACATATATATCCAAAGTGTGTGTACCAATCCAATTGAATAGTTTGTTCTTTAAGACTCCCCATTTATCAATGAGTATATTTGCTATTTGGATGGCGAGGAGCACAGCACATGCGGAAAATAGGTAGTGATGTCCCTGAAAAAAGAAAGCAACACTTAATAGAAACAAAGGAATGGTGACCTTATAAGGCAAATCCTCTTTGTTACTGAGGGCACACTGCATACCCAGCAGATAAAGAGGGAAACGGGCGACCGCATTATCATACTGCCATCTTCCGGTTCCTAAAAATTCCTCTTCCAAGACAACAACCAAACTGATGAGTATCACTAACCCCCAACTACCTTTTTCCAAAAGCATTTTTAGTAACGGGCTGACAGCATAGAATAGGAGCAAGGTGGAAAGATACCATTCGGGCAGCAAGTCAGGGTTGTAATAGAATGAAAGTGATGTGATATTGAGCAGGAATATATCTAAACCAAGATTTCCCACTCCTAATATTAAATTTATTATACATACAGAGCTTATCATGACAATCCACAATGGAAGGATTCGCCGGAGCCTATGTATATAGAATTGTTTTATGGAATTGTGGGCAAGCGACTTGGCAATGCCATATCCACTCAGCAACATGAAGACATCTACTCCAGCATATCCTACATTCAACCGACCGATGTGTATGCCATGTAGGCACAGATGATAGCAAATGACGCCCAGGATAGAGAGGTACATTAATGTAGTTCTGTTTCTGAACATTAGTTTTGTTTTATGGCGTAAATTTTCTTTCTGATAAAAGAGCTTGTCTTCTCTCTTTCACCTTTCGTTAAGGCGAAAAACCATGAAGTAATCGCTATTGTTAGGGTGGATACGATACTTGTCCCGAACAAACGAATCCAACCTTGTTCCATACCGGATAGGAATGCAAAGCATACAAGAGTTGAGATACAGGTTACAATCATAACTCCTCTTAACGTATGTTTGAAAAAATATCCGAATGTTATTCCGATATAAGGTTTGTTTACTGTAATGCGTGGAATGAAAATCAACAGATAAATGACATTTGTAACTGCTACAGTCAAAATGGAATTGCCTGTTATTTCAAGCACTATGTAGGAAACAATGAGAATTAGTAGTTGGGCCACACTGATGATAATCTGGAATTTGCGGATTTTTCCGGAAGCTCTGTTTAACGTCTCATTTGAGTTCAGTAGTATTTCAACTAAGGTGTTGAGAAATGTCAACTGGACGAAAATACCAGCGTAAGGAGGCATTTCGGTCAGCCATTTGGAAAGAAAAAAATCAACTTCGAACATGCATGGAAGTGCGATGAAAAGAAATAGCAGGTATGAGAACTTTGCGCCTCTGCAAACCAGTTTTGTTGTATATGCTATATCTCCGGCTGCATACGATTTTGTTATCTGCGGATTCAATGCTGTAGTGAAATTTCGAGAGAAAGCACCTACTGTTCCATTGATTTGAGAAGCTACACCGCGGGCTGCATTGATTGCCGTACCAAAGTGCATGTTAAGCATGATGCCCACTCCTTGACTGCTTAGCATGGAAGTGCAAGTGGTCAGGAAGTTCCATCCTGCAAAACCGAACATGTCTTTAAACAAGACTTTGTCAATATGTGTAGAGTATTGGCATTCGGGGAAATTCTTCTTACAATATATCCAGTACATCAATTGAATGGAAACAGATACAGCAAGTACAAGAATTCCATAGAACACCAGTTTGTCAATGGGGCTGGCAGCAAGTGATAGGGCTATGCCAAACGTCAAGAAGACCTTGGTTATGGTGACGAAAGCAAATGTTCCCATTTTCTCGTGTGAGATAACCGAAGCACTATAAGGCACGCTGATCATCTCAAGAACAAAAGAGAGAAGGGAGAACTGATAAATCCAATTTGCAGCAGTCATACGGTCTGGCTCGATATTCAGCTTTGCGTTGACAAACCATAAGCCTATGGTCTCGCTCAACAGCACTACCAACAGAGCAAGAAGAAGAAGAATATTTAGGGATGTGGAGAATGTTTGCTGCAACTTTTTCGGATCATTCCTGCCTAATTCAAATGTAAGGAAACGGCTCACTGCCTGTGTCATGGTGGCTGTCACCATATAAAACATGGACACAAAGCCTCCTATAACATTATAGACACCATAATCTGATACTCCCAAATTGGCGAGTATCAAACGGGTAGAATAGAAACTGATGCCTACAGTGAACAGCATGCGGGCATACAGAATCAATGTGTTTTTGGCTAATCGTTTGTTATTTTGTGATTGAATCGACATGTTTTGCATATACTTTGAACTTTTGCAAATAGCGCAAAGCATAATGTTACATTATGACTTTTTTGTTTGCAACATTTATATAATGATATTCACAAAAATGGTGATTATATTTTGGAATATGCAAACATTATTGTTTTTGTGTAAATATTTAGTTGTTTTTGACGATCCACCTCTCTATGTTCCTCATCTTATTGCTGAAATTGATTCCAATCTTGAACAACTTCCGTGAATCCGTCTCGAAGGGGTGGGCGTAATGCTTTTCTTCTATCTGGGCGATGGCCTCTTCGGCAGTGCCTTCCAGTTTGAACTCCATCACGTAGATGTAGTCCGTAGTTTTTACCACGAGGTCAATCCGTCCTTCGGACGTATGATATTCTGCCTGGGTATAGAAACCTACCAGTTTGAAGACAATGAAGAGCACGTTCTGGTAGTGCCGTTCCAGCTCGCTCGTTTGCTTGTAAGCGCGTTCAAGGATGCCTTTGAAGCGTAGCGCCAAGGTGGTTTCCGCTATCCCCGTGCCGTAGATTGCTTCCCATTGCGAGAGGGCATTGTCCAGAATCTTGTCCAGACTGTCCGGCGTGTCATATTTTCCAATGTTCAGGTCCAGGTGCAGCACGGGGCGTTTCACCCAGTTTTTCTCCAGCTTTTCCATTGCCAGTCCTTCGAAAAGCTCCCGCTTGCCTTGGAAGTAGGCTTCCAGGGTAGATATGAGCAGGCTCTTGCCGAAGCGGCGCGGGCGGCTCAGGAAGTAGTAACTGCCACTGTTCACTAACTTGTGAATAAGGGCCGTCTTGTCTATGTAGACATAGCCGTCGTTGCGTATTTTCCTAATTTCCGTACCGTTGTTTCAAAGTCAAGTTGACACCTGTGTCACCCCTTAAACATAAATACATGTTACGCGCGCGAGGCAAATTATCAATATGCACAAACTTGTATTGTTTGTGTGTGATAAATATCAGCCTATAGAAAGTATTGGAAAAAGGGTGCCACAAGTGTCATCGCTTCGGGTGAAGTTAAGGTTTCAAGACTCCCGTATGGATTCTGTAATGCCTCAAATCACTTTCCAGGCAATCGGCTACTTCTTGCTCGAACCTTTCCCTTTCCGAATTTGTTTTCTGAAAAGACCTCCAGAAATGCGTTATGGCATGTATCTGGTTGATGTTGTTACTCAGCCCTTTTTTAAAAGGTTGTAGGTTCTGGTACTCATCATCGTTGCTTGGGCGATGGTCTCGTTGGTCAGATGTCTGCCGTTAACGAGCTGTTCTTTCT
>JAEWPS010000002.1 GCA_023460515.1 Bacillota bacterium | reverse complement strand
TGATGCATCACTATTGTCAAACGCATCTTTTTTCAACGCATCTACTATATTTACTGTATAGCTTGAAATTATTCTAGTTTCGTTACCATATTGATCTATTCCCTTTGTATATATTGTTTGATCTTGGCTTACTTTAATAGGTTGATCTTGATAATTTAACCAAACACCGGTTGTTCCTATTCTATATAATCTTTGTACACTTGTTGGGAAATAATCTATTGCTATCATTTGATATGAATTTCTTATTACTTTTGTAGTATCTGCTGTAAGTAACATATATCCATTCATAATACTAAATGTCGGTTCATCACATAACTGTATTTCATATAAATATGCATAGTAATAAAACTTATTATAATTATCTATATAATCTTGACCAACATATTTAATCCATGCTGTCCCACCTGGTATTGTATATATTTCATCATACGTACCTTTATCTTTTGATATACTGCTTATCGTTTGCATGTTGCTATCTAGGAACATTAATGTTAATCTTGCTGTAACGCCATTATAGAAACCAGCACTCCATTTTACACGTATATTTTTTCCTTGTACACTACTATCTACCTTCATATATTTAGTTCCAGATCCTATATAGGTACTATAATTTTCGTCATATACTAATGCTCCAATTGCATCTGACGGAATAGTTACTGTTTTACTAACAACAACTTCTAGCCCTGTACTCTTCTTGACACTTTTCGCAATAATAGTTCCACTGGTCATTTGGAATTCTCCTGTATATGTTAACCAAGTAACCCCATTATCTAAGCTATATAAATTGTCCACATCTGTTCTTGTGTCAAACACTATGCTCGTTTGTGCATCAAATTTCATTCCGTATTCAGAAAGTATCGGGTATCCAGAATTAGAATTTATTACAGGTGCTTTCGGTTTATCTAAATCTAGACTTAAAACTTTCTTTTGTACTGTAACTTCATTACCTGCACTATCTTTTCCTTTAGCGTATATTGTTACTGTCCCGTCTGAATTTTGCCAGTTATTCGAAAGTACAGTATATGAAGATATTGCGAATGTATTTGTATAATTTGTCCATGTTGCATTATTTGTTCCCACTTTATATTGTTTTATTATTGAATCTCCATAATTTATTGTTACATTTGCTGTAAGTACTACAGTAGTTTCAGGACTAACTTGTATATCTATTGAAGGAGCTGTTAAATCTACGTTTGTCACATTTAAAGTATACACTTGTTTGTTACCAACTTTATCTTCAGCATAGAATGTATAATAACCATTACTTGTTATATTTACTATACTGTTGTTAGCAACTTCTGTACCCAAATTTGTAAAGTAACTTTCACCTTGAATACCTGATGTCCATTTTACTTGTCCAACTGCTATATCATCATTAGCGCTTACTTTTACTGCTACTTTTTGCATAGCTGTATCTAAGTCTGCTGTTAAAGTTATAACTGGTGGATTTTCATCTATGTTTGTTATTTTCTTTATTGTTTCTGTTGTCCATACTTCACTTTCATCCATGCCTTTTGCATAGACTACTGAGTTGTTTCTATCTATAGTAATTGGACTAGTATAATTTGTCCAGTCTGTTTTTATACTTCCATCTGGATTTACTACTTTATATTGTTTTGTTATTAATCCACTATTGTATACTATATTTGCTGTAACCTGCATTGCAGGTTCTGTTGGTGTTATTATTATTTGTGGTGCTCCCAATGGAACTCTATCCCATCTCATAAATATATTTTCAAACATTTCACTAATTGGTACATCTATTAAATAATAATCTCCTGTAAATGTTACTATCTTTCCATTTTCATCTTCTATTTTAATTAATGTTCCATTTTGTATTACATTATCTTTAAACTGTGGTTTTATTAGCATTATTCCAGCTTCTTTATATGCTGACCATGTTCCATTTTCTTTCCATTTATATTCTCTTCCTTCAGAACCTTCAGGATAATTTAATTTTAGTATATAATAATTTCCCTTGTCTACTACTAAAACTGGTGGTTCAGGTACAATGTTTGTTATTGTATATCTTGATTCAGATTTTTGTCCTTTTACATTTTCACTATATGCATAGATTACTGAACCATTTTTAGTTATATCAAAAGCTCCAGTATAATCTCTAAGTGTTCCTCCGTCTATACTATATCTTTTTATAGTTGCGTATTTATCGTAAGTAATACCTACATTAACTTTACTTGTTTGTGTCTTATTAGTTGGTGTTCCTACTATATATGGTTCAGATATTCCATCTATTAAGTTATCTATGCTTTTAGATGTTGAACCTTGTGAATATGGTCCTTTTGCATATGCATATATAGTACAATTTTTTGCTACTTCAAATGATCCTGTATATTCTTTAAATTCACCACTTGTACCAATTCTATAATATTTTTCTGCTGCTTTAGTATCATAATCTATTGCTACAGTCGCTTTCGCAACTCTATCTACTGTTACCGATGGTTCTGGATTTACATTTATACTAATATATAAATTCTGAGTAACAGCAGGTGATTTTAATTTACCAATGTTAGTTATTTTTAAACTTGTTTCAGTAGCTCCATATGTGTTTATTCCTCTTGCATATATAGTTTTATTCTCTGTTATTTCAAATGGTGCAGTATATAGTTTAAATATAATTCCATCGTCACTATATTCAATAGTATCTGCATCAGCATAACTTATACTTACAGTTACCTTAGATGCACCATAACTTCCACTCCACGGATACGGATTTGCATCTATATACACATAAGGTTTTACATTTGATGTTCCTGTTTCATTTTTTCTTATATTTTTTATTCTCGAATTTGCTTCATATGATTTTTTTCCATCATATGTTTTATAATATGCATATATTTCTACGTTATCTCTTACAACAATTGGAGCAGTATATTCTATATATTCTCCATATCTCCCTATCTTTATATATGTCTTATCTGCTTCTGCCGGTGATGATACGCTTACAGTTACTTGTGTTGTAATACCACTATTTGGATTTAGATTTATTACAGGTGGTGCTGGTATAATTTCAGAAGTAATAGGTGGATATTCATTAGGTCCAGTTGGAGGATTTCCTGTTGATGTATCATTAATTCGTATATATGATACTCTTGATTTATTTCCATCTATATCGTAATAATATGCTGTTACTAATGTTCCCCATGAAGTAACTTCTATCTCTTGTTTATAACTTTGCTCAGCACCATAGTTTTGTGTAAATATCTTTCTATCTGCTTTTGCTGGATATGTTACTTGTACTCTTGCTTTTTCTGCTCCTTCTGCTGGCAATCTTGTTATTGTTGGCGCTGCTAAATCCACTTTTGATGTTATAGGCGGATTTTCTGGATTATATGGTGGTAATGGCTCATGTGGTGTAGGCACTTTTGGTGGATCACCTTTAGTAGTATCGTTTATATAGATTGCTGTAGACATTGATTTCTTTCCACTTGCATCATAATAATATGCTATTACATACATTCCATAGCTTTTTATACTAATTTCGCTTGTATAATCTTCTTGTATTCCATAGTTTATTGTATAGATTTTTCTACTTGCATTTGCTGGATATGTTACTTGCACTCTTGCTACTTCGTCTCCTGACTGAGCTGGTAATCTTGTTATTGTTGGTGCTGCAAGCGGTATTTCTTCTATTCCTACATTACCTATATATACCATATCACTTCCAGATATATCTCTATTTGCAAGTACAGTTCCATCTGTATTATATATTGTTTCTGTTTTCTTTGCTCTCGCCTCTACTATACAATTTTCTGTTACTGTAAATTCATCCGTATATGTTATCCACCCACTATTTCCTACTCTATATTCTTTTATAGTAGCTGTTTCATCATAATTTATTTTTACATTTACGCTCTCTACTTTTTTAGTTCCTGTACTACTTGGTTCTATATCTACTAAAAGTGTTCCTGCTGGTGGTATTATTACTTCTTTATTATCTATCTTATACTTTATCCATACATCTTTTGTTCTATCTAATGGTATTGTTATTGGCCCAGTATAGTTTTGCCACATTAACATTGGGTCTACTCTAATTTCACCTTCTGAACCTAATCTCCATTTTCTTTCTGTTGAATTTGATGGATAATATAACGTTAACCTTATCCAACCATCCCACAATTCTTCAACAATTTGTGGACCACCGCCACTAGTTCCGTCACTTACTACTCCACCATCTAAGGTGTGCCATCTTTTTCCCTCGAAATAGTCTCCTACATAATCATATATCTGACCATTATCTAAATCTATAATGTATCCCTTTTCTTCTTTTGGTTTAGATAGTTTAACTCCTACATCTTCACTACTTATCCAAGCAAGGTTAGCTGTATCTACTTCTCCACTTAGCTGTGTTATTTTAGTATTTAATGTAGGCTCATAATCCTTTATATATGTTTTATCTTCTTCATTTAAATATCCTTTTAGAGGTAATTCAAATTCACCACTTGTAGCATTGTATTTACTTAGTGCATAAAAATTTACACCCTCTTGCACTGTTCTAAAATCGCTCATAAAAGTCGCTTTTCTTGAATTATCTAATACCCCACCATTTAATAATGTAAGTATTATTGCTCCTGCTAGTATTATGATAACAATTATAGTTATAATTGATACCAATAATGATATTCCCTTTTTATTTTTCATAAAATCCCCCAAAATAATTATTTAAACAAATATAACAACCTAAATATATTCTTCTCATAAGGCATAAATATTACAATTCTATTATATTGTATATGTCTTTTTTTGTCAATATACTATGGATAAAATTGCTCAGCACTAAAAAACTGTAATATATTTGTAACATTTTTGTAACTATTCTGAAATACAAAGGAAAGTGTAATAAACTTACACTCCCCTTTTTCTACTTTGCAACTTTTTTCTTTTTTCATCTCCAAATTACTATTTATATTAATATACATTATATCAAATTTTTACTTTACACGAATTTACACGAATGGCGGCCACAAATTCTATTTATTCGTATAGTATTGTTTAGTATTATAATTTCCGTTTTTCGTGGAAAAATCAGCACTTAGCAGTACTAAACATCACTGTTTTTGGTGGACTCCCGTTATATGATATAAAATATTCAACTGCGTTTTCTGGAAAAAATTCTTTAAATTCACTATATAGTTGACCAGCTAATGTTTTGTTATGTGCTAAAATTATAGTGGGTTTTTGAACTTTTTCTATAACATTTGCAATAGTAAATGTTTTACCACTCCCCGTTACTCCTAATAATGTTTGAAATTCTACATTTTTTTCAATATTTTTAGATAAAACGTCTATTGCCTCAATTTGATCTCCCATAGGTTTAAACTTTGAATGTATTTTAAATTTCATTTCTCTCTCCTTTATCCTTATGATAATATACCAATAATTATTAGTAACAATTAATAGTATTATTAATTGTATACTAAAATATATGAATTTATTTACATGAAAGGATTACTATCTTTTACCATTAATTCTATCACGTCAAAAATTAAAAGTCAATAAAATATTGACTTTTAATGTCGTATAATATATAATATAAATATGCATACCATATATTGTGGTATACGAGGGGGACAACTAATGAGAATTGGTATATTTACAGATACCTACCATCCAGATATAAACGGAGTAGTTACTTCAATAAAAATGTTAGAAAGAGAAATGAAAAAACGTGGTCATGAAGTATATATTTTTAGTCCATCAAAACATGAACCTACTGAAAACCAGAATTTATATATGTTAAAAAGTATTCCACTTTTTGTTGCAAAGAAATTTAAGTATAGAGTTGCAACTTTTTATTCAAGGCCAATTGCTAAAGAAATAAAAGAATTAAATTTAGATATAGTTCATACTCAATCTGAATTTTCATTAGCTTTATTTGGTAAGATAATATCAAGAAAATTTAATGTTCCATTTATACATACTTATCATACAATGTGGGAAGATTATATGCACTATATTGTTCCAATAAAAGGAACAAGAAATATATACCCTAAACGTTTTGCACGTAATTTTAGTAAAAACTTTGTAAGAAAAGCAGAGTGTATTATTACACCATCTAAAAAAACAGAGAAATACTTAAAATATAGATGTGGAGTAAAAAATAAACCGATATACATAATTCCTACTGGAATAGATATTGAGCCTTTTAATCCATCTAATTTTACATACGAAGATAGAAGTGCCTTAAAAAAATCTATAGGTATTAATGAAAATGATAAAGTTGTGTTATTTATTGGAAGAATTGGTGAAGAAAAAAGTATAGATCAAATTCTTTCAGCAATGCCTGAAGTGTTTAGAACACTAAAAGATACGAAATTTGTATTAGTTGGTGAAGGTCCTGCAAAAGATAGTTTAGTAGAACAAGCTGCAAAACTAGGAATAAGTGATAAGGTTATATTTACTGGTTCTGTTCCATGGGAAAAAGTTGCATTATACTATTCTATCGGAGATGTATTTGTAAATGCTTCAACTACAGAAACACAAGGGCTAACATTCATAGAAGCTATGGCTTCTGGTATTCCGGTTGTTGCAAAATATGCACCCAATTTAGCTGAATTTATACACCATAATGAAAACGGATTGTTAGTTAGACATGATAAAGAAATTGCAAAATCAATTGTTTCTGTTCTTACTAATAAAACTTTAGCTAGCAAATTAAGATTAAATGGCTTTATAACAGCATCACAAAACTCTTCAAAAGAATTTGGAGATAAAATAATCGAAGTATATACTCAAGTTATTAAAAATTATGAAATAAAAAAATCTAGTGAGGATAAATCAAATAAAAAAGAGTCTGAAAAGAAAAGTATTTTCAATTTAAAGAAAAAACTTATTAGTATAACAAAACTTGCTAAAATAAAGAAAGGATAATGTGATTTATATGATATTTTTCACGTTAATGGTAATACTATTTTTATCATTACTATTAATATCCATTTTAAATACACTTATATTTTTTGCATTAAAGTTAGTAACAAGGCAAAATTATAAAGAGCATTATCTAATACTACCATCACTATTTGCATTATTTATATGGTATATATCATACAAAGTAATTGCATCAGTAGTAACATCTATAACAGGTACAAGCATAATGGGTTCAATATCCTCAATTATGTTTAATACTTCAAATTTAGGTGGTTTTATTCCTAAGTTAACGTTTTATACTATTATAATATTAATTATAACTTTATTATTGCAATCTGTATCATTACTTACAGTTAATATAGATTATATAAAAACATTTAATAAAGTTAGATATTTTTTAAAGATAAAAGTTAAATCCTTAAAAAGTAAATTAGAAAATGATGTTGAATCAGATCAAATTTATGAAGAACCAATAACATCTATAGGAAAAACAACTGAAAGATATAAATTAGGTTTTATAAATTCATTTGTATGCAATCTATTTATATTCTCACTTTTGTTTTTCTTACTTATATTATTTTTTTGGATTGGAACTTTAATAGGCACAAAAATTATTTAAATAATTTTTGCAAGTTTATCCTAATTCTACAAACAAAAACACACTTATTTTAATTAAGTGTGTTTTTTTAAATCTTCTATTCCGTAGCCATCAGTTGGAGGATCTCTAAATAATTCTAGTTTTGGTGGAATATATGTAAATATAATAAAAGAAATAAATAATAAAACTAATAATAATTTTGATATACTCTCAAATATATTTGGCAGTTTTTTAGAGTTCATTATCTTATATGAAATATACTGTCCAGCGGCAATAGAAAAATAAAAAGAGATAATATTAATTAACAAATCATCTTTACCTATTAATAATTTATATCCATAAAAAACAGATATTATTAAGGCCATAGTTGTTAAAAATGAAATTATTTTGGATGTAAAAAAATTTACTTTTTCATATCTTATAAAATACTCAATAATTAGCCATATAAATGATGGAATAATAACAATTTTTAAATGTTCCCATACACTTTCGTTGACCGCAAATATTGCTCCAATTAAAATGTTATTTTGTGACCAACCGTAAATAAAATGTGATAATGTACCTAATATTGATATAAAGAAAAAACCTATTATTGCAATTTTACTAATTGAAATTTCTTTCATAATAAATACCTCTTTTATTATTATTTTATTTCAATTTTAAATTTTTATTCTTACATCCCAATATTTTTTAACTGATTTCCATACTCATTGTATATTTCTTCTTTTAAAATTCTATTTTCTTCTTTTTCTAATAATCTATCGTTTGAAAGTAACTCTTTAACTGCTACTTGTGTTATTTGTAATACTTGCATATCCTTAAGTAAATCCGCAAGTTTAAATTCAGGAAGCCCACTTTGTCTTATTCCGAAAAAATCTCCTGGTCCTCTAAGTTCTAGGTCTTTTTCTGCTATTTCAAATCCGTTATTGCTTTTTTCCATTATTTTAAGTCTTTCCATTACCTTACTAGATCTTATTCTACTCTTTAATATACAGTATGATTCATGAATACCTCTACCTACTCTTCCCCTTAATTGATGAAGTGCAGCAAGTCCAAATCTATCGGCATCTTCTATAATCATCATTGTGGCATTAGGTACATTTACACCAACCTCTATAACAGTTGTAGATATCAGAATACTGAATTCATTATTTTTAAATCTTCTCATTATCTCGTCTTTTTCCTTAGCTTTCATCTTTCCATGTATAAATTCCGTTTTGAACTGTTTAAGTTCACCTGAAATATATTCATCATAAACTTGTGAAACAGATTTAAGTTCCAATGTTTCATTTTCTTCTACCAAAGGACATACGACATATACTTGCCTACCCTTATCTATTTCTTTTGCTATAAATGAATTTATACGAGATTCATAACTTTTATCTACTGCAAATGTTCTAATATACTTTCTGCCTGGAGGCAATTCATCTATAATAGATAAGTCTAAGTCACCATAAAGCATAAGTGCTAGAGTTCTAGGTATAGGAGTTGCCGTCATAACTAATGTTTCAACATTTATAGATTTATTAGTAAGCTTCATCCTTTGCTTAACACCAAATCTATGCTGCTCATCTGTTATAACAAGTCCAAGTTTATTAAACTCTATATTATTTTCAATTAAAGAATGTGTTCCAAATATTATATTTATCTCACCATTTTTTAACCTTTCTATAATTTTTTCTTTTTGCTTTTTTGTCGTAGTAGAAGTTACAATTTCAGATTCAAAACCTAGTTTATCAAAAAGAGGCTTTAATTCCAAATAATGTTGATTTGCCAGTATTGTTGTTGGAGCCATCATAGCAGCTTGATAACCATTAATTGTCGAGATGTATATAGCCGCCGCTGCTACAATAGTCTTTCCACTTCCAACATCTCCTTGTATCATTCTATTCATAGATATATCTGATGACATATCTTTTTTTATATCTTCAACAACTTTTTTCTGAGCATTTGTAAATTCAAAAGGTAACAATTTTAAAAAGTTATCAATATTTATATTTTTAAATTCATTTGTTTTCTTTATCTTACTATCTTTCCCTTTTATAAGCTGAAGAGCTAATGTCAATTTAAATAATTCTTCAAATATTAATCTTTTTCTTGCTATAGCTACTTCATTAAAATTTTTCGGGAAATGTATTTTCAAACTTGCATAATCTATGTCACATAAACCGTACTTTTTTTTCAAATCAGCACTTAAAATTTCAGGTAACTTAATATTATTTTCAAATATATTAGATATTAAATTAAATAAGTATTTTTGGGTCAATCCACTTGTAAGTGGATATATTGGATATACCCCCATGATTTTAAACAAATCATATTTGTTATATATAATTGCATTTTCGATAACAAACATTCCTCTTTCAGTAGTTACTTTTCCATAAAAAACATATTCTGTATTTTCTTTAAAATACTCTGATAAATATTTTTGATTAAACCAGACCATTTGACAGGTATCTGTCTCATCAGATACAAAAAGTTTATGAATAGTAAGCCTATTTCTAGTTCTTTGAATATTTATTTTACCAGATGGTTTAGCTATAAAAAGAACGTTTTCACCATCTATAAATTCAGCTATTTTTCTTAGTTGTGTTCTATCTTCATATACTCTAGGATAGTACTTTATTAAATCACTTACTGTATTTATTCCAATCTTATTAAATACATCAGCTTTAACCGGTCCTACACCTTTTAAAAATTGTATACTTGTATCTAATCCAATTTTGTTTTCCATTTTCTTCACCAATTTCATTATATCAAAAAGTGAACAAATATTCAAGTAAAGTAATAATTAAATTAAACAAAATATCTACTTTACTAAAATATATATTAATCTACATTTTTTCATTTATAAATAAAAAACCAGAAAAATTATTCAATTTCTCTGGTTTATGTCCTTAAAATATATTTTAAAATTAACCCCTTTTATTTTTATACATAATACTGTCGGCTTTAATTAAAAGTTCTTCAACTGTAGAAACAAAATCATTATCAACAACACCCATTGTAAAAGATATCTTTAATGCTTTATTAGATGTTACTTTTACATCTTCTTCAGTTATTTTCCATATATTTTCTAAACAACTTTCTTTTTCTTGCTTATCCTTTATTATGACGATGAATTCGTCTCCTCCAATTCGATAACCGACTACCTTTTGAGATTTAAGCAAACAAATCCTTCTTGAAAACTCGTTTATAAGCATATCTCCTGCGGTATGCCCATAGTTATCATTAACAACCTTTAAATTATTAAAATCAATATAACACAATGTAAATTCGCTATTATTACTAATTAAATCATTTAAATCTATAAATAACTTCCGCCTACTATAAAGTCCGGTCATATATTCAAAATTAAGTTTCTTATTGAACAATTTTGTCAAACCATGAATTGATATTATATATATAACAATAGCAATAATTGTTTTTATAGTTATAGCTAAGTAAATGCTATCCAGATTATCCATTTTACTCCCAATAATCTTTAATTCACAAGCATCAATGAATATAATCAATAGTAATCCAATTACAAAATTTACACTTATAATTTTTAAAATTCTTTTTTCATCATCACACATTAATATTCCCCCTACATTAGTATTTTTTGTATTAACATTTAATTAAATGCTAATATATATTTTTCGTTGCTCATATATTATATCACAAAACTAGGTCAATTTCATCAACTAAAGCTAAATTGGCATATATTACCTCAGTAATTAGCACTAATATTGCTTCTGTTAGTAACGTTATATTGAAGAATGCATAGCAAAAAAGTGGATAAATAAAACTTAATCCACTTTTCCTTATTATTTAATTATATACTATGCTATTTTTTCATCTAAATCTAAATAACTTATAGTATCAATAATTGTTAAAATATCATTTATTTCTCTTGCTATATTCATCATGTCAATTTTTTTAGAAAATAAAGCGCTATCATTTATGAGCTGAAGACCACTAATTGCAATATATATATTGTTATTTTTAAATGAAATTTTAATTCTCCTATTTAATTTATTTGTAGCATATAGTAATTTTTCCATAAAAGTTAATGTTATTATTTTTCTTGCATATATTTGATCTGAGCAATATACATCATATTCATTTTCGAATTCAATATTTTCCAAATTGACTTTATCTTCATTTGCAAATAACGTTTTTATTATTCCAAAATCTTTTGAGGTGTTATATACAATTTTCATATCACTCTGCATTTTTTTATCTAATACAATATTTAAAAATATACCAGAAAATACAGTATGTCTATTTTTACCACTGCCAGTTTGAACTTCTAATTCACACATTTTAACATCTTTATCAAATATTTTTGTAGCTAGACAATCCTGTGGTGAATAGGAGCAGTTAGAAGAAGCAAATAAATTTGAATCAATAAATTTATCTCTTGAAATTCTCATTACATCATCGTAAATTAAATTGCTGTCTATACTTTTAAATAATGTTGGAAAAATAGTTCTCTTAGTTTTATTAGTAAAATTTCTTATTACTGCAGCACATAAAAATGCAGCTATAACTATAACATATATAAATAATTTAGTACTCTCAGTATTTGAAGATATTACCGCCGCGTATAAAAAGAATTCTATAGCAATAGCTACGATAATAATTATAGCCATCTTCATACGTACAGTAACCTTATCATTCTCAAATTCTTCCTCTAAAGGCTTAACCTTTTCATAATATACTTTTTGAAAATTTTCTAAATCAATATACATATTTCTACCTCAACTTTATATTAACATTTTCAGTATCTTTAGTTTCAAATAAACTAATTTCATTAAACCCCATAAGCGTTGCAAATATACTACTAGGAAAAACTTTGATATTTATATTATACTCAGTGGCAGCTGCGTTAAATGTTCTTCTAGCTGCTGCTACTTCATCTTCTGTATCTATAATAGCTGTTTGAAGTTTTAAAAAATTCTCACTTGATTTTAACTCTGGATAACCTTCACTTAGAGCAAAAATTTTATTCATATCTGATGAAATATCTTTATCTATTTTAATTTTTTCATCTATTGATACACCATTATTAAGTGACTGTGATCTAAGTTCAGTTACTTTTATAAGAACACTTTCTTCGTGGTCCATATAACCTTTCACAGTTTCTACTAAATTAGGTATTAAGTCATACCTTCTCTTTAAAATAACGTCTGTACTTGAAAAAGCATTATTAACAATACTTCTAAGTCTAATTAAATTATTATATAAAAATATAACTAGAATACCTATTAAAATTAAAACACCTACAAATATTTCCATAATATACTCCTCCTAAATTTTTAAAATATAACCATATTTTACATTAATTAAAATTATATAATATGTTTATTTAAATGTCAATATAAAATTAGTATATATTAGAAATATATACTTTTATGTCGAATTAGTATATATGTCATTACATTTATTCAACAATAATATAGACATATAGCCATAATTTACTTTACAATTTGACATAAGTATGATATAATATATATGTTAAATAAAACCTAAGGAGTGGTCCTAATGTATTTCTCTGATGATCTTCGGATTAAACTTTCAAAAAAATTTTCTTTAGATTTGGAGCATTACGTTTGGAATGATGAATTAAACAATTATCTCATGAATATAAAACTCAGCAGTAATGAAGATTTAGTTCAAACGATGCAGCAAGTCTATGAATTTGGGTATAATATTGGTCACTGCGGTCTTACTTCAAGATATTTTGCAATTGCTTTAAAAAAAGCAGAACTTGCATATGGAACATTACCAATATTAATTGGTACAAAAGGTTCAAGAAATGGTAACCATGCTTGGATTATTAACGAAGGCTATGTAATTGACTCAACTTTAAGGTTAATTATTCCAGAAGAAATTGCTCCTAGTCTTGGTTATGTTACCGAAAAAATACTAGCTTATGACTCAGCAAGAATGTTGTCTGAATATGAACTATTTTCCAGATCAGCATTAGAACGTAATAATGAATCCCAATACTATCAAAGTCTATTTAAAATCGAATAGAGAAAATGTATCCGCCAAAATTTGGCGGATACATTTTTTATTATACTATTGAATAATTTTGCCTTCCACTTTTATATAACTATATTAATAACTCTTCCTTTTACAACTATTATTTTCTTTATCTCTTTATCTACAGTGTATTGTTTTAATCTATCATCTTGTCTAACTATTTTTTCAATTTCTATTTCATTAAAGTTACTATCTACAGTTATTTTAAATCTTACTGTTCCATTAATTAAAACTGCCATTTCTATATCATCTGCTATCATTTTATTTTCATCATATTCTGGCCAAGGAGTATTAAATATATAATTTTCTAATTGTAGTAATTCCCATAGTTCTTCGGTTGTATGAGGAGCTACTGGATTTAAAACTTGTAAGAATGGTTTAATATACTTTATATCTATTTTTTCTTGTTTATATAATAAATTAACATATGACATCATACATGCAATAGCAGTGTTATATTTCATTTCTTCATAATCACAAGTTACTTTTTTAATCATTATGTTCATTTCTCTATCTAATTCTTTAGACTCTGATTTTTCGTTAGTTACCATATCTTTAAGTCTCATAACTCTATCTAAGAATTTTTTAGCACCTTTTACACCATTTTCAGACCAAGGAGCACTTTGTGAATATTCACCAATAAACAATATATATGTTCTTAAAGTATCTGCACCATACTCTTTTATTATATCATCAGGATTTACAACATTACCTTTAGATTTAGACATTTTATCTCCATCTGGTCCAAGTATTAATCCTTGTGTTGTTCTTTTAGCGTATGGTTCTTTTGTAGGTACAACACCTATATCATATAAAAATCTATGCCAAAATCTTGAATAAATTAAATGTCTTGTTACATGTTCCATTCCACCATTGTACCAATCAACTGGTAACCAATATTTTAATTTATCTGCTGATGCTAAATTGTCATTGTTTTTAGGGTCAATATATCTTAAATAGTACCAACTAGATCCAGCCCATTGTGGCATTGTATCTGTTTCTCTCTTTGCACTACCTCCACATTTAGGGCACGTAGTATTTACCCATGAATCAATTTTAGCTAGTGGAGATTCACCATCTTCACCTGGCATGAAATCTTTAATTTCTGGTAATGTAAGTGGTAATTCTTTTTCATTCATTGGAACTAATCCACATTTATCACATTTTACTATTGGTACAGGCTCTCCCCAGTATCTTTGCCTTGCAAAAGCCCAATCTTTCATATGGTAATTAGTCTTTGGTGTTCCTAAATTATTATCTGCTAAATATTTATTTATTTTTATTGTTGCCTCTTTAACTGTAAGACCATTTAAGAATCCAGAATTTATAAATATACCATCTCCTAAGTATGGTCTTGCTCCATTTACACAAATATCAAATACCAATTTATGATGTTCTTTATTAATAGTTTCAAACATTTCCTCTTTAGAAAGCCAAACATTATCTACTAACTTCTTCTCATCTTCACTTATTTCTATTTGTTTATCACTAGCAAGTTCTACAAATACATCTTTTTGATGAACAACTTTATTTACACCTTTATGTGATGCACAAAAATGATCAAAATGTTCAAATGGTATATAACTTACATTTTTGATATCTACATATCCTGTTTCTTCTTTCACTTCTCTTACTGCTGTTTCTAATGCAGTTTCTCCTGGTTCAATTCCACCTGTAATTAAATTTTTCCAATCATAATCTTTCCACATAGAACAAATATATTTTTCTTCGCTCCAATGTTTTACAACAATAAGAACACCATTACCTTCTTTGTTTGGCATACCTTCTTTAGGAGGATTAGTAGGATCTATATAATCCATAGCTATTACTGGTTTAATATCTATATTAAATTTTTTAGCAAAATCAAAATCTCTTTCATCATGAGCAGGAACCGCCATAATAGCTCCTGTTCCATATCCAAGCATAACGTAATCTGCAACTAGCAAAGCAATCTTTTCATTTGTTACAGGGTTAATACAACTGATACCTTCTACTTTAACTCCTGTCTTTTCTTTAACAAGTTTTGTTCTTTCAAATTCAGATTTTTCTGCTGCTTTTTTTCTATACTCAACTATTTCATCAAAGTTAGTTATTTTATCTTTAAGTTCGTCTAATAATTTATGTTCCGGAGCAATTGCCATATATGTAACACCAAAAATTGTATCTGGTCTTGTTGTATATATTTTTAACTTTTTATTTGTTCCTTCAATGCAGAAATCTACTTCTGCACCATACGATCTACCTATCCAATTTTCCTGCTCTATTTTAACTCTATCTGAGAAATCTAAATTATCTAATTCATCTAATAATTTATCTGCATAGTCTGTTATTTTAAGCATCCAAACTTCTTTCTCTTTTTGGATAATTTGGCTATCACATCTATCACATATTCCACCTTGAGATTCTTCATTTGCAAGTATTACTCTACATTTTGGGCAATAATTTACATATGTCTTATCCTTATATGCCATTCCATGCTCAAATAATTTTAAAAATATCCATTGTGTCCATTTGAAATATTCTGGAGTTGTTGTATCTACTACTCTATTCCAATCAAATGAAAGTCCAAAAGATTTCAATTGCTTAGTAAATATTTCAATGTTGTTATCTGTTACAATTCTTGGATGTATACCCGTTTTCATTGCATAGTTTTCTGTAGGAAGTCCAAATGCATCAAAACCAATAGGAAATAAAACATTGTATCCTTTCATTCTTTTCATTCTAGATATAACTTCCATACCCATAAAAGCTCTAGCGTGTCCTACATGTAGTCCTGCGCCAGAAGGATATGGAAATTCTATTAATGAATAGAACTTTTTCTTACTTGTGTCATCTACTGCACAAAAACATTTCTCTTTTTCCCAAACATCTTGCCACTTTTTATCTATTTTTTTATCATACATTGTATATTATCTCTCCTTACTAATTCATATTAACATATTTCTTATACTGTGAATACATATATTTATCTGTCATACCAGCTATATAATCTATTACTTTTCTTTCGTCAGAATTATTTTCTAAATATTCACTACTCATATCATTTAAAAATAACTTAAGTATATCATTTTCTTGTGTTTTTTCTTTAATAGCTTTTAAATATACATCAAATAATTTAGTAAACATTTCTCTATATAACTTTAAGTTTTCATCAGTATTAGCATTTATATATATATTATCATAATTAAATTTTTTTAATTTTTTAACTACATCATACATTTTTTCTGACATAGCTATATATGGTTTATTATAACTGTTATATATAACATCTAAAATAATATTATTCATTATATCTTTATTAGTACTACCTACAACATCAACTATTTCTTTAGATATTTTATCTTTTGAAAATGTTTTAATACTTTCTGCATCTTCTATATCTTTACCAACATATGCAATAATATCAGATAATCTAACAATACACCCTTCTAAAGTCATAGGTCTTAATTTAGTTATATTATCTTCATTTTCATATAAACTATTATATTCTTCTAAAAAACTTTCCTTAGTTTTATTTAGTGGTCTATATTCATTTGAAACAAATTCACCATTATGACACATTATTCCATCTAAAACCTGAAGTGAAATATTTATTCCCCTACCGTTATTTTCCAAGTTCATTAAAGTTCTAACACTTTGAACATTATGTGCAAAAACCTTACCAGTCTTTTCAAGAGATATTTCATTAAGTATTTTTTCACCAGTATGTCCAAAAGGAACATGACCAATATCATGTCCAAGTGCTATAGCCTCACATAAATCCTCGTTAAGCCCCAATGCCCTTGATATAGTTCTAGCAGTTCTACTTACAAACTGAACATGAGTACTTCTTCTAGATATATTATCTATATCCAAACTATATACTTGGGTTTTTCCCATATATCTTGTGTATGAACTACTATGGACTATTTTATCTATATCTCTTGCAAATACACTTCTAATACACGGAAGTTCTTCTCTAAATTTAATACTATCACTACTTTTAGTAGCATATTGAGATAGTATTTCTTCATGCTTTAGCATTTGCTTCTTTATTATATTTTCTAAATCGTTTTCCATATTTTCACCTATAGGAACATCTTTATTCCATTTTTTATACAAGTAACTTCAAGTGGAAAATGTGGTCCTTCATCTCCATCAACATCTGGATCATCACAATTACCTTTTACCTTTGTTACTTTTAACCATCTTTCTTTTAAATATATCACATTCTTATCTGAAAAATGGTTTCCAGTAAGTATCTTAGCAAGTAATACACTAGCTTCATGAAATTTACAATCTTTAACTATTATGATATCAAATAATCCATCTTGTATACTAGGACTATCTGTAAATTTATCTAAACCACCAACGCTACTTCCATTAAATATCAGAAATAGTGATACTTTTTCTATTAAAATATCATTTTCAGTTTCTATTTTTACATAAAATGGTCTAAATTTAATCATTTGAACCGCACCTGCAATAAAATAAGATATCTTACCTATTAAATTTTTAAGCACAACATCTACTTTTTGAGATGCATTTGTAAAAAGTCCTGCAGAGCATACATTAATAAAATATTTATCATTGGCTAGACCAACGTCTACTTCTTGTATATTACCTGCTAATATTTTATCAATACATTTAGAAAAATTAGTAGGCATTTTTATATGTCTAGCAAAATCATTGGATGTACCTGCTGGTATTATACCTAGCGGTACTTTTATATTGTTTTTCATCATAACATTTAAAACTCTATTTATTGTACCATCTCCGCCAGCTACTACAATTCCATATGTATCTTCACCAACATCTTTTAAAAAATCATATAAATTAGTTTTTTTACCTGCTCTAAATATAGATACTTCAAAACCAGCATGCATAAATTTTTCAATGACAGTATCTAAAAAGTATTTAAATTTACTTTGACCAGCTACTGAATTATATATAAGTTTTATTTTCTTCATAAAATAATGACTCCCTCTAATCTATTTATTTAATACAAATTCTGTTATTAATCTAGGTGAAACTTGTGAAGTGAATTTAGTTTCTAGATTAAATAAATATACGCCTTTTTCATCTTCAAGTTTATAAAAAACTGTATTTTCAACTTTTTCTAAAATATCTACTGGCATAGATATTACTTTTTCAGTAGTTTTATCATCCAAATTTATTTTCCATAAATTTCTTTTATCATCAGTGTTTATATAATATAAAATATTACCCATTGTAAAAACATATTTTGAACCATCAACATCCAAAATAGCACCAGTATCAGTAACAGATTTGATGTCAGCAACCTTACCTATACCACTACCATCTTTATTAATGAAATATATTTTATTTCCATCAGCTTTATTTATAAAAAATATTTTAGTTTCATTTTGTATTATGTATGAAACATTTTCATTTCCAGTAAGAACTTTTTTATCTGTCCCGTCTTTATTTATTTTAATTAAAGATTTTTTAGATGTTTCATCTATACATAAAAACAAATTCTTGTCATCAACCAAAATTTCAGATACATTTTGTATACCTAAATCCTTTGATTCATTTGTATTACTATCTATATATACTAATTTATTAGTATTACCAACTATAGCATAAATCTCATTATTATACATAGTATATTTTTGTACATCTTTTTCATATACAATTGTTACTTCATTTGTTAATTTGTTTAATCTTGAAATAGATTTATCATTTATACCATATATATACTCACTAGTTGGCTTAATATGTGAAAATCCTAAATCTTTATATACAAGTTTCTCTTCAAAACTATTAGATTTAATACTATTTAAAGAAGATTTTGGTGAATAAGTATATCCTACTGACATATAATACATATCGTAAACAGGTTGCTTATCAACATTTGCATCAGAAGAATATTTATAATTGTTCTCTTTATAATATATATAAAATTGTACAAACACATATAATATCAATACCGTAACAAAAAACATAACAATATATTTCTTCTTATTAGCAGTTTTAATCCCTATAGATTGTTTCTTTTTCTTTTTTAAATATTCTCTTCTAGATAACTTTTCTTCATCACTTAAACTAAGTTTTTGCATATTTACTCACCCTCACATCATATTTGCAATATATTATACTATGAATGCAGCAAAAAGTAAATAAAAATGTTAAAATTATATGATCTCATCATAATAATTATATTTATTTCGACATTTTTCAGCTTTTTAATAAAATTTTATTGACTTTTTATGTTTTTTTAAGTATACTATATATTGCTTAAATGCAAACTATATATAAAGGAGTGAATAATTGTTATGAGAAGAACAAAAATAGTTGCAACTATTGGACCTGCTAGTCAAGAAGAAGATATTTTCGAAAAATTGATTCATGCAGGAGTAAACGTTATGAGACTTAACTTTTCTCATGGAGATCATGAAGAACATTTAGGGAAAGTTAAGACATTAAAAAAATTAAATGAAAAATTAGGTACATCAGTAGCATTCCTACTTGATACAAAAGGACCAGAAATTCGTACTGGTGTATTTGCTGATGGTAAAAAACATGAATTCAAAAAAGGAAGCAAAATTACAGTAACAGCTGACGATGTTCCATGCACAGATGAAGTAATATCTATGTCATACAAAGACATTGCAAAGGATGTTAAAGTTGGTGGATATATTTTAATCGCTGATGCTTTACTTGAATTACACATTGATAGTATTCAAGGAAATAATATCCAATGTACAGTTTTAAATACTGGTGTTATAGGAAACAGAAAAAATGTTAATCTTCCAGGTGCAAAAGTTAATTTAGAAGCACTTACAGAAAAAGATATTGAAGATGTTAAATTTGCAGTTGAAAATGATTTCGATTACATAGCAGCTTCATTTGTTAGAAAACCTTCAGATGTTCTAGCGCTTAGAAATCTATTACATTCTTTAGGAAATACAGAAATTAAAATAATATCTAAGATTGAAAACCAAGAAGGATTAGATAACTTTGATGAAATATTAAAAGTTACTGATGGTATAATGGTTGCTCGTGGTGATCTAGGTAGTGAAATTGATATAGCGGATCTTCCAGCTGCTCAAAAAATAATGATCAGAAAAACAGTTTCTGCTGGAAAACCTGTTATAACTGCAACACAAATGTTAGAATCTATGCAAAATAATCCAAGACCTACTCGTGCAGAGGTTTCTGACGTTGCAAATGCAGTTTATGATGGTAGTAGTGCTGTAATGCTTTCTGGTGAATCAGCTCAAGGATCTTATCCTTTAGAAACGGTTACTATAATGGCTAAAATAGCTGAAAAATCTGAACAAAACATAGATTATTGGAAAAGATTTAAAAAGAAAAACTTAGAAAAGTTAACTACAACAGTTGCTGATGTAGATGTAAACGATGCATATGAATTTAAGAAACAAGCTAACTTTGCTGTTTGTTGTTCTGCAATGTTTTCTAATGCAGATGCAATAATTGCGGTATCTGAACATGGTCAAACTCCATCTATGTTATCTAGTTTCAAACCTGCTTGTCCTATTTATGTAATAACAGCTAATTTACATACATACAGACAAATGTCATTAGAACATGGCGTTAAAGCAGTTCATATTCCAGAAGAATATAATTTTGATACTATATTAAAATTAGGAATACAAAAATTAAAAGATATGAATTTATTAAAAGATGATGATACAGTTGTTCTAAGTGGTGGATTTCCACAAACTTCTAAAGAAGAATTTTTAGCTGGTCATGCAACTGGTTGTATTATAAAAATATAATCTTAAAATTATAAGTTTATGTGTAAAAAGTTATATTTTTTGATTAAAATATAACTTTTTGCTTATTATACATTGATTATTTGTATTTTTTATGTTACAATATATAAGTAATTATTTAAATCAATTAAAGGGGGCAATTTAAAATGGCAAAATGTGAAATATGTTCAAAAGACGTTAAATTCTCACTTCAAGTGAGCCACTCAAATAGAAAAACTGCTAGAACTTATAAACCTAACATACAAACTGTTAGAACTAACGCTGGTGGAAACACAACTAAAAAAGTAAGCGTTTGTACTAGATGTTTAAAAAGTGGAAAAGTTGAAAGAGCAATATAATTGTATAAAAGATGTATGATTTTAAATTATACTTCTTTTTTTATGCAAGAATAATATAAAATTGAATAATAATAATAGAAAAAGAAGAACTTTAAATTAAGTTCTTCTTTTATGTATGTTAAACTTTAAAAATTGTTTTAAATATAAGTCTCATAAACTTACCTGGCTTATATACAACTATCTTCATATATAATTCCTCCTTCATTTAGCATAAGAACCATGAAATGCCGAAGTATTATAAGAGCTGCTGCTACTAGTACGATCCATCCCCAAAATGGTAATAATAGTGCTAGTATTACTCCAATTCCTAATGCTAACATAAATAATCCTATCGTCTTTCTAAATACTCCAACAAACATTTATTACACTTCCTCCTTGACTTTAGATTAAATATATAGTAATATATTTAATATATAATATGAAAATATTAAACTATAGGTGAATATAATGAGTAGAAACTTACAAACAAAAAAAGAAATTAATGAAATAATTGAAACACTAAAACAAACATATCCAGAAGCAAAATGTAGATTAAATTATAAATCTCCTCTACAACTTGTAGTTGCATTAATATTAGCTGCACAATGTACTGATGATATGGTTAATAAAGTTGTTCCTATCTTGTTTAATAAATATCCAGACGCTGAATCTTTAGCGAATGCTAATTTATCTGATATAGAAAAGATAGTACGTCCTTGTGGATTTTACTTAACAAAGGCAAAAAATATCCAACTTACTGCAAAAAGTATATATGAAAATTACAATAATATCATTCCTGACAGTATGGAAGAATTGACTAAATTATATGGGATAGGAAGAAAAAGCTCAAATATAATTCTTCAGGAATGTTATAACAAAATTGAAGGAATCGCTGTAGATACACATGTATCTAGAACATCCAAAAGAATAGGTTTTACAAGTAGTGATATACCACTGAAGCAAGAACAAGAGTTAATAAAGAAAGTAGATAAAAAATATTTTAATAAATTAAATCACATATTAGTATTCCATGGTAGAGCCATATGCATCTCCCGTAAGCCAAAATGTGATATATGTCCTATTGAAGATAAATGCAAAAAAGTGGGTGTTTAACCCACTTTTTATTATTTTTCAATTTTACTTAGTTATTGTCTTAACTTCACTATTCATTTCGGTAACTGTTGAAGCTTTACTTTCTTCTTTTACTCTATCTAATAATATATAAAATGTAGTACCTTGTCCTTCTGAAGATTCAAATGTTATTTCTCCTGAAAATTCACCTTTTATAACTGAGTATGCTAGATAAAGTCCAAGTCCTGTACCTTTTGTTCCTTTTGTAGTTAATATGTTTTTGAATACAAACTCTTTAATATTTTCTGGTATTCCACCAGCATAATCTCTTACTTGAATCATTATCTTATTACTTGGAGCTTTACTAACTGAAACTTCTATCTTCCCACTTTTTTCATTATATGCCTGAATAGCATTTAACAGTAAGTTAGTAAATACTTGACCTAATTTTGTAGGATCCCCATAAACACTCAAGTCATCTTCAATATTAACAATTAACTCACATTTACTCTTTTGAAATTCATTATATGCTATAATTCTTACATCTTCTATAACTTCACTTATCTTAAAATTAAATTTTTGATCACTGCCTAAATTTCTTATTTGATTCCTCATACTGTTAACTATTTTTATAATCTTTTCAGTACAATTACTCATTCTAAATAATAATTCTTTTTCAGTTTCATCTCTAGGTGTATACATTTCCTGAAGCATTTGTATACCAGTTTTTATAGCTGAAATTGGTGTATTTATATCATGGGCAACACCACCAGCAAGCTCACCTATAGAAACAAGTTGCCCTTGCTTTACTATAACCTCTTGCTTATCTTCTATTTCTTGTATATCATTCCTATGTTGAGTTATATCTTTAAATAATAATAATGTTCCTATATATTGAATAGTCTGTCTTGCTTTAATAGGGTGAATATCTACTTGAAAATATTTATCAAACTTCCCATTTTTTATATGATATTCCTCTTTAATTATTTTTTTCTCTTTTCTAGTCTCATTTATATGCATTTTTAAATCTTTTAAATTTAAAAGATTACTTTTTTCAATCATTTCAAATAAATTGTCTTCCTTATTAGCCTTTAAAATATCTTTAAAAGTATTTTCAAAAGTTAGATTTTTATCTACTATAGTTCCGTCGTCAGATATAACTATAAATGCATCAGACATTGTATCTATAACTGTTCTAAATGCAATTGGAGTTATATTTAAAGCTTTATATTTTATTATTGCTAATGCATAGCAAATTAATGTTACAACAAACGAAATTGGAGTTATATAAATTGATATTTCAAGTATTCTAAGAGTTCCTAATATGTTTAGTACAAAGGGAACTAAACTTCCGAATAATATTAAACTAGTTGGTATTGAGAAAAAGCCAGATTTTCTTACTGAAGATATAGCCATTATAAGTATAAATGATGTCATCATTATATATGAGTATATGGTGTTTAAATTGAAAATCGGACCATATACAGCTTCATTAAAATTTATTGAATATACTTTATAAAATAAATGATGTAAATCATTAGTCCAAAGTAAAACCAATGATATAACTGGTATAACGAAAAATAATGATTTTATTTTTGCGTTTACTTTTATTCCACTATATGAAAAAGACATCATAAGTGCTATTGGTGATGCAAAGCAAATTCCTATATAAGTTATATAATCACAATATATTGGATTTATATTTGTACTCAAAATCATTACTATTCTTTGAGCTAGTAATCCTGCACACCAAATAATTAATGTACCAAATAATATGGATAATTCTTTAGATATTCCTTGTCCTTTAGATATAGTCTGTATAATAGGTATTAACAAAATACATGCCAATATACACACTATTAAAGTAATTTCTATCATATATTACACTCCTTTTTACATTTCAATAAAGTTAATTTTAATTAAATATCTCATATATTCTCTTACATATTTTTCATCAATTTCTTTCCACTCAAATCCAATTGATTTTAAATATTTTATTGTTAAATCTGATTTTATTTCTATTTTTGTAGAGTATTCAAGTAAATTTTCATTGTTCAAATCGTTTATAATTCCATTTAAAACTTTATTTTTACTTTTATCATTTATTATACTTCCTATGTAATTAGAAAATTCCCTATTTGTTATAACACTTACATTCATACCTATACTTTTCACAGCTTTAATAAACTGCTCAACATCAACATGATGATGGTCAAAAGCATGAAATACATTATGATATTTATTAAAATATTGCATTATCTTAACAACAAATTCAGCAGATAAATCAATAGGTGTAAATTCAATATACATATTATAGCAACTTTCTGGAATTTTACCTATATTTACAATAGACTTTATTCTATTTGCAAATGCATTATCTTCAACATTAGGTTGAAACTTTGAATCAGAATATCTACCAGTTAAATTTCCAAATCTTATAATGTTTGCTTCTAACCCTTTATTCATATATTCTAATACTATTTCTTCTGATTTAAATTTTGTATAAACGTAAATATTATCTACATTTTGATTTTCATAGAAACATGTTTCATCAAATTCTATTTTTTCATTTATATTGTCTTGTTTTATATTAGCTGATTCAAAAGCATTTCCAGATATACTTAAAGTCGATATATGAATTAATTTTATATTATTTTCGAAACAGTATTTAACTACATTTTCTGTGCCAGTAATATTCATGTCAAAGAAAAATTGTTTATCCCCATAATGTTTAACGCAGGCAGCTGAATGTACAATAAAATCTATTTCGCTCATTACATTTTTAGTTTTTAAATCTATACCTAAATCTTCTTTAACAATATCACCTTCAACAGCTATAATTCTCTTGCCAATTAACTCATCATATATATTTCCAAAGAAAAATGCCATTGTTTCTTTCAGCCTTTGATTAGAATCAAGATTACCTTTTTTTCTAATTAGACAATATACAATACCGTCTTCCTTTTGAACAAATTCAGATACAATATGTGCACCTAAAAAGCCAGTAACACCAGTAACTAATATATTTCTTATTTTCTTTTTAACGGGTATATAATCACTTTCCTTATTCAAATTTAGTATACTAGAAAAATCTTTATTATATCCAGAAATGTCAAACTCCTTAGAAATATTTGTTTTGTTAATATTTTCAGATAAACTTTCAACAGTTGGATACCTGAAGATATCATTATATTCTATTCTTATTCCATTTCTTAATAATTCTATCTTAATTTTAATTGCATCAAAAGAATCTCCACCTAATTCAAAGAAATTACTGTTAATTCCAAATTTTTTACTACCTAGAACTAGTTTCCATGATTCAAATATCTTTTCTTGCATTTCATTTTGAGGTAATATTAAATCCTCTTCAATCTTTTTTAAACTTATTTGAGAGACTTTTTTTCTATCTATCTTACCATTTGGAGTAAGCGGCATAGTATCAATTCTTTCAAATCTAGTTGGAACCATATATACAGGCATAGTCAAATATAAATAGTCTTTTAATTTTTTTTCATCAATTGGATTATTAACATTTTCTAAAACATAAAAACATATAAAATTAGATTCATCTTTTTTACTTACTATAGTATTGGCTATTCCACTGTATTGTAATATTTTTTGTTCTATCTCCTCTAATTCAACTCTTTGTCCGTTAATTTTTACTTGAAAATCATTTCTTCCTAAAATTTTAACATCACCATTAAAATCAATTGTTGCTAAATCACCAGTTAAATATATAATACTATCAAAATATTTCATATTTATAAATACTTCATTAGTTAACTTATAATTATTATAGTATCCTTTTGAAACTGAATCGCCAGAAATTCCAAGTTGCCCACTTATCCCTATTGGCAACATTCTTTTTTTATTATCTAATATTAATATTTTTGTATTTTGTATAGGTTTTCCCGCAGCAATTTGTTTTAAATTTGTTATATCTTTAACAGTTGACCATATAGTTGTTTCTGTCGGACCATACACATTTATTATCCTACTATCTGTAATTTTTCTCAATTTTGATATATACTCAGTTGGTAAACTTTCACCACCCAGTAATATTTTTTTCATTTTGCTAATATATTCAATATCTTTATTATTTGTAAGTAATCTTAATTTTGTAGGAGTTGTTTGTATAATATTAACATCATTTTTAACGCATAAACTATTAAGCAGGCTACCATCAATCTGTTCTAGTTCATTTGCCAAAACAAGTTTTGCACCTAAAAATAATGTTAACCATATTTCTAACCCAAAAATATCAAAAGAAATTGTTGTAATAGAAACCATTACATCCTTATTATCCATTTCTATTTCTTTATTAATTCCAAATACAAAATTTGTTAAATTTTGATTACTTATCATTACTCCTTTTGGATTACCTGTTGAACCAGAAGTATATATTACATATGCTAAATCATCACTACTAGATACCAAATTTAAATTTAATTTACTACTTTTAGATAAATCTAAATTCAAAACATTAACTGTATTTATTTCGGATTCAAAATTTAAATTTGTTATTAATGTTTCAGCATTACTATTAGTAAGAATATATTCTACTCTTTCTTTAGGATAATTAGGATCTATTGGTATATATGCACATCCACATTTATGAATTGCAAGTAGTGAATAAATAAGTTCAATACTTCTACTCATGTATACGGCAATATTTTTTCTTTCTTTAATATTTTTTTCTTCTTTCAGATAGTGTGCTAGTTCATTAGCTTTTTCATTTAATTCTCTATATGTAATTTGCTTATCTTCAAAAACAAGTGCAATATCATTCGGGTTTAAATCAACCTGTTTTTCAAATAAGCTTATAACACTCATATTTTTTGGATAATCTGTATCAGTGTCATTAAATTCAACTAATATTTTTTTTTCTTCGTCTTTACCCATTATATTGATATTTTCTATATTAACTTCTACATCATCTATAGCATTTTGCATTATTGCCATTAATCTAGTATGTAAATATTCTATTTCAGTTTGACTAAACAAATCATTTAAGTAATCATAATTAATATTTAAACTTCCTGTACTATCCATATCCATAATATGAATTTCTAAATCATCTTGTATATTACCAGGAAATAACCATTCAGAATGATAAAGTTCACTTCCAAAAATATCTGATCTAGCATTTTGATATGATAGCATAATATTATATATTTTTCCATTTATATCAGTAGTATCGTGAATATATTCTAATGTTTTAGTTATTGGATATTTTTGATGTCTAAATAATGACATTGTATCAGTACCTAATTGTTTAACTAAATCCAAAAATTTCATGTTCTCTTCAACTTTAATGCGTGTAGGCATGGTTGAAATAAACATTCCAACCATTTGTTTTTCTTTAAAATTTGATCTATTTAAAACCGGTGTTCCTATTACAAAATCATTTTCTTCTTTAATTCTATAAATATACGTACTCAAAGCCGCCATAAACAATGTATATGGTGTAACCTTATTATCTCTTGTGTATTCTAATATTCTATCGCTTATTTCTCTGTCCAATATAATAGAGTATCTATTAGCACTAGTAGATATTTTTGAAACTGTCGTTTTTAAAGAAATTGGTGCTTTTATACCGTTTAAGTACTCTCTCCAAAATTCTTCATCTTTAATATATTTATCTGACGATATATATTCTTTTTCAGATTGTATAAAATCAACATATGATGGTATTTGGATATCTTCATATGTATTGTTTAGTTTATTATTATACATTTTTATAACTTGATTTAATAACTGTCCAAATGTCCATGCATCTGAAATAATATGATGCGATTTCATAAATAAATATCCACTGTTTTCATCACATTTTATTATAAAAAATTTATATAGTTTATTATCTAAAAACTCAAATGGAACTTGTATATTATTCTCAAAGAAACTATGTATTTCATAATCAGATTTTCCACTCATATCAATATATTCTATTTCTTCATATGTATATTCTTCAATAACTTGGTATACTGAATTTCCCTCTTCGTGAATTCTAATTCTTAAAGCATCGTTTAATTCAATAAGTTTATTTACTATTTCATCACAAACTTTTTCATCAAATTTTGATTCAATTTTTAGCGTAGTAGCAATTGTATTTATAGAAGTATTCTTATTAAATTTTTCAACGAAATATATGTTGTTTTCAGGAAAAGTCAATTCATATCTATTATTCATTATATTACCCCTCATTTGTATACTATTATAAAATAATTATATATCAAAAAAATACAAAAAACAACACTTTTAAATTAATTTATTCAAAAGTGTTGTTTTTACTTATTTATAACTATTTATTAACGTCTACAAATATTTTTTCATAGGGTTTTACAAGCCCCAAACTTTCCCTTGCAACTTGCTCAATATATTCATCGGTCTCTACGTTATCTTGTTGCTGTTCATAATATTTTGATAATGCCTCTTTATTAGTTATATCAGCTTTATACATTTCTATTTGAGAGTTATATCTATTAATTGAAATTTGTTGATCAATAAAAGTGGTGACGAAATAAACACATACAAACACAAATAATATGCCTGTAACACTAATTCCTTTTCTTTTTACCACGTTTTTTCTTCTTAAATTTCTCATTTTTAACCCTCTTTTGTATATTAAACTTCAAAAACTTAACTCTAACGCACTTAATTTTGCTATATATATAAAATATCACATATTTTATTCTTTTGCAAGTTATTTTTACAATTTTCATCAAAAAAATATAAATTTTTCTTATTATATCAAATATTAGTTTAAAAGGTAATAGAAAAAATGTTAATAAACTATTATATATTTTAAACAAATTAATGTATAATTTAATTACAAATTTACTGAAAAAGCTAATGTATGTAATAATCCCCAAAAATATAGCAATAAACAGATAGAATCTGAGTGAATTATCTAAAAATATGACAATACTAAATATTAGTATAAAGAGGGCAATAAAGAAAAATATAACATCCTGAATCATAACAAACTTTTTATTTGTCTTCCTATATCTCCTATATGCTCTAAATATATCAAATACCATAGCAAGTGTTATACCAACTGCTATAAACTGTATAAAATCGATTGTTTGACTAGATAAAACCATATCATCACTCTACTTAAATATTTTCTTCATAAATCCTTTGTTCTTTGCATTGTTTATATCACTATACGCTACAGCAATAATTTGGCCTTCAACTATTAATTCATTGTTATCTAAACTAAGTTTATTCATTTTTAAATCGTCACCTTTAATTGTTAATATTCCAAGTTCCGTTTGTGCAAGAACAAGTTCATCATCAAAACTATGTATGTCTATAACTCCAGTAACACATACTTTTTCTCTATTTTCCATAATTATATTTTGACTTGTGACTAGTTTATTGTTTTTTTTATCTTCCATAAATATACACCCCTACATTATCTATATATTAGTATATATTCATATAGCCTGTTTTTATTACTATTTTACACATTAAAACTAACAATTTAGTATACAATGTCATATTTAAATAATTCTCTACTAACAAATAAAAAAGAAAAGAGACCAAAGTAATAACTTTGATCTCCACTTGATACTAATCTATTTTCATAGATTTTGTAATTAATTTTTTTGATTTTCCAGATAGTTCATTAGATATTTGATTCGTAACATAAGCTGTAGCACAAGATGTACCATAAGCTTTAATAGTACTTCCATCTAGTAATTTTATATCATATTTTTTATCTTTTACTACTACTGCTGCTTTACTAGAAGAATTATCTGAAACAGAAACTACACCTTTGTAATTTGCAGGATATGAATAACCATCATAATTGTTTATACACGAAGCAACAACAATAACTCCCTTATCCAGTGCATATTGTATAGCCTCTTTTAATTTAGGCTTATCTTCCTTTGTTCCAAAACTCATGTTAATAATATCAACATCATTTTCAACACACCAATATATGGATTTTGCTATATTATCTATGCTAGATACTAAGTTGCTATCCAAAGTAGAAACGTAATATATTTCTGCATTGTTTTTTTGCTTAATTATAGATAAGATAGTATTACCATGATTTGTAAGCAAAGGATCCTTTACCATTATCTTATTCACTTTCACGTCATATTTGGATATATATTCATCATCCAATAAACTGTCTATAACGCCAATTTTAACTACTTTACTTGGTCCATTATGAAACGCTAAATAAGCGATATATAAAGTAACCGCAGAAAGTGAAATTAACAAAATTACCATTACTAAAAATTCTTTCCGATTTCTTTTCATAAAATACCCGCCTTCTATAAATTTATTGTAGGTAATAACTTATCCACACTTTCAACTGTAATAGACTTACCTACTACTCTTGCATTACATTCAGGATAATTTTCATTTAAAAATCTTAGTACAACAGATATATCTAGAACTCCTACATTCAAACTTTCCTTTATACAAAGGCATCCTTCATCTTCTTTACTATCTTCATAAAGCCATTCATGAAATGCCTTTGCTAAAACAGAAACTTCCGGCAAATTTGAATTGTTACATTCTATTATTTTAGCATAACAATCAAAAACTATTGTAATAAACATCAAGTATTCCTCCTTTATAGAAATATATATTATTGAGTAGCACCAAACCAACAATGTGGCTCATGATTAGGATTTACAATCCATTTCCTTCCTCCAGGATGGTAATGAGGATAAAAACCCTCTCCAAAATCATGTGCTTTATGGTATATATATTTAGTAGTTGGCACTGTTGCTGCTAAAGCAGCAGCTTTTGCAGCTTCCTTAGTTGTTGCAAAAACATCCATTCCTGCTATTAATCTTGCTACTGCTGCTTCATAAGTAATTTGCTTGTTAATAACAACAGCACCACCAGCTAAAGCTGCAGAATAGTAAGGGGATTTTTTCTTTGTATCTTCCTTCTCCTCTACTTTTTCTTGTACCTTTACATTTACTTTATTTGCATCAATCGTTTTTGCAATTGAATCAACAGAGTACCATACAGTATAAGTTCCTACAACTGCTACTGCTGCAGCTATTGTTATTTGCGCTGCCTCAATAAGAGCTGGAGTCCATAGAATTAAAGGAATTGCAAAAGCAAACTGTCCAACAACAACTCCATCATAATTTTGTGGGTCTGTTTGTGCTAAATCAATAACTAAATTGTCGCCATACTTTTGAGTAGATAAATCATATGCTATTTCATCCCTATATAAAGTGTATTTATCAACATCTTTAGCATATTTAACCTTCAATGTTGTATCATCTATAGTATTTATAACTTCAATATTTCCATTAGCTTTTGTAGTTATAACCAAATTTTCATTGTTATTTATCCGTTGGTATTTATAATAATAATTTTTAGCTGTAGGTAAAATAGTTAACACTAGAATAATCGTTAGTAATAATACTGTTAACCGGTAAAACCTTTCACTCATTTTCATAAATTCACCCCTTTAATTTAGTGTTGGTGACTAGTACTACAAAATTATTAAAAGTAGTACTTAAAATTAATTTACTATTATATTATAACATTTTTTACAATAAAAGTCAATTAAATAAGTTCCAAATGATTAATTTGTTAACATAATTATATATTATTTATTATAAATATTGTAATAAATAATATGTATGAAAATACAATATAATATACTATAACGCTACAATATGTTATAGTATGGGGTGAAATATATATGAAAATAGATTTTGTTAAAATGCATGGTGCCGGAAATGATTACATATACATAGACTGCATAAAAAATCCAATTACAACAGATAATTTATCAACCATTGCAATTAAATTAAGTGACAGACATTTTGGAATAGGTTCAGATGGAATTGTACTTATTATTCCATCTAATATAGCAGATTTTAAAATGAGAATGTTTAATAGTGATGGTAGTGAAGGAAACATGTGTGGGAATGCGGTAAGATGTATTGCAAAATATGTTTATGAAAATAAATATACTGAAAATACACATATTACTCTTGAAACTTTAAGTGGTATAAAAGATCTATGGCTTGATATTAATGAAAACAAAGTTTCAGAAGTTAAAGTAGACATGGGGAAACCAATATTTGATCCAAAACTTATTCCAGCTATAAGCACAAAAGATATAATACTAAAAGAAAAAATACTTATAGACAAAACTATATACTATATAACCTGCGTATCTATGGGAAATCCACATTGTATCGTTTTCGTAGATGATTTAGAAACTTTAGATATGAATAAAATAGGTCCATTATTTGAGAATAATATAAGATTTCCAAATAGAATTAACACTGAATTTGTTAAGATTATCTCTAACAATGAAATAAGTATGAGGGTATGGGAACGTGGAAGCGGCGAAACACTTTCTTGTGGAACAGGAGCATGCGCTGCAGTAGTTGCATGCATATTAAACAAATTTACTAATTATGATACAGATATAGTTGTACATCTAATTGGTGGAATGTTTACAGTTAACTATACAAAAGATAGTACTATTACTTTAAAAGGTCCAACTAACTTTGTTTTTGAAGGAAAAATAGATATAGATATTTAATTTCTATACCTACATCTATTATTTATATACCTATTTTAAATAATACCTTATTTTTTATACTCAAATGATAATAAATCATATTGATTATATAATTTGCTATTCAAAGACAGTAATTCTATCTTATTAACACTATTTAATACGATTGAATAAACTAAAAATTTATCAAACAAAATTAAATCGTCAATATTTTTATCTTTCATTAATGTAAAATGATTAAGAAACTTTTTAAAATTTTTCCATTCTCTCATATCAGTTATGCCTAAACTAGTTAGTTTGAATGAATCTCTAGTTATTGATATAAGTCCTAGACTAGCAGCATCTGATTTTATAAGATCTAGAAAAGCTCCTTTATATATTATTTTATCTGTTAAAATTGCATGGTATACAAACTTTTCATGGTCTAGCAAATTAGAATCTTCAGATTTTAATTTTGTGTACTCAATTATGCCGTTATTATTCATAATATCAATATACCCTCTTAATTTAAGATTTAATATTACCGCTGGAAAATCTCTATACGGTTCAATACTTTTATCACATAATAATGAAACTATTGCTGGAGAATAATCTTTTGGAATATCTCGTAAATAAATACCATTATTATCACCAACACTTAAATAATTAATAGAGTTTCTTATTTTTTCATAAATAAAACCGATTGTGTGTATTAAAATTACATACAATAAGAACAATGCAATTATTCCTATAGATGCAAAGAAAAATATTACCATTAATCTTAATAATGAATATAATTCCTCATTATTAGTTGAGGAATTTGAAATCATCAAAACTACAATATTTATCAAACAAAATCCTTCTAATAATATTAATGGAAATTTCAATATTTTAATACAAAAAACACAAGCATTCTCGATATCTCTTTTAAACTTTAGCATATATATTCCCCCAACACATTATACAAAATTAGAATTAATCACATGTTTAGTAAATTATTATTTTAAATTAGTAATGTTGTCTAATTTTTCTTTAATATCATAAATTTGTTCATTATTTTTTCTTAGTAGTTCTCTAGTTTCTATTAATATATTCCCTATCTCCGTAATATTTTTTGAGGAATCTATTCCCATTCCAATTACCCACGTTACTATTAATATTTCAATTATAATAAATATAAGAAATACACATATACCTATTAATACTGATGATATTATTGGATCCATTTTAAACACTTCCTTTATGATACATAATATCACAATTGCTATATAATGTCAATATATAGCAATTAATCAAATAAATAGTTTTGTATTCAGAAAAATTACAACAATTATCTCTTATAATTTATAATTTTTATAATACTACAATTATATACTTAACTATTTGTTTTGAGTTAACATAATATTAACAACTTATCTAAAATATGGTATAATTATTGAGTTATTATTTTTTTTATGGTAAGAAAATTTTCGTACCGCGTAAATCAATATACACGGTATATGATTGTCTTTTGAAAGGAGACTAATTTATGCTTATTTTTATGGGAATCATCGGTGCTCTGCTTTTTATGTCCATTAATCCATTAAGGTGGAAAAATGATCTCACAAAGGAAGAATTATTACCTATAATTCTAGAACAATCTCTACGGCTTATAGCAGGTGGTATTTGGTCATATATAGGTATATACTATGTGCTTATCGATGCGACTTTTTCAGGTTTTGTTATCTGGTGGGCTCTGCCAATATTTATTGCCATTGTCATAGATGGATTTGTTATTAAAAATTCATATGATATTAAAAATTCAGAAACAATTGGTAAGATATGGATAGGACTAGGAGTATTAGGTTGCGTTATCTATATACTTCTGATTACCATATATCCTGCATCAACAATGAAAGCACGTTATAAATTTGTAAAAGACTTTGTAACTGTCACTCAAAGTAATATTCCAGATACAGACACAAATAATATAGGCATTGTATCTGAAAAAACTGCTAAACGTACAGGTGGTATGTCACTATCCAATTTTGATAACTCATCAATGTACAAAGATGGTACCTATTCAAAGCAAATAGTAAATAACGATACAAAATGGGTATCACCAATTGAATTTGAAAGTAGTGTCAAGGCGATTGGAAGTGATAAAAAAACACCTGGTTATCTAATAGTTGACTCAAGCAACCCAGATGAAAATGCAGTTGCGGTTAAATCTAATTATACTTACATGTCTTCTGCTGTATTTAGTAGAGATCTTGCCAGACTTGTTCACTTTAAATATCCAACAAAAATAGTAATTGATTCATGGTTTGAATTAGATGATAACGGAAAAGGTAACTGTATAGTTGCTTTAGGGCAAAAGAAATTTTTTAGATTCTTAAATGTTCAAGATTCCATTGTCATCGTTAATCCTGATACAGGCGAAATGAACAAATACAATATGGATTAGATTCCTGAATGGGTAGATATCGCTTTTTCATCAAAACTTGCTGAAAAATATGGTAATATTTATGGTGGAAATAGTAAAGGTTTCTGGGCTAGGTATTTTGCAGCATCAGATCAATTTAAACTTACAACATGGACGTGGAAAACTGAAAACGGTAACATTTCTGGTGATGATGCTTGGAGTATTATAACTGATCCAAACAATAACATGTGGTATACTTCAGACTGTGAGAATCTTAATAATTCCAACAAAAGTATAGTTGGATATATGATGATCTCAACAAAAACAGGAAAGATTACTTATTACGATAAGGTTAGAGGAGTAAATGGAAAAGCCTTTGGAGAAAATGCCATTCAATTATTTAAAGAAAAAGCTGGATGGGTACCTGTAGAACCAACCATATACACTGTATTTGATCAAATAACCTGGTACTCTACAATAGTTGATGAAAATGGTCAAATTCAAAAATACGTATTAGGTAAAGTTTCAAACGGAGAAGTTGCTTATGGTGATACCTTCAACGGTGCAATTAATGCATATAAAAAACTATTATCTGCAGATGGCCTTGTTAAAGCACCTTCCGCTTCATCTGAAAGCAAAAAAGTAACTGGATTAGTGGAAAGAATTATAGTAGGAAATCCAACAAAAATTCTTCTACAAAATAGTGATAAAATTTTCGTTATCGATAATGAAGTTTCGCCATATGCTCAATTTACATCAAATGGCGATAATATTGAAATTTCGTATAACGATACAAATAGTACAGAAGTGTATGCATACGAATTTTTCAATAAGTCTCTAAATAAATAAAAGTATTAATTAAGGTGGTATATTAATTTTATATACCACCCTTTTTATGCTTATATACTATCACATTATTTAGCTATCCTGTTATATCTCTGACTATTTATTTCATAGTACTATTGATCGTTATTAAATTTGAAACTAAGTTATTAAATATTCTAATAGAATTCAACAACATTTTTATTTGTTAGTGAAAGACTTATATTAAAAATTGTTCCAGATAAATTCAATAAAAAGTATCTGAATTTCCAATAAAATTTAAAATTTGGAAATTTCCATCTTAATCTAACATATTTACTGGATTATTTAAAAAATAAGCATACATATTATTATTTGATAATGCTCCTAATACACATACTATTTCGTCAGCGTCCATAAATCACAGAATTCAGGGTTGTAATCTCAGAAATAGTACTATTCGCTAATACTATACTTCTTAACTTCAGTTCTAAACATTAGTTTTCCGCAATATTGACATACTTGTGTGGATCCATCAACTATAAATTCTCTACCTCCACATTTTTCACTACATACTGCATATGCAATATATATATCTTTTGGAAATTCTATATTACTAACTTCCGGATATTCTTCTAGTGGATATGCCTCTGATTCATAATTACATTCTTTATTTATTTTCATATTAGTTTCCTCCTTGCTATGATATAGATATAAGATTTATTGATGTGAATAAATTACTATTCTTAAAAATTTCTTATTCTATATTAGCGATACTAATTTTCTCACATATTATACTTACAGTATCTCCTGAACTAAAAGTAAATAAAGTCGATATATATTTGTTTTCTGGATTTCTTTTAAACAATGAATATGGATATTGGCTTTTTTCTATCCCTTCAATATATAACAATTCTTTCATTTTCTTTTCGTCAGTTATCAACTCCCAATCTATTATCCTATTATCACTATGACCCCAAAGTTCTATTCCTATAATCTCGCAATATATAACATTCTCAAACAACAAATCATAATTTTTATTTATAAATTCATTATGTAATATTATATCTATTTTTTTTGAACTATAATCGTATTTAAATGAATTTATATTTGAATCATGTAAATGTATACTTTCAACTTTTTCTCTATTATCATAATTAATAATCATTCTATACCTCCTTAAATTATTAAAATCCAAAATACATACTTGCAAATGGTTCTGGTACAAGAGTTAATGGTGCATAATGTATATTAGGATTTGAACGTTGTCCATTAGTTAAGATGTGATAATGTGTAGTATTTGCTAAATCTTCATCCCATTCAAAAATAGTAATATTATTTTGTGACCAAGTAATTATTTTTCCGTTTTTTGTTCCTGGATAAACAGTTTTTGTACATCCTCTTGGCTTAAATTCATTTGGATTTATAGGAAATATAACTCTTTTACTTTTATTGCTTTTAACTATAGATACTGCTACTTCTTTAGTTTTACTTTTAGTTATTGTATTACTCGTTACATTACTATTAGAATATATATTATATGTTTGTTGAGTAGCATATGATATTGCTCCTGCAGTGGCAATAGCTGCAATACCAAATCCTATAATATCACCTATAGGAAGTGGACCATCAGATAAAGACGCTCCAGCCGAAGTAGCATATGCATATTTTAATGAACCCATAGCATTCTTTAACTGATTAACAAATTCGCCTATAATTTCCCAAGAACGCCCACTTGAATCCTCTCTATTAATAGGATTATTTCCGCAATAAGAATATAAATTATGACTCAATAATCCTCCAATACTACCACCGATTGTATCCATATTTAACATTCGACAAGTTTCAGGATTATAATATCTAGAATTTAAGTAATACATTACAGTTTCGTTATCGTATCTATATCCTCTATATTTATATGGATTTATATTTCCTATACTTGTAGTATCACTTGTTACATCGGTTCCATTTGTATCTTTTATTGATACAAGTTTACCCCATGTGTCATATTTATATGATATCACATTAGTTAGGTTGTTGTCAAGTATACCTATTATATCTCCTTGGCCATTTCTTACATAATAGTATTGATCATTGTTATATTTGAAACCTACTAGATTATTTTCTCCATCATATGTATAATATACAATATTTGTTCCTGTTGTTTCATATATTACTTTATCTCCATCTAAATAGTAGTTTGTTGTTACTCCATTTACTGTTTTTTGTGTACGTATTCCACTATCATTATACTTATATGATATATTAGTTCCGTCTTTATTTATTGTTGCCAGTTGTCTTCCATTTTGCCATGTATATGTATTACCATCGTATGTTAACGGATTACCTATATTATCATATGTTATATCCTTTCCGTTATAGTTTGTTAATTTATCTTTCCATACTGTATCATATGTATAAGTTTTTGTATCTATTTTTGTTAGTCCTATTAGACTTATATCTGTTGTATATTCATATATATCTTTACTTTGTAAGTTTCCTCCTGTATCATAAGTATAACTGATTGTTTGGTTTAAATCCATATTATTTTCTCTTACTAATTGATTTAATCCATCATAATAATATTTTTGTCTTAAATTAAAGTCTTTAGATATTGTATCTATATTTCCATTATCATCATATGTATAAAACATTTCAGATTCTGTTCCATTTTTTATACTACTTAATAATGTTGTTGTTTTTAACGGATTTGTTTCATCATTTACATATGTCATACTTGTCTTATATGAATTTGATGAGCTTTTTAAATATTTGTCTTGTAATCTACTTAATCTATCATAGTTATACATTACATATTTATCATTATCCCATTTTATATTTGTTATTTTATTATCGCTATCATATGAATAACTTATAGCATTAGATAAACTACTAAAATTATACATAATTTTATTTATATTACTATTATTATCATATCCATATTGTGAACTATATCCATTAGTTCCTTGTAATTTTATTGGTCTGTCTGCTAAATCATATGTATAATTATATATTACGTTATTCACATTATCTTTTGCTATTCCTAAGTTTCCCTTTGCATTATAAACATAATTATATGTTCCATTTGTTCCTGTTTTTGTAGATACTCTTCCAAATCTATCATATGCATAAGATATTGTTTGGTTATTTCCATAAGTAAGACTATTTAAGTTACCATTTCCTGTATCATAATTATTTGTTACTAATATTTGATCTTCTACTTTAACTTGTTTTGTATTACCAAAATTATCATATTCAAAGTTTAAATTAAAACCATTATGTAATATACTTGTAAGTTTATCGTTTAAATATGTATAACTATTTGAATAATTTTTATTATCTGATGTTGAATTTACACTTGTCATTCTATCTAAATTATCATACTGGTATGATGTTATTGTTCCTTTTGTATCTGTAACACTTGCAAGTGTCCCTGTTCCAGTGTTATTTGCTGAATTAAAGTTATAGTTATAGTTTATTTCTTTACCTCTTGCATCTGTTATTTTATTTAAAAATCGTCCGTCTGTTGAATATGATGCTTTTGATTCTATATATGAGCTAGTAGGTCCACTTATTTTCTCTAAATAGAATTGCTGTTGAACTTCTCCATGAGAACCCCATATCTGTATGTTTGTACCTGGCGCATTTAATCCACAATATAAATCTAAAGCTTCTTTACCACCACAATTTCTTGGTTTTAAGCTAAATGTTCCATTACCAATAGGAACTATTTCCCATTGTTGAGCACTTGAACCATTTGAACCACATAACTGTACATTTGTTCCATCTGCAGTTCCAAAATTTAATACATCCATTACTCTTCCAGAAGTACTATTTTTTGAAATAACCTTATAATAACCATTTTTCAAGTCTACAAACTGCCATTGTTGAGCTAAACTATCACTTGCTGCAACTTGTTCAATATTTGCGCCATTAAAGTCTCCTGAATCTTTTACTCCAACATATAGCCCACTGTTTTTATTCTTAATTTTATATGTAGCTCCATCTTCGACGTTTACCATATTAGCAGGCTCTAAATACCACTTTTGATTTCCTCCACCTGTATACTGATATACAACTATATTTGTTTCAGGTGTTGTTAAATTCCAAAGTATTGTTAAATATTTTGAGTCTGATGTTGACTTAGATGCTATCATATATGTACCATCCGGCTGTTTAAAAATTGTCCATTCTGGATTAATTGATCCATCGCCATATTCGTAAATTATAGCCGGATTCTCATTTTGATTTAAACCACATGAAAGTGTTATTGATCTACCTGTTTCACTATACAATGGAATTAATTTGTATTCACCATTTTCTCTTCTTACAATTCTCCACTTTTGTGAGTCACTTCCTGTGAATTCTCTTTGGACGATTTTTGTTCCATTTGTATCTATCATATTTCCATTTGCATCTTTTGCATAATCCAAATATAAACCACTACTTTGTGCCTTTATATAAAATACCTCTCCTGATTCTAACAAGGATTTATCCGTTGAATTATCTATTCCTACTTCTTCAAAATAGAAACTTTGGTTCTCCAAATTTTCGTTCTTTTCTTGTTGAATATTTCCACCATTATCCTTTGAATTTCCTCCCACTGTCGCACAATTAGTTTGTTCCTGATATTTTATAAGCATTTTAAATGAATTATCATCATTTTTTACTAACTTCCATTTTTGATTATCACTGTTATTTGCCGACCAAATCTGAATATTATTATTTGTGCTCAATGTGTCTAATGCTATATTATCTGAATAAGCTGGTTTTAAATAACAATATCCGTCACCTGCATCAAATACTTTCCACTGTTGATTTAAACCACCATTAAATGTATATTGCTGAACATTAGTTCCGTTTGCTGTGCCACCACAATAAACATCAAAATACATACCACTACTTTTAGAACGTATATAATACGTTTTACCAGGTGCAATTATTGTTGAAACTTTATCTGTATTATTCACAATAGTACTTGTTGGATTACCATACTGATTATATTCAAGTGAATATTTAACTTTAGAATTATTTGTTGCTGTTAACAATCTATTTTTTATTTTTGAATCGTATTCATAAATGAAACTTCCACCATTTGGTTCAGTTTGTTTTAATAATTCATTTTTTCCATTATATTGTATAGTTGAATTTTGCTTAGCCATATCCTGTGATGAAATTAGATTTCCATTTTTATCATATGTATAACTTTGTCCAAAATCATCCTTAAAAAGGCCTATATTATCAAAATATACTTCGTTTGAATTATAATAATATAATATATATATATCTATACGACTATAGTCACTATCTGTTACAAATTCGTTTGATGAATATTGCCATGTATTACTATCTGGATTTATACTGGCCTCTACCCATTGAAAAGTGCCGTCTAATCTACAGATACCCGCAGTAATACTATTTGCTCTTGGTGCACTTAGTGCAACCGAGTTACTCTTTACCCAACCAGATAAAGAAAATACATCTCCCTTTTTACCTGAAATTTTAACATTTTGGTAAATATTTTTACGTTTTATTGATTCTCCTGTTATTTTTGCTGCATTTCCTGTTGTAGATGATACCACATTATCATTTGCATTACAATCTGAATTCTTTATCCAACTTGTAAGCCCATTATCAAAACCCGAATTTTCAATCATGTTATACGTATTTGCGATTTCGCCTTCTTCAACCTGTACACCATCAAAATATGCAGTTCCATTTTCTCCTGTAATTCCTAAAGATACTACAACATCACTTGTTGCATCTGCTGGATAATTAAATGTACAGCTATATTTCTTCCAATCATTACTGCCATTTACAAACTCGCCATTAACATTCTGCCTTGCACCATTTGATTCCAGAAAATATACAAACGGTCGTGCTCCTCCTCCATTATTATTTGTAACTCCGTCTGTTTTAATATATGTAGAAAGCGTATATGTTTTTCCTTTTTCTAATGTAACCCATTGATAAGCATACATTCTAGAGGAAGAATTACTTCCATTAGCAGTTACTTTAATTGACCTACTTCCATAATATGATTGGTTATTTGCCATTGATATTGATCCATTATTTACATCCCAATACCAGTATGTCCAATTACCATCTGATTCACCACTAGAATTAATTACTCTATTAATCACTGGTGACATTAACTTAGACTCCAGCTTTAGTTTATTATTCTCGCCTCCAGATGTACCGTACTTATACATTTTGCCGTATGCATTATTTAAACTATTTGTATTATTTCCAAAATCCGAAATACTTACTGCATGACCAGCATTAGTAAATGAATATGTATTACTATATCCTTTATTATCTATAAACGTTGTTGTATTATTACCATATACAAAGTTCAAACTATTTCCAAGTTCATTTGCAGTGCTATACTCTTTTATTGTATTTATTCTATATGGTATACCTATATTATATGAATAGTCTACATGTGAATTATCAATGTTTTTAGCACTTGTCATAAGACCATTTGAATCGTATGTATACGTTGATTGTTTATTATCTGAATACGTAACTGATATTAACTTTGAATTTGTATAATATCCATAATTAATTGCTCTTGAGTTTTGATCAGTAATTGTATCTAATTTTCCATACGACCAAGTAAAATTAATTATACTTCCAGCACTATCTGTTATTTTACTAATATAAAAATAATTTGCATAAGCAGATAAAAATGTTATAACTGTCGAATTTCCGTTTGAATCTGTAATTTTATTTAGATGCCATAAATCACTACCAGCTACAACTTTTTTCTCAAACGTTAATATATTATCCCCTTTATCCTTCATTGTAAAGGTAGTATCTGAATTTAAGGTAAGAGTTAATCCAAGTCCATCTTCATCAAGATATGTATTAGTTGTACCTTGTTTTATAAAATAATGTGCCGTAGCATCCTCGTCAATATATTTTGCATATTGTATACCACTTATAGTTTCTAAGTTAATCATTTGGGAGACGTTCAATCTCCAGCCATCACCAAATCCTATATTTTTATTTTTATCATTACTATTAAATACATGATTTAAAGTAACAGGCATACGATTACCAGGAGTTTGAACATCATCATGCACTAACACCATATTACCGTTATAATCATTAATATAACTTGTTCCTGCTCTTCCTATTGTTTGCTGATGATAACTCCAATAGTTTTCTAACCCTGTCTGATTACGATATGTTATACTTACAACCGGTCTGTAATTCAAATAATATGCTGAAGTCGTATCTGCAGATAGGAAATATGCTTCATTATGTCCTGTTATTGCTTCAGTATTTTCTTTTAACATTAATCCATAGTTATTTCCTGTTACATACCAATCTTTAACTATTGAGGTAATATTCCAAGAATTTTGCTTCATCATATTATTTACATCGTATTGATATGTCATATAATCCACAATTTTTGAATCGTATATGTTTGCACTATTTGACCAATACGCAGTATCTTGTTGCCAATTGCTTGTGACCTTATGAACATTTATTTGTAATGGGCCTGTCCACGGATTCCATTCTTCTGTATCAGGATAGTTACATAAATTAAGTTGTGCATTTATTACCTGATCTCCAGTATTTAAAGTTGGAAGTGTAAATTTTATTAGTGATCTAAAAATTTTACTAATTCCACCACCTGCTCTTACTATATGAGCGCGATATCTTGTAGAATTGTTATCATCACCTGAATATATGTATGTATCTTGAATATCTTGATAATACAATGATGTATTTACAGTTGGATCTATTTTAACTGGAAATGCTCTTTCTGAAGATTTCAACCATTCTTTATTAGGTTTAATTTCTAGTGTATAATTTTTTTCATTTTTAATTAATACAAGATCAATTTCATCACTATATTCAAGCTTAGAATCATACATATATGGTGAATCGATTTTAGAAATCACTACATTCTTTGAATTATATATTGATATACTATTATCCTCATTTAATTTAGCTACTAAATCTCCAATATCTAAATTGAATATGAATTTATTCTCTGTAGACTCTAATGTTTTTAAAATAATATTTTCTTTTACACTTTCAGAAATAATATCATATGTTATATCTACATCTTTCAAAATATTAGGATAAATTACGCTTGTTGAAATGTTATTTAAATTTCTTTTATCTTCTTTTTTATTTAATTCTTTTAGATTATTATTATATGGATTAATTTGTACCTTGACTTTTTCAGCACCTTGAAGCGACCATTTCATATCTATCTTATCGCTTTTTATGCTTATTAATTTATTATCTTTTGCTTTATTTGCAAATTTCACTTTAAAATTATTTGAATTGTTTTCGTTTATTTTTTGTCCATCAATATCATCTGCTTCAGACAAACTATTATCTATATCTTCCCATTTACCATCTTTCATATAATGAACTGCGTCTTTATATATTTCTGCCTCAATGGTATTATTATCTAATAAGAAATATTTAATATTTTTTTCTCTTTTGTCAATTATCTCACCTTTAATTTCCACTTTAGATTGTGTATCTGTTATAACTCTATCTTCCTCTTTAAATTTTTCAACTATACTTTCTTTTCCATATACACTTAAAGGAACCAAATTTAAAATCATAGATATTATAACTATTACTGATATAGCTTTAAAGAACATACCTCTATGCATAAATATACACCCCACTCAAAATTTTCCAAAATAAATCATCATTAAAATGATTTTAATCATTCTTTTTACTTGTTCAATTCATAACATTATGTTTGATTTCTTAAATTTTCAATAATATATTTATATCCCTCCTTAATTAAGATAAATTTAATTTTTAAAGTATATTTTAATTTTATCCTTATCGATAAATGTATTATATACCAATATTATGTATAATTTTGTCGAAATATGTATTAATATATAAAGATTATAAAAAATAAAATATTTGCCCAGAAATATTTTTTAATATTTTTTATAAACTTTAAGATTAAATATTGACAAATATAAGAATATATGTTATCATATTAGAGTATTAATGCGAGTATGGCGGAACTGGCAGACGCGCCAGACTTAGAATCTGGTACCAACCGGTGTGGAGGTTCAAGTCCTCTTACTCGCACCAATATTAAGTAGCAATTATTTATTGCTACTTTTTTATTTTATATTGACAAAATTTTAAGAACAATGTATACTATTGATATAAAAATATTGTTAAATATTTATTTTTTATAATTACATAACAAATACGCTAAAAACAGTAAAATTTAGTATAGTTATAAGAAATATGAAAAGGAGTTTTATATGGAATATGTAATTTTAGTATCTCTATGGATATATATATTTATTTTACTTTTTAAGTATCAGTTTCAACATAAAGTTAATAAAGACTTGACATACTACAGAGAATCTAAGTTTTTAGAACATTCGCCAATTTTTTGGTATTATTTATTAAACAAAAGATTAAATAATAATACCATAATTGCAACTATACTATACTATTTAATAAAAGGATATATATCTATGGAAGTGATTTCAAATAACGCATCAAAAGATTATGAATTTAAAATTGTAAAGGATTTAAATTCAATACCTGAGGAGGATAGTATTTGTTTAAAAGTATTTTTTAATACAGAATTAGAGATAAATACAATAAAAAAATTAAGTGATTTTAACAAGATGATGTTATGTGAAAAAACATTTGGTCATATAAAAGATGTATATAAATCAATAATTAATGTAATAAAAGAGAAATTATTAAATGAGAATAAAATAAAACAAATATCAAGAAGACTTAATATTATAAATATAATTTTATGTGTTGTAGTAGTAATACTTGCAAATTTATTTCGCTCAACTTCTTCGGCAATTTTAGATATATATGTAATGCTAGTTGGAATAAGCATATTCATTACCTTCTTAAAACGAAATTCGTGGTTAGCGGCAATATTGTATGGAATTATATGTCCTATGATTATCTTGTATAATACTGATTATCATTATTTTATTAGTAATTTAATCATACAATTATCTTGTATATTTTTAATATATGTAGATGACTTATTGTTTAAAAGAATTAATTCAGATAATTTAGAAAGTAAAGCTTCTGGATTAAAAAAATATATAACGGATTTTGCGACTTTTGAAGATAAACCGCTGGAGCAGATTGCACTTTGGGAAGAATTCTATGTATATGCGGTTGTATTTGGGGTGAAAAAAATATGAGTATATTAGATTTTATTTATATATTTTTTAGTACATATATGTTAATATGGATAGTATTGATTATTTATTATATTAAAATTTATAAATTATTTGATTCACTTTATATAAGTATTGTATTTAAAATTATAGGGGGATTATTATGTGCATTAATAATTGCTATTTTGACTAGCACTTTAATTTATTTTGCATATTATGTAAAATCATTAGTAAGTGATTATATGGCTAACGTGGTTCTTTTATCAAGTTTACTATTTTCAATAATGTTATCTGTTGGTTGTTTAAATCTTCTTAAAAGAATATTTTATAGACAAATAGTAACTGAATATAAAAGTATATATAGTAGGTCTATATAAGAAGTATGAAATAAAGCTTTGTAGCAAGAGATATATTTTAGTTGAGGTTCAAGTCCTCTTACTCGCATCAATATTAAGTAGTAATGAATAATTACTACTGTTTTTATACACATTTTTATTAAAAAATAACGCAGTAACTTAATACTGCGTTATTTTTAATTTATTTTTAATTATTTTCTACCTTCGTAGTAATTTTCTTTTATTTTAAGTTCTGCTCTAGTTAATGCTAATGCTTTACTTGGTACATCTTTGCATATAGTTGAACCAGCACCAACAAGTCCTTTTTCTTCTACTGTAATAGGAGCTACAAGTACAGAGTTACATCCTATAAATGCATTATCTTTAATTGTTGTTCTATTTTTTTCCCATTTTGAATTCATATTTGCAGTTATTACGCCACAAGCTATTTCAACATTATTTCCAACATCACTATCTCCTATATAAGATAAGTGTGGTACTTTTGTACTATTTCCAATATTAACATTTTTAGTTTCAACAAAACTTCCAATTTTAGAAGATTCCCCTATATTAGAATCTGGTCTTATATGTGCAAATGGTCCTATTATAGCGTTATCTGCTATTTTACTATAAGATATTTTACTTGTTTCAACTGTTACATGATTTCCTATTTCACTAGAAACTATTGTAGAGTTTGGTCCTATTATACATCCTTCACCTATTGTTGTTTTACCTTGTATGTTAGTTCCAGGATAAATAATAGTATCTTTTCCAATTTCAACATCTAAACTTATATATGTATTACTTGGGTCTATTAATGTAACACCATTATCCATATGTATTTCTCTTGTATTATGTAAAAGAGTTTTAGTTACTATAGATAAATCAGATCTTGAGTTAATACCTTGTGTTTCATCTGGATCTTGTATCATATATACACCAACTTTTCCACCTGCATTCATTATATAGTATGGAATATCTGTTATATAATATTCTTTTTGTGCATTGTTATTATTTAATTTTGAAAAAGAATCTAATAAATATTTACCTTTAAAACAATATAATCCTATATTTACTTCTTCTATTTCAAGTTCGTCTTCATTGCAATCTTTTTGTTCCACTATTTTTGAAAAGTTTCCAGCTTTATCTCTTACTATTCTACCATAGTTTGGAGTCTTATCAAAAACTGCTGATGCTAAAGCACCATCAAAGTTTCCAAGTTGTAAAAAAGAAATAAATGATTTTATAGTATATGAAGAAATAAGTGGCATATCACCATTTATAACTATAACTAAATCATCTGCTTCTATATGTTCTTTAGCTTGCATAACTGCATGCCCTGTTCCAAGTTGTTCTTTTTGTAAAAAGAACTGAGCGTTACCTTTACCAATATGTTCTATAACTTGTTCATATTTATGTCCTACTATTATACTTATATCATCTACACCTGCTTGTTTACAAGAATCACATACGTAATCTATTATACATCTATCATAAACTTTGTGTAAAACTTTTGGAAGTTCAGATTTCATTCTAGTACCTTTTCCACCTGCAAGTATTACCGCTTTAACTTTATTCATTTAAAAAATCACTCCTTAAAAATATCTGTAAACCTAAATTAAGTTTACAGATATTTTAACATATTATTCCCCTATTGTAAATAGAAAATCATAAATTTAAACTCGTCATGTGTATTTTTCACCTATTCTTCTTCATCTAAAGTTATGTCTTCTTCTAATTCTGAACTTTCCAACATATAGAATTGAGCCTCATCTCCTATAGGTAATGCTTCTACTTTTCTAAGTTTCTTTTCAATTGTGCGTGTTTTTCTAGAAGCAAGTTCCATTGTACCAGATATTTCCTGAAGTTTTTTATTTGTTTTATCTAATAAATCTCCAAATTTACTAAATTCAGATTTTACCATACCAAGTAGTTGCCACACTTCACTTGATCTTTTTTCAATAGCAAGTGTTCTAAATCCCATTTGTAAACTATTCAGTAATGCTACAAATGTAGTAGGTCCAGATACAACCACCCTATATTTTTGAGATAAGGTTTCACATAAATCAGAATTTTTAACTACTTCACAGTATAAACTTTCTGTTGGTAAAAACATTATACCAAAGTCTGTTGTATATGGAGTTTCAATATATTTATCCTGTATATCTTTAGCAAATAATTTAACTGAATTTTCTAATTTTTTTCTAGATTCATTAACTAAGTTAACATCCCCTAACTCTTCTGCATCAATTAAACGAGTATAATCTTCTATAGGAAATTTAGAGTCTATTGGAAGTAATACAGTTTCATTTTCGTTTCTACCAGGTAGTTTAATGGCAAATTCAACAAAATCATTTGATTTTGGTTTAGTTTTAACACTTTTCAAATATTGATCCGCAGTTAAAAATTGATCTAGTATATTTCCTAATTGAATCTCTCCCCAGAATCCTCTAGATTTTACATTTGTAAATACTTTTTTTAAATCGCCAACACCTTGTGCTAAAGTTTGCATTTCTCCTAAACCTTTATATACAGATTCTAATCTATCATTAACTAATTTAAATGATTCTCCTAATCTTTGTTCTAATGTATTATGAAGCTTCTCATCTACTGTAACTCTCATCTTTTCTAACTTTTCACTATTATCCTTTTGAAGAATTATTAATCTATCTTCTACTGTTTTACGTATATTTTCAAGCTTAGTTTCATTAATATTAGTCAAATTAGCAAGACCAACTTGTTGTATATTTGTTGTTTCAACTATTTTATTACCTATATTTTTAGAAATTTCTTCCCTTGTTTGCATAAACATATTAGTTAATTCATTTCTAAATTCATTAGATAATGAACTTTTTTGTTTTTTCAAATTTAACCCTATTAATACAATTAATAAAATTATAGTAATAGCTAGTAATATTATTGTTATATCCATATTTTTTCATTTCCTCTCATCGATTTATTATACCAAACAAAAGTTTATTTGTCAATCATATTACTAAAATTTATTTTATATTTTTATTGTGCTAATTTAATAATGAAACAAATATGAAATTTATTGTTTTTTTTGATATTATTTTTAAAATACACTTGTTTTTTAAATATTTATGTTGTACAATTATTATGTAAAATTATATATACGGAGGATAAAAATATGTCAATTGTTTCAAACAAATATTTAATTAAACTAAAAGAAAAATGTAATCTATCTGAAAAATTTCTTGAAACCATATCAGGACTTTTTGATAAATTGATAGAATTTGGATATATATCAAAATATAGTGTAAATAAATTATCTAAAAAATTGTATGATAACATTGATTTTGTTATCTTAGCTGACAATAAAAAATATGATTATAAATCTGGATACTATGATGCTTCAAGAAAAGAATTATATATTAAAGATTTATCTAATTTACAATCAGTTTATCTTAGATTATTATACATATTAACAACTAAAGAAATTGATGAAAATGTATTTTCCGTTGGTTTTAGTAAAACTCAAATATCTAAAACTAATTATAAAATAATACATTCAAATTTCGGTTTAAATAGGGCTATAGTATCTAATTTGGTTTGTAGACTACTATACACCTTACCTACTACATTATCTATTGTTCCTACATATAGAACATATGAAAATGATTTTTTAGGTGTTAAAGTGGTTTCAGATAATGATATGTACTTTCTAGAAGGAAAATTAGTAAGACAAATGTGCTTTACTTTAGGTGTAAATGAAGAGATTTTATATAGTAGTTTATTTAAAAACAATCCTAGTAAGTATGTTGCAAAACTATTAAACAAAATAAATACTACTGAAATATTTAGCAAATTAGATGATGTTAGTAGAATGTACTCAAATTACAATAAATTGTGCTATTTTAATAGACTTCTTAGTGATAATTATATAGAAATTAGAAAACATTGTATTTCAAAAGATGAAGTTTTAAATGAATATTTAGAAAACGAGAAAAATTTACAATCAATGATCAGAAGTATATTAGATAAATTAAATCCTGAAGGACAAAACACTACTAATGATCTAGACATGGATTTAAGTTCTAGTTTATCTGAAAATATAAACTCATTAGAAGATAAAATATTAATAAATATAGCGGATATTCAATCTACTTTAGTAGATACTTTTATAAATAGAAAAAAACATTATAGTCCAATTCAATATGTAGTAAACTTAAAAAAATTAGAAAGTATGTTAGTTCTTAATAATAAAAGCTTAAAAGCAGAAATTTACAAATCTATATCTCACGAAATAATACACGCTAATGAACAAACATGTACTAACATAATTGAAAAAATAAAATATTCTCTTGCAAATTATATTTTAACTGATGAAAGATATGCAAAAGTATATAGTGATTCATACTTTAAAAGATTATTATCAATGGATAATATGGAAGATGAAGCATTTGTTTTAATATCTAATAATGAATTTTCTGAAATTGCATATATATCTAATTTAGATAATGATATGGAAGATTTGATTAAAAATACAACTTTCCTAAAACTTAAAAATTTACGTCATATTCTTAACGTATCTAGTAAAAATTCAGATGATATAGAAAATATATTTACTAAATTAAAAAGTACTTTTCAAACTTTCAAAAACGTCAATATTGAAAATATATTCATATGTAAATTTGAAACAACAACATTTTTACTTATTGTTCAAAAAGATAGTTCAAGCGTTGTAAAAATAGATAAAGATCTAAATTTAAAAATTGTAGATTTATCTGAAAATTATAATATAATTGGTGAAACTAGAAGAAATTTACCGGTTGTTCAAAAAGAAACAAGAATCAATAAATTAATAAGTATTCTTTCAATATTTAACTAATTTATAAAATAAAAATATAACTGTGAATTAAATCACAGTTATATTTTTATTTTAATTATATTTTATAATTTTTCATCTTACCTTAAGCAATTTCTTCACTAAATTGGCTATTATATAATTTAGAATAATATCCGTCTTTTTCAAGTAATTCATCATGATTTCCACGCTCTACTATTCTACCATGATCCATAACAATTATTACATCTGCATTTTTTATAGTAGATAATCTATGAGCTATTACAAAGCTTGTTCTTCCTTGCATCAATTTATTCATTGCTTTTTGTATTAACTCTTCTGTTCTTGTATCTACATTACTAGTAGCTTCATCAAGTATAAGAATTGGTGCGTTAGCTAAAATTGCTCTTGCAATTGTAAGTAATTGTTTTTGTCCTTGAGATATATTATTAGCTTCTTCATTAAGAACAAATTCATATCCACCCGGCAAAGCTCTAATAAAGTGATCTGCATGTGCTAAATAAGCAGCTTGTTCTACTTCACTATCTGTGGCATCTTGTTTAGAATATCTTAAATTTTCACGTATAGTTCCATTAAATAGCCAAGTATCTTGAAGTACCATCGCAAACATTTTTCTAATATCTGATCTTGTCATATCTTTAATAGAAACATTATCTATTTTAATATCTCCACCTTGTATATCATAAAATTTCATAAGTAAATTTACTATTGTAGTTTTTCCAGCTCCTGTAGGTCCAACAATTGCAACTGTTTGACCAGGTTTTACATCTAAACTCCAATTTTCAATTAATTTTTCATCTTTGCTATAACTAAATTCAACATTATCACAAATTATGTTTCCTCTTACTAAATCAATTTTTACAGGATTTTCTGTATCTAAAGATTCTTCTTCTTCATCTAAAATTTCAAAAACTCTTTCAGCAGAAGCAACTGTTCCTTGTATCATATTCATCATATTTGCTGCTTGAGCTATAGGTTGTGAAAATTGATTAGTATATTGAATAAACGCTTGTATATCACCAATTGACATTCTACCCTTTATTACTAAATTTGCTCCAAGTACACATATACCTATATATCCTAAATTGTTTATTACATTTATAATTGGCATCATAAGTCCAGATAAAAATTGTGATTTCCAGCTGTGTCTATATAGCTCATTATTAATTTTATCAAATTTTTCTATCTCTGCATTTTGCATATTAAATGACTTAACAACTAAATCTCCAGAATAAGTTTCTTCAATATGTCCATTTATATCTCCAAGTACCCTTTGTTGGGCCATAAAATACTTTTGAGAAACTTTTATAACAGAAACGATAAATATCATACTAACTGGTAATACTAAGATTGCAACGCCTGTCATGCTCAAACTAATAGTAATCATCATTATAAGTATTCCTATAATAGTAAATAAAGATTGTAATATTTGTACTAAACTCTGTTGTAGCATTGTACTTATAGTATCTATATCATTTGTTACTCTGCTTAAAATTTCACCGTGTGTATGTTTATCAAAAAACTTAAGCGGTAATCTATCTAATTTTTGATCCATTTCTTTTCTTAAACTATATGTAACCTTTTGAGCAACATATGCCATAGTTCTATTTGCAATATATGTAAATATTGCACTAACTACATATAACCCAACAATTATAAGTAAAATTTCGCCTATATATTCAAAATTTATTTTAGGTTCATTGCTTAATGATACTGCCTTAGCAACCTCAGGTATTTTAGATACATACTCTTCAGGTACAACTTTCATATCTATTAAAGTTTGGACTGTTGCATTTTCTGGTAAATTATTTTTTAAAGCAACTGGTAATTTGTCTAAAGTTTCTCTCATATTGCTATATACCATTTTTTGCATTATGTTATTACCAAGTTCTGTAGTTGCTCTTCCTAATATTTTCGGAGAAACTACAGAAAGTACAGTTCCTAAAGCAAGTACAAAAAGTACCGCAATTACTGCTTTGTTATACTTACCTATATAATTTACTAATCTTTTAAATGTTCCTTTAAAGTCTTTTGCTTTATCCGCTGGACGCATACCACCCATAGGACCGCCATTAAAAGGTCCCTTAGGTGCTTTTTTTGCTTGATCTTTATTTTCCACTACTCATCGCCTCCTCTTCTGTTATTTGTGACATCACAACTTCTTTATACGCCTGACAATTTTCAAGTAACTCATGATGTTTACCTTGAGCAATTATTTTACCTTCGTCTAAAAATATAATACTATCTGCATTCATTATAGTACTAACTCTTTGAGCAACAATAACTAAAGTCGCTCCTTTTGTATTTTCAATCAAAGCTTCTCTTAATTTTTTATCTGTTGTGTAATCTAATGCTGAAAAACTATCATCAAAAACATATATATCTGGGTTTTTAACTATTGCACGAGCAATAGATATTCTTTGTTTTTGTCCCCCAGAATAATTTGTTCCACCCTGAGATACAATGGAATCAAAACCTTTTTCTAATGAAGATATAAAATCTAAGCTTTGTGCTATTTTAGCTGCTTCTTTAACTTCTTCGTCTGTTGCATCTTGCTTACCGTAACGTATATTCTCTGCTATTGTACCAGAAAATAAATTGACTTTTTGTGGTACATAGCCTATCATATTTCTAAGAGATTCTAAACTCATTTCTTTTACAGAAACTCCTCCTACTGTTATTTCGCCAGAAGTTACATCGTAAAATCTTAAAATTAAATTTAAAAGTGTACTCTTACCACTTCCTGTTCCACCTATAATAGCAACTGTCTCACCCTTATTTATTTTAAAATTTAAATTATTTAATACAGGTTCATTACTTTCGTTATATGCAAAAGTGACATTTTTAAACTCAATTTCTCCAGATTTAGTACCTTTTTCAATATCCATTCCATTATCTTTTATACTTGGTTCAATTTCTAATACTTCATTAATTCTTTTAGCAGAAACAATAGCTCTTGGTATCATTATGAATAACATTGTAACCATAAGTATAGAGAATAATACTTGCATTGCATACTGCATAAATGCCATCATATCTCCTATTTGTAATGCACCATCACCAATTAAATGACTTCCAAACCATACTATAGCAATAGTTGAAATGTTTATTATAAAAAATATTATTGGCATTAAACCAGACATTATATATGCTGCTTTTATTGAAGTTTCATATATATCTTTATTTGCTTTATCATATCTTTTACCCTCATAATCTTCAGTTCCAAAAGCACGTATTACTCTAACTCCAGTAAGTTTTTCTCTAACTACTTGGTTTATTTTATCTGTTCTTTTTTGTATTTCTGTAAATAAAGGTACTATTTTTCTTGCAAGTAAAATTATAGCAGCAAGTAAAATAGGAATTACTACTACAAAAAGCAAAGAAAGTTCTAAATTTTTTGCTGTAGCCATAATTATTCCACCTATACACATCATAGGTGCTAATATCATCATACGAATCATCATTAATGTTAAGTTTTGTATTTGTGATACATCATTTGTTGTACGAGTAATTAATGATGATGTTTGTATTTTATTAAATTCGTTAAGTGAAAAATCCTCTACTTTAGTAAAAACTGCTTTTCTTAAATTTTTACCAAAACCTGCTGCAACTCTAGACGCAATAAAAGTAGATATGATTGAACATATCATAGCCCCAAGAGTTACAAAAAGCATTTTACCTCCATACATCCATACACTATCCATATTTTGATCTATAACACCTTCATTTACTATTTCTGACATAAGAGTTGGTAAATATAAATTTGCAATAGATTGCAAAAATATAAGTGTCATAGCAATTACAATTAGAATATTGTATTGTTTTAAATGTTCTAATACTTTTTTCATTCTTTTTTATCTTCCTTTCCGTTCAAAAAAATCTGTTGTTTTTGAAATTAATCTTATCAATTCTTTTGTGTCATCTTCACCAATATATTCAATATATTTTGACATTTCATTTTTAATTTCAGTTTGAATCTTTTCTGTAAATTTCTCACCTTTAGGTGATATTTGTAAAAATATATTTCTTCTATCTGTTTTATCTATATTTCTTTCAATAAGTCCTTTTTCCTCAAGTAATGTAATTATAGGCGTAATAGTTGAAGGTGCCAATTTCATTCTTCCACGAAGAGCCGAAAGTGAAACCCTACTGTCCTTAGAAATATCTTTTAAAATAAACAAAATCATTTTCTCATTGTGGGTAAAGTCACCGCAATTTGAAACGTGTTTTAATTTAATCTTTTTAAAATTTCTAAAAGTCTCTATTAATTCTTCAATTAATTCATTACTATGTTCAATCATCTTAACCTCCTTTATAATTTTATTTCGCACACCGAAATATTATAACACAGAAACATTAATTTGTAAAGTATTTTTTATTTTTTTATAAATATTAAGATAATTATGATATTTATATTATATCCTTTTTTTATTTAAAATCTCTTTAATTAAATAATTTCCTCTAACTTAGAAAAATTAACGCAAGACTTTTTTTATTTATATAAATCAAGTAAAGTCTTGACAAGTTTACATAAATATGATATAATATTTATTGTATTAAATTTTTAATGCAACCGGTATTCCGGAAGCAAATACAAAAAATAAATTATTGGAGGTATTTGACATGCTAACAAGAAAATGTCAAGAAACAACGGGTTTACTAATTACTGCTGAGGATTTTAACGTTCGGTTAACAGTTGCAAAAAATGCAAGTTCTACCAGACGTTATGTACAAAAAAGTCTTATAGAGGGCGTATGGAAAGAATATATGCGCGACTCTATGGGTGAAGTACTGAATAAGGGCGTTGAATACGCAATTGAATGCTTTGTAGCAAAAGATGGCGAAGTAAAAAAATACTCTGCACATGTATTTGGTAATCAAATACTAGATTACTTTTGGCAATATATTGTAGATGCTGATGGCATCAGAATTTCAGCCACACAAGCAAACGGTAAAAACTTATCTTGGATAATAGTAAGAGAATAAACTGCTTGCTTTAAAAGTTACCTAATTTATACACTTTTTATATAGCCATAAAATACCTATAACACTCAAAACATTAATTATATGTTTTGAGTGTTATTTTTTCAAATCATTAGTCATTTATATTTAAAAAATGTTTTAAATTCTACTTACAGTATTATATGATTATATCATAACAATTTTATTTTATTTTATTTTATTTTTAAAATAATTTCAAGTAAAAACAAATGGGTACAAACTTAATAAGTTTGTACCCATAACATTATGTAATTTTTAACCTATTGGTTGTATTTCATATACCCAATTATTTGTACTATTAGATTCATATGATATCCATTTTGTTCCAATTGCTATTGTATATATTTTATCAAAATTAGTACTTGGAAAAATTCCTGTATTACCTATTTCTACTTTATTTTCATTTAAATATCTTATTATCATATTAGCACTAGAGCGATATCCTTTTACTCGTATATTT
>JAEWPS010000001.1 GCA_023460515.1 Bacillota bacterium | reverse complement strand
TTATCGGAGTGAGGGCTGTTTATTCCATTTGTCTCATCCCCGGGATCAAAACAGGATGTAAAGATAAAATTATTGGGTCTTAAGTTCATGGCCTACAAACCTAAGATACTTCACCAAGGATCCTAAGATACTTTATCCATGAACAAACAAGATCGGTGACCTCAACCTTTTACCACATAAGTCAGCATAAATCAGAAATATTTTGTACTTTTGCGCCGTATTATACAAAATAATAGCATAATGAATCTATTAGAACTGAGTGAACAGGAAATAATAAGACGTAATAGCATGGAGCAGTTGCGTCAGATGGGGATAGAGCCTTATCCCGCAGCTGAGTATGTAACGAACGCATTTTCCAAAGAAATAAAAGAGACATTCAAAGACGACGCTGAGCCACGCCCGGTAAGTATCGCCGGCCGTATCATGAGCCGTCGTATCATGGGTAAGGCTTCCTTCATGGAATTACAGGATTCCGAAGGCAGAATACAGGTCTATATCTCCCGTGACGATATTTGTCCGGATGAGAATAAGGACACCTACAATGTCGTTTTCAAGAAATTACTGGATATCGGTGATTTCGTCGGGATCAAGGGATTCGTTTTCCGTACTCAGATGGGAGAGATTTCCGTTCATGCGCAAGAATTGACAGTTCTGTCTAAATCACTTCGTCCGCTACCGGTCGTTAAATATAAGGACGGTGTCGCTTACGACGGTTTTAATGACCCGGAGCTTCGTTATCGCCAGCGTTACGTGGATTTGGTAGTAAACGAGGGTGTAAAAGATATTTTCATGAAACGTGCGGCTATCATCAAGACCATGCGTACCGCCTTGGATGAGGCCGGATATACGGAGGTAGAGACTCCGATCCTGCAATCTATCGCCGGAGGAGCTAGCGCACGTCCGTTTACGACACATCATAATTCCTTGGATATCGATTTATATTTACGTATCGCTACCGAGTTGTATTTGAAACGATTGATCGTCGGTGGATTCGAGGGTGTATACGAGATCGGTAAGAATTTCCGTAACGAGGGTATGGACCGTACGCACAACCCGGAGTTCACTTGTATGGAACTTTATGTCCAATACAAAGACTATAACTGGATGATGAGCTTCACTGAGAAGCTGTTGGAGCGTATCTGTATCGCCGTGAACGGTACGAGCGAGAGCACGATCGACGGTAAGACAATCAGCTTCAAGGCTCCTTTCCGCCGTTTGCCGATCTTGGAGGCGATCAAGGAAAAGACGGGTTACGACTTGGAAGGTAAGAGCGAGGACGAGATCCGTACGATCTGCAAGGAATTGAAGATGGAGATCGACGATACGATGGGTAAAGGTAAATTGATCGACGAGATCTTCGGGGAGTTCTGCGAGGGTACGTTTATCCAGCCGACCTTCATCATCGACTATCCGGTTGAGATGAGCCCGCTGACTAAGATGCACCGTAGCAAACCGGGATTGACCGACCGCTTCGAGTTGATGGTAAACGGGAAGGAATTGGCGAACGCTTATAGCGAGCTAAACGATCCGATCGACCAAGAAGAACGTTTCAAGGAGCAATTACGCTTGAGCGAGAAAGGGGACGACGAGGCGATGTTCATCGATCAAGATTTCTTACGCGCCCTTCAATTCGGTATGCCTCCTACGTCGGGTATCGGTATCGGTATCGACCGTCTGGTTATGTTGATGACCGGACAGACAACGATCCAAGAGGTATTGCTTTTCCCGCAAATGCGTCCGGAGAAAACCGCAAAGAAAGATAACGCCGACAAATACGTAGCCTTGGGTATTTCCGAGGAGTGGGTTCCCGCTTTGCAGAAAGCCGGCTACCTGACGGTTGACACGCTGAAAGAAGCGAACGCCAACAAATTAAGACAAGAGCTTTGTGAGCTTAATAAAAAATATAAGTTAGAACTGCAAAATCCTACGATCCAAGAAATAGAAGCTTGGATAGCCAATGTAGGAGAATAAAAGCGTGATACGATGGATTTGCCCGGAAAAATCGCGATAATGGGAGGTGGTAGCTGGGCTACCGCCTTAGCCAAGATCGTACTTTCAACTCAAGATAGTATCAACTGGTACATGCGTAGGCCCGATCGTATCGAGGAGTTCAAGCAGTTGGGACACAACCCGTGTTACCTCACCGCCGTGAAATTCGACACGAACAAGATAAACTTCTATTCCAATATCAACCAAGCGATCAAGGACTCGGATACCTTGATCTTCGCTACGCCTTCCCCTTTCTTGAAACAACATTTGAAGAAGGTGAAGACCTCTTTGAAAGATAAGTTTATCATCTCGGCGATCAAGGGTATCGTACCGGATGAGAATATGTTGATTACGGATTACTTCGCGGAGTATTACAAGGTTCCGACAGAAAATATAGCAGTTATCGGTGGTCCCTGTCATGCGGAAGAGATCGCTCTGGAGCGGCTCTCGTACATTACGTTGGCTTGTTCCGACATCGAGAAGGTCCGTACGATATCCCCCGTTTTCAAGAATCAATACTTAAAGAATTCCTTCTGTAAGGATGTGACCGGTATCGAATACGCCGCCGTACTGAAGAACGTGTACGCTATCGCCGCCGGTATTTGC